>NZ_JAAOZA010000002.1:0-1952811 GCF_011759595.1 Acinetobacter sp. BIGb0196 | reverse complement strand
TTTTCTCGTCAGATACCACACTGTGTACAATCGGTGATTCCATTGGCCCAGGTGCTACGGCGTTCACAGTCACACCTTTAGCAGCAAACTCTTTGGCAAAGATTTTGGTCAAAGTTACAATTGCACCTTTGGTTGCAGCATAGTGTGCTCCTGTTGCAGTACCTCCATTTTGCCCTGCCAATGAAGCCATATTGACGATACGGCCATAGCCTTGATCTGCCATATATTTGCCAATAATCTGACACGCTTGAAAGGTTCCTCGCTGATTCACTTGGGTGATCCAGTCAAAGTCAGCTGCAGTAATCTCTAAAACAGGAGTTGCCTTAGTGACCGTCGCATTATTAATCAACACATCCAATTTGCTGAATTTTTGTTGAATCCACTGCACTGCGGCATGAAAATCTTGCTCAACTGAAATATCCAGTTTTAACGCAAACATATTCTCCGCATTAGGACTACGAGCTTTGGCATTTTCAGCCTTTTCTAAGCTGCTGGCAGAGACAATCACTTGATGCCCCTGTGCTGCAAAATATTCGGCGATCACATTCCCTAAACCAGATGCTGCTCCCGTGACTAAAACAACCTGTTTCATTTTTTTGCGCTCCTAGAGGATGTAACTGATACCCGCCAAAGTATCGGTCGAGTTGACTAAGTTGATAATTTTACGATTGATCTTAAAGCCTTGTTCTGGATCACGAACCAAATGAAAAATCACATCTGCGGTGTAATGTTTCAAGCTTTCCTTACGGAATTCACGAAGGTTTTGTGCACAGCGTAAAATGATTTCACCATCCTCATCTTTTACGACACGGATACGTGACACGCTACGGACGGTATTGGCTTTGGGTGCAGTCGAAATCGCTTCACCATTTTCCAAACGTTCTACCCGTAATGTACGCATATGATTGTTGTCATAGGCATAGTTCAAATTATTTTCATAATCCTTGAGTGTCGGATCAATCGGAATGATATACACGCCTTTTTCATTCCATAGATTGAGCCATTCACGGTATTCACTGTGATCTAACATGTCAGCTTCAGCCCAAACAAAAGCAGTCACTTCATTTAATAATTGCAAATTCATGTTCATGCTACTCTCCTTAAGCCGTCATCATCTTTTTCCACTGCTGATAAGCAGCGCGCATTCCAGTTTCTGCACTGACATCACTCTTTAAGCCATCTTCAGTTTTTACTTCACCGGGTAAACCACGGTTCAACATGATCCATAAATCATGACCAGCATTGGCACCATGTTGCACACGTTCCCACGCTTCTGAGTCATCAGGTGTACCAAAACCAAATGGACCTTGGAAATGTTCATGTAGACGTAAGCGATATTGATTGGCAATCTGTGGACCACCATCCATCGTGATCACGGAATGATGAATTTCAGTTTCATTGACTGAAATCGGTTGCATGACACGGAAAAAGGCCATTGAACAGGCAATGTTTGGGAACAGGTTTAAGTTAAAACCAGAACCACCCACAGCACGTACAATACGGCGTACTTCAAGTTCTTCATGTCCTTCATCACGTAACGCTTGAGCAAGCTCTTCAAAACGTTCCTGAATTGGGCGTTCCATCAACTCTTCATCTAAATCCACCAGCTCAGGAATCATCACCATGACACTGTGCCCATTGCCTAAATCTTCAACATAGCCAGGTTGATTTTCAAAATTAAATAATTCTTCAGTCTTCTCATCAACTGAACTTAAGAATGACTTATGTACCAGCGGGAAATGATAGGCATCGGTGGTGTTTTCCAGTTGAATTTTCCAGTTGCCTGGGAAACGGAAACGATGTTCACCCAATACTTTAATTGGATAACCTGCGCCTTGTTTCATAAACAAATCAATCCATTTTTTCGCTGCACCTAAGAAATCCTCTAAAGGTTCAATATCATCTTTAAAGGTGGCGAAAATCATACCGTTGTATTCTTCAACACGTAGGCTAATCAATGGAAACTCTGATTTATCCAGACATTCACCATAACTTTCAGGTGAAGGTACACCACGTAATGAACCATCCAGTGCATAGCTCCATCCGTGATATGGGCAAACAAAACTGTTGGTTTTGCCTTTTTTATGTTCACATACCGTTGCTGCACGATGGCGGCAACGATTGAGCAATACATGGACTTTTTTCTTACGGTCACGTACAACGACCACAGGTTGCTTACCAATATTAATGGTTTTATAGCTACCACCATCTGGAATTTCGCTGGCATGTGCCACCCAAACCCAAGTGCTGTAATAAATCTTTTCCATTTCATCATCAAAGACACGCGCATCTTTATATAAAGAGGTATGCGCACGATCACTTTGAACTAACTCGCTGTAATCAATATTAATATTCTGCATTGGAATAATACTGTTCATATCCATTATCCTTTTCAATTTATCCATAACTTATTGCTGAGACGGTACTGGCAATATCGCTGTACTGTTCCAGTGAGACACGGGGCGACTAAAAATATTTTCAGTCTGAAAATGTTTGATCTTCCATAGACCATCGGTTTGCTGTTTAAATTTCACGCGGAGTTTTGCGGCATTTAAATGGCTATCTCCATTGAGAAAGGTCGAGGTTTGCAACATCAACCAGCTTGCATTGGCCTGATCGCCTGCAATATAAATTTGTTCTGAGCTGACAAAATGCGCATTCATCACAAAATGTGATTCGGCTTGGGTATAGCTTTTAAACATGTCAAAAATGGCTTGCCATGAAGCATAGCGACCAAAAGATTGCGCATATTTCTCACCAATCCCTTCCCAAATACTGTCCTGATCAAATAAATCCATTAATTCATTGAGGTCAGTCTTGGCATTTAATTCATCACAAATTTCCATATAACGATGAATACAATTACGAATCGCGTTTTGTGCTTCGAGCTGCTCTAAGCGTTGTAGGATAACGGTCAAATCCATCTGGCTATTCATGTCATATTCATCCTTGGACATCTCGTGATTATTTAAATTCGGCTTATAAATAACCAGGTGCTGGCTGCATACCAAAGCTCACCAAAGCGGCATTTTGTAAAGTGGCATCGCCCATAAAGGCATGCTGAGTCACCACATTGGTATCATTCACAAAACGGCTAAATGGGTTATGGGTATAAATTGCAGTCATGCCCGCCAGCATTTGAATTTTGCGCGTCACACGTGCGCAAACTCGAGCAACATGGGTACAAGACAAACGCATCTCACTGATCTGTTCTGGCGTTGGCGTAGCACCTGCAATAATCTCATTCCAAACGATTTGCATAGTGTCGTAGAACCAAACACGCGCTGCTTTAAACTCAGCTTCGACTTGGGCAAATTCATATTGAGTGACTGGGCGACTGGCAATTTCAGCACCACCTGTGATAGATGATTTGCCAGGCGCTAACTTTTGGAATTCTTCCAACGCTGCTGCTGCAACACCGATCCCGACCACAGTTAACACCTGTGTTGCCAATGACAGTGATGGATATTTAAAAAATGGTTCCGAAAGTTTAGACGGTTCACCACGAATAAAGGTCCAGTCATTGTTAACAAAGACATTATCGACTAGTAGATCATGACTGCCTGTTCCCTTTAAGCCGACTGTATCCCAAGTCATTTCGATTTGTGCTTGTTTTGCTGGGATAATTGCTAAACGTGGGAGACCTTGTGTGGTGTTATTGACCTGTGGACTAATCCCCACTCCAATAATATCGGCCCCCATACAACCGCTGGAAAATTTCCATCGACCTTTCACCACCACGCCATCAGCTCTTAAATCTGCGGGTTGCGGTGGAAAAATACCTGCTGCAAATACAATATCTGGGCTCTCTTTATATAATTCTTCAAGCGTTGCTTCAGGCAGGCTACCCAAATAAGCAGGGCTCATCCCAAAACTCGCAACCCAGCCCACTGAACCATCTGCTTTAGACAAACGTTCAATCAACTCACAAAATTGTTGAGGTGACCATTCATTGCCGCCAAAACGTTTCGGTACCAATGCACGATAGACACCAATCTGCTTTAACTTATCGATGATGTCTTGACTCACATACGCTTGGTTATCAAACTCGCCTGTACAAGCACGTTCTCGAATCTCCTGACAGAGTGCTTCTAATTCCGTTATTGTTGTGTCCATTACAAATTCCTTTGTCGATAAATTATTCATTACCCAACTCCTTGTCATTTATTGCGATGCATCCACGATATATTTCGCAATTGCACACACCAGCTCATCCGAATTTCGTTTTGCCACGATTTGTAAACCCACTGGTTGCCCTTCACTGGTTTTGAGCGGTATTGAAATTGCAGGATGACCAGATAAATTGAATGGACGCACCAATGAAGTTAAGTTCAACAGTGCAACCATATGTTCTGCATCGATTAATTTGGGTGGGATTTCCGGAAGGGTTGGCAGTAACACAGCATCATATTTTTCCAATAAGCCATCAATTTCATTGATAAATTGTGCTTTGACCGCTTGCGCCTCTTTTACTTGTTGCACAGTGGTTTGCGCAGATTTGAGCAAGCGAGCATGGATATCGTCACCCAATAAACCGGTTTTGGTTAACTCGCCATACGCCTGCCAATTTTCATAATTAATGATCCGCATCCCTGCATCATAAGCAGGTTCAAACCATTCAGATTTCACTGGTGTAGCTGACAGATTCGCCTGAGCAAGAAATTGCTGAATACAGTTCAATACCGTTGGGTTCGCATTTACCTCAAGCCAAGCCAGTTTCGGCGTATGCGCTAATTTTTCCAAAGCATGGAAACTTGGATCAATTATCTGCATCGCGGTTTCAATCATTGCAACCGAAGCGGCAAATGGTCCCACGCAATCCAACGAACTCATGGCCGGATGTATCCCTTGACGACTGACGCGATTGAATGTCGGTTTAAAACCATACACCCCACAACATGCCGCAGGCATACGAATTGAACCACCAGTATCGGTACCTAAAGTGAAATCAGCCAGTCCCGCGGCTACGGCAGCAGCAGACCCACTCGATGAACCACCTGGAATTAGATCAGGATATTGAGGATTGATTGCAGTGCCAAAAACAGGATTGATCCCGGTAATCCCAAAAGCCAACTCATGTAGATTGGTTTTTGCGGTAATTTGGCAATCCGCTGCCAAAATACGCTCTACCACTTCTGCATTTTTTGTTGCAGAAGGCTTATCCATCAAGGCTTTGCTCCCGATCATGGTCTTTAGACCTTGAATATCAATGGAATCTTTCACCATGACTTTTAAAGCACCGCGCCCTATTTGTACGTCTTGTACAACAATATTCATTCACTTTTCCATGTATTTTTGTACTTAATACCAATATCGGAAAAAGTAATGTAATTGTCAAGATGTTTTTATCAGAAAGAGCAAAGATTTTTTCTTTAATTTTTGTATAATGATGAATATTCATCTTTATAAAGTTATCACTTTGCTATGCTTACTCATTTAGAACAATTTCTACCTAATAATGAACCTAGCAGTTTACAAAGCTATCCTTTCTTTTGGATTTCTCAAGTGAATGGTAAATATACACAACTTATTGAAAAGTCAATAAAAAAACTAGGTATCGACAATACACGTCGTAAAATCATTTTAAGCACCAATGCTTTGCAACAAGCCAGTATTACCGAAATTGCCAACCTCTCTACCCTTAAATTGACCACAGCAACCAAAGCCATTTATCGCTTGGTTGAAGATGATATTGTGCAGGTTTTTTCGTCAGAGTCTGATGAACGTATTTCGATGGTCAAGCTCACAGACAAAGGCAAAGAACTAGTGGAGCAGATCAATCAAATCAGCCAAGTGACTTTATCTGGGATTTTAAATGCCTTTGAAGATGAGGAATTACATCAGTTAAACGCACAGTTGAAAAAGCTATTCAATTTGATGCCATCAAGCTAAAAGCTGTAAATAAACGCCCATTAGCTGAATGCAATGGGCGAATTGTTCGGTTCATCACGTTGTGGACTGTAAAATATTAAACGGTGGTTTTAGCTTACTTTTTTCAATTCGATCTGAAAAGGTTCGTAAGACATCTTGTTTATATTGATGAATATCCACATCCGCATAATTATAAAAGCCCTGCTTTTCACGAAGGCCATTACGCTGCTGCCGCATATTTTCCGCAATAATTTCAGGTGTACGAAAACGTTCACCCAGCTCTTTTTGCAAATATTGCGAGGCATAATACAAAATATCGCCACCGCCCCAATCAATAAACTCCAATAAGCCTAAAACAGAAAAACGCAAACCAAAACCGGTACGAATAGCAATATCAATATCTTCTGCCGAAGCGACTCCATCTTCAACCATACGTGCCGCTTCATTCATTGCCAAGGCCTGAATCCTTGGCACGATATAGCCCGCCTTGGCATTACAAACCACAGGTACCTTACCAATCACCTGTAGGAAATGCTTAAGCTGAGTCAGCACCTCATTTGAGGTCTGGTCAGAACGGCTTAACTCCACCAAAGGCATGAGATAAGCAGGATTTAGCCAGTGTGCATTGACCACTCGCTCAGGATGCGAAATCATTTGCGCAATATCCGTCACTAAAAATGTCGATGTGGTCGAAGCCACAATACACTGCTGTGAAAGATATTGATCCAGCCAAGCAAAAATTTCTTGTTTAGCTTGTTTTACTTCTGGTACAGCCTCAAGGATCAACGCACAGCTTGGCAATATGCCTGTAGCAGCCTGTTTAGATAAAATCGCAATCTTATCCAAAACAAAAACTTGCTGGTCTGCTTGAATAAACTGAATTTTCTCAAGCAACTGTAACTCTTGCTGTAAATCAGCACGAATTTGAGTTTGATATTGTTCAAATTCAGCTTCACTACGTTGTTTTGCATCAATCAAATCAACGTTTAGTCCTGCATAGGCAAATGCAATCGCAATGGCTTTGCCCATACGTCCAGCGCCAAGCACCGCAATTTTTTCGATCATCTGCATTTTAGACTCCTTGTTGCAAAATCGCTTGAAGTTCTGCTGGGCTTTTATCCGCCAGACCTAAACGCTCAAAAGTACGTCCTTGTTGATATAAATCCTTACCCGTGACCGCTGACGCGATATTCAACAATCCTTCAGCAACAGGGGTTGCAACACCGGCCCAACGTCCCACAGAAACTAAAAAAGATAATCCTAAACGAGTGTCTTCTAACATATAGCGATGTGAATCTAAGTCGATATCCTCACGCCAGTCACCGCTGTCGGTTAATTTTCCATGTGCCCCACGTCCATACATCCATTCATCACCCTCACCTTCATGATTATAATGATCCGCCAAAGGAAAATGTGGTGCGGCATATCCCAATGCTTCACGTACTTGCATTCGTTCCGCATCGAGTTGATTAGTGACACGACGAATTGAGGGTTGAGTACCTTCGTTATGAATATCCCACGCTTCAAAATGTTCAAGTGGACCCGCATTCATCAAAATTAAAGGTGGATGAATAATTGGTCCAGCATTCATCAATGCACCACTTAAGCTGTCTTCAACGGGTTCAACGCTAGGATATGCCTGCTTAAGCACGTGAAATGCATGTTGTGACAATACACTTGGAAATACGCCTGTGGGTAAACGGGTCGCATAACCACTAATCACAATTTGATTCACCCCATGTTTACGCACCAAATAAGGCAAAGTTCCCGTTTCTGCAAATGCCACTTGCGCAGTGTTACCTGCTTGTTGCATCGCCTTGGCAAAGATAAAACTACCAAATGTCGCTGGTGGTAAGTACACCACTTGCCCAGCTTTAAAAAATGGCGCTGCTTGATGGGCTAAATCATCATGTGTGGTCGCAGGTAATGGAATAATAATCAACTCAGCATGTTCAATGGCGCTTTGCAAATTATCAGACAAATTAATCTGACTCTTTTCAAAACCCACCGTCACAGTACGATCGCCTTGATAATCTTTAATCTTTAATTGCCCAGTGGCAGCAAGTTGTTGCAAAGCATCTGAATCACGGCGCCATAACAGCACCTCATGCCCTTTTTCAGCCATTTCTGCCGCAGCTGCATAACATCCATGACCGCCACCTAAAACTGTAATTTTCATCATTGATCTTCCTGATTTATTTCAATTCATCATAGAAGTGCAATAACCTGCTCGCTTATCCAAACACGCAACACGTGTTCAGTTTACGAAAGCATTGTACTCATTTGAACAGGACTCATTTTTAAAGTTTTAGAAGGTAAACACCCATAGCGTTTTTTATACAGCGTAGAAAAATGCCCTAAACTTTGGAAGCCGTGACGCAACACAATATCCGTCACTGTTTCATTGGTTTGAGCATGCTGCAAAGCCAGATGTACCCGTTCAAGTCGCTGATCACGGATATACTCAACTGGGGTTTGTTGTAAATACTGGCTAAAGCCTTTTTGCAATGTGCGGATCGACACCTCACAACACTGGCTTAAATCTGCTAATGAAATCGGTTGTTCTAAATGATTCTGAATATATTTTTGTGCTTTTTTTAGATAGCCAGGCAAAATATGCTGTCTTTGCAAATTAAGCTGGGCACTATAGTTATTTGGGATCTTCAATAAAATCAGTTCAATTAAATACTGGGTAAAACTCGCAGAGATAAAGCTCCAATTTTGAATATGATAATAGGCATGGCACAAATAATTGAGGGTTTCAATAATCGAGTCTATGCCTTCTTCGGTACAGGACAGGCTCATATCAAAGACAACCGGTTCATGACTGGTATGCCCCAACATTTTAAACAATTGGGTTTCTACATCATGTTGAGCAAGTTTTAAAATAATATTTCGGCAATGCTGATTGGTCTGGATTTGCTGTTGAGTATGCGGATGCGTAATCGACATAATCCCGACTGACTGTAGCACCTGTTGGTCTTCTATACCGACTTTACATTGACCTTCCAGTGTCAATCGAAATAAATAAAAATCAGAAACCTCATCAATGGTGATTATCACAGGGGCACTATATTTAAGATCGTACAAGGCACAATTACCAAAGCGAAAGCCATTTAAACGGGTATTTAACGGTTCACGCACTTCCACCTCAAAACGATGAGGGCTTAAATAATAGCTGACCTGATCTTTAATGGTTTGATAATCATCCGATTTAAACAACAGCAGCTCATTTAGATAATCCAATTTGAAAAACTGTTCCATTCTTTCACTCCCTGATTATGGATTGGCCAAACAAGTCACAAAGCCCATTACAAAGAATGGGCGCTGTGACTGATTGAGAACACCATTGGATTAAGAGGCATGTTCCTGCTGCATACTGGCGCTAAATGCCTTACAGCCCTTTTTCAATAAGATAAATGCCAACACACATGAAATCGTACCCACGATAGACAAAGACATCCCCACCATCAGTGGATTTTCAAAGATTTTATCTGTAATCAATGCCACCAACGTGGTACCGATCCCAACCGCAACCAAATTACTGATCAGCAAAAATACAGCTGAGATTTGTGCACGCAACTGATTCGGTGCCAGCATTTGCATTGCTGTGGTTGAAATTGGCATTGGGAAAGAGGCAAAAAACATGGCAGGGACCAGAAATACCACAGAAAGCCACAGCTCATTGACTTGGGTAAAGACCATAATTGGTAAAATTAATCCTACGATTCCGATCACACCGGTAATCATTGGCGCGTCCTTACGTCCTTTTTGAATAAACCAGTCATTGAGCCAGCCTGCACAGAATACGCCAAGAATATTTGCCACCAATAACACCGTGCCTAGCATATAGCCTGCTTCTGTCGGTGTAAGGCCAAACTTACGCATGTAAAATGCTGGTGACCAACTAATCAAGCAATACAGCGCCATTGCATAAAAAGTAAAACCTAAATAATGGCAAGTAAAAGTACGACTATGTTTTTTGATAAACTTAAACGCATCTTTCATATTGGTCTTTTCAACTTGACCTTGTGCATTTAAACGCTGACCTTTGCGTTGCGGTTCTCTCACCGTAAGTAACACCAGTAAGCCAATAAACACTCCAGGTAAGCCTACGATAATAAATGCTGCTTGCCATGCTCTTAATGCACCAAATAAAGGAACCTGAATGGTGTCCATATTTTTAAGCAAGCCAATCACATAACCGCCGACCAGAAAAGCAATCCCTCCACCGACAAATGAACCAATTGAATATACTGCAACAGCACGACCTAATTTGTCCTTGCTAAACATATCACTAAACATTGAATACGCGGCAGGAGATAAAGCAGCTTCGCCCACCCCAACACCCATACGGCTTAAAAACAGTTGAATAAAGTTTTTACTTAAGCCACAGAATGCAGTTGCAATGCTCCAAAACACCACCCCGACTGCAATAATTTTTGGTCGAGAAAATCGATCTGCCAAATAGGCCAGTGGCAACCCCATAAAGGCGTAAAACAACGAAAAGGCGAGACCATGTAATAGACTAAATTGGGTATCTGACAATCCTAGATCGGCCTTAATTGGTTCAATCATCAGTGCCAATATTTGCCGATCTATAAATGAAAAGATATAAGCCAACATGCACAGCGAAACAACATACCATGCATATGTATTTGAATGAGAGCCTGTTGACTCTGGTGAATGAGTATCCATTTTTCTTCCTTGTCCATGCATTTTTATGATTGGTATCTTTAAGAAGACGTCGCGTATTCGAGGAAATATCCATTTCCTATCCACCTTCATAAAGAAAAGCTTAGCCTACTATAGTTATTTTTACATGGAATTTTCCATGTTATTTTAAGTATATAGTTATACCTTTTGCGTCACAATGTTCGACTCAAACAAATTCATTTTATTTAAAATAATAGATATCAATAAGATGCTATGTTTTTTAAATTGGAAATTATTTTTGGGAGCGATCTTGAAACATACGTTAAAAATTTAATTTTAAAATAATATTGAATTTTACATTTATTTTTACATAATATAAAAAATACACCTCTCATAGGAAATGGATATGCCACTGTCAAAACAAGATGCAATTGAAAGTATACATAGCATGCACGTACTGATTGAACGTATTTTTAACGGGAAACATACAGAACAAGATCTTCCCCTACTTATTGAATATTTTTCCGATCATTTTGAGATGGTCGGTGCAGCTGGAAAGCGTTTTTCCTTGGCCGATGTCAAAGGGCTGTTTAGCAATAATCAGGGCAAGATGCCAGATCTAAAGATCGAAATTTATGATGAACAAATTTTGATGCAAAGTGAACAAAGCATTGTTCTCACCTATACTGAAAAACACACCAAGGAATCAGGAATTCTAGTTCGACGTTCTTGTGCGCTGATTGAAGAAATTCAAGGAAAAATGCTATGGAGTTACTTACAGGAGACTTTTTTACCTTAAATAGCTGTAAGTCATAATAACTTCATTTTCCAATGCAACGCTTTAAGTTCAATAAGATATCAATTTAGAATATAAATGATTGAGTTGCGACTTAAAGCTTAGCCTCCCCCCGTTTTGGCAAACACTTTGTCCATTTTCATCCCCATCATTAAAATTTTACTTAAAAAACAAAATTACGGCGAAGTTCAATTCAAAAATATTATTCATTTCAAAAGTGTACATGCTTTGATTTATAAAACTGATTCAACAATCCTATCGCAATCTCCTCAACAAAAATGTATCCAAGCATTTAATCTGCATAAAGTGGATAAACACATGGAAAATCTGGATAGAGCCCTTCTTTAAATCGCGGTTCAATCAAACAAAGGACTGATTGGACAGAGGAAGAGCCCATGACTGCACGTAACCTCGCCGAATGGCAAAATTTTGTACACAGCTGTATCGATTTTCGACCAAATGATGGTGTTTATCGGATTGCTCGCGATATGTTTACCGAACCAGAACTGTTTGATCTCGAAATGGAACTCATTTTTGAAAAAGTCTGGATTTACGCTTGCCATGAAAGTGAAATTGCCAATAACAATGATTTCATTACAGTACAGATTGGCCGACAACCGATCATTATCAGCCGTGATGGTAAAGGCGAACTACATGCCATGGTCAATGCCTGTGAGCATCGTGGTGCAACCTTGACCCGTGTGGCTAAAGGCAATCAGTCTGTATTCACCTGCCCGTTTCATGCTTGGTGTTATAAGTCCGATGGGCGTTTGGTTAAAGTCAAAGCGCCAAACGAATATTGTGAAGATTTTGATAAATCCAGCCGTGGTTTAAAACAAGGCCGTATCGCCAGCTATCGTGGATTTGTTTTTGTCAGTCTGGATACTCAGGCCACAGATTCACTGGAAGACTTTTTAGGTGATACTAAAGTGTTCCTTGACTTGATGGTTGATCAATCACCAACAGGTGAGCTTGAAGTATTACAAGGTAAATCTGCTTATACTTTTGCAGGTAACTGGAAACTACAAAATGAAAATGGTCTGGATGGCTATCATGTTAGTACCGTGCATTATAACTATGTTTCCACCGTTCAACATCGCCAGCAAGTTAACGCAGCCAATGGCAGTGAACTTGACACACTTGATTATAGTAAATTAGGTGCGGGTGATGCCGAAACGGATGATGGTTGGTTTAGCTTTAAAAATGGACATAGTGTGCTGTTTAGTGATATGCCAAATCCAGCGGTACGTCCTGGTTATGATGTGGTGATGCCTTATCTGCTGGAAAGGTTTGGGGAAAAGCGCGCTAAATGGGCCATGCACCGTTTACGTAACCTCAACCTTTATCCAAGCCTGTTCTTTATGGATCAGATCAGTTCACAACTGCGTATTGTCCGTCCTGTGGCATGGAATAAAACCGAAGTCATCAGCCAATGTATTGGTGTCAAAGGTGAATCAGCGGAGGCACGTCGTAACCGTATTCGTCAGTTTGAAGACTTTTTCAATGTATCAGGATTGGGTACACCAGATGATCTGGTGGAATTCCGCGAACAACAAAAAGGCTTTCAGGGCCGTTTAGAACGCTGGAGTGATATCTCACGCGGTTATCATCAATGGAATTATGGCCCATCACAAAATTCACAAGATCTTGGTATTGAACCCGTGATCACAGGGCGTGAATTTACTCATGAAGGGCTATATGTCAACCAGCATGGTCACTGGCAACGCCTGCTCCTCAATGGACTCAATAAAAAAGCACTTAAGATGCAAGAAGTCACTTTTTTAAATCAATCTGTTACGGATGAGGTGTAACCATGTCTCTAGAACTTCATTTTGCAGTGTCTCAATTCCTTTATAAAAAGGCGGAACTGTGTGATCGCTATGATTGGGATGCTTACCTTGAACTCTATGATGAAGATAGTGAATATCATATCCCGCAATGGATTGATGACCATCACTACGTTCAAGATCCCAATCAAGGCTTGTCCTATATTTATTACCCCGATCGTTCAGGACTTGAAGATCGTGTGTTCCGTATCCGTACTGGAAAAGCAGCTTCTGCAACGCCTTTACCGCGCACTCAACATAATATTCACAATGTACAAGTAAAGACTCAAGAAGATGGTTTGGTTGAGGCAAAGGTAAGTTGGCGCACGCTTTATAATCGTCAGGGCCTTGAAGGATGCTTTTATGGTCATGCCACTTATTTGCTCCGTCCAACTGAAGATAGTTTCCGTATTCGTCGTCAACACAGCGTATTGCTTAATGACAAGATAGATTCGGTTCTCGATTTCTATCACGTCTAAGGAGAAATACAATGAGTCATTCTGTTGCACTCAACTTTGCCGATGGTAGAACATTTTTTATCGCAGTACAGGAAGACGAATTGCTGTTGGACGCAGCGGTTCGTCAAGGAATCCACCTCCCGCTCGATTGCCGTGAAGGTGTTTGTGGAACCTGTCAGGGGAAATGTGAAACGGGTATTTATGAACAAGAATATGTTGATGAGGATGCATTAAGCGAACGTGATTTGGCTGAACGTAAAATGCTGGCTTGCCAGACACGGGTTAAGTCTAATGCCGCTTTTTATTTCGATCATAGTTCCGAAATCTGTAATGCGGGTGAGGCTTTAAAAATCACCACGGTGGTTACTGCTGTTGAATTGGTTTCAGAAACCACCGCGATCTTGCATCTGGATGCCAGTAGTTTTGACAAGGAACTGAATTTTTTACCAGGTCAATATGCACGTTTACAAATTCCAGAGACTGACGATTGGCGTTCTTATTCATTTGCCAATCGTCCCAATGCCAACAATCAACTTCAGTTTTTAATTCGTCTGCTGCCAGATGGTGTAATGAGTAATTATCTCAGAGAACGTTGTCAGATTGGACAAAGCCTGATGATGGAAGCGCCTTTAGGTAGTTTTTATCTACGTGAAGCTGAACGCCCTCTGATCTTTATTGCAGGTGGTACAGGTTTATCGGCTTTTTTAGGTATGCTCGATAATATTGCCGATCAACCAAATCAACCCTCAGTGCAACTCTATTATGGTGTCAATACAGAAGCCGATCTATGTGAACAAAAGCGTTTGATCGCCTATGCAGAAAAGATCAAAGACTTTAGTTATCATCCGATCATTTCAAGCGCCTCAGAACTATGGCAAGGAAAATCAGGCTATATCCATCAACATCTGGATAAACAACAACTTCAACAACAGCGCTTTGATATGTACTTATGTGGCCCGCCACCGATGATCGAAGCCGTTAAATCTTGGCTAGATGAGCAATCTATCGAAGATTGTTCGATTTACAGTGAGAAATTCTTACAGAGCAATACGGTTAGAACTTAGTTTTAACAACAAAATGCGTGTCATATCTTAAGATATGACACCAACTCACAGCAGGGTTAAGCTCAAAATGATTCGAATCTTAATTGGGCAACAAAACTTATTAAATAGCGAGATCCTAGAATGATTTATTGATGGAATTTGAATATTTTTTCTACGTGGCCTGAATATTTCAGTTTTGTGATATCCTGATATTTGCAATAATATGAGGATTTTTAATATAATTATATTATTCAATAAGTTAAACCAATAAAAACAACCAAAAATAAATTGATCATTTTAGTCAGATTTGCTATACATAGAGATAGATCTTAAGGAATAGGATCATATAAAGAGTACAAAGCATGATCAACGCTATCCTTTATTTTTTTAAAAATACCATAACGTTTTTATTGATTTGATCACGCCAAACTAGACTAAAAATATGTTGTATCGAGGTATTTTACTTGGTCTATTTTTTGCTTAACTCTTTATATCACTGCCAGCCACTTAAAGTTTTAAGTATTGTTTAGTGCATTTTAATCAGGTCATCATGTGACATAAAGATTAGCTGTAATAAACAAGCCAGCCAAAAGGAATATTTATGAGTCAGGTCGATCCTACTATGGAATTCAATGGACGTCATTTACAGCAATGCCCCATTTTTTCATCGCAAAACTTAGTCTTTCAGCATCAAGACTTGGGCGAAACCTGCAAAAGTGTTGGGCAAATCTTCAAACCGCATCTATTAAAAATCGTACAACAACAAAACGATTTTCACTCATCCATGCACCATCTTAAAGCAGGACGATTATCCATCAGTCGTCTTGAATACAGTGCCGATGTCTATATTGAACCTGACCATTTAGAAAAATTTTATCTGATTCAAATTCCAACACAGGGATATGCAGAAATTGAAATGAATCAACAAAAATTTATTTCTTATCCGCAAGTTGCCTCTCTAATCTCACCCGAACAATCGCTAAAAATGCGCTGGCATGCCAACTCCCCACAACTGATTCTCAAAATTGATAAAGATGACCTTTTACAGCACTGTCGCCAGCATCTTCCAGATGCACAGCAGCACCCTCCTATTTTTGAACCCAAGCTTGATCTTTCTACCCAAGGTGGTGCTTATTTTTTCCAATTGATGCGTACATTGATGGATGCGCTTGCTTGTGAACAGCATCCTTTGCATCACCCAATGGCATTTAAGCAGTTTGAATCGAGTCTATTTAATGCCCTGATTTACGGCCAAGCCAACAGCTTATTGCATCAAATCGATCAGTACCGAGAAAAAGCCATTTCACCTTATTTTGTCAAACGTACCGAAGCCTATATGCGTGAAAATCTACACGCAAATTTAACCATTGAACAATTGGCTGAACAGGCAGGCGTAAGCGTACGTACCTTGTTTGCAGGATTTAAAAGCTTTTTAAACACTACTCCAATGTCATATTTAAAAGAGTTGCGTTTTGAACAAGCGCATATGGAACTCCTACAAAATGAGCATGTCTCAGTCACAGATGTCGCGTTTAAATGGGGCTTTAGTCATCTTGGACGTTTTTCTCAGGAATATAAACGTCGTTATGGTGAATTACCCTCTTGTACACGCCGTAGCACCCTTGAACAGCAAGATCTTAGGTTTAAGCCATATTCTTAAACAACCGATGAGATTTAGTTAGAGATTTTATTCATTATAAATAATTAAAAAACCTATTTAGACGTATCTAAATAGGTCAAGTATATCTGTCAGTATGTTGCCATAGCGTTTCAAATCAGAAGTGATGAATATAGCGTAATTGCAAACGAGTTCCTTCAGGACGATTTTTTGCATCCTGTTCAAAATAGGCATTTGTCACGATATGATCATGTTTAGAAAAGCTATACATCGCCCCCGGTCCAATCGCCCACACTTGTTCACGTGTGCCTGTTAATTTTTCACCCTCTACTTCCGTGTCAGTAATTTGCTTGAGCCAGTAACCATTGATCCCTAAGCGTAATTGTGGTGTAAGCGCATAGTCGGTTGCAAAATTGGCATGGATCGCTTGCCCTGCCTGAATATCATCTGCAAGACCGAAGCTATAATTTGGATCATCATTTTTAAAATTGTACAAATAGTGCAGACGTGTAGAAACCGTCCACTTTGGATTAAACCAATAAGTTGCTGCCCAGTATGGATCAAATGAGACGGCATTATTGCCCGGATTAATATTTTTATTCTGATCATATTTCCCTGTCGGTAAATTGACCTGAAATTCAAAACGTTGTACGAATTTGGGCCCATCTTTGCCCATGACTGGGTCAAACTGGATAAATGGCCCAATCATCAGATCACCAAAACCCCCTTGGGCTTTAATCGCGGCATTATTTAAACCATCATCCATATCCATTTTACTGACAAATGGAATCAGCACATTCAATCCTAACGATGCGTGTTCACCTACACGCACATCGGACAGATAACTAACTTGTTCAACAATGACTTGATAATTTAAGTCGGTCTTGGGTAAAGCTAACCGATGAGCTTGATTGTCTTTTAACTTGTTCGAATCATAATTTTGCAGATACGTTTGAGAATACCACCCCGGCCCAGCAGGCAGTCCACCATCCAGAAAACTGGTCATGCCCAGATTCACTGTCGGCAAGTCATATGCCTGTGCTGCAACCGCTGTTAAGACCACTGTTCCAGCAAGAAAACCTCTTTTGATCACATTATTTTTCATTTTCGATCCCCGAAAAAATCACGATCAAAATTGATCGTGATTGTTGCTGTTAAATACTCAGTTCTGGATGCGCTGCAGCAATACGATACTTGCCCGCATGAAACACCAGAGGCTCACCAATACGATGTTGATAATGTTCAATCTGACCAATAAAAATCAGATGATCCCCCCCTTCATATTGATTTACGTTTTTACATACCAATGTTGCCAATACATCTTCTAGTAACGGTAAACCGCGCTCACACTCACGATGTGCAATGTTGGCAAACTTATCCTCTGAACCACGGGCAAAATGCCCTGAAAGTGAGTGATGTTCTTGTGCCAGCATATGAATCGCAAAATATTCGGCCTCAGTAAAATCCAATAAACTTGGTGCAGTCTTTGACAAACTCCATAAAATCAGCGGCGGATCGAGTGATAGTGAAGAAAACGAGTTGGCTGTCATCCCAATTTTTCGTCCATCTCGTCCACGGGTTGTAATCACCGTAACCCCTGTAGCAAACTGCCCTAACAGGTTGCGGATTTCTCTTGGATTTTCCGTATCAATTGGTTTTAAATCCAGTTCCTGCAATGTGTTGATATTCATACCATTCACCTTTGACTTTGCTTCCCTATTAAGCCACTTTTTGACAGCTTTTCGATTCGATAAAACGTTGCGCCTGTTCTGGATCAAACCACCATGGAGCAAAATTGCGTGGATTATCAAAATTATTGGCAATACTCGAAGCAATGGCATGGTTCTGCTCAGCCGCCGCCAAAAGCTCAATCATGTGCGGTTGTGGTGGCAACAATAAACTGTTGGTCCAAGCCACGACTTTTTCGGCATATGCCCAATAACGTTCAAATGTCTGTTGCATCCATTCATCTGTAAATGTTTGATTGTCATGCGCTAAAATGGCATCGAAATAAATTTTGCTACACTTGGCGGCATTGTTTGAACCTTGCCCCGTGATTGGGTCGTTCACCACTAATGCATCGGCCATACCAAAAACTTTACGACCAGATGGCAGGGTTAATATCGGTTTACGCACTCCCGGTGGAAAACGTCCAGACAGATAGCCACCAGCGTCGGTTAATTCAATATTTTCACAACGTGCTGCTTCCCAAGGCACATATTTGTTTAAAATATCTTTACTCATTTGCAAATGCTGTTCTGGTGTTTTCGCATCTTGCCAGCAATCCATCGGCCCACCGGGAATGCCTTCAAACACCATAATTTCACAAGCACCTGTAACTGTAAGCGCAGGAAAACAGAAATATTCACCCACTTCTGGAATCACGTTAAAAGTCACACGAGAATACGGCGACATTTGCTTCATACCTGTTACATAGGTCAAAGCAAGCGCGCGTTGTGGCTTATCAAAGCAACTACGCGCTTCATCACGCTCGAACTGTTTAACCACTTCCCCCTTACCTGCGGCCAGTAAGACCAGCTCATATTCAGCAGTGAGCTGTTCCAGTTCATCTATTCCAACATCTTGAATAATCAACTGACCACCACGACGCTCAAACATTTCCATCCAGTACGGCATCTTGACGCGCTGATCTACCGATTGTGCATAACGCTCCAATCGCGCACTCCATGCAAAGGCAGGCTGTTTTGTTTCTGGGTTGACCAGTGTAAATCCAATCCCTTCAACCGCTGGACATTGCTCTTCCCAAAAATTAAGTCCAACATCACGCTCTGTTTGCAAGGCCGTGTGAAACATACACTGACTCGACATGACCTTGCCCTGACGAATTTCATCACCAGTACGGTTGGTGACAATCGTCACCTCATAACCTGTGTCTAATAATCCTAAACCGAGCTGCAATCCAGATTGACCCGCTCCTACTATAGCTATACGACGCATCATGGTTCTCCCATATTTTTTAATTCATTGAGTGTTTTAAATGTTTGATTTGCTATCACGCTTCATCGGCTAAACGTGGAATAGCTGGTTGATTCCCTTCAGGCCCCATGACGGAGTAACCACCATCGACGGCATAGTCTGCGCCTGTCACAAAACTTGCGGCTGGCGAGAGTAAAAACAGCACCACATTGGCCACCTCTTCGGGATGACCTAGACGTCCCAGTAAATGGTAGTCAGCTGCTACGGCATCAGCTTTGCTTCGGTTATTGCCACTGACATCGGCAATCACCCGTGACCATGTCCAACCAGGTGATACCGAATTAACCCGCACCCCATCTGCTGCAAAATCCATCGCCATGGACTGGGTGAGTTGTCGCATCGCTGCTTTTGAAACGGGATAAAGCCAACGTCCTGTTTGTGCAAATTTGGCGGAGATCGAGGTGAAATTGACAATCGCACCATGCTTGGTTTTTAAATCCTCATAAAACGCACGGGTCAGTTCGACGGCTGAAAGCAGATTAATATTCAATGCTTGTAACCAGTCTTCACGTGAGGATTTAAAGCCATCATCCAGATAGGTACAGGCCAGATTGACCAAATAATCAACTTTGCCAAAGCTGTCGTGAATTGTTTTCACTGCGTTTACAATCGCCACATCACTGCTTAAATCAGTTTGAATAAATTGCGCCTGCCCGTGCATGGCATCTGCCACTTGCTGTCCTTGTTGGTCAATATCCAGAATAATGACTTTTGCACCTGCATCGACCAATGCTTGAACTACGGCCTGACCAATCAGGGTTGCGCCGCCACTGACCACAGCGATTTTCTGATTCAATTGAATATCCATATTCCACTCCTAGATAGTTAAAACGATTTGCCTTCGCTGCTTGACCAAGACGGCATGAGGGTATTGGATGGCAAATCTTCATCCAGTAGTTTTTGAGCAGTTTCTACACCAGCAACGGGTAGCCCTTTAGGATTGAGTAATCCAATTTGAACTAGAACGGATGCCTGATCCCAGTAGATATGTTCATGGCAGAGTTTTGGGCCACGGAACTGAATCACACCCAGCATAGGAATCTCAACATACTTCCCTGTTGGCGCGACTCCCGGCAGTAACCAGTCAATTTCACTGTCATGGGTAAAACTCATAATGAATTCATCCACCACCTGTGTTGAACCAACAGTGCGTGAGATCGACGTGATCTTCATATCTTTTGGATTTTGATGAACGAAGTGGTATTGATAGAAGCGGGCAAGTTGGCTATATCCCACACCACCTGTCAATGTTGGAATATGATTGACATAGGGTTGCGCCACCATGGTTGCCATAGTGGCAGGTACATTGCGTGTATCAAATTCATAACGGATATGCGCCTCCCAAAGTGCAACCAAATCATAAACTGGTCCGATACTTTGATGCAGTGCGGTAATACTGCGTTCATGAGCAAAACGTGCGGAAGGTTTGTGATAATGTTCGCTATTTGGTCGGGCAAAGGCATGATCTACACCCTCATAGACATAAGCCTGAACATTGCTATATTGGGCGGCAGCATCCAGAATCTTTTGGCGTGCCTCTGGCGGTGTAAACTTGTCTAATTCAGCAATATGTAAAACTACTCGCCCTTTGGCATTTTCAAGTTCATCGAGTGTCTTCTCGATTCCTACCCCGTAATAACCCACAGCACAGGCCACTTCAGAAATACGACAACCTGCCAGATACGCCAGTTTTCCACCCAGACAATATCCCACGACACCTAAGCCTGCAGTGGCATCACAACTCTCCAAAGTTTTGAGAAAATTCAAGCTATCTTGAATATCTTCGACACCTTGATCTTCATCATAGTGTTGATAAAGCTCGAAGGCTTTTTGAAAATCTTGCTCGGTATAACCCAGTTCAATGCGGGGTGCAGTACGCCAG
The DNA here is from genome assembly GCF_011759595.1 of Acinetobacter sp. BIGb0196. NCBI lineage: Bacteria > Pseudomonadati > Pseudomonadota > Gammaproteobacteria > Moraxellales > Moraxellaceae > Acinetobacter > Acinetobacter sp. BIGb0196. The sequence goes on along the minus strand of NZ_JAAOZA010000002.1, from coordinate 1,931,664 downwards.
AATAAATCTGGAACCAATACGGTATAGCCTTCCTCAGCCAAAAAATCAGCCTTGATACGCATTGCTGCATTCACACCAAAAATTTCCTGACACAGTACAATCCCAGGCCCTTTTCCGCCCTCTGCAATTGCCAAATACCCAGCAAATGACTTCCCTGTTTGTGTTTTTACTTCAATATATTGACCTGACATTTCATCCACTCCAGACCTAACTGTTAGCGTTATCATGTCTGTGAAAGGTATTTAACGTCTGTCCAAAATCTGCGAGGATTATCCAATCAGTGCGGAATACTGTGAAAGATGAAAATTCAATGCATAAAATTTATTTTAGAAATCATTAGATCTTTTTCATAAATCAAAAAATGAGCATATTGAGCGAATCGTTTTGATATTGAAATTGCCTTTGGGCTGAGGCGAGGATGAGAGGGCTTTTATGTTGAATTATGGTTTTAATAAGGACTTATGATAGAAGCTGATTGCCACTTTTTATAAATATCTTGTCATCTACTATTCTGAACAAGATTATCTTAAACAAGATTTTGCTCACCACATCAATAAGCCATAGTTAAATAAGTAAATCTGCAATTTTGCAAAAGTTCTCAATAAAAGCCATTGTTAAAGTCCATCTCACTTAGCAATACATTGCAACAATACCCTGTTGTTCAGTAAGCTATGTCTAACGCTACATGTAATGCACGCTTCTGTGCGATTCGTCCCAACTTCTATAAAGCTGATTCTACCAAGCTGAGTGAATATATTAGACATGGTTTCTGATTTATTAAATTCTAATATGCACCCTGCATTTTCTGACAACAATCAAGTTCGTGTAGTAACGACTTTTTCTGAACTTGTAAATACGACATTTCAAGGCGAGATAAATGCCATTTGTTGGAACAGAGATTTGCTGGGTGATTTTAAAGAAATTGTGTCTAAACTTGAATTAAAAGAAAATATTACCGAAGTTTCCACTGAAGATCTTTTAGCACTACAACTTTCAGAAAAAGGTATTCTGGCAAGGGACATCATCTTAAACGATATACAACTATTAACTGATTTCGGCGCTTCGCCTTCACTGAATTTACTTAAAAATTATGAACGGGATCAAGATCTGGATTTCATTTCTACAGATGTATATTCGTATCATGTTGATCGTTCACCCATTGAAACAGATACTTTTTTATGTACCTATCATGGCGCTGCCAGTGACATCATCTCCAATGATCAAGTGGAACAAAAAATTTTGATCCCAGAAATCAGGGAAAAGCTTAAAGCATTACATGACGGTCCTGAAGCAGAATTTGAAACCTTTCTGCAAGAGTATTTTTTTGATCTGCATTACCAGCCGAAACCCAACTCAGAACCTGTAAATTTAGGCTCAGGACATCTTTGGCGCTTAGCGGTAGATTATCCAACACAACAGGTTTTACCTTGCGTTCATCGAGCGCCCGTTGAAAAGGATGGCGAGTATAGGTTGTTATTAATTTGTTAGATCATGACCTAATACAGCTAATAAGTAGAGAAAAATTGCCTCTCGATATGACAAGTCTAAAAAGAATGATCAAAGCACGCGCTTGTAAATAATGCTGTGTAATTCCATTTTAAAATAATCAACGACTCGCACATTAAGCAAGAGACTAAAGTGGTTTATTAACGCTTTCCCATTTTGGAAAGAATCGGGTTAAAAGCGCGAATGAATTAATAGATTATATTTTTACTCGATTCTTAGTTTCACTTGGATTCTCTCCAAATTCTTCACGATATTCATGCGAAAAACGGCCCAAGTGATTAAATCCCCAATCAAAAGCTAATTTTGAAATGGAAATATTTTTATCCATAGAGGTACTTAAGGTCTTATAAACTTGTTGTAAACGATATCTACGTAAAAAAGTCAAAGGACTTGTTCCATAATACTGTTGAAATTCAGCATATAATTTAGACTTTGATACGCCAGCTAATCTTAGCAAATCTTCTGCACGAATCTCCTCATGGGCATACTTCTGAATATAGTCGCATACCTTACGTAAGTATTCTGGCGCTTGTTGATCAGATAAGGATCTTAACAAGCTTGAATAATTATTTTCTTGCGAGAGTAATAAAGCTTTAATCAGGAAATTTTCATAATCCTCTGACCAAAGTTGTAAGCCCTGCATACTTTTGTATTGAGATCGCAACAACAAAAAATGATCAATATTTTGCCACCACATCCCGATACCCTGATCAATCTTCAAACTCATTTCAGGATTGAAAACCACGGGCTCTTCAACAGACCGACGTAGTAATTCGCCTAACACCTTCTGCATACTTTTTTCAGGAATAACCACTTGATATTTTTTACAATCTTTATCAATCGCTAAATCCTGCAAATCTGCATTAGATAAAATTAGCCCTTTATCAGCACTGGAAATATAATTGGTGCCATTGATTGCTAAAGTCTGCTTACCTTGAATCGGTAAGCTAATACTATATGCCCTTAAATTAGACGTGTTAATGAGTACATTTGCACCATAGCTGATCTTACCGATCGCCATACGCTTGTGGGGTAATCGAATCCCTTCATAATGAAAATCCAAGACATTTCGACCGCATGTATCTAAGTGATGCTCCCCACATATTGAGGACATTAAACTGTGTGCAAATTCTGCCTGACGGGAATAGTGATTTAGATCCATCTCTTGGCTTAGTGATAACATATTCTTTTCACCTAGCTAACGCTCAATACTTGTTAAGGGGCAAATTACGTGCCAATTCCTTTACTTAAAATATTAAGCTCTGTTTATCCATAAACAATGTAGAAAATCAATTTTGTATCTTTCTTTATAACAAATTTAATTGAGAACTTATATACTATTTGAGTATGAAATTATTACTAAAATAAGTCCCCTTGCAAAAGGTCTCCAGCGTTTAAAAATCTGACTACAACATAAAAAATATTATTTTCTTTAGCTTGTGATTAAAAATATAAGCATAGATATTAAGATATCCAAAAAACTAGAATTCCCATCATCTATATTGTTTATTTAAGCTATCTTCAACATAATGAAAAATTATGAGGCTATTGACTCTAATTCACCTTAACTTGTAGCGATACTCAATATAACCTGCAATACTTATCATTATTTATTAAAGCTTACATCTAATAATCAAAATTATTTAAAATAATTCGACCTCTATTGAATAAATCAAAAAATAAGCATGTTAAGAAAATCATACTGCTATTCAAAGTGCCTTCTCCACTTTAAAGAAGGCTAGAATGATAGGTTTAATATAGATTTATGCTTTAAAAAAACTTATGCAAGAAAACTACTGATGATTACCATTGATAACGAAGTCTAAATAAATGCAGATCAGGCGTTTCTTTACTATCACTGGTATATAATCGTTCATAGTCAAAACCAATACCATAATTAAAGCGCAATGCCATACCTACTCCCAAATCGCGTCTTGAAAAATCCTCACCTTGAGTATATTTAATATGATCACCCATAACATAAGGTTGTATCGATTGAATACCATAATTTTGCACTTTAAACTTATATCCTGCATAGTATTCAATACCATAAGCTTCAGTATCCAAATAATGTTCTACGCCATAAGGTGCTGGCTGATTGCGCGCAAGATTATTCGGCACTAGGTTTTTATACCATCCTGCTCCCACTCCCCACATCCATTGACCATCAAAATAATATAAAGCTGTAGCGATTACATGTTGAGATAGATCATGATTATCTTGTGAATCAGATAAACTGACTTGATTATGTTTATAAGAAGTTCCCCAATGTAAATTTTTGCTCAAATGAACATCGGTTGCGATCTCTTCACCTGATTTCAACTTATAGTGGAAGTTGTTCAGTGAGGTTTCATCTCCAAATAAATACGCTGCATAAAAATCAACATATTGATTTTTCTTTTCATAACGTAATGTTTTACTTGAAACTAATGTACCATCATGAAATGAAAAAGGACTCCACGTAGAAACTTGACCTAGCATATCGTAATCCCAAAGATCTGTTTTTACTCCAACGACATCATGGTAAATACTATACATTTTGCCAAACTTTAATGTGCCATATTGAGAATTTTCCATACCCACATATGCTTGAATCGTTGTGAACTCTTCATCATTCTTAGCATAATGACCATCCCAATCCAAGATTTTTGGTAAATTAAAATAATTTTGATACCCTGCAATTAAATGTGTATTTTCATCCAATTTATAATCAAGATCTAAATACATACGGCTCGCAGCACTATAACCATTTCTACGATATTTTTGACTTTGATTGTTCGCATTATATTGATCAAAGTTTAAAGCTTGTAAGCGCATGCTCCCATGTGTTTTAACTGTCAAACTATCTTGATCAGAAAAAATTTGATCTTGGTGGATCAGCTCAACTTCAGCAGATACTGTTGTTGCATTTAGTATTACCCATGTGGAACACACAATTTTTAATGTTCTTTTTAACATTTCTACATCCTTGTCATTCAGATTTAAATCGTTAGACTATCCTTTCTAACCATGATGAAATTTATAACAATTAAATATTATCCGTGTATTTCAATGTAATATGAAAATTATGATTAAAATTGTTTAAACTTTTTACTTACTCAATTCAGAACATCAACAACCATAATATTAAAGATCACATTTACGGCAAAATACTCAAAGTATCAAAATTTTATAATTACTCATATTACTATAGTTTTTTTAATAATTTATTCAATAATCTCTTATTAATGTTCATATTAGTTAAACCTAATATCACATTTATTAGAAATTTTAGAAAAATATATTAATACGACCTTAGGATTATCTCATCGATTTTATGTGTTATTAAAAACCAAATTTCTCTTGGTTTATTCTCTTCAAAAAAACCGAAATGGATAACCAATTCGGTTTTAGATTGCATATCGTCATAAAACTATTTTTTATGAGTATTCCCTTGATTCTGGATAAATTCAGCAATATTAATTACATCAAGATCCTCACTCGCATGGACAGGACCTTTAAACTCACGCCCTGCTGTTGTTTGTAGATATTCACTATTAATTTTTTCATTATCGGGCCAAATATGGTTCAATACCAATCCCTTAGCCCCCATTTTCGTAGCAAATGCACCCACACCTAAGGTTGATTTACGATTACGAGGATCTGTTCCTGAAATAATCGCTGTATGACCATCTAAAATCTGTGTCGTCATGGTTTTTTCTAAAGGTGTACCTGCAAACACTGCTACGGCTGCATTTACATCCATCACTTCATTAATCAAAATATCGGTATTTTTACCCAAACGAAGTAAATTTTCATTTGGAGCAGTATCACCACTAAATGTGACCGATCCATATTTAGTATCGAAGCGATAAGACCAAGCTGGATATACCAGTGGATGCTGAGCCAATGCTGCTGTCACTTTTACATAATCATCTTGATAGACCTGTATCGGATTCATCACAGGTGACATATTGCTAGGACTGGCATTTTTAGGTGCAGGTAATGCCATAATATTTAACATCCCTTGACCATTTGTTCCTGTTAAATCTCGTGGATGATCATCTGCACGACGTACTGTGTGAATTGCATTATTCATATCATAAGCATTCGCAGCAAAATGCAGCTGCATTAATTCTTTAATGCCTGGCGTTGGGTCCTCAGCATGGATTAATTTAGTATTTGGTAAATGACCAAATCCAGCATCATCACCTAATTTACCATTCGAGTCAGCACGATCTGGTCCAACCAATGCAATTTCTTGTTTGCCATATTTCCAGTTAGGGAAGTTAACATTCACAAATGGATAGAGATCATCCACATGATCAGAGTGCAAGTGTGTAATAAAAATCCCACGCACATCGCCAAAATTCAGACCACTTTCATAAAAGCGTTGTACCAAACCTGATCCTGCATCAATAACATAGACTTGACCATCTACAACCAGTGCTGTTGATGTCGCTGCCCTTAGACTTGGGAAAGGTCCTGCTCTAGTCCCCAACATAACAAGATGCATACCATCGCGTGGCGGTGGAGTCGCTCTAACTCGTTTAGCTTGACGCTGCAAATAACTCGGTGTCGCACTCTTTAAACTCTTTGATTGTGTATCAGTACGATTAAAAGCTTGTTCATCTGCTGCAAAACTCAATTGGCCAATAAAACAAGTTGAAATAGCAACACACAAATATTTTTTTAAATTTTTCATATTAATTCCCTTTATATAAAACAGTCTTTAAAAATCACAGCACATCATTTTCTGTAATTTCATCCATTACGGTATTTTCAAAGCAAAACTATTGAGTTAATAGCGTTAGTTTTCTATTAATCTCAGCCAGAAAGAGAGTCCTTCACTTAAGGTTTTACATTTTACTCATCATAATTTTAACAATCATTTTTGAACAATCTTTCTAATTTTTAGGTTAATTACAACGATATTTTGAATAAAATTTAAATAATAATGAAAAATCACTCATTATATTCTATTTTATAGATCCCATCCTATTCACTGGGTCTAGCTAACATTATGCTACTCACCTATATAAAAGCTTAATGTCATTAGACCTCAATAAATTGCTTGATGTTTAACATGCTATCTTGCATTGTTATAAGACTATTCCTTATCACCCATTCCACGATTTAATAGACAGTGAATTGTTTTAATATTATTCCATTCGTTCAAGAAATTTTCTTTTTAAACCAATAAACTATTAATAACACCATTAAAAATGGAATACCAAACTGCAATGTTGATTTAAACTCGTCGGTAAACCAAGTTGTAATCATAATGCTAAATATACTGACCAAACCTAGTACAGAAATAAATCGACTTGCTGGAATTTTAAATTTCAGTACCGTTTGATGGCTTGCAAGATGTTTTCGGAAAAAAATATGTGTTACAAAAATACTTCCCCAAGTAAATAATGCACCAAACATGGAAAGTGCAATCATGATAGGAAATGCTGACTCTGGATTAATGCTATAAACTACACTCGCAACTCCAATCCCTATAGCAGACAGCATTAATGCATTTATAGGCACACCATTGCTGCGGATTTTTCCAAAGATTTTTGGAGCATCTCCTGCACGTGATAAACTAAAAAGCATACGGGTTGAAATGTAGAGCATGCTGTTCATCGCTGAAAGTGCGGCCACAACAACAATAGCGTTTAAAATACTGTCCGCATATGGGATACCGACCAGTCTCATGACTGTAACAAACGGACTAGTTGCATCTTTTCCAATCAATTCAGTCCATGGTACTAGCGTCACAATTAAAAATAGTGACAGTAAATAGAATAGAATCAACCGTACAGCCGTACTCTTAAACGCATATTTTACCGCTTTTTCTGGATCAGCAGCTTCACCTGCTGCCACAGCAATCATTTCAATACTAAGATAACTAAAAATAGAAATAATGACACCAATCCAGACCCCACTAAAACCATTTGGGAAAAATCCCCCATGATCAGTTAAATGAGCCGTGATATGGCTTTGCTCAGTATTTTGCGTGAGAATTCCAATTGCGAGTAATATAAATACAATAATGGCAAAAATCTTAATGGTAGAGAACCAATATTCAACCAGTCCAAAGGCTTTAACACTATAAGCATTAACCGCGAGCAAAGTCCCTGAGAAAAACATGATCCAGAACCAAGCATGAACATCTGGAAACCACATTTTCATATAATCAGCGACAGCGGTAATTTCAGTACCAACAGCAAGAACCATACAAGCCCAATAACTATAACGCACTAAGAACCCAGCTAATGGACTAATATAGTGTTCTGCATAAGCTCCAAAAGATCCTGAGGTCGGGTGCTGAACCGTCATTTCTGCAAGACATGCCATCAGTGCAAAAGCGATTAATCCACCAATAGCGTAACTGACAATAACTGCAGGACCCGCATAACTAATCGCAAACTTACTTCCCATAAATAAGCCAGTACCAATCGCACCACCAATGGCAATCATACTCATTTGCTTTGCAGTCAATTTTTTATGTAGGCCCGATTCCCTAGTTTGAATTTCATCAAAATTATTCATAAACCCCTCCTGGGTAAATGTATTTTTGTTTATAAAGCAACTTAAATTAAGTGACTTGCCCGCGAACTTGATATTCGCTGTTCTCCCATTCACCTAATATCATGACTTGCTTTAGGTGCTGTACAGCATCCCAAATATCAACAAAACCGAGATATAAAGGGGTGATTCCAAAACGCAATACTTCAGGCTCTCGATAATCACCTATTACCCCGCGCTTAATTAAAGCTTGGATAATCTCATAACCAAATTGATGTTTATAACTCACATGACTACCACGATGTTTATGAACAACTGGGGTAATCATTTCGAATCCAAAGTCAGTACATTCTTGCTCGACTAAAGCCATAAATAAATCTGTCAGCTTTAGCGATTTTGTTCGAATTTTCTCCATGCTGGTATTGAGGAAAATATCTAAACCACACTCAATGAGACTCATTGAAATAATACTTTGAGTGCCACATAAATAACGACGAATACCTACTGCTGGTTCATAGTTTTGAGCCATATCAAAAGGTTTGTTGTGCCCCCACCATCCAGATAAGGGTTGCCAGAACGTATTGTGATGCTTCGGATTAACCCAAAGTAAAGCTGGAGAGCCAGGGCCACCATTTAAATATTTATAAGTACATCCAATCGCAAAATCACTATCTGTCTGATTTAATTCAATCGGAACAGCACCAACAGAATGACAAAGGTCCCAAATAATCAAAGCACCTTGAGCATGAATTTTTTGGTTAATTTCGTTCATGTCATACAAATAGCCAGTACGATAATTCACATGTGAAAGCACCACCACAGCAACATCGTTTTGATTTAAGAGTACATCTAAGTCATTTTCGTTTTCAATTAATTCCAAACGATAGCCTTGATGAATAAGATCCAAAAATCCTTCAATGATATAGATATCCGTTGGAAAGGCATCCTTCTCAGCAATAATTACTTTACGTGAAGCATCCTTTTCTGCTTGAATTTTCACAGCTGAAGATAAGACCTTAAAAAGGTTTAATGTCGTTGAATCGGAAATAACCGTTTCACCAGCATTTACACCAATTAATTCAGCAACTTTATCTCCCAAACGCGTAGATAATCCCCACCAATCTGCGGTGTTCCAGCTATTAATCAGGTCATTGCCCCATTCTTGAGAAATAACGTGTTGTGCTAAATCTAATGATTTGGCGGGTCGAGCACCTAATGAATTACCATCAAGATAAATAACATTTGTTGGAAGTGAAAATTCGTTTTTAAATTGTGCTAGTGGGTCTTCTTTATCCCAAACTTGACATTGTTCACGTGTAATCATGTTTTCTCCTTATGGAAATCGTCCTTTATTTAGTTAAATATTATCATGATGAAAATATGATTTATTCGATAGTATCTAGTCATTTTCTTATATTTTGATATATAATTCTAATTAAATGGATTATATTTGAAGGATATCCCATCATGGATTTAGATGTTATTGATCTTAAAATTCTAAAACTGTTGCAAGAAGATGCACGCTTAAGCAATCAAGATCTGGCTGATCTTGTGCACTTATCTGCTTCTGCTTGTCATCGTAGAGTAAAGATTTTGGAATCAAATGGAATTATTGAAAAATACCAAGCGAAAATAAATTATGCGAAATTGGGTATCAAAATAGAGGCAATGGTAGAAATCAAGTTGGCTCATCTTACAGATGAAGATCATCACACCTTTATGACTCAAATTAGGGATTTTGATGAAGTAGTCAACGTTTATATTATTACTGGCGAATCTAACTATGTTTTGTGGGTGGCAACAAAAGACCTAGATTCTTTTTCTCAATTTATCATCAATAAGCTCAATAAGATTAAAGGCATTATGAATATAAACTCGAAGATCGTTTTGAAAAAAGTGGTGCAAAAAAGTTTGATTTAAAATTTACTTAATTTTATTATCAACTTACAATAAAAGTATTAACAATATTCTAATAAAAATTTAGGAAGCCTTCTGATAAATATTTTTCCGTTTTTTTTCTTACTTTTGGCTATATCTTGAGCTAATCATTATTTTGACATCTGGATATATTCCAACTGTAGTTTGAATTGACTAAATATATCTAATTTAATTAGACTTCATTAATGAAGTCTAATTAAATTTTCCATATAAAAGCACATTAAAAAAATTATTTTTCCTAAATTAAAGAAATTACTCTTACTTTTAAAAACTAGCAAACCATCTTGAAACGTCTTTTAAGAAATAATCTGGTGGGTAATGTCCTTTTAAACTTCCACCTCCAGAATACTGACCAAGTTGATAAAGAGTCAATCTTACAGGTGCGACCTGACATTGGGTGTATTCAGTTGTTTCGTTTGATAGTTTTTTAGTCGAAGAGGTTTTACATTTATGATTATCTAACCAAAATGTATTCTGCTCTTTTCCAAACAATCCATTTGGACTCTTACTGCCAAAAAAATCATCTGCCAAGCCAAATACAGTCCAAACTGCAGGATTACCTTTGCACTTAACAGCATTATTATTATCATCATAAAACCAATATGGACTATTGGCTGCAACTGGTGCAATTGCTTTAAACTGATCTCCTAGCGAACATCCAACTACAGCAGCCATATCGCCTCCCCAAGAATGCCCAGTAACAAATATTCTTGTTGAATCAATTGAATAGTTACGCTTAACTAAAGAAAGTAATTCCTCAGTAAATTTGATATCATGATTTCCAGAAAAATCCCCACCGTTTGGCCCTAAGGCCCAACCTTTATCGACTCCCCAACGCCATTTTTGATCAGGATAAATAAAAATAGTATCAGGCATATTTTTTTCTAATCCATGAGCCGAAGAACTCCATCCCTGCCCAAACCAATCCTTCATTTCTTTACCTGTAGTATCTGTTCCCGCAAAAACCAATACCAACTTATATTTTTTCAATGGGGTATAATTTTTAGGTAAAGTAACGAAATAACTTCTATTTCCTCCAGCAGCTTCAGAAAAGCTATTATTCAGTTGCCCACTTGGGGGCATAGCCGCAAAAACCATATTAGTAAATAAGAAAAATAATATATTAATCTTAAATAAAATTTTTAAAATACGTTTTATTCCCATATCATCCACCTAATTTTAAACATCATATAATTTAAGAGTTATATCTAGATTAAAATTAATATATTTAAAATATATTAATAATATAGCAACATGAAACAACCCAATCTTGAAAATCAGTTAAATATAAGATTGCACAACAAGCTTCTTAAAGCTAAAAATATTACAATCCTTTTTAAACGATCATAAATTCAATAACGTTCCTGTTAATATGTCTTACTAAAAAGAAAAATCTGGTACCACGACTAACTCGAAGATAACTAAGCATTCTTTTTCTTTTTAAAATAAGGAGCAAGTAAAGAATCCCAAGCATCAACTATTTGTTGATATTCATGTTCACAGTCTTCAGCACGTTCCTTATGAAGCAACTCATCATCTATAAGACTCTGGAAGCTCTTCGGATCAGAACCATAAACGTAACAAAGAAAATTTACAGCACGTTGTGCATCTAAAGAATGTGAATCATAAAAAAGTAAATCATCCAATGAAGTCGCTCTTCTTGCAGCAAGACCATAGGTATCTGAAACTGTAAGAAGGTACTCTTTATCTTGATCGTCATAAGTTAAAATATATGCTGCCAACTGATCTGCTACATCTTCTTCTCTACCCGTAATTTTTAAATCGAGCTCTGCAATAAGGGCGTGCCCAGTTTCATGGAATAAAGTTCCCACAGCACTTTGATATAACTCGTTTTCTAATATGACACCCGAATCGCCAGCTTCAGTGAACATTTTCCTTTCTTCTGCACCCAATTCGTAACATAGTTCAATTGTTTTCTTATCACTGTCATAAAATGCATTCGCTTCATTACACTCTTTTGCAATAACTTTGATATCAGAGGGAATATTAACAAAATCATTCATTTCTTCAGTATAGCCTTCTAATAACTTCCGACTACGCCAAAGACCTTCCTCAATTCTATTGTCTGCATTTAGAGCAGGTTCATAAATTGGGATAAATTTTCCTTGTAAAGTAGGTCCCTTACTTGATGCCTGTTGTTGAGTATTTGTAGATTTACTGTCTGAACTATCATTACAAGCCGTCAGGCCTAACAGCGTTATGAATGTAACAGAAAATAATCTTAAAATTTTGGAGTATTTTAAAACATCATCTTTCATATATAGATTTCCTTTTTAATTAAAAGTATTTGAATATTAATCAAAGATAAAATTCAAATAAAAAATAGATTATTAAATTCTCACATTTAAAAAAATCATTTCAATAAAAATAATAAATACCCCTCTTGATCATCAAAAAATTTCATCGATATCTTTTCTTTCAATTTAAAAACTAAAAATTCAAAATCCAATACAGATTTTATTTTAGTTAAAAATTCCTCTATGCAATTATTTCAAATATTTTAGCAATGCTTATACTGGTACCAATTAATTGCATTTTTAATTAATAAATCAGTTGCATCTATGAATAAATCCGGATGTATTTTAATCCAATCTTCTAAAATTAGAGGAATTTCTGTACATGCAAGAAGGAACTTTTTATCATCTTTTAATGTATAATTTTTAATAATGCTGTTCATTATTTCTTTAGCTTTTGCATATTCTCCAGCTTTATACTTATAAATGCTTTCCATTATTAGATTCTGAAAAAAAGAAGAAGGAATAGTGAAGTTAATTTTATTATTAACAAATTCCTTTTGATAAAGTTGAGTACTAATTGTAGCCGTAGTCGCTAAAATACAGACTTCCTGAATATTACTATTTTTAATATATTGAATAGCTGATTCAACAATACTAATCATTTTTGTATGAGTAGATTCTTGCAACCGATCAAACCAAAAGTGGGCAGTATTACATGGAATGATTATACATCCGACATTGGCATTTTCTAAAATTCGTAAATATTCAACCATCTTTTCTAATGGTTTATCATTTTTATTCAAAATGGATTTTGTTCTATCAGGTATGTCTGGAATACATACAGTTATGACCGGAATATGGTCTTGATCACAGTTTGCTCTAGTATTTTTAATAATTTTATTCATGGCATCAACTGTCGCCTGTGGCCCCATTCCACCTAAAATTCCAATTGGTTTATTCATATCCATTTCCGAGCAATTACTATATGAACTTAGCATTGCAAGAAAAAAATTTATCAGTTTGCAAAAAATAGATGTAAAATCCAAAAAATGCATAAGCATTCTATTTGTATTTTTTAAATTTTTATATCAAATTATTGATTTAATTAGATTAATTAAATCTAGGCATTATATAATGATGCATAATTTGCATAGCTATATTAAAAAATGCATAAGTTTTGCATCATTTTAATGCACTTTTTGGGGAATGATGTTGATATTTAAAATACCTTTTAGTTTAATTATTATGATTAACTAAAAAATAGGCTAAACAATAATGATATTTTTGTATAAACATATTAAATGATTATAAACCTATATGATTTTATTTTTATTTTAATAATTTTGACTGTATGAATATCTTCACTTTTTTGAGTTATTGGTGTGTGCAATAGACTGATATAAACATTATTATTAGATCAGAGCTACAAACTTAAAAGTACAATTATTTAAAAAACTAAAGTGCTACGGATTTATTTCCATCTATGTAATTTCCCAATCTATAGCTTTAACAAAACTCCATAATCCTTCTGATGCGGCATTCAATCTAGAACTACTTCTATATAAATATATATCAACAGATAACACAGAGTTTTTTAGAGGAATAACCATGAGTTCATTATTTTTAAGTTCATCTTGGATACTGTAATCTGGCAACCAGCCCACACCATATCCCCCTTTAATCATATCTTTAAGTAAGATACTCATTGATGATACAAACGTAGTACTAAAAGAATGAGATTGATGTTCTTGAAGAAATTTATTTACTTTCTTTCCCATATAACTATCATCGGTATAATTCATTAAAGGAAGCGAACCATCTTCAAGGGAAAACTTAGGACACCCTAAATGATTTGGGGCCGTAACTAAATATAATTTTGCTGAGAAAAGTTTATGGCATAAAAATTGAGTGTTCATAAGCTCATCATCATAAAAAGAAGCGATAAAATCACATTTCCCATTTCTTAGATGATCAACTGTCTCATTTACATTGATTGACTCAACATAAAAGATTTTTTCTTGATAATTTTTTAAATTCCCCAAAATTTTAGGAAAAATATATCCTGCTAATGAATGTGCTGAAGCTATAGTTACTCTACTTCTTATATCATTAGTACCTTTAATTTTATCGATGTTGTATTCAAAATCATCTAATAAACTTCTTACATGTAAAAGAAATAGCTTGCCCTTTTCTGTCAATTTTAGAGGAGATGTATCCCTGTCAAAAACTTCAAATCCCAAAGAGTTCTCTAAAGTCTGAATACGTCTACTTAAAGAGGATTGCGAAATATTTCTTATATCTGCGGCAACTGTAAAGTTTCGATACTTTTCTAAAACAATAAGATCATACAACCACCTTAACTCTATGTTTTGTATCATAAAAACTTACTACCCATTTATAACTAAATTTATACTTTAGCAATGAAAAGTCCACAAAAATATGACATAACTCATTTATTTTGAGCTACTGCCAAGACTGGTTCTACAAAGTTATCATCTCATGATTTAATCAAACATGAATATAGAAAACTCTTCACTTAAGATTGTCACTAAATGGCTTAAATATCTATAATTTCCTATATTTAATTTTCCAATAGTTAATATTATTTCTGCTAATCTTTCTTTATCAAAATTATCAGATTTTATTAGATCGTAAAGAAAATTAACAAGCTCAGCAAAAATGCTTTTTTTTGACTAGAACCTGATTATTTATAGCTAAGATTCTAAAAAATATACTTTAAAAACCATTCATTTTAAATTAAGCAATATTTATAATAGCGTATACTCTAAAAATTGGTTAATAATTATCAAAAAAAATCCCTAGCAATAGAAAACTGATATTAAAATTATTTCTTATATTTTTTAAAAATATTAATACATTAATTTTCCACATAATATATTATAATTTATAAAAGTCTGCATTAAGTATTAGTTATGACATTAGAAATTCGATGGATTGAAGACTTACTTGCTCTAGAGCAAGAAAAATCAATTTCTCAAGCAGCAGAGGTACGACATGTCACACAATCTGCATTTACACGGAGAATTCAGAACATTGAAAATGCATTTGGATTCCAAATTCTAAAAAGATATAGTAAAAATATTGATTTTACCGAAGCGGGACAAATTTTATTAGCTTCCTCAAAAAACATCCAAAACCAACTTAATGCAACAATCAACTATCTTGAAAAAAATATTAAAAATAATGAATTAAATATAAGGTTTGCTGTATCACACTCCTTAACAACCCAATTTTTCCCACGATTTATCAATGATTCATTAATAAATTTAGAAGATTTAAAATTAGAAATTATTGCATCCAACTTCAAACAAGGGCTGGGTTTACTCAAAGATGGCTCTTGTGATTTATTAATTTGCTATTGCGATCAAAAAACATTACAGCAACTTGATCTTTCTCTTTTTGTCTTTCATAAAATTGTGAAAATGGAAATACTCCCTGTTACTGCACTTGATAATGGTATTCCTAAATATTCAATTGATCAGCCTTTCCCCCTATTGGCATATAGTAAACAAGCATATTTAAGAAACTGCGTTGATGAGGTGATTGAAAAAAATCTAAATTATCGAACTCTATATGAAACAGATAATGCCAGTGATTTAAAAGAATTAGTTATACAAGGTTTGGGTATAGCATGGCTACCAAAATTATTAATTGAAAAAGAGATCTCCGAAAACAAATTAAAAATAATAGATAACAAAAACTATAATACATCTCAAGATGTCTACATTATCAGACACAAAATTGTTATTTCAAATAGTATTAATCAGATATGGAGATCAATAACTGCACCAAAAAAATAAAAAATTAGCATATGGTATTTTAATTATGATCTTAAAAACCCGCATCAACATAGTGATCATTAAATTAAGTGATAAATACAACATCAAGCTTGCTATTTAAAATCACTGTTGATACTCTTTTTTAGTAGGTTATTTATATGCTACATAAAACAGATTAGCAATTATCTGCTAATCGATTTACTGGGGTAGCATTTGAGTCAATCACTTCATTCTCTTGTTCAGCATGCTCATATTTATCGCCTTCTGTACGAGCAATTACAGCAGTTGCAATGCTATTGCCAATGACATTAGTTGCAGTACGTCCCATATCTAGAAATTGATCGATTGCTAAAATTAATAAAATACCAGCTTCAGGCAATTTGAACATGGCTAGAGTTGAAGCGATAACGACAATAGATGCACGAGAAACACCAGCAATTCCCTTACTGGTTATCATTAACGTAACTAGAATTAAAGCCTGCTGAGTCCAGCTCAAATCAATATTATAAGCTTGAGCAATAAACAAAACAGCAAATGCCATATACATCATAGACCCATCAAGATTAAATGAATAACCTAATGGAAGCACAAAGCTGGTGATTCGTTTAGGGATCCCAAATTTGTCTAAAGCCTCCATCGTTTTTGGGTATGCTGACTCACTACTGGCTGTAGCAAATGCCAATATGGTAGGCTCGCGAACCACTCGCATCAATCTAAATACATCTTTTTTCAAGAAGATGTAGCCGAATGAAATGAGGATCATCCAAAGAATCAGTAATCCGATATAGAATTCTCCAATAAAAATACTATAATCAAGAATTAACCTAGGTCCTTGGACTGTAATGGCAGAAGCAATTGCCGCAAAAACCGCAACAGGTGCAAAAGCCATAACATAATCTGTGATGCGGAACATGACTCGACAAAGCTCATCAATAATCCGGCCAATTACAGTAGCTTCATTTTCGTGCTGAACATAGGCTAATGCGGAACCGAAGAAAATTGAAAAAACTAGAATTTGCAAAATCTCATTATTCGCCATTGCTTCAGCAAAACTGCGTGGAAAAATATGAGTAATAAAAGTTTGTAGACTTAAACCTGATGCACTAACACCAACATCGATAGCTTGCTTCGGAATAGTCAGGTTCATTCCAGCACCAGGTTGGAAAAAATTTGCTAGACTCATACCGAGTAAAAGTGAAAGTAAAGATGCCCCAATAAACCAACTCATAGCTTTTAAGGTAATTGATCCTAAAGAAGATGACTTTCCCATTGATACCAAGCCAGAAACAATTGTTGCAAATACTAAAGGCGCAATAATCATTTTAATTAATCTTAAAAAGACATCAGTGACAATCTTGAAGTATGAAGAAATTTCAGTTGCTTGTATGGTATTTAAATTACTATGGCATACCCAACCCACCAATACTCCTGATATCATTGCAATCAAAATATATTTGAGTAATTTTTTTTGATTCATAAAACAAATTCCTTCTTTAATATTATTTACATCAAAATTTTGATCTTACATACAGACTTTGATGATTATCCATTTTGGTTACATAGCGATGGCTTTACTTTTTCGTTAAAAAAATTGGCTCAACAATCCGCTGTCGCAAGTGTTGCTTTTTTTTTTATAAAACGACAATGCAAAAATTAAATCTTGTATGCAAATAATGCATATTTTTAACCACGTCTTATCATTACCAAAACAGCTATTTTTTAATTCATCTATTTGTTAAAAATCGAATACAAATGATGTATTGGAGCAATCTCATTTCATTTTATTGTTTTAAATCATATCACTAGATAAAATTAAAAATCATAAGTTTGAATTACAAATTTTGTCTACCTTAGTACTTACTTTAATATTTGCTCTATTAGTTTTCGATTAAACGCTGCTACCTTGATGTGCTTTAAAAGAGCTTTTAATTTCTCTTGCAGTCATTTTCTAGTAACCCTATTATTTTTCTAACATAGGTTGTTATACAAATCTAGAATTGAGTTGCCATATTTATTTTATGGTTCTAAATTTCTAAAATATCCCCAATTTATTCTAAAAAAATATAAAATGAATTTTTCAAATTAAACCCAATCGACAATCATGATAAGTGCCAAATGCTATCTGTTAACAGTTTGACTTCCTCGATATCATGAGTCACATATAACATAGGAATTTTAATCTCATTCTTTATTTGTTGAAAGAATGGAATAATTTCAGCTTTATGCTCTGCATCTAAGGCTGATAAAGGTTCATCTAATAGCAAAATATTCGGCGAATATAAAATCGCACGACCCAATGCTACACGCTGTTTTTCACCACCAGAAAGGTGTATTGGCATCCGATCAAGTAGATGGCTTAGCTTTAATAATTCAATGATATAGTCCAACTCAAATTGACGTCGCTCAACATCAATTCGGTTATATCCAAACTTTAAATTCCCCATAACATTTTTATGTGGGAATAATTGGGCATCTTGAAAGACTAAACCCACACGGCGTTTTTGAGTGGGGACATTGATTTTTGTTTCATGATCAAACCAAGTATCTTGGTTTACTTTGATCCAGCCTTGTTGTGGCGTACGTAAGCCAGCTATCGCATTTAAAATGCTGGTTTTACCTGAACCAGAATGTCCAAATAATCCCACCACACTTTCATCAGACTTAAATTGCTGATTTAAATTAAATTTATTAAATTTCAGGGTTATTTTAAAATCGAAATGCATTACGTTAACTCTGTTTTTTCTTTTGATAGCGGTGAAACCACTGTGCAAACCATAATGCCAAAAATGCCACAGTCAATGAAATCATAATCAGACGTTGCAATGCATGATTCATATCAGGCTGTTGCATCAAACTATACATCGCAAGCGGTAGAGTTCTGGTTTCACCCTCAACATTCCCCACAAATGTAATTGTTGCGCCAAACTCTCCTAAACTACGACAGAAACATAAGATTGCACCAATTAAAATACCACTACTCGCTAAAGGTAAAGTCACATGCAGAAATGTTGAAAATGCAGATGCGCCCAAAGTTTTTGCAGCCATTTCTAGCTTTTGATCAACAAGTTCAATCGCCAGACGAATCGATTGGACCAATAATGGAAATCCCATCACTGCCGAAGCCAAGACTGCACCTTTCCAATTAAATGCAAAATCTAGGCCGAACTCCGTTAAATATTTCCCTAAGAAGCCTCGATTACCAAAAACTTGTAAAAGTAAAAAACCTGGCACAACTGGCGGTAACACCAAAGGTAAAAAAATCAATGTTTCAAATAATGATTTTCCGAAAAAATCTTTACGTGCCAAAATCCAGCCAACGATAATGGCTGGAATCAAGCTAAAAATCAGACAAAAACCAGCAACTTTACAAGAGAGTTTTAAGACTTCAATTTCTGCTGATGACAGTACATCAAACATAGCCGATTTCTAATTAAGAACACTAAAGCCATATTTTTTAAATATGGTTTTAGCTTCATTGCTTTGTAAATATTGATAAAACTTAACAGTTTCAGGGGTCGGTTTTACCATCCCCATTGGGTAAACAATCGGTGTATGCGTGTTTAACGGAAACTCAGCAATAACCTTAACATCTGGACTAATTGCAGCATCAGTTAAATAAACAATCCCCACATTACATTCCCCACGTGCCACAAAATTCAGTGCAACGCGAACATCTTCTGCTTGAACTAAACGCGGCTGAATTTTTTCCCACCACTGCAATGATGTTAAAGCTTGCTTCGCATACTTCCCAACAGGAACACTTTTGGTATCGCCTGTACAAAGCTTGCCTTTAAATGCGGTAGTTGGGTCAAATGATGGGGTCATTTTGAATGGTATGTTTTGATTTTTCGGGCTAATCAATACTAAACGATTACCAAGTAGATTTTTTCTATTTTTAGGATTAATCAATTTTTTATCTTGTAAATAATTCATCCACTGCTCATCGGCAGAGATAAATAAATTGGCTGGTGCTCCTGCTTCAATCTGTTTTGCCAGTGTCGATGAACCTGCATAAGATGTTTTAATTTTTATATTATTTTTCTTTTCATATTTTTGATCTAGTTCTGCTAGAACATTGGTTAAACTGGCTGCAGCGTAGACTGTGATTGTATCTTCTGCATAAGCATGGCCCATGGCAAGCAAACTTAAACTGAATAAAATTTTTTTCATCGACATCTTCCTTTGAATAACAAAAAATTGATCGCTAAGCATTACTGACTATAAAGAACGAAGCCGTCACCCCGACAAAAGCTTGCCAATGTGAGACCTGAAGCTTGTGCCATCTCTATTGCCATACTGGTAGGCGCAGAAATTGTTGCAAGTAATGCGATATTTAATACAACACATTTTCTAATCAGTTCGTAACTTGCTCGACTGGTCATCACCACAAATCCTTTTGACAAATCAAAGTTCTCTGCTGAGATATGGCCCAGTAATTTATCTAGCGCATTATGTCGTCCAACATCTTCAAAAATAGCATGAATGATCCCCTCCACAACCCAAGCAGCAGCATGAGCTCCGCCAGTCACAGCGGTAATCTTTTGCTGGTTTTTTAATTGTTTGATTGCGTTAGGAATTTCTCTTAACCATTCTGATTGAATTGTAGAACTAATTTTTGGTAATGAAAATTGAAGTTGTTGAAGACTTTCTATACCACATAAACCACATCCTGTTCTACCAATCAGCATTCTGCGGTGTTGTTTTAATGCCATAAAAGCTTTTGATGAAATTTTCATCTCAACCTGTATACCAAAATTGTTGTGAATAATATCAAGCGAGTAAAGTTCTTTTAAACTTGCAATTATTCCTTCAGAAAGGCTAAATCCTTTTGCGAATTCAGCGATATCAGTTGGTGTAGCCATCATCACAGCATGAGATATACCGTTATAAACCAATGCTATAGGATATTCTTGAACAACCTGATCAAACTGAACATCTGTTTTATCTTGATCAAATCGTGTAATTTGAACTGACGCATAACCTGAAAATAGTGGTTCCAACTTGAGCTTTCCTTACAATTCTGGATAGCAATCATAGGTTACTATCCAATTTCACGTATCCTGCAATAAACCAGTAAATAATTAAATCTCAACCTTTTTTTCTGCATTCTCAGGATCGACCTCAGTAAATAAATTGAAGTGCTCAGGTGCATCGCCAGCATGTAAAATAACAGGAACACTTTTTGAAGCTGGAATCTTGGCGTATTGATCATGACTTGAAAGCGCAACCAGTGGATTGGTTTCAGGATAATAAGCGGCCAGACTTCCTGGTGGAATATTATAGGGAACGATTCGGAAACTTTTCACGACTCTTTTTACCCCATCAGAGAATACACTTTCAATATCAACCCATTGATCAGCAACAAAACCTGCTTCATCAATATCTTGTTGATTTATAAATAATACACGGCGCTGGCCAAACACACCTCTATAGCGGTCATCTAGGCCGTATAAGGTCGTATTGTACTGATCATGCGAACGAATCGTCATTAAGGTGTAGACTTTGCTCTTCGTATACTGGGCAGAAAATTGATTTTCTTGATCGTTATAAACTTGGGTTAATGGTGTAATCAGGAATTGTGCTTTACCCACAGGGGTATTCCAAACTTTAACATTGGCAGGATGAATAAGATGGAAACCACCTGGTTGATAGGCTCGCCCATTGAAATCTTTAAATTCCTCAAAAACCTCTTCAATAGAATCACGTATACGATCATAGTCCTCAACATACCAACGCCATTTAATTTTAGAGTCAGGTAATGTCGCTTCAGCCATTCGTGCAACAATATCAGGTTCAGAAAGCAAGTTCTTTGATGCAGGTTCATTACGCCCAGCGGATAAATGAACATTACTCATTGAATCTTCAACTGAGATCGCCTGATTCCCTTTCAGTTGCTTATCCAATTCGGTACGACCTAGACATGGAAGAACCAAGGCATTTTTACCACACACGAGATGGCTACGATTGAGTTTTGTTGCAATATTTACAACCAGTGAACAGCGTTTAAGCGCTTCTTGAGTATATGGAGTGTCAGGTGTCGCAACTGCAAAATTCCCGCCTAAAGCAATGAAGACTTTAACATCGCCCTCATACATTGCTTTAATCGTTTCTACCACACCATAGCCATGTTTACGTGGCGATTTAATGTTAAAAACACGATCAATATCATCCAGCATTTTTGCACTTGGTAATTCATTGATCCCCATGGTCCGATCACCCTGCACATTACTGTGCCCACGAACTGGACATAGGCCTGCTCCCGGACGACCAATCTGTCCTTTTGCCAAAAGTAAATTAGCCAACATATGAACATTCGCAGTGCCGTGTCTATGTTGTGTTATGCCCATCCCCCAACAAAAAATCGAACGCTCAGACTCGCAAAACATTTTAGCAATTGATTCTAAGTTTTCTGGAGAGAGACCTGAATACTGATAAATATCACGCCATTCTGTTCGGTCAACTTCTTTTAACATTTCATCAAAGCCAACAGTATTCTCAGCAATATACTGCCGATCAAATACCCCCGTTTTACCTGCGAGTATTGCCTGTTTATCCCATTCATGAAGATGCTTCATCATACCTAACAGAAGCGCATAATCTCCGCCAATTTTCGGCTGAAAATAAAAGCGACTAATAGGCGTACTGCCATTCGTCATCATCTCAATTGCTGCTTGAGGATCCTGAAAACGCTCTAATCCACGTTCTTTGATTGGATTAATCGCAATAATATTTCCACCTCTACGCGATACTTCACGTAAAGTTCCTAACATTCGAGGGTGGTTGGTACCAGGATTATGCCCAAAGCTAAATACGGTATCCGCTTGATCAAAATCATCTAAAGTAACGGTACCCTTGCCAAGCCCAATTGAATCCTTCAAACCAATACTGGTGGTTTCATGACACATATTTGAACAATCAGGGAAGTTATTTGTTCCATAACTTCTGACAAATAACTGGTACAAGAAAGCCGCTTCATTGCTTGCCCGACCAGATGTATAAAATGCTGCCTGATCTGGATGATCCAAAGCTTGAAGATGTTGAGCGATAAGCTTAAATGCATCATCCCAAGAAATTGGGACATACTTATCTGTAGCCGCGTCATAACGTATTGGATCTGTGAGTCGCCCCAAATCTTCGAGGTAAAAATCATTTTGCTCAGCTAACCAACTCACCGTGTGATGCGCAAAAAATTCGGGAGTAACTCGTTTACTGGTTGCTTCGAATGCAACAGCTTTTGCACCATTTTCACAAAAGTTAAATGCGTGCGTATCTTTTTTTTCAGGCCATGCACAACCAGGACAGTCAAAACCTGTCGGCTGGTTAATATTCATTAATGTAATTGAGCCTTTGGCAAAGACTTCTTGCCTTTTTAAATTTCTAGCAACACTCAACAAAGCGCCCCAACCTCCAGCTGGGTGCGTATAGGGTTCGATACGCGCGAAATTAGTATTCTCCTGAATATGGCGTTCTTGGCCTTCTGTTTCAGGTTTATTTTTTTCTAAATCGTTCATTTGAGTGCCCTCTTTAATGGCTTATCTGATTAAAAAATCAGCTCAAGAAAAAATTCATTTACTTTACATGGTAACTTTTCATAATAATCATTCATCATTCTTATAACTTAAGCTGCTTAATTTACAACGACTTAATGAGAATGTGAATTCAAATGAAGATGTTTATGCGAAACATCTTCATCTTTCCGGATACAACAGCCAGCAACATATTCACTGGAACCATCTGAGTAAAACTCTTCTTTCCATACTGGAACTTCATGTTTTACACGTTCTACAACCTCTTCACACGCCATAAAAGCTTCTCTTCGATGCGGCGCATAAGCCACTGCGATGATTGCTTTGCCTCCGATATCTAGAGCGCCAATTCTATGAATAACCTGAATATATGATACTGCATATTTGTTTTGTATTTCTTGCTCAATTGCACGAATCATTTTTTCAGCAATGGGCTTATAAGCAGTATATTTTAATGCCTTAACACTGCGACCTTCATGGTGATTTCGAACCGTTCCAATAAAAATTCCAATACCACCACATTCAGGAAAATGATCAATGGTTTTAAAATCATCTAAACTCAGATCCGTTTCCTTAATCCGAGATCTATCTGTCATGTTAGCCTCCTGCTACAGGGGATAATAAAACCAATGTACAATGGTTTGTTAATCGATGTCGACGGGGAATAATTTCTTCACCAATCGCACATGCACACTTCTCTAAAAGACTAGCGCAATCAGGATATTGATCAGAAATTTGCTGCAAAATTTCTGAGACCATACTATTTTCAACACAAGAAAAATTTAAATCTTTAGGTAACAGTCTTTCAATTGCACCATAAGTTTCAATCTTAATTTGAATCTCTGCCATTTAACACCTTTACTTAAGCATAGCGCCACAATGAGTATTTAGGGTGAACTAAATTGAATTTGAACGACTGAATATGTGTAATTCTTCACGGTATAGTCTTAACTCCTGTTCTGAATTAATGCTATGAAAACTTATAGGGTTTTCATATTTAACGACCTTTGGATTCAAATCATCAAAGCATTTTCGAATACTTAATTGTTCATTAGCCAAATGCTTTTCGAGCGTAGCTAAGCTGTCTCTTTTCAACAAACAAAAGGGGTAAAGGTTTTGTTCGTTTATAGAGATAAATACAGCTTGAGAATTTTCTGCCTCCAATAAAGCTTGATGCATTTTTGATAAGACATCTTTAGGGATAAAAGTAATATCGCAGGGAATGAACAGAATATAATCTGTAGTTACATGTGCCCATGCGCTTTTCATTCCCATTAATGGCCCTAAAAATCCCGCCTGATCATCTGAAAAACAGGCTATTTCAGCGATGATCTCCTGATAAACAATACAGTCCTGATGACTATTCACCCAAATTTTCGCAACCTCATCACAAAATTGATGGTAGATTTTAAGCAGTTGCATTTCATGATCAAACTGCTGCAAAAGTTTGTTTTTACCTTGCATCCGTCTAGCTTGACCACCAGCTAAAATGACTAAGTCAGTATTTGGATATTGAGACATTTTATTGTTACCCAAGCGTATCAGACTCAAAATACTAAAGACGAATGAACTCAATGAATTTGGGGCAATTTTCAGCATTGTTAAACACTGGAATTCGACCAATGACATTCGCTTCACTTAAATTACTTAGCATATGCGATTGCTGTTTTTTGAGTTTTGAAACACTAAGTTGCCCTTGCTCATCAACATTCAGTTTCATACGCAACAGTTGTTCTCGACTATCACCCTTTACAGCTTCGCTTAAGCTTGCCTTCTCCCATTCTGGTTTGGCTTCTTTTAAACCTTGCATTGCTTTAAGCAAAGTGAACACATGGATTTCTAAACAAACAAATACTGCTGCTGGATTACCCGGCAACCCTAATAAATAGGAAGACTGGTTTGGTTTTTTATATTCAGCAAAATAAATCGGTTTGCCTGGTTTCTGAGCAACTTGCCAAAAAATTTCATTTGCCCCTAATGCAAGAGAAACAGGGCGAATCAAATCATAATCCCCAACTGAAACCCCACCAGTTGTGATAACTAAATCGTAATGATCTAAGGCATTTGCTAAAGCCTTTTTCAAGACAGTTTCGTCATCTATCACATGTTCTAAATGGATCGAGTAAAAACCTCTTTCCTTCAACCATGTCAAAACCATTGGTGAATTCGCATCAAAAACCTGAGCGCTATTATCAAGACTTTTGCTGACTTCATCCCCTGTAATCAATACAGCAATACGAGGACGGTTAAAAACACTGACCTCTTTTACCCCAGCCATACTTAGTGATGCAACTAAGCCACTTTTTAGATATTGGCCCTGCTTTGCCAATATTGTCCCAATGGATAATTCTTCGCCTTGATAACGAATATCTGTCCCTTTGTTAAGCGCTTGATTTAAGCTGATTCGGCTATCTAGTTTAGATACTATTTCTTGTCTGGCAACTGTATCAGCCGAATCTGGCAATTTACCGCCTGTAAAAATTCGAACACATTGTCCAGACTCGATCTGAACATATTCTTCAATACCTGCGCGTATTTCTCCAACCAATTCAAACACGGTAATACCGGCAAGAATATCTTCGCTTTTTAAGGCATAGCCATCTACTGCACTCTGAGTAAATAGAGGTAATGCAATCTCAGACAGGACATCTTGTGCCAGATAATGTTGATGTGCTTCTACCAGTGGCAGAGTCTGAACCGCTCGCGGTTCAACTGTAGAATAAGCTGCCAATGCTTGATCTAAACCTATTAATCCTTGACCAGAACAACTCATTCATAACCTCCTGGGTGTGGTAAGTCTCGACATACATCAAAGATATGCACCAAGGCAGGTAAAATCGCTGCCATAGATTCAGAAGCACCACCACGGCTTCCTGGTAAAGTAATGACCAGTGAACGGTCAATAAAACCAGCAACACCACGAGACATTGCAGCATAAGGTGTCCGTCTTTGACCAAAAGCACGTGCTGCTTCCATCAGGCCATTCAGTTCTCGTTCCAATAATGGTTCTATCGTATCAACAGTAATATCGCGCTTGCCTATGCCTGTCCCACCTACCGTAATGATGCATCCATAAGATTGCACCAACTCTGAAATCAATTGTTTTAGTTGCAAAGGCTCATCAGCGATGATTTGATAGTGAATTGGATCAAATCCAGCCTCAGTTAAGGTTTCAACCACAGAACGTCCCGCAGTATCAGGTTTTTTTCCAGAAGCGACACTATCTGATAAAACAATGACTGCAGCTGATACAGCTTGTCGAAGATGACGTTTATAGTGCGATTTCCCGCCCTTTTTCAATTCAAGTTTGCAATGACCAATCATCAGTTCATCTGGTTCACAATGCGGTTTCAACATGTCATAAATCGTGAGCGCAGCCAGACTTGCGGCAGTTAAAGCCTCCATTTCAACACCAGTTGGCGCAATCGTTTCTACGGTTGCCGTAATCTTGACGCGATCTGCTAGTATTTCAAAATCGACATCAGCTCGATAAATAGGTAAAGGATGACAAAGCGGAATAAGCTCATCGGTACGTTTGGCTGCAAGAATCCCTGCGATTCGTGCTGTTTTTAGTGCATCGCCTTTTTCAGTATTACCCTCTGCTAATAATTGTAAACAATGCGGAGGCGCGAATAACTCTGAACTTGCAGTAGCAATACGATAACTCTCAGGCTTCATGCCTACATTTTTCATAAAAAATCCTGTCAATTTAAATAATACACAACTTCACAATAAGCGATTCATTTCAAATAAAAAAAGCATATACAATTCTATCTCTATGTATAAAATCAACCGCCAATAGAATGCATACTAATCTTACGAATGGGTGCAGCTTGGTAAGCAATATATCCTGCCTTTTTTTGCCAAACCGTATCCAAAATTGTTGCTATCAATTGTTTTCCCTGAGCTTTATCCAATAAATGTCGAACAGAAATACCTGTATTGGCAAACAAACATGTAAATAACTCACCCGTCGCGGTTAAACGCAAACGATCACAACTTTGACAAAAAGGATTGCTGATGGTGGAAATAATACCCAGTTTAAAACGTTGATTGAGTGTATATATTGTGGCTGGGTCATTATTTCGCTCTAATTTATCGATGCGAAAATATGGCGAAAGTATATTGATAATGTCATCCTCAACCACGACTTTCTCACGCTTCCAATGCTCAGGTTGATCCAATGGCATGTATTCAATAAATCGTAGTTCAAAGTCATTTCGATAAGCCCACTCAGTTAATGGCAATATTTCCTGATGATTCTCTCCATAGACCAAAACACAGTTGAGTTTAATTGAGATATTTGCAGCTTTTGCCGCCTCAATTCCTTTTAATACGGGTGTTAAGGGTTTTTGAGTCATTTTAAAAAAAGTGTCTGGATCAATACTGTCTAAACTTATATTTAGATCATCAAGCCCAGCTTGTTTCAGCTCAACTGCATATTTTTCTAAATAATAAGCATTCGTCGTCATTGAGACACGTTGTAAACCTGATGGTCTTAACGTATTGAGCGTATAAATAAAATTAACGAGCCCTTTTCGCATCAACGGCTCGCCACCCGTTAAGCGAATTTGAGTGATGCCAAGCTTAATCATCACTTCGCAAAATCTATAAAGTTCTTCAAAACTTAAAATATCCTGTTTAGCTAACCAGGTCGGATGATCAGGCATACAATAACTGCATTTAAAATTACATCGATCAGTCAACGAAATTCTTAGTTTTCTTTTGTGTCTTTGAAACTGATCAACTAATTTCGATTCAGGTAAATGTGCTGATAAAATAGATTCAAACTGGCTTTTTGTTTCAGAGCTTATGCTTACAGAGCTTTGTTTTGATACCTTCATCATTTTATTTCTCAGCACTTAAAAACAGTTTTGCTTCATTAAAGTTGCGTGGCAAAAATAGATAAACCAGTAATAACACCTAATCTAGGTACCCTACACCTTGCTCATTCAAAGCCTAATCAACCTTTTTTATTGAACTTTGTTGTAAAACCAGTCCGTATGGCCTTGTTCAGCAATATCATTCACAGATCAACAAACCCGTATCTAAAACCTATCATACAAGCCATTCATCTTCTACGGCCAAGCCTTGATAAATCGATGAAATCTCTCAATAGCTTTGTTCCAAAACGTGATCGTATACACAAGCCAAAGGCAAACATGAAAGAAATACACCATCCAGGATATCTTAGAGCACAAGATATCTTTTACATTGGCAATCTCAAAGGTGTTGGTCGAATCTTTCAACAAACTTTCATCGACACCTACAGCAAAGTCGTTCGCAAGCTCTATACAACGAAAATACCGATTACAGCAGCAGATCTTTTTAAATGATCCTGTATACCATTTTATCAGTCACATGATCTACCAATGCTGCGTATCCTGACAGATAGGGTATTGGATATTGCGGTAAGGTTGAACAACATAATTATGAGCTATGTTTAGCCATCAATGATATTGATCACACAAAAACAAAACCAGCATTCCCACAAACGAATGGAATATGCGAGCGTTTCCATAAAGACGATCTTGCAAGAGTTTTATCAAATTACATTTAGGAAGAAGCTATATAGTACTTTAGCGAAATTACAAGCTGCTCTAGACGTTTGGCAAAATTCTATAATACTGAACGAACATATCAGGAGAAAAATGTGCAGTGGTCACACACCACTAGAAACATTACTTGAAGGGAAGCGAATTTGGGCTGAAAAGAATCTAGCTCAAATTTAACCTGACAGACACACTAAAAAAGGGTAACTGTCAGATCAGGTTTGAGCGAGTACATGTAAATTTAACAGAAGTAATTTCTGGGCCATTTCTAATAAAATTTAGTGAATTTAACAAAATGAATATAATTCTTTAACTTTACCAATTTCAAATAGCATCTTTATTAAAATCTTTTCTCCATTGTATTGGACTCATACCAAACCAAGTTTTAAATGCTCGGTTGAAAGAACTTTGTTCATTATAAGCGAGCAAAGCTGATATCTCATTAATGTTCAATGACCTGTCCTCAAGGTATTGTAATGCCAGTCCTTTTCTAACTTGGTTAAGACGTTGCTTAAATGTATAACCTTGTTTTTGTAATTTGTATTGAAAAATTCTCGTAGGAAGACCTACTTTTTTGGAAACATATTCAATATTGATATTACCTTGATGAATAGCTTTGATAATATTTTGTTGCACCAACTCATCAAATGAATTCACCTCTGGTAGCTCCGTCAACAAAATGTCTGCTTGCCTATTTAAAATATTTTTTAAAACAGGATCAGCCTTATTTATTGGCAACTCTAAATTACTTTTCGCAAAAAACATCCTTGTTCTATTTTTTGAAAACTCAATATTACAATCAAAATATTTTTCATAAGTACGTGGATTTTTGGGTCGATCGAATACAAACTCCACTTTGTTCAACTTCACAACATTGGGCGCTACAATGATGTTTACAATATTAAAAAATATAGCAATCATTGTCTCATCCGCTAACTTACCCGCTTTAAAGTTTGCATCAAACTCCCATGAAACAACAAGGCTTTCATCTTCAATAGAAACTTCCATTTGCATAAAGTCATAACAGAGCCTTTGATATTTAATAAAAAAAGGCAGTGCATCATATAAGCTTTCACATGATAAGCCGATGTATCCTAAAATACCTAAATGTGAAGGTTTTACATATCTAGCAATTTCTAATCCTAGAGATGGTCTATTATATTTTTCTTCAATTGCTTTCAACATTGCTAACCATTCAGTAAATGGAATTCGTTTGTATTCATGCAAATTGTTTGAAATTTTAGCGACATTTAAATTTTTTTTTAAAACAAAAAGCTCTAACAAATCAATTAAACCGCTCGTCACAGACTTCAAACTATAAATACGCTTCATCTTTAATTTCCCCTGTACATCTAAAAAAGATTAATCGCTAAGCATCAGATTTTATTAGAACATATAGAACTATACCAAGGTTCTATATCATTAGCTAAATGGGTTCAGATTTTTCTGAAAGTGAATTGCATTACCATCATCATCAAGAAAATTAAAGCTAAGTTTATATAAATTATCATTTTTATTAAGTTCACCAGCTATTTCATAACGTTTAGTTGAATACGGGTAGCACATCATGTCCATTTCTGATTGTATATATATTTTTTGAGAAGAACTTTCAATTTTTAAGTTGATCAATGAAGCATGATAAGGCGTGGGATTTTCACACTCGATATAATTTTTTTTATCTTGTTCAACGATTTTGAAATGTATTTTTTCTACAATCATTTCAGGCAACATTTTTGCGATCTGTTTAGGACGATAAAATAATTTAAGCTGAGTATTCATTGCTAAATTCATATACGCAGCTTGATCGCTATGGCGCTTAATCATTGGTATTTCATATAGATTTAACCAAAAAACAGTTTCTCTATCGTTTGGTAGAGCCTTGCCATTATATAAAATTCTAAGCCCGTGAATGTCATTTGATGCGAGTTTTACAAAAGGTGGTAATATTAGAAACGGCATATTATTAATATCAGGATCCCCTTCTCCTTGATCAACCCATGTTTGTAGAATAATAGGATAGTCATTAGTATTTGCTAACATTAGACTTTGTTCATGCTCACCGTCCTTAAAAACTACCCGTGTTTTAGCAGCCAATACCCCAGCTTGACATAGAAATGAATAAAACAAACAAATACATAATAGTGTAAATTTTGTTATTTTCATTACTGTACCTTAACTAATACATATGCTGTGGAATTAACTTTCCCAGCTTTAATTGGTTCAGTTCCAGGTAGTTTTTTTAAGATTGCGGTAAAATTATGTAGATAATGCGTATAGCCTGACTCTGTTGATGCCCCTGTTTGCGCTCCACTTAGTACAGGATACCAACCAGCAGCAGTACCCCCACCTGCTAAACCTGGCTGACCAACAAAATTCATATCTGTCCCAGTATTTGTGTTTTTTAAGAAAATTCCTACACCTTTTGCTGACTGTGCATCAGTATAATTATCTGAGAGTAAAGCAGTCACACCATTTTGGGCATTTACTAAACCTAATTGTTGTGCTGCTGCAAATGCACCATTTGAAGTCTGTATACCAATAGCAGTCTGATTACTTGCTGTACCTGAAGTAACTTGATTGGAACATTCAATAGATACATTAAAGTTCTCTTGTACAGATTGATTTGCACCAAGCGCTAGAGTATTAATCGTATTGAAAAAAACAATAGGAGTCGCATTTCGAGCAACACAAGTTGGCTGATTCGCAAGTGAGTTTCCAGAGCGCATTCCATAGCCTATCCCATTATTTACCCCCCAAAATCTATAATTTGTATTCGAATCTTCTCCAACATTATCACTGGTTAAACCCGGTCCTTTTAATTGAATATATGCATTAGGCTGTATACAGGTATATGAACCCACCGTGATTTGATTGTCTATACCAGTTCCACAATAAGCGCTACCTGAACCAGATTGAGGTGCTAAACGGCTAACTCTATAGAGTTCTGCATAAAGCGATGGGATATCTTGTAGTCTAATTCGTATTTTACTTCCGACAGTTTGATAATTTTTGACCGGCAAGGATTTCCAATAGCGAGTTAAAACTACCCCATCCATTGTTTGTTTAAGACCAACATACTTATAGTAAGTTGCATATACACTGGGAAGTCCATCATAGAGTCCACCCAAATCCCAATAGCCCCCTACTCGATCATCGCCATTTGTAGCAACCAAAAATTGGATATTCGGTAAATCTGTAAGGTCACACTCCCAAAATACTGTCGAGGCATTCGCTCCACCATAGGTATAACTTGTTGGAGGGACAACAGCACTCCCCATTAAACTCCCAACAGGTTGTAAATATAAACTTGTTAAGTTTACTTTTCCAAACACAATAGGTGCAGTAGTACCATCAGTTGCTAGAAAGTTTCCCACTTTTGTACAGTTAGCATGGGCAAAGATAGATAAAAAGAATCCCAATAAAATTAATATTTTGAATTGTATGCGGATCATTTCAACTCTCCAGATTTACACGTTTCTTCCAGACGAATAATCGTTTGTTTAAGAAGTTCATCATTCAACTGATAATGAACATCACATTTCTGATCTGATTCTTCGCCCCATTTGACAGTTAGAACCCCTTGCTTTGCTGGAGTACGAACATACATTTGACCACTTTGCCCCACCATTCCAATCACATTATTTTGCGAATCAATTACATCAGCACCTAAAGGAACAAATTCATCAGCATCCAATTTTGCTTGGATGAGTAATGGATAACCCATTCTGGTTTTAAACTTTACTTTTACCGCTGCACCAGCATAGGGAACAATACGTTGATCATTTGTTTCAATCTCAACACGATCAGAAATGCCTTTTGGTTCTAATGAAATATTGTTATAGCGATAAGGTGTAATTGCAGGAATAAGTGCATAGCCTTGATGATTAATTCGTGTACCTTGACCATTGAAGAGTCGTGCACCTTCAGCGCCTTTGGCTTCAACTAAAGCAAAAGTTTCACCAAGGTATGGACCAAATGTGATCCCTCCAGAATGCACCGCTAATGCGCCTTGCAGATTAGTTGAAACTTGCCAGTAGTTATCACTCATTGAAGCATTTAGACCTAAATTACTATTGTCTAGACGTTTATTGAGATTTGTATTCCAAGTCGTCACTTGCATATTTCGATCATGGCTGAGACCTACTGCATAATTCAGTGATTGATCCTGAGTTAAAGAACCAGACAATGTACTTTGATAAAACTCTTTAGCGTTTTCAGAATGTGAGTAAGCTAAATCTAAATTCGGTAAATTTGCTTTTTTGTATCGCCCTAAAGGAAAGCTCAAGGAAAGATTCACTGAGGTATCTTGACGATTATCAAGTAGCTTTGAATCTATTTCATCAAATCTATTGTTGATGATATTGTCATAAGCATAATGTTGTCGCATTACAGCCAGATTGAGCGTCAAACCATTTTGAAATGCTTTGCCGTATCCAATTTGTGCCTGCACATCATTATCACGACCATCACGGTAGTTTTGTGCTGACCCTGATAAAAATAATATCCCGTAATCACCAAGGCTTTGGTTCAGCGTAATTTCAAAACGGGAGCGTTGTTGGTAAGTCGATGACTCCCAACGATAACCATGTTTATAAGAATTCCTCAGCCCAATAACATCGCCTAGATCTCTATATCCTTCAGTTGAATAACGATAGCCTACTAAAGATACTGTCGTGCTGGTAGGCTGAAAAGTCTTACTATAGGTCAGGTTAGTCATCCAACCTGTTATTATATTTTCATCAGGTAAACTTGCTCTAGAGTAAGTTAAGTTAGCACCAAAAGCACCGATATGTGATGCATATGTTCCGCCTAAGAGGCCAGCTTGATAACCATCTGCTAGCCGTAATCCTGAATTTAAAGTGACGCTATTACTTATTCCTCGTTGATAAGTAAGATTAGAGAAAAAAGTGTCCTCTCCAATATCACGAGTTTTCCCTACATCTAAGTTATAACGTGAAGCACCTAAACGTAGAGACTCAGGTACAGCTGAAAATGGAACACTAAACTGAGAAATCGTTCCATCAGCTTCTCTAACTTTAACGATTAAATCACCATTAAAATTTGTAGGATATAAATCAGAAATTTTAAACGCGCCTGGCGCTACTGTTGTCTGATAAATTTCCTTTCCATTTTGCAATATAGAAACATTTGCATTGGTTTTAGCTATACCTTGAATCGTTGGTGCATAGCCTCGTAATGAATCAGGTAACATCCTTTCATCGGAACTAAGGCTCAATCCATTAAAACTTAACCCTGAGAAAAACTTTCCAGAACTATAGGTCTGCCCTAAAGTCAATACACCTTGAATAGGTTCTATAGGGCGAGAAATATAACTACGAATATTGGTCCATTTTGTCCCTATTTCTGGACTATAATTAATATTAGACTGTTGACGATATTGCCATTTTCCAATGTTTACACCACCATTTAATGATACATATGCAGCAGATTGAGTCTGCGAATGGTCGTGTAATTGATATGAAGTATGATAATAATTACCCAGATAATTGATAAAGCCAATACTTTCACCCGCATCCCATTGGGATGAATTAACATAACCCCGTGGAATATTATGCATATCATTTTGAGGGATACTAATATCAAGTCGAAGCTTTTCAAAATTAAAATCTATTGAGCTGGATTGAATATAATTTGATAAGAGAACACATTGATCTTGCTGTTTTTTAATATTTATCAAAATTTGCTCTGAAATTCCTAATTTTTCTATAGCAACTAAATCAAAACATGGAGAAATATTTTTTTGTTGGTCTTCTACAAACTTTAAATCCATACGTTCAATAATTTGCTTGTTAACAAAAACATCCACTTTGTAAAAGCCTGGCAATATATCTTCTTTTTCACTTAAACGTTCTAATAGCTTAATTTGATGATCAGATTGCCCACGGAATAATGCTTGATCAAATATATATTCACCATCGTTATTAACATGATCATTTGCATCGGCAGAATTATAACCACCAATCAAGTAACCTACTAAAAATATAGACAATAAGCTTCTACGGCCAAAATATTCAGCAAACATAATATTATACTCGCTTATTATTTATTCAGAGGAATCTCGTGGACGACTAAAGCACCATAATCATTAACAAGGGTAAGTTTAATTTTTGAATCTTTTAAACTATGCGTATTATTATTTATTACCCAATTAACTTTAGCTTTTGGAGCAATTAAGTCATTTTTTTTCACCACGATTTCGCTATTTCCAGCAACTAAACTTAATTCTTTAATATTCACATAATATTCAGATGAATTTTGAATGTTTAATTGCTTTTTTGTTCCATCATTTTCCAAGGCAAATTGAACTTTTTTATAAGCATCTGCTGTAGAACCTTTCAAATTTTTAGGGCGGTAAAAAACCTTGACACGATTCTTAAATACAATCATTAAACGGCTACTATCGCTGTCTTGTTTTTTTAGTGCAGGAAACTCAGAAAAATTCAAATAAAACAGTGACTCAACATCTTTTGAGACGTTTTCCTCACCCGTAAATATTAAGCGTACAGTTTGTCCAGTATTTGGATTTATCCGAAAAATCTGTGGACTAACAACAAAGGGAGCTTTGCTTTTTTCAAGAGTAGAATCTTCATCCCCTTCATCTAGCCAAATTTGTACAAGGTTTGGATATTGATCTTTATTTTGTAAGTAAATCGTTTTTTCATTTTGGCCATCAGGAAAAATTACACGTGTTCCTGTAAGAACTACACCTGAGAAGGCAGCGGACATTATGGTTAAGCCACCAATCAAGATATGACTTTTTATAATATTGACGATCCACCTACTCATTTTTACCACTCCAACCAAAAAATTGATTGATCTGCTACTTAAGTAGCAGATCAGATAAAACCTTATTGATAGCTTAAGGTGTATTCAACAACTGAGGTCACAGCACCTTGTGTTGCACCACCAGCTTCAGAAATATAACGCGCACCAAAATCATGGCTGGCACTTGTTGCACCATTGAGTAATTTCAGACCTTCAACAGCTGTTGGCCCATTTAGAACAACTGAAGTTGTTCCAGCAGCCTCTTTAGTCAACTGAATCGCAACATTAGTAGCAGGATTAACTGTTGCTACATTGCCTAAATTGCCACTCGTAGTTACTGAGTGACCTAAAAATTTTGTTTTAATATCAAGATCTGAGCTAGGTGCAGTACATCCAGTGACATTAATCGTAAAAGGTGTCAAACCTGCTGTGGCACCAGAAGAAGTTAGCGTATTTGCTGATACCGTAGGTAGTAAAACCACGCCATTGGTTCCACCATTGATTGAAGCTTGGCAAGTTTGATCTGTAACTTCCCCTTGAAATGTTACTGTAGGCGCAGCATTTGCAACGCCTGTAACCATAATGCTCATAGTTGCTATTGCTAGAAAACGATTTACTAATTTCATAAATACACCTTTAAATGATAAATAAAACCAAATGAAACTATGAGGATAATAATCTTTAAGCGATAAACAATTCTTTACATTTCACACAAATTACTTATACATTTAAAACAAATTTTCTTAAAAATTTAAATATAAATTTATTATTTTAAAAAATTATTTATTGAATTCAATTAGATAAATTTACTCATAACTCACAAGAAAAAGAGTGATAAGTTTAACAAAAATAATAAAATACCCAATACAAGACAAATTATTGAATTTTAATAATGACTTAAAGAAATAAAATGAAA
Source organism: Acinetobacter sp. BIGb0196 (assembly GCF_011759595.1). Classification (NCBI taxonomy): domain Bacteria; kingdom Pseudomonadati; phylum Pseudomonadota; class Gammaproteobacteria; order Moraxellales; family Moraxellaceae; genus Acinetobacter; species Acinetobacter sp. BIGb0196. The sequence goes on along the minus strand of NZ_JAAOZA010000002.1, from coordinate 1,894,884 downwards.
TCAATCATATTTATCAAGTTTATTTATCAAATAACTTGATAAATAAATATTTTTCAAACTAAAATAAAAACAATCAAACGCTAAAAAGGAAATAACCTGAATGAATTTTTATAAATGTATTGCTACAGCCTCAATAATCTTCGTATCAATTAACACTTCAAATGCTCAAAATTTTCAATCATGCGAATCAAAACAACAAGAAATCGAAAGTAAATTAAAAATTGCAATACAACATAATAATACATACGAAATAAATGGTCTTAAAAAAGCACTAAAAGAAAATCAGATACATTGCAATAATGTGACATTAAAGCAAAAAACAGACACTAAAATCAAAGAAAAAGAAATTAAAATACAAAAACTTAAATCAGAAATACAACTAGAGCAAAAATCTGGAAATTTAAATAAGATTAAAAAGAAAGAACGTAAAATTGAAGCCTTAGAAAATGAAATAAAAACATTAAAATCTCAATAATTAAAAAGGGAAATTCAGTTCCTTTGAACTGAATTTCCAATATACCTTAAATATTTTCCTTATCTAAACTCATTTTTAAAGTAAAATATAAATATTCATAATCTTTACTTTTCGCTTCTTTTAATACTTTTTTAATTTGTTCATCATTCCAACCTTGATATTTAACTCTCGTTAAGAAGATAGAAATGAGAATAAATGCATGATCACCTTTCCTTAGATAAGTTCGATTATATTTTCGTTTAACCTTTGTGCTTGATTTTGACAAAACAATAATTACTTAAAAAAACTGGACGTTAAAGTTTAAAATTATTGATTATTATTTTCTTTACATCTTAAACATTTTGTTTATCATATAAAACAAAAATGCTAAATAATCAGAAAAATTCTATAAATATAAATACCTTACATTAAAACCATTAATCATACTACCATTTCAAATTAAGTAATCAATTGTTTAACTTCCAAACATAAATAAATATAGATGCTTTAATTTAGCGTAATTAATTGTTTTTAAAAAATATTGATCATCTAATAATAAAAACGGAGTCCTACTAGATGAGCTTTAAATTCCAGTCCATGATCTCAAAATTCTCAATAGTGGTTTTGGACTTCCGTAGTAAATCTTGCCCCCCTTTCCTTCAAAAATAAGGGAAATAATCTTTTTCGGTATATTATTATTTTCATACTAACCTTTGATTTTAATTCCAATAATTTTCGATTCCATAAAAATGATTTTGACCATTTGCAAAGTGCGTAGAATGATAAATTTTATGATGGCAGAACCCGCTATATCTAGAGAATTGTAACTACGCCATTAATCAGTATAGACGATGCTATCAGATGTTATTTTATCTGTAATTACATAAGCATATAGTTCGTCTTGCTTCAAGTTGTCCTTTTAAATTTCGCACACCTTGTATATTTTTCTTAACTTCAGAGCGTAAAACAATAATCACTTTAGTTAAATAGAGATAACCCACCTCTTTTACGACACCCCCTATCTTCATCTTATCAATAGCACGAGCAGATCATGCCATTTTCTTTTTGTTGCTAATTTCCGCACTCATCTTCGGATTCCTTTTTGTGAATCAGCCTCAATTTGTTAAGATGGCGACCGAGAGAAACCAATTTGTTTCCTCACACATTGTTGACTCAATTTTGGCACTAATAAAAGTACACTAAAGCGATGCTTTTTCCTTTGCTTAGGTCAGATTTGCACAGAAGTTGTTAGAATTGGTTAGATAGCCAAACTTTCAAAATAAACTTATTTATTATTTAAATTTAGAGATTTAACATACATGAATAGCATGGAAACAATGGCTGACTTATCCTCCCACACCCCTATGATGCATAGATACTTTCATGTTGATTTATATATAATTTTATCAAAAAAATATTAAAACCTATACAACAACCTACACTTTTACAAAACCATTAAAATGGTAGATTCTAAAAAACCGCCACTTGAGATGAAGCATAAATCAAAAAATTAAACAAATAGTACACTCTTCTCCCCCCTAATTATCTGGTTATTAGGAAACTAAAGTCGGTTATATTTTCAACGTGATTGTATTTTTTCTTAACTTTTAAAACCAGCTATAGAATTATTGATATCTATTTAAGTTGATACATGAGCTTTGTAGAATTTACGCCATTAACGACGATATTCAGGCTGATATTTCTTACACTTCCAATCTCCTTCACATAAAAATTTCAAACCAGTAGAATCGACGATGAGTCGTTTACTACGCAAGGAAGCTCATCTCTGCTTTGTTTGAAGCTAATTGCAATATCAATATGCTTTTGTTTTTTATAGATGGTAGAAATAACCTAGTGCCGTCCAATCTAATCCCAAAGAAGAATTAAAATTTAAACAAATTCTGTGGTTACTCGTAAAGTTAACCAGAATAAAAATTTTACCATTGAACAGCACTGAATAGCTGTATCTGAGTAAGCTTGATTACGTCCTTGTTTATTTGTTGATTTTGCATACCACTGAGTAATGGAATCAAACCCAGTAGAGATATTTCCATGATTGATTACAACTTCGCAGTATACTGTTCTTGTAAGAACACCAATTGGTCTTACAATAGATTTTACATGCTGGCCTGAGAATTATATTGCTCAATCAAACCTTACGGATAATTTCGTGTAACAGAGCCTCTCCAATATATCATCATTAAGTGGCACTTATATATTTAGATAATCATTATTAAGTTATACTTTTAACAAAATCTTAGTCCGCCATAACAATTTCGAAACGCTGGAGGTAACTGAACAATATTTCCTTCTCTTGCGTTAGAATTTTCTACAATATTTCTTACAAAGCTACTAGTTTTATCAGTAATATCAAGTGTCAAAGCCTGTGACATATTCATTGACCATCCTCTTGTTGAAATGCTATCAGCACCCGGATATTTTATATCTTGAGCTGATAATGCCAATCCAAACGAACTTGAATCAATTTCTACTTGATGAAGATTTGCAAGGTTATAAGGTAATTTATAGCTATCAATATTTGCTACAGATGTGTTTAATCCTTGAGCCAGTTGATTTTTAACATAATCACCAACACCACCTTTCAATAATGGCATTAACAAATTTGCTACACCTGTACCAAATTGTCCTGTACAAGCACCAAAAATTCGAACACACGATCTTTCCACAACCATGCTATTTGTGATTTGGTTAACAGCATCACCAAGGCGAAGTCCTTCAATTTTAGCTTGGGTTACTCTATTTCCACTTAAGGTTACAGGAAGATTTGTTCTTGATACAGTGCCATAATTTACAGTTAAGTCTCTATAATCTACTTGACCTAGAACCCACAAGTTTACAAGGTTCGAGTCTTTCAATCCTAAAAAAGCGCTAGTATCCTTAAAACGCGCAACAGACTGACTAACTGGCGATACATCGGTTTCTCCTTGCATAGTCAAATTAGCTTTGCCATTTAAAAACCCACTATAACTATTTATATTCCCAATTGACAAAGGTCCTTTTAGATTTTCAGCACCAAGTTGTATACCTAGAATTTGCCTATTATTGGGATCTTTTGCATTTTTTATAGCAATTTGTAAATATGGATTCCTCAATTCGAAGCTTTTTAATTTTTTTTGATTACTAATAATATTATTATTATCATTCCCAATAAGTTGACCTAAATTTGTAGTAGGCAATGTTATACATTGACCAGAACTACCTTCAACACATCCAAAAGAAACATCAGCAAAATCTATATCACACCCATTTTCTCCATTAATGCCACCACACCCTAATTGTAATTTTTTAATATTCATATTAAGAGCTAAATCGGCTTCAAGTCCTAATTTATAGAAATTAAACCCTTGAATTTTATCATCCGTATTACTTAAGGTTAGCAAAGCCTGCCCATTAATAGATGACATCTCTTCATCAGTCAGAGTTTTTAAATTATCAGCAAATATTACTACTGAATTAAAACAAAGAAAAATACATAACAAATTTTTTTTCACGTAAACATCCTTGCAAAATTATAATATCAACATCAATTGAAAAACTCACTACGATTTCATTATAATTACTCAAATTAATATAAAAAACAAAAAGATATAATTTTCAGACAAATGGATAAAAAATAAAGTTACAATTATTTAACATTAAAATAATAAAAAATAAGTTACTGATATAAAATAATTTTATAAAAAACAATAAATAAAATATTCAAAATAATATTTATTAAATTTACTAGCAATAGCGATTAAATAAACCATTTAAAACACATTATAAATACTACACTCCAAAATAAAATAACCAATGGTTTAAAATTACACTTACTAGTAAAACATAAATTCCATAATTTCAATAACATTTAAAATAATTGAAATTATCAATCTACAAAAAAGCAAGTATTAACATTGTTGAAAATTTTCAATAACCTATCTCACAAATATTCATATATAAAAACAAATTATTACAAACACACTTTAATTTAAATTCACTCATTTAATTTTAAATTATTATCATATATTTATAAAAATCAACAATAGACCTCTTTCATAACTCACTTTTTACTCAGTTCCAAATTATAAATTCCTGCAATCAAATTGAACCTTAAGCCAAGTCTTTTCCCTCTATTTCGATAACGCTCTGCAAGGATTTTGAAAGTTTTTAATGTACCAAATACATGCTCAATCCCTATTCTTCTTTTATTAATTTCTCGATTATATGTTTTTAGCAAAGGATCTAATTCACAACGTTTTTTAGCCTTACATGGTAACAAGCTATTAGGATATATAGCATAATCTGCCAGAATTAATGAATTTGTTAGGACTAAATGCAGATTGCCTTTGAACAGTTCAAAGTCATGTACAGCGCCTTTGCTCATGCATAAACTTAATATTTGCTGAGTTTTACAGTGAAGGATTGCTTGTACCTTAAAGGTGTGAGCCTTTTTCTTACCACTATAGCTTTTCTTCTGTTTTTTTAGGTCTTTGAATTGGAATTTCAGTGGCATCTACGATCACAACATTCCAGTCTATACCTTCATCTTTGGGGATATCTTTGGGTAAATTAAACAAACCTGACTGGATTAAACTATCTTAAACATGACGAACAATTCTGGAAGCTGCTGGCTCTGATACACCGTAGCTTGCAGCAACATGAAATAAGGTTCGGTATTCTCTCCAATAGCTTAAGCAGAGTAATACTTGATCTTCAAGACAGAGTTTCGGTGGCCTGCCTTTAGAAGGAATTTGCATCTGCATTTGTTCAACCATTAGAGAAAATGTCGAACAAAAATATGCTTGTATAACGCTTAAACTGAGAATCAGAAAGCTTTTTTTGAATCGAGATATTTCATACACAGATTATGCTTGAAAATCTTAAATTTTGCAGGATGAATATTAAACAAAAAGATGAGCGTTTTTTGATTTATGAAAGAGGTTTAGTCTTTAATATTGTAATTTGAAAATATCTTTTATTCTTAGAAAAGCTTTTTCAAATGTCAAAGAACTGATTTAAAGACACAGTTTTTAGTACTAAGTTATGAATTTTAATTCATAACTTAGTTTATTTATCAAAACTAATAATAGAAATAAGACAAAATTATCAATAGTTTCAGTAATTAATTAATGCAGATTTTTCTTTGTTTAAATCGATTGATATGTTATATTATAACACCACATGATAACTTTCATAGTAAGTATTTTATGATTAATAGATAATTAGTAAAAATTTGACAAATTAATATTTAATTTAAATATCTAAATTATTATTTTAAGAAATTTAAATAAAAATAATAACAAATAATTTTTAATAAAATTCAATATACTTACTTTTTGAAATATATTAAAAATATTATTTCAACAAATCTAAGAATCTTATCGAACAAGATCAAAAATCGATTGATTTAAATCAATAAAATATACCTCACCTAAATTCAAAAAAAATATCATTTTCATTTTAAATTGAATTTCTAAAACCTCATACTTTACCGAACCACTAATAGACTCCACATTAATAATACAGTTATTAATATTTGGACTTAATTTATAATTATTTTTAGATTTTGATTGCAAAGTTATAAAATAAATAAGCTTAACAATAATATTTTTTTTAAGATCATTTTTTTTTCGCGCAATTGCAAATCTACTCGTTTTGTAATTACCAATATTACTGTCCACTTAATTTGCCTCTGATGTAATTTCAATAGATTTTTTTGAAATTAATCGTAAAATTACAGTTCTAGTAACAGAAAATTGTTTTGCAATTGAATAAACGCTCTGACCTTTCTTAAATAAAGCCATTGCTTCATCCTTCTGTTTATTATTAAGAATTTCGGGTCTACCAGCCCTTTTTAAATTCTTATTAGTCACTATTTTTCTTGATTCTTGTACCCTTTCTTCAAAATCAGAAGCCATTTTAAAAAAATGAATGAAAAGTTTTTTAATATCACCACTAATTTCATTTCCAGAAAATTCAAAACATATTAATCTAACTTTTTTTTTAAAAATCAGCTTTAAACTTGAATTTATTTCATTAAAATTACTCCCTAAAGAATCCAATCCACTTATAAATAAATAATCTCCATTTTCTATAGAGTGATTTATTAAATCTAGAAATTTATTTCTATACTTTAAAGAAACATCCTCTTTAACTTCTTCAAGAATCATTCTGCTTTCCGGTATCTTACAACCCACCATTGATAGAAACCTATTATAATCATCCTTCTCTTCAGAAAAAACATTGACACGAAAATATGTATAAACTCGCACTAAAATAACTCCTTATAAAATTTAATTATAATATTTTTTATACAAAAAAAACATATGTTTATTATTAAATATTGTTTTAAACACAATAAAATATATAATTTATTTTTTCAAATAAAACAATCAGCAAGATGAATAATCCTTATTTGAATATCCAGCCCACTTAAATAAAAAAAACACCAAAACAAACCACAATAAATCTCATTTTTAAATAATGTATCTATGGATCTAAAATCCGATAAATGGTAATTTTATTAGATATAAATTTATTTTTTATTATTTGATGAAATCATAATGCCGTCTGAGTGATCATTATAATTTCATCATCAGCATTTCTAAAATTCAACTTGTACTGTCACAGTATCACTATATTTACCAGCAGGTAAATTATCTAAATTATTTTCAAGGATTTTTGTTGTGAAGGTATAACCCTGTTGAGTTATCGCATCATAATTACCAGCATTTGTGGTCGCATTAGCACTTGACCATCGCTCACTCCCATTACTGCCCCAACGTTCAGTACTTGAATTTTTATAAATTTCATATCTTAAATAATTATTTCCTAATTCAGATTTCATAGCACGTGCAGGAAGACTCCCTTGAGGATTTAGACCATTATTCAACCCCACGTTATAAGATGTTTTGGCAGAACAACGTATGCCCATGGAAGTTTGCACAGGTACAAAGGCATCCGCAAAAGCAGCAGTTCCCAAATTCACATCATTGGTCGAAATACGGCAATCGGGCAAAACTGTTAAACTCAAGTTTAATGATGCATCACTCCCTCCCCCCCAACTAAAGCCAAGCCCAAGGAATCCACGACTAAAATTATGACTTTGAAAAAAGCTTCCAAATCCTATGAAAGCAACTTGTGGCACAGAATAATACCATTTGACTTTAAATGGTGTTTCAGCTCGGTAGATCCCAGGGGATACAGCATGGCCTGAATTAATTTTGGCATAGAAGGGAAGTGAACCATTAGGACCACTAAAAAAATTAACGATTGTAAAACTACTCATGTCCCTTTCTTGCCCCAAAGTGATTGGATTATTGTTAGTATCTAAATAATTCACTATAAGACGCTCACCAGTTACACTATTTATATAGTTTACTGGCATTTGATCCACTCGATATTTTAAGTAAGTCATATTTGCAAAAGCCAAACTAAACCCACTACAATTTAAGCCTGCACTAAACTGATTAGATGCTATTCCAGTTTCTGCTAACATGATTGAAGGAATTGTACCAATCGAAACATTACCACTTGAGCTAACGTTACAATCAGCATAACTGTGGACTGTAATCAACATCAACCCAGTGTATAATAAACTTACAGGTATTATTTTTTTTAACGTAATCATGGCTTAACCACCTCATGACAAACAACTGATTTAATCACAACAATCTGTTGCTGCGCTTGTTTTAAATCCAATGGAAAGCTCGCCTCACATATGCGCTGATCCGGCAGTTGAACTCTTATGCTGTTTTCTGCACCCAGATCTTCAAGATAAGCTATCCCATCCATTCCCACATAACTCGATGCTTGATCTGCACGATGTACCATTGCACCCACCGGAATGGGCTGCCCATTGCTTTGCAATAAAGACACATTTGCCGCATAAGACTGTTTGATTGGGAATCCAATCACAACACCTGAGCCTCGTTTTGCCGCAATCCGATTTTCAACTTGAGTTGCATTAAAGTTGGAAGGTAAATCTATTGGGTTAATACTGTATTTAGCCGCATAATAAGGCGTCACTGATGGCACGAAAATATAACCTTTCGAGTTACTATGACCAATCAGACTATTTTCATAATGTACTGGAACATCTGCAATCTTGTTAGTATCAATCAGGGCAAAAGATTCACCCAATCGATTGGCAGCGAAGACATTACCTGACATCAGCACCACCGAACCTGACAGTCCAAACCAATAGTTGTAATCATTGCTACCCGACATGCCGACATCGGTATTAAAATATGAGTTACGGTAACTGACGCGTGCCTGATTAAAATCATCACTGTTTTCATTAAAACGTCGAGTTAAATCAACACCAACACCACCTGCCAACGGTGTACTACGGTTATAGTTAACATAACCATAATCGCCACTGGATTGTTGGCTATAGCCTAGACTGGCAGTGGATCTGCTCTTGGAAAATGGAACCGACAACTGAAATGCAGCACTCCAGTCTTTTTCCACAAAATCTCGATTAGCGCTTAAAGACACCGTCGCACCATGCATATAGGAAGGTAGTATTGGCGCCCAAGACAAGTTCATCAGTTTATTTTTAATGTCTCGGTTCTGGGTCTGGATATAGGCCACACCAAAAGTACCCGACTTCTCAGTGGCAAAATAGGTATTTGCAACCCAACTTTTCTGACTATTGGCTGAAATCAAATCGCTATATTGTAAGCGTGAAAGATCATAATAATCCTGATCGCGTTGGGTATGATTGAGACTAAACCCAAAACGTTGCTGGCTATAGCTATAGCCTAAAGTATATTGATTTCCCTTAAGGTTTTTACCACCAATATCGTTCTGATTATTAAATTGATTAAGCTCCCCATCAGTCCAGCTCTGGGTTGCCGAACCACTAACAACACCAAACTGATTCAGCTTGAGCACTGAACCCAGTCCAGCCAACTGAATTGAATCTGAAAGTTCAACCCGCCCTTCAGCGGTGAGCCAATCGTTAATCCCATAACGTGCATCCGCTGAACCAGCAAACTTACCATATGAAAAGTTTTTGATTCCATAATCTTCACGGATTTGCCCCATCGATACGGAATAATCCAATAATCCAGGTTTAAGCAAAGTATTCGAAATATAAAATGGCACTGAGGTGGCCACCTGACGACCCACGCTATCCGTGGTAACAATCACCGCCTCGCCTTTACCATTGATAAACGGAACATTATTGAGAATAAAGGGACCGGACTGTACATCGGTTGAATTGGCTTTCTGTCCATTGATCAGCAAATCCACTGTACTGGGTAAGGCTGCCTGCCCCTTAAATTGTGGTAAAGGATAAGTAATCAAATCTGGACGAGTACCAAAATTACGCTGTAGCTGTAATCCACCTAAACGGACTGAACTTCCCCATGCGTTTTTACTTCCCGTAATCACATCGCCTGCTAAAAATGAGAGTACCCTGACTGGATCATCATATTGCCAAGTGGTGTCATAGCGACGGTAGCCATCATTATTTTGATTTGAGTCTTTTCCAACAGATTTAAAATCTGTTTTGCTATAAACCCCAGAATTTCTTAGTACCCCATAAGGTGAAAAAAACCGTTGTTCTGTAAATAGCGTACTGCTATAACCGCCACTCTCTGGCCGATAGGTATAAAAGTCATAGTTATTTAATAAGCCGATACCCGACTGAGCTGTTTCAGGTTGATACCAAGAGTCCAAGCCTCGTATCTGCACTGGCATCCAGCTGGCTGGTAGATCCAAACTAAAATACTGCTGTGCTGAATTGTAGGCATACTTCAATTCTGGGATCTGATTGAGGCTGACCCAATCCAAGGCTTGACCTGAAAACCCCAATGTAAACACATCCAGATCGGTCAGGTTTTTTTCGGTCTGTTGCTGAAGTACATCCGCAGGCAGCTTGATCTGTAGCTCATCCAATTTAGACTGCTGGATAAAATAGTGATCACCTTTGACTATGATGGGAACAACCCGCTGTGTCGAGTATTGATTGATCACCAAATCCAAATAGAGCTTAAATAACCCATTGACTTCTGAAACATCTCTTGGTGGTGGAGGTAAGCCATTTGCATACACATTGCAACTCAACATAGGTATATTCGAGATCAATATAAAGGTCAGGCTTTTGCATAAAAAAGAAGGTGAATTTAAACCAGATAAATAACCCATTATCCCCCTCCTTGTTTTTTAATCTCAATCAATTCCTGTTGTACCCCTGAACTGTCGATTCCATACAAGCTCGTTTGACCACTCAGGCTGTTGAGTATCTTGCTGTCCAGATCAAACTTCATGGTGCTGTTTGCCAACACATAACCAAAGGCAGTTTTTCCAAAAGCCATCTGCTCTGAAGTTGGAGTCAATTTAATTCCTGAAAGTCGTGAAAATTTTGAACCCGTATTTTGGATATAAAGTTCGGGTTTGCCCTGTTCATTATTTTTGACCCACCAGCTTAATATCGGTTTAGCCAAAGGGTTTTTCGCATTGGTTTTTTGTGAAACCTCAGTCAAGCCACTGCCAAGCCCTTTACCATAGCTAAACAAGGGAATGGAATAACGCATCTGAAAACTGACTGTAGAAGCTTCTTTATCGTTTTCCGGATTGAGCTTGATTGGTAATTCATCGACAATAATCCGATAGGCAAGTTCTTTTGTATCAGGTACAGAGGTTGCCCGAGTCAAACGCAACATATGCTTTTCACCAGCCTTGATCTTCGCCACCGGCGGACTTGGGATAATCTCTGTTTGCTCTTCATAAGCATCTTGCTGATGATTCTGATCCCACTTAAACACTCGGATCTGCACCATAGCATCAGAGCTACCTGTATTTTGTAGCCATACCGCAGTGGCCTTTTCATTTTCTTCAATTTTGGGGTAAATTGGCCAGATTAAAAAAGTAGCCTGTGCGAATACGGGTGAGGTAACCATCAATATTGTGGCTGCAGAAAAAGTCCTGCCCGACCATATTTTCATTTTATTTAAACTCATAGAATCACCATGTAATCGTAATTGCGACCGTATCTTTATAAAGGCCTGCTGATCGTGGTTGATTGTTATTATTCAAATCTGCAACACCATAAACTGAAAAACCCAGTAGGGTATTCGATGTAGTGGTTGGCGTCAGTGAGTAACTATTCCCACTGGCATATTCATTCTGCAAATTACTGTTCTGATAAAGCTGATAGGTCACAAATTCATTCTGTTGCGCATGTTTCATCCGTCGAGAATTATTTGAGAAGTGATCTCCACCATTCAACATGACCTTTACTGGTAACCGTGCAGTGCACTGGATATTCCAGCTTTGTGCAGTATTGATCTGTTCCCCAGTTAACTTTCCCTGTCCCACAACAGGATGACGACCAAAATCAAGTCGTTGCTCAACATTGCTGAGTTTGCAGCCATTTTCAATGGTCGCCTGCACTCTAAAACTTGCTGTTGTTTCAGCAAATACGCATGGCCCAGCCAGCATAAGTAGAACACTTAAACCTATTTTTTTCATGATTTTGTTCTTTAAAATTCAATGGTTATTGGAATAGTGTCGGTATATTGCCCAAGAGACACTGACCTACCATTATTAACAGTTTGACCGATGAGATTAAGCGTCTGTGGCTGACCATTGTTGGTCAAAGTGATGGTTTGATTCGGTCTTAATGCTTCCCGAGCAGTTCCATATAAGATGTTGTAGGCAAGGAAATCGGTACCATTACTGATAGCACGGAAATAATTTGCACTGAAAGATGCTGGAACCTTGCTGTCATTCTGTCCCGCACCAAAAGTAACTTTTATCGGAGAATTGCCAGGGCATTGAATGGTCAAACCCGATGCGGAAGCATTGCTTAAGCTCGTCTCAATCACACGATTAAATGCAGCGGTAGTTTCTCCGAAATTCAGTTGACCGAAATTCAAGCCAGTTGTTCCATTATTTACAGACTGATTGTTAATCTGGCATGAAGGCTCTAATTCAAGTTGAACATTTAACTTAGCGGCTAACTGCCCAGCGCTGCTGAGTGACGAAACAATACTACACACCAGTAATCCCACACATTGTTTAAGTATCAGGCGCATACGTTCCTCCTTAAAACAGGTTTGTTATACAACAAACCTGTTCACTGTTACGTATACTGATTAGAAATTAACTGTTACCAACAAAGTGTCTGTATAATCACCTTGTGCTTTTGCAGTACCGCTATTTGCAGCAATTGCACCAAAAATTGGAACTTCTTGAGATTCACCACTCGCAGCAGTGAAAGCCTGATTTGTATTTATTAAATATGGGTTGGTACGTGCTGCATCACGGAAGACGTTATAGCTAACTACATCTGTAGCAGTGGCATGTTTAAGACTACGATCAGCGCGCTGACCACCATCAATTGCAACAGTAAATCCAACAGGATCTGCACTGTCACATTTTACAGTCAGGTGATTACCTGTACCTGCTGAAGCAACCTGAGCCGTTAAAACGTTAGTCCAAGTACCAGAAGTTTTACCAAAATCCAAGCTACCAAATTGGTTCATAGCTCCAGCGACTTCAGAACCTTCAACAGAACAACCCGTCGAAACATTGAGTTTTACATCAACTTGACCAGTAACAGCAGCTTGTGCAGTTGCGATATATCCTGTGCCTAACAATACAGTTAGCGTCAATTTTGTAAAAATATTCATATTATTTCCAGTGATATGCATTATTCATTAACTTTCACACAAATAAGTGTGAAAGAGAACACATAATCACATATGCTCAATAAGCGTTCAATAAATATAGAACCAATCATTTAAATATCTACTTACAATATTGTTTTTATTAAAAAAATAATAATAAAAATATAATTAAAACACAGTATGTTTTAATTATATTTAAATATATAATAAGATCTTCAGATCAACATAAGTATTATATTAATTCTTAGTAGTCCTAAAAAATATTATCTTCTCACTCCTGAGTTAAAAACTTTAAACAAGTGGAAACGAGCCTTTTCGTGTAGTATAAACTAAATAAATAAGCTCTTTTTAGGCTTCCATTTAAAAATGACTCTAAATATTTATCTAACTTAAGTCATTACTTATAATTGATTCTGGTAAATTAGAAAGCTCCAACCCCTCTCATGTTGTTAAATAAAAATATTTCAAATAAAACATTATTAATTGCATTTTATATAATTAAAACACAATAAAATACATTAAAATAAACATTGAAAAACCTCAAAGAAAAACATATTATAGTGATAGGATATCTTAAAATTCATATAGTTTTCTTAATAATTTTAATTATTATTGAAATCTAGACTTTCTAAGCAAGGTGTTTAAAATATGAATAAAAAATATAGTAAATTTTTTTCATCAACATCAGATTTTAATTTAATAAATTCACCATATTACTGGATTACACAAACTCATAATCAATATGTTAAAAATGTTGACAATGCATTAAAAATATACGGCTTAGATAATTCACGACGTCAAATTTTACTCGCTTTAAAAAGTAAAAATAAGGCTTCAATATCAGACTTATCTAAGATAATAACTTGCAAAATATCGACAACTACTAAAATTGTGCATCGATTAAGAGATGAGGGATACATTGGTACTTATTCATGCACTCTTGACGCTAGGTTTACTCGGGTAATATTGACATATAAAGGTGAGCGTGCAATTCAAAGTATAAATGAAATTAGTAATGCTGTTTTGGCTGAATCTTTTAATGGCCTTCCTCCTTTACAAGTTGAAAAATTGTTAAACACCCTGCAGCATATTTTTAAAAACCTTTCCGACACACATTAAATTTTAATAATTATAGATGTATTCTAAAATAATTTATTCTATTCAAATAAAATTCTTGATCGAGTGGATTATATAAAACGTCGTCCAATGATGTGTACTGAATTTAAAGAGGTTTACTTGTCTCATATTTTAGAGTCTTTAAAATTTTATATTTTTTATTATAGTTATTTAAAACAAAAAACCAGCCAATTTCTTGTAACTGGTTTTTATACACAATATTAGGATACTTGCGGTACGCCTAGCCATGTGAAGGTATTTGGTACATCTGTAAGTTGTATGGTTCTTTTGATATTTAGATCTTTTAAATCTAATTCAACAATCGTTCTTGCATGAGTATCATTCACAAACACAATCCCTGATGTCCCAGCTACAACCAAGCGACTTTTAGCAAGCTCAGTATTAGATATACTATTTATTACTTTAATATGTCCAACACGACGCCAAGTTTGAGTATCAATCACATGCACCACACCCACACTATCTAAAATAGCAAGGTAATGACCTGATAAATCAACCACTTGTTGCAACCGTTTGACGGGAGTATTTCCATCTGTCTCTTTTGTAGAAGATGACCAATCTAAACTTACAGCGTTTAAATTCTTAGGATCAACAACAAATAAAGCATGTGTTCCTGTCGCAAATGCTGCAAATTTTTCTAATTTTTCATGGCCTATAACGGTAGTAATTCGTTGGTCAATAAAAACTTTTTTATCAGTAAATTGACTCCCTTTTTGCTCAACTACCAAGACACCATCTTCACAACCAAATGCAGCATATTGCTGAATTGAAGATGCACCATGCAGTCGATTACACCCATTGACTAAAGTTTGCTCTTCATGAAAATGATCTCCATGTATTTCGTAACTTTTCACCTTACTTAAAATATTTTCATTATTTGGTAAATACGTACTTAGCACATATTCTCCTCGAGGTTCGGCTACACCATGATGTTTTTTTGGTAACTTGTGGCTAGATATTGCCTGTTTCTCAATTCCTAAATCATTAAATATATCGAATCTAGAAACTTCAGTATCACTCCCGTCATAAAACAGTGCAGCTAAACCGTTAAAACTACGATAGTGGGCTGGTGTAGCCCCTTTAAGCTGAAATGCCAATAGATGAGGTAAATTGTTCTGTATGCTATTATTTTTATTAAATATACCACTATCAGCAAACTGAACTACACCATCATTTCGACTTAACATCACCGCATAACGAAATTGTGGACTACTGTACATAGTTGAAGGCGCATAATTCAAACTTATCGTATTAATAACTTTCTGATTCTTTAAATCAAAAGTTGATAATAATGGACGTACAGTATCAGCGTTGGCGATTAGTAAGCGTCCTTCATTACTTTGTTTTACTTCTTGAGGTTTTGAAGTTACTTCAGTTGAAGATTTAGCTGAGTCATCTCCTCCGCACGCTGATAAAAATACACTAATCAATAAGGCACTCAGTTGATAATTTTTTTTTATGACTTTCACATTAGGTCCTCTAATTGGGCTGCTTCCAAAACACAATTACGTTATAACATAACATTTAATTCATATTCAATCTTTTTAGCAGTCAAATTAGGTTTTAAAAGGTGTAAGAGATGTTAAAAAATTGGTATTGATTAAAAAATATTTTATAGATTCGTTTGAAACAGACAAATTAAACAAGGTTTATCATAAAAAAATCCCAAACCCTTGGGGAAGAGAATGGGATACGGTATGACACTTTTACATGTTGACCAAAATCAATAGTCTGTATCAATAAAAATATAAGCTAATATAAATAAATCATTTATTTTTGACTCGTTCCCTAACTATTAAATTCATTATCATAATGTTTTAAAAAACAACGTTTTCAACTCTTAAACCTTTATATTCAAAAAAATGATGTCACTAAATTTCAAATGTCTTCCGTCATTATTCTATCCGCATAGAAATTGCTTTCCCTATACCCTTCCACAAACAAATTTTAACGTCATATTAATCAGGACTAGAAAATAAACTATATCCGAAAAAATAATTAAAAAAATGTTCACGTGAAACATATTCATTCCCAACATAGAAAATTATTACTATCTTCATTCTCTATATAAAATACCACTTCTAAAATTTTCATTATTAATATTAATGTCTATCATCAAAATATTAACATACTGAAGTTTCAACAATTCAATATAAACGTACAGTTTTACTAACACAACATAATGCATAATAAGTAACACTAATTACTTACTATTGCAAATTTACCTATATAAAAACCACATTTAAATACACATATACCAGTAGAATTATAAAAAAACTTAAATTTATTTTTGGTTTTAAACTTTTTACTCAAAAATTTAAGTTATGAGGTCCAACAATTTTATTTGATAACTTTTGAATAATATCTATAAACAGTTTCTACATCATTATGGCTTTGTTGCATAAAGGCTTGAAAGGCAGAGCCTCCCTAAGTGAGCCAAATTTAAGTGGCAACTTGGGTATGAGGGCGACCTAATTCTGTGAATTTATTTAATACTGCTACACGTGCATGAATCTCGTTCACCTGACTAGGGAAACTCCTTGATGTTAATTTATCGCCTAATAATTTGATGCAATGCATCTTGGTTTCAACCAAACTTCGGCGATGATAGCCAGACCAGTTTTTCCATAGTGTCCTACCTAAAAGTTTAACTGTTTGAAGTAATTCATTTCGCTCTTGCGAATGAACTTTTTTATCTTTCCAAGGTTTAGCATTTTTTCTGGGTGGGATTACTGCATGAGCTTGCCGATCGGAAATCATTTCTCGAAATTGTTTCGTATCATAAGCTCCATCAGTATAAACGGAATCAAGTGGTTCAGCTGGTGGAATCTGATTAAGTAAATGACCGAGTACCTGAGAATCACTGATGTTGTTTGTAGTGAGCTGAACTGCACGTATTTGCAGGGTTTCAGCATCGATACCAATATGTAATTTACGCCATTGTCGACGATATTCAGGCTGATGTTTCTTACGTTTCCACTCACCTTCACCTAAAAATTTCAAACCAGTAGAGTCAATCAGTAGATGGAGTCCACCACTACTTCTTTGATAGCAAATCGAAATATCAATATGCTTTTGTCTTCTACAAAGGGTGGAGTAATCTGGTGCTGCCCAATCCAAGCCAAAAAGTTGAATGAGACTTTGAACAAAGCCAGTGACCATACGTAAAGACAGACGGAATAAGGATTTAATCATTAAACAACATTGGATTGCTGTATCTGAATAGGTTTGATTTCGACCTTGTTTGCCATGCGGTTGTTCATACCACTGAGTATTTGGATCAAACCAAATGGCAATATTTCCACGATTAATGAGAGCTCGGTTGTATGAAGACCAATTAAGAGTACGGTAAATTTTAGGGCGAGGCTTATTCATTTGAAAATTATAGTGTGGAATCAGCCTTTAGAGATAGGTTTGTGCAACAAAGCCACTAAATAGAGAGAATGTACTGTATCAAATGAATGAAAGAGCAATTTAGAAAATGAAAATTCATTCTAATTCATATCTTTTATAATATTCTATATCGATCTACTCAAATAAAACAACCCTCAGAAAAATCTGAGGCTATCTTGGGTTGCCATTGTAATAATCATTTTAATTTAAAACTTTTCTAACATTGCATTACTAACTTTATAAAAACTGTATTCACTAGCGACTATAAATAGATCATAATTAAAACCATAAAAAAGAACTTATATTTTAATTTAAATATTTATAAGTCATTAGCTTAAAATAAAAACTAGAAATTTTTTAAGTGTATTTAATTATTAAAAATATACATTTCTTTACATTTTAAATTTAATTTAGTCTAATGTTTGAGCAACAAAAAATGCGTTCCAATATGCATTTTATTTATTTTTTATGAATTGAAACACTAAACAAAAAACATCGGAGTTATAAATGAAAATTTCTTTTTTAGTAGCAGCAACAACCCTTGTTGCATCTAGTTTAGTTCAAGCAGCACCAACTGTTGAAGGTGGTACTGTCCACTTTAAAGGTGAATTTGTTAATGCTGCTTGTGCTGTGAGTTCAGATACTGCAAATCAAACTGTAGATCTTGGTCAACATCGTACTGCTAAAATCACTAAAGCTGGTGATTATACCTCAAATGTACCTTTTCAAATTAAGTTAGTTGACTGTGATTCAGCAATTTCTAAAACTGCTCAATTTGCATTCTCAGGTCCTCAAGATACAACTGATGCGACCTTATTAAAAATTCATTCAGGTCCTGCTGCGAATGCGGTTAGTGCTACTGGAGTTGGTGTAGAAATTTCTGATAGCAAAGGTGGTATTTTAACGCCAGACGGTACTGTTCTTTCTAACGCACAAAGCCTTATTAATGGTAATAACACTTTTAATTTCATTGCTCGTTATAAATCAACTGCTGCAGCTGCAACAGCTGGTCAGGCTTATGCTGATGCCAACTTCACAATTACTTATAACTAATTAATTATTGGGTGCTCTTATTTAAAGTAGGGGCACCTTCTTATATTAATCTAGTTTAGATTGACTAAAAATATTGGAATTACAAACAATGTTAAGTAACTATTTTAAGTTCATCTCAAGTGTTGTCGTGACATCAGTATTTTGTATTAATGCGACATATGCTAACGGTGGCATCGCTTTAGGTGCAACGAGATTAATTTACGAACAAGATAAAAAACAAGCTTCTATGCCTGTGATTAATAGCACCACGAATAAAAGATTTTTAATTAATACTTGGATTGAAGATGCATCATCAAAAAAAATTAAAAGTGTCATCGTGACTCCACCAATGTTTGTAAGTGAAGCTAAATCTGAAAGTTCGTTACGTATTATTAATACAAATCAAACTTTAGCGCGTGATCGAGAAACACTGTATTACTTAAATGTTCAAGCAATACCATCTGTGAGTAAAGAAGAATTAGAAAAACAAAATGTTCTTCAATTGGCCATTTTATCTCGAATAAAAATGATGATTCGCCCTGAAAATTTATCAATTCGTATTGAGGATGCGCCAAGTTTATTAGAGGTTTCTATTCAAAAAAATAAGGTCGTAATGAAAAATCCGACACCATATTTTATGACTGTCGCAAATTTAACAGTTGATACTCAACCACAAACTACTTTTATGTTAGATCCTTTTTCAGAAAAGCCTTTAGACCATTTCGGCCACAACATAACATTCCAAACAATTAATGATTATGGTGCATTTACCCAAGAGCGGAAAATCAATATCCAATAAAAGCAAAGAGTAAATAACATGATAGAGCTACATTCCCTCAGAAAAATATTATATTTTAATACTGCTTTTTGCTCTCTTTTTTTCACTATTAATTTAGTGCAAGCACAAGACTATTTTAATCCTGCTTTATTATTAAATACAGGAAACTCTCAGGTTGCTGATTTATCTAATTTTGAACAAGGCTTTCAATTACCAGGTAACTATCGAGTTAATGTATATGTCAATGATAACTTTACTGTCAGTAAAGAATTAAACTTTAATCAAACCGAAAAAAGTGATTCGGTGTCTGGTGGTTTAGCTCCATGTATAGATAGTAAATGGTTATTGTTATTAGGTGTTAAAATATATGACCTTCCAGAAGTAGAACAATTAAAAGAAGAAAAATGTATCGATTTGAAAAAATATATTCTAGATGCAGATGTAGTTTATAACTTTAATTTACAACGACTTGATATCAGTATTCCACAACTTTGGATGAAAAGTCATGCACAAGGTTATATTCCCCCTTCTGAATGGGATTCTGGGATTACTGCTGCTTACTTAAATTATAATTTAAATGGTAATACAACTAGTAAAAGTGACAACATTTTTGTATCACTAAATTCTGGATTCAATTTAGCAGGTTTCAGATTTAAAAATATTTCGACCTATAACTACTTTAATCATCAAGATGCTAATGCTCATCAATCTAAATGGAATAATGTTCAAAATTATGTCGAAAAATCAATTATCCCACTCAAAAGTGAATTAATTGTTGGCGACAGTAATGTTCAAAACATGATTTTCGACAGCACCGGTTTTCGTGGCGCACGCTTATATAGTTCTGAAGCCATGTTGCCAAGCAGTATGCAAGGCTATGCCCCTGTCGTACGTGGCATTGCCAATAGTAAAAGTATCCTTACCATTCGCCAAAATGGCTATATTGTTTATCAAACTAATGTAAACCCCGGTCCATTTGAAATTACTGATTTAACAGCAATGGCATTAAGTGGCGATTTAGATGTTACTGTAGAAGAAAGTGCTGGTCCGATACAACATTTTATTGTTCCGTATTCAGGTATTCCAATGCTATTACGTGAAGGACGGACAACTTTTGATGTTACAGCGGGAGAGTTTAGGACTGGTAATAAAGATCAAGATAATCCCTTATTTTTCCAAGGAACATTAAATCGTGGTTTTAGTGGTGGTATTACACTTTTTGGAGGAACACAGTTAGCTTCAAATTATAAATCTGCGTTGCTTGGTATTGGTAAGAATATGGGCGAATGGGGGGCATTTTCTTTTGATATGACTCATGCCGATAGTACCTTAGCTGACAAACAGGATTATACAGGCCAATCTTATCGTTTACTTTACTCAAAATCATTGAATAAATTAGGAACAACATTACAACTTTTAGGTTATCGATATTCAACTAAAGGCTTTTATACACTCAATGATGTTGCATATAAATCGATGGAACAATTTGAGCCTGAAGAGAAATTTGATAACTTTGGTAATATTCATTATGACCCAAGTTCATATTACAATTTAAATTATGTTAAAAAAGGCCGTTTTCAACTCAACATTAATCAAAACTTAGGTCAGTACGGCTCTTTATATGCTTCAGCGAATTATCAATCATACTGGAATGCGCCAAAACCATCGAAGAACTATCAAGTTGGTTACTCAAATTCACTTAAATATTTTACTTATTCATTATCATGGTTAATGCAAGATTCACCAAACATTTATAATGATAAAAACAATTCTATTGCTGCCAGTATCGCAATACCGCTTAATGCCTTTTTTGGTCATCGAGATCGTGTGCGTAATGATATATACAGTAACTCAAGTGTTGTTCAAAACTCATCTGGTAATGATTCAATACAAACTGGTATTAACGGTTCTTTAGGGGAAAATCGTCAACTCAGTTATAACCTTCAACAAGGTCATAATGATACAGGTGGTTTTGGTACAGCTTCTGCTCGCTTAGAAACAAAATATGGCAGCGCTGGAGTTGGTTTTAGTTTTAGTGACGGCGGTAAAGAAAAAAGCTTTAACTATGATCTTGCTGGCGGCATGATTCTGCATTCAGGTGGTTTGACATTAGGCCAAACACTGGGTGACACCAATGTTTTAGTGGATGCACAAGGCGCAAAAAATGTAAAACTGGAAAATTCAACCAATATTCATACTAATTCAAAAGGTTATGCCATTTTACCTTTTGCTGAAAACTACCGTTTAAATCGTATCGCATTAGAAACGAATACTCTAGATGATCAGACTGAAATTTTAAATAATGTACAGAATCTGGTTCCAATGAAAGGAGCTATTGTACACGCTAAATTTGATACACGTATTGGGCAAAGAGCACTTATTACGATTAAAAACCTAGGTACTTATGTACCGTATGGTTCAACTGTGACAGAAGAAAAACAAAATATTACGAGCATCGTCGGTCAAGATGGACAAACATATTTAAGTGGTTTAGCAGAAAACGGAACATTAAAAATTTCTTGGGGCTTGACTGAAAACGAAAGCTGTAGCACGTCATATACATTTGATAAAAAAATATCAAATGTAGGCATTGCAACACTTGAACTAAATTGCCAATAGGAAATAATTAAATGAGACCAATGACCAAACCTTCATTAAACAACTTAATTAAACCAGTTTTATTTATGATGGCGATGCTTAGTATTGATTCAGCATATGCAGCAGACTGTTATCCCATTGGTTCTCCTCATGAATTCAATTTTGATTACAGTTTTGATTCATCACAAAACTATATTGGGTTTTCAACACCTTGGAGAGAAATAAATATAGGTGGTAAATATAACATGGGTGGTCCATGTGCAGGAAATGTTTACAATACCTACTTTACATTTAAAGAAGCACTAGGCTTAACACCTGCTGGTAGTGATGGCGGGGCTCAATGGTTTAATGTATCAAATAACGATTATCTACAAATCGCTATGCAAGTATATATTGTAGGAGGTCGTGAAACATTTGTAAATATTCCACAAAATTCAGTCAGTAATGAATGTAATGGAAGCTGCTTACCACCATACGGAACCGGAGGACGAGTCAATATTAAACTTAGAATTAAAAAGAAGTTTGTTGGGCAATCTTTTTTAGTCAATCGTGATATTGGATTGATTTATGCTGCTAGTGGGGTAAATGACAACCCATCACAACCCATCGCAATTATTAGGTTAAATACAACATTTACAGTACCACAGTCTTGCAGTTTTGATGTCGGCGATGTTATTGAGTTTGATTTTGGGCAAATTTCATCAGGTGCATTCTCAGTAGGTGCTGGAAACAGAGCTCGAGGTGTTAATACAATCACTAAAAACATTGGAATAGATTGTAAGAATATTGATGCGCAACAAATGTTATCCGCACGACTTGAAGTCGCTAATCCCAAAGATAATATTATTCTTTCAAATAATTCGGATGTTGGTTTTCAAATAGCTGATAATAGTGACCGAGTACTGATACCGAATAATATTAATAGCTATATTCCATTTCGTTTAGATGATAATGCACGTAGTAGTTTTATACTTAAATCTTGGCCAGTCAGTGTAACAGGCGAAATTCCTCAAGCTGGACCTGTGGCGGCGCAAGGTCACATACGGGTTGACTTTCAATAACAAACCACATGCAATTCAAGGCAGATTAATGAATATTTTAAAATTTCTTATAGCTAGCACTATATTACTCACACCTCTTTCATATGCAGACCCTTTAGTAAAAATCAATTTACGCTTTAAAGCGCTGATTGTAGATCGTACTTGCACTGTAGCACCTGAAAGTAAAAGTATAGATGTAGCATTGGGGACATGGGGAACTAAAAATATGATCAATATAGGTGATCAAACACGGCCTATACCCTTTTCAATCCGCTTATTGGATTGTACTGCCAAAACTGTTTCAATTTCATTTGATGGACCAAAATACGCAACCAACCCTCAGTTTTTAGCTTTATCAAATGAATCAACTGCAAAAAATGTTGCTATACAAATTTTAGATAAAGATCGTCTTCTTTTACCAATTGGAATTTTCACAAGTCCAACGAAAATTAATAATACTACGGATTTTCGTTTAAATTTTTTCGCTAACTATGTTGCAATAAATAAAAATGTAACAGCGGGTAGAGCAAACTCAACTGCTAATTTTATTCTAAACTACGATTAAAATCATGTCCAAGGATGTCAATATAATTCATAAATCAACATCATTATAAATATGTATTGACTATATATTTATCCCATTTTAAATCAAAAGTTTTTAGTCAGTTAATAGCTACTAAAGTTCTCTTTTTTAAAAAATTAATTAATCAAAACTTCTAGAAGGGTCCAGCAGAACTCTATAGCTTTTCAACTTATCAATCACCAGAAATGACAAATAATCACACTTAGAGTATATATCAACTTAAGCCAGCAATTCAAGAAAAGTTAAAATAGAAGAATAGCCCTGGTAACTCTGCTATTTATACTTACAACTTAATCTTGTAATTTTAATTTGATTTATATTAAGCTTCAGAAAGCTAGCTAAATTTATAAATAAATTATTTTGAATTTCAACTTATTGACCATATAAACCCAACAATTAAAATAAATTTAATTTAATTATTCCAATATAGCTTAATCCAATACCAGCTCACATTATAATCAGCTTTAAATTTATAATTAACTCATTATCAACTTAATAATAAATAGATTATCCATCCAACTGGTGGAGCATAACTTAACTAATTTTAATAAATTTATAGATTCACAGCCTGAAGTAAAAATAAATTCTTCGCCACCATCCTTATTTACTAAAACAGCTTAAATAGACAGCAATCTCTCCTCAAAATAATTTAAGTTAAAACTAGAAAGCTGAAAAATATAGTTTTATAAAAAACTAAATTTTTAAATATAAAAATAAATATGTATTTAATTAAAAACAACTTTCCTTTCAAGCTTTTTAAATATAAAATAATTCTATTTACAATAAACCAATATGCGCCATCTAACAATCAAACTATTACACACAATTAATTTTTCTACTTTCTTTACCCTATCGATATACGGCTATAATATTTCAGATTTTATACTTGTAGTTATTGGAATTCTTTGTGTTATAGCATATTGGCTATGCTTTTTAATATATAAAGAGCTTTACAACAGCCCTTTTAACAATTAAAAAAGGAAACATTCAATAAAATTTAAAAAAATATTAATATTAACAGACATTTTAAAAAATTAAAATTATTTTAATTACTATTTAAAAATTATATTTTCATTTATAAATCAATAAAAATACAAAGCTATTACAATAATTAATAAAATTAAAGATACAATTAAATAAGTATCTATTGTATTAAAGCTTTTAATAAATTCCCACATAACTCACCTTAAAAAATCCACCCTCATAGTGAAATATGAGAATATAAAATCTATTATTATAATACCCTAAAATTAATACGCATTCAATTTCCCACCATTAAAACACACAATATAATTCACAAAAAAAAATTTAAGTGCTAATATTATTAAAAATTAAATTAATTTTATCACAATCTTAAACTTGTTGAACTATTTACAATTTCATCCAACACTTCTTTATTTAAGAATTATAGCATACTGGTAAATTTGTGCTTAATTAGATCCTAATTCCTTGTATTCTTTTTTAACTAAAAAATTTTATTATCAATAACAAAAAACTTCATCATGTGTCATCAATCTACGGGATAAAATTTTATATTTATTGATCTCATATTCATTTCATCTGAGATTACCAACAACTTTCTGTCTATGAATATCATGCATCCATCAATATTTTGTCACCAATACAAAGGAAAAATTAGCTATCTAGCTTGACCATTATTTATGGATTTATCTTTCATCTGTACAAGCTACCCATCTGTTTTTAAAAACTATTTTAAATAATTTCGTCAAATGTGATCTTAATTTTATTTAGGCATTAAAAACTCTATAACTTGTTTCTTACTTATAGGGTTCAGTTAAGATGAGGGCGTTCCTTAGATTCTTAAAGGGCTTTGTTGCACAAAGATTTAAAAGTTAATATTTACCCAAGTCACTCAAATTTAAGGCATAACTTGGGTATGAGGGCGACCTAATTCTGTGAATTTATTCAAGACTGCTACGCGTGCATGAATCTCATTCACCGGACTAGGGAAACTCCTTGATGTTAATTTATCGCCTAATAATTTGATGCAATGCAACTTGGTTTCCACCAAACTTCGACGGTGATAACCAGACCACTTTTTCCAAAGGGATCTTCCTAACCGTTTGACTGTTTTCAATAACTCATTCCGCTCTATAGACCTCGCTTGCTGATCTTTCCATGGCTTTGCATTTTTTCTTGGAGGAATCACTGCATGTGCTTGTCGATCTAAAATGACTTTTCGGCAGTGTTTAGTGTCATAAGCACCATCGGTATAAACAGAGTCAATCTTTTCATCCAATGGAATTTGAGCAAGTAAATCTCCTAGTACTTGTGAATCACTGACATTGTTTGTAGTGAGCTGTACAGCACGTATTTGCAAGGTTTTAGCATCAATACCAATATGGAGTTTACGCCATTGGCGGCGATATTCGGGTCCATGTTTTTTGCGTTTCCATTCACCTTCACCTAGAAATTTTAAGCCAGTAGAATCTACGAGTAGATGTAGCCCATTTCTACTTTTTTGATAATCAATCACAATATCAATATATTTTTGTCTTCTACAAAGCGTGGTGTAGTCTGGCGCTATCCAGTCTAATCCGCAAAGTTTAATCAGACTTTGAACAAAGCCTGTAACCATCCGTAGAGAGAGCCGAAAGAGAGATTTGATCATTAAACAGCATTGAATAGCTATATCGGAGTAGATTTGATTTCGACCTTGTTTGCCATGCGGTTGTTCATACCACTGAGTATTTGGATCAAACCAAATGGCAATATTTCCACGATTAATGAGAGCTCGGTTGTATGAAGACCAATTAAGAGTACGGTAAATTTTAGGGCGAGGCTTATTCATTTGAAAATTATAGTGTGGAATCAGCCTTTAGAGATAGGTTTGTGCAACAAAGCCAACTGAAAGCTTAAAGTATATTTTTCTTCCTTATTATCTGCTGTAGGAACAGATAATTAAAGTGAATTAAGAGTAACTATAAATCCACAACTTAAAAAATAGGAATATTCAAAATATCTGGAAGAGTCATAAGACTCCCCCTTCTATTCAATTCCCCCTTCACTTAATGCTTAGTTTCGTATTTAGGATAATACTAAATTTACCTATTACTTCATTTGATATGAAAGTTTA
This sequence comes from Acinetobacter sp. BIGb0196, assembly GCF_011759595.1. Classification (NCBI taxonomy): domain Bacteria; kingdom Pseudomonadati; phylum Pseudomonadota; class Gammaproteobacteria; order Moraxellales; family Moraxellaceae; genus Acinetobacter; species Acinetobacter sp. BIGb0196. The sequence goes on along the minus strand of NZ_JAAOZA010000002.1, from coordinate 1,868,131 downwards.
GTACCAATGACATAGCCTGTATTATCACGAAAATCTCCAACGATACGACCATCAGATACCTCACCCTTCACATCACCAAACCACATATAGCGACCACCTAAACTCAAGGCTAATTTGTCATTGATATTATATTTGGCTGCTAAACCTACTCCCCAATAACCATCAACAGGTCCTAAAGTTGGCGCTGGTGCACCTGCACCAGAGTCCCACAATCCTGAAGCTGAAATTGCAAGTTTTGAACTCAAACGTTTACTCCCTCCCACCTCTATCGCCGTTTGATCATCATGATATTTTAATAGAGGGACACCTTTACCACCTACTAACCCTAATGACGCAGTAGTTGCTTTTAACACAGGAGCAAAATAAGAAAAATCGCCCCATGGTACCCAGCGAACTTTAGCAAACAACGCAGTGGTTGGATTTAAACCAGTTTGTAAATTTAAATTCAAGGACTCTGGCATTGTAATGTTGCCTTTATTTGTATGTGAGTATGGGAATTCAATTAGATCTGCTAACGGGACATCTTCTTTAATTGTAGTATTATGATCAACTTCAGAGCGATAAGTTAACGAGGCACGAAAACCAATCTCTGGCAAAGCATAACTCAAACCCGTAACCCAGCCTATTGCAATATCATCAAAACTGTTGTTATAACCACTAGAAGCTTGATAAGTTACCCCCCTCAAATGTACATCAGCACTAAGTTCTTGTAGTGCAGGACCACCATAAATCATAAAATTTTTATTTAGGTTATAACCCAATAGAGTGGTCAAGTTTTTCGACTTCACTTCAACTCGTGTATTGGCATTTGTAGCAGGTAAATTGGTTGCAATAAAATTACTATCTCCTTTAAATTTTACTTTCGCACCATACGGCTCATCATAAATAACAGCTAAACGAAAGCCGGGTGTTAAATCCATTTTGACTGCATAATTTAAGGTTTGAAAATCTTCTGCTATATCTGAAATATGGTTATCATTTACATCAGTCCCTTTAATTTCAGGAGAAATATGGGTATAACCAATATCTGCATAAGTGCCTGATTCAAATAAAACGTCTATTTGTTGTGGTGAACGCTCAAGCCCTGCTGCACTGACTCCAGTTACAACACTCATCGTCATGATTAAACTTGTTGCTAATTTTACTTTATTATTTAACATTACAATCTCTTCCATGTTTTATTTAGATAAATAGCCTACCTCCATACAGCAAATTCAATCACTATTCAGAAACAGGCTATATTTTTCATTTAATCAGCACACTCCTATGTACTGATTAATTCATTGCAAGGCGTTAAAGGTATCGCGATATTGAACCAGTATTTAATGTCATCTAAAAACTAAAGAAATGTGAGATCAACTTTAGATTGCCCAGATATTGCACTATTTCTGGTTCTATAATGCCCTGAAGAAATCAGCATGCTTCACAATTAACAACAGTATGCTTGAAGTACCATTTTGTAATTTTCACCATGAAACTAAATGATAATTAAGCACTTGCTCAAAAGTTAAAACGCTGCTTAATATCGTGATTAATATTTATGCTATTTCTTTTTTTTCAAAACGATTCAGCAATGTGCCAAAAATCGCAGCAACAAAATACATAAATAACGAATAAACTGCTGCAGGCATCGCCGCCATACTACTTGCCATCACGGTCAAGGCAATCGTCATAGCTAATGTGCTATTATGAATCCCAATTTCAAAAGCACAGGCTTTTGCCTGAAAGCTATTCACGCCAAATAACCGAGGAACAAAATAACCAATTACCAAACTACACACACAAAACACAAAAGTTGCCAACCCAATTTGTCCAATATATGTCATTAGATTTTGATAATCTCTCACTATCGCAAGTGCAATAATAGAGACCAAGAATACAATCGCAAAAATACGTACTGGTTTATTTAATCTTTCAGCCACATGTGGTGCAAAGTGACGGATCAACATTCCGATACCAACTGGAATTAAAATAATTAGAAAAACCTGAACAATTTTAGAAAACTGTAACCCGACATTTTGTCCATTATCTATAAAGTGCTGTAAAGCAAAATTGACAATTAGCGGAAGGGTAAATGCAGCAAGCACTGAATTAATTGCCGTTAAAGTAACATTTAACGCAAGATCTCCTTTGTATAGATAACTAAATAAATTAGCTGTTGGCCCCCCAGGTGAGGCAGCAAGTAGCATCAATCCCACAGCGAGCATTGGTGGTAAATCAAACAGCTTACAAATGACAAAAGCTATACCCACCAAAACAACCAATTGGCAAAATAATGCGATAAAGACCACTTTAGGATGTTGTCGTACTCTTTTAAAGTCATTAACAGTCAATTCCAAGCCCAATCCTGCCATAATAATAGCAAGTGCGATTGGTAAAAATATGGTAATCAATTCTGGACTCATGTTTCGATTCCTCTCAATTATTATCGAGTGTTATATATTTCTAGTTTCTAGATAATTAAAAAATATTCTTAAACATTAATTTCTTTGTGTAAAAAATTTTCCAATAATCTATTTGGATAACTCTTTGATTAATTAAATATATCTGATTTTTATGCCCAATCAGATTTTCTGATGTATTGAACAACATTTTTTCAATGGATAAAAAGTCATCTTTTTCAAAATTAAAACCATCGTCATAGAAACAAAACTATTTTTTCATCTTTTATCATCCTTCCTAGACTTTAATTTTTTTACTTACATTCGTGTTCTTCACAAACCTTAAACACTACAACCGCTCAGCTATAAGGGGTGGATGCTCCTCACATATCGAATTAATAATTTTGACTTTAACTTATACCTATCTATTCTTAAGCTATAACATAATTTAAAGTATGGCAATTTAAGTACACAATAAAATAGCTAGATTGTTTTTTATAAAAAACATGACATTCCATTCAAATAACCCCTCAAATTAAATACATATTTTATTTTTAAAAAATCTATTTTAATTAACCATAAAAAACCGCATATCTCTTTAAAATAAATTTCTTTAAAATAAATAAAATACATTAATATTTTTTTAATTTTCATATGAAACTTTAACAATATAAAATAGCGACATAAATGTGTTTTAAAACACAAAAAATCCTCAAAAAACATACTTGACTTAATAAAAATTTTAGTAAAAAATATATTAATAGATACGTAATATAGAAATATATTTTCAATCTTTAAACTAAACAAAATAATTCAGTTGAAAAAATAAATCTTTAGATCAAGTAGAATTATTTTTTAAATAGTGAATAGCTCTATTCTCTTAAAACAAGATTTAGACTATTTAAATATAAAATCTGCTGATAAATTTTAGTTTTTTTCCAGCTGAGTGTGATTTTGATTAAAAATTTAATCACAACAAAAGGTCAATCATTGTGGCAGTTTGAATTATCAATAAAAAAGCCACTTAAATAATCATGGTTAGTTTATTTGATTAAATTTAAGATTCAAATAAAACTGGCTAGATAAGGAATATCTATGAAACTCAAATTAATCTCTAAATCTCTTGGCTTAACTACATGCTTGCTTTTTTCAAGCTATACATTTGCAAGCTTTAATGTAAACAGTGTTGTTGGCACTTATGAAAGCAAGAGTACGCAAAATCCTGTTGTATTGGTACATGGTTTGTTTGGTGCAGAAAAAATAAAAATATTTGGAGTAATCACTGTTTTCGAATATTGGGGCTCTACTTTAGCTGTTTTAGCAGCTCAAAATACACCTGCAATTGCTGTGACAATATCGCCCTTTAATAGCAATGAATTTAGAGGAGAAGAATTAATTAAAAATTTACAATATATAAAAACTTTTTATTATAATGACAAAACTAAATTTAATTTAGTTGGACATAGCCAAGGTGGGCCAACATCTCGTTACGTTGCTGGCACTACACCTGAGTTGGTTTCTTCTATTGCAACTATTGGGAGCCCACACCGTGGCTCACCATCAGCAGACACAGTTCTAGCAGATTTTAACAAAAGTGGTAAATTAGATATTTCAGAAACAGTTGGTGGGTCAACTGTTCAATCCCTCATCAATTTTGCTCAAAACCTGTTTACTGGTCGTATTTTTAGTTCCTTCGATAAAATTGTTGATGGGCGATTCAACGAAAATGATATTAAAATATTTAACGAGGTGACTGCTTATTTATTATATGCAAGTGATAAAGATGCCCGTAGATTTCCTGATGAAGCGGAACGACGGAAACAAACAGGTTATATGAATATTCTTGCTGCTATACGAGCAAATTCAAGCACAAAAGCTGACGATTTTAATAATAAAGACAACTATCCTGAAGGTGTTCCTACATCTCTATGCAAAGACCCAACAAGTAGTGATATTGCTGATTATAATACTGTAGGAACACCGGACATTTATACAATTAAGGGTACTGATAATAATAATTATAAAATCTACATGACTTCTTGGACTGGTAAAATTGACAATTTTGACACTAAGTTATTCCCAAACCAACAAGCAAATGATGGAACTGTTGCAGTATGTAGTGCTCGATTAGGTAATTTAAAAGGAATATATAATTGGCCTCATATCGAACAAATGGGAACTTATGATCAATACATTACTAAAACTGCTTGGTTCGGACTTCAAAAATGGCAAGAACCAACGAAGTGGGCTTCTATGCCAAATCCAATTGATGTATTAAAGGCACATATTACTACCTTAAAAACCTTGGAAAATAAAGAAGGGTAAAAATTTATTATCTTATGCTTAATTATAACAGTCTGATCAATTCAATAAACACTATCAAGGTATTGTCTTAAAATCTAAAACTAGTGAATTTAGGACAATACTCAGTATTAAAATCTTTGAGCTGCTGGCTCTTTTACAAAGTATGGCTGATCTAACAAGGAAAATTATTATTAATGAAAAATAAGCTTTTACTAATTTTAGTATTCTTTTTAATCGTAATTGGTATTTTTACAATGCGCTCTATGGGGTCTAAATCTCAAACACAACAAGAGGATAAAAAAAGTGCTTCTAGCAATATTCAAAATACGTCAGCAATCAATAATCAAACTATTGGATCAATGTTAAAAGACTTTATACCCCTAGGTACTGATGCGTTTGGTAACAACATTCAGTGCTCATTGAGTTTTGATTCAGATAAAAAACTTATCTTAGACAATTTAACTAAAGACTGTTTCGATAAGCTTTTAAATAGTAACAGAACGGCAATGGGTACTATCGAATTTGGTCTTAATTATTTCAGTAAAATATTAACTGAACCAAGTCAAACACTCATAGGTGATTTATGGAAAAGATATGTGCAATATGTAAACAGCACCATGTCACTTCATCGTCAATTTTCTACTTTATTACCTAGCACCGAAAACGTTAAAAAACTTAATCAGGCTGTACGTAGCCTTAGGATTAGTTTTTTCACTTCAGTGGAAATTAAAGCCTTATTTTCCGATCAAGATAAAATGGAAGATTACGAATTAAGTATTCTAGAAATACAAGATTCTCCTAATTTAAGTAAAGCAGAAATTAACCACCGGGTAGATGATGCAATCAACAGACTCCCTGAAAAATCTCGTGAAGCACTTAAATTCAATAAAAAATTTAATGAGCTAAACCATGAAATCCAAAATATAAAAAACAGAAGTGGGTCTGAACTTGAAATTAAAGAAGCACGATTAAATGCTGTTGGACCAGAAATTACTGAACGTATGGAAGTTGTTGATCAACAAAGGAGAAAATTTAAAGATAAAGTTGATTTATATATAGAGAATCGGAACAATATCTTAAACTCTAATCTAGCTTCCAGCGAAGAAGCAAGTGCGATTAACTCTCTTAGGGATCGTTCTTTTACAGATTTAACTGAAAATAGAAGGGTAAAAAGTTTAGAGAAAATTTATGATGAGACTCAATCATTGGATGTACTTAACTAATCAGCTTAATTCGATTTGATGTGTGCTGCTAAAAATGGAGACTTTAACTTGGTAAACTAAACACATTCATCAGGAGTTTACCATGAGCAAAAAAACAAAAGTTTTATACAGCGGAATTTAAAGCTGAAGCAATCAAAGCTATTGATTCAAATAAGGGCAATGTTTCAGAAACAGCACGACACCTTGGTATTTCCATGCAAACTCTTTCAAATTGGTACAATAAAGCCAAATCTGGAACACTGGTTGGTACACAACAGTATTCTGCAGATCTTGTCGATCTGATTGAAGAAAATAAAAAGCTGAAACAACAACTCAAGAATGCTGAAATGGAAAAAGAATTCCTAAAAAAAGCAGCAGCGTACTTTGCCAAAGAAAATCAGTGAGGTACGCCTACATGAAGCAGCATAGAAACATCTTCCCTATTGTTCTAATGGGAAAGCTTTTAAAAGTATCAGTTTCAGGATTTTATAACTGGTTGAAAATCGGTTTAAGTCAACGAAAGATACAAAGAGCTCAGCAGACATTATTGGTGAAAATAGCGCATCAAGAGACTAAGCAAAGCTATGGTTATATTCGTTTGAGCAAACATTTACAGTCACAAGGCTCTGATATCAGCCAATATGCGGTGCGTAGGATAAAGAAGCTCAATCAACTTTATTGTAAACGGCATAAGCGCTTTAAAAGAACGACAAATAGTAATCATGATCGTGCTGTGTACAGTAATTTATTGGAGCAAAAATTCAAAATGAGTGTCCCAAATCAAGTATGGATAAGTGACATTACATACATTTGGACAAATGAGGGCTGGTTATATTTAGCGGCATTAAAAGATCTTTATACAAAACAGGTCGTAGGCTATAGTTTAAATAAACGCATAATTTCTATTATTACGTTTTAAAACTCCAAACTCATGGAAATATCGCCTTGTTTGGGATCGTAAGTAAACTCGACTAAATTCCATTTGTGATTTTCTTTATTCAAAATAACTCTAGTAGGATGTTCTACATCGAAATTACTATGCTCTAATTTATATTTTTTCATGAATCTTTTCAAAATCCTTGAGTTAAGCAAGTTTTCTTCAAAAAACTCTGGGGTTTGAAACAATATATAAATCATATTTTCTGTTTTCAGAAATACTTTCAAATCAACCATATCACTTAAATAAATTATTTGATTATAAAAGTAGTGTTGTTTGCCATTTATTGATTCTTTTTTCAAAAAATTTAAAGAATGAATATTATCTAAATCAATAGTTAAGTTATCAATTTTTAAATTTTTTTCATCCAATATAATTTGTAAATTCAATTTATTTTCCATATTTAATTATTTTACCTGTTGAAGTTAGATTTTTTTATCTGAGTTTTCAATAAAATATTGAGTTCCTCCTCCAGCACCAAGATGAGGATTTGCCGCTGTCCTACCTTTAGCCATACACGAGTGTCAGTGGAGGTCCTAGTATTCACAACTAAGTTATATATCAAAACTAACTTTTTGCTTATCAACTGTTAATAGATACTCTATCCATTTGTTCAGTATTTTCTCAAAGGATTCTAAGTCAAGTTCATTATGGTAAGAATCACCAAATCTTTCTTTAAACTTAATATGAGATTCTTCAATAATTGCCTTTTCAAAATCATTCCAGTGTGAGATCTCAACTTTTCGCATCATATTTTCAAGTTGAAATAGGTTAATAATCTTTAAAAGTCTATACACAGACTCAGTCGTATTAAAAGAGCTTACGAAATGAGTAGCATCAGACCAATATTGTTTTTCACCACTGCTATCCTCAGTATAAATTACAGCCACAGGGAAATGAATAATTTCTCCACCTTCATCTTCTTGTGTCCAGTTAAAGCTGAATTGTACTTTCATCTATCTACACCTTTTACATTATTTATTTAACAGGCCAAGCACGCCATTGTTATATTGTTGGATGATTCAATGGTAGTGGTACAAATTTAATTCTTACACTAGATAGAAAAGTCGCTTCAAAAGCTAATAATTACTCACAAACCCAGATAAGAACAGCCGAATTATGATGAATTTCTAATAAATCAGCAGTTGCTCTTGCAGTTACACCGAGTACGAAAAACTCTAGCATTTTTAATTGAGTTTTCTTATTTAATTTACAACTGGTTAGCTTCATTTCCATAGATTAGACATTGCTAATCTAGTACAGCCTCATCAGTAAATTAGTCTAATGTTACTTTTGTAAAACTTGCACCTGTCAAATGATTAACATCATAAATATCTTTTATTTTTTGGCTAACAATAACACTTGCATCCTCATTTTCTAATCTAAAAAAGTCAGCATTATCTACTTTTGAACTATCAATAATTAATTTAAAGAAAGCCCTATACCTACCTGCAAGATCAGGCCTTACAGGATCATCTTCAAGAAATTTTTGAAAATCAGAATTAGTTTCATCAACACATTCATACCGCAAAGCATCTACTAAAAGGTAGAAGGGCTGAGATAATTGTTTATTAAAAATTAGGGGTATAACTAGACAATCACTAATTTTTTCTTTCTCTAATAGTTTTGCAAATTTATCACTAATTACGCAGAATCCATAAAATGTTGTAGTAAAGTCTACCTCTTCATGACCACTTTCTATAGTTGCTCTATATTTTTTGGGCCTATTTGGTAGGTAGTCTATTAAGAACTCATCCCAATCAATCTGGGCTCTTGGATTATCAAAACCATCGATCTCTGTAATAAAATTTTGATGAGGAAATTCATAAAAGTCTGTTTTAATTTCATAGTAGTTCATTAGATTCTCCTATTATTTCGTTAACCATTTATTTACTTGTGAACCAGAGACCAGAGCTTCTGATTTTATTCTTCCTAATGTGCCAATCACAGCATCACGATACTCTTTCGTATTTGCCTTCTTACTACTTACAGCTAATCTTAATTCCTTTTCCACATAAGCATGATATTCTTTTGGATGCGGTCCCTTATGATTCGGTAAAGCAACTAAATTCTCAACTGCCGTATTAATATCTAATCCAGCACCATCAAAATATTTTTGAAATTGTGGTGTCCAAGGTCCGCCTCTCGCTGAACTTAAGCAGTTCTTATTAGTACAAATATGGTGAATTGGCCCTGGGTCTTTAAGCTGAATGATATGTTTATCCTTCATTGCCAAAGCTACATCCTTACCAGCTTTGATATCAACCCCTACAGCTAAATCAACAGCAGCTGAAATTTTATCAAACCATGTTGCTGTTGGGCTGATTAAAGTTTTAATATTATCAGCAACATCGACGATTTCTTGGACACCAGCATCTTTAAACATTTTAGAAACATCACTTGACTGCAAAGGCTTATTTGCTGGCCAACTTCTGATTTGATCTATAACTTTCTTCGCAATTTTTGCACCTGATGTTGCTAATTTGGGTAATGAATTATTAGTAACAGCAATATCTGCACTATTTGCAGCAGTATTAACGTCATAACCAGCAAATGCTGCCGTTGTTCCAGCAATAATCTTACTGGTATCTTTAATACGTGTTCTTTCATCATCCGTTAAATCTAATGCTGTTTTGCCTTCTGGAATCATAAGACCTGCAACAATCTCACCAACACCAGCACCAATTGCTCCAGCCTCACAACTCGCTTTGGTTGCAGCTGCGGCTGCACATCCAGCTGCTGCATGTGCAATTTTATGTAATACGTATTCAAATGTACTAGGGTCAACTTTATCTAAACCTGAACCACCGATTTGACTAGCGAACTCACCTTGCAATGCACCGGCTAAACCTGCCAATAAAGCCTTTTCAAGATTATCCTGTAAATCTCCTCCGTTAATTGCAGTTTGCACTAATGTTGAACCAACAGCATTTGTAAAATTATTCATTAAACGATCAGGGAATAATGTACTTTCAGGTTTCAAACCAAGTGTAGTACCTACTTGCTTTAATAGGCCTGCTGTTACAACTGAAGCGACTAATCCTTTTACAGATTCTTTACTTCCCAAATCTTTAAGGGTTTTTCCAATGTCGCCACCATTGTTAATCAAACTAATACTCGCCTGTGTTGCGAGAGTACTTACTGCCGCACCAGCACCTGCCCCTATTGCAGCACTGGCCCCAGCACTAGCACCTAGACTACCACTTAAACCTGAAATTGCACTTGCTGCACCAGAAGCAGCACCAGACGTTAAAACAGTAACAATAATTACAACTATTGCTGCGCCAGCGCCTGTTAAACCTTGTGACTTATAATCCCAATCCTTTTGAGTAAGAATGGCTTTATTCCAATCAACATCGTTACGATTAACTAAATCTTTTAAATATTCATTCCCTGGTTGGTTTGCTAATCTTAATATCTCATCTCTAATTTGTACTTTATTCTGATCCTTCTCGCCCACAGGTATTTGTACACTAATCCCCCCTGCTGCTTTAAAAACTGGCGGTGTTAGCCCGTTAAAACTTGGTAATTTTGCCGTTTCAGTGATTGAGCCTTTGTCTTGCATAGACTGCCAAACAACACTGTTGCTCTTTTTCGTCGAAGTGTCTGAAACTATTGTTGAAGCATTTTCTAAGCTGATGTTGCCACCAGCTTGAATATCAGCGCCATCTAAATAATTAAATACTGTTCCTTTTAAAAGAGTATCAAATCCAGATTTCGTTCCTATGTAATTTGCATTCAATACTGCAGGGAGTTCCGATTTAATATTACGTGTATTTGTGGTCCTAGAATTATTCAGTTTAATCCCGATAAATGAACTTTTTTTACTGATATCCGTCGTATTCAATGACTCGTCATTTGCAGTCAAAAAGTTTAAATCACCTCCAGCTTGAATACTTATTTTTCCACCATTTGCTGTAAGCTGACTCGAGTACATATCGATACTGGTACGATTTTGACCCGTCATTTTATCTGTATTTTTTTCTTGGCTTTTAATATTGATATTTTTTGCAGCAATATCAACTGAGACACCACCGCTCTGCTCAGCTGTTTCTACAGTAGTCGTGGTTTTCTTCTTACCATACCACTTTCTTTTTGTTTCAGTAGTTTTACTTTTATCGTAACCATTCTCAATCGCTACATCAAAAATAATGTTCTTATAGGCTTCTATGTTTACATCACCATTATTGGCTGTAATTCCTACACCTTGTAAAATTAAATTATCTGTTGCACCTTTCCCCGTGGCAAGAATCTTGACTCCTTTATCACCATTAATTGTAGTTATCGATACAGGACTTCTCCAACGATAATTTTCATTTGCCACTTGACCTATTTCATAGGAATCTTGCAATCCATCTACAATTACACTTGCTTTTAACGTACCTTGTTTTACACTTGTAGGAACTGTACTTTGATATTTTCCTTGGATTTTATGTTCCTCTCCAACTAAAGTACCCGCCGCCTCAATTCGTACGGCTCCTTTTTGGGCATCGAAGTTTGACCCGCTAATGCTGATCCCTTTTGCCGAAGCAAGTGTAATATTTCCATCACTTGATATTAAGTTTGAACCTGAATGTTCATAACCATTTAAATTTTGGTTAAAAAAGTTAATATCATTATTGATTTGATTTAAATCTTTATCTGAATATTTAAGGTTGAATAATCCCCTAAATAAAGCTTCCATATCAAAATTGTTTTTCAGATTTTTAACATCCTCAAAATATGGATTGTAACTAATTCCATCAAAAGTCAGTTTCATCGGTGGAGAGAAATTAAGATTAGTTGGAACCTTATTGATTGACACTAAGATAGGATAATTTTGTAGAAATGCATCATATCTGAGCTGAAAAATTCGCTTACGAGTTGCCATGTCTGTAGGAGGATTATCTATATGTCCAATATATCTTGGCGTATAGGCAAGATGATATTTGTCCATTAGAATCATGAAGTCCTTAATAATTTGATTCGAATGTAGTGGCTCTATTAAAGACGCAATGCGTATTTTGTCTGCATTTAAGTTTTCAATTATTTTTTTAACATTGGTGCTATTAGATTTGTTTGTTAAAGTATTTTTCACTCCATCCACAACAACATTACCAGTTGTTGCAACAAGATTTATGTCTTGTTTAGCTTTAAGCTCCGCCCCCTGTAGCATTACATTTTGGCCTGTTAAGCTAATCCCACCATTAAGGGTATTTAATTTAACAACTTGCTCAGAACCATTTCCAGCTACCCCACCATAACCAAGTAAGTTCAAATCACCAGCTTTAGAGACTAATTCAATATCACCAGTAACTTTTAAGGTGATTTTTTTAGGATCTATATTTAATGTTTTATTCGTTTGAACACTTAAATCACCATTAATACTATTAATCTTCGTATCATTTTTTAATAAATCACTGCCTGTTGCATTTAGCTCAACTGCTGTATTTGGGTTAAAACCTCCACCTGCTTCAACAAGTACAGCACCACCAGTCAATTTTGCATTTTGTACATTAATATCTGCACCACTAGTAACAGACAAACTACCTGTAGATGCAAATTGTGAGGATTTGGCTGAACTAAAGACAGGTACATCTGCTGCACCTGCAATGCTGTTTATATAAATATTCTTTTTAGAGTTTAATGCCGTATGTGCTCTACCTAATGTAATCACACCATCCAAAGTCAGATTATCTTTTGCAAAAACCTCAATATTTTTAGTGGCATTTAATGTCGTGTCAGTCAAAGTGTTTCGAAGATTAGAACTGACTAAAACATTGCCCTGATTGGAATATAAATCTGTAGATAATGATGTAACATTTCCGTCCCCTACTGAGGCAACATTAACTCCCTGAGCACCCAATAATACTGATCGGGTCAGCCCTGCATGAGTAAGCGTTACATTTTTCCCTGCCATCAGGGAAAGTTTCCCACCATTGGATGTGGCTTTTAAACCACTGGTGGTTAAACTGCCCTTATCAGCAGAAGCATTAATATTACCGTTGGCGGTCAATGCATGACTTAAAGTTAAATCACCGACTTTGGATGTAATATTAATCGACTTATCAGAAGTTAAGGCACTCTCTAAAACCAATTGATTCGCCTGCAGGTTAATATCATCTTTGGCTGAAAGAGTACTATTTAAAAGGTTAAGCTTATTTGCAGCATCCAATTGTACTTTACCTGAAATCTTAGCTAAGGCTGTGCCAGTATGTTCCCATGTTAAATTCTGATCACTATAAGCATTAATATTTTTGACTTTACTGACGGCATTATCTGCAACCAGCCCCATATTCTTTATCGCAATATCGCCTGAACTGTTTAAATTTAGATTTGTACCTGCCCAGACTGTGCCATCCTGAATATTAATTAACCCTTTGCTATTATTTGAACCCGCTTTTAAGTTGATTGCGCCTACAGTTGCTTGCAATAGACTGCCCTTCAGTTCTTGCTTATTCCCAGTAGCAATATTTAAGTCGTAACTAACAACCAATCCAGCATTTTGCGCTGCAATTAGATTATTTTTTATGTTTATATTCGCAGAACCACGATTACTTCTGATCTCCGAGTTTGTTGCAAGATTGATGTTTGCAGCATCAATATACAAATCTGCATTTGATGAGTCATTCATTATTCGGGTATTGCTGGCTAAATTAAGATTCCCTTGGGTATTAATGAGTAAAGGGGACGAAACAACACCGCCATTGTTAAGGATGATTTGATTAGCATTTAAATTAAGATTATTCCCTGAATCTATATTAATCAAAGTGTTGCTACTAATAGTCCCAGAGGTATTAATATCTCCAGCTGTACCAGTTTCTGTCGTTTTAATACTTAACAGTCCATGTTTTTTACTGGTTGAACTTATAAGACCGGAATTGACGATTTGTCCTGTAGAAGTAATCACTAGATTGTTCAGAGCTTGGATTGTCCCTGCATTGCTCACCCCTAAGCCTTTATCTGTACCGATGATAAAAATATTATTGGCATACATCCCGCCGAGTGCTTTCACATCGAGTGCAAATGTTGGTGTGGTACTATTCGCTTGATTCGGTGTGATTGACGTTGAGTCTTCACTTATTGTGTTTGAACCCGTAATCAGTTGTAAGGCTTGATTGGCATGTACTTGAGCGTTGAGTTCTACTGCTTTGGCATAGATATCAACATAGTCGGCATTGTTGTTATTCCCACCCAACCCTAAGTTATTTGCTGTTGAATTAACGTTGACTTTCCCTTGATTCACCACAAACTGCTTAATACTTCCATCAGCATTCAGCTGTGGCTTACCTGTGGTAAAAATCGCCTTATTGGCATTGATAAAACCACCACCCTGAATATTGATGCCTGATGGGTTGGCAATAATCACATCTGCTCGCTGCCCAGCAATCTCTAGATTTCCTCGAAATTGAGATGCTGCCGAAGAGTTGACCTCATTGAGAATAACCCTTGCTTCACCTGTTTGTAGATAAGGGTTAGCCCCTACTTGCCCCACAATCACTGAACCTGCACCATTACGGCTGTTGTTTAACACTACACCGGGTTGCAATACATCAAATTGGTTATAGACGTTATGTGACACACCATTTTTAGGTGTTTGAATATTCACCACAGGTACGTTTTGGCCTTGTTGGTTTTTCCCTACCCCTATACTGGCTCTTTGTGCAGCTGCAGCATTTGGATCTGCCTGCATTTGAGCATAAACAGGTGAAAATGCCATAAATAAGCTCATCGATGCGACAATACTTTTCACTTGCCACAATTGATGAAATGATTTTGAATCCTGTATATTCACAGACTCTGCAATTGGAGTTGAATGTGTACTTTGACCTGTAGCTTTACTCTGACTTTTGATATTTTCAGCTACAGCAATAAACATATTTTTTGCTTTGCTAAAAATAATACGATAACGGTTTTTATTCATTTCTTTGATTCCTAAAATTTTAATTAATATGAAAAATTCAAACTAAAGCCAGTAACCCATTCTTTTTTAATGAGCTTTGGTGCCTCGATACCATGACCCACAAAGGTATCTAAATACACACCTTTAAAATAACTACGTGTACCAAATACGCTTCCCATCAGATGACGTTGTCCAGAATAACTATTCCGTCCATTGACCCATCCCTGATCGATAGCGGCATAAAACTGAGTCGCAGGAAGAGGAGAATTCCAACTTAACTCTTGTTGTAAATAGTGACCGTTATCACCTGACAGCATGACCTCACCATCAAAGCCTCGAACGCTGTAACGCCCAGCAATATAAAAACGGTCTTGAGGAACTAAAATTTTGGGTGCAAATTGCCCACGCCAATTTAGACGGTACTGAACAGGATGATTTAAAATTCTAAAAGGTTGGGAATAACGAACATCAGCACTCCACAAAGGAGCGCGGGCATATCCTTCAACAGCCAAAGGTCGGCCATTGATATCTACAATTCTTTCTTCAGGCGCAGACTGAGCACCCAATGCCCCTGTGCCACGTCGATAATCAAGATTCAAATCAAGTAATGCATGACCAATATATTGTCGATGTTGAATACCCGCATTCCACCCCGCAGTTTCTCTACGCTGTACACCGATCTCTAGATTCTCAATAAAATTTTGATTTTCTTTATGATAACCCTTGGTATAAAAACTGGTTTTATGGTGGGCACCACGGCTGATCATGCGTGAAAGTGTCAAATGACTTTGCTTGGTTTTTCCACTATATAAAATCGGTGCATTAAAGCCTGCGACCTTTTGTTCATACTTATATTCATTATGGGTTGCAGATAACTCATAGTTTCGAAATGGGATTGAATAGTTGATATAAAAGCTTTGATTAAAGTCTTCTTTCCAATCATCCAATGAATGACTTAAATTGATATTCAGTGAATCATTCAACTGCAAAGGATTGTTTAAACTAACCCCTAGACTCCCGATATATTGCCCTGTATTTTTTGATCCCGAGTTATCAACACCTAAACTCAATCCTAATTTTTTATAAGGTCTAGATGTCACAATAAGATCGCTATAGCCAACCAATTCAGTACCATCTTGAGCTACAGCCGGTTCTATCTTGATATCCACTTCTCGATTTGAAGTGCGTTTTAGATTTTCTAGGCCCTGATCAATATTTTTAAGATTTAAGATTTCATTATTTTTTATTGGTAAAGCTGTGAATATCTCAATTTTATTTACAGATTTATCCTTAGAGATAATTTGGTGAATACGCCCTACATGTATATTTAAAACCAAATTTCCTTGAGTCAAATCTTGTGGATTGACCACAATTTGCGTGGTAATCAACCCTTGTTTGATCAGCTCGTTTTGAGCATATTTCACCAGATTTTGCAGGCTTTGAGTGCCAATACATTGCCCGATAACAAACTTAGGCTGATTTAAGTCATAGAACAAACCATTGAAAATATTTTGATTCTTACTTTGCAGGGGGTCATTAATGATGAATTGGAGCTGTTTTATTTCAAAACATGGTGTTTCAGTAACAACAACATGATCACGACCGAGTTTTTCAATTTTTTGTTGTGGGGCTAATAATATATTTTCATTGTTTAACTTTTTTTCGATTTCATTTAAACGCTGATCTTGACGAATGATTTCTTGTGTTAAATCCACAATACCAGAAGTTGAAGAAATATCTGCAGCGTATAAAAAAATTGGGTAAGCGTAAACCAATGGTAAAAAAAATAACTTTTTAATTTTACGAATATTCATAATTATTTTAATATTAGGATAACAACACAAATATATAATTATTTATCAATAATTCACAATATGTTGATAATTATTTCTTTGCAATTGTTAAAAAACTAAATTTAACTATTTAAAATATAAATACTTTATTTAAAAAAATACTGTTTTTAATTCTATTTATATTACTCACTCTATTTATACTATTTAAGATAATTTAACAAATGAACCTTAATGGTGCAATTAAAATACAAAGCGAACTTGTTTTGTGCATTTTATATTTAAATAAATTAGGACGCTGATCTTTAAATAAAAAATACCTATGAATTGGAGAACATAGGTATATAAAAGGGAATAAAAAAATGCTCATGCTTTGGGGAAAACATGAGCACATAAAACCTTAATCAATTAACACTAATTTAATATTAAGCATTATTAATCACAATTTCAATGTTTATTTGTAGATAAACAAAAAAAGATAACAATAAATAAATGTAGGAGAATCTTTAAACTCTCCTACACTTTAGTTTACAGACCTTACAGATTGCTGTAGCCCCTGCTGAACATCTTGAACAGAACACTCGCCCAGCTTCAGTTTAGACTTTATCTTAGTTTTTGAGTCTGTAGGCTGTTGTTCAGCTTCAGAATTTTCCTCCATATAAAACTCCTCCACCAAATCCAATCCCTCTTCAGCATTCACTTCAAACCGCGCATTACTAAAGCATTGCCGTGCAATTTGATCAAGCGCAGTTTGATTAAATCCTGAAGCTTTGCTTTGTTGGTCAATCTCCGTAGCCATTTGAATCGCTTGTTGTAAATTGCTTCCATCTCTTAAAGTTAAATCCACGTAATACACAGGAGTACGATAGCTCTGTGTCGTACTCTTACCTCTGAGTGTGAGTTGCAGTGGCAAACATGAAAGTAAGCCATTCGATGCAGCATGGTAATAACTGAGTCTCGCTGCCAAAGTACGAATGCTATTAAAGCCAGTGGTTCTAAAAATGAATGTTCCAAGTTCATCCGATTCATCTAAATTCACATGTAATCTGCCGAAGGGTTTGCAGTTACCTCCTTGTGCTAGTGGACATAAATCTGGTGATGGGCATGGGTATTGTTCTACGCCTTGGTTGGTTTGTCTTTGACAGGTTTCACCATTCCCGATACATATAGGTCGCCCTGTTTGCCGATCAAATAAAGTATATTCTGCTCGAAGGTTAAGCTCAGGATCATTAAAGATCATCCGTACGGGAATGATACGAAGTTTTTGATTAGGGGCTTTGGCTCGAAGCTGTTCATCCAAAGGATGTTTCACCCATCCATCTTTGCCTTGGATTTGGCTAGTAATGGTAAATTGGTCATCCCGCTCAGGCAGCCGTTTTCCATTCTTTTCCACGACTTTACCGATACTGATTCTGCCGAGTATTGGTGGTGTAATCGCTAAACCTTTAATCATGGTAGTTTCCTCTTTTCTATAAAATTGAATTGGCATAAAAAAATCCCATGCGCTCAGGTATGGGATGTCTAGGTGGAGTCTCGTGTTTTGCTTAGGCTAATGACCTTTCAAGCATCATCTGCATAGATGTTGAAACGCCGTGAACCCTGTTTGCTTTGTGGAAATTGGTTTAAGTATTCAGGATGTGATTTGAGTAAAGCCTTACTGTCTAAGCTGATAGATTCTTTAGACTTTTTCCAAGTCACTGAACCTGTTTTAAAGATCGCTCGTTCAGCCTGTTGCATCTTGGCTTGCAGTTGATGTTTAAGTAGATCAAATTGCTCCTGATGTTTTTCGATTTGATGGCGTGCTTGAATCAATTGTTCAAATTGTTGATTGGCTTGCGTATCTTCAGATAAATCAGTGGTTGTCAGTGGCACATGTTCAGGATAAAGCTGTTGTAGGGCTTTGGCTGCTGATTCAGATGAATCAGCATCAGGTGGGGTATCTTTTTCAACGCATTCCCAAAAGTGTCGTTCTGCTTGGATGATGTGTTGGATCACCGATTCTGAACGGGTCACTTTAAAGATTCGGGTTTCATGCCCACAGATCAACACACAGATATGCGCTGATTTCTTACCTGTCACCGCCAGTTGATGTTGTACTTGGCAAAGTACATATAGAGGTACCCCATCTCGCCAAAGCTTGGCACCATGTTCCCCTGCGGTTTTACATTCGAGAATTTGTACATCTGCATCACCGACCACGGAGTAATCCAAGTTGGCTAACATAAAGTGTTTATCAGGTTCAGCGTGTTGTAATACGGCATTGACCCGACGTACTTTGTAGTTGGTGTGGAGACTGTAATATTCAGCGACTAAAGGTTCTAGGCGTTTGCCCCAATATAAGGGCGCATGTCCTTCACTTTCATCCTCAATATTTTGTTGAATCCGTCCTGTTTTAATCATCCACAGTTCAAGCATTGACATATAGGGATTCAGTCCACAGGCTGCAGCACAGTCGCTACTGCCTATGCCTTGTTTACGTACATTGAGCCATTCGGCTTGTGACATGGTTTTGGTTTCAGCTAGGCGTTTGGGGTGCTTTTTTCTTCTTGAAGGTAATGAATAAGCTTTTGATCCTATTACAGAACCTATGAAGGGTTGGGATAAATTTGCCTTATTTTCTCTCATGATGTATTCCTCTAACTTCTAATTTGAAAGACATAAAAAAATCCCATACTTTTTTGGCATGGGATTAGAATTGAAATCAGTATGTTTAAATGGTATTTAGTCGATGCGATAACTCAGCTTAATTTCGTCAAACGTTGCAAGACGGATAAAGTCAGTATGGTAGATGTGTCGATATCCATCTAAGGCCAGATATTGAGGGTGTGGTATTTCATCCACTGTCCTCACCTGCACACCCTGAATGGGGTAAAGTAAAACCACTAAATCCCCAATCTTAAATTTGTACTCAAGGCTGTCATCTGTCATCAAATTCTCTGCGTGATGGCAATATTGTCTAAATAAAATCTCGATACCTGTTTTAAGCAATCATCCTTAAGGCTTGTTCTAGTCCACGTTGTTTTAAGCCTGCCCCTGCACCAAACCATGCAGAATCAAGTCGATGATCTTGACTCATGGCTCGACGTTCATGGTCAGCAAATTCCGTGATACTGCATAATAGACCGTAGGCAGTATCTTTGGCTGAGGATAATTCTGCCCCTCGTCCATGCCCATTAAACATGGTCATGACTTTTGACATTGCCCGTCCATTCGGTTCGGTTTTATTGGCATCTGCGCTATTGGCAACTTGCCTGTAATATTGAATAAAACGCTCATCTTGTTCAGCGATACTCAGACTAGTGTTATTAAACACGGCATCAAAATAAGCAGCCGCTTCTTGCTGTGTGACTTTACGTTGACTCAGCTGTTTCATTTGATACATGTGTTCATCCCATGCTCTTACAGAAATTCCCAATTGCTGTTTGATCTTGTCTGCATCAAACTTGGTACTGTGAGGGACTTTGACCACACCTCGATTAGCATCTTGACCTTTTAGTGCTATGGCTAAGGTGTTATTACACACCACACGAATTGAAGTAAATTGTGCTGTCGTGGCGAGCGTACCATCACAAGCCGTAGCTAACAGAATATAGCCATTGCTAACATCTTTACCTTTGAGTGCAGTACTTTGCCCTGTTCTCGCCAATGCCCAGAATTTCTTACCACCTTTGAGTACCCCCGCAGTTTCTAGTTCGAAGCCGGATTGTTCAGTCAAATCACGATAAAACTCTAGAATTTGTTTAGGCTGGACTTCTTGATAACGTTGACTGACCACAGATAAAGGTGCATGGGTATCTGAGCGGTACAGCACTCGTTGCTCATCGTGAGGGAGGATCAGATTCTGCCCTTTATGATTTTCTGCCATGTAACTGACATTAGAGCTTTCAATCTGCCAGTCCATTCCAGCTTGTTTTGCCCAGACTTCGATGGGTTGATTTGGGCTGAGTTGATTACCTAAACCATGCCAAGGGGTTTGACCAACATAAGCCATTTGTTCAAGTTGATGTGCCATAAGGCCTTTCCTTCTTTTTAAGTGAATAATGAATTGAATCAATTCAGTGTGAATATTTCACAGTGAGATATTGAGTAGACTGTTTAGATTCATTCAGTGTGTTGAATTTCGAAGTGTTCCTGACATTGCTCGCACTGGTAATGTAGGGTGATCAAATTGTCTTGCTCTTGGATGTAAAGTAAAAACATCCCTCCAGCGGCTAAACCAATAAAACCACCAACAAAGGGATTAATCCCCAGCCGTTTCGATATTTGCATACCTACCGTTGCCAGTGACATTGGTGAGCACGATGAGAACGTGAACTTAGTTTTGGATTGTGATTGTTGACTTTGCCTGAGTAATTGCACATGCGGTGAATGGCAATAGGGGCATTGCTGCATGGTGTTTTTTCCTTGATTCATGAATAAATAGACATAAAAAAACCACGAGCATCAGCTCGTGGTTTTTAGGATTGATTCGGTTTAGATTTAAACGTGTGTAGCTTATCGATTGACTTTAGGTATGGCCAAACCAGATGGACTTTTACATGGTCGGATACGCTGGATATATTGCCCATCCCCAGTGTCTTTAAAGAATCCATGTTGAGACTGGATTTCTAAACATTGTCCTTTTTTATAGGGCTTGATCTGTTTGGCAACGGCTGCTGAAAGTGCATAACGATTAAGGATCACTTCGCCCTTGGTGGTTGGAAAAATGACCGCTTCTTCACCAAATCCCACCTCTTTTTTTAAAACGATTTGTTCTGTCTTTGCCATCACTGTTGTTGTTAAAAATAAGCTGAATAAAGCACAGCTGATTATTTTGAGATTTTTCATCGTGATATTCCTGTTTCTAAATAGATATAAAGGTGTTTTAAAATTCAATTTCTAAAAAAGTTAATGATTTAAAAACAAGGTTTATAGCCTTCGCTTAAAACTTGATTGTTGCTTTGGTTCCAACTCACCACATACCAGGTACATTGATAACGATCTGAGTCCCATGCTGCACGGTAAGCAATGCTGTTGCCCTGTTGACTCCAACCTTCAACACGCTTAGCCACCTGATCTGGGCTAGATCGTCCCCAGACATCGATGAGATGTGACGCTAACATTTGATCAATACTTGAAACGGTTGCCTTAAGATCAGCTGGTGCAGTTTTGATCGGCTTTAAACCATACTTGGCAGCATTCGAACTTAAGGTTTTTCCGTCATGGTATTCAGAATCGATTTGCATGGTTAAATGCTCAGTCGCTGAGTTTTGCGAGGCTTTGGCCTCTTCCACTGCTGCGACCGCACCAGCAACGTCATCTTCACTAGGGCCTAAATGCTCAGTTTGTGTTGTTGCATCTTCAGGTAAAGCTTGATCGGCTGAATCAGATGAAACTTGGGCTACGTCAGCAGTTTGAGTTTTTTGGGCTTTGGTCTGTTCTATAACCAGTTGCGCTAACTGTAGCTCTGCTTTACGTTGTAGATGCTGGTTCAATAGATAAGCACCGATTATTACTAAAACCAAAACTACGCCGATGATTTTCCAGTAAGGTTTTGGTGTGGGACTTTGATTTGTATTTGTCATTGTTATGCTTCTTGGTGAGTTTTAAGAAAATAGCCATTCTAAGAAGGTAAAAGGCCAGACGAAGGCTCTGCCCAAAAGGTAGGCTTTGGAATAGCCAGCTGGAAAGCTCCAGATCAATTTGAACCAGTATCCCAACATGATCAATAGATAAGTGATCAATAGATTTCTCATACTTAGACTCTCCTAATCCAATTCAGACATACAGGCTAAACCTGCTTGTTGTACTTGATCTTCCCAATCTTCAGGAAATTGCATGAGGTTCTTGATCTGCTTAAGTCGATCTTCACCATAATGTTGTTCTACGTTGTTATAACTGCATGAACAGAAACTACGATTGCCACCAAAGTTACGGCAGCCATCCTTAAATTCTGATTCAAATGCGCTACTACAGGCAGTCAGCAAGACACTGCCTGACAATGAAAAAATGAGTTTTAATTTCATTTTGTCCTCTCGTAATGACTTATGTTTTTAATGCCCGCGCTTAGAGCGTTATGGCTTCATTGAGGTAATGTGTATTTGAAATTTCTTTATATTCAATTGAGTTCTTAGGAAATCAATCCAGAAGACATCAGCGCGAACCAACAGTCCAGCCATTTGATGTGGTTAAATTCAATATATAGATTTCATTTTTTATAAAACTTTGATTGAGGATCGGGTCATAACGCTCAACCTTGACTGCACAGTGATATAAATCAAAATAAGGGTGTGCACGCTCTTGCCCCTCATACATATTAGAGCGCTGACATTGCTTGAGTTGAATTTGCACAACTGATTCATCTTGCTGTCTTAATGCCTCTAAAACATCATCGGCTTTGGGTGGGACTATCTCTTCTCCAGATAAGCCACAGCCTGAACAAATCATTGCCATCAACATCAAACTAATTAAGGAACCCTTTATTTTCATGGTGCTTTTCCTTGGGTTTCAGCGTATGTAGACATTCCAAATTGGAAGGGTCTGATCTGTTGCAGTGGTATCACCTGTTGTTGTACCAAGGTTAAATCAGGTCTTACATCCTCTACATAAATCTGTTGAGGTTTAAATTGTTCAATCACTCGAAACTGTTGATCCATCCCCAAATATTCCATCAGTACAATGCGGTCGATCACTAATCCTTCAGGCTGATAATCCAATACAAAGGCCATATAGACTGAGGTTTGTTCTCGATTATCCCATGCGCTAATTAAACTTTTAGCTTGCTCTACTGATGTCTTAACTTGAAAGCGTATCAACCTGATAAGCGCATCCTCAGATGCCATCCTCAAATCATCTTCATGAATTACAGGTGCTGTGGTTTGGATGGTTAATAATGCTTGATCAGCATCATAATCAATTCGATTCAACTGATCGAAATAATCAGGAATCTCAATCCAGCGATTGCCAAAGTTCAAAGCATCTTCAATACGACCTAAATCTATATTGGCTTTTGCTGTCAATTTCTCAGTTTGTTGCTGATTGGCTTTGATACGCTGTTGATAAGTATCAGTTGTTTCGTAGGGATCTTTATCTGGAATAGAACTACGTTTAAGCAAAGCCAAATGCTGGATGGCTAAGCTATTCGCGCGACTAAACAAATCAGGGCTGGCCAGATCGACAATAGGGATTCCAATGGAATCTTTTTTTCGTACCCCAAATAAAAGGATCTGATCAGGGCGGAGTTTTAATTGCTGTCTTAACGCAATAAATGATTTTTTTGCGCCCTTTGTATCCACAATATAGTTTTGAAAATCTTGTAAAAAAATTTCATCACTCATTTTATCTAAATGCAAAGCTGTGATCTTTTGCCCAGCAATAACAACTGGTCTTGAATGAGCAATTACATCTATACGCTTGGACAGTTGATCTTCTTTATCGGGGATATAAAGTTTGGAATCTTGTTTTGAGCATGCACTGATACACAAAGGCAACAGTAAACATGTCGTTAAAATACGGCCATGAATCATGATCACCTCACTTCAATTTAAGTTTTTTATTTAATTTGTTCGTCGCTATATCCTGCTTAGCACAAGACATCAGCAACACTTAAATGAAGTGGGGGACTAATAAAAAGACAATAGTGCGCATAGCAAACTCCTTGATCTGTCGGAATTCTGCCAAAGCATTTTAGATTTATGGTGGCAGAACGAAAGAGGGTTGACGGACTGGCCTTAAGATCCCAGCACACCCGAAGGTGTCCCCCTCCCGTTCCACCGCAGAGGGGTGCACGAAGGTACAAACACTAAAAGAAACTCTTTTAATGCTCTTAAGGGACGGTCCGTCAAAACCGACTGGCAATGTAGGCCAGCACGCAAAGAATAATCTGCGTGATTTAGAGTGTCAATACGTACAGATATAGATAGGCCATTCTACATGCCACAATACAAGTCTAGATCAACATTAAACTGTTTTAAATTTACCTAGTATTAAAATCTTGAAATGAGTGAATGCTATTTATTAAAATAGCCTCAATCCATTATAAAAATTTAGGAAGCAACTTGTGACAGAGCAATTTGATTTTATTTCAATAAAAAAGAAAGCCAATGTTCATTTTAATGGCACATCGATTAGCCATGCTATTGAATTAAAAGATGGAACTAAAAAAACTTTAGGTGTAATTCTTCCATCCAAAGAACCCCTAATCTTTAAAACTCATCTAGCTGAACGTATTGAAATCTTCTCTGGAGAATGTAGTGTGCAAATTGGTGATGCGCCTGACATAAAAATCTATAAATCTGGTGAATCTTTTCAAATCCCAGCCCAGAGTCAATTCAAGATTAAAACCAGTAAAGTCGTAGATTATATTTGTCATTTTGAGTGACGAATAAATTTGATATGTACAAAATCTTAGTGTTCTATTCTGATCTATAATGTACTGGTAGCAAAGCTTGACGGAGATAAATGTTGCGACTCAAATGTATTGGTGGTCCACTGTATGGGCAAGAATATTCACACCCATATCATGAATTCACCTTTCTTGATCAACATACAGGTAAAAAGATTGTATACCGCAAACACACTTTAGACTTTAAACCACCTCAAGATTTTTTTGTGGCTGAATCTATTTCCCGTAATTTTGCATATCAACTTGCTTTACAAGTCTTACACTCACAATACCTGAGTAAAAATTAAAGGATGGTTGATTGATTCCATCCTTTAATTTCAATGTCATTTCCCTGAGGTTCCAATAAAATGCTTAAAGCCTACAGGCCATACTCGTACACCCATTGAGTCTTTGCTGGTATTGACAATATCGCGCTTGAGCAAACCTTCAAGGTCCTCCTGATCATCAAACTCGGTAAACAATTGATTGACCAATTCATGGCTTTGGTTATTATCATCATTTAAGTCAATCACGAGTCCCTGAAAACCTGTTGAGAAATTCCATAACGCTTTCAATCGATCTACATAATAAGAAGTATCTGAATAAATTCTTGCATTGACTGTGATCGATAAAAGCATGATGTATTGATTTTTTTCTGGGATACGAATCACTCGTCTATACCAATACAAATAATTTACAGGAAAATATTCCTGTTGCTTAAGATGTTTATTAAAGTGTTGAATATGTTTATTCATCTCTAAGATAGAAATTGTGCCTGCAAGCTCAGGTTGATATGCACAGATCAGATTAATTTTATTCAGATCAAAGCAGTACTGAGTGACTTTGTCATACTCATCTTGATATCGTTGAACTTGCTTAACATGTCTTTCATTTTGTTCTTTCAGCTCTTCTAAAATTTCAGCACTTAAGAAAATACGCTCTAATTTACCCAAGGTCATAGTAATGAGCATTTTAGCTTGTTCTGGATCACGAATATTTCGTATTCCTGATTCAAATTGGCTGGCTCGATAACAACTCATCAAGGTCTCTAACCAGAATCCATAACGGTAATCATTGGTTGCGAAGATTAAATGCCAATTTTGGATATCTTCTAACAGCCGTTTGTGCCAGTGATTAACATCATATTCACCACGTTTACTTCGTATACTCAAGAAGAGTTCATGAACATCACGTTCCAGACGTGGGGCAATTAGGTGTTCGAGAGAGGTGAAATTCATTGGCTGCATGACGATCTTCCTATAGTTTAATTCATAGAAAGACCAATGCAATTATTTTTAATTTTTTCAAAAAAAATTAATCAATTGCCTTAACTAACACACTTCAATGGATAACCGTCGTTGCCCATGATCAAAGGTTTTCATTCGCCTCTTTTTAATACGTAAACGCTGGTCATACTTAGTAGGGTCAGTTAAATATCGGCCTATACGGAGTACGTGCTGTAATTTTAACTCATCCCCTCTAACCAACTTATCCAAGCCATCAACCCCATTTTCAATAAAACGTCTGCGGTATTGCTTATCATGTAAATTAAAGTGACAGCCCTTACCTTCAGTAATTTTATTCCACAGCTGCGAAACTTGATCGGCAAAATACCAACTGTTTTGATGCTTTGAACCCTTATAGACCAGAAGTAAGTGAACATGATAACCGCAACATTTTCCACCTTGTTCTAATGCCCATGCATAACCGATTAAATCTTTAAAACAGGTATCTCGATCTGATATCCGCTTTAATAGTTTCGATAGGTGTAAATGGACATCAGCAATCGAGATAGAATCTCTAACCGCTTGTGCATACTTCAGATCTACTCGAACAATCAACGATTTACAATAGCGTTGTAAGACTTCGCTTAGATAGGCCTCCATACTTAAACTGTTACTGATTTCCTGTGCATAGAATGCATTTCGATCTAACTCCCACTCCCATTGCCCGATATAAAGCACTTTAATGACATCAAACCAATAGGGGCTAGAATGGACTTCTTGTGGCCTTAGCTGATGTGTCTGACAAAGAGTCTGTATTACAGATACTACCCGTCTAAAATTCGATATTGGAAACTGAAGCTGGAATCCCAATGCTTCTAGCTCTAGAAACGCAGGAATCAGCTCACAACAGCGTTGTACACATTCTTTAAGTAATTGCTCTTTTCTCCAAATCGTACATCGCGTTTGCTCATGAATACGAGCTACATCTTGCACGAGTTGTTCAATCGCCATTACGGTTAATATTTCGCTTTTCATTTGAATCTACCAATTGAATATCATAGGTAGAACCATTCAATTATTTTTTAAACGAAACTTTGATTAGGCAAGTAGTCCTTTCGAGTAGTTTGTTCCACTACTCGAACTTGAATAGGAGGAAAAGGAGCATTTCTGAGAACACCCATAGCAGGTATAGGCCAGTTGATAGTCTAGAGTCAAATTACTGTACATCAATACCAGCAATGCATTTCTATGAGTATTAGCAGTCTAAAATATGCATATCGATATACGAGCATAAGTCACATAACTAGTACGGATAATTATATCTATTGGAGTAGGTTATTAATTAATATAGATATATAGTTAATAATATCATATACCCACTGCAACATGGATTTGGATACCTCAGGTTTGCATGGAGGATAAGTCTGAACTTATCGGTATTCCTAAGTCATCATTGGTTAGAGCGGTAAGCGGAAGTTAAAGTACAAATACCTAAAAAATTTTATCTCAAATTGTAATTTTTCAACCCAATAGGCAATACATACGAGAGCGATACAAACATTCTAATATGGCCCCAAGCCCAGTCTTATTTCCACTCCAAATTACAAGCATTTATTTTTTATTGAGATGCCCATGATATGTGCAAATAACGCACGCATTTCTCGAAAGGAATAAACCATGAATGCGTCTTTAACTCAAACAACCCTCGTGATGAACAAAATCATCAACATTAAACAAGTAATAGAATTTACTGGTCTAAGCCGTGCCACGCTCTACAGTTTGTTAGACCCTAAATCAGATTATTATGATCCGACATTCCCTAAACAGGTTCGTTTAACCGCAAACCGTGTTGGCTGGTCTGCATTTGAAATTAATGGGTGGATTGAATCAAAGCTAGCACAACGATGAGTTGTGTTAGTCACTTGTTCGATAGTTAATTATGGTGAAAATCTACGTTTAGAAGAGTTCCTATCCCTATAACTTAGTTTCCCTCTTATAGATTTTTGAGATACGGGAAGAAAGTAAGTTAGGCAGTAAAGATCACGATGTGCTAAATAGAAACACCAAGTTCTTAAGTACTTTTTCAGATTTACTTTTTTGGGAGTAATTTTTTCTGGCATAAACTCTTCAAGAATATGGATAATACCATTTGATTGATCATTTAAGTTAATTTCAAACAATTGAGAATTACTTAACAACAAAGAAGTGGGCCCGTTATTTTTTTTAATTTTCTCATTGATTTTTTTATGAAAGGATTCTAGCAATGGTTGTAAATTTCCATCAACGTAATGAGCATCCAAGAATAAGTTTAATTCAAGATAGTAATATTGATTTTTAAAATCAAATTCCCAACATCCTAAATAACCCTGTATAGCAGAAAATGATCTTTGCAAAGGATCCATCGACTGTCTAATCAACTTATCGAAAAATGGAAGTATCTTTATATCCTGAGTAGCTTCTGAACCTAATTGAATACGAATTACTTTATGCACATTTTTATAACTCAGCATTGCACAACAATATTCATCTAGCTTGCGGAAAGACTGTCGTCTTGAACGCTCTTGAATACTTAGCCATTCCTGTACGGTTTGCTCTTTCGTTATTTGTATCTGTGGTCTCTTTTCTAATATTAATCGTGCACTTTCCAGAGGGAGGGTTTTTATTTTTAAAAGTAACTCCAATTTTGGTAAAAAACTTTGGATCGGTAAATTTAAAGTATTTCTGATTTCATTAATTAAATCACGCCAGAACCATAAATACTTATTTAAAATTGATTTATCTAATGAATTATTGTTTTCAATATGTTTGAATGCCTTGAAAAAAATAGAAGTACGAATCCCGAATAGATTAGATTTTTTAATTACAGTAGCTCTAAATAAAGTTGGGTTATTTCCAATTACCCTAATTAGCAATTTACCCAGATCATGATTAACAATCTCCCCATCAATTATTTCCGAAGCTGGTTGCTTCCAATGTTGAGCTAATAATGTAATCACCTCTATCTGTAGTAATTTTTCCCATATCTCTTTTTCTTCTTGTGCTATAAACTGGCCAATATACTCGTAACAAAAACATATATCTTTAATATCTTTCTCTAGTGGCTTCAATAATCTAATTTCTGAAAAATATTTTTTAAAAAGGCTCTCTTTTTGTACTTGGTAAATTTTTTGGGGTTTGTGCTTTCGTGTTTTTTTAGGGGTATCTAAATCTTGAAAATCATGAACTGAAGGATAGGCAGTTACACATAGATCACCTTCTAGCTTTTCACCATTCAAAAATATCGGAAGAAACTCATCAATTAACGCGATATAGGCTAGTGGCCCTTCAATAAATTTTTGATAATTTCGTCCTTCCTTACCTACTATCGCAATATTATTCGTTAGAGGAGAACTATCAGTAATTACATTTCTAAATTTAGTTACAGCTGTCAAACCTGATGACCATTCAAATCTAGGAGATGAACCTTTAAATTTTTCAAAAGCCTTTTGCCATATTTGTTCGATATACCTGTAATAATGGTTAACAGTTATACTTTTTAAATTTTCAAAAAGTCCAATAAAAAAGATAGTAAAACCTGTCGTGACGCTATAGTCAAGTTTATGAAAATCCCCTCTATATTGCCTGTGTTCTTTAAGTAGCTGTAAAAAAAACCGAAAGTGATTTTTGATAAATTCTTTAGAAATCCAATTAAAGTTATAGTTCAAATCTACATATACAGCTTTTAGAGATTTATCCTGCTCAAAGTATGTATCTAATTTCTTCAATAAGGGCAAAAAATATCCATTTCCTGAATCTAAAGGATGTGCTTCATTGAAAAAAATAAACTTCAAAAACGCTAATACAGCTGCGTTATTCACATTAGCTTGCTCGGCAATATTTATCGATATTGAGTATGACTTAAGTGGAGTCTGTAAAGAAATTCGAGCAGAATATGTAACCTCACTAAATGAAATTTCATCATTAAAATCACTCTTAACAGGATAATAATATCTATTTTTATTTATAGTTTGTAACGATTTCAAATTATCTAAACAAGTCAAAATTCTACCACATTTTTCTTTCGATAACGCCAAACCATATTGGTGTTGCAAACTTATTTTTTCAATTTCTAATAAGCTTAATACAATCTTCTCAGTCGTAAGTACTATTGCTTTTCTCTCAGGGTCACGACTACTGCACATTCGATACAAATAAAATAAAAAACAACTTTCTATAATCTCTATTTTTTTATCAATATCCATATAATTTCCTATATCTACCAAGGCTCGAGTCACAACTTATTAAAAATTTAGCATTCTTTTTCAAGCCTACTATTATAATAGATTTTGCTTTAAATCCGCTAGGAAATTTTATCTTTGACAATGTAGTTTCTATTAAAAAGGATCATTAAAGTAGGAAAAAAGCATCTCACCAAAAACGCTAGAATTTGTAATTCTAGTTAGACCTTTGAATCAACTTGGCAGAAAATCGACCTTAAATCTAAAGTATAGATTATTCCTGAAGAACGGATAAAAGCTGAAAAGAAACATCGTATTCCTTTATCGAAAGCAGCAAATAATTTATTAATGTCTCTTAAGGATGACATACAAACTCAAGGCTTTATTTTCCAACACTTCTTACTTTGACTAGGATCAATATTCGAAGAGTTTAAATAAGATTTATTTTTCTTTAATTTTCATTCAAGATCATAAAAGATATGAAGCTATTTAAAATAGCCTCATAATTTTTGAAATATCATTTATCAAAATAAATACGTGACTGAGACCATCAATGAATTTCCCACAATGTCACTCCCTTTTTTAGCATTCGGTACGGCATAGTAAGTATTGGCTTTGGCTTTATTAATTGTAGTACAAATATAGGTGGCATTCACAATGAACTGTTTCCACGTGTAATCTAATCCGACTGATTAATCAAAAAATTCACCTGTCGGCCCTGCATAGATATTCCCTTTACCACGGGTATAACCAATATGTGCTTTGGCTGAGAGCAGCAAGCCAACAATTGGTTTTTTCAAATCAAAATATACATATAACTTGTCATTTTCACCAACAGATTGACGATCAGGCACATACATACGACTCAATTTTGTATCAATATCTTGAATTTTTTTGCTACCTGACAGGTAAAATTCATTAAAAGTAAAGCCACGGGTACCTGGGAATGAATACAATCACACACCTCCATCAACCGCAACTGATGCGATTTGAGTGCCATAACCCAATAAATAATCGATTTCTAAATCTTCACCATCATAGGTACCTACCCATCAACTGCAAAGCCATAGATAATACCGTAGAATCCACTTTTATCGATCAAGTTGAGATTAACCATATAACTTGGACTTTCACCTGTGAGTGAAATACCGCGACTACGAATTTGGCTGTTGGCAGAAATAAAACCATTCAAAACTAAATTTTGGCTTTCTTCAGCATGCACCTGAGTCGTGGTGAAAATGTTACTGGCCAATACGACAAGGCAGATAGCTACTTCTGCTTTAAATATTGCCGCCATATGAAGACAAATTTCGGACATAAATACTCCTTATTCTTGAATCGGTTAGATACCGAGAAGAATCACTAAAAGTGTTAAATAAAAATGTATTTCAAATTCAAAAGGAGTAATTTGGAAGATAATAATCCTTTAATTATCAAATCAGCCGTTCAATTTTATAAAGTTCTACCTCCTTTTCGGAAAATCACACATCCAACATCAGATCATGGCAATTCATTGACCTTATAATACTGGATTAACTTCTGTAACGACTGGTCAAGTGCACCTACTAACCAATCAATATCATGAACTTGAAATGCTAATGATGGACGCAGTTTTATGACATTGCCGTGTGGTCGAGGTCAAAACAAGATATTCAACGCGAAGCATTTCAATCAAATCCAATGCCAAAGCTTTATTGGGTGTTTTTGATACTTGATCGGTGACCAATTCAAATCCAATGAATAGACCTGTACCACGTACACCCCCTACACAATCATGCTTGAGCATGAGTTTTTAATTCAACTTCTAACAACCCACCGACATATTTGGCATGTGCTTGTAACTGTTCTTCTTCAATCACCTTTAATACTACCTGTGCTGCGGCCATTGAGACTGGATTCCCCCCAAAAGGTATTGAAATAAGGGATATTGTCAGTAAAGGCAGCCATAACATCGGCTTTGGCGAGTAGACCCGATACAGGAATCCCATTGCCCATCGGTTTACCTGTAGTAGTGATGTCAGGCACCAAGCCATGTCGGCCACCCCCAAATGAATCACCTATACATGCAAAGCCCAGTTGAACTTAATCGGCAATAAACACACTACCATTGGACTGCACAACATCCACTGTTTTTTGCAAAAAGCCTACTGGGTTTGGCATGACACCATCTGATGAGAAAATCGAGTCGGCAAGAAAACCTGCAAATTTGATCCCATTAAGCCGCATATTATTAATTTGCAATTGAATTTGATCTGCAAAACCAGTCTGCCAAATGTTCGCCACCTAGACGATATTAATCTGGTGCAGGCACTAAGCGCGTACTTGTAGCAAGCACTTGTCCACTTCCCTGAGCAGGTGAGCAATCCGAGGTCAAATCGCAGGTGCCATGATATGACTCTTGGGTGACAATAATACCTGTACCACCACTGTACTCACGTGCCATAGGAATCGCTAAATCATTGGCTTCAGAACCAGTACACATATATAAGGCTTTATTAATTTCAGCAGGTGCTGTAGCCAGAAGTTGCTCGGTATACTCTAGAATCGTTTCATGTAAATAACGGGTATGTGTATTTAGCTTTTGCATTAGTGCATGAATTGCATCAATCACAGCAGGATGGCAATGTCCAAGACTGGCTGCCAATTTAATGACTAAAGCAATGCCCAGTACCCCCTTGTACTTAAAAAGCTATAGAATATGCCTTCGTAAAGTTAACTGGAATAAAACTTCTATCATTAAACAGCACTGACTAATTGTATCTGATTAGGTTTGATTCCGTCCATGTTTGTGTTGATTGTGCATACCCTTGAGTATTGTAATCAAACCAAATAGTGATATTTCCATGATTAATTAAAACTTGGTTGTAAGAAGACTAATTCGTTGTACGATATATTTTGGATGTAGGCTTACTCATATAAGAATTATATTATTGAATAAACCCTTTGAGATAAGTTTGTGCAACAAAACCTTTTTGATTAAAATTTTAATAAGAACATAACTTTTCATAAAATAAAATTATAGGCTTAAATTTATGCACCTTTTAAAATTTCATCCAAATAATCCGCCCATTTTTGAAGCCACTCTGCACATTCACTCTCATACTTATGCAAGTTATAAGTACCTTCTATACCCTTTTTAGAATGACCTAATACAGCTTCTGCTATTTCACTCGGACATCCTAAACGAGATAATCCTGTTCGCACTGTACGGCGAAGATCATGAGGATTCCAATCATCAAATCTATCCAACCACATTTGTTCAGGGCGATATTTATTTCGTGTTTTATGTGGGTTTTTAAGTTGCCACTTCATTTCAGTTAAAGATTTCTGTTGAATAGGAAGACCTGTACGAGAAGATGCAAATAAATATTCTTGTTCTGGTTTATATAAAGTCTTTAAAAAATCTACACACTGCCTTGATAATTGAACATATCTCTCTGCTCCATTTTTTGAATCTCTCAGATGCCATGTACTATTTTTCAAATCAAAATCAGAAATTTTTGCTTCACATAACTCTCCTGTGCGACAACCTGTCCAAAGAGTTAAAAACAGAACATTTTTTTGATGTGTTGTAAATCCTGATTTTGGTAACCAATTTAAAAGTAATTTCAACTCTTGATCATTTAGAACACGCACACCCTTTTTAGATGTTATTTTCAATCTCGTTTGTCTTATACTCATTTTAGCTAATAAAGCTGGGTTGGCAAAATTATCAGGAAACCTCTCCAAACCAATTGCATATTCATAGGCTAAGGTTAATTCAGACAGCACTCTTCCTGCTTGAACATTTGAACCTCGATCAATAATTTCTTTAATTAAATTCACTATATCCTTTCGGGTAACTTCTAATGCTTCATGATTGCCCAAAACTCGAACTGCATCACCATATAAGGTCCTACGTGTTTCAGCCTGTCCTTTTGGCTTTCTTACACCTAAAACTTTTTTCTTTTCATCAGTTCTGCCATCATTTACCCAGTGATCTTCAATTACCTCCATCAAGTACATATCTATCATTTCTTTAATAGTGAGTTGAGATGATTTTTTTTCGGCATCATCCTGTTCAATCTGTTGTTGTATTTTTTCCTGTTCTTTTTTTTGCTTTGGACAAATACCTTGGCTTCTTTCAACTTTTAAACGAATTAACTCCAACCTGGCTTCAGCTAGTGAAATATGAGGATATGTACCAATCTTAAACTGTTTGATTAAATTGTCCAAAGGGCTACGATAGCGATAAAAAAAAGTTTTCATCCCTGTCTTTCCACAATGTATTCGAAGCCCAGCATACTCTCCAATATCTGACTTATCAGAATCGCCTATTTTCATTTTGTCTATAGTTCTAGCGGAAAGTGCTTTTTTTATCGTTGTTTGTTGATCTATTGAACTAACCACTTTAAATCCTCACAGAT
Organism: Acinetobacter sp. BIGb0196; assembly: GCF_011759595.1. Classification (NCBI taxonomy): domain Bacteria; kingdom Pseudomonadati; phylum Pseudomonadota; class Gammaproteobacteria; order Moraxellales; family Moraxellaceae; genus Acinetobacter; species Acinetobacter sp. BIGb0196. The sequence continues at coordinate 1,833,424 of NZ_JAAOZA010000002.1, read as the reverse complement.
AGATTAAATTATTTGTTATCCTTTCAATTGTTCATTTTTCAATATTGATAATGGACTGGTTACTAGTTTAGACTAAAAAAACCTACACTAAAACCTACACTTTTATTTTAGATTAGGTCATATTTGTTCATATTCCTTCATACTCCCTCGGATCACATGTTTATGCTAAATATTCATAAAATCATTATTTTTAAAGGACATAACAATGATAAATACTAATAGTATCATAGCAAACATAGAATCCCACACCCCTATGATGCAGCAATATCTAAAAGTAAAAATGCAGCATCCACACTCTTTAATGTTCTATCGCATGGGCGATTTTTACGAACTGTTCTTTGACGATGCAAAAAAAGCCGCAAAACTTTTGGGTATTACCCTCACTCATCGTGGTAAAGCCAATGGTGAACCTATTCCAATGGCAGGTGTTCCATACCATGCTGCGGAAGGCTATTTGGCGCGTTTGGTTAAAAAAGGCGAAGCGGTTGTCATCTGTGAGCAAATTGGTGAAGTCACAGGTAAGGGACCTGTTGAACGCGGTGTAGTGCGAATTATTACCCCTGGAACATTGACCGATGATGCCCTGTTAACCGCAACACAAGCATCGAATCTTGTTGCAATCTGCTTTCAACAAAACCAAATTGGTATGGCACTACTGGATTTAAGTGCGGGTATTTTTAAAGTTCAACAACAAGAATTTAAATCTGAAAGCTTGGCGATTGAATTAGCTCGCTTAATGCCAAGTGAGATATTGGTCGATGAGGACATTGTCGACCCAAATATTATTGAAGATATTAAACGACAAATTGAATGCCCGATTACCAAACGGCCCAATGTCGATTTTAATTTAAATAACGCACAAAAAACCTTATGTGACCAATTCGCAGTTTCCACACTTTCTGGTTTTGGTATTGACCATCTACCCTTGGCTAAAGCGGCTGCCGCTGCACTGATTCATTATGCCAAAGAAACTCAAAAAACTGCGTTACCACATATTCGTTCAATTAAATTAGAACAAAGCTCAGATTTTATTGCACTTGATCCTGTTACACGCCGTAATTTAGAAATTATTGATCCTTTATTTGAGCACGGCACTTCGCTGTTTAGCTTAATCAATGATTGCCAAACAGCAATGGGCGGACGATTGCTGGCACGTACTTTGATGCAGCCCATTCGTGATACTCAAATCTTAGATGCACGTTTAGATGCAACGGATACTTTACTCAAAGGCTACCATGAAAGTCCTGTTCGCTTAGTCTTAAAAGAAATTGGCGATATTGAACGGGTTTTAAGTCGTGTTGCACTTGGCAGTGCACGTCCTCGTGATTTGGTGCAGCTTCGTCAAGCATGTGCACAAATCCCATTTTTAAGACATGCAATCCAACCGATTCTTGAGACTCAGCAATCTAAATTGATTGTGCAATTGAATGAAGAATTGGGCGATTTTAATGGATTACACCAACGTTTACTGTCTGCGATTGTTGAACATCCTCCTGTACTATTGCGTGATGGCAATGTAATTGCAGAAGGTTTTGATGATGAGCTTGACGAACTGCGTAAAATTCGTGACCATGCAGGCCAATTCCTGATTGATTTAGAAATCAAAGAGCGAGAAAACACGGGCATTAATACCCTGAAGATTGGTTATAACCGTGTCAGTGGTTACTATATCGAACTCACCCGTGCCCAAGCAGAACAAGCGCCTGATCATTACATCCGTCGTCAGACGCTGAAAAATGCCGAGCGTTATATCACCCCAGAATTAAAATCTTTTGAAGATAAAATACTTTCCAGTGAATCACGTGCGCTTGCGCGAGAAAAACTACTCTTTGAAATGTTATTAGATGAGTTAAGAGCGGATATTGCCAATTTACAAATGATGAGTGCATCGATTGCCCATATCGATTTATTGGCAAACTTTGCCCATCAAGCCCGTTTGAATAATTGGAATCGACCTGAATACAGCCCAGAAATCGGGATCAAAATTACCGCAGGTCGCCACCCTGTAGTTGAGTCACTCAGTAAAACGCCATTTACCCCTAATGATACCCTACTCGATTTCAATCATCGTATGGCGATCATTACAGGGCCAAACATGGGCGGAAAATCAACCTTTATGCGTCAAACTGCACTGATTAGTTTGCTGGCATATTGTGGTAGCTTCGTCCCTGCTAAAACTGCGAAGTTAGGACCAATTGACCGTATATTTACTCGAATAGGCTCTGCAGATGATTTATCTACGGGTAAATCTACCTTTATGGTGGAAATGACCGAAACATCTCAGATTTTGCACCATGCAACCAATCAGTCTTTGGTGCTTATGGATGAAGTTGGTCGTGGTACAAGTACTTATGATGGACTATCCCTAGCTTGGGCATGTGTGCTTGATCTAACCAAACGAATCAAATGTTTATGTCTCTTTGCCACACATTATTTTGAATTAACTGAACTTTCAAAAGAAGTGGCAATTGATAACTACCATGTGACTGCCAAAGAGTTAAATGGTAATTTGATTCTATTGCATAAAGTACAACAAGGTCCTGCCAGCCAAAGTCATGGTTTACAAGTTGCAAAACTTGCAGGGATCCCTGCGGGAGTGATTAAAGAAGCGCAAAAGCGTTTAAAAATTTTAGAGAAACAACAACAGCAACAATTGCAATCCGTTGTGCAAAATGACTTATTTGCAGAAGTTGAAACCGTTGAGCCTGAAAAGTTTGAACACATCATTGAAATTGAAAAAGTCGTTGAAGTTGAAAAGTCATCACCAGTACTCGATGCTTTAGCAAATATTGATGTCGATGATTTAACCCCTCGCCAAGCGCTTGATCACCTCTATGCATTAAAAGCAGCACTAAATGCATAAGCAGTAACAGCTATCCAGTCTAAGTAAGTTTGAAATCCTCTACTTAGGCTGGAAATAACTTGCGTCTATTAATCTTTAAAGAGCAATCTAGACGATAATTTAAAGCAATCCACAATAGGTGATTAAATAGGGTCTGTTGACAATTCGTCTATGTTTGCGACTACGTGTGTTTTTTAGGTGATACGAGACACGAAATACGTAATTTAGTCATTCTAAATCAGTAGTTCGTAACGATGTAGCAGCAAAAAACACTCTAGTCCCGAAGGGTTGTGACTAAAATTATCTCAGCCTACGTTATGAAACTCGAAAATAGTCTCGCTATTCTCTTCGTTTCATGCCTTGCCTGCTCAATTTTAACCTACAACGCAAGCCATTTATGAAATGTCTACAGACCCTCTAAGTTTTAGGAGAATAATATCAATATCTCACTTAAGCCCCTGCAGCTTTCCGATATAGATCTCATTTGGCAACATATTGATCGACGTGAATTAATCACTCAAATGTATCTACAACAAAAGCAAAAATTACATTTGGTCGATTGTTTTTATGATGTGCAAAGCTGGGATGAATATCATTTAGAAAATGATCCCCCGCTGTTAAAGCAGCATCTTATTCAAGGTGGACGATGTGTGGGCGCATTTAATCAATTGAATCGATTAATTGGTGTACAACTGGTATCTAATCAAGTCATCACTGATTATCCAGAGGCAAAGCTATTACAATATTTTTATGTCGATGCAAATCATCAAGGCCTTGGTCTTGGTACACAGCTTATGCACTCCGCGATAAAATCAGCTGAGCAACTTGGTGCACAACAACTGTATATTTCAGCAACACCAACCCAGCGTACTGTCGACTTTTATCTTAAACAAGGCGCGCTGGTCTTAGAAAAACCTGATCAGCAGTTATGGGAATTAGAACCTGAAGATATTCATCTTATCTATACTTTGTGATGATCTGACTCATACTGAAAATACAGGTCTAAAGAATTCTAAATAGTTCTGAATATAGCAATTGGCTAAAAAAACAGCATACTAAGGTAATAACCCCATTTCGCTTCTGTGATTTAGTCTCATATTTATGTTCTTTTTTGAATATGTTTAGCATTTTTTCACCTATGGCAACATCAAAATTACAGCGCATATTTTAAAAAATGCATAATTCATCACAAGTTAGAAGAATTTTCTATAAAAAAAATTGATTTAGCAGGTTCTTCTATATTAAATATCAATAAAAGCAATTGTTAGTTTGCGGCGTTTTCCCTAAAATACAGCATTATTAATTAGAACCATATTTTTAGGTAGCTGACGCCATGACCTTTGTTGTCACTGAAAATTGTATTAAGTGTAAATATCAAGACTGCGTAGAAGTATGTCCAGTAGACTGTTTTTATGAAGGTCCAAATTTCCTAGTCATTAGTCCAGACGAATGTATTGACTGTGCGCTATGTGAACCTGAGTGTCCTGCAAATGCAATTTTCTCTGAAGATGAACTCCCTGAAGGTCAAGAAGTATTTATTGAACTGAATGCTGAACTTGCTCAAAAATGGCCAAATATTACTCAAATCGGTGATCAACCTGAAGATCGTGAAGAGTGGAATGGTAAAGCCGATAAATTACAATACTTAGAAAAATAAGTATTGTATAAAAAAGATCAGCTTAGGCTGATCTTTTTGCATTTTAATATGTAAATTGTACATTTATTTGCAATTTATCCATAATACACGCGCCAAACTAGACTAAAATAGCCCGTTACTTGCTTTAGCTAATATTGAGAATGAAATTTATTTTGAAAGGTTTACTTGCTGTCGGTGTTACTACAATGATTCTGGCTGGATGTACATCTTCCCCTCAAAAGAATCCAACAATTAGCACGTCGCATGGTCAGCGTATTTACATCCCCGAAGAAAAAATTACGATTGAGCGACCTATTCCTCCTAAAACGATGCCTTCATCTTATCGCCAATGGTTGATCTATGGAGACAATCAATCACGTGCACGTGATTATGAACGTTTTCTTGAACAAAATAATGCTGGAAATATTATTCCTAGTTTTGAGTTATTTAAAACTGCACGGGATTGGGACAAGTGTGGTAAGTCTGAATATATGATTCCAAGCCGTGAGCTTTGGAGTAATCAATTACCGACATTAAAAGTATTCAAATACTTGGTTGCTTCTAAAGTTCTGACTGATTTTACTGTAACCTCAGTATATCGAGACTTACCTTTAAACCAATGTGCCGGTGGTGCTGGATCTTCACGTCACCTATTCAATTCAGCCATTGATTTCCGTATTGGGCCAGAAAATCCGCAACCTCAAGATTATGCGTATATTGAACATACCAAATTCAAATTATGCCAGTTCTGGTCGCAGTATGGTCAAAGCTTAAACATGGGCTTAGGACTGTATGCTTCAGGGCAAATCCATATTGATACTCAAGGTTATCGTACTTGGGGACCTGATCTCACCCGTAATAGCTCAATGTGTAATTTTTAATACTCCATATTCAATTTAAAAGAGATCGATAAGATCTCTTTTTTATGACCAAGTATTTGATCACTGATCATATTTTAGATCAAAACAGCCTTAAATAAAAAACGCCCAATGAAATTCATCGGGCGTTTTTTGAAATAAAATTAATCTATTTCAAACGTCAATCAACTGGATATCAATCTAGTCAATTGCAGGCGTATAGGTACCATCAGCAATTGCATCTTTAATACGGTCAGCTTCTTCTAGCACCAAGGCAAGAAGATTCTTGACGTTTTCTAAAGTTGCAACTGGACTTAAAGTGGTCATTTTCAAAGATTGAACCTGTCCAACTTTAGTTACACCAATATTGGCTTCACCACGCGCAAATAATTCATCTGCAACGTTTTGGTTCAAAGTATCAAGCAATTCAACTGGATAATTATCAGGTATTACACGGAATAATACCGATGCAAATTGTGGATCAACCAGCATTTCTAAACCAGCAGTAGCATTGATGTAATCTGCCACTTCACGAGTTAGCTTAACGCCATGGTCAATCATTGAACCATAAAGCTCTTCACCTAGGTTTTCAATCGTCATCCACAATTTCAACGCATCAAAACGGCGTGTAGTTTGTAGAGATTTAGACACTAGGTTCGGTACACCATGTTCTTCATCATAAGCAGAATTTAAATATTCAGCTTCATAATGCATGAAACGATAGTTCGCTTCATCTTTCAACAAGAACGCACCACATGAAATACTTTGGAAATAATGCTTATGGAAATCCAATGTAATCGAATCAGACAATTCAATGCCATCAAGCATTGAACGGTAGTCATTCGATAAGATCAGTGCACCACCCCATGCTGCGTCGATATGCATCCACGCGCCATATTTATTGGTGATTTCACGCACTTTCTTCAATGGATCAATCGCACCTGCATCGGTTGTCCCAGCAGTCGCAACAACACAAGCAACAATTTTACCTTCAGCCTGTAAATGCGCCATGGTTTTTTCGAGCGCATCAACATCCATCTGCGCATTTTCATTGACTGGAACAGTCACCACAGATTGGAAGCCCATGCCCATCATCGCCATGTTCTTTTGCACAGAAAAATGTGCATTTTCAGAACAGATCACTTTGACATTCCGCATGGCATCACTTGGAACGCCATCACGTTGCACAGACCAAGGCAGACCATTTTCGTCTTTCCAGTTCTTGGCAATACACCAGTCACGCGCTAACAATACGCCCATCAAGTTAGATTGAGTGCCGCCAGAGGTGAACACACCTGCCTGACCTGCACCATAACCTACTTTTTGACGCAGCCAGTCGATCAATTGAACTTCCATCAAAGAACCTGCTGGGCTTTGATCCCATGAGTCCATTGATTGGTTGGTCGCATTAATCAAGACTTCAGCAATTTGACTTGTCACCATGGTTGGGCAATGCAAATGTGCTAAAGAATGCGGATGATGTACTTTTAAACTTTTGTTCAGGAAAAGCTCAACCATACGCTCAAGCGATTGGTGTAAACCTAGACCTTGTTTAGACGGTGCAAAAGAAATCGCTTCACGAAGTTCTTTAATGCTCCCACCTGTATACATTTTGTCATTTTGCAACCATGCTGCGACCGCTTTGGTCGCCTCACCCATTGCTGACTCATAGTCAGCAATAGATTGAGCATCATTGCAGAGTAACGCTTTACGATGTTCTGCAAAATCTACCATGAATTAAGCGCCTCGAACTGCAATAAGAGCCTCTGCAACCGCTTTCTTAAAGCGCGCAATAGCTTCTTCACATTCTTCTTGAGTAATGATCAATGGGCAAAGTAAACGGATCACCGTACCGCTACGGCCGCCTTTTTCTAACAATAATTTATTGTTAAAACATGCCGTTTGAATTGCAGCAGCCAACTGTGAATCCGCAGGAAGAGAACCCATATGATCCGCTTGCTTACGCTCATCCACAATTTCGATACCGATCATTAAACCGCGACCACGAACATTACCAATACATGGGAATTCCTGCGCTAATTTTTTCAATTCAGCTTGTAAGAAATCACCACGTTGTTGCGCATTTTGTGCAAGGTTTTGCTCTTTAATGGTATTGATCGTTGCAAGACCAGTACCCATTGCAAGTTGGTTACCACGGAAAGTACCTGTGTGACCTGCAGGTTGCCAAGCATCAAACTTACGTTTAATACCCAAAACAGCCAATGGTAAGCTACCACCCACTGCTTTTGACATCACCACAACATCAGGTTCAATACCAGCATGTTCAAAAGCAAACATTTTGCCTGAACGTGCAAAGCCTGCTTGAACTTCGTCCAAAATCAACACAATGTTATGACGCTCAGTCACTTCACGGATTTTTTGCAACCATTTCGCAGGCGCTGTAACCACACCGCCTTCACCTTGAATTGCTTCAAGAATCACAGCTGCAGGCTTAGTTACACCGCTTTCGACATCTTCAATGAAGTTTTCGAAATAATAAGTTAAGGCATCAACACCTGCTTCACCGCCAACACCCAACGGGCAACGGTATTCATGCGGGTATGGCATAAATTGTACGCCTGGCATTAAGCCATTTACCGCATTTTTAGCAGATAAATTACCTGTCATCGCTAACGCGCCATGAGTCATCCCATGGTAACCGCCAGAGAAACTGATAACTGTATTGCGACCTGTATAGGTTTTCGCCAATTTAATCGCTGCTTCTGTACCATCTGCACCAGATGGGCCACAGAACTGTAAGCAATACTCTTCTTGCCCACCCGGAAGTTGTGCAAGCAGTGCTTCAGTGAAAGCATCTTTTAAAGGCGTTGTTAAATCTAAAGTATGTAAAGGGAGACCACTCGCTAAAGTGTCTTGAATACTTTTAATCACCGCAGGATGGTTATGGCCTAATGCCAATGTTCCTGCCCCAGCTAAACAATCGAGGTACTTTGTACCTTCAACATCGGTAACCCAACAACCATGTGCTTCCGCTATCGCTAACGGTAATTTACGTGGATAACTACGAACATTCGATTCCATCTGACTTTGGCGAGTCAAGTAGTATTCGTTTGTGGAAGTGGCAGCAGGATTTACAGAAGTAACGCTCATATCGAATTACCATCTCTGATATGGGTTGAAAGAAATAAGTCGGGTGACTTGTGGTCCTTTGACTCGGTGCTTTATAGAAATCTAGTTAGAGTGCTTTTAATCTTCATAACTAGGAGCGCGATAATACAGTTTTTTACAAGAAAATAAATATCTTTTATGTACTTATCCACACTCCATTTATCGAAAAAAACATTTAGCTAAATCTAATTAGTTATTATCATCATACTATGTGACAAAGCAAAGAAAAGCCGATAATTAAAATCACTTTATAAATCTCAACCCTTCTGATCATTTTTTATCACAATCAAACTCGATAAGCTTTTAATTTTTAAAATATTTTAATCAAAACAAAATTGCAATTTATATGCAAATTATTACAAATGCACCACAAAATCTGCCATAGTTTTCCGCAAACCAGATTTATGATTAAAAACAGATTCAATTTATACAATATATCTTTCGGTCATAAAATTTAGTCAAACAATTTTAAGGATTCATTATGCGTTATTTAGCTTTAACTACTTTACTCTTGGGAACCACACTGAGCACAATGACGATGGCAGCAGAAAATGACCCGTTAAACTACAATATTGTCAACGTTCAAGCAGATGCGACACGTCAAGTGTCTAATGATGAAATGCATGCTGTACTTTTTATTGAGAAAAACAACAAGCAACCTGCTGAGTTATCTTCTCAAATCACCCAGTTAATGAATCAAGCCATTAGCATTTCGAAAAAGTATCCACAAGTTAAAGTCGAAACAGGCTCACAAACCACTTATCCTGTTTATGACAATGACAACCAAAAATTGAAAGAATGGCGTGGTCGTGCAGAAATTCAAATTGAAAGTAAAGATTTTAAAGCGGCAAGCCAATTAATCAACGAATTGCAAACTAGCTTCCAAACACAATCGATTAATTTCACAGTGTCTGATGAACAACGTAAAAAAGTTGAAAATGAGTTGATGGTTGAAGCTTCAAAGAACTTTCAGCAACGTGCGCAAATTTTAACGCAAGCGTGGAATAAATCGTCTTATAACTTGGTCAATATCAACATCAACACCAGTAACTCTTATCCGCAACCAGTATATGCAGCGCGTGCATCTATGGCTAAGTTCGAAGCTGCCGATGCAGTCGGTGGTCAGAACATGGCCGCTGGTGAATCAAAAATCACAGTCAATGCCAATGGTTCGATCCAGTTTAAATAATTTTTTGATTAGTATAAAGACCGTGCTTATGCACGGTTTTTTGCTATTGCGCTATATAAATTTGCTATTGCAATATAAAAAAGTGAATATTTGATTAAAAAATCTATTAATTTGAATTAAACAATAGTTTTAAATGATAATCATCCTGATTTAAAAATATGCTTGAAGAGATTAAGATACGCACAATTTCAAATGCCTATCTCTTTATGAAAATTTCAAGCCATAGAACACCTGACTTCACCCTGTTTAAACCCTCACATCTCAGCCTTGCAATTGCTGTTTCACTTAGCTTTATATCCAATGCTGCCTTTGCCGAAGACAATCAAGAAACTTCAACGCAAACACTTAAAACAATCACCGTACAAGCTGAAGGAAACTGGCTTGAAGCAGCCAATGCTGAAAAAGTTCACAAGCATGCAGGTGCACGGACCATTATCGATCGTAAAAAATTGGACGAATCTGCGGTGACCTCTATCCGTGATGCGCTAAAACAAGTGCCAGGGGTTCAGGTTCAGGACAGCAATGGTACAGGGGGGAGTGATGTTTCACTCAATCTGGGTGTACGTGGCTTAACTTCTCGCCTATCACCGCGCTCCACGGTCTTGATGGATGGTGTTCCATTATCCTTCGCACCTTATGGTCAACCTCAATTGTCTATGGCACCTGTTTCAATGGGCAATATTGAATCTGTAGACGTTGTTCGTGGCGCAGGTTCAGTCCGCTTTGGGCCTCAAAACGTGGGGGGAATCATCAACTTTAATACCCGTGCAATCCCTGAAAAACTATCAGGCTCTGTTGGTTTAACCACAGAATTCGCCACAGGTACCGACCAACTCAAGTACAGCCCAAACCTCTTTATTGGCGGTACGATGGATAATGGTTTAGGTCTTGCGCTACTTTATTCAGGAACCAAAGGAAATGGCTATCGCGAAGCCAATAACGACATAGATATTGATGACGTCATGTTAAAGTCGTCATATCAGTTTACAGATGCAGATTCGATTGCACTTAATTTGCATCATTATGAAGGTCGTGGCGAAATGCCAGAAGGCTTAACGACTGCGGATTATGCCAAAAACCCATACCAGTCAAACCAATACCGTAACTATTTTGCTGGCCGTCGTTCAGATGTTTCTGTTAAATATAGCCATAAAGATGAACTCAATAACTTTGAAATCCTTGGTTATTATGTCGATTCATTCCGTACCAGTGATCTAGAGTCTGCTGTAGAAGGTACTGCAAATAGTCGAATTAGTAACTCTCCACGTGATTATAAATATTTTGGCATTGAACCGCGTTATTCACGCGCCTACACTTTGGGCAATATGAATAATGAAGTCACTGTCGGTTATCGCTACTTACAAGAAGATAGTTCAGAGTTTTCGGGTCGTACAGCACAATATAACACTGCAACAGGTACACCGGGTGAACGTCTTGCTAATACCAGTAGTGAGGGCGGAACCAAAGCCCATGCCGTGTATATTGATAACCGTTTTGGTCTAGGTGCACTGACCATCACTCCGGGTGTACGATTTGAGTCCATTAAAACCCATAATGATTATACCGCTTATCAAAATGGTAAATTTATCAATACAGTGCATCCAAAAATCAATTCTGATGAGTTTTTACCAAGCCTTGCAGTGCAATACAATTTCAATGAACAATGGAATGTTTTTGCCAATGCAGCGGTTTCTTTTGGCCCTCAACAATATAACCAGTTGGCTAAAGTCGAAGGAAATAAAGCGATAACCACTTTAGATGGTTTACATCCTGAAAAATCCAACAACTACGAAATTGGTACTAAATATCTCGGCAATGGCTTAAATGCTGAATTTACAGTGTTCTATTTAGACTTCGACAAAGAGCTATCACTAGAGCGCCCAGACACTATTGGAACAGGCATTTGGACCAATCTGGGGGCAACGACTCATAAAGGCGTAGAACTCGGTCTAAGTTATGACTTTGGTAATCTCAACGACTCGCTGCAAGGCTTAAAAGTCTATAGTAATTATACCTTTACCAAAGCAATGTCTGAAGCAGGTAAATTTGCTGGTAAGGACTTACCTTATTATTCACGACATGTTGGAAATTTAGGGCTTGGTTATAGCTTTGACCAATGGTCTGTCAATGCAGATATGTTTGCTCAATCTAAACAACATGCGCCGGGTTCAGGCAATGTTTACCAAACTGTTGAAACGGCAGATGGTCGTACTGGTGATATCCCAGGTTATTCAACTTTTGCGGTACGTACTGGTTATGATTTTGGACAAGATTTTTACGGTTTAAAAGTTGCTGGTGGGATTAAAAACCTATTTGATCAAGAATACTTTACTCGCTCATCTGACTCTACAGGTGGTAAATACGTAGGGCAACCGCGTACTTTCTATCTACAAACTTCTGTTGATTTCTAATTTTTTAAAAAACTTGTAGATTTACAAAGCATTTAAAACTAAAGCGCTAATCTCATAGACTGAGATTAGCGCTTTTTAATTACTTTTATTTGAATATATTCTATGATTATTCTCTTAAAATAGCAGTTAGAACAATCTGTAATGGAATACGAGACAATACTTCTGAGTTTAGGCTTCTTCGCTTTTTGTGCGGGTTTAATTGATGCTGCGGTGGGTGGAGGTGGATTAGTTCTACTCCCAGCACTAATGCATGCCTTTCCCAATCAAAGTCTCGCCACAGTTTTTGGAACCAATAAAATCATTGCCATGGCAGGGACTGTGTCTTCTGCATTTGCTTACTTTAAGAAAGTTACGATCAATTGGAAACTTATACTACCCACAATGTTGGCAGCATTTATATTTTCTTTTTTAGGCGCAATGTCAGTTTCGTTGATACCTAAAGAGTTGATGCGTTATATCGTATTCTTTTTACTGATCTTGATTGCGATCTACACCTTTGCCAAAAAAGACTTAGGTAAAGTCCATACTGTGTTACAGACGGGTAAGAAAGAAATTGCGTTAGGTTTATTTTTTGGCGCCTTAATTGGATTTTATGATGGAATTTTTGGCCCTGGGACAGGCAGTTTTTTACTCTTTCTGTTTGTGAAAGTATTTGCTTTTGATTTTTTAAATGCTTCTGCATCTGCCAAATTGGTCAATGTCGCCACCAATATTGCTGCCATGTTTTTCTTTATCCCTTCTGGGCATATTTTATGGATGGCTGGCATCATTTTAGCAGTTTGCAATGTTTTAGGCTCACTTGCGGGTACAGCTTTAGCATTTAAATATGGAAGTAGTTTTATTCGTGTTTTCTTTTTAATTTTACTGGTGTTTTTAATTGGCCGAATGGGCTATGACTTATTTATCAATTAGTCATTCATACTAAATATACAAATTGAAACAAGCCAGCCAAAATGCGGGCTTCTAAACTAACATTATAAAAAAACTTCCTATGGAAGTTTTTCCAAAAATTTAAATCTTTTCAGCTTTATCTAAAAAGTATTGTGTGGCTTCAGTTAAATCCATATCTAATTCATTGGCAATAATGGCTAACCACCAGACACATTCACCTAACTTATGCTGCAACTCTTGTTGAGCATCGCCTTTGTGTAACCACTTCCCTGTCTGCGCCATGACTAATCTCCCAACCAATCCAGCATCAGATAAAAATGCCAACGCATCCTCTTGCACTGTCCATTCAGCATGATGATTTATTCGCTCTAGCTCATGATAACGCTCTCTGATTTTTACTGAACGTGCTACAACCTCATTAACCGTTATTTTATGATCCATCATTTAGCTCGTTTAAAAATTAGAGCTTACTTGATTTTGTAAAATTGATTCGATTAGAAATGTAATGCGTTCAAAATTGAGTGTGTAGCAATAATCGCCATTGATACACTTTTTACTGGTAAAGCGTTCAAACATAATTTTATAAAATGATTTTTAAAAAAAAGCTAAGTAAAATCAGGACGCGCCCAGCATTCACTCATATGCCAATTGACCAGATCAATAGCTGCATCACTTTCTAAAAACTCATTTTCATCTTCTAAAGCATCTTCATTCAACTGATACAAGTCATTGTCTAAATCATCTGAAAATTGTTGAAGTAAATCGGTAATCGAGTTAGCGACCAAAATCCCAACATCATATTCATGATCAATAAAGATCACTTGCCCAATTTGACCTACGGCGGTGGGTGCTAAATCCACATACAAACCTGTTCGCCCACCGTCATGTGCAAACTGAACCCAATCTCGATGGTGGGCATTGGTTGGATTGATTTGTGGGTCAGCATGTTGAAGAACAAACAACTCATCAACTAGATCCGCAAGATCGGCACGTTTAGTTTCAATATTCGTCAGCGATAAAAATTCCATACCATAAAATAAACTGCCTAAATTTTCCTCTTCATTCATCCCATTATGCCAACAGTACAACTGTTTAAAATCTTCAGGTAAGTGTTTAGAAAGCCTTTGTTCAAATTGTTCTATATCTGCAATACTTGCAGCAGGATTGAGTGATTGATTTGCGATCTTTGCCGCATGTTGCACTAACCAATTTTGTATATTTTCTAATTGTTTTTGAATCATGTTCTTCTCATTTATCTTAGGGTCTGTTGACATTTCATAAATGGCTTGCGTTGTAGGCTAAAATTGAGCAGGCAAGGCATGAAACGAAGAGAATAGCGAGACTATTTTCGAGTTTCATAACACAGGCTGAGATAATTTTAGCCACAACCCTTCGGGACTAGAGTGTTTTTTGCCGTTACGAGTTACCTTGCGAAACGTTGTTTCTCATCATTTAGAATGACTAAATTTCATACTCCGCGCCTAGTATCGCCTAAAAAACACTCGCAGTCGCAAACGTAGACGAATTGTCAACAAACCCTTATAACAGTCAAATAAACTTTACTGAAAAACCCAATCATTGACAATAAAAAAGCCACTTAAAAGTGGCTATAGCTTTAGCAAATCAACTACTTTTTAAATGGAAATGCATATTTCACAATACGTCCAAGGACTTGACCATACTGCTTAAACAAACTTGCATTGTTGTAGTTTAAACCATACTTTTTACATACCGCTTCAACTTTGGGCGCCATTTTACGATAGCGACGAGCAGGCACTTCAGGGAATAAATGATGCTCGATTTGATGGCTCAAATGTCCCGTCAAAATATGAAATGCTTCTGAACCGGTTAAATTCGAAGAACCGCGAATCTGGCGCATATACCAATGTCCACGACTTTCATCCTGTAAAACAGTTTTAGGGAACACTTCGACATCTTTGGTAAAGTGACCACAGAAAATGATACTAAATGTCCAAATATTGCGGATACCATTAGCAACTAAATTACCTGTAAATACAGGTAAAGCTGCAGGACCAGCAATCACGGGAAAGAAAAGATAATCTTTAAAAAACTGTTTACCAATTTTCTTTTGAGTTGGCTTCCACACTTCTTTAAATTGCGCCCAAGTTTTACGTTTATAAACTAGTTTGCCAATTTCAAGGTTTTGAACCGCAACGCCCCATTGGAACAATAAACAGAACGGAATTGCATATAAAGGCTGCAATAAAAAACCCGGTTTCCAACGTTGTTCTGGAAATAAACGCAATAAACCATAGCCGATATCATCATCCATACCTTTGATATTGGTATAGGTATGATGCTTATAATTATGGGTCTGGCGCCAGTTGTCAGAGGTTCCAACAATATCCCATTCGTAAGTTGTACCTTTAAAGCGTGGATCATTCATCCAGTCATATTGTCCGTGCATGACATTATGACCGAGTTCCATGTTTTCCATGATCTTGGCAAAGCTCAGTAAACCTGTACCCAGTAACCATGCTGGTGGAAACCAACCCGCAAATAAGCATGCTCGGCCTAAAATACTGCTATAACGAATAGCGGCATATACTTTTTTGATATATTTGGCATCTTTTTCGCCAATATCATCTAAGACTTCTTGCTTAATCGCATCTAGCTCGCGCGCTAAAGCATCTAGCTCAGTCTGGGTCAGTTCACGGTTTTTGGTGTTTTTAAAATATTGAATTTTAACTGGCATATTCATGATAAAACTCGCTTAAAGATCAATAACTAAATCAGTTTTGGCAGTATTTACACAAATTCTCAGCAAATTATTTGGTTCAAAATTTTCTTGACCATTAACTAAGTTTTTTGTGGCACCCTGTGCTTTATTACACGCGCATTTATTGCAAATACCCATTCTACAACCATGTTCTGGTTTGATATTTTGTTGTTCTAAGCCGACTAAAATGGCTTGACCTTTGGGGATTGCAACCACTTTATTGGATTTGGTTAATGTGACATTGATAAAACCTGTGTCATCAGAAATCACTGGGCTTAGGCTAAATGCTTCGCTTTTGAGTACTTTGGCCTGTTCAAATAATTGTTCAGCTGTTGCTACAAAACCTGAAGGACCACATACATACACCGTACTTTGCTCAAGATTTTTAATGATATGTAAATATTCATTATTTAAACGCGCGTCTGCGGGTACTTCTTGGGTATAGAACACATCAAATTTAAAATCAGGATACTGTTGAGCAAATTGCTCAAACTGTTGTTTAAAGGCAACGTCTGCATTTTTTTTAACCCAATACATCAAATGTACTGGCTGACGATCAAGTTGCTGGTTGGCTGCCAAGGCCTGAATCAAGCTATACATCGGTGTAATACCGCTGCCCGCTGCGACCAGAATCAGTGGACTAGCAACTTGAGGCAATAACATATCACCATAAGGTCGACCAAATTCAATCACCTCACCCACTTGGGCATGTTCAAACAACCAGTTACTCACAATGCCTTTTTCTACTTTTTTTGCCGTGAGTAATACATGTTGCGTATCTAATTGAGTCAGACTATAGGTACGTTCATAACGACGGCCATTGATTTCGACAGTGATCGGATGATGCTGCCCAGCCAACCCCATTTTAAACAAACGGTTAATTTTGATGGTTAAGCTGATCGTATCTGCGGCGGATTGTTCTTTTTCAACAATTATCCCCAAAGCTTGTTGAACTGACCACAATGGATTAATTTTCTGTAGCCAAAAATTAGTCGTATGAGTTCCTAACACCATATCAAATATAGCGTTTACGGGAGATTTTTGCTTTTCAATAGCGTGCATACTAGGCTCACCATCTGAGTGATTTTTAATTATTATACACATGTATATATATTTGTATATACGCGTGTATTGTATCTAGACATTTCATTTATGTAATGACAAAGGCTATAATGAAAAAAATATTTTAACTATTTGATACTTTATGAATCCAACGTCCGTATTACCTCAGAACCCAGCTACCCTTCAAGATCAAATTCATGAGCTTGAAAAAGTTTCTGTACGTACTGTTGGACGCAAAGCGACAATTACCAAAGAAGAATTATTCCAAGCCGCCTTAAATTTGATTGGACCGCAAAAAAGTATTTCCTCTTTAAGTTTAAGAGAAGTTGCTCGTGAAGCTGGGATTGCGCCAAATAGTTTTTATCGTCACTTTAAAGATATTGATGAGTTGGCGATTGAACTGATTGATCGTTCAGGCGTGGTGCTCCGTCAAATTTTGCATGAAGCTCGAATCAAGGCAATTAGACAAAGCAGTATTATTCGCAGTTCAGTTGAAGTATTTATTGAACAACTAGATGCCGATGAAGGCAACCTAAGTTTACTACTGCGTGAAGGTTATACAGGATCAAAGCAATATAAACTTGCTGTAGACAAACAACTTAATTATTTCCAACAAGAACTCCAAGAGGATTTGATTCGAATAGAACGCATCAATCACAGTAAATTAACCCATCCTGATTTAGTCGCCAAAGCCATTACTCAGCTGGTATTTAATATGGGTGCCAAGGTGATTGATTTGCCAATTGCTGAACGTAAAGAAGTCGCTGAACAAACCATGGTGATGATTCGCATGTTACTCGAAGGTTCGCGTCATTTAGACGAAGCGCAAATTAAATAATACCTATTCTTTCATAGCCTATTAAATATAAGTATCAAGACCCAATGATCAGTCACAATCAACAAAATATTCGTGTAGGCATACTTGGTGTGACTGGCCGCATGGGACAAATGCTAGTTCAGGCCTGTCTCAATGCGGGACTAAACATTACTGTTGCTACAGCAAGAGTTGCAAGTGCAGCGATTGGTCATGAACTAGGGCAATATCTCAATCTAGCACCATTAAATGTGCTTATTTCAGATCGTTTGGAAGACGTCATTCAGCATTGTGATGTGGTGATTGATTTCACTACAGCAGAAGCAGTATCGCAACATTTAAAAATTTGCCAGCATGCTAAAAAGCCGATGATTATTGGTATCACTGGTTTATCTGAGCAATTAAATCAACACATTGCTCAAGCAGCGCAAGATATTGCTATCGTGCATTCTGGCAATTATTCCATTGGTGTCAATCTTAGTGTTGATCTGGTTCGAGTTGCCGCCCAATTATTAGGTACAGAATTTGAAGCTGAAATCATCGAAGCGCATCACCGGCAAAAAGTAGATGCGCCATCTGGTACGGCATTGATGTATGCAGAAGCGATTGCTCAAGTCAGAGCGCAATTGCTCAGTGATTTAGCGGTCTATCAACGCCATGCTCAGGTTGCTGAGCGAGCACACCAACAGATCGGTTTACAAGCTATACGTGGTGGTGACATTGTTGGTGAACATAACACAATATTTTATGGTCATGGGGAACAGGTCGAAATCAAACATATTGCAAGCAATCGGATGAACTTTGCGACTGGTGCAATTCGTGCCGCAATGTGGTGTATTTCTCAACCCGCTGGCTTATACAACATGTATGACGTGATTCATTTGAACCACTCGCTTTAATAGCGCTCTATGTACTATTAGATATACTGCTCAATGTACGCAGCATTAATTTTTTTGCTCAATCACGCGATAGTGATCTTTTATATTTCTTTAAAGTTTTTAAAGACTTTTCACCCAGTATTCAGGCCAAATATTTTCACATTGAATTAAGCTTTGTATTTAAAAATAGCTATCTCGCCACGAGTTAGAGTGATATAAATCTAACTTGGTATTTTTATATTCCCCTATACATCAATTGTATAATTGAGCTCTATTCACATGAAACTGTTAAATGATCGTCAAAGTATTATTGCAAGTTACGTACTCATGCTGATCTTTTTGTCTTTACTGATTCCCTTGCATCTTTTAGCATCATTTTTTGCAGGTTTTGTTGTTTTTGAAATCATCAATAGTTTAGGTAGCATTACAGAAAGATATATTGATGGTCAAAGAGCTCGCCTGACCATTAGCATTATTCTAGCCATCTTTATTATTTCTTTGATTGTGCTCAGCATCACAGGGTTAATCAGCTTTGTTCAACATGATTTGCAAGGTGCGGGAATCAATGCCATCAGTGACCAAGTCGATAAAACCTTACAAAAGCTACAACTTGAAGTGGCACAATATATTCCCGGATTTATTCCTTATTCACTCACTGAATTAAAAGATCAAACCTTTGATTTAATCAAAGATAATTTATCAACCTTAAAAAGTACCGGAACAGGCTTTTTACATAGTTTAGCCACCATGCTGATTGGTATGATTGTGGGGATCCTTGTCTCATTAAACCAACTGCGTCCACAGCCGGATCAGCCAGAATTTAAGCGTGCCATGATCACACGTATTGAGAATCTTTCGTCATCTTTTAAAAATGTGGTGTTTGCGCAGTTTAAAATTTCGTTAATCAATACCTTTTTATTTTTGATTTTCTCTCACTTGATCCTCCCTATATTTGATATACATTTACCTTTTGCCAATACCTTGGTGATCCTGACTTTTATTTTTGGATTAATTCCAATTGTCGGAAACTTACTCTCCAATACCATTATTGTTATGGCAGGTTTAACCATTTCAGTATCTACCGCAGGTATAGCATTACTTTATCTGATTTTTATCCATAAGCTGGAATACTTTATTAACGCCAAAATTATTGGCACAAAAATCCATGCAGCGTCATGGGAAGTGTTATTGGCAATGTTAGTCTTTGAGTCGTTCTTTGGCTTAGCGGGTTTAATTGTTGCACCCATTTTCTATGCCTATATCAAGTTAGAACTTAAACAAGCCGAAATGATTTAAAGCTGAAATGATTTAAAGCATAGTTCATTTGAGTCATCAAGAAACCCTTCTTTTTAAAGGTAAGAAGTATTACTTTGTAAAAGAAGAGAATTAAAAAAAGCCTGAACTGAACAATATTACAATTCAGGCTTTTTTCCTAATAATGCGAATGTAGTTAAAAACTTTTATTCCCAGACCACTTCTTTTTTCTGTTGTGCCCAAGCGTCTAAAAATGGCTCATAGTGACTTTCAATTTTATTACGCTTAATTTTCATCGTTGGAGTGAGTAAATCATTTTCCATGGTCCATGGTTCATTGACTACAACAAAGAAGCTGATTTTTGCATGGGCCTCCAGTTCTTCATTGATCTTCAGCCTTAATGCTTTTAAGGTGTTTTCAATTTCATCTCGCTTAGGGTTCTGCTTCAGACTGTTACGGATATCTTCAGCCAACATAATAAAGGCAACTGGTTGTGGTTGGCTTGAACCACCAATACATACAGATTCAATTAAGGCCTGATTTCCGATTTTTTGCTCAGTCGGGACTGGCATGATGTATTTGCCTTTGCTTGTTTTAAAAATATCTTTAATTCGACCCGTAATTTTTAACCGCCCTTCTGCATCGATCTCGCCCAAATCCCCAGTACGTAAAAATCCATCTTCGGTCATATCTTCTGCGGTTTTTTCTGGATTTTTATAATAGCCCAACATAGTTCCTGGGCTTTTTACCAGAATTTCACCATTTTCATCAATTTTACACTCCACTTTAGGTTGGGCATGCCCCACATAACCACTGGCAAACTGCCCCACACGTGTCACATGCGAATAACCACAATTTTCAGTCATACCATAGACTTCAAGTAACTCTAAACCTAAATTTCGATACCATAAAATAATATCTGTAGGTAATGGTGCAGCAGCAGTAAATGCATAACGGACATGATTTAGCCCGAGCTTGGTGAGTAATTTCTTTTTGACCAATTTACCCAACACAGGTATTTTGAATAAAATCTTTTGTATATGGAGGGGTATTTTTTCATTAACCCCCAAATAGAACTTGGTCCATAAGCGTGGCACTGAAAAGAATAATGTAGGTTTGGCACGATTCAAATCTTCGACAAAGGTTTCAATTGAATTTGCAAAATACACGGTAAAACCGCAAACCATCAATGAAGATTGAATAAAAATTCGCTCAGCAACATGTGCAAGTGGTAAATAAGATAAGGCCCGATCAGATGTTGTCACTTGATAAGTCAATCTGAGTTCACGAGCGCCAGATAAAAGCGTCGCAAAACTTTGCATAACCCCTTTAGGTACACCAGTACTGCCAGACGTATAAACGATGGTCGCTAAATCATTTTTATTGGGTAATACTGGGTTTTCTAGTGGCGCAACAGATTGCACAATATCATTCCATTGCGGTGCGTCGAATTCAGGTGATAATGCCAAACGCACACAAGCTAAATCTTGTGGAATGATTGTTTTTACCTCATTCCAGCTATCCGCTTTACCGTCCAATTTTCCAATAAATAAGAGTTTTGCTTCACTATGGTTGAGTACATAAGCTGCACCTTCCGCATTGAGTGTTGGATAGAGTGGGACTGAGATATGACCTGACATCCAGATCGCTAAATCTGCCATAAGCCAATGCGCACTATTTTTACCATAAATTGCGATCGCACTCTTTTCAGGCAAGTTTAAAGACTGTAAATAACTCGCCATACTGCGAACTTGTTGTGCAACTTCCGACCATGTGTAATGCACCACATTGCCATTGGCCAATGGTTGTACAAACACATCTTTTTGCGGTAATTGCTTTTCCCAATGAAGTAGATAGTGCACATGGGTATCATGAAACTCAACAAAATCCTTGTTTTCCATATCATTTCTTCCATTATTTTAAGTTTTTATCTTGGCTATAGACGGTTACTTTCGAACTTGTCTATTTGGATACACAATACTGAATGATCAAATTACATGGGTGAGTAAACTTTATCTCTAAGGAACAAATCTAGATCAAAGTAGACTATTTTAATAGCATAAAAACGGTTGCGATGTATACAACAAACTCCCTGTAAATCCTTCATTGATTATTGTTGTAAAGTAGATCTCATCCAATGATACATGGCGTTTCTATCGCGTGGTGACATTGAAGCATGGTCTATAGCCCCTCATACAAGATATGACCATATAAATGGTGCAATAATAGGAATTAATTTTTATAAATGGTTATAACTTTTACATTTAAAATCAAATAAATAAAAATAACCCAATAATTGATTATTTAAATATGCATAACATATACATCAAAAAAGCTCCCGAAGGAGCTTTTAGAATCTAGATAAAATTACACTAAATTAAGGTTTAACCACAACCAATACCTGAATCGCTTCTGGCGTCACAGAAATACCTTCCAATAGACTTAAACCTTCTTTCTGGAATTTCTGTAAACGTTCAATTTCATCTGCACGAATACTTGGATTAAATTGCTTTAAGTAGCTTAAACGATCAATTTCATATTGCCATTTGCTACCATAAATTTCTTTAGCTTGCTCTTTTAACTGCGGTAAAACACCTTTAGCAATATCTAAAGCTTGTGCATAGCGTTCTTCAATCACTTCACGACGTGCTTTAACCACTTGACGACAGCTATTGCTATCTAAATGATGTAAATACGGCTTAATAATTTCTGGATCAAGCTTGGCAGTAATATCTTGGCCCGTTTCAGTCAATAACACTCGAATCAATTGTGTCGGTAAGCTAGAAGGTAAATTTAATGCTTTAGGCGCAACCACATCCACTTTAAACCAAACTTCCAACAAAATCGTGCCTTGTTTAAGTGCATTGGTTTTTAGAATCGCAACATTGGTACTACCAAAAGATTGGGTACGGATAATTTCCATCACACTTTCAGTAAACGGATGTTCAAGTGTTAAATATTGCGCGTCTTCACGGATCTGTGCCTGATCACGATAGAAGGTTGCAGTCATACCCTCTTCGTCAATATCCAAGCCTTGCACTTGCATTTGATCGGTTGGTTTAATAATCACCGTACCATTGCTTTGCTCATCAAAGTCAATGTTGGTTGATGCCATAAACCGCTTCATAAACATTGGCAACAAAGTATTGTCATCATAGTCTTCAAGCGCAGTAACAATTTCTTGTGCCACGATCGGACGACATGAGTTGTATTCCAATAAACGGTCACGACCATCTTGCAATTCAACTTCAAGTGCTTGACGCTGTACATTGACCGCTTCAAGAAGTTCTTCAAAGGCTTGGCCTTTATCATCCAATAAGCAATCTTTTAAATCGACAATAAAGTTTTCTTGTAAGGTTTGTGCTGTAGGCGAAATATTACTGAAAATATTCAGCGCTTCATTATACCAACGGAACATACGCTCTTGCGCTGTACCTACAAGATAAGGCACATGAATCTGAATACGATTTTCCTGACCAATACGGTCTAAACGACCAATACGTTGTTCAAGTACATCTGGATTTGCTGGTAAATCAAACAACACAAGATCAGAAGCAAACTGAAAATTACGCCCTTCAGAACCAATTTCAGAACACAGTAAAATCTGTGCACCATAAGAATCTTCAGCAAAATAAGCCGCTGCTTGGTCACGTTCCAATAAGCTCATGCCTTCATGGAACATTGCGGTGCGGATACCCGCGTGGATGCGTAAAGCATTTTCAAGTGCTTCAACAACTGGACCACTACGTGCAATCAGCAATACTTTTTTATGTTTTAAATCAGAACGTAATCGTTCCATCAACCACATAACACGTGGGTCTGTTTCCATCCATGCGCCATCAAGTTGCAGCTCTTCTGGCCACATTTGTTCGCGTAATTTTCCATCTTTAGACCAATTTTCTGGTGCTGGTAATGGTGCTGGTTGGCAATCACGTCCAGGGAAACCTTGAATTGCTTCACGGGTATTACGGAACAAGATACGACCTGTACCATGACGGTCTAAAAGTTCATGAATCGCGCGGAAACGATGTTCAGGCTGATCTTCAATCGGATGACCTAATAATTTTTCAACTGCTGCCAAATGTTCCGCTTCAAGTGGCAAATCTGACATCAACACTTCAGCAATTTTAGCAGTGTGATGATATTGCTCTTCTTCATCAAGGAAACGATCAAGCGAACTAAAACGTTGTGGATCAAGTAAACGTAAACGGGCAAAATGGCTTTCTACACCTAACTGTTCAGGTGTTGCAGTTAAAAGCAGTACACCTTCAGTTTTTTCAGCAAGCTCTTCAACAAGATCATAACGGTCATTACCGCCTTCCTCTTCACTCCACATCAAATGATGCGCTTCATCGACCACCAATAGATCAAAACCAGCTTCAATGGCTTGCTCACGCAAATCATCATGGTCAATCATCAAATCTACTGAAGCAATGATACATTGTTCAGTCAGGAATGGATTGAGTTCAGGATCATGTTCTTTGATTGAAGCTGTACGAGTAAGATCAAACAATGAGAAATTCAAATTGAAACGACGACGCATTTCAATCATCCATTGATATTGTAATGAATCTGGCACAAGAATCAGAATTCGCTCAGAACGACCGGTTTTGAGTTGTTGATGGATGATGAGTCCCGCTTCGATTGTTTTACCTAAACCGACTTCATCTGCAAGTAATACACGAGGTGCAAATCGCTTACCCACTTCATGTGCAATATACAGCTGGTGTGGAATCAAGCCTACACGCGCGCCAACCAAACCACGTAATGGTGACGTTTGCATATTGGCTTGCATTTGCATCGCTTCAATACGTAAGTCATACCATTCTTTATAGTCAATTTGGCTTGCCAATAAACGTTCTAAAGGCTTTGACAATTGAATTTGTGCGCCAATACGCGTTTCGTTTAATGCTTTCTTCTCTTGTTCACCATTATCCAATGTACGAATAACATTGTAACGAATCACACCACTGCGATCGTCTAAAGACTCGACAATCCACTTGATGCCTTCTTGGTCTTGAACTTCATCATTGATATTAAAAACAATACGAGATAATGGGGCATTATTACGTGCATAGACACGAGTTTCGTCACTTTTTGGAAAAAGAATACTGATTGAACGTTCATCGACGTCAATCAATACACCTAAACCTAACTCAGTTTCTGTGTCCGATAACCAACGTTGACCTATAGCAAATTGTTGCAATTTTTCCACCTTTATCTCATGTTAGGGCTAAAACACGGTTGCTCAAATCAGGAGAATATTTGAACAAAGTTTATACCCATTACGCAATACTTTTTGACATAAAGCTCATTAAATTTTGAGCGACTTAATTTCAACTTAAAAATCTAAACTAAAACGGAACTGGACAATCAAATTGTACAAGCTCCTCTGTTTTAGGATGATGAAAACTCAGTTGTTGTGCATGTAGACAAAGTCGTGGCATAAGCTGCTGTTGTTCTACAGTTGCATATAAAGTATCACCAATAATAGGATGTCCTAAATATTGCATATGCACGCGTAACTGATGTGACCGTCCTGTAATTGGTGTTAACTCAACACGGGTTACAGCCTGTCCTTGAATTTGAAAATATTGGGTTGCTTTCCAATGTGTTAATGCAGGCTTGTTATGTTCTGGATCTGCAATATGTAAGGGTGGATGTTCTGGATCATAAATCACAGGAACATCAACTGTGCCTTCACCATGTAAAGTGCCAGCAACAACAGCTTGATAGGTTTTAGAGGTTTGACGTTCTTGAAACTGTCTAGAAATACTTTTTTGTCCCCATTTACTCAGTCCAAATACCAAAATCCCAGAGGTATCGCGGTCTAAACGATGAATGAGTAAAATCTTAGGCTCGATTTTTAATAATCTGTTGATAACACAATCTTGCAAATCTGCTGTTTTTCCTGGAACTGTGAGTATACCTGCTGGCTTATGGATCACCATAAAATCATCATCACGATGGATCAGGTGTTCGGTTAGAAAATTACTCAAAGTTCAGTTCCAATGATCACGCAAACAAGCAGGCAATTCTAAGAATCTTGGAATGAAATTACAATCAAAATTATCTGATTTATTCGATTATTCTAAAGAAAGAATAATAAATCGTACAATTGCTTTAAATTCATTGGCAATTTACAAGACAATCAAAAACTTTAGATACATTTTGCCAATCAATTGTGGGGAAAGTGGATTAATTCATTGAAAAAATAAATTATTGTCTATTTTTTGGTAAGTTAAAAACTTAACACCCTATTTTTTTAATGGTATAAACAATACCTTAAGATTAAATGAGCAAAATATGAATAAATTAAATTATAAATCTACATTGTCCATTTGTATTATTTCCGCATTTGCCATGACCGGCTGTGCAACTTCAACCCTTTTAAAGAAAGACAATGGTGTTCGTACCCGTAATGTTCAAACCGTATTGGTCAATGATACGGTTTTAGCATTTGGCAAACCATCACAAGCAATTTCGGCCCTACCTTCTGACAGCATTGTCATTGCAGGGCAAAAAAATAGTTATGTCATCACCAGTGGTGGTGCTCGATTTGTCAAAGTGATCACAGGACTTGATCCAAAATTTATTCAAATTGATAAAGCGCTGACCTTCAATTCAGAAAAAAATGATGGGCATTTTTCAGGAATCCTACCACTCAAATATGTCAAACTTTCGGAAGATGTCACTAAACAAGATCGTGCATTCTTTATTGAAAATGGTGCAGAAGAATGCACCACCTCAAGTGATCAACGTCTAAAAGCGCAACGTTTCTGTTTTAACATTACCTTATCTGGTCTGGTTTACCCTTCTGCTTCTAATATTTCATCACTAAAAGCACTGAGTAAACCCTATCAAGTCAGTATCTATACCACTCAAGAGGTAAAAGATTACTCAAAGGCTGGCAGTAAAACTGCAGATAAACTGATGTTATTCCCTTTTGCTGTCGCTTTTGATGTAGTGACGTTACCGTTCCAAGCGCTTCATAAGATTTTTGATTGATTGAAAATAATTCAGGATATTGCATACAATATCCTGAATCTTAGCAAATATAAAAATACGATTCTCAATAGCATGATTCCACTTTCTTTTAACTATCTTTGGATTTTCTTTGTCGTTGGCTTTGGGACTATTATTTTTAGTCTATTTGCGATTGGATTAATATTTAGCTCAAAATTCAGAAATACCCTTAGGCATGGCAATATTTTTATTCAGTCTCTATTTGTCTGTAGTGTACTCTGCGTTTTTTTGAGCTTGATACTTTATTTCCTTGTTCTATATACAAAAAATGAGATTGAAAAAGAGCATCATTCCATACATAAAACATTAAGTTCGTCTGAGAAAATTTTAGGCATTCAAATGCCGCAAGGGACTGAACTTGAATTATTTACACCCAATCAATTGTCCTCATTGAGACAAGCCAAATTTCCTCAACCCGTATTATTTGGAAAGCTGCAAATTAACAGCATGAAAATTCCTCGTGGTATTGATTTGGAACTTTTTGATGATCGTTCAACCACATTAATGGGTACAGGTAAGGATACGATCGAAGGTTGGAATTGTCAGCTGATGAGCTATATTCAAGTCTATTTAGATGATGCTGGCAACATCATTGGTTTAGAGCACTGTAATCTTGCTCAAGATACGCAGCTAGAAAATATTATACTTGTGGCACAGGCAGATATTGAACGTTCTAAATATCAAAAATATCCAGACAACTTTGTTTCTACAGATTACTGGCGGATTCACAATCCTCTCACCCAATACAAAGCTGTTTCCCTACAATGGGCAAATGTCTATTTGGATCAAAATAAACAACTCATCGGAATTGAAAATGGCACACTGACAGAAAAATTAACCTTAGGCGATATTCAATATCCAGCAAATACTGAATTCAATTTATTGGTTCATCCTTTAACACAAAATGAAACTTGGTTATTTACCCCGCCCAATGATCAAAATGCGGTTGCTCGCAATGGCAAAGTCTATACGCATGATCAAACGATTCTTCAGCGCCCTAATGGCAAAATTGAACAAATCCTCAATAGCAATGATCCTAGAATTTTAGCCCGAAGAATGAATCATTAATGCTTAAATATTGATATTCCCAACAGTATAGGCATTTTTCAAGGTCTTTTATTTTTATCTCTAATATTTATTTACAATTATTCATTTCAATTTTCAAATTCTTGACCACATGCTTCGCGTATAACAATTTACTGCCATTTAAAGATAAATAGAATTCTGCTAGCCTAATCAACAAGGTCAAGAACTGGCTTTTAAACTCGATCAGCACTCATAAAATTAAACGCAAAGTACCAAAAATTAGATATTTTTTTTAACTTTTAAGCTGTTTGATAAAAAAACAAACAAATTCACAAAGATTCTGTTGTAAAAAACAACAAAATCTTTATAATCCAACTAAACAGACAAGTCTGTATAATTTGCTGAAAAAAACGAATGACCAGTGCATTCAGAGGGTATAAGAATAAATATAAGAAGATGCTTCAAGCATCTCTTTACCTAACAATTTATTGTTATGACAATAAATTGTTAGGTATATAAAAAACTTATCAGCAAAGCGCGATTCACTTCAAGTGGTCGCGCTTTTTTATTTTCAAGTTTAAGTAGTAAATTAAACAGATCAGCAAGCGCAAATCAATATTACTTATGCTTGCAACCTAGGATTTCAACAAACTTAAAGGTTAAACTGAACTCGGTTGAGCTAAAGCCAATTCCATCTGAATCAGGGTTTCTACCCGTCTCCAATAATCATCCAAACACACTTGCTGAGGATCTATTTGCGCCTGAATCGTCATTCCGTCAAGAAGACTCGACAAGAAAGAAGCAAGTTGAATATCTTGTTTAACACCTAAATGACGCAACGCATTACTCAAATGCCCTTTTAACCACTCTTTATAGTCAGTTGCAGGTTGGAGTGATGACGGATAAACTTTTGAAATTTCTTCTACGGCTTTTTGGAACATACAACCATTAAAATCTTCGCTATGAAACCATGCGTTGTACCATGTAAAGATGGCTTTAATATGAGATAAATAATCTTGTGGATCACATTTAGCGATTGCAGCATCTAATGATTCTTGCAAATTGAGATTTCTCGTGACCAAACATTCTTCAATCAATTTGGCTTTAGATGGAAAATATTTATAAAAAGTCATTTTTGCAACGCCAGACTCACTAATAATTCGGTCTATACCGATAGAATTATAACTATATGTATTAAAGAGATTCAACGCTGTATTAATGATGTCCTCTTTTTTTGACATTTGTTTTTACCTGATGTACAAAAATTTAAGATTAAAATTAAAGCATTAGCTTATAAGAACAGCACATAAATACGAATTACTTCAAGTGTATGCTAAGAATTATATCTTAAATTCATATGAATACTGAGTTTTTATAAAAAAACATCAAGACTACAAAGGCAAGTATATGAAATATAAAATATTAAACCTGTATAAATACTAGCAAAACAAATTGTTTTTTACTATTATAAAAACGGCAAAATTAAAATTTTAATGCAGCATATGAGCATATTATCTTTCACGCAATCTGAACATACTCGTTTCGAGTTGCTGCATTTCATTCAAAATTCCTTGCAACCTGAATTATGGCAGCAAAATACTCAAGCTATCGCAAACTTAAAACGGCAAACACACTGTCATATTTTATTTAAGCATCCCATATTAGTCCAGTTGAATCAAAGCCAGCTGACGCTTGAACAGCTTAAATTCATTCATATTAATTATTTTACCGCGATTGTTAAAAATTTTACAGATGCACTTAGCATGGTAATTTATCAAGCCGTTAGCCTCGAAAAAAACCATAATATTCATCCAGAAAATAGGATTGCAGCTAAAATATATGCACGCTACTTACTGTCGCTAAACTTAATTGATGAACTGGGTTTCAATACACACCAACTCGAAAAAAGCGCTGCATCCAAATCACATCTGGTTTATTTTTTAAAATTGATGCAGCAGTTGGAATTAGATCCATTAGATCCATTAGATCAGCAACAGACTGAAATAGAAGCTTTCGCATTGGCTCAATTTATTCACCAACATATCAATTCTTATACAGAATTATTGCTCATTTTGGCTTGTACAGAATTGCAAGTCATAAAGTTTAGTGAAGCACTCCGCAACAACATGTCGATTTACAACAGTAAATTTATTGAAGGTTATTATGCTTGTCATGGGCTGGCTGATCAAAATGACGCGACCCTTGCCAATGATGACAACCATCAAGATGACATTTGGACCCTACTGATACAATGCTATGATCAAAACAACCAACAGTATTTGGACCAAGTCCAGTCTGAGTATTTAGAACTCTGGAATAATTTTTGGAGCAAAATGGCAACCCGTATAACTGAAATTTAAACGCTTGCCTCATGATGGTTTTTTGATCCCATTGCTGAGATCAAAAATACCTTATTGTGGTTTAGATGAGCGTCATTGTAGTACTTGTTGAGTCGGCATATTTTGTTTACGTTCTTGTAATGCTTTCTTCATCACCTGATAACCGCCTGTTAAGCCTAAAGTCGCCATAATCACAGCCACAATAATATCTGGCAACATGCTTCCTGTACCAAACACCCCAAGTGCTGCAAAGATTACTGCGACATTTCCAATCGCATCATTACGACTACACAGCCAAACAGACTGCATATTGGAATCCCCATCTCTAAAAGCGTAAAGCACAAGGGCTGAAATCACATTGGCGATTAAAGCCAATACACCAATCGCTCCCATGGTAATCGCTTCTGGAGGGATCCCTTTCGTATAAGCATAAATCGTTTTGCCAATCACGACAAAACCAAAAATTGCCATGATTGCCCCTTTAAATAAGGCAACGGTCGCTCGCCAGTACAGACTTGCGCCTAACACCGCTAAAGAGACGGCATAATTGACCGAGTCACCAAAAAAATCCAGAGAATCCGCCCAAAGTGCAGAAGAATGTGCATACGCCCCACCAATCAATTCAACAAAAAACATGGCAAGGTTAATAAACAGTGCAATCCACAAAGCCGTTCTAAACTTGCTATTCGGTTTCTGTGGTGCAGGTTCATGACTACATGTACACGCCATGACACTTCTCCTTGATTCAATATAAATGGACTTATCTGCTTATTTTCAGTCAAGTTGGCGCTTTAAAGAAAATCAGCACATGCGTCAACAATGATGAAAAAATCAGCTATACTGCTATTTAAAACTATGGAGTTAGTCCAAGGTCAAGTTGATTCAGGAAAATAAGCCATGCAGCAATACTTAATTAGTGACCTCGCTAAAAAAACTCAGCTGTCGACGGATACTGTGCGTTTTTATGAGAAAAAAAATTTAATCAGATCCAGTTACCGTGCAGATAATAATTATAAATATTATGATGATGAAACATTAAAGCGGCTTATTTTTATTAAACGTTGCCGCGCATTAGATATGACCTTACATGAAATTACTCAACTTTTAGAGCATCTACAACATCCTGAACAAGGTTGTAAAATCATTGACCAATTGATTGAAGAACATATTCGACATGTAGAAACTCGAATATATGAATTACAGCATTTTAAATCGCAACTGCATGAATTACGTCAATCCTGCTCATCAAACACCACCATTGATCATTGTCAGATTGTCAAAAAACTTGAAGCTTCGGAATAATTTACATTGTGTTGAATGGGTCTTTCGGCTATTCCCTCTGCTGATTGAGCCCATCTGCCGATTTAAAAACAGTTTTGCGCAGCCATAGCGAAACACTGACCAACGCAATCAATACAGGGACTTCAACCAAAGGACCAATAATCGTGGTAAATGCGACAGGTGAAGCCAATCCAAATGTTGCAATCGCGACAGCAAGTGCCAACTCAAAGTTATTTCCTGCTGCGGTAAAAGAAATCGCCGTAGTTTTAGGATAATCATTGCCCATCCATTTGCTCATAAAAAAGCTCAGGAAGAACATCACCACAAAATACAGGGTTAATGGGATGGCAATTCGCAGTACATCGAATGGTAAGCTAACTACATCCGCCCCTTTTAAACTAAACATCGCTACAATGGTAAATAACAATGCCAATAAACTTAGCGGACTGACTTTAGCGATAAACGTATGTTGATACCAATCTAATCCTTTACGTTTAACTAGAATGATCCGGCTTAGAAAGCCCAATAAAAATGGGATACCTAAATAGATTAAAACCGCATGTGTAATCGTCCAGAAGCTAACATCAATAACTTTTCCTGCTACACCAAAATACGGTGGTAGAACTGTTAAAAACAACCAAGCATAAGTACTAAAAAAGACGATTTGGAAAATACTATTAAAAGCAACCAAAGCTGCGACATATTGGTTATCACCACATGCTAAATTATTCCATACCAATACCATCGCAATACAACGTGCTAAACCAATAAGAATTAAACCCGTCATATATTCAGGATAAGCATGTAAAAACACAATCGCTAAGGCAAACATCAGGCACGGCGCGATTAACCAGTTTTGTAGCAAAGACAAAGTCAGCGTTCGTTTATCTTTGAAGACTTCAGCTAAGGTCGCATAATCCACTTTGGCAAGTGGCGGATACATCATCAAAATTAAACCTATCGCAATGGGTATATTGACTGAATCTAGGCTTAAACGATTTAAAGCCACAGTAGCCTGCGGGAAATATACGCTGATGCAGATCCCCAATCCCATCGCAATAAAGATCCATAAAGTTAAATTTCGATCTAAGAAAGAGAGCCGCGAAGTTGACTGATTTGAGTTCATAACAGCTTACTCACAACAACTGTTGATCTGGATCAAGTCTGAACGACCCACAACTGAATTCGCAGTTTGCGCTGCAATTATTTTTAATACAGCATTGGCCCATTCTGGTAATTCAGGATTTAAACGGTAATACACCCATTGGCCTTTGCGTTGATCAAGTAAAATGGACAAATTCCTCAACAAGGCCAAGTGTCTAGAAATTTTTGGCTGGCTTAAATTTAAGGCTTCGGTGATTTCACAAACACAAACATTCCCCTGTGCCAACACAAGTTTTAAAATATCCAAACGAGTTGGGTCAGATAAGCACTTAAAGAAATCAGGTTGATCCATCGCAATTACTCAATTTTATGGTTTATCATATTCACTATTGCGAATATACGCATATCCATATATAAATGCAATATTGCTTTTTAACAGAGAGTCGATCGATGCCATCTCAAATTAAGATTTATCATAATCCTGCCTGTGGGACTTCACGTAATACCCTTGCACTCATTCGAAATGCAGGTATCGAACCTGAAGTGATCGAGTATTTACAGTATCCGCCAAGCAAAGCACAACTCATCGATTTGATTCAGCAATCTGCTTTGTCGGTACGAGATGCAATACGTAAAAATGTTGATGTTTATAAAACCTTAAAACTAGATCAAACAGAATGGACTGACGATCAACTGCTTAATTTCATGTTGCAATACCCGATTTTAATCAATCGCCCCTTTGTCGTGACTGAATTGGGTGTTCGTTTATGTAGACCATCTGAATTGGTTTTAGATCTCTTATCTGTGCCACAGCGTGCTGCTTTTAGTAAAGAAGATGGTGAAATTATTATCGATCAGCAATTAAAAAGGCTTAAATAATTTTTTAGGGTTTTTCAAAAAACCCAATTAATTAAACATAAAATATTGAATATTAAGTGTTTTAATGAAAATTCACCCAGTTAATCCTGAGTGTTTTACTAGGTTGAATCTTATTTTCAAACCCTTACAATAAAACCATATTTTTAGTATGCCTTTTAAATTTATATGAGCATCTCACACATTACTGAACTCCTATCACCAGCTGGATCATTGAAGAATATGCGTTATGCATTTGCTTACGGTGCCGATGCGGTATATGCAGGTCAACCTCGCTATAGCTTGCGAGTTCGTAATAATGAGTTTGATCATGATCATTTAAAAATAGGGATTGCTGAAGCGCATGCCTTAGGCAAAAAATTTTATGTGGTGGTGAATATTCAACCACATAATGCTAAATTAAAAAATTTTATTCGTGATCTTGAACCTGTGGTCGCCATGCAACCTGATGCACTGATCATGTCAGATCCTGGCTTGATCATGCTGGTTCGAGAAAATTTCCCACAAATATCCATCCATCTGTCTGTACAGGCAAATGCGGTCAATTGGGCAACCGTAAAATTTTGGAAAAATATGGGACTCACCCGTGTCATTTTGTCACGTGAGTTATCTATCGAGGAAATTGAAGAAATTAAACAGAATGTACCCGATATGGAAATCGAAGTGTTCGTACACGGTGCACTCTGTATGGCTTATTCCGGTCGTTGCTTACTTTCAGGCTATATGAATAAACGTGATGCAAATCAAGGCGCTTGCACCAATGCATGTCGCTGGGAATACAATATTCACGAAGCAACAGAAGATGCATCTGGGGATGTCATTCCAGTCCAACAACTGGAGACAGCATCAGACTGTTGCAACAATAAAGATGCCGACGAGCAACACGCTATACAACAACATCAATTTGGCGAACCGGTTTTATTACAACGTCATAAAGAAGACATGTTTGCTGCTGAAGAAGACCAACATGGCACTTACTTTATGAACTCTAAAGACTTACGTGCAGTTCAACATGTAGATCGTTTAACCAAGATGGGCATTCATTCCTTAAAAATCGAAGGACGCACCAAATCTTACTTTTATTGCGCTAGAACAGCACAAATTTATCGCAAAGCGATTGATGATGCGCTACAAGGAAAACCTTTTGATCGGGCGTTAATGTCACAACTCGAAGGTTTAGCCAATCGAGGTTATACCGAAGGTTTCTTACGCCGCCATGTCCATGCCGAATATCAAAACTATGCAACGGGATCTTCTCAATTTGATCATCAACAATTTGTTGGTGAAGTGCTTGAACGCAACGATGATTACATCAAGATTGAGGTAAAGAATCGTTTTGTTGTGGGTGACTCCATGGAACTCATGACCACATCTGGCAACATCACATTTATTCTTTATGAAATTTTAGATAAAAATAGACAACCGATCATAGATGCAAAAGGCTCAGGATATATTGTAGAAATTCCAATTCCTGCCGATATTGATATGCAATATGCCTTATTAATTAGAAACTTACCAAATTCGACTGCTGATATTTCAGCATCATCATTGGCTTACCAAGCAGTTTAGGATATCGAAATGGCTTTAATGATTACAGACCAGTGCATCAATTGTGATATGTGTGTACCAGAATGCCCCAATCAGGCAATTTTTGAGGGCGAAAAGTTCTATGAAATTGATACACAGCGTTGTACTGAATGTGTCGGATTTTATGAACATCAAACCTGTGTGGATGTCTGTCCGATTGAATGTATTGTTCAAAATCCACAACATATAGAAAGCAAAGCGCAATTATTAAATCGCTTTCATTATCTAAGTTTGTTTGGCTAAGACAAAATGCGACACCAATTCTAATCTTGGAACGTATTTTGCTTAGTTAACGCATAGGTTCAGATAATAATAACAATAAAGAAAATGGAGCTGAGCTGTATGGCAACACAGCTCATAAAAAGGGGAAAACAATAACATTAGGGAAAAGCCAAGGTGTATTTGGGGAACACTTTGGCTTTTTTCTTATTTAAAAAATCACGTTTGATTTAAATTTTAATTTCAAGATAGGTAATTTAAGCAAAAAGCTAAGCGACGAAAAAATTCATAGATCTTTATTCATAGGCAAAATTTTGCGAAAACTTCTCCTTACACCACTGTTTGACTTCATTCACAATAAAATCAGCATCTGGCAAAGTTAAAAAATAGTAATTCCATGCCGTTTCAACACACGGCGATACAATTTTCAGCCGTCCTTGTTGTAAATCATTGGCAATCGAAATGCGGCTTAATAATGCAATCCCCTGCCCAGACAATACAGCCTGAATTGCATGACTTTCTTGCGTATAAAATACCTGCGCTTGCCCTGCTTGAATATGTAAGCCTTGTTTTTCAAACCATTTCTGCCAATTGACTCGATTTGGACAGTATTCATCTCCCCAGGTAAAGTGAATCAATGGCACAGTCGTCCAGTTCATAGTTGCAATATCCAAAGAGGGATGCCCGACTGCAACATATTCATCAACTGCTAATAATTCTGCATCAACATCTTGATAGCCCCCTGAACCATACCGAATCGCTAAATCATAGAGACCAGACGTCATATTAACGAGGTCATAACTTGCGTGTACCCGAAACATAATATTGGGAAAGCGACTTTGTAACTCTGGCAAATAGGGAATAATCCACTCACTTGCAAAGGATGGTGTTGTGGTAATGGTAAATAATCTTTGTTTATTTTGCTCAAGTTGAAACAAAGCCGTTTGAATCTGCCCAAAACCTGATTGCACATGCTTAAGCAAATACTCTCCTTCTGGCGTCAGGCTGATCGAGCGTGTACGCCGCTCGAATAATTGAATATTCAATTGCTGTTCCAGCTTCTTGATACGATGGCTTAAGGCGGTAGGTGTTAAAAACAATTGGTCTGCTGCTTTTTTAAAGCTGAGTTGTTCAGCAACATACTGAAAGGCCAACAACTGCTCCAAGGAATTATGCAAAACCACCAAAGATCACCGTGTAAAATATAAATGAATTATATTCAGTTATAACATGTATTTTTATCGTTTGTTGTTTTTTCCATATTCTATAAAAATCAATTTGAACAAACAACAAATTGAGTAATGATCATGGCAAATATACTTAAAATAGATACTAGTTTAAGAACAGGTATTTCAGGTACACACCCACATGGTTCTTTAAGCCGACGCTTAACCGCATTATTTATTGATCAATGGAATGAAATTGATTCATCTGTACAAGTTAAACATCGTGATTTAGGTCAAAACCCACCGCCTTATATTGATGAAGAGTGGATCATTTCTGAATTTGGCTATGCAGAATCTGAAGAAAAGGCGCAACAACGCTTACAACTGAGTAATGAATTTATCGAGGAATTGCACTGGGCAGATATTATTGTGCTTGGTGTGCCAATGTATAACTTTGGCCCACCTGCACATTTAAAGGCCTATATTGATCACATCGTGAGAATGAATAAAACCTACACATTTGATCTCAGCAAAGAACAACCTTACTCAGGGCTGTTAGATCATCAAAAAACCATGATTATCCTTTCTGCCCGTGGTGGGCATGACTTTGATGCAGTTGATGCGCCATTTCCCAATCATGCTGAACCCGCAATAAAAACAGCATTCAATTTTATTGGTATCGAAAAATTTCATGAAATTGCGATTGAGTATCAGGAATTTGGTGGCGAGTTGTTAGCACAATCGATCCAAGCAGCAGAACAGAAAACCATTGCACTTGTTCAAGAGCTGCAACATTAACAAAGCTTATTTTCGCAAGCTCTATTCAATAGCATTCAATCTCCAACAAAAAAAGGAATTGAGCTGTTAGCAACTCAATTCCTATCAAGGGTAAAACATGAGATAAATGTTAAGACAAGCCAAAGTGCTCATTGGGACACTTTGGCTTGCTTTTCAACGTGCAATCATCGAAAGATTATTGACCTGAACGAATGATGTAATCGAATGCAGATAAAGACGCTTTTGCACCCTCACCAGCTGCAATAATGATTTGTTTATAAGGCACTGTTGTACAGTCACCCGCAGCAAATACACCTTTTACATTGGTTTCATTACGATCATTCACCACAATTTCATTACGGTTTGAGAGCTCTACAGCAGTTGCTTTTAAGAAATCTGTGTTTGGTAATAAACCAATTTGTACAAAGATTCCCGCAAGTTCAATGGTATGCAATTCGTCTGTTGCACGGTCTTTATACTTCAACCCTGTCACAATCGAACCATCACCAATCACTTCTGTAGATAGTGCATTCAAAATCACCGTGGTATTTGGCAAACTATTCAATTTATCTTGAAGCACTTGGTCAGCACGAAGTTGAGTATCAAACTCGATCAATGTGACATGTTCAACAATACCTGCAAGATCAATTGCGGCCTCTACACCTGAGTTACCCCCACCAATCACGGCAACCTTCTTACCTTTAAATAATGGGCCATCACAGTGTGGGCAATACGCAACACCACGTGTTTTATACTCTTTCTCACCCGGTACATTCATCTCTCTCCAACGCGCACCTGTAGATAAGATGACCGTTTTTGATTCAAGTTTTGCACCATTTTCCAGTTCAATTTCAACTAAACCGTTGGCTGTTTGATCTGCACCGACAATGTTTTTCACTTTTTGTAAGTTCATAATGTCCACACCGTACTCACGTACATGCGCTTCCATATCTGAACCAAACTTAGGACCTTGTGTTTTCTGTACTGAGATAAAGTTTTCAATATCCATGGTGTCCATGACTTGACCACCAAAGCGCTCAGAAACAATACCTGTGCGAATCCCTTTACGTGCAGCATAAACCGCAGATGTTGCACCAGCAGGCCCACCACCAATCACCAATACATCAAACGCGTCTTTAGCATTCAGCTTTTCAGCATCTTTAGCTGCAGCACCACTGTCCAATTTCGCAACAATTTCTTCCAAAGTCATACGACCTTGACCAATATGTTCGCCATTTTGGAAAACCATAGGTACAGCCAAAATTTTGCGTTCTTCAACTTCATCTTGGAAGAATGCACCATCGATCATGGTTGCTGTAGTGCCTGGATTATTAATTGCAATCAAGTTAAGTGCTTGAACAACATCTGGGCAGTTATGGCAGCTTAAAGAAACAAATACATCAAAATTTGCAGTCAGGTTTAAACCTTTAACTTGAGCCAAGATTTCATCAGAAACTTTTGGCGCATAACCTGATACTTGTAATAAAGCTAAAATTAACGAGGTAAACTCATGCCCCATCGGTAAACCAGCAAAGAATACACGAGGTTGTTCACCTACTTTTGCAATACCAAAGCTCGGTTTACGATCATTCTGACCATCGAAACGTGCAGTCACTTGATCTGACAGTGCAGCAATTTCAGTCACCAATTCTTTAATTTTGTCTGACTTATCAGAACCATTTAAAGAAGCAACAATTTCAATTGGGCTCTCAAGACGCTCTAACAATGTTTTTAATTGAGCAGAAGTATTTGTATCTAACATGCTAACAATCTCCAAGGGAGTAAATTTCTTTCGTTGAATGTATATTACGTCTATTTAAAAAATAGATAAAACAGTTTGTTTTTATTAAATCAATCGGTTTTTTAGTTTAACAAAAATCAACGACTTTCTCATCAGCATATCCCCCTATTCTCAAATTTAAATTCTTTAATGCTGGTATATATATGGGCATTGACTAGAAAATCAATAGACATCCCCCCGACTTCCTCGAAACTTAAAATTAGATTAATTTTCAACAAAAATAATATTTCTTCGACCATCTCTCTACAAAAAATCATGCGCAGCCAAGCCACAAAGTTTTAAGCTAAATTTATGTTGTGGTTTCTCCAATTAAGTACAACAAGGTGTACTTATTCACAATTCCTGAATAAATAAGTGAAGAGGTAAAACAATGAAAATAGAGTTCGTATTCGATATCGTCTATCCAATGAGTTATGTGGCGTTTGAAAAACTCAAACAACATTGGAATCAACCCATGGCGAAAAAAATCGAATTATTACCTGTGCAAGTTTTACCAGAAATTCCAGAACAAGGCTTAGATGTTTATCAATACCTAACTGAAAGATATGGAACCAAAGAAGCCAATCGTAAACTTGATATGGCAAAATTTGCTGCCTATAGTCAAGATTTAACCGTGGATATTGAGCATATGAAGCGTATGCCCAATAGCCGCTTAGCCCATCAGGCGATATTGGCTTTAGATAATATCTTTGACCAATTCGCATTAACGCAGGCTTTATTCCATGCCATATTCGCCCATGGTAAAGACATTGCCAACCCTGAAGTGCTGAAACAAATCATTGAAGGTATGGGCTTGGATGGCACGAAAGTTCTACGTTCTATTCAACATAAGGAAATCGCAGATAAACAAACTGAGATTACTCATTATGTACAAGGTTTCGGTAAACACCCTACCCCCTACTATATTGTGGATGGTGAAATTTGGGATAAAACCTTTGATACCTTAGAACTGAAAGATCTGATTACCAACCGAGCGAAAGATGTCGCTTAGGACAACGAGATTTAATTTTAGAACAATAAAAAAGCACTTTTGTGATTAGCAAAAGTGCTTTTTTATCAAGATTTTTACAAAGTATAAGCTTTGTAGCGTTGCACTAACCGATACGATGACCAATTCGGTGTAAACGTTTGGCAATTCGACTTGCCACCCAATAAATCATCAAGCTAAAAAATAAACTGAGTGCTGAAATTCCCCATAAAATCTTTTCAACAATGTTCGACCAAAAGCTTGCACGACTCACTTGCGCTTCAACACCTTGCGCAATCGGGGAAAGCGCTCGATTAAATACCTGATGTTGAATTGTCCATAATTGCTCAGGTTTAAAGCCATATTCTAAAAAGCGCGAATCGGATTGCTCCGCTTTAATCAATTTTTCTGTGTAAACCGTAGCCACAACCTTATCAACAGGTTTATGCATCAACGCAGTTTGTGCCAATAAATAGCTTTGTACTGTTTCAGGCGCATCAGATCTTTGCAGATATTGATAAATATCGCTTTGCTGAATGTTTTGATCATACTTTATAAATGATTTTAACTCTTTGTCTTCATCATCTTTAAGATCATATTGCACATAAGTCAAACCAGACCATAGCACAATCAAGGATAACAGCCATGCAACAAATTTAAGGATAAAAGATTGAAAGCGCACTTTTAAAAAGCGAATTTTTTTTAATACACCCACAATAATAAATGCGCCAATAAAAGATACAATTAATTTTAAGATCAACCAGCCAAACCATGACAATGCATTCATCAGGTAGTCTGGTTGATGAATATATTCTCTTAACTGCTGATCTAGAATATATGGCAAGTGTAATTGATGAACCTGTTGTGCTACACCAAACAAGTTAAAAACCAATTCCTGTTGAAAAAAAACAGAAACTAAACTTGCGATACCCACAGAGGATAAAACCACAGTCGAAACCATCAAATTCCGTTTTCGATGCTGAAGTATTTTTAATCCATGTTCGATCTGTTGAATATCTACAGGATATTGAGTTTTTTCAGTCAACCTTTACACCTTTAGATGAGATTGTGCCAAGATTTAAGCTTTGGCTTAGGATTGATGCGTACTGGTATCTAATACCAACTGTTGTAAATTCGATTGAAGCGCTTTAATCCGAGTCGAAGCCTCTTCACGTTTTTGCATGCCCTCTTTCTGAATTTGAATGACATCATTTACAGTTTTAATCAGGGTATTTTGAACATGTTCAAGCGTTTCAATATCAATCACTGAACGTTGATTGGCTTTGGCAGTATCCACAGAATTTTGATGAAGTAAATCTGCATTGCGTTTTAATAGCTCATTGGTTGCATCATCAATCGTGTTGGCAAGTTGTACACTATTACGTTGCTCATTTAGAGAAATTGCCAAGCTGATCTGGTTTTTCCATGCGGGTAAAGTAATATTTTTAATCGCATAAAATTTATCGACCAACATCATATTATTAGATTGAATAATACGAATCATCGGTAAGGTTTGCATTGCAGATTGTTGCAAGACTTGTAAATCACTGACCCGCTTTTCTAAATTGTTGGCTAAATGGTTAAGGTCATAAACACGCTGATTGGTTTTAGGATCTTGCTCTTGCTGAGATAAAGTCGCAATTTCTTGCTGCACTTCGACTTGCTTAATTCGACCTGCGGCAATATAAATACCCAGTTGTCGATATTCCTCTTGTACCCCATTAAACATTCGATCTAATGTATCTACCCGCGCTTTCAAACCTGTTTGTGATGTTTCAATTTCTTTGACCAATGAATCTATTTGCTCTTTGGTGGTATTAAAATGTTGATCAAAGCTTTGCTTAGCACCTTTAAATTTACTGAGTATACTACCAATAAATCCTGAGTTTTTTGATTGATTCAAAATGCTGGATGTATTCAATTGCTGAGCAACTTGCACAACTTCATTTAATTTTTGCCCAGTCACATCTAAGTCTTTATTTTTGACCAAGTTGAGTAATTCATCTGTATATGAGGATGTTTTGGTCGCAATATTTTTACCATATTCAGCAACAGATGCATGATTAATATTGGCCAAGTCTTTATGCGCATTTACAACTTCATTAAAATCTTCAGTATTTAAACCTATTTCTTTCAAATTCAATTGTTCAAACTTTTGCAATTCCAACGGCGTATTGGATTGTTCAGTTAATGCTTGATGATTCGAATCGCTCATACTTGTATCCTATTTATTTTCTAATGATTTCTTTAATGATTGAATTAATTTATCACGACTTTTATCCAGTTCTTCAGTCCTTGTAAAAGAATTCTGCGCACTACTCTGTTTGACATGATATTGCCATGCAGGAATCAGCACATGCTGAGCTTCATTAAAGCGATCAAGTAAGCTCAATGAAAGTTGTTGTGTTAACTGCATTTGTGCTAACGCAATATCATTACTGGCTTGTAACGTTTGTAGCGTATTGACTTTCTTAGACAACCGCTCTGCAAAGTTATCCAAGGGATGACGATGTTGTACAAAAGCAGGATATTCATGTAAAAATTCCTGCGCTGCACGAATATATTTCGCCATTTGCTCTCTTAAACCATTGGCTTGTTGGAATCTTGCTTCCGACTTTTGAATTTCGATTTGTAATCTTTGACTCAAATGTTTGGCTTCATCAATTAAACTTTCTAAATCATTTAAATATTTGACTTGCCCGACACTAAACTCCAAATCCAAGCCTAACCATTTTTGTATCGCATTGAATTTACGTTGATTTAGCTTTTTTTTGGATGCAGATAATTGTTGAATAATTTGTGCAATAATTTGACTCAGCTTTTGTGTCAAACTTGGATCAATGGATTTTAACAGTACCGATTGTGCTTGAATCAACTGATCGGCATATAAATTCAGTCGTGTTTGATTGTCGAGTAATGGAACCAAATCATTTCTTTTAATCGAAAGTAATTCATCAGAACTACATGAGATCTGTTCAAGCGGTGTAAGTACAGTAAATTGCTTCATATCAGTTCAAAATGAATAACTTTTCAATGATTTAAGGGAAATCAATCAACAAACCCTTTCTATTTAAAACTTATAATACAAATTAGGAAGAAAGCCCATACAAATAGCAAAAAACATACAGATAGCAAAAAGCCAGTTTTTATAAACTGGCTTTTTGCTATAACACAATGTGTTAAAAACGATCATTTTATCTGTATTGATTTGACTGTTACGGCCTTGGTTGTCTATTCGCTTGATAACGACGATAACCTGTCAGCCCTAATAACCCAAGAAGACTCAACCAACCCAATGAACCACCGCCACTGACCCGTGGGCTTCCCGGCGCAGTACCCGAGTTAATCAAGGTGACTGTAGCCGCGTCA
Source organism: Acinetobacter sp. BIGb0196 (assembly GCF_011759595.1). Taxonomy (NCBI): domain Bacteria; kingdom Pseudomonadati; phylum Pseudomonadota; class Gammaproteobacteria; order Moraxellales; family Moraxellaceae; genus Acinetobacter; species Acinetobacter sp. BIGb0196. Next base: position 1,790,183 of record NZ_JAAOZA010000002.1, on the reverse strand, counting down.
AACTTTGTATTTTCAGGAGTAGAAATTTTTCCATCAGCATCATACACATAGTAGGTAAATTTATAACTAAATGGATCAAGCGTACTTCTGAGTTGAATATGGACTTTACCACCATAGCAAGTATATTTATTGTCTTCACCAGGACAAGGCCCACTACGATCCGCGGTAATAACAACTGGGTCAATATCCTTACCAATTCGAATTGGCAATTCAACCCCATCCGCATTGACATAAAATTTTGGTTTATTGGGCTTCTCTGTTAACGCAGCAGCATTACCATCACCATCATCATTGGCGTATTGCAGTAAATCTACATCAATCGCTTTGGTTGAGCCATATTCAATATTAAATGTCGCATCTTTAGCAATAGGTGCAATATTGGTAAATTTTCCAATTACATAACCTGAAGATTTAATACTTGGATTTGTCTTTAACTCAAGTTTATAGCTACAGAACTCACTATCACCCGATGGTGTAACACTGTCATCTTTACGCCATAACATAATTCTCTTTAAGTCTGGATTCCATCTACACAGAAAGTTTGGATCTTTGTTTCCTACAAACACATTCTTGTCGTCCAACATACCGACACCAAGTGGTTCTACAATCACATCATAATTGTCAGCAGTTAAATGTTTTACCACCCGAACATCATTACCTTTATCATCTTTGGTTATAATTTCTGCAGGTAGATTAGCAACAAAAGGATCCATAAAAATCGTGCGATATTGCTGGTCAGATTTGGTGTATTTGATTAATTTACTATATAGTTCTGACTGAATTTTATAATAAGGGAGATAATCTTGATTGGTTGCTGGATCAGCAATCAACTTATTATAATTATCCAATATGCTCTGATAAGAATTAAGTGCCACAACAACCGAAGTATTCATTGCAATCAGGTTATTGGCAGTGAGACGTAAAACCTCTGTAGAACCAATATCGCATGAGTTGGCCACATCATTGGGGCCATTTGAATTTTCTGCAATCACCCGCGTGACACCACGCTGATCAGTTGCACTACAGCCATTGTATCCTATATCAACTAAATCTTTATCCGTGCCTAAATTTTGAGGGAAATACATCGGCATAAAGCCAGTAGACTCACTCGGCGGTTCTAACTTACTTAAAATGGACGAAAATTCAATATTACTCACATCCAACGTATAATCTTTGCCCTCTTTAGTCACCTGCTCTGCAACTTCACATTGATCATCACCAGCAGCCAACTTTAAAGCATTATACGTAAGTATTACACCCGAACCTTCAACTTTACTGACATCCCCATTTGCATAACGGCAAGATTTTCCTTTATTGTAAGCCAATATATTATGGCTTAATCTCTTCAGACTATTTTTACTATACAATAAGGTTGACCAAGCATCATTCTCTACAATGGTATTGCTGAGCAGAAACAAAGAAGACTGGTCACTCAAACTAACATCGCCTTGTGGTGTCAATTTACTAAACTGAATGATGCTACCTTGACTCGGGCTTGCGGTATTATGAGTCATGGTATTTGCTGTAAAGGCCACTGTAGGTTGTCCACAAAAACTAAGCATACTGAGGCTATCTGTAGCACCATTACCAATAAAAGTTGCACCACTCACTGCAATGCTACGTATCGTAGATCCTAAATTATCATCACAAGTCATTCCAAGTGCACTGCCCTGTTCAGCTTTATTGGTCTGGAATACACCATAATTTATGGTCAATGAACTTGAGACATCATTTAAATAAATTGCCCCACCTGCTTTCGCATTGGAATCTATAATGTTTACATTATTTAAGGTGAGCGCACCACCAGCATAAATTGCCCCACCCACCTTATTATTGCTGTCATTTAAACTCGAACCATTTTTTAAAATTACATCATTCAGTGTTAGACTCGGCTTATTTTCATAAATGGTATTGAAAATACGTGAGCTCCCTTGTCCTGAAATTGTGGTTCTTATTGGGGTTGCAGCAGGAAAACTATTGGTTAATACATCTGGTCGGCTATAATCAGCAGGCTCTTTACCCACAATGGAAACATCTGAGTTGGGTCTTAATTCTTTAGTCAGCTTATATTCACCTGCTTCCAACTGAATTACATTGGGTACTGTTGAATAAACCTGTCCTGCACTACAGCCACCATAAGCTTTATGTGTAGCGGCAGCGTGTAACGCCTCTCTTAATGAACACTTGTCAGGATTTGTGCCATCCTCATCGTCAAAGGTGGTTACATAAATCGGTTTTTCACCTTCTGCAGCCATAAGGGTCATGGTCGACAATACAACAAGTGTCAGAAATCCTTTTTTATAATTTTTCATATGTAATCCTTTACTTATATTTGATCCGTTGATAGCCTGCTAAACCAATCAGCCCAATAATTGAAAGAAATCCTAAACTTCCACCAGAGGTCTTTACTTTATAGTTTTTAAAATCATCAGGCTTTCTTTGTACAACTTTTCCAGGGATCGTAATATAGGGATTATCCGATTTATTAAAACTTGTGGTTGAAGTCACCACATTAATTTTAAATTCATCTGAACCTTGCCATTGACCATTCGGCGTATACACAATATCACCTGTCTGATTTATCGTCATGGTGCCTTTAGATGGCGTATTGGTTTGAATAATCTTTAAACAACCCATTTGCCAAGGCTTACCGTTATCATCTAATTCGCGATTAAAAATTTGCTTACACTTTTCAGCACTAACAAGTTCACCATCTTGTAATTGATTTGAGATTGAAAACTTAGCTGTCTCACCATATAAAATATCTTGCCCAACTGCTGAAATATCTGCGGGATCAATCACCAGCTCAATTGCACCACGATCACATAATTCTGAATTGGTATATCTTTTTTTGCCACGCTGATCAACAGGTGAACAAGGGGTTATTTTATCTTCAGGTTCTGGACCATGATTAATAATCAAAGAGTCTTGAGCAGAATTATAACTCGGTAAAATTCTTGGTAAAAAATAACCTAAAGCTACACTCGGTGCCTCAGTAAATGGGCATAAAATCCCATTGGTATTGAAGTCACACTTGCCTTCTGTGGTACTTCCAGCAATCAGTTGTATATTGCCCAAAGCTGTCGCTTTAAAACCATTACATCCTGAAGAATAAAGGTTATTCTTGATCTGTTCTGCCTCACCACCAGACACAATCGTACAATCTTGTGTACCATTTTTGGCAATAATACTATTTGCAACAAAACCTTTCTTTTGAGGGGCATCTACAATGAGACCCATACTATTGAGGATCATGGTGATATTGTTGAGCTGCATAGCATCGAAAACTTTAACCACATAGCCTTTATTGCTGAAAATCGTACTATTTTCAATCCCATAGGGCGTAGCAGAACCAAAGGCTTTTAGTGCATCTTCAGAAAATTGATTTTTTGTTTCAAAGTTTGAACTTGTAGCATCGGTAACTTCATTATCTCGAATCAATGATTGTGTGATAACAAATGCAGGTAATTCGGTATAAATGACACCACCGCGTACCGCTTTATTGCCTTTGATTAAGGTCTTGTTAATAGCAACGATACTTAATGCGGTATTCGCAGCATAAATACCTGCGTTATAGATTGCCCCACCTTCTTCAGCATGACCCTCTAAAAGCTGGCTATTACTTATAAGTAAAGCCTCTTTGTTATAGATCAGGCCACCTTGCTTAGCACATAACTCTTGACCACAACCTTTTAAGGTAATTTCATTGAATGAAACTTTCAGCATTGCCGGTGGTGGTGTTTCTGTCGAATCTATATTTTTTTCGATCTGAAATAAACGTTCTTTTCCAACCATTTTAATAATGGCATTGTTTTTACCTACAAGTGATTGTGTATTATTTACATTACTCTCATAAGTCGAACCAAATGCGACATCTTTTAATATTCGGATTTGGCTATTTAATAAATACTCTTTATTGCCTTGTAGTCTAATCTCCGAATTAACATCTTTACCACCACCACAACCATTATAGCCAGCTTCAGGCTTTCCCTGATTGACATATTCAACTGCTTCTCTTAATGAACACTGATTATCAGCTTTTACAATATCATCTGTGGTAGTCACAGTAATACTTGCACTAAATGCCTGACCAGTAATACATAATAATCCTAAGCCTATGCCCCGTTTGAGCATTATAGTCTCCTTGATTTCTTTTAATTATTTCTTATTAGCCAGCATTACGCTTTGCTATCAGTCCTTTTTGCGTACTTTGTCACACACAATAAAAATTCTCAAGAATTTTCATCGGCCGATCTATTGACTTCACCTCTTGTGTTACGCGCACTCAACAATAGTAAAAATCAACTATTGTCGATATTCATCAATCAATGCATAGAGCTGCCTTAAAGTTGCATGAGATAATTTAGTCTTCTCACCCTTTAATAACTTTTCTAGCTGTTCAACAGACTGAAGTAGTGTACTCGTTTGATGTGGCCCATGTAATAGCAAATATTCCGTTATTTGTGGGTCAAAATGTACACCCCGACGTTCCAACACAGAATGCAATAAAGCATGTCGATCTGCATAGGACTGTCCACTCGGTACTTTTACACTGACTGCCTGAGTAAGGCGAGATTGTAGGTCTGGTAATTCTAGCTTTAATTCTATCGGCGCAAATCGTGATGAAAACACCAACTGTCCGCCATCTTCGTTATTGTTATTAATCAGATGAAATACCGCTTTTTGCCAATGTGGTACGCCACTAATGGCCTCGATATCATCCAAGGCAACCAAATCATAGCTTTCTAATGAGGTAATTGCTTCTATAGGTGCATCAAGTAGTTCTAAGAGCGAAACTTTAATCGCAGATTTTCCAATCTCTAAATAAGAATCGCAAATCGCCGTGAGTAAATGACTTTTCCCTGTTCCAGCACCACCATAGATGTAGAAACGATTCATCAGCCCTGCATGAAGCTGACGCACAGCATCAATTACAGGTCCCCAACCTGGCCCAGAAAAATCACTAATTCTGGCATCCAGTTGTGGTTCTATATCCAACTGTAATTGACGCATATATTCAAATCATTCCTAAAGTGGATTTTGATCATTTTTAATCGATTGATCAGTATCTTGCGTGTTTTTAACTTCAATATCAAGATCAACTTTGTCGCTTTCGACTGAAATTGTTTCAGTAGTGCCATTATTTTGTATAGTCACTAAAGTATCCTCCGCTTTAAAGAACTGACTTTCTTGATATAAATCTTTGAGATGCTTGAGTAAAACCACGATAACAGCTGCAACTGGCAGTGCGATCAACATCCCCACAAAGCCACCCAACTGAGCCCCCGCAAGTACTGCAAATACCACAGCTACAGGAGATAAACCAATTTTATCACCCAATAAGAACGGTTGAAGAATATATCCTTCGATGAGCTGCCCTACACCAAATACAGCCAGAACCATCAATAAATGCTTTGGATCTAGACCAAACTGGAAAAAACAGGCGATCACTGCCGCAATAATTCCGACGCCAAAACCAAGATATGGAATGATACTGCACAGTCCCGCAATCATACCAATAATTAATCCAACCTCTAAACCCACCAACTGCAAGCCTACAGCATAGACGATTCCCAATAAAATCATCACAAGGAATTGTCCTTTGACAAAAGCCCCCAAAACGCTATGACATTCACCGACAATTTTAAGTACATTGCTTTCATATTGACGGGGAATAAAACTTTTTAAGTGTTCCAACATCCGCTTCCAATCAAGCAAGAAATAGAATGCAATAATTGGAATTAAAACAATTGTTCCGCCGATCGAAATAAAACTCAGTCCAGATTGGGCAATTTTTAAAGCCATCGCTTGAATACTGTCCGCACTATAGTTGGTCTGAACATACTCCATCACCACTTTAGAAATTTGGTCTGTATCCAATTCCATATGTTCAACATTGAAATTGTTGGATAACCACGGTAAGAAAGTAGAATTCACCCAATGGATTCCCGCAGGAATACTGTCACGGGCATAAATTAATTGTTTCCAAACCAAGGGCACAACAAACCATATTGCCCAAGTCAGTAACACGCCTATTCCAATAAAAACCACCGAAATAGAGAGCCACCTTGGTAAAACTTTTGACAGCTTATCCACCACTGGACTAAATAAATAGGCAACCAGAAAAGCCGCAACAAAAGGAATCACTACAGGTTTTAATAAATATAAAATCCATAAAACTAAAGCAATTCCAGCAAGGATAAAAATTCGTTTTAAAGTCCGATCGTGCATCGAATCACGCCTTTTTCAAATTTATTCGTTATGGAGGGGAAAATATTTTCATAAAGATAGCATTTTAGTGCAGAAATAACATAAGAGTTTCGTATATTCGGGTATAATCCCCGCGCGAATGCGGAGACTTCAATTATGAGCAACTCAACTTCTACCCCAAACACTGGTTTAAGCTATAAAGACGCTGGTGTCGATATTGAAGCGGGCGACGCACTTGTCGATCGAATCAAATCTGTCGCTAAACGTACAACACGCCCTGAAGTAATGGGTGGTTTAGGCGGCTTCGGCGCACTTTGCAAAATCCCTAAAGGTTATGAAGAACCTGTTCTTGTATCTGGTACAGATGGTGTCGGTACAAAATTACGTTTAGCATTGAACTTAAATCGTCATGACACGATTGGTCAAGACTTGGTTGCAATGTGTGTAAACGATCTTCTTGTATGTGGTGCTGAACCTCTATTCTTCCTCGATTATTACGCAACTGGACATTTAAATGTTGATGTTGCTGCAAATGTTGTGACGGGTATTGGTAAAGGTTGTGAGCTTGCAGGCTGCGCATTGGTCGGTGGTGAAACTGCTGAAATGCCAGGAATGTATGAAGGTGAAGACTATGACCTCGCAGGTTTCTCTGTGGGTGTGGTTGAAGCAAGCAAAATCATTGATGGTACGAAAGTAAAAGCAGGTGATGTTCTTATCGGCTTAGCCTCTTCTGGTGCACACTCAAACGGTTATTCTTTACTTCGTAAAATCTTAGACGTGAAAAACGTCGATTTAACTCAAATTGTAGATGGTCGTCCGCTTGCAGATGTTGCAATGGAACCAACACGTATTTATGTAAAACCAGTACTTGAGCTGTGCAAACAAGTTGATGTCCATGCAATGGCACACATCACAGGCGGCGGTTTACCTGGTAATTTACCTCGCGTACTTCCAAATGGCGCTCAAGCGGTGATTAATGAATCGTCTTGGCAATGGCCTGAATTGTTCAAACTTTTACAACGTGAAGGTGCTGTAGAACAATTTGAAATGTACCGCACATTTAACTGTGGTGTGGGTATGGTCATTGCAGTTGATGCTGCTGATGCTGACAAAACTATTGAAGTTTTGACTGCTCAAGGCGAAAAAGCATGGACAATTGGTCATATTCAAGAAAATGCGGCTTCTATTGAAGGCGCAGATGAAAAAATTCGTGTGATTTTTGCATAAGTCTCTCACATGATTAAAATTGCTGTACTTGTCTCAGGCAGTGGAAGTAACCTTCAAGCCTTGATTGATGCCAATCTTTCAGGGCAAATCGTGGGGGTCATTTCCAATAAACCTGAAGCATTTGCCTTAGAGCGCGCTGCAAAAGCAGGCATTGCAACCACGGTGATTGAGCATAAACACTATCCTGATCGTGAAACTTTTGATGCTGTCATGCATCAACAATTACTGGATTGGGATGTTGATTTAGTCATTCTCGCTGGTTTTATGCGTATTCTCAGTGCCAAATTTGTCCAGGCATGGGAAGGGAAAATGGTCAACATCCACCCTTCACTATTGCCCTATTACAAAGGCATGCATACACATCAACGCGTTTTAAATACAGGCGATGTTTTACACGGTTGTACTGTGCATTATGTCACTGCTGAGTTAGATGCTGGACAAGCGTTGACTCAGGGTGTTTTAACAGTCGATCTACATGATAATGTGCAATCCCTTGCAGCACGTGTACATGTACTTGAGCATTTAATTTATCCTCAAGCAGTTGAGTGGATCTGTAATGGCACCATTCAACACTTGGAAAATGGTCAGGTCTTATATAAGGGACAAGCACTTAAACAGCCAATTCAATTTTGCCAGCTTTAAGTATTGCTTGATTCAAAATACTGTCGAAAAAATGCATCCTCGGATGCATTTTTTATGGCTAAAAGAAATTTGTCTGTGTAGTAACCTTATATAACAATAGGTTTATAGCAGCACCGTCGCTTGAACTGCAACGTTTGACATAAAAAGATTTGAATCAATTTATGGGAAAAACAGCTGACTTTTTAGCGCTAGGCCGTAATAAAAAACCTTTATTTAGCGAGAGGTACAACCTGCCACTCATTCAACGACTGATTAATGGGTATTAGATAAATTTTGTTGAATCAGCTTTTTAATTAAGTCAACAGTTTCAACTGGATGTTCCAAAGGAAACATATGTCCTCCAGCCGTCAGGGTAAAAGGAATATTAAATTTCTTTTTGGTAATTTGTGGAAATTTACGTTTTAAAAAAGGACTCTCTGAACCAATGACCAAATGTACAGGAATTTGCGGTTGTGGATGAGGTAACCACCAATAAGAAGGACCTGTTCTAAAAATTGCAACTTCAACATCTTTAGGAATGGTCAAAGTCACCCCACCGCGCACATGATCTTCTGTCAACGCATAATCAATATAAGCCTGAAAACAATCTGCATCAAAATGCTGATAAAACCCCTTTGGACGTAACAACTCTGCAGCTTGTTGACGTGAATCCCAATGATCTCGACGGCGTATGCTGAGATGCGCTGGTGTCATTACATCGATTTTTTGAGGATAAAATTTCTTTGCAAGATTAAAAATAAAGGAGGCTGTCCCCATAATCAAAGGAGGATCCAATAAAATTGCTTGTTCAAATAAATCTGGACGCTTAAATGAGGCTAAAAAGGTTGCAACGGCGCCTAATGAATGACCTAAACCAATCACTTTACGTCCATTAGACTGTTGCACAATACTATCAATCACTTGATCTGCAAAATTCGACCAATTGTTATCAATAGGATAACGTTGATCTGTGCCTAATAAAGAAACATAAATCACATCATATTGATCTTTCAGTAAATCAAATAGCTTGGTATAGACTTGAGATGGCACACCATTGGCATGGGCAAAATGAATAACAGGTTTCATGTGAGATAGGCTAACCATGTCTTGCTTTACACTCTAAATATGATGAATTGAAAATACTGTAGCTGATAAATAGGATTCAGTTAAACATTTTAAGTGAACCCCGTGCTCTTGTTTTGTACTCAGTGATGCCATTCAAATGAGTTAAACAGGTCTAAAGCAGTTATAAAGGCTTAAGGTAACAAGAAAATAGAGCTTTAAGATTGTGCTTGGCTTAATTTTTCATTTTTCTTTTTTTTCATACACTTTGTTTTTACTTCATACAGGTTGGATCAGTAAACAGCAATGCTACTGCTCTATTACTGTTTACTGATCCATAAAACCTAGACTATTGCATTTTCACATCTTGGTTCATACCCAGTTTTTGGCTCACAGCTTCACCTAAGCCATTACCCATTTCTGAACCTAAACGGCCTAGAACGGAGTCAAATGGGCTACGCTCAACTGTATAATTGACTGTCTTTTTCACTTTTAATTCGCGTTTCAATGTTTCGATATTTCCTGCTTTATCTGCGATTCCCAATTTAATGGCTTGGTCACCTGTCCAGAATAAGCCAGAGAAGATCGCTGGATCTTTCGATTTCAGCTTTTCACCACGGCCTTTTTTCACAGCATCGATAAAGTGATCGTGGACATTGTCCAATAAAGCTTGAATATGCGCACGTTGTTCTGGATTAATCGGCTTGGTCATACTAAGTATGTCTTTATTGCTTCCCGACGTCATGGTACGGTCTTCAACACCTAATTTTTGGGCTAAACCATTTACACCATAGTTCGGCATAATTACACCGATTGACCCCACCAAACTCGAAGGATTCACCCAAATTTCGTCTGCTGCTGATGCAATATAGTAAGCACCTGAAGCGCCCATATCACCAATCACAGCATAGACTTTTTTCTCTGGATTTTGTTTTTTAAGATATTGAATCTCTTGCCAAATATCATCAGACTGAACCGGTGACCCACCTGGTGAATTCACATTCAGTACAACAGCTTTCGCAGATTTTGCTTCAAAGGCTTTCTTTAATGATTTAATTGTATCGGTACTATTTACACCTTGACTACTTGAATCAATCGTACCAACGATATTGACAACCCCTAAATGATTCTCTGAGGTTATTGTTCCATCATCTGCCCCAGATAATGAACAACTCTTACCTAGTGCAACTAAAACAAACAGAATATAAAGAAAAGTGAGTATTTTAAAGAAGATCCCCCAACGACGAGTACGACGTTGCTCTTCAACTGAAGCAAGAACTGCTTTCTCTAAGATCTTCCATTCCTGTCCTGTAGGCTGTTGGCCTGCAGAGGAATTCAAATTTGTATTGTCATTTTGAGGTTTCGGCGGCCAATCTGACATTTATACCATCCAAATTAATTTTTCATGCTTCATTATATACACGGAATCCGTATAATCTATTTAATCATTACGATTTAACTTATAATAATTCGCTAAATCTCACTATTACTTAACCTTTGCTTTAATTTTAGATCCGGATGACTGATAAACATAAGACCACTACTTCGCGACTTCTCAATTTTTTCAGTCGACTGCCGATCCCAATCGCGCGTTTTATTGCGCGCATTTTGGCAGGACTGGTCAATTTATTACATATCACAAAAACATCTGAAACCATTCGTCTAAATATTGAAATTTGCTTTCCAGATCTTGATAAACCTAAACGCGAGAAAATTACAGAACAGGCGATCCGTAACGAACTACAATCCTATATGGAGTTTTTTACGGTTTGGGGCAGTTCCAATCAAAAAAATATCGATCGTATTCATCATATTGAAGGTGAACATTATTTCCATGAGGCCATTGCTGAAAAAAAAGGCCTCGTACTAATCGTGCCTCATTTTGGTACTTGGGAAATTATGAATGCATGGTTTGCCCAATATACCCAAATGACCATTATGTATGAACCGATTAAGGATGAGAGTGCGGATCGTTTTGTACGTGCAGCGCGAAGTCGTGAAAATGCCAGCTTAGTTCCAACAGATGAATCTGGTGTACGACAAATATTTAGGGCGTTAAAACAAGGTGGTACAACTGTGATTTTGCCTGATCATTCACCCCACCAAGGTGGAGAACTGATTGAATATTTCGGGATTCCACTCTCTTCGAGTAATTTAAGTGCCAAACTGATCCAAAAAACCAAATCCAAAGCACTTTTCTTATATGCAATCCGAAATGACAATCAGGGTTTTGATATGGTGGTTCAGCCGATTGATGAAAAGATCTATCAGGTGGATGCCAATCAAGGTACGCATATCATTTACACTGCGCTGGAAAAATTAATTTGCCAATATCCAGAACATTATCACTGGAGTTATAAACGCTTTAAAGCTCATCCAAAACTCAAACAGATTTATAATGTACCCAATAAAGAAGCGATGGAAATGGTCACTTCAGTCCGCAATGATGCGATCACGGAAAGCGAGCCACTTTAAAGTTTGGCGATAACCAGTCACATCCATCTGCCCTTGTGGATTTAGCTTAAATTGGATAGAGCCTTGCTCAATCGTGGTTTTGGCTGGAATATTCAACACCTCTAGCCGTCTTAATACAATCGGATGTGGATGACCATAACGGTTGGCATATCCAGCCGATACAATCGCAAGTTTAGGCTGTAACTGCTTTAAAAAGGCATAAGAAGAGCTATTTTTACTGCCATGATGACCCAGTACTAAGACATCTACCTTTAAATCGGGATATTGTCTTAACAGATTAAATTCCGTTTCCCATCCCGCATCCCCCATCAATAAAAAGTTTTGATATGACTTTGATTGAGGGACTTGAATATAGATCACACAAGATAGTTCATTTCGATCATAGGCAGCTTTACTTAGGCTATTTTTATCAGGTGCCAGAACTGAAATTCGAACATCTTCATATTGCCAATATTGCCCTTGATGGCAATAGTCAAAGTCATGCAGGTTAAAACGTGTATCTGTTTCATTTGAATAGACTTTGTTCATTTTGATTACTTTCTCTATTTCTGCAAATGCACCACTATGGTCTTGATCTAAATGCGTCAAAAGCACCTGATCCAATTGGGCAATCCCTTGTCGCATTAGATATGGAATGATGACATTTTTGCCGATACTAAATCTTGCTTCATCAAATGAACCTCCTGTATCAATCAGCATTTTATGTTGGGGTAGGTTTAAAAAAATGGCCTGCCCTTGCCCAACATCTATGATATCCAGTTGAAATATTGCAGAACTCTTATGCGAGATCACTAAGGGGATTAAACAAAGTATTGCCCAAAATTTTGGCAGTACACCTTTGGGCAAAAATAAAATAAAAACAGCCAAAGCGATGCAAACAATTTCTAGCGAATTAAATGCCCACCAATTCAGTTTAAAATTGAGCAGCTGATCTAATCTTTCCAGTAGGTACAGCAATATAGACAATAAAAGATCAGAAATTTTAAAGAGCCATAATCCTAAAGGTTCAAACAGCATACTTATACATGCGGCCAAAACTTCAATGGGAACAATCAGTGCACCGATCATTGGAATTGCAAGCAAATTGCTCAAGGGTGTAATCCACGAAAATTGTTGAAAAATCCACAGCACCACTGGCAGTAATGCAATAAATATTTTCCATTGGGAATCAATCAATACCCGTATAAATAGCTTGGCCTTGGTCTTCCATGTCTCTACAGTTGGGAGAGCATGTTGTTGAACTGTTTGATAGACGCGAATCAAAATAAAACAGGAACCAAAGGACAGCCAAAAAGCAGAAGATAAAATACTAAAAGGATCAAGCAGCAATAAAATACTGGCCGTCAATAATAAATGTTTAAGCGGTTGAATTTTTTGCTTGAATAAAATAATAACGCTTAGAATTGAAACTGTTAGCATGGTTCTTAATGCAGGTATTTCAAAACCAACAAAAGCACTATAAAACACCACACAAGCTAAAAATGGATAAACCAATAAATAAGGTTGTGGAATATTCAAAAAAATCTGTGGATAAACTCTTTTAATGCTTGAGTTAAATAAAAAGCAAAACAATATGGCAAAAATTAATACGTGCGGCCCAGAGATTGCAAGTAAATGAGAAATACCCATGGTTTTGAATAAGTCTTGAGTTTCTTTTGCCAATAAACTTTCATCCCCTGTCAATAATGCGAGGACTAAGCCCTTATTTTTTAAAGAAGAATCAGCAATTAAATCGCGAAACTTTAAACGTAAGTTCTCGATACTAAGTTGAATTCTATATCGCACGCTATTTTGTTGCTCAACAAATGTGCTATAGCCCAATTGCTTCACTTGATTTTCATCGATATGTTCAACCGACTGGGCCTTGACTACAGCCAGAATATTTTCTTGTAAAAACCATTTTTCTTTATCAAAAACTCCAGCTACAGCATAACCATGAATCGGTTTAATTTGCCCTGTAACCCGATAATATTGCCCCAGTTGGATCATTTCAGACTGTGAGTCATCCAGATACATCAATATTTGTCTGACTTTGTTGGGTTCGAGTAGCAATGCTTTTTGTTGAATACGCTGTTGAGCTTTTGGCAATTGAGTGTTGGAGGATGAATCTGTTTGCTTTATGGTATTTATACGAGAAATATAAATAATTTTTTCAATTTGATGAGCTGGTGTATCACGTAAACTTAATCTTTTTTCGAGTGCGAAATCTGCATAATAAAAACCAAGGAGACCACTTGATATCCCCACTACACTGAGAGAAACCAACTTAAATACAACAGAATTGATCAAGCTATAGTTTAAGCATCGACATACACATAACACTAGGCTTAATGCTAAGCTGATCCAAATCAAGAGATTAAAGTAAGCGGGTGAATAATATCCCATAAACGAGATACCCAATATCCATCCGATTAAAGCAATGTACATATACATAGTTTTTCTATTTATTGTTTTCAGTGTTTATTTATTGATTAAGCCCAATCAGATTGGGCTTAACTTTAAAAATTATACATCAATTCAGCATGATATCATCAAAATAAATGCTGACTTAACCATCGATCCAGATACCATCTTGCATATGTAGGATTCTATCTGCTGATTTTGCCAGTTGCTCATCATGCGTCACAATCAACATAGCCATATTAAATTCCTCACGTAAATCACGCAGTAATTCAAAAATAGATTTTGCTGTTTTGCGATCCAAGTTTCCTGTCGGTTCATCGGCTAACATTAACTTCGGTTGAGTGACCAAAGCACGTGCTAAAGCCACACGTTGGCGTTCACCGCCTGATAACTCACCAGGTTGATGCGTTAAACGATGTGATAATCCAACCCGTTCAAGTAGATATTCAGCACGTTCTTTAACCTTTTTATACTCGGCACCTTTTCTTAACATCAACGGCATCGCGACATTTTCAAGGGCAGTAAATTCAGGCAGTAAATGATGAAACTGATAAACAAATCCTAGATGTTCATTACGTAAGAAACCACGTTCAGCTTCACCTAAGTTATCAAAACGTTTGCCATTTAAATTGACAAGACCTTGGGTAGGACGATCGAGTCCGCCCAAAATATGCAAGAGTGTGCTTTTACCTGAACCACTTGAACCCACGATAGAGACAAACTCACCTTGCGCGACTTGCAAAGATAAACCTGTAATGACGTCTACATGCGACTTGCCATCCGTAAACGATTTATAGATATTTTGCGCCTCTAAAACCACTGGACTTTGTGTAGCACTATTCATAACGAAGCGCCTCCGCAGGTTGAATTTTAGCTGCTCGCAATGCAGGATAAATGGTTGCAATAAAACTTAAACCCAAGGACAAGCTCACAATCACCACTACATCTTGCCATCTTAAATAAGAAGGTAAGTAGTTGATAAAATAGGCATCGAATAAATGTAATCCAAATGCAGTATTCAACCAGCCAATAAAGTTACTGATTCCTAATGCAGAGATAATCCCCAAAATTGCACCAGCAACCGTTCCAACCACACCAATCACAGTACCTTGCACCATAAAAATGCGGGTAATTGTTGCTGGTGACGCGCCTAATGTTCTTAGAATCGCGATGTCTGATTTTTTATCCGTCACAACCATGACCAATGAAGAAACAATATTAAATGCAGCAACAAGTACGATGAGGAATAACAATAGACTGACCATTGCCTTTTCCATTTGGATTGCGCTGAATAAATTACCATGCGTATAGGTCCAATCTGAGGCATAGAAACCGCTCGGTAACTCACGAACAATTTCATTCGCAACCTGTGGCGCTTGGAAAATATCATCCAGTTTCATACGCACACCTTGTGCACCGTCAGGTAGACGTAATAGTGTAGATGCATCATTGAGTGCGATGTAACCTAAACTCGAATCAACTTCTGCACCAATACTAAAAATACCGACGATTTTAAAACGTTTAAAACGTGGTACAACGCCTGCTGGCGAAGGGGTTGCTTCAGGTAAAACCAAGGTGACATTGTCATTTAGACCAAGACCTAACGCATCAGTCATTTGTTTGCCTAGAACAATGCCATATTCACCTTTTTTTAGTTGATCTATGCTACCTTCCACCATATGATTTTGGATAATTGAAACCTTCTTTTCATATTGAGGTTCAATACCAGTCACCATGATGCCGGCGACCTGTCCTTGTGCAGTAAGCATACCTTGTAGTTGGGTAAATGGAGCAACACCAGTCACATGCTTATGTTGTTCAATTTTCTTTGCAAGTACAGGCCAGTCTGTTAGAATTTGTGTTGAAGAAACAGTGGCTTGAGGTATCATACCTAAAACACGGTTCTTTAACTCTCGGTCAAAACCATTCATAACAGATAAAACTGTAATCAGTACAGCAACCCCTAAGGTTAGACCGATCATGGAAACCAAAGCGATAAAAGAAATAAAGTGATTACTACGCCGTGCGCGAGTGTATCTCAACCCTATATACAGCGAGATTGGTTTAAACATACCATTCTAGTCCGAGGTGTTTTATGGAAGCGTTACAGCATCAAAATGAAGCAAATGAACGTCGTGTCATGTCACGAATCGATGCTGCGTTAAGGATCAACTATCAAATCATTTCTGAAGAAGTTGCGCTGAACGATCCATATGATGCTAATTTTGTATTACCGCGCTATTTTCTACTACTTGCAGAATTAGATCAATTTGATCATGCACTTCACTACGAATTAGAACAATTAAATGAAAAAGATCAACAAATTGCTCGAATCTTATCCTTATTCAACCAAAAGTTAAACCTTATTACTGGTTCTCTTTACGATTCTATTGTACAAACCATGTTACCAACGCCACAAAAAGTCAATTTTTCTGAAAGTGGCTTCAGTTTTACCAGTCAGCAATACCTGAAACAAGGTAGCTTTATTCATGTCACCCTGAGTCATCCTGAAAATTTCTTCCATATTGCAGCAACGGCACAAATTGCGTACTCGGAACCTGCTGAAAATGAGCAATATCGTGTAGGTGCTTACTTCATTACCTTACATCCACAAGATAAAGTCAAACTGGCTGAATGTATTCAACAGAACATCACCCTACAGAATAATTGATATTGAACATATGGACTCTACTTTATTCGCTTTTGCCTTGATTGCCTTAGGTATGGCACTCACCCCTGGCCCAAATATGATTTATCTGATCTCAAGGTCCTTGTGTCAGGGCAAAACTGCGGGAATGGTTTCATTGGGCGGCACAGCGCTCGGTTTTGTATTTTATATGCTGTGTGCTGCTTTTGGGATCACCGCTTTATTAATGACGATTCCAGTTGCATATGATGTTTTAAAAATTGCTGGTGCGCTCTACCTGACTTATCTCGGCTGGAAAGCAATTCGCTCTCCTCATTCGCCTTTTGAGATTGCCAGTCAACAGTCTTATTCTAATTCAAAACTATTTTTAATGGGCTTTTTGACCAATCTACTCAATCCTAAAATTGCGATGATGTACTTAGCTTTGCTGCCACAATTTATCAAACCACACCAAGGCGATGTTTTGGTGCAAACGCTGGGTTTAGGTTTTGTGCAAATTGTGATTAGTCTACTCATCAACATGCTGTTTATTTTTACCGCCAGTTCATTTACTCAATTTTTAAATCGTCACGTACTTTGGCTAAAAGTACAAAAATGGTTTATGGGTACGGTGTTTTTTGGCTTAGCAACACAAATCATACTGAGCTCCAAAAGATAATACCAAGCAATCCAATATAAACTTAAACATTATCAGCAAGATAGACAATAAAAACTAGTGATATAAATTCACCTATATGCAATGATATCCATCTTAGCCACACCCATAAAAAACGACTCAAAGTGGAGTATTTACTTTGAGTCAAATAGGGTCTGTTGACAATTCGTCTATGTTTGCGACTACGTGTGTTTTTTAGGCGATACTAGGCGCGAGATACGAAATTTAGTCATTCTAAATGATGAGAAACATCGTTTCGCAAGGTAACAACGTAGCGGCAAAAAACACACTAGTCCCCCGCTGCGCCTTGCGCTGCAAACAAAGCAGTGCTTTGTTCTTGCTCAGGGTTGTGGTTAAAATTATCTCAGCCTTCGTTATGAAACTCGAAAATAGTCTCGCTATTCTCTTCGTTTCATGCCTTGCCTGCTCAATTTTAACCTACAACGCAAGCCATTTATGAAATGTCTACAGACACCCTGTACTAATTTAAAAAGTTTCTTTTTGATAAGCAATTATTCTGCCAACTTATGAATTCGCTTGGCATAACTTGAATGGGCAGAATGATCAAGTTTGGTCAAGATACCATCATCCCCCAAGATACGACGTGCACCTGTTTGCACCCATTGTGGTAATAAAGCATAAGCACCATGTACTGCTTGTAAGTAATCAGGTACTGCAATAAATAACCGAGGCTTAATCAAAGCACTCACAACTGCATTGGCAACCTGTTGCGGTGTCACTGCTGGAATCGTTTTTGCCGCATTTTCAGTCCCAGCGGTGAGCTCTGTCAGTACTTTACTGGGTAAAATTGCCGTGAACTGAATAGCTGAATCACGAAACTCACCTGCAACCGCTTCGGTGAGACCAATCACAGCAAATTTAGTTCCAGAATAAACCGCAGAACCAGGTAAGGCAAAACGCCCTGCAAGTGATGCGATATTGACAATATGGCCTTGTTTATATTTAAGCAATTCAGGGAGTGCCAATTGCATACCAATGATGACACCACGAAAGTTAATATCAATTTGTGCATCTGCTAAAGCGGGATCTTCATCCAGAAAAGCCCCCATCGGCATAATCCCAGCATTATTCACTAAAGCATAAAGACTGCCATAATGTTGAATGGTGTTTTGAATAAATTGGGCAAATGATTCACGATCACGCACATCCACTTTAAAAGCTTTGGCACCAATACGTTGGGCTTCTTTTTCAGCAAGTGCTAAATCAAGATCACCGATACTGACTTTTGCACCTTGTGCAATTAAAGCTTCTGCGGTAGCTAAACCAATGCCACGTGCGGCACCAGTAATTGCAATCACTCTGCCTTTTAATTTTTGTTTTTTTAACATTGCGCTATCCTTTATTTAAAATCTTGGTAAATTTCATATCCATTCCATCCTCTTTTATAGGCTTGCCTCTTTTATAGACACGCCTCTTTTATGGAATTGAATATGATGAAAGTTAAAATTCCTTTCTCATACGACATCTGCTTGCTTTAAGCTTGTGCTTGGTTCAGGTTGATGATCAATCAAATACTCAGCTAAATTAAAATGTTTCATTTTTACTCGGAGTTTATAGGTTGACCACGGCCAAACTGTACTGTTGCGCCCATTGCGATCAATAAAATAGCTTTGACATCCGCCCTTGTTCCAGACCGTAGTTTGCAAAGCTGCTTGGACTTTTTCATTAAAAACTTTGGTAATTTTGGGATTTGGTTCAATGGTCTTGATGCCCAATTGAATTGCCTGTTTCAAAGCATCGATAATGTAATCAAGCTGAGCTTCAATGATAATAAATGCTGAAGAACTTACAGCGACATTGGGACCAAACATCAAAAAAACATTTGGGCAATTTTCGATCATTGTCCCCATATAGCCTTCAGGACTACCCTGCCAAACATCGGACATACGCTGCCCAAAACGGTTATAGACACGATTGGCAATGGGTGGTTCAGCAATCTCAAACCCTGTACCAAGAATAATCACATCAGCTTCACAACGTTCACCATTACTTGCAATTAAAGTATTCCCTTTAATTTCAGATAAACCGCTGGCAATCACCTCAACATTGTTTTGTGCTAAAGCGGGATACCAATTGTTGGATTGCAAAATACGTTTACAACCAATAATAAAATTGGGGGTTAATTTTTCTCGTAGTTGTGGATTTTTAATATGGTAATTTAAATGCCATTTGGCTAATTTTTGAAATTGCTTCATAGCCGCAGGACTTTGAATTCCACCATTTATCGTTTCAAAAATTCCATAGACTGAGCCTCGCATCAGCTGTTGAGTCAGCGGTAACAGCTTAAACATGGCACGAACAGGTGCAAGTAATGGCATGTCTGACTTTGGCAAAATCCATTGTGCAGTACGTTGAAAGATCGTCAGTTGTTTAACTTGGGGTTGAATCTGCGGTACAAACTGGATGGCTGAAGCACCTGTTCCAATCACCGCAACCCGTTGAGCTGTTAAGTCCAAATCATGCCGCCATTGTGAAGAATGGAAAATTTCTCCTTTAAAGCTTTCAATACCTTTAACATCAGGCAATACAGGTTCATGCATAGGGCCACAAGCAAGAATTGCAAATTGAGAGCGCAACTCGCCCTGTACGGTTTGGATAATCCAGCAATTTTCCACATCGGACCACTGTGCTTGTAAAGCTTCACGATTCAAATGCACATGTGGCATGACCTTGTACTTATCGACCACATCAAATAAATATTGTTTAATTTCTTTTTGCTGTGCAAAGACCCGTGACCATGCAGGGTTTTGTTCAAAAGAGTATGAATAGAGCGCCGATGGTACATCACAGGCGCAACCTGGATAGGTATTTTCACGCCAGACCCCGCCCATTTCAGCAGCCTTTTCCAGCAATATAAAATCTTCAATCCCTGCTTGTTTTAATTTGATTGCGGCACCAAGACCAGCAAAACCACCACCCACGATAATCACTTTATAAAAGTTTTTATCTTTAGTGCTTTTTTTCATTTGTTCCATGTTGAAAATCGCTTAGAATATAAACAATAGGAATACAATGTCAAAAACGGAATGACTTGTCAATTTCCATTGTTTAACAATTTTGAATATTTATTTGGTATTCTTTGCCTATGAATGAACCAACTTTAACTCGTGCAGAACGTCAACGTATCCAATTACAAGCTGATATTTTAGAAGCTGCGTTTTTAGAATTTTCTGAGCGTGGATACCATCAAACAGCGATTTCAGATATAGCCAAACGCTTAGGCATTGGTCATGGTACTTTTTATCGCCATTTTGAAAATAAACGCGATATCTTGCAGCATGTTATTTCCGATACTATGCAAAGAATCATGGCATTGCTTACCGGTGAAAATGCACCTCAAGCAGTGAATAATATTGAAGAGTACCGTGAACAATGTCAGCGAATTTCTGAACGCTTCCGTCTTTTTGCACAAGAGAATCCTCTAACTCTAAAATTATTATTACTTGAAGCAACCTCAATAGATGCTGAAATGACCAGATTTATTCAAAACTTGATGCAAATGGCGGGTATTTTTACTGCCAACTATTTAAAGCATGGGGTAGATTCTGGCTTTTTTCGTGAGAATTTAGATTGTGAAAATACGGGGCATAATATCATTGGGATGATTACCAATGGAGCTTTACGCTTTTTAGCCAATCCTGAAGATCTCAAAGGTTTAAAAAACTATGGCGATTCGATTATTGAGTTAATCATTGGTGGAGTTGCTAAGCCATCAGCCTGATTTATAGCAATCAACAGAATATAAATTAAACTGTTTTCTTTATCTCATTCAATCCTACGGGTTATGGTTATCTTGTGAAGACATGAATATCACCCTTGGACGGAGATATAGCCTCAACACAGTTTTTTACTTTTCATCCTAAGATTGAAATAGTACTTAAATTTACTCAAAAACTGCCCATAACATAGATTATGGGCAGTTTTTAACGAGATAAAATATTAGACTTCTTTCATAAGTCCTTTTTAAAACCATAAATCAATATAAAATCCCCCTCATCCTAGCCTTCTCCCAGAGGGAGAAGGAACTTTCAATACCAATATGATTCACTCCACATGATCATTTTTTGATTTATGAAAGATCTTTATTGAAGATAAGTTTGCATTTTTAAATGCTATTTTTTATAACGAATACAATTACGCCCATCTTTTTTTGCCAGATATAAATATTCATCAGCAGCTTTAAACACCTTATGGATGTCGGTAGAAATTTCAGGCCAATGCGCAATCCCTATTGACACGGTAATCGCAGGTATTTCTCCGATTGGCGTTACTTCTAATGCCTGCCGAATCCGTTCTGCAATATTAATCGTTAAATTTTGGCTATCAATCGGGCTTAGAATCACAAATTCTTCTCCACCAATCCGACAACAAACATCAATACTTCTCACACAATCTTTAATATTTTGTGCAGTATTGGTCAGGACTAAGTCGCCTTTTTCATGTCCATATTGATCATTAATTTTTTTAAAATAATCGATATCCACAGCAATAATTGCAAATGGTGCGTCATTTTTCATTAAGCGTTCAATATGTAACTCCATCCCTCTGCGGTTATAAAATCCTGTTAACGGGTCTGTATTTACATAATGATTGAGTGTAGAGATTTTTTTCTTAAAATTTGAAGAACTCTGTAACAGTGAGCGTTTAAAATTTCTCACTTCATAATATAAAGCATCTACATCTTTAATTTGAGTTGCAGTCTCTGGGTTATTGAGATGACTCGCCATGGTTGCTAAGCGGTTTAAAGGCGCTGAGATATAATATGATATCTTCCAAATAATCAAAAAGATCAAAATATAAAAACCAAGCATATAAGCAATAATTTTATAAATCAGATATGGAACTTTTTCTAAAAGCTTATGGGTCGGTTGTTGTGAAACTATGATCCAGTTGGTATGACTGACTCTGGCAAAGCCCGCTAAATTATCTACGCCTTTGCTATTGATGAGTCTTATTTTTCCAATCATATGACTGGTCATATAGTTAAGACCGGTATTGTCTGTTGCAAGAGTACCAATTCGACTCGCATCAGGATGAAAAATAATTTTTCTGTTGCTATCCAATACATACATATAGCTGTCTTTATAGTTAAAGCTCAGTGTCAATAACTCGTTAATGATATTTTTTTCTTTTAAATAAATTGCACCACCAATAAAGCCCAAATACTTTTTGTCTTTATCAAAAATAGGCTGTGAAATAAAAACAATTAAATTGTTTTTGATTGAATAATATGGACTTGTGATCACCGTGTTTTGCGTTTCAATGGATTGTTTAAACCCAAGTGTTGTATTCACCACATTTTTATTTATGGCAATTTTTGAAGGTGAGTAATTCAGTACATGCCCGTATTTATCCGAAATAATCACACTGTCAAAGTAATTCGATTGAAATTTTAGTCGATCCACTTCCAACTGTTTAAATTGCTCATCATTAAATGAATCCCCCAGCAAAGTGGCACTATAATTTAACTGCTTTAACACAGTCTGAATTTGAGAATCCGTTTTTTGGGCAATCTTAGTGGCATATTCCATATTTACTGAAAGAGAAGTATCTAGTAGTTCTTTTTTTTGAATAGAATAATTCACGAAAAGTGAAGCAATAAATAGAATAGCGATGCTGAATATTGCTAAAAAAAGAATAAGTTTTCTCAGATTTAACTTTAAACAAAATATGAGTTTTTTCAGTTTCATGAGGTCATTTGCAAAACAGCATTTGATTGAATTTTATTCTTTTTTACTTAGTATTACTACAATATTTTTACCATTGTTTAATTTATTTTCATGATTTTTAAATGGTTTCCCTTAACATAATTTTTAAGAAAATTTGTTGAAGATAATCATCAGGCTTTGCTCAATGAATTTTTAGCGACTTTAACTCAGTATATAAACCATGCGAAAGTATACAAATGACGAATATATTGCCTCATAAAAATAAACTGAATAAGGTGTAAATTAAACCAAAAAAATACCTGTATTATTTTATTTCCCCATGGCTATATGCCTTTACTATAGGCACTACAGATATCATGAGGCTAACTAAGAATTGCTTGAATTTGCATATCATTTTAGCGTATTTCGGAAGTCATATGTTCTATTAAGTGAAATGCTTAAAATGATTTAAATCACACCATTATCTTTTTTATTTTAACGTTTCTATCCTAGAAAAATAGAGAAAAATAAATAGAAAATGCACATGAATAAGAATTATTTTACTCAATGGATCTATGAGCCTTTGAACAGAATATTTTGATCATCGTTGTCTTCTAAAAATGATACTCTCGTCAACCTTATCTGACAGTTATCCATTTTATCGTATATCTGTCAGATTAAAGCTATATTTGGCTTTTAAGGATCACAAACCATCTTTACTCTGTTTACATCCAATCACCATAATACTCGTAATAATATCACCTGGACCCGTCAGTGCTGTGATATTACAAAGGTATTGAGCATGCTCTTGTACAGCGTTTTGATAGTATCCTGTTGGACGATATTGATTTTCATAAATAGCGCCAACAACACCTTGCCCGCCTGTTTGACCAACGACACGCTGACCCGCATATTCAGTCCCCGTTTGTACAAATTGCTGTACGACACGTTGTGAAACAATCGAATTTTCCCACATTGCAGAGCCACCTAATTTACTCGCTGGGACGCGATAAGTTGGTGAGCCAAAGATTCCGATTGCTTTATTTACATGTTGCCCAACCAATTTATCAGCAGCCTGTTGTACAGGATTAGGTGTTGAAACACAACCAGTGAGTAACAAGCCTAATGTGAATACAGCCAAAATACCTGCGACTCTATGTTTATCTCCCTTACTCTGGCGTTGTCGGTTATTGCTTGTACTGATTGTCAATTGTTGTTTACTGATCATAAGAAAGTTTCCTTTTGCTTACGCTGATGATTTATCTACACTAAAACCAATAAAATTTTTTTTTAAAACACTTCGATGCTTTAGACATCATGAGCAATCATAAATTATGGATCAAGATAATATTCAGCCCGCACATTGCCTTGTTCCAACTCATAAGCGCGTTCAGCCACACGTTCAAGCGAATGTCGGTCACAATCCAATGCGGTCAAGTTTTTACCCGAAGGTTTAACTGCATTTTCATCATCAAATGCAGCTTGATCACATTGATCATCTTTAAAATTTTGCAAAGATTGCCACTCTACTTGAGCATCAGCTAATCTGCTTTGTTGATATGCTGAGAGCTTGGGTGTTAGTTTTTTACGGCCTGATTTAATTTTTCATTCTGACCTAAATGCTCTGCACTAATACACAGTTGCTTGTTCCCTGTGGTTTTTGCTGTATTTATACAGCTTTGGTAGGTTTTTGAGTATTGCAATGTCGGTGCAGCTGATAACAAAGTCGCAAAGCTACATAAGCTACCAATGCTCAAAATATAGATGTATTTTGAGTATATTTTATTCATATTCTTAACTACTTTCTAAAAAGGTTTATTGCAGAAGTGTCTATAATTTATTCACATACTAGATATACTTTATAGTTTAATTCATGTGAAATTAAAACCATAAAAAGGCAAATACTTTACAAAATTTAAGACATTTTATTCAGACTATATTTAGTCTTATCCATACAATTCGGCCTTGCTAAAATTAAGCCTATAAATTTTTATTACATTGTATGCTGAACGAGAACAAAATTTTTCTTTGCTTAAAGCACAAGCAGTAGCGTAAGGTTAGAATGTGTTTCTATAGCCAACCTGTTAGAAAAACTCAGACGCATAAATATAATTTCTACTAATTAATTATTTTCAATTAAATCAATTACATGAAAAATAAATTATTTGATTGTAAGAAGGCTTACAATGCCACACCTTACTTTCAAAGTTTAAATACCCTTGCGTAGGCGATGCCTCACTTTTCTTAGGAATGCCAAACCTTGCGCTGCAAACAAAGCTGTGCTTTATTTTTGCTCATGTTTGGCGAGGGGTACGTCCTGTGCCCCCGCCCAACGGCGACATCCCTGTCGCCCCACGGTAGAATAACCATCTAGGATTCAAAATTACAAAAAAATGAATTGATAACCAACAGTTTCTAAAAGTTCACACAAAAACATAATCCTCTTTTATCAACAAAGGTTTTATAGAAATAATTTGTATGAACAATGAGGTGGTTTGACTACTCTATCTAATTAACAGCACAAATCTATATACAAAATAAGGCAGTACAAAGTTGATGCTAAGATGAACTCAGATTTTTGAAATGTTATTACTCTGCAATACAAAACGCTATATAAGATAATTATTATTCAATAGATTCTGTAAAATTCACTATTTAAATAGACCGTTAAAATACATTTTAAACAGATAAAAAAATGACCTTAGCGAAGATACGCTAAGGTCACGTTTACAACAAATAAATTAGCCTGGGAAAATACCGCGTTCCATACGTGCTTTTAAGATACGCTCACAACCTAAAATAAAGGCAGCCGTTCTTAAACTACATACTTTATCATTTGAGGTCTGCCATACATCATTAATCGCTTGAATCATTAATTTATCGAGTCTTTGGTTAATTTCTTCTTCCGACCAGAAGTAGCTCGACATATCTTGAACCCATTCAAAATAACTGACCGTTACACCACCCGCATTACAAATCACATCTGGTACAACCGTGATACCACGTTGGATTAAGATATCATCTGCTTCTGGATAAGTTGGACCGTTTGCGCCTTCGAGTACCAATTTCGCTGTTAATTTCTGTGCACGTTCAACCGTGATTTGACCTTCCAATGCGGCAGGAATCAAGATATCCATTTCAACATCCCAGAAATCTTCATCGCTAATCGCTTGAGCACCAGCAAAGCCCCCCACACCTTGATTACTTTCTAGATAAGTTTTTAAAGCAGCTAAATCAATACCTTGAGGATTATAAATCGTCCCTGTATGGTCTTGAATCGTTACAATAATAGATTTCGAATCGGCAAATAGATATGCAGCTTCACTACCAACGTTACCAAAACCTTGGACAGCAACTCGTGCACCCTCTAAAGGAAGTTTAATTTTTGCGGCAACTTGTTGACCGGTAATAAATACACCACGACCCGTTGCTTTAATACGTCCTAAAGAACCACCTAAATGAATCGGCTTACCTGTAACAACACCTGTTACGGTATGGCCTTGACCCGAAGAATATGTATCCATAATCCAGCCCATAACGTTAGGATTGGTGCCAACATCCGGCGCTGGAATATCTTTTTGTGGGCCAATGATATGGCTAATTTCACTGGTATAACGACGTGTTAAGCGCTCTAACTCACGTGGAGAAAGCTGACGAGGATCAACACGAACACCACCTTTTGCACCGCCAAAAGGTAGATTTAAAACCGCAGTTTTAATGGTCATCCATGCAGAAAGTGCCATCACTTCATTGAGATCTACATCTGGATGGTAACGAATACCGCCCTTACCTGGACCACGCGATAAGTTATGTTGAACGCGATAGCCTTCGAAATGACGGATTGTGCCATCATCCATTACAATCGGTACATCGACAATCAAAGCACGTTTTGGTCGCTTTAACGTGTCGACATAATCTTTCAGATGTTCTAAATACGGTGTAACTCGCTCAATCTGTTCGAGGTAGGTAGACCATGGACCGTTATTTTGAGAGATATAAGATAAATTAGACATACTTTGCTTATCCTTTTGATGAAGTCACTTGAATCATCAATCAAATATGTAGTTAAAAATAATATAAGCGGCTAATTTGGCAGTTCTGTTGTCCAAATCAAACCGCGGATTACATTCAGCCACATCAAAAACTTTGATCTTGCCAGTTTTTTTAATGGCTTCTAATAATGGGTCAAAAATAGATAAATCGATTCCTTTCACCGCAGGTGCGCTGACACCCGGCGCAATGCTAGCGTTAAATACATCAAGGTCAACCGTAATATACAAATAGTCTACTTTTTTAATAAAATTATTTATTCTTAAGATTAAATTTTCAACATTTTGCAGTTTTAATTCATAATCGTAAATATAATTACAGTTTAAACGCTCTGCTGTGTCAAACAAAATTTTAGTATTTGAATGCTTGGCAACACCGATACACATGTAGTTAAATTCTTGATGAAACTGTTCTGATAGTTTAGCTGCATTTAAAAAAGGTGTGCCTGAAGTGACCTGTTCAGCTTCACGCAAATCAAAGTGTGCATCGAAGTTAATAATGCCGATTTTCTTATTCAGATGATTATTTTGAATGTATTGAAATAAACCAGAAAAACTCCCAAAGGCAACTTCATGCCCACCGCCTAACACAATCGGCTTCATATCGGAATTTAAACTACGTTCGACTTGATGCGCCAATTCCGCCTGTGCTATTTCAAGTTCAGCATGATCACAAAGCACGGTGCCTAAATCGATAATGGTCACAGGTTGATGCACAGGTAAATTTGCCAATTGAGCACGAATCATATCTGGTGCATCCGCTGCACCTAAACGTCCATGGTTGCGTTTAACACCTTCATCTGAACTAAAACCAATAAAAGCAAAAGATGCTTGAGGACTGGTATTGATCACTTGATGGAGACGTAGATGTGCATCACCTTCCCCATCTTGTCGTCCTTGCCACTTAAATGAATGATTCATTATTAATATCACTTTATAAAAATCAATCTCAAGCTGAGATCAAGATTTCATTTCCATGTTGGATGATTCGTTTTGATAAATCACCGCCAAGCCAATACACAATCTCAGATGGATGCTCAATATCCCAAGCAATAAAATCCGCCACTTTACCCTGTTCTAATGTGCCATGCGTATCTTGTAAGCCGAGTGCATAAGCAGCATGCGTTGTGACACCTGCGAGTGCTTGTTCTGGTGTTAAACGGAATAATGTACTACCCATATTCAGCATTAAACGTAATGACAAGGCTGGCGATGTTCCTGGATTTAAATCACTGGATAATGCGATACGTACACCATGTTGCTGCAAACTATCTAAAGGAGGATACTTGGTTTCTCTCAGAAAATAGAATGCTCCCGGCAATAACACAGCAACTGTGCCTGAAGCAGCCATGGCTTTGGCATCAGCTTCAGTCATGTATTCCAAATGATCTGCGGATAAAGCATGGTAACGTGCAGCAAGCGTTGAACCACCGAGGGACGAAAGTTGTTCTGCATGTAATTTAACAGGTAGGTTTAATGCCTGAGCTACTTTAAAAACACGTTCAACTTGCGCAGGAGAAAAAGCCAAATGCTCACAGAAAGCATCGACAGCATCGACTAAACCTTCTTGATGCAGTTTGGGTAACATCTCGGTACAGATATGTTCAATATAAGCATCACTTTGATCTTGATACTCAGGTGGCAAAGCATGCGCTGCCAAACACGTACTTTTTACGGTCATCGGTAAAGTTTGAGCGACTTGACGAATCACACGGAGCATTTTACGTTCATTGCTATAGTCCAGACCATATCCCGACTTTATTTCAATGGTGGTTACACCATCTTTAAGCATACAACGAATACGTTTGAGTGCCGAAGCAAGGAGCTGTTCCTCACTTGCTTCTCGTGTTGCTCTTACAGTGCTTGCAATACCACCGCCACTCGCTGCGATTTCCGCATAACTGACACCTTGCAAACGTTTTTCAAACTCAACACTGCGATTTCCGCCAAATACACTATGCGTATGACAATCAATTAAACCGGGAGTCACCCATGCGCCATTGAGGTCAATGATCTCAGCATAGTCATCTACAGGAACATCTTTTTCTGCGCCAATCCAGTGAATATGTTGTGCTAAAGTGACGATTGCAGCAGATTCAATACTGGAATATTGCCCATCTTGCATGGTTGCAATATGACAATTTGTCCAAAGTTTTTTCATTGATATTTCCTCTTGCTGCTCATGCTTTAAGCGCGCTTGAGCAGCTTCAGTATCAGCTTTCCATTTCGATGTTTTGTTGGAGGTCTGGTTTTTCTTTTACTGAATTTTGCTTGGGCTTCACCCATATCGTGTAAGCAATCCAGAGTAAAACCAACCATGTTATACCGACATAAAGTGCAGGTCTTGAGTCTGGGAAATATCCCATCATGGCTAAAATAAACAACATAAATACAATGGCAAATGCAGGTGCATAAGGCCAGCCAATCACAGGAAAATCTAATGCTTTAATTTCTGATTTAGACAGTTTACGGCGCATGCCCACTTGAGAAAGTAAAATCATTAACCATACCCAAACCGTTGCAAATGTTGCAATTGAAGCGATGATAATAAATACATTTTCGGGGATCAGATAATTAAGCACGACGCCGACAAGTAACACACCAGCCATCACTACAACAGTCATCCAAGGAACACCATTACGTGAGAGTTTCTGGAACACTTGAGGTGCTTGTTTATGCTTAGACATACCATACAGCATACGTCCTGCACCAAATACATCACTATTGATCGCGGAAATTGCAGCTGTAATCACCACAATATTTAAAACAGTTGCTGCAGATTTGATGCCTAAATTTTCAAAAATTTGTACAAATGGACTGCCTTGGCTACCAATTTGATTCCATGGGAAAATCGACATCAATACAAAAATTGTCAGAATATAAAAAAGTAAGATACGTACAGGAACCGCATTAATCGCACGAGGAATCGACGTTTTCGGATCTTGTGATTCACCCGCTGTAATCCCAATGATTTCGATGCCACCGAATGCAAATACCACAACTGATAAGCAGGCAACTAAACCCATAATCCCATTGGGCATAAAACCTTCATGTATCCATAGGTTTTGGATACCGGGTACAAAGCCTGTGTGATCTGCATTAAAGCCGTAGAACATCAGACCAAAACCACCCAAAATCATGGCAACAATAGCGCTGACCTTGACGATGGATAGCCAGAACTCGACTTCACCAAAGACTTTAACGTGAATCAGGTTAATTGCCCCTAAGAACATAATCAGCGATAAAATCCAGATCCATCGTGGTACATCTGGGTACCAAAACCCCATATAGATACCGAAAGCAGTCACGTCAGCCAAGGCGACAATGATCATTTCAAAAACGTAGGTCCAACCTGTGGTAAAACCAGCTAAAGGACCAATATAATTTGAGGCATATTCACTAAAAGAACCTGATACGGGGTTATGAACAGCCATTTCCCCTAATGCTCGCATCACAATATAAATTGCAATCCCTGCAACCATATAAGCAATTAAAACAGACGGACCTGCCATTTTAATTGCCGTTGCTGATCCATAGAAAAGCCCCGTGCCAATCGCTGAACCCAATGCCAAAAAGCGGATATGACGGGTGTTTAACCCCCGCTGTAATGTGGAGTGTTGTGACATTATAATCTCCAATCCTTGAGGAAATTTAGTTAGATTCGGTCACTCCATGTGACCGTTTTATTGATCACACTTCAGACAAGCTCGGTAATAGCTTCGCAATGAGCAATTCGTTCAGGCAACCACTTGCGAGCAATTCACTTGCTTGTTCGATATCTGGCGCGAAGAAACGATCTTCACTGTAATACGCCACTTGATCACGCAGAATTTTGCGGGCACGTTCAAGTTTAGGAGAGCTTTTCAATCCTTCACGGAAATCAAGTCCTTGACATGCACCTAACCACTCAACTGCAAGAATGCCGCGAACGTTATCAGCCATATACCACAAGCGTTTTCCTGCATTAGGCGCCATGGAAACATGGTCTTCCTGATTTGCAGAGGTCGGTAAACTATCAACACTGGCAGGATGTGCAAGTGCTTTATTGTCACTGGCCAACGCAGCGGCTGTTACTTGAGCAATCATAAAGCCCGAATTCACCCCACCATTGGCAACCAAAAATGGAGGAAGCTGTGACATATGGCGATCCATCATCATGGAAACACGACGTTCAGACAGTGAGCCAATCTCAGCAATCGCTAAGGCCAAATTATCAGCAGCCATTGCAACGGGTTCAGCATGGAAGTTACCTGCTGAGATTACGTCACCTTCTGCCGCAAACACCAATGGGTTATCTGAAACTGCATTCGACTCAATCGCTAATACTTCTGCTGCTTGACGAATTTGCGTTAAACAAGCCCCCATCACTTGAGGTTGGCAACGCAGTGAATACGGGTCTTGAACCTTGCTACAATCTTCATGTGAATGAGCGATTTCACTTGATTCAGTCAATAAGTCACGATATGCAGCGGCAACATCAATTTGACCACGCTGACCACGAACTTCATGGACACGTGCATCAAATGGTGCACGTGAACCGAGCATAGCCTCAACGCTTAATCCACCACAAACGGTCGCAGCAGCAAATAAATCTTCTGCTTCAAATAGACCACGTAATGCGTATGCTGTTGAAACCTGAGTACCATTTAAAAGTGCCAAACCTTCTTTAGCCGCTAAAGTAATAGGTTCTAAACCTGCAATTTTAAGTGCATCCACTGCTGGTAACCATTCCCCTTTATAGCGTGCTTTACTTTCACCGAGTAAAACCAGAGACATATGTGCAAGGGGTGCCAAGTCACCAGAAGCGCCGACTGAACCTTTTAATGGAATATGCGGATAGACTTCTGCATTGATCAAGGCAAGGATTGCATCAATCACTTTAGGACGGATACCAGAAAACCCACGTGCCAAACTATTGGCCTTTAACAACATAATTAAGCGAACCATCGCATCATCTAAAGGTACGCCCACACCAGCGGCATGAGAAAGTACCAATGAGCGTTGTAATTGTTCTAAGTCTTCAGGGGCAATTTTACTTGAAGCGAGTAAGCCAAAACCAGTATTGATTCCGTAAGCTGTGCGTCCTTCATTCACAATTTTTTCGACACACGCAACACTTGCATTGATGCCAGCATAAGCACTGTCATCCAGTTTAACTTTAATTGGATTTAAATACGCTTGGCGAAGATCTGCGAGTGTGAGCTTGCCTGGTTGAATTAAGAGTTCCATTTTGACGTCCTGTTTTGCGCTATATTGTTCTCTTACGATGCCGCTTACACAATTGCAAAAAGCATCGTAATGTCCATGTCTTTTATTTGGTGATCATCGGCAAGTTCAAACCTTGCGCTTTGGCACATTCAACGGCGATATCATAACCAGCATCTGCATGTCGCATCACGCCTGTTGCTGGGTCATTGGTCAACACCCGAGCAATACGTGCTGCTGCTTCATCCGTACCATCACAAACAATCACGACACCTGAGTGTTGAGAGAAGCCCATTCCTACACCACCGCCATGATGTAATGAAACCCAAGTCGCACCACCTGCTGTATTAAGTAAGGCATTCAGCAATGGCCAATCAGATACAGCATCAGAACCATCTTGCATTGCTTCAGTTTCACGGTTTGGACTGGAAACCGAACCTGAGTCTAAATGATCACGACCAATGACGATTGGTGCTGAAAGCTCACCGCTACGTACCATTTCGTTAAATGCCAGACCTAATTTTGCACGTAGTCCTAAGCCAACCCAGCAAATACGCGCTGGTAAGCCTTGGAAGCTAATCCGTTCTCTTGCCATGTCTAACCAACGATGTAAATGTTCATCGTCTGGAATCAATTCTTTAACTTTTGCATCTGTTTTATAGATATCTTCTGGATCACCTGAAAGTGCAACCCAACGGAATGGTCCAATACCACGACAGAATAATGGGCGGATATAGGCTGGTACAAAACCTGGGAAATCAAATGCGTTTTCTACGCCTTCTTCCTGCGCCATTTGACGGATATTATTGCCATAGTCAAAGGTTGGAACACCCATTTTTTGGAAATCCAGCATTGCTTGTACATGCTTTGCCATAGATTGTTTTGCAGCTTTTACCACTGCTTCTGGTTCAGTTTTGGCACGTTGGCGATATTCTTCCCATGTCCAACCAATTGGTAAATAGCCATTGAGAGGATCATGTGCACTGGTTTGATCCGTCACCATGTCCGGATGAACACCACGGCGAACCAATTCAGGTAAAATCTCAGCTGCATTGCCATGTAACGCAATCGAAATCACCTTGCCTTCTTTGGTATAACGGTCAATACGCGCCAAAGCATCATCTAAATCTGTAGCTTGTTCATCGACATAACGTGTACGTAAACGGAAATCAATACTGGCTTGCTGGCATTCGATATTGAGCGAGCAAGCGCCTGCCAAAGTCGCAGCTAAAGGCTGAGCCCCTCCCATTCCACCTAAACCAGCAGTCAACACCCAACGACCTGTTAAGTCACCGTTGTAGTGCTGGCGACCAGCTTCAACAAAAGTTTCATAGGTGCCTTGTACAATGCCTTGGCTGCCGATATAGATCCAAGAACCTGCGGTCATTTGGCCATACATTGCCAAGCCTTTAGCATCTAGCTCGTTGAAATGTTGCCAATTTGCCCAATGTGGAACTAAGTTTGAATTGGCAATAAGAACACGTGGTGCATCTTTATGTGTTTTGAACACTCCAACTGGTTTACCTGATTGAACCAATAAAGTTTCGTCATTTTCTAAAGTTTTAAGTGTTTCAACAATCTTGTCATAACATTCCCAATTACGTGCAGCACGACCAATACCACCGTAAACAACGAGCTCTTTTGGATTCTCTGCGACATCAGGATCAAGATTATTCATCAACATACGCAGTGGAGCTTCAGTCAACCAACTTTTTGCATTGAGCTTAGTACCACGAGGTGCGCGAATTTCTACATCACGAAATTTTGTTGTCGTTGTTGTCACAATAGGACTCCTTCCTTTGAGTTTAAACCAGCAAATTAAACTGCATTCACTGTATAGCAATGTACTAACTTGTATATACATCTATATACTACACAAATCTTTAATATTGAAAAGATGCTTTTCTAATTATTTTTAAAAAAATTTATAAACATATAAAATAAATAGATTTATTTTTCATAAAAACAAAAAAACGCAGACAACTTCAGGTTGTATGCGTTTAAGTAAAATCAATAAAATTTAGATTTTTGTGAGCTGTATAAGACAAGTTTGCTTTAAAAATTGCTGATTTAATGTGATAGCTTGCAATGATTTTTCATTTTCAAGTTTAAGACTGTCCTGATGTTCCAAATGAAAAATCTGTTGACCAATTTCGATAACTAACACCTCAACACTCTGATTAAAAATAAACATCACGTCAGATAATATAGGTATTTCTAAGGCTTCTGGAGAGAAAATCCACTGATACTGTGCATCAAACTTTTTTGGATTATAAATCAAATTAAAATCGCGAATGTGCCCTGCCAGCAATTGACAACTGACCACACTGTCTCCACCAAACTCGACGGACTGCAATGTTTTTAAATGCTTAAAATCATCATCTATACACAGTGAAAGACCTTGACCTTCCAATACCGTCAAAAAGCGATTCATCCCATTAAATTTGGAAAAATCCCCTGATGTTTTCACATCGGCCATCGAAATCCGCCAATCAAACTCAGCTAAGCTTTCACCGACACTACGGGCGATTTCAAGCGTATAGCCTTCGCCATTTTTCCATCGCATTTTTTTGTAATGGCTGGCTTTTAAAAGCTCAATCATTGGGTAAATTTACCTTCCAAATAATAGCGACTGCCAGGATAAATTAGCCTTGCACTGGAAATCAGTTGTTTATTGGACCATGTTCTACGGCGGATCAATAAACAAGGCTCTGTTTTATTGATTTTTAGCCATTTACATTCTTGTGCTGAAGCAAGAATCGCAGTAACCACATGCTCACCTTCAGTAACAGGTGCTTTTGACATTAAATAGGCATTAGGTGTGATTGTTTTAAAATCTTGTGCCAAGTAATCTGGAATTAGCACAGGATCAACTAAACGATCTTCGATCTGCACAGGCACATCATTTTCATAATGCACAATGATCGAGTGAAATAAGCGTTGTCCTTCTCGAATTTGCATTAACCGACTTTGTTCTTCATTGGCTTGAATTTGTTCAAGTACCAATACTTCAGCATGATGTTTATGATTTCTCGCAATAATTTCTTCTGCAATATTGTTCACATGAAATAATGCTGTACGACCTTGTCCTTCAGCGACAAAAGAGCCAACACCTTGTATACGGACTAATAAGCCTTCACTGGTCAGTTCGCGCAATGCCCGATTGACTGTCATACGACTACAGCCTAGTAAATTCACCAACTCACTTTCTGAAGGAATTTTTTTATTTACAGTCCATGTTCCTTCATAAATTTTTTGTGAAATCATTTGCTT
Organism: Acinetobacter sp. BIGb0196; assembly: GCF_011759595.1. Lineage (NCBI taxonomy): Bacteria > Pseudomonadati > Pseudomonadota > Gammaproteobacteria > Moraxellales > Moraxellaceae > Acinetobacter > Acinetobacter sp. BIGb0196. Next base: position 1,754,687 of record NZ_JAAOZA010000002.1, on the reverse strand, counting down.
CACGCGCAAATACAAAGGAACAGGACTATCTTCTTCTAGAGATAAGTCTAGATCATTGTGCTTTGACGCTCTTGACATTGGCTAAAACTCATACAAAATATTCTAAATCATTGTATCTTGAGTCGATGTTATTTGTATATACAAGCCTATACAAATAATCATGATAAAAATATCCATTACTCATCAATGGCATTCCAACTTATATCAATTTAATCATTTTGCTTTTGCATCATTTAATCATAGATGGTGTAGCGGTCACCCAACGAATATTAATCGGCTTTGTTTGCAGCGCAAGGTTTGACTTCGTCTACGCAAAAGAATTTAAACTTTAAATGTAAAGTGTGGCTGTGTAAGTTTTATTCTCATCAGCTAGGTTTTTAAATCCCTTTTGCTAAGTTTTTACTCAGATTGTTTGAATCCTCCCCCATGCAAAGTTAATACTTCTCACCTTTTTTAAAGGAGGGAGTTTTTCGTTACTCAAATAAATTGAGTTTAACCATACAGCGTTTTGCTATCGCGTGGCGACATAAATAAGGAGGCAAAAGCCTCCTTATTTATTCAATCAAATTAGAAAGTCTTTCTTAAACTCAACCAGTACTGGTGATTATCGCGGTCTTGCAACTGCTCTGGGGTATTTCCAATTGGAAAGGCAACTTCTGCATTGGCTTGAATATTCCACGCACTCGTCCAGTTCAAACCTAAACCTGCACTACTGATTTGAACTTGATTATCGCCTGTCACACCTGCCCAACGCTTAGCATTTAACTTGACTTCTGCTGTATCGATAAATACTTTCGCTGTTAGCTGATGCTTTGCATCGGCAAATAAACTTTGTCTCAGTTCTGCTGTGGCCAAATAACCTGTAGAGCCTGCAAATTGACTCGATTCATAACCACGAACATTAAATGGACCACCACCTAGATATTGCTCTGCACTGTCTAGATTATAAGGACTGTATTGTCCATAAATTCCCAAATATCCTTGCGTGCCCTTATTGCTTAGGTTTTGTAAGCGTGACAGATTCAATGTAGCTGTATAGTAGTCTCCAGCTGTCTTCGCTGTTTGCGCATCTAAAGCAGCAGCATCATCGTTTTTAAATTTCACACGACCATAACTGGTTGAGGCACCATATTGGGTTAAGCCTCCACCCAAGAATTGATCAAACTGCGAGCCATCCAGTCGGGCAGTCACCACGTCAATATTTCGATGTTTGTAATATTGATTGAGCTGAATATCATCTTTCAGTTGTTTATGATCGTATTGTAAGCTGAGAAGGACTTCTGCATTATTGGTCAGTAAGGCAGGTTGGCTAATGAATACGCTACTTTGTGCAGCACTCCCTTCTGCGCCAATGTTTTTCAGCTCTTTTCCAAGTTCATAATCTAAATAAGAATAACTTGCGCCTGCCCGAGTACCCATTCCTGTAAAAGTAAAGGCATAACCCACACGTCCATAGTTCATGCGTTTACCCGCAGTCATCACATCAAAGCTCAGTTCATCACCTAAGCCTGCAAGATTGTTGGCCGAAATTCCAGCGGTTCCACGCACTTGACTGGTATAACGATTACCAAAGTTATCTGCGCCAATATAACCATTCAACATGGCTGCATTTTGTACTTCAACATTGAGTTGGCTACTTCCGACTGTTGCACCAGGGGTCAAAACATTTCGGGTATTGACTCCATTTAAACGATTGAGCAGTTTGAGTTGTTGTTGCATCTGGTCACTGTTGATCCGCTCACCTTGTTTAAGTGGCGCAACGGTTTGTTCAATCAGCCAGTTTTGCGTTCGACTTTGATTGTCAATCTGGGTTTGATCATAATACGCTTCGAGTACATTGATACGTACTACGCCCTGACTTAGATTCTGCTGAGGCAGATAAGCCCGACTATAGGCATAGCCCTGTTGCTGGTAGTAAGTGGTAATCTTTTGGGCAACTTGCCAAAGTTGCTGAAGACTCAATTGTTTACCTTCGGCATCCGCCACTAAGTGATGCAATTGCGCTGTGCTAAAACGACTATTTCCAGTGATTTCAATTTTGCGTACAGAGATTTGGATATCAGGTGAATTGGGTACGTTATTACTTGCTGAACTTTCTACCTGAACAGCAGCCTGTGGTTCAAGGCTTTGTCCTTGTTGCTGTTGTTGTAACAGTTGACCCGCATTAGGTGCTGGCGCTGCATAGTTACTGCTGGTCAAAAGCATCAGACAAGCAGCTACAGATATTGCCAATATATTATGTTGTTGTTTCATCAATTAGTGCTCCCCTGCCAAAATTTGAATACCTGCAGTGTTAACTCCACCTTGGCGTACATCTAAATCAACTGTATTTAAGACGTTATTGGTTTCAGGCAAATAACGAGGTCGTTTGAATTGTATGGCTTGTAAATACGCTACAGGGGTTAACAGATAAATATCAGCTGTGGTCACAGCGGTGGTATCCACAAGTTTGTAGTTTTGAGCATCTAAGCCACCTAGACTTAAACCTGTAATCGATACATTTTTTGCTTGCCCTGTGGTCGCACTGTCAAATTGTCCTGTTGCTGTTGCAACGTTTAAATTATCCCCAGCGTAAATGCCGTTGAATTGTGCGTTGCTGAGATTAAGCTCAGCGGCAGTTAATCCATTATAAGTACGATTGTTGGCCGTAATTCCAGCAATGCTTTGAATATTGGCTTGGCGAATATCTGCCGTAGTTTGTGCAGTGTTATTCACCAACTCGTAGTTGTGTGCATCTGCACCACTTAAACTGACACCCTGAATCGAGACTTGTTTTGCTATACCCACATTTTTATCACTGAATTGTCCTGTTGCTGAAGCAACTTTCAATTCATCGCCTGCAACCATACCAGTGAATTGTGCTGATCCAGTATTTAATGTTGCGTTGGTGGTTGCATCATAAATACGATTATTGGCGCTAATGCCTGTCACTTGGTTAATTTTAGCTTTGGCGATATCTAATGAACCATCCACAAAGCTTAGCTCGTAGTTCTTGTCTAGACCCGTTGCGGTATTGGTGTATTGACCAGCATCTTTAGCGGTAACTGTTGCACTGACACCTGATAGTACTGATTCAGTTTCACCATTGACTAAACCTGTTGCAGTAAAGCCAGCAGCCGTTTGATCTTTACCGTTATAAGTAGTTGATACACTATTGGCCGTAACAGTGGCTTTAGCCTTAGCAATATCCAATGAGCCATCAACAAAGCTTAGCTCGTAGTTTTTATCTAGACCTGTTGCGGTATTGGTGTATTGGCCTGCATCTTTGCCTGTGACAGTTGCCGAAACACCTGACAATACACTTGTAGTTTCGCCATTGACCAAACCAGTCGCACTAAAACCAGCAGCCGTTTGGTCTTTACCGTTATAGGTAGTTGATACGCTATTGGCAGTTACAGTGGCTTTGGCTTTGGCGATATCCAAAGAGCCATCAACAAAGCTTAGCTCATAGTTTTTATCTAGACCTGTTGCGGTATTGGTGTATTGACCTGCATCTTTAGCGGTAACCGTCGCTGAAACACCTGATAAGACTGATTCAGCTTCACCATTGACCAAACCAGTCGCGCTAAAACCAGCAGCCGTTTGATCTTTACCATTATAAGTAGTTGATATGCTATTGGCGGTTACAGTGGCTTTAGCCTTAGCAATATCCAATGAGCCATCAATAAGCGTTAGATCATAGTTCTTGTCTACACCTGTTACTGTGTTGTTGTATTTGCCTGCATCTTTAGCAATCACTGTTGCAGTTACACCTGAGAGTACAGATTCTGATTCACCATTGACTAAGCCTGTCGCACTAAAGCCAGCAGCCGTTTGATCTTTACCGTTATAAGTAGTTGATACACTATTAGCTGTAACAGTGGCTTTAGCCTTAGCAATATCTAATGAGCCATCAATAAAACTAAGATCATAATTCTTGTCTAGACCTGTTACGGTATTGGTGTATTGGCCTGCATCTTTAGCGGTAACCGTTGCAGTTACACCTGAGAGTACAGATTCAGTTTCACCGTTGACTAAGCCTGTCGCACTAAAACCAGCAGCCGTTTGGTCTTTACCGTTATAGGTAGTTGATACACTATTGGCAGTAACAATGGCTTTAGCCTTAGCAATATCTAATGAACCATCAACAAAGCTTAGCTCGTAGTTTTTATCTAGACCTGTTGCGGTATTGGTGTATTGACCTGCATCTTTAGCGGTAACTGTTGCACTTACACCTAAGAGTACTAATTCAGTTTCACCATTCACTAAACCTGTTGCAGTAAAGCCAGCAACCGTTTGATCTTTACCGTTATAAACCGTATTTAAACTATTGGCAGTCACAGTGGCTTTCGCTTTGGCGATATCTAATGATCCATCAATAAGCGTCAGATCATAGTTCTTGTCTACACCTGTTACTGTGTTGGTGTATTTGCCTGCATCTTTAGCAGTCACCGTTGCAGTTACACCTGATAGTACTGATTCTGTTTCACCATTGACCAAGCCTGTTGCACTAAAGCCAGCAGCTATTTGATCTTTACCATTATAGGTGGTTGTTACACTATTGGCTGTTACTGTCGCTTTAGCTTTGGCGATATCTAAAGAGCCATCAACAAAGCTTAGCTCATAGTTCTTGTCTAGACCCGTTGCCGTATTGGTATATTGACCTGCATCTTTAGCAGTCACAGTTGCAATTACACCTGACAATACAGATTCAGTTTCACCATTGACTAAACCTATAGCACTAAAGCCAGCAGCCGTTTGATCTTTACCGTTATAAGTAGTTGATACACTATTGGCAGTTACAATGGCTTTGGCTTTGGCGATATCCAAAGAGCCATCAACAAAGCTTAGCTCATAGTTTTTATCTACACCTGTTGCGGTATTGGTGTATTGACCTGCATCTTTGCCGGTAACCGTTGCACTGACACCAGAGAGTACTGATTCATTTTCACCACTCACCAAACCTGTCGCACTAAAGCCAGCAGCAGTTTGATTTTTACCATTATAGGTGGTTGATACGCTATTGGCAGTCACAGTCGCCTTAGCTTTCGCAATATCCAAAGAGCCATCAATAAGCGTCAGATCATAGTTCTTGTCTACACCTGTTACTGTGTTGTTGTATTTGCCTGCATCTTTAGCAGTCACCGTGGCAGTTACGCCTGATAATACTGATTCTGTTTCACCATTGACCAAACCTATCGCAGTAAAGCCAGCAGCAGTTTGATCTTTACCGTTATAAGTAGTTGTTACACTATTAGCTGTAACACTGGCTTTCGCTTTGGCAATATCTAATGAGCCATCAACAAAGCTTAAATCATAATTTTTGTCGAGACCTGTTGCACTATTGGTATATTTGCCAGCATCTTTAGCAGTCACCGTTGCTGAAACACCCGACAATACAGATTCAGTTTCGCCATTGACCAAACCTATCGCAGTAAAGCCAGCAGCAGTTTGGTCTTTACCTTTATAAGTAGTTGATACACTATTGGCGGTCACAGTAGCTTTAGCCTTAGCAATATCCAAAGAGCCATCAATAAAACTAAGATCATAGTTCTTGTCTAGACCTGTTGCGGTATTGGTGTATTTGCCTGCATCTTTAGCGGTCACCGTTGCTGAAACACCTGATAAGACTGATTCAGTTTCACCATTGACTAAACCTGTCGCAGTAAAGCCCGCAGCCGTTTGAATTTTACCGTTATAGACTGTATTTAAACTATTGGCGGTCACAGTGGCTTTAGCCTTAGCAATATCCAATGCACCATCAATAAAACTTAAGTCGTAATTTTTGTCTACACCTGTTACGCTATTGGTGTATTGGCCTGCATCTTTAGCGGTAACTGTTGCCGAAACACCTGACAATACACTTGTAGTTTCGCCATTGACCAAACCAGTCGCACTAAAACCAGCAGCTGTTTGATCTTTACCGTTATAGGTGGTTGATACGCTATTGGCGGTCACAGTGGCTTTAGCTTTCGCGATATCTAAAGAGCCATCAACAAAGCTTAGCTCGTAGTTTTTATCTATACCTGTTGCAGTATTGGTGTATTGGCCTGCATCTTTAGCAGTCACCGTTGCACTTACACCTGACAATACAGATTCAGTTTCACCATTGACTAAACCTATAGCACTAAAGCCAGCAGCCGTTTGATCTTTACCGTTATAGGTGGTTGATACACTATTGGCAGTAACAATGGCTTTAGCCTTAGCAATATCCAAAGAGCCATCAACAAAGCTTAAATCATAATTTTTGTCGAGACCTGTTGCACTATTGGTATATTTGCCAGCATCTTTAGCAGTCACCGTTGCCGAAACACCTGACAATACAGTTGTAGTTTCGCCATTGACCAAGCCTGTTGCAGTAAAGCCAGCAGCAGTTTGATCTTTACCATTATAAATAGTTGATACGCTATTGGCAGTTACGGTGGCTTTAGCTTTGGCGATATCTAAAGCCCCATCAACAAAGCTTAAATCATAATTCTTATCTAGACCTGTTGCGGTATTGGTGTATTGACCTGCATCTTTAGCAGTAACTGTAGCATTTACACCTGAGAGTACGGATTCAGTTTCACCATTGACCAAACCTGTCGCAGTAAAGCCAGCAGCTGTTTGATCTTTACCGTTATAGGTGGTTGATACGCTATTGGCTGTAACAGTGGCTTTCGCTTTGGCAATATCTAACGAGCCATCAACAAAACTTAACTCGTAGTTTTTATCTAGACCTGTTGCGGTATTGGTGTATTGGCCTGCATCTTTACCTGTGACAGTTGCAGAAACACCTGACAATACACTTGTAGTTTCGCCATTGACCAAACCAATCGCACTAAAACCAGCAGCCGTTTGATCTTTACCATTATAGGTGGTTGTTACACTATTGGCTGTTACTATCGCTTTAGCTTTGGCGATATCCAAAGAGCCATTAACAAAACTTAGCTCATAGTTCTTATCTATACCTGTGGCTGTATTAGCATAACTACCGGCATCTTTACCTGTGACAGTTGCCGAAACACCTGACAATACAGATTCAGTTTCACCGTTGACTAAGCCTGTCGCACTAAAACCAACAGCCGTTTGATCTTTACCGTTATAGGTCGTTGTTACGCTATTGGCTGTTACTATCGCTTTAGCCTTAGCAATATCTAGTGAGCCTTCGACAAAACTAAGTTCATAGTTTTTATCTGCTCCACTGGCTTTATTCGCATAACTACCTGCATCTTTGCCTGTTACAGTTGCAGAAACACCTGACAATACAGATTCAGTTTCACCGTTGACTAAGCCTGTCGCACTAAAACCAACAGCCGTTTGATCTTTACCATTATAAGTAGTTGATACACTATTGGCGGTTACAGTGGCTTTGGCTTTGGCAATATCCAAAGAGCCATCAATAAGCGTCAGATCATAGTTCTTGTCTACACCTGTTACTGTGTTGGTGTATTTGCCTGCATCTTTAGCAGTCACCGATGCGCTTACACCTGAGAGTACCGATGTATCTTCACCATTGACTAAACCAGTTGCACTAAAACCAACAGCCGTTTGATCTTTACCGTTATAGGTGGTTGATACACTATTAGCCGTAACAGTGGCTTTAGCCTTAGCAATATCTAATGAGCCATCAACAAAACTTAACTCATAGTTTTTATCTAGACCTGTTGCGGTATTGGTGTATTTGCCAGCATCTTTGCTGGTAACCGTTGCAGTTACACCTGAGAGTACAGATTCTGATTCACCATTGACTAAACCTATAGCACTAAAGCCAGCAGCCGTTTGATCTTTGCCATTGTAGGTGGTTGATATGCTATTGGCGGTTACGGTGGCTTTCGCTTTGGCAATATCTAATGAGCCATCAACAAAGCTTAGCTCATAGTTCTTGTCTATACCTGTGGCGGTATTGGTGTACTGACCTGCATCTTTACCTGTGACAGTTGCAGAAACACCTGACAATACTGTTGTAGTTTCACCATTGACTAAACCAGTCGCACTAAAGCCAGCAGCAGTTTGATCTTTACCGTTATAGGTCGTTGTTACACTATTGGCTGTTACTGTCGCTTTAGCTTTGGCGATATCCAAAGAGCCATCAATAAGCGTTAGATCATAGTTCTTGTCTATACCTGTTACTGTGTTGGTGTATTTGCCTGCATCTTTAGCAGTCACCGTTGATGAAACACCTGATAATACTGATTCTGTTTCACCATTGACTAAGCCTTTCGCATTAAAGCCAGCAGCCGTTTGATCTTTACCATTATAGGTGGTTGATACGCTATTGGCAGTCACGGTTGCTTTGGCTTTGGCGATATCCAAAGAGCCATCAACAAAGCTTAGCTCATAGTTCTTGTCTATACCTGTGGCGGTATTGGTGTACTGACCTGCATCTTTACCTGTGACAGTTGCAGAAACACCTGACAATACTGTTGTAGTTTCGCCATTGACCAAGCCTGTTGCACTAAAGCCAGCAGCTGTTTGATCTTTACCGTTATAGGTCGTTGTTACACTATTGGCTGTTACTGTCGCTTTAGCTTTGGCGATATCCAAAGAGCCATTAACAAAACTTAGCTCATAGTTCTTATCTGTACCTGTGGCTGTATTGGCATAACTACCAGCATCTTTACCTGTGACAGTTGCCGAAACACCTGACAATACAGTTGTAGTTTCGCCATTGACCAAGCCTGTTGCACTAAAGCCAACAGCCGTTTGATCTTTACCGTTATAGGTGGTTGATACGCTATTGGCGGTTACGGTGGCTTTCGCTTTCGCAATATCTAATGAGCCATCAATAAGTGTCAGATCATAGTTCTTATCTACGCCTGTTACTGTGTTGGTGTATTTGCCTGCATCTTTGCCTGTGACAGTTGCCGAAACACCTGACAATACAGATTCAGTTTCACCATTGACCAAGCCTGTTGCACTAAAGCCAGCAGCCGTTTGATCTTTACCGTTATAGACTGTATTTAAACTATTGGCCGTTACAATGGCTTGTGCTTTGTGAATTGTGGCACTTAAACCTATAGGCTGACTAAAAGTATAATTTCCTGCATCCGCACCTGTTAAGTTATAGCCTGTTACGATCACAGACCGGATTCCTGCATTCTTATCTGTAAATGTGCCTATACCACTACCAGTCAATCCAACAAAATCTCCAGCAAATGGATTGATTGAAGCAGTACCATTTAAGGTCGCATTGAACAAGCCATCATACGTTTTATCTGCAACACTTATTCCATTAATGGTTAAAACTGCAGGCGTTATACTGGCTTTAAGATTTGTCGGCTGTAGCAAGTTGTAATTTAAAGCATCTGTTCCAGTCAGCGTATAACCCGACACAATCACATTTTTATTATTCCCCACATTTTTATCAGTAAATGATCCAAATCCAATACCCGAAAGTGTCACTGAATCACCTGACAGCACTGTCACTCCAGCAGTACCCGATAATGTTGCTACTTTTGATGTATCATAGACTTTGTCAGCAACGCTCAAGCCATTAATATTTAAATCTCTTTTTGCTATTGTTAATGAGCCCGAACCACCATTTTCTTTATAAATTACATCATCACCAAACTGAGTTGTATTAGCCGCGATTGGAACACCACTAATCAGGATTGAGCCATCATTTAAACTATAAATCCCTGCATTTTTACTGGTTGTTTTATAATTCAGCCCTGAAGCCAGCGTTCCAGAAGCTATCGATCCATCATAAATTTTGTCAGAAAAATTAGCGACAATTTCTGTGACCAAGGGCTTTAGGAAATGACGTAGTAATGGCGCAGATCGTCCTTCATAAATACGCCAAACTTTTCCTGTACCACCTGCATCATCAATATCCCAACCTGCAAAAGTAGAAATTTGCTGAAGTTCTGTTGTGGTTTTTCCTACACCACCCCCACTGCTTGTTCTTCCAGAAGTACTGGTGTTCCAGAAACTATTTGTGGTTGTACCGTTACCACCACCAACAAGACCACCAACATACTGCCCACCAGTTACACTTCCTGAAGAATAATTTTTGTCAACCCTACCGCCATTGAACCCAACCAACCCTCCAACATACTGACTTCCAATAACAGTACCTGTTGCATAAGAGTTGTTAATTTGTCCTGATATTCCACCAACTAAACCACCAATATAATTATTTCCTGTCACCGCGCCTGTTGCAAAAGAAGAACTTACAACACCATCACTATAACCAACCAGACCGCCAATATAATTATTATTCGAATATTTTCCTTTTACAGTTACATTTGCATAAGAGTTTAAGATATTTCCTGAATTATAGTTCCAGCCCACCAATCCGCCATATTGCTCGGTATTACCTGTGACTAAGCCTGCATTGACATAAACATTATTAATCGTGCCAAGATTAATCCCCACGATCCCGCCTGTTTTCCCATAACCTGAATAACTTATATTATTCAATCCAACATTTTGTATAAGTGTATCCTGATGCGTAATCGCAAACAGTCCAATCCCCTGATACATAGACTCAATACTTAATCCACTAATCGCATGACCTAATCCATCAAACCGTCCACGAAAAGCCTGCTGTGAGAGATCCGTTGGACTCAAATTTGCATTATAAAAGCCAATTGGGTCGAATCCGGTATAACCATTCCACTGCCATGTACTGCTGGCATCTATGTCTGCACCCAACACATAATTACCACTCAGGTTACCGTTGATCCCTTGTAAATCTTGACTTGTAGTCGAACCCTGTGCGCCCAAAGCCGTAATGACTTGATAGTTAATCGTAGCAGCCGTTCCTTTTTTGGTACTAAAATTCTGCCCAGCCTTTAAGTTTATTTTTGCACCATTATTAATATAATAATTTGCGCTGGTATTGGCCGTGTTTTGTCCATATATCAAATTAAGTTTGCCACTATTATTGGTCGCTGTGATGTTGGCATTAATGTTGATGTCATTTTGTGCATTTAAAGTCAGGCTGTTCGCACTCCCCCAAGTCACATCAGCATTAACATTGATATCACCCTTCTGGTTACCCGTAGTGCTGGTTAGCAATATGACATTACTGGTTGCAAGACTGCTTGCTAAAGTGGTTGCGCCTATGCCGCTACTGCTTGCTGATGCATTACCCGAATTAATACTGAAATCGGTAGGGTCGATCAACCAGTTTCCGATTTTCCCGCCCTCAGAATGAGAGGACACCACGGTACTATTCTCAATCTTTACTTGAGCTGCGGAGGTTTCAATAAACCCACCATCTTGACCATTTTTCCCTTCAGCTTTAAGCAGACCACTGACATTTGTTTCACCATTTTGCATATCACCTAACAAAATGATTTCACCTTTGGCATTTTGGCTTAAACGATTGGCTTCAATAATCCCGCTATGATTGACCACGGCTTTACTTAAACTGTCTTTGGCTTTTGCAGTTAAATATACAGCCCCATTATCGGCAAGGATTGCACCGCCATTGTCCACCAAGCCTTTTAATACCCCTTGATCAACTTGGTACTGGGTGAGTGAACCATCCTGTAAAGCAAGAGTGACTTGACTGGCAGCAGTGAGATGGGTAACTCCGTTTGGTGTCACAATAGAGCCGGTATTTTTAACATTGGGCGCAATCAGCGCAACCGTTCCACCTGATAAAGTTTGAATAGTACCGTTATTTTCTATCGTTGCTGTGCTATTGGCATTGGCTTTTAAAGTATATTTGCCATTTTGAATATCCGCATCGTTCAAACTTAAAGTTGAAGCAACCAAACCACCAACATTCACTTGAGCCGTCTTAGAAAAAATCACACCATTTGGATTGAGTAAAAACACCTGCCCATTGGCATTTAAACGTCCCATAATCTGCGATGCATTGCTATCCAAAACCCGATTAATGGCTATAGATGACTGGTTTTGCTGATTAAAATTAACCGTCGCATCTTTACCAATATTAAAAGTATTCCAGTTGGTCGAAAGATTTTGACTATTCTGATGAATATTTAAAACGTTGCCATTTTGGGAAATATTGGCTGAACCTTGAGTGATATTGGCGCCTGTAGGCAGTTCCGTATTAGAAATTGCGGCATAAATCGATAATGGCAATAAAGCTAGCCCCCAAAAAGCCAATCGGATTAAATTTATCCCAGATACTTTTTGAACAGTGCCCGTCAGCGCGTTTTTATGATCCACAGTACTTTGTGAAGTGCTATGATTTTTTGCCAATTCTGAAACAGCTTGCCAGCACCTAAGTTGTGAATTCCAAATAACTTTATAAATTTTGTTCATGACAATCCCCAAATCTAGTTTTTGATCAAATATCAATCATTAGATCAAATGGGGAAATATAGAGATATACCTGAAATTGGGTATTTTATATGTATAAGTTCACGTTTTAGATAAAAATATAAACGCTGAATAAAATTATTCAGCGTTTATTTGAAAGCCTTATGCATCAATTTTAAGCTAAACCAGCGCTATAAAATCTGGTTTCCATAAAAAGCACCCGTAGGTGCTTATCTGGTTATTTTCAATCAAAAGGTCAGTAATTGTGGATCAAACAAGTCTTTGATCAGATCAGATTGCAATACAGGTATATCTTGCGCTGATAGATTTTCGGCTTTATTGAAAGCGACCAATTCAGTATTTTTAGCATCATCGACAACGGATGTAGCACTTTGATCAATTGTTCGAGCAAGCACATCATCAATCTGATTTGCAGTTAAATCATTGACTGAAGCCTTTGCTAACAATTCATCGACTGAAATGGTCGTGCTTCCATGAGAATCCGTATTGCCTGTCTTGGTATTCTCAAGCGCATCTTGCAGTACAGTCGCTATGCTTGTACTGAGAATAGCTGAACTGCCAGCTATAGCGGTATGATCTAAATCTGAAACATTTGAATGGAGCTGCGAGAATTGATTTTCTATTGGTGTCGATTGATCAAATACTTGAGCGCTACTTTCTGGCTCAGAATTTAAAACACCTGACCCAATCGCATCAGCACTTTTAACTGAATCAATATTCGAATTAGCTAAATCAGCATGAAAAGCTGACGCTTCATCAAAAACTGCCATTTTTGCGGCGATTTCGACTACAGTAAATGTTCGAGCATCACTCACTAAACTGGTATTCCCTGCTTTATCCGTTTGTACAGTAGTAATACTGTGACTCCCCAGAGTTAAATCATAAGCAAAACTAAATGACCATTTACTATCTGCACCGACTGTGACCTTTCCAATTGCCTGATTATTATCATAAATAATCAAAGTTGCCCCAGCTTCTCCGGTTCCTGAAATCACAGGGCGCTTGTCATCTGTCGTCCCATTTGCAGCAACAGAACCTACAGTTGTCCCCACATCATCAACCACATCTGTGATTTTTGGACTTGCAGGCGCGGTTACATCTTTGGTACCTGTTACAGAGCTAAGCACTGACTGATTTCCAGCTGCATCTGTTGCATATACACTGCCAACTTTTGCTTCAGTCAATGCTGTTGAAAGCGTGACAGAATAATTTCCGTTTGCATCCGTTGTTGCTGTGCCTAATAATTTATTTGCACTGTCATAGACTGAAATTTTAGAGTTTGCTTCAGCGGTACCCGTGATCACAGTGCCTTCAGCATTTAAATTGGCCACGGGTTTATCTGGTGCTAAAACATCTTGTCCTGCTTTAATTTCTACAGCACTCGACTTATTTCCTGCAGCATCTTCAATAATAATTTTGCCAGTCTTGCTTGCATCTAAAGCAGGAGAAATAGTGATATTGAATTTACCATTGGCGTCTACAGTACCCGTTGCAATCACCGCACCTGTTGAGTCTTGAATAATCACTTTAGCATTTGCTTCTGCTGTTCCGTGTATTGATGTCCCCTCTTTAGACACCTCAAACTTGGGTTGATCAGGTGCGATAGTATCTTTACCCACTTCAATATTATGTTTTTCTGATTTATTTCCAGATGCATCAATTGCTTCGACTGTACCGATCTGGCCTGCGGTTAAAGCAGGAGAAATGGCAACAGAAAATTGTCCCTGCGCATTGGCTTTTGCAGTACCAATCAGTTGACCTGCTGAGTCATACACATTAATTGTGGCATTCGCTTCTGCTTTACCAGTAACAATATTTCCTTGCTCATTTAACTGACCTTGAGGCTCATTGGGTGCAATGGTATCTTTCGTGCCAACAACCGAGGTATAGGTTGAAGCATTTCCAGCTTTGTCTTTTGCATTGATATAATAAGTATTGTTGTTTAGCAAAGCCTCTGGCAATGTCAAAGAATAATTTCCATCTTTATCGACCACTGCTGTGGCAATCACTTTCTGGTTTTTATCAATCACATAAATAGTCGCACCCGCTTCAGCGGTACCCTTAATTTCAGTCCCCTCTGCATTCAATGTTGCAGTCGGTGTTTTCGGTGCAATAATGTCAGTAACACCCTTTGATTGATTACCTCCACCATCATCAATCAATGCCAAACCTAAACCAATTGCAGAAACAAGACCGACACCTGCTTTCACTGCACTTGAAGAAAATAGATTTGAAAATGAAAACTCAGGGGTTGAGTCTTCGTAGGCAGAGACTTGTTGAACAGCCGCAGTATTGGCGCCTTCATAGAGTAAAGTATCGAGTTTTTGCAAACCGCTATAGTCTGTAAATTTTCCATTGGCATCAAAGTGAGCAAGTGAGAAACTTCCATCTGCTTTGGGGAACGTTAAAGAATGCGTTGTGGTTGAATTGGCTTGAAAAAAACCCTCTAAAACAATTTGCTCACCATTATTTAAACTAATAATCAGCTTATCGCCTAGTCGCTCTAGTGTTTTCACATCTTGTTGTGTGACACCAATTTGAATAATAGCGGGTTGATCTAAACTGACCGTTTTTGCTTGAGAATCCTGTAGTAATATTTTGTCTTGTTTTGCAGCGACGACTATTCTTGTCATTTATACCTTCTATTGATTTAAAGTGTATTTTTTTAAAATTATACAGAAGGTATTTATATATACAAATGACTTAAACTGATTTCTGAATTATTTATAAAAATATAAAATTCAGATACTTAAAAATAAGTAAGATAGCGCACAAAATCTTATTTAAACAATAAATATCCAGCATTCTTGTTGTTCACATATAACTTCACTCTTTAACAAAGCGCTTGAGCAAATTGTGGGGCATCATCCAAAATTTCAAACCAAGCAGCTTTGTTATCAGTAAACGCATGTGAAACAATCTTGCCTTGAACAGGCTCATTTACAATGCCTACACGTAATCTCACGACCTCAGGTAGGTCTAAACGCGCACTAAATAATGGGGATGCACATCTTTTACAGAACGTTCGCTTTTTATTTTCAGTGGCATAATATTCTTGAAACAATGCCTGTCCTTGAACAATCTCTAAATCTTTAGTCTGAATAGGAGCAATCGCTACAAATGCTGAACCTTGGGCTTTTTGACATTGCTGACAATGACAGACAAATATTTGAGGGATTTCACTATGAATTCTCAGTTGAATACCACCACAAAGGCATGAAGCTGTATACATTTTTATTCCTCTATATTGTGAGTAAACTCATTTTATCAATCAATTGTAACGCTTATAACTTATAAATAATCAAATGGATAACGTGAAAAAAGTTCAGGATGAATGCGATTCACGGTATCTTGAAATTGCTCCAACTCCACCTTAGATAATGGATTTTTATCCAAGTGTTGTTCCAGCGCTTGCAGAAGTAAAGCAAATTGTAAAAAGTTGATTTGCATCGACTGAAACTGATCGCGTTTTAAATTCTCATCTAAGTCCATACCTAAATCATGATCATAGAATAAAATATCAAAACTATTCCGATCTAAAAACCATTCATCACCTTGACCTGTACGACCAATTTTCCATAGTTGTTGGGATAAATTTTCCACATGCTCTGCGAAATACTGGTTTTCCTTTATCGTAGTTTCATAGCCAAATAAATCAATATCAGGGGTAATTTCAGTATCGCTACACTGTCCTAAAAATTCGAGATAATAAGGATCTTGAAGAAAAGTCACAGTACTTTGAATGGGTTGAGTTCGCGGATTAAAGAGCTTAAGTATCTGTTTAAAATTGGTATGCAGTTCAAACATTATACGATCTCAAAGGTTGTTTTTTTGTTCTAAGGTTTTTGTTCTAAGGTTTTTGTTCCAAGTCATGTGCTCGATAGGACTTTAACGACTCAATTTCAGTATAAATGCTCGCTTGCAATTGATCACGAAATACAATCATATCGTCCATGTTTTCTATCTGGTCAATAGATAACCGTGGCATAAATTTAAAATAAAAAGGGATTCGCTTTGGAATAATATGCTTCGGAATCGAAGGAATAACTTCACCTTGTCTAAGCAATGAACCTATTTTGGGATTTGATAATATTTTATTAAACCACTTTTGTTTAAGCAGCACGTTTACATCAAAAGCTAAATCAAAAACTTCATCACCACCTAAAGCCACAAAAGGAGCAATTTCATAACCAAATTCCTGAGCCAACTTTAAGAAACCAAAGCGTTGCTTCCAGATCAGTTGATAGGCTTCACCTTTACGTTTAATGACTTCTCGACCGCCGCCTGGAAAAACCAGAATCGAATAACCTTGTCGCATCGCTTCTTTGGCATATTCTTGTACACCATCAACCCCACCGACACGTTTAACCACTTCTTTCCAAATCGGAATATGAAAATGCATATGATCAGCTAAACTGACCACTGCGATTTTATGTTCTGTAAATAAATAATCAATCAGAATCGGAGAATCTAAAACACCATAGATGGTGTGATTACCGACATACATGGCTGGTTTATTCGGCACTAAATTTTCAGTACCTAAAAATGTTGGACGAAAGTAAAAGCGCTGTAAGCTGCTTATTAATCGAATCAATTTAGCGTTGTGTCGTATTTTCAAGGTTTTTTCAGTCATGCTGTATCTCTACAAATACTTTTCAACATTATTTGATCTTGGCCTTAAGCGTATGACTCCTCCTTTTTCAGGGAAGAGCTTTACACAAATAAAATAACTTAAATCCTCGACAATCTCCCCCCCTTTTTTTCAAAGTAGCTGAACTGCACTTTTCGCGGCACAAGGAGGGAGATTTTATAAAATTATGATTTAAGCAACATGCTTTTGCACAAGGATTGAACCCACAGAATAACCTGCACCAAATGAACACAGCACACCATATTCGCCATCATTCACCTGATCCGCACTACGATGTAATGCAATGATCACACCTGCTGAAGACGTATTGGCAAACTCATCTAAAATGATTGGTACCAAATCAGGATCCGCTTCTGCAACTTCTTTGCCGACAATGAGTTTTAAAATTAATTCATTCATATTGGCATTGGCTTGATGCAACCAAAAACGTTTTACGTTTTCAGGTTGAATACTGTTCTTTTCCAATTGCGTAGAAATAATTTTCGCAACCAATGGACACACTTCTTTAAATACTTTGCGGCCATCTTGACGGAATTGCTTATCATCACGAGAAGTTAATTCTGAACCATTTAAGAAACCAAAATTATTTCGGATGTTATTGGAGAATTGGGTAAACAAATGGGTATCTACGATTTCAAACCCTGTTTTGCTGTCCGTTTCTTCAATAATTGAAGCTGTTGCAACATCACCAAAAATAAAGTGACAGTCACGTGAACGATAGTCAGTATGGCCTGAGGTAATTTCCACATTAACCAATAACACACGACGTGCACCCGTTTTTACAGCATCGTAGGCTTGTTTTAAACCAAATGTAGCAGCTGAACACGCCACATTCATATCATAGGCATAGCCCTGAATACCCAATGCCGTTTGAATTTCAATTGCAACAGCAGGATAAGCACGTTGTAAGTTTGAACAAGCCAAAATCACCACATCAATGTCTTCTGCAATTACGCCTGCATTTTCCATCGCTTGTTTTGCTGCAATTACGCCCCACTCTGCTTGGATTGAAAGCTCTTCATCTGAACGTTCTTCTAAACGGGGACGTAAGCGATTAATGTCTAGGACACCTGATTTTTCAATGACATAACGACGCTTTACGCCTGATGCTTTTTCAATAAATTCTGCGCTTGAACCACGACGGGCAACAACTTCACCCGCTTCAATTTTTTCAGCATTTTCACTGTTAAATTGTTCCACATAAGCATTTAAACAATCCACCAATTCTTCATTGGTAATCACTTCTTCAGGATGGTACAAACCTGTACCTGTAATACGGATGCCCATGTAAAACTCCTTTTTTAAATTCACAAATATTTCAAATTATTTCTATTCTAACCGATTCCAAGCTTTTCCCATACTTTTTGTATTCTGGTTGACGAAATCGGCATCTTGGTTTTCATCGGTTGAGAAAATAATGAAATACGTAGTTCCTCAACCATGAAGTAGACTTCTTTAACACGAACATCCGACTTAAACTTAAACAGTTTATCCATCCAAGGATCTACTTCTTTAATTGCAGCATCATCACGATTTAGATTATTCGGCAATCGATCTAAACGCAATAACAATGCTTTTAAATAACGTGGATATTCCTGCCAAATATCGGAAGATTTTGAATAAACAAAATTGGATAAGTTCATTAAATCCAGTTGATCTTCAATATCATTCATATTTTTAGCAAATACGTCTTGATCCAACATCAGCAATTGCTGACGTATTTCCTGCCATTGAATATAAATTTCACTGATCAGCTTTAATGCTTCCTGACCATGACTTAAAAATGACTTTTTCACATCAGCCATGACTATCGCAAATTCTTCAGCATTAATGGGTAAATCTTGAATTGCCATTTGTAATGTTGCGTACACCAACATTTGCTCAAGTTGTGCTTTATCACCCAAAGGTGAATATGCCAATGCCAGTGGCTTGGAAATTTGCTTTTTCAATTGACGGATCAAATCCCCCAATTGCATATGAATCAAACGAATTACGCCTTCACGATGCTGCTTAATCGCTTCACTTTGATCATTAAAAGTCTGAATCACAATACCAGAGTCATCTTTCAACTCTAACTTAGCAAAGTCTTTGCTTGGGACCAGTGCCTGATATTGTTTAACCACAACCCCGGTTACTTTCTGAGAGGCCTCAAATACAAAGCTTTCAGGGAAAGTAGTAAACTCACCTTTTAACTGTTTGACCGGACTGTGTGTTTCAGTACGACAACGTGCTTTAAGTTCGGCAAGATCACGACCTTTTTCAATCACGCGGCCTTTTTCATCAATTACTTTGATAAATGGAATTAAGTACTGATCAATACGTTCAAAAGAAAAATCTTTACTGGTAATTTGTTCACCACGTAATTGAAATGCCAAAAACTCAAAAATATGCTGATGCAAATGTTGCGCATCGACTGCTTTGATCAATTTATTGGCTGTATCTGGGATCGGCACCAAATTACGACGTTTATCTTTTGGTAAGGCTTTTAATAACGCTTCGATTAAATCCAAACGCCAGCCCGGAATCCCCCAAGACCAAATATTTTCATCAACTTGCGCTAAGGCTTGTACCGGAATTTTTACTGTTGCGCCATCTTCATCATGACTTGGATCAAAACGATAGCTGGCAGCTAAACGTAATTGTCCATTATGTAAATAATCTGGAAATTGTTGCGTGGTCGGACGGTCATTCATCCATAAATCATCATCATCAACAAACAGATAACGAGGATTCTGCGGTTCTACTGTTGCTCGCCAATCTTCAAAACTACGACGACTGGCAATTTCAGTAGGCACTTTTGCGGCATAAAACTGATAAATGGTTTCTTCATCGACAACCAAATCACGACGACGCAGTTTGTCTTCCACACGCTCGACTTCTTCAAGCTTTAATAGGTTGTGTTTTAAGAATGGTGGCGTTGTTCCCAAGTTTCCTGTGGTTAGTGCATCTCTTAAGAAAATTTCATGCGCAGCCAACTGATCCACTTTTTCATAATTGGTGGCGCGTTTCGGTTCAATGATCAGCCCAAATAATGAAATCTGATCATAAGCATTGACCACACCCGGTTTTTTCGCCCAATGTGGCTCAAAATAATGATGTTTTAATAAGTTAGGCGCAGCTAAAAGAATCCACTCAGGCTCAATTTTTGCCAGTGTACGTAAATACACCTGTGAGGTTTCGACCATTTCAAATGCCATTACCCATGGGGTATTGGTTTTATGTAAGGTCGATGCAGGAAAAATTCGGGCTTTTTGCTGACGAACTGCCATGAAAATATTACGTTCGTCAGTTTTATTGGCAATAAAGGACAATAATCCTGTCAATAAAGCACGATGTAAATTTTCATAACTGGCTGTCTTTTCATTGAATGAAAGTTTTAAGCCCTGTGCTAAATCCAGTAATTGTTCATGAGTTTTCTTCCACTCACGTAAACGTAACCAGCTAAGAAAATGCTGTTTAGCAAAATTACGTCTTTTGCTTTCACTCAAAGTTTCACGATTTTCAGTCAGTGTATTCCACAGTTTAATATAAAATAGAAAATCTGAATCCGCTTCTTTAAATAATGCATGTTTTTGATCCGCCT
Organism: Acinetobacter sp. BIGb0196; assembly: GCF_011759595.1. Lineage (NCBI taxonomy): Bacteria > Pseudomonadati > Pseudomonadota > Gammaproteobacteria > Moraxellales > Moraxellaceae > Acinetobacter > Acinetobacter sp. BIGb0196. The sequence goes on along the minus strand of NZ_JAAOZA010000002.1, from coordinate 1,734,231 downwards.
GCATTTGCTTATCAGCAGGACGCTCGCGTGGATCTTGTACTGCAAGCGCCGCAACAATAATCAAAACTTCATTCAGCACCCCAAAATGAGCACCACCGAGAATCATCCGTGCAAGGCGTGGGTCTATTGGCATTTTTGCCATTTGTAGACCGATTTTGGTTAAACTGTTGTTTTGAAGTTCGGCTTTTTTAGTAGCAGTTTGAGCAAGTTTTTTTGCTTTAGCACCATCTACTACTCCCTGTTGGGAAACCTCACTTTCACTTTGTGCAACCGCTTGAGGAAGATTATTTGAATTTTGCACTTCATGGATAGCACCTAATTCAATCAGCAACTTACGCCCATCATTGACCAAACGATGGTCTGGCGGCTCAATAAAATCAAAATCTTCTACAGCACCTAAACCCAGACTTTGCATCTGTAAAATAACTGATGCTAAATTGGTCCGTTTAATTTCGGGTTCAGTAAAATCTGGACGACTTTGAAAATCATCTTCACTGTATAAGCGAATGCAAACACCTGGTGCAATACGACCACATCGTCCTTTACGCTGGTTTGCAGCAGCTTGAGAAATCGCTTCAATTGGTAAACGCTGTACCCGTGAACGATAGTTATAGCGAGAAATACGCGCAAAGCCACTGTCGATCACATAACGAATATTCGGTACAGTCAATGCTGTTTCAGCAACGTTGGTCGCGATGATAATACGTCGCCCACCACCAGAAGGATTAAAGATTTTCTGCTGCTCTGCCAAAGCTAAACGTGCATATAAAGGTAAAATTTGCGTATGTTTAGGACCAAATTTTTGTAAGGTCTCTTGTAGTTCTCGAATTTCTTGTTCAGTGCTTGAAAAAATAAGAATATCCGCATGTTCAGGATGCCCCTTAGATTCAGCATCCTTAAAACATTCTTCTACAGCTTGTACCACCGCACGTGGTAAATTTTCTTCAAAATCATCAAAGTCATCATCATCACTGCCGCCGATCGTCATCTCAGAAATCGGACGATAACGCAGTTCTACTGGAAAGCTACGTCCTTCCACTTCAAAAATCGGTGCGCCATTAAAATATTCGCTAAAGCGATTCACATCTAATGTCGCTGAAGTAATAATGATTTTTAAATCAGGACGCTTTTTTACCAGTTGCTTCAGGTAACCCATGATGAAATCAATGTTTAATGAACGTTCATGCGCTTCATCAATAATAATCGTGTCATATTTATTTAAATAACGATCATTAGAAAGTTCAGCAAGAAGAATACCGTCCGTCATTAAGCGAACGATCGAATCATTTGATCCTTGCTCATTAAAACGCACTTTAAAACTGATGCTTTCACCCAGCTTTTCACCAACTTCTTCAGCAATACGTTGCGATACACTTCGTGCTGCCAGACGTCGAGGCTGAGTATGACCAATCATCCCAGTTAAACCACGACCTGCAAGCATTGCGATCTGTGGTAATTGTGTGGTTTTACCAGAACCCGTTTCCCCTGCAACAATAATAATCTGATGCTTTTGAATCGCTTCAATCAGTTTATCTGCATACTGGGTAACCGGTAGATCCTGATTGAGTTTGATTGTCGGTAGACTGGCTAATCTTTTTTTGACTTGATGGTTTGATTTCTCAAACAGTTCTTGGAATTTTTCAGGATGAGCATCTTTTCCTTTTTTCAGTCGATTTAAACGATGGCGATCTCGTACCATAACCCATTGATCGACATTTAACTGATTTGGCACAGATGCATTATCCTAATACTTAAAATTGAACGGAATATTTTACGCTGTAAAGCACAGGAGAGATAGTCCAATCAAAGTGAATTCACGTTTGCGTTATACATGTATTATAAAAATAATATTTAAAAGCTGCTAAAGCTCACTCAACTAAGCAACTGTCTGTGGCTGCAAATATTCATATAGACCTAAATCTATTGCTGTATGATCTACATCAATCAGGCTGCTTGAAGTGATGCTTAAGTACAAAACAGCAGCCACCCGTATCATTTGCTCGCTGTACAACATTGAAATGTGATGTAGTTAAAATTCAATTTATCTTATATGAACAAATTCTATACTTTGAAATAAATTTTATATCTTTTTTAGAAATCGCCCTTGAAATATAGCCCCAGAAGCATCATGTTTGTAACAGATTAAAAAAGGATGCTTTGTCATTCAAACATCATCTTTATTTGCTTTAGTTGATGAAATACTGACAAAACAACGGTTTTTGGTGAAATGTATCTGGAGCACGCTAATTTGATTTTCCGATCTTAGCGATAAAAAAATACTATTTCCCCAATAATCTAAAATTCATTATTCTAGTTAAATATTAGATAAACACCTCAATCATGGAGATAATGATGAGCTTAATTAATACTGAAGTTAAACCTTTTAAAGCACAAGCTTTCCAAAACGGCCAATTCATCGAAGTTACAGAAGCCGATCTTAAAGGTAAATGGTCTGTAGTTTTCTTCTATCCAGCTGACTTCACTTTTGTTTGCCCAACAGAACTTGGTGACCTTGCTGACAACTATGCTGAATTTAAAAAATTAGGCGTTGAAATCTACTCTGTTTCTACAGATACACACTTCACGCACAAAGCTTGGCACGATTCTTCTGAAGAAATCAAAAAAATTGAATATGTAATGGTTGGCGACCCAACTTGGGTTCTTGCTAAAAACTTCGAAGTTTTAATCGAATCTGCTGGTCTTGCTGACCGTGGTACTTTCGTTATCGATCCTGAAGGTAAAATCCAAATCATCGAAATCAATGCTGGTGGTATTGGTCGTGATGCTTCTGAACTTCTTCGTAAAGTTAAAGCAGCTCAATACGTTCACGGTCATCCTGGAGAAGTTTGCCCAGCTAAATGGAAAGAGGGCGATGCAACTCTTGCACCTTCAATCGACTTAGTTGGTAAAATCTAATTCTTGAATTAGATTAGGGTCTGTTGACAATTCGTCTATGTTTGCGACAACCTGTGTTTTTTAGGCGATACTAGGCGCGAAATACGAAATTTAGTCATTCTAAATAAGTAGTTCGTAACGACGTAACGGCAAAAAACACGCTAGTCCCGAAGGGTTGTGGCTAAAATTATCTCAGCCTCCGTTATGAAACTCGAAAATAGTCTCGCTATTCTCTTCGTTTCATGCCTTGCCTGCTCAATTTTAACCTACAACGCAAGCCATTTATGAAATATCAACAGACCCTCAACACATAAAAAAACCACGCTTTTTAGCGTGGTTTTTTTGCATTAGATTTTATGTATAGGTTTTTGTGTTTGTAGATTTTTATTTAATGCGACCAAATTGCAATTTCATATCCATCTAAATCTTTAAAATGAAAACGACGTCCACCAGGAAAACTAAAAATCTCTTGTACGATGGTTGCACCCGCCTCTTTCACACACACTAAGCTTTGTTCTAACTGAGCACTAAACAAAACAATTAATGCACCACCAGAACTTTGCACATCATCAGACTGAGCAAAGCCCCCTTTTATCTCCCCTGAATCAAACTCACAATATTCAGGACCAAAGTCGGTAAAAGTCCAGCCTAAGTTTTGATAAAACCTTTTGCTTTGTACGACGTCTTTCACCTTAAATTCAATATAGTTAATGGAAATTTTTTGACGAGCCGCTGACTGATCCATCGATGTTTCTCCTTAAATTTATAAAATATTGTTCTATAGAAAATAAAATATGAGTCAATTGATAATACATTTAAACCACTAAATATAGGATAACAAAAAATTATTTTTGCGTTGTTCTGCTTAAATGATCAACTTGCTTGAGTAGCTCAGGAATACGGTATTTCCCGTACATGGACTGTACATTATGTTTCGCTTGCACTAATTCTATTCCGATGGCAGAGACGTATAATGGCTTAACACTTTGTCCACGTAAAATTTCAAATTCCTTTGGTGTTCCTCTAAATTCATTTTTAGCCACCCCAATCACAGGGGTTTTATCAGCTAAGGCAGCATATAAGTGCTGTCCTAAACCTGCTGTTTGTTCAGTGCCTAAATAGACATAGCCATCAATCACAATCATATCGATGGGTTCTTTCACCAAATCCAATAACGTTAAAATACACGGTAATTCACGTTTATAAAATTGACCTGATTCATAGTCAGCAATTGGTTTGATGGTGATAAGGTAATGATTCAATACAACTGAACTCCCCCAAGACTCAAATACTACACCAGCAACTTGTGCAGAGTTATCTGTATAGGCAACGTCTATTGCAAGAATCATGATCCACCTCTTAATGACTAAAATAAAATAGCAATTTTCTCATTTACTGATGATTTTTTAAGTGTTTATCTTGCCCAAAATCTGTAATGTCAAAATATGAATATCTTTAGCAAAATATAAACAGCTTTATTTACAAAACCACTATACATTTCTTCAAGTGAATAGACTAATTTCAAAAGATACAGAATATATTTTTCTGTAAAACAATCAAAAGTTTAAGGGGTTGCTTATGGGATCAATGATTACCGTGACTTCTTGGAAGTACAATGCTTCTTCACGGTATTTAAAAATTTTTTATAACAATGGTTCTGGTGAACTTTACCATCCTGTCCCAGAATTTATATACAATAATTTACTACGATGTAGTGATAAAACAGCATTCGTGCATAAATATCTAGAATACGATTTACATTTTAAGCGACTTTCAATTTTATAGTTTTTAGAACTCTGTCTTTAGAGCAAAGTCAGGGAGATTTCTCCCTGATGTAAAACTCTGTTAGTTTTTAAAAGTCACCACAAACAGACCAGACCCAATCGACAAGGTTGTGGTCATAAACCTTTCATCTCGTTTAACTTCCGTAATAAAGCTCTTTACTTCAGCAGCATGTGATATCACATTATCAACAATCAGTACCCCACCATGTTCTACAAGCATCTTCTGTAGATATACCCAGTAATTTAAATAAGCATTGCGTTCAGCATCAAGTAGAATAAAGTCATATTGTTCCTCACACTGTTCTAAGTATTTTTGCGCATCCCCTACCCAAAAATCAATCACGTCATCAACTTGTAACTCTTGAGCATGAAGTTGCGCTTGCTGAGTTCTTTTTTCATCGATCTCTAGCGTTGTCACCTTGGCACCTGTCACTTTGGCTGCATCCGCAAGCCATAATGTAGAGTAACCTGTTGATGTCCCGATCTCTAAAATTTTCTTAGACTGCTGAATTCGCACTTGCATGGCTAAAAACAATGCTGATTCAGGTTCGATATTTCGATAGCGTTTAATACGATCACACTGTGTAGCATCAAACTTAATAAAGGATTGATATAGTTCATTCAATCGTTGCAAAAATGGGTTACTTAAACTCATGTTTAGATCTTCCTTTTCACTATCATTGTTATTATTTCAATCATTTACGTCATTGCTATGACAATACATAGCTTTTGACAAGTTACATCGTTACGGTTTATTACGTGACTTTATCAGGTGGTAAAATCTATCAAGTAAAACTCAAACCTCATGTAAAAATTCAAATCTCGCTTGGACTTGACCATCTTCTAATGTGACCTGCTCACAAAACATTTCATAAGGTCGAACCCAGATTGAATAATCATCATATAAACATTGGTAAACCACAACTTTTTCACGGGTTTCACTATGCGTTGCGACATGAAAGACTTGGTATAAATTACCTTTATAATGTTTATAAATTCCAGCTTTTAACATCTACACTCAACACTCTAAATACGATATCTATGTTATACAGGATAGCCAAAGAAAAAACTCGTCCGTAGACGAGTTTTTTATGCTTTTCAATTTTTTAAATTAAGAAAAGTCTAAGCCTTTTTCAAATGCTTTTAACTCGTGGCGAGCCATTGCTAAGTTTGATTTAGAACGGTCTAAAACAAGATAAAGGAATAAGTTTTCATTTGAATCAAGTGGACGAATCAAATGATACTGTTTACCTAATGTAATTAAAATATCTTCAATTACATCATCTAATTTCAGTGCTTTTGCTACTTTACGCTTAGCACGAACAACTTCAGTATTACCTGCTGCTGCTAATTCTAAGTCTAAACCTGCACCTGCAGTCGCTAAAGATAAACCACTTTCGCTATCTACTAATGCAGCACAAACGAAACCATCGATATCAGTTAATTGATCTAGTGTAATACGAGCCATGAGCATCCCCGTTTCTTTCAACATTGTTGTTCGCTTTAGTAATTCAATTTTTATTTTGCTTTACTAAAACACTTTACTATTTAGCTAAAAATATTCATTCCTAACTAACATGGATAAATTAGTATTCTTTTTTTGAATACCCATTTAATTTTATTTGATAATCAATTTTAATTAATTATTTCCCACACTCATTTTAATAGCATAAAAAATATTAACTATTCAATAGAAATTTAAAAAATAAATGACTAATTTGACTATTTAAAACTTTCGAAAAAATTCAACAAATACCAGAGAGAAAAAATCCAGTACAGATCTCTTTTTTCAAAAAAAAATGCAACTTATGTTACATTTTCTACAATGGCTTATCTATATATTTCTCATAAGTAATTCTGAGGTAGATTTGAGCTCATAGAGCATCTGTCCCAATAAAATATCTTTGTTGGTCATCGCCACTAAAACCAGTGGGTGCTTTGGATGAGGAATGGCTGTCAAAAGTGCTTTTCCGTTCTCAGCATCAAGGGTAATTGTTTGACATCCAACGAGATTGATTTCTGAAACAAATGCAGTCACTAGGGCCAAAATCGAACTACTCACTGCGGCAATCTTTCCAGAATTGCTAATATTTTTCTTGTTGACTAAAGCAATTTCAAACCCATCAGAAGTACACAACATGATGAACTCGACACCACTGACAGAGTTCAAAAGCTGCCTGATTTGTTTTTCAGCATATGCTACAAAATCATCAGGTACTTTTCGAGATGTGTTTAGGTCAAGCATATTCAAGAAAGCCCCATAAATTAATTTGTAAATTCAGCATTTTCAAAAGCCGAAAACACAGGTTTTTCAGACTTTCTCCAGTAACAGAATTATTTGATATACTTCACATTTTACATTCAATTCTATCTGTTTTTATTGGCTTGTAAACATGTTTTTTACTTTTAATTTAATTTTTTGAGCACTAATATTGTGCCACAAAGCTTCAAATTGTCAGATTTTTTTCAACAAGGTCACTTTCAAATAACTAATATCATAAATTGAGTGGATCTTAAACCTTATCTTGATTTAATTTTAACAATACAGTATTAAAAAACTTACTTTTTATCATTGGTTATTTTATTGATACTGGAAGTTCAAATATAAAGTGAGTCTATTGATATTATATGAAGCTTTTATTAAAACCAGATTTGTGCACTATTATTTGATATAAGATAAATTGATCTTATAAAAACTTTACATTTTATTTTTTGATTTGGTTATTTTTTGTGTTTATATTTATTTCATCCAACTGCTGGATGCCAAAAATTAATTCAAAAAAGGTACAAGACAATGAATAAACTTCTACTCTCTCTTGGTCTGATTGCAACGATTGCACTTGTTGGTTGTAATAAAGATAAAGCTCCAGAAACAGGGGCGACCGCAGGTGAACATGCTGCAAATGCGGTAGAACAAGCAAAACATGATGCAGAACATGCAGCTCAAAATGCAGCTGATGCAACTGCTAAAGCTGCGGATAATGCAGCAAATGCAACTGCGACTGCTGTAGATCATGCCGCTGATGCAACAGCACATGCTGCCGATGCAACAGTTGATGCTGCTAAAGATGCCACTGCAACTGCAGCTGGTGCTGTTGAAAAAGGTGCTGCGGACGTTAAAGAAAAAGCGAGCCAATAGTTTTAATCTGAAAAAAGCTCCTAAATATAGGAGCTTTTTTATATTTGTCATATATTTAGATTATCAATGAATCAGCTTTCAGTTACTTGGAGTTTTGTTTATGCCACATTCTCATCACCTAGAACAGCATTTTATACAACGTACAGGCTGGTTAAGGGCAGCAGTCTTAGGTGCAAATGATGGCATTATTTCTGTGACTAGTTTAGTGATGGGAATGGCAGCAAGTGGTGCGTCTAGTCACACGCTATTGATTACCTGTATTGCGGGATTGATTTCAGGTGCAACCTCAATGGCCGCTGGTGAATATATCTCCGTTAAATCCCAATCAGATATCGAAGCAGCGGATTTAAAAGTCGAAGCTCGTGAATTAGAAAAAAACCCACACTTAGAGCTTAAAGAACTGACTCACATTTATATTCAACGCGGTTTAGATCCCGAATTGGCGCATCAAGTAGCTGTTCAACTCACAGAAAAAGATGCCTTAGAAGCGCATGCACGGGATGAAATTGGGATCAATGAAGCAACTGCAGCAAGACCATTACAGGCTGCTGGTTCTTCAGCGTTATCGTTTTCAATAGGTGCCTTATTTCCAACATTGTCGATTCTGTTTAGCCCTGAAGCATATTTAGAAAAAATTGTTTTAGTAGTTGGTATCTTATCGCTGGTCATACTCGGTGCTTTATCCAGCTATTTTGCGGGTACATCAATACTCAAGGGTAGTTTCCGTGTGGCGGTATGGGGAATTATCGCAATGGCGTTCTCAAGCTGGATTGGTTCTCTGTTTCAAGTCACTCCGATGTGATCTAAGCCTCTATAAAATAAGCTACACTCTAAAGGTGTATTTGAATTATATTTTTATAATAAATACCGAACATAATTTGCTTATTCCAATTGGCTTGGGCAAAGTAACTTAAAACTCAAGGAGCTTAAGTATGTCTTTATTAGAACAATTAGGGATAAAACATCCTATCTTACTTGCACCAATGGCAGGCGTTTCTACCCCACTATTGGCAGCAGAAGTATCAAATCAAGGGGCTTTAGGTGCTTTAGGGCTCGGTGCAAATACCTTAGATTCTGCACTTCAACAAATTCAAGAAACCCAAGCGTTAACACCACATCCTTTTCAATTAAATTTTTTCTGTCATGAATCAACAGCATTAAACACTGAATCTAATACGCTGTGGAGTCAACATTTAGCAGCTGAATTTAAAAAATTTGGCGCAAATCCTCCCACAGAATTAAAATGCATCTACCCGAGCTTTAAAGACAATGATGATTTTTTAAACCTGTGTTTAGACACTCAACCCAAAGCGGTAAGTTTTCATTTTGGTATCCCGCATCAATATCAAATTCAAAAATTAAAACAGGCCGGTATTATCACTCTAGTTTCTGCAACCAATTTGACTGAAGCGCTGGCTATTGAAGAAGCTGGGATTGATATTATTGTGGCTCAAGGTATCGAAGCAGGTGGGCATCGCGGTATTTTTAACGCTCAAATTGATGGTGCAATTAAAACCGCAGATCTAGTCACGCTTATCAAAAAACATAGCTCACTGCCTGTCGTTGCAGCAGGCGGTATTATGAATGGGCAACAAGCCAAAGCCATGTTAAATCTTGGTGCTGATGCCGTACAATTGGGAACGGCTTTTGTGCAATGTAAAACATCAAACGCCAATCCAGCATATCGCAAAGCCTTATTTGATCACCCACTCACTCAAATTACCTCAAGCATTTCAGGCCGCCCAGCACGCGGCATCATCAATCATTGGCAAGCGAGGATTGATCAGCCCGACCGTCCACATGTAGCCGCCTACCCTTATGCCTATGATTTGGCAAAACAGCTAAATGCTTTCGCGGTGCGACATGGTGATACTGGCTTTGGTGCATTCTGGGCTGGAAGTAATGTTGGACAGATTCGTGAATTAGAGGCTCAGGATCTGGTTAATCAATTGGTTGTGGAAATGAACCATTCTTAATGCTCAACTCAGCTGTCAATAGAAGCTGAACTGCAACAGCTTCTATTTATATTGATTAGGCTTGGCTTTGTTCAACCAACATATACACCAAATCTAGTTCAGGGCATGCATACCCCAATCCTGTCATTGCAGCGGTAATTTGCCCACGATGATGTGTGCCATGATTAAATACATGCATAAGTGTCGCAGCATAAGGCAAAGTCAGTTGTTGTCCAGAAACGCGTTTATAGGTTAAATCTGCATTTAAGGTTTTTTCATCTAACTGCTCTAGAAACTCAATCCAATTCTTCGACTTCTTTTGTAATTCATCTAGTAATAGTGTTTTTCCGGTTTGGATCATTGTATTTAATGCAATTGTAGGTGATACCCCCTGCTTAAAGCGTGAATACCAGAGATAATGCTCACCCAACAATAGATGATTCAAGGTGCCAACAATGCTTTTAAAGTAAAGACCAACATCCTTGTTAAAATCATCATCGGATACAACTTTTAAACTTTCACAAAGACGCTGGGTTGCCCAGATATTGTATTGTGCCAGTATTCTGAAAGAGTCTTTATTCATGACTTAAATAAACCATCATTGTGGGTATATAAAATATAATCAGCTTGATAAAAATGCCGTTTTGACTAGAATAGCGACAAAATCAATAAAGCTAGCTTGATGCTCATGTTAAATCAAATTTTTTGCCAATCGGTGAATCATTTTCCACTTATTTGATTAAGTTTTAAATTTTTAACAACTTATTCAAAATACAAGTGAGATTTATCATGTCTGTATATCATCAAATACGTGCGCTATATGACCGCGACACGATTACAGTTTATCAAGCCTATAACCAACAAATTGCACAATTGGCGGTACAACAACAAAAGTTTGTTTCACCCTTTTCCTTTCACAGAATGACATGGATAAAACCTTCATTTTTATGGTTAATGGAAAGAAGTCATTGGGCAACAAAATCCGACCAAAATCATATTTTGGCAATCCGTATCAAACGTGATTTTTGGGAATATTTACTCCAGCAAAGTATCCATACCGACCCGACACTCTCTGCGCATAAAAATGGCGAACACTGGTTTGAGTCTTTTGAAAATGCCAAGGTCCATATTCAATGGGATCCTGAACGGAATTTAAAGGGAACTAAGCTTGAACAGCGTAGTATTCAAATTGGGATTAGTCGTTTTTTAATTCAAGCGTTTAACAACACTGCGATTCACTCAATCCAAGATATTACCCCTCTTGTAACTAAGATGGCGCAATTTCGACGTTTAGGACAGTATAAACACGCTGAAAAACTCTTGCCTAAACAACGTATTTATCCTTTGAACGACGCATTAAAAAAACATTTGCTGATTGGTTGATTCAGTATGGGAGTTCGCTTCCATACTCATTACACCTTATTGATTACACATCCAATAAATTTACCTGCAATTCGGTAACCTAAGTCTTCACCATATATTTTTTCAGTATGTGGTTATTATTCAGAAATATTTTAATAACTGGAGATGACTTGTTTAAGACAGTGAAATATCAATTTTATATATCTGTATATTGTTTTAATTGCTTACAATTTTTTATGATCAACGAACAAAATTTAAATTATTTTATTAACTATACCTTACAAGCTTTATAACAATTTTAATAGTGAGAGGTGATTAAGATGAAAACAATTCATATCAATGAACTTCAGACCATTTTAGAAAATGCTGAGGATTATAAAAAGGAACTCAACAGATATGTTGAGGTTATTTATACAGAAAAAGGATTTGATTACCTTCCCAAGAAAAATATCAAGATCATCGATAATGATGGTTCTGAGCTATATCAAGATAGCGAAAAGCTACTTGTCAAAGATCGCAGAGGTTATCTGGTAAACCCTAATCAAGAATGGTCTGCTGGCTTTAACAATGTACTGATACCAATGAGTCTAAATTTTGGTGCTATATTCAACCCAATCGCTGACTTGGTAATTGACTTTGAAAGACGAAGACGTATTAGAAAGTTTTTCAATAAAAAACAGTCAGGGCAATATGACAAGATTATTATATCTGTTGGTGACTCATGGACTCAACATCCGTTAAATAAAGATATTATTGATATTCTCGATGAAAAACATGAGAATTTAGCGATCTATTGTATTGCTCGTGCAGGTCAGGAACTCCGCGAAATTATCGCTAAAAAGGAATACGTATCACCTCTAAAAACGGAAAAAGCCTCTGTTTTTTTACTGAGTGCTGGTGGAAATGATATTTTAGATGATGTCTCTATATTTACTTATGATTACGATCCTAAAAAAACAGCAAAAGAGCATTTAAACAAAGAATACTACGATAAATTAAAACAGCTTGAACATTGGTACAAAGAAATCTTCACCAACATAAATCATTACAGTACGGACATAACCAAAATTATCATTCATAGCTATGACTACCCTATCCCTTTAAAAAGTGGAGATAGCCGAGGCGGGCACTGGATCGCAAAAAATCTCTCAAAAAACAGAAATATTACAGACCACGAACTACAGAAAGCGATTGCTGTAGAGGTTATTAACGATATCCATTCAATTCTTTTTAAAATAAGCCAACTCCCTGAATTTTCATCAAAAATTACATTAATGGATTTTCGAGGAAAATTAAAGAATGTATCGAATTGGTATGATGAGATACACCCTAATAAAGCAAGTAATATCATACTCGCTGATATGATTTTTAAGGTAATGTAGTCTATTGATTAAACCTGCCAAGTCATGTAGAAGATTAGCAGGAATTTTTTTATCTGCATTTTTTAAGTAATTTAGAGAGTTTTTCACACTTATACTTGTTAAAAGACTTTTTTGGTAATTGGTTGATTCAGTATGGGAGTTTTCTCCCATACTAATTACACTTTTTTGATTACACATTCAATAAATTTAGCGATTCAACCTGTACATCACTCATCGTATTGCCTTGTTCTAGCAAGTGATTAAAGTAATCCTCAACGACTTTTGCTTGTGCTACGGTGCTTTCCACTTTGTACATATTTTGACGGAATTCATTACTTGAGTGCAAACCTTTGGTGTACCAAGCAATATGTTTACGTGCAATTCGACAACCGGAGTATTCACCATAGAACTGATAAAGTTCAGACAAATGTCCCAATAATACGTGTTTTACTTCTTGTATATCTGGCGCCGCTAAGTATTCACCTGTTTTTAGATAATGAGCAATTTCACGAAAAATCCACGGACGCCCTTGGGCTGCACGTCCAATCATGACGGCATCAGCACCAGTATAGTCCAATACATATTTGGCTTTCTCTGGACTATCGATATCACCATTGGCAATCACAGGAATAGTGAGCATCTGTTTGACTTCTTTAATCAAACTATAACGTGCCGTATTTAAATACATATCCTCACGAGTTCGACCATGTAAAGCTAAGGCTGCAATTCCCGCTTCTTCTGCTCGTTTCGCCACACGGATAATATTCTCATGACCATTTAAGAAGCCTAACCGCGTTTTTAACGTCACAGGCACATCAACTGCTTTTACCACTGCATCTAAAATTCGGGCAACCAAATCTTCATCTTTCAGCAATGCCGAACCTGCCAATTTATTACAGACTTTTTTTGCTGGGCATCCCATATTGATATCAACAATTTGCGCACCATTTGCAACTTGATAACGTGCTGCTTCAGCCAACTGATCTGGTTCAGAGCCTGCAATTTGTGCTGAAATCGGCGCTAATTCACCATCAAAATTTGCCCGATATAGACTCTTTTTGGTCATACGTAAGGTCTGATCAGAGGTCATCATTTCACTTACCGCATGCCCAGCGCCAAAGTATTTACACAGTGTCCTAAACGGACGGTCTGTGACTCCGGCCATAGGCGCAACGATTAAATTATTTGACAGTTGATAAGGACCAATATACATATATATTCATACATTTTTAGACCTTCATAGTATACTGCATCTGCCATAGTGGCTCATCATTTTCTGAGTATGTTTTCTTCGATATGAATAAATTAGTTCGACATCACGCATTTCTTAAATCTTTCAGCGTGTTAGCTCTTTCTTTAAGCCTAGTCGCTTGTGGTAAAGGTTCATGGTTTGCCAATGAAGATGATGAACAATTAAAACAAGAGCAAATCAGAAAACTGATTCCAAATCGTGTCAATCAACGTGACTCGTGGGCAAAAGACATCTACGATATTTCCAATGAATTAAAAATCCCAACCAACAAAGAAAATATCTGCACTATCATTGCAGTGGTTGATCAAGAATCTAACTTTGTTGCCAATCCTGTTGTGCCAGGTTTGGGTGATAAAGCGGTAAAAGAAGTCACCACACGTTTAAATGAAAAATTTGAAGATAAACTTGGAACCACAATTGGTGGCACTGTTGCTTCATATTTTGAGAATGTTTTAAAAAATCAGCCCTCGCCTGATGATAACTATTTAAAACAAATGAGTCGTGTCCGCACTGAAAAAGATTTAGACGTACTTTATCGTGAAATCTTTGATTATATGGCAAAGCATTATCATGTGAGTGCGCTGACGGGTGCGGCAAAATTTGTTGGTCAAGATATTGCTGAAAAAATGAACCCAATCACAACATTAGGTTCAATGCAGGTTCATATCAATTATGCCAAAGAGCATAAACGCACCAGTATGAACATCAATGAATTACGTGATGATCTATATACTGAATTTGGTGGTTTATACTATGGAATCCATCGTTTAATGATGTATCCAGCAGATTATGATAAACCGATTTATCGTTTTGCTGACTATAACTCTGGGATGTATTCGAGCAGAAATGCCGCTTTTCAAAAAATGATTGATAAGCTCACTGAAGCTGATCTGGCACTCGATGGTGATTTACTCTCGTATGACAAAAATGGCGACGCACGTCCAGCGATAACTGATACAGAAAAAGCTCTCACTGCTTTATTTTCAAAAAATAATATTTTAGTTACGCCTAGACAGTTACGTAGTGATTTAAAAGACGAGAAACAGCAAGACTTTGAAAAAACTCAAACTTATATCGCTGTATCTAAACTTTATAAGAATAAAACAGGTAAAGATCCAATGTATGCCATAATGCCAGAAGTTGTCATTTCTGGGCCTAAATTGAGTCGTGATTATAATACTAACTGGTACGCAAGCCGCGTAAACGGACGATATGAAACATGTATGCACCGAGCAAAACGTTTAAAAATTTAGCATTATTTGATTTTGACGGAACCTTGTGTAAAAAAGACAGTTTCACAGGGTTTATTTTCTATGCTTTATCAAAAAGACATATCGTAAAGCAAGGCATCAAAATTTTACCGTGGATTCAGGCCTATTATTTAAACATCTATCCTGCCAACTCCATGCGTATCAAATTATTTAATGCAATGTTTAAACAAGCCGATGCCAATGAAATTCAAGATATTGCAAACGAATATGCTCAACGTTTAGTTCGACAACTGGATCAAAATCTTTATCAGCAGTTATTAAAACATCAAAATAATGGCGATGATGTTGTTTTGGTTTCGGCATCTGTAGATATTTACCTCAAAATCATTTGCCAAATCTTAGATATCGACTTGATCTGTACCGGTACTGAAGTCATAGATGGCAAATTTACTGGCAACTATTCCACGCCTGATTGTAGTTGTGAACAAAAACGACTACGCATCTTAGAAAAATATGATTTAGACCAATATGACAAAATATTCGCCTATGGGAACAGTGAAGAAGATTTAGATATGCTTCATTTGGCTGACTATCAATATATGGTTGGTAAGGATCAGGTTTTACCCTATTTAGAAGATGAAAAAAAATTTGCTTAAAAGATTTAATCAATGACTTGCTAAATATATATGATCTAAATAAATTGGGTAAAATTTCTTGATAATTATTTTATAATCAAAGTATTACCATAAAATTTAAAATAAACTTAAACTTAAACTTAATTTTCCTTCCTTTTATCCTTGTGAATTTTTTATTTCAAACGTACTTTTAAAGTCTACGTTAAAAAAATTATTACTTCATTGGGATATTGTGATATAAAACTCACTTTAGACAAATAAAGATAAAAAAATCAAACTATATACATTAAATTAAGACTTAAAAAAACAAACCAACAAAAAGGAATTTTACTTTGAAAATTAATGGACTTCATATAATTTTGACCACGCTCTCTATTTTAACAACATCATCAGTAATGGCTGGTCCAGCAAGCTGTGAAGATAATTTTGTTGTCAATCGCCAAAATGGCATGGTCGATTATCAAGCAACCGTTTTGCTCTCTTCGTCAAACGAGCACGATATTTCACAGCAGATCAAACAAGCAATTGAACAGTCAGGTTTCCGTATCGATAGTGAGGAAACAACTCGTTCAGGGACTGAGATTACCTTCTTACCAAACAAACAGGCTAGAGATGCTTGGCTTGCAATGACAGCTGTCGTGACCAAGACAGAGAATCAACACATGGTTGGATTACGCAGCTTAGGAGATAGCAGCTTAAAACAACAAAGTACGCCACAGATGCGTACAGCGATGTGTGGATTTCTCGCCAGTTTACCGAGTGCTAAGTCTTCAAATATGGTTGCCGCACAAACCTCATCTGGTCGTGGCGCACCTCCTGCCACTAAAAATATTGGTCGAGAAATACGACCTAAATCTGAGTTGGATGTGCGTGTAGCACAACTGGCTCTTGAACCAGGGGCAGCAACAATTATGGGTAAAGCATGTACTACAAATAGATCACATGGACAAACTTTCCGTGATTATTTACGTAACGAAGCAGTGTTTTTGTATCCAGTGACACCTTATCTTGAGGAAATTCTCAGTCTGTACGAAAAATCTCGTCCTGAAGATACAGTAATTATTTCTCCACTGATTACTCAGATGCGTATTGAAGGGCGCACCAATAGCGATGGTGAGTTTCGTTTTTCGCAACTCAAACCAGGCAAGTATCTAATCGTTGCTGAACATGCTTCTGCTGGTGCAGGCCGTTATATGAATTATGATGGTGCCAATACTTCACAGAATGGTAATACCATTACCACTACTCATTTCTATTCAGAACGTGAATTTTTTCGGAACTGGAACGATATCCTTAAAGATCGTGTCACAATTTCAAAACCAGATCAGATTGTCAAAATCAGTTTAACCCCACCCTTTCGTGCTCAGGGGCTAATTGGTGGTTTAATTAATCGTGGAAAGCAAAAAGGCACTGGCGTTATGGGCTTGTCTTGTTCGGAGTGGCAATTTAAATGAAGAAGCATATCCCAATATTGTTGTTACTGGGTTGGATGATAACAACTCCTTCCCTCTATGCTTCGGATCTTGCCCCAATGCTCGGATCTTGGCAATGTACGGCTCAAGCTGAAATTGCACTGCCTATTAACGCAGGTAAGCCACTTAAAATGGTTGAGACCTATACCGTGATGACGACTGCAGATGGAATCAGTGAAGGAGATGATTCAACTATTTTTTACTTTCCCTCAGGGGAAAAGTTAATGCCCATCGAGGTGATTAGCCATTCTAAAGCGCGATATCGTTTACAAGGTGATACTTTAAAACTTCTTGTTTTAACTTGGGAATTACGTGAAGGACGTATTGCTCCTAAAGAACGGGCAGATTTTATTACCAGTATGCTAGGCAAAAATGCACCAGCTGCAGCTCGCTCACAATTTGGAGCAAAAATAGATCGTATGGCGGAAGATTGTGCTGAAACTATTGCGAAAAGTTTTCAGGCAAGAATTGGTAAAGAAAGTTCCATACCATTTCGGCTGACAACCACGGGTGCTGGAAAAATAGAAAAAACCTTTGGTTCAGGTCCAAAAGCAGTCACACATCGATGTGTTCGGCTATCCAATTGAACTAACTGAAAATTCAAATAAATGAGATAAAAGCTTGATGATGCATCATCTGTACATAGCAGATCGCACTTTAAATACTGTTACACATCAGTCACTAAATTAGGAGGATTAGACATTTGTTTCATTTGTAGTGGTATCTATAAAGTAAATCTGAATGCTGTAGATCTATAAACTGCACATTGGGTCTGTCATTTGAATGCACAAGTAAAATTAAATGATGGCGTTCTAAACAGTATGATCCTGAAATTGACGGATGGTAAGTTAAGCGCTGCCTTCGATGTGTTGGCTTAACGTCTAGAGAGCTTACAAAAACAGCAATGAGTCCAGATAGTTATTTCTCATATTGTGGAAAGAATGGTTCAGTGAATAATGTTTATTTTCCATTGAAGCTCAGTGTATTCCTCAATGAATATTTATACCTTATCAATCTTTAAGCCATCTTGGAGATGGAGAGATAATGAATATAATAGAGAGTGGCAAAAACCTTTGTATTATCTATTGAGCTGAGTCTGAAACCACGAGTTAAATAGAAGGATTCCTATGTAACCTTTATAGATAAAGCCTCTATAAAAAATAAGAATGAACATAACTAACGCTGAGATTTTACAATGTCCTATATCAATATCATCATGCCACTCACTGAATTCTATCCTTATATTCAACACGAGTTAGAGAAATATAAAATTGAAATGGCGATGGAATACTTTGATTCAGATCATAAAATTCAAATGAAAATTACTACGCCTGATGGTTTTCAAGAACAACTTCGCCAGTATTATCATAAAAATCTTGGCTTCTATTTTCTCGATCAAGCTCAAAACATCAGTAAAGATAAAATCTACAAAGATGAATACTGTATATATGCCATTGCAGGTGAAGGTGGTAGAGCAACAGAGGATATTTTAGAAAAAATAAATCTAAGAATGCTATCAAAAACACCCGATAAAAATATTAAAAGCTTTTTTAATGCGATCAAACGTAAGTTAAATAGCGATGAAAATTTTGGCAAAGGTGTACAAGGAGGATCTCGCTTCCATGATCAACACTTTTACTTAAAATCATGGGTTGGTCATAAAGTTTTTAAATCCGATCTATACAACGAAAAAGCACCATTAATCACACCCAAATAAAAACCCCGCCAAAGCGAGGTTATATTTCTTAGAAATCTTAAAACCAATCAATAAATCGACATATGGTTACGATGAATCATTTCTAAAGAACGTGCTTCACCTAACACCTGATACACCTTATCCGAAGCTAAACCTTTGACAGTTTCAGCAGAACGCGAACTAAAGTTCACTCGTCCAACCGCGACTCGATGACCATTCTGATCAACACATTCCACAACATCACCGCGATCAAAATGCCCTTCCACAGCTTTTACCCCTACAGGCAATAAACTACGATGGTTTTCTTTAATGGCTTTGACAGCACCATCATCTAAAACCAAACGCCCTGCAGTTTGAAGGTGTGCAGCTAACCACTGTTGATGTGCTGTAACACGATCATCATCAGTAATAAATAAAGTACCCAATAATTCACCCGCCATTAAACGAGCCAATACATTGTCACTTTCACCACTGGCAATCAGCGTTGGACAACCTGACTTGGCAGCCAGACGAGCAGCGCGAACTTTGGTCAACATACCACCACGACCAAACTTACCACCACCACCGGCCATATCAAACAAGGTTTCATCCATTGCACGAACAGTATGGAACAATTTTGCATTTGGATTAGAACGCGGGTCTGAATCAAACATCCCTTGCTGATCAGTCAAAATAATCAGTAAGTCTGCATGAACTTGCCCTGCAACCATTGCTGCAAGCGTATCATTATCACCAAAGCGGATTTCATCAGTAGACACTGTGTCATTTTCATTGATTACAGGAATCACTTTCCAATCAATTAAATTCTGCAGTGCATCACATGAGTTAAGGTAACGGCGGCGATCCGCAAGATCATCATGAGTTAACAAGACTTGCGCCGTTTGGATAGAATGCTTTTCCAACACGCTTGACCACGTATGAATTAGCCCCATCTGACCAATGGCAGCACAAGCTTGTAGACTGGGTAAATCGGTGGGTCGATTCTCTAGCTTCATACGAACCATTCCTTCAGCCACAGCACCTGAAGACACAAGAATAATCTCGTGTCCTGCATTGTGTAGATCTGCAATTTGTTTCGCCCAATGCGAAATTGCATCCAAATCTAAACCTTGCCCATTTGCTGTGAGTAAAGATGATCCGATTTTAACAACGATACGTTTTAAAGCCTTGAGCTGACGTTGCCCATCTACCACTTCTATCATCTTGTCCTCGGTCTTTCTTTTCTAAATGGGTATCTTTAGAGACTATAGATACCCTTAGAAATTAGCGTACGTAGTACACTTCCATTTCGCCATCATCCTCGCCATCGTCATCCTCATCTTCTTCTTCCTCTGCCAAAATACCAGCAAGACGTTGTTGACGACGCATTTCACGATAAGCTTCTTTTGCAGCAATCGTTTGCTCACGTGTTTCAGCTTCAAGCTGATCACGGAATGCTTTCATTTTCGCTGCATACTCTGGATCTTCGTCTTCCAACTCACGTTGTTGCTCGATTTGATCCATGAGGTAATACACAACAGGTTTGGTACCTTCTTCAAGCAAGCCTGAAGTTTTAAATACAGGACCATCCCATTGTAATTCTTCAAGAATATGATTACACCATTCTTCTTGAGTATCATCAGTTAATTGATCAAGTTTGTTTAAAACAAGAACAATCGGTAATTGAGCCAATGTTGGTGAGAATTTTTTCAACTCTTCCACAATCGCTTTGGCATTGTAGGCAGGATCTGAACCATCAATCGGTTGTACATCGACAATATGCAAAAGAATACGTGTACGTGCCAAATGCTTAAGGAAACGAATCCCTAAACCAGCACCTTCCGCTGCACCTTCAATCAATCCAGGAATATCCGCCATAACGAATGAACGATGACGATCCGCATCGACCACACCTAAGTTCGGTACCATTGTTGTAAATGGATAATCTGCAACTTTTGGTTTAGCTGCTGATACTGCACGGATAAAGGTAGATTTACCTGCATTCGGCATCCCCAATAAACCTACATCCGCTAGAACTTTTAACTCTAAACGAATTTCACGGTATTCACCTTTGATACCATGTGTACATTTACGCGGAGAACGGTTAGTCGATGATTTAAAATGAGTATTCCCCAAACCACCATCGCCACCATGTGCAACTAAAACCTTTTGGCCATCTTCAACCAAATCACCAATAATATCGCCAGACTCTGTATCTACAATGGTTGTTCCTACTGGAACTTTCAGAATAACTGATTCACCACCACGACCAGCACAGTTTGCGCCAGCACCGTTTTTACCACGTTCAGCGCGAAATTTACGGGTATAACGATAATCTACTAAGGTACTGGTATCGTCGTCAGCTTGAATATATACGCTGCCGCCACGACCACCATCACCACCATCTGGGCCACCAAATGGTACAAATTTTTCACGGCGAAAACTGGCTACGCCATTGCCACCGTCGCCAGCCTCTACGGTAATGACTGCTTCATCAACAAAGCGCATGCTGCCAATCCTCTAAAATCTTTAAAACCCCATATTCTGCCATATTTTCAAAAATTTCTCGAATAGTATTATTCAGCTAAGCATGAATTTTCTTAAACATTTATTGTGAGAGGCTTGATAATGCATATTTTTATTCGATTTCGATTGTTTTTTATTCACATATTTTTCTATAATCAGTTCGCTGAAAATCAATAATTCAAAATTAAATCACGCTTATTTTAATGAATCTCACAATTTCTGTTTATTCGCATGCATTTTTTTGATTTTCAAACTTATACATTAATTTTAAGGAACACTCATATTGTCTATCGTCCAACTCAGTGCTGCGCTTGGACCCGCAGAATGTGAACTCGCTGTAAAATATACGCTTGAAGAAATACGCAAAGAAGCCAAAACAAAAAAGATCCATCTCCAAACAATTGAAAGCCATGCAACTCAATATGGTTATTCCTCGGTACTGCTCAGTGTCGATGAGGATGCCCGAACATGGCTCAATACTTGGCTCAATACTTGGCTCGGTACAATTCAATGGACTTTCCAAAGTCCAATTCGCCCACAACATAAACGTAAAAACTGGTTTGTAGGCATTACGCTTTTCGATACACCGTTGCAACTCCCCCCAGATGACACCATCACTTTTCAGGCCTGTCGTGCTTCAGGTGCTGGAGGGCAGCATGTCAATACGACAGACTCTGCTGTCCATGCAACTCATGTTGCATCTGGAATAAGTGTAAAGGTCATGTCTGAACGAAGCCAACATGCCAATAAACGTGTGGCAAAAGAGTTGATTGCACTCAAACTACAACAACAGATGGAGAGCCAGCAAGCCCATCAGAAACACGCTCAACATTTACAACACGCGTTGATAGAGCGAGGCAATGCCGTCCGAGCATTTAAAAAGTGATGTTTCTACATCACTTCAATTAAACGATATGCAAATTGAAACGTACTATTTTCTTTTTCAATTAGCTCAGCACTTAATGTTAAATCTGCCCATTTTCCTGTTTCATCATTTAACGTGGTTTCTAATTTGGCCTCTATTCCATAACCACCTTGATAATATTGAAAAACTTCAAAATTTTCATTTGAAATTGTTAGTTCAGGAATGTTTTGATCAAAATAGTAATGTAAAACGTCTTCTTGAATTTCATCCCAAACGGCTTGAGATATTCCAAATTTTAAATGAAGTTGTTTAAAATTTTTATGACAAACTGCTTGTATAAATTCCGCACATAATTGATATGCAATATCTTGAATATTTTTATCCATTGAATACCTAATTAAAAATAGTTTTGATTATAGAAATTGATTTCTAATCGAAACACGATTTTATCACAACAATAAAAAAAGGAAGCCTGAGCTTCCTTGATTTACAACACAACAAAATTAAGACTTCTGCAAATCCAATTGAGGTTGATTTGATTCTTCAAGCATTTTACGATCCACTTCAGCCGGATTATTTAAAGCGTCATTTAGCTTCTCAACATCTAGCTTACCAACCCACTTCGCAACCACAATCGTTGCCAAAGAGTTACCGACCAAATTAGTCAATGCACGTGCTTCAGACATGAAACGGTCAATACCTAAAATCAAAGCCAAACCAGCAACTGGGATATTGCCTACAGCAGCCAAAGTTGCTGCCATTACAATAAAGCCTGAACCAGTTACACCTGCTGCACCTTTTGATGAAATCAACAAGACTGCAAGCAAGGTAATTTCATGCCAAATATCCAGTTGAGTATTGGTTGCTTGTGCAATAAAGATCGCCGCCATAGTCAAATAAATAGAGGTACCATCAAGGTTAAATGAATAACCTGTTGGAATCACCAAACCAACCACAGACTTTTCACAGCCAGCAATTTCAAGCTTTTTCAGCATACGCGGTAATACAGATTCTGAAGATGATGTACCCAATACAATCAACAACTCTTCACGGATCATACGAATCATTTTTAAAATGCTAAATCCGCAGAAACGACTGATCGAACCTAAAATAATAAAGATAAACAACAAACATGTGATATAGAAACAAAGAATTAACTGTGCAAGTTGCGCTAAGCTACCAATCCCATACTTACCAATGGTAAATGCCATCGCACCAAAGGCACCGATTGGCGCAAGTTTCATAATCATATTCACAATGTTAAAGAACACATGCGAAATTTGATCAATCAATCTTAATACTGGTTTTCCAGCATCGCCAAGTTTATGTAATGCAAAACCAAACAATAAGGCAAATAAAAGAACTTGTAGAATTTCACCTTCTGCAAATGCACCCACAACCGTATTTGGAATGATATGCAAAAAGAAATCAACAGTAGACTGTGATGCACCTGATTCCACATACTTACTGATACCCGTGGTATCTAAAGTCGCAGGATCAACATTCATACCAACGCCCGGTTTGGCGATATTGATAACAACCAAACCAATAATCAGGGCAATGGTAGAAACGACTTCAAAGTATAAAAGTGCAATACCACCAGTCTTACCTACTGATTTCATGCTTTCCATGCCCGCAATCCCACTGACCACGGTACAGAAAATCACAGGGGCAATAATCATTTTAATGAGCTTAATAAAAGCATCACCTAAAGGTTTGAGTTGTTCGCCTAAACCTGGAACACTTTTCTCTACACCATTGATCAATTGAGTACCACTTGGAAAGTAGTGCCCTACAATCACACCCAAAATAATGGCAACAATCACTTGAAAATAGAGTGACTTATACAGCGGTTTCTTAGCCATGATAATTACTTCTTTCTATATTTCTGTTTGAAGAAATATCCAATGTTAATGCTACCATTTGCTGACACAGTCCAAAATCTCGATAAAAATTTCTGAGAAGTTGGTTTTTAGCAAATAAAAATCCCTTCAGAAAACGAAAGTTTTCCAAAACAATGACAACGAATGACGATGTTTAAGATTTATTCTCTCTAGCACCTTGGCCAAAAGAATAAATACAGAACAGGAGATAAAAAATAAAACGCTCTTCAAGTCTATTTTAATTAATTTTTGATGATCAATCTCTATGCAAATGTTAATTTCGCCTAACATCTGTGCAATTTATGCTTAGACCTTAGTCTAATATCATCTATATCTATACGATTCAGATCCATTTATGGCATAGTGTATTCCACTGTCTCCTCTCCCTTGATCCATTTGACATGAATACAAAACGCAATCTTTATAAAGACTTTGAACATCCTTTTGCGCAGTTTGTGCGAATTGTCGGTAAAGGGAAAAATGGTGCACGATCATTAACTTATGATGAAGCTTATCAAGCTTTTTCAATGATTTTGAAAAATGAAGTCTTAGATGTGCAACTCGGCGCA
The DNA here is from genome assembly GCF_011759595.1 of Acinetobacter sp. BIGb0196. Classification (NCBI taxonomy): domain Bacteria; kingdom Pseudomonadati; phylum Pseudomonadota; class Gammaproteobacteria; order Moraxellales; family Moraxellaceae; genus Acinetobacter; species Acinetobacter sp. BIGb0196. The sequence continues at coordinate 1,709,647 of NZ_JAAOZA010000002.1, read as the reverse complement.
TTTTTAATGTTGCTTCGGGTCAAAGAAGAGTCTGTAGATGAACTGACAGGCTTTGTCCAAGCGACCAAAGACCAATTGAATTTTCAGCCACTTGCTGTGGATTTAGATTGGTCATCTTATGCAGGTAAACGCAAACATTACCCATGGTTTTTATTGGCAGCATTAACACTTTCAAAGCATGGCTATAAGATCGTGATGCATGGTGCATCAGGCCATACCATGAACCGTGTGTATACTGAACAAGTCTTAGAATACTTAGGCTTTCCAATTTGCCAAAATGAAGCACAAGTCAAACAGCAACTAGACACCCAAAATTTTGCCTATTTGCCTTTAAATGTGGTCTCTCCGATCTTGGCAGATTTGATCAATCTTAGGAATGTGATGGGTTTACGCTCCCCGATTCACACACTGGCTCGTTTGATTAATCCATTCAATGCCAAAGCAACCTTACAGGCAATTTTCCACCCTGCTTATCGTAGTTCACATCAACAAGCTGCCTTTCAATTAGGTTATAAAAATAGTGCTGTGATTAAAGGTGAAGGTGGCGAGTTTGAGCGCAATCCAGATGCCAAAACCCTTATCTGTGGTATTCAAAATGGTGAACTTTATGAACATGAATTACCTAAATTAACCGATAACCGCAGCCCAACAGAAGAACAACTTGATCTCGCTATTTTTAAAGCAGTTTGGGAAGGCCAACAAGCACATGAGTATGGTGAAATTGCCATCACTGAAACAATGGGCATTGCTTTATATACCATGGGTATTGTAAATAACTATCCAGAAGCCATGAGTAAAGCAAAGCATCTTTGGAACACACGTTTCTAATTTCATCTTCAAACAGAAGCGTGAACGTTATTGATCACGCTTTTGGATAAAATAAAAATCAGCCCAATAGGGATAACTTTTCCCTGAAGAATGAATATTGATAAGTTGCAACTGATCACCCATTTTGACATCGATATTATTGGGTTGATAAGGACCAGATAAATAAGCATCTTTTTGCTTTCCAATCAGACTTGAACAATACAGATGATGGGTTTTTATCTTTTTTGATGCGTCGGCTGTATAAGCATTACGGATCTTGATACCAATTAACAGTATGGGATAGCCATCATTTTTAATTGATGTATATTGTGTGACTGGCGTTTGGAAATTTTGACTTGCGGTTACGGTAACATCTAATAAACATTGAATACTTCTTGCATCACTTGTTCGCTCAGCGAATGCGCTGGTCGAAATTGCAGTGATACAGACTAAACTGAGTCGAGCAAGCTTTATTGTTTTGAACAGCTTGAGCATTTTAACCTCTTTATCGTTTTTATCATGCTGAATATCTTTATCACCTTATTACTCACTTCTCGTTTGAACGTATTTATCGTTTTAACATAGTTATCGTTTTAATAGCATCATGATTGAAACAGTTTAAATATTATTGTTTTTTAAATTGAGTGTTTGAATCACAAAGTAAAGCTACTCTATGATTCAAGGGATCTTTTGCTCAGTTAGATAAAACGAATCGGTTTAAATTCTGGCTCAGGCACATGCGAATCACATTCCTCACCTTCTTCTTTATGCCCTTTATCGATATAACCTGTACGTTCTTTTTCAGGTATATTCTGATGTTCCCAAGCAATCACTGCTTGCATACAGGTTTGACGTTGCTCAGCAGTCAACGCCACACCATTTGGCCATTTACCAATTTCTACCGCAGTTTTTAAACGCTCAACAATGTCAGCATCTAAAATAGAAAGCATCTGTTCAATATTCATGGTCAATCCCGCTGAAAAGAATCAAAATCTTGATTCCAGCCAAGTTTAGTACGACAAGCCATATAGAAGTCATAACCTGGTGGATGTAAAAGTATTAGTTTGAAGGGATGTTTACGAATATGCAAACTATCACCGACATTTAATGAAACGCTATGCTGTCCATCGGCACTGACCATCGGCAACACACGGTTTTCACGGATCAATATCTTAATTTCGCTTTGCCCACCCACCACAATCGGTCTTGATGACAACGTATGTGGGTGCATTGGAACCAAAGCAATTGCATCCATACTTGGATGTAAAATCGGTCCACCACCAGATAAGGCATATGCCGTTGAACCTGTCGGAGTCGATACAATTAAACCATCGCTGTGTTGACGATAAACATATTGCCCATCAATGTTCAGCTCAAAATCAATCATATGTACAGATTTACCAGAATGAAGTACCACATCATTCAAAGCAATTGCATCATAAATTATTTCATTTTTACTGCGAATTTCAATTTCCAATAAAAAGCGACGATCAAGCTGAAATTCACCTTTTAAAACTTGATCTAACTTAAACAACACTTCAGTCGGTTTAATATCTGTTAAAAAACCTAAACGACCGCGGTTCACCCCAAGTACAGGAATATTGTATTTTACCAATGCACGTGCAGCATGTAATAAAGAACCATCACCACCCACGACAATAACCAAATCAACCACTTCACCGAGCAGATTCTTACTGACAGTTTGTGTATTGGTATAAGGTACAAGTTGTGCTGTAGCTGTATCAAAAACTGGATGCAGACCCAAACTTAATAAATGATCGTGTATAAGACAAAGCGTATCAACCACAGATGATTTATCTGGTCTTCCAATTAAACCGATATTACGAAAGGTCTTTGGTGAAATTTGCACAGACGCGGTAGCTCCACTGAAATTCTGAGATATAATAACACTCTCAGTATATGTTTATAAAATCATTCATATACGAAAAATAACGAGAATGTTTAAAAAGCCTTTAAATTTGTGTATTTCACAGATTTATTATTGCAAAATTAAGAAAAGCTTCGCATGATTAGCGAAAATAAATTTGGGTATTATTATCTGTATATGAAGACCGAACGTGGTATAGGCTTAATTGCACTGATTTTTTGTGTATTAATTATTGCAGTATTTCTCGCATTTAGCGTCTACTTAATTCGCCTCGACAATGTTATTCGAGATAAGTTTGAAGGCAATCGTTGGGATATTCCTGCGAAAGTATTCGCTCGTCCATTAGAAATTTATGCAACTGCGCCAATTGCCCAAATAGAGTTTGAACAAGAGCTCAAATTACTCGGTTATAAAAACAGTGATAGTTATACCAAATCGGGAACCTATATTACCCAACCGAATACAATTTACGTGCATACACGTGGCTTTGACTTTGGTGACAGTGTAGATCCAGAACAAGTCCTACAAGTGACCTTTGCTGGCGATACAGTTACAGATGTAAAAGCCACCAAACCGACCAATACTGGAATCGCACGTTTAGAACCGATGTTGATTGGTGGTATCTACCCGCAACACAATGAAGACCGTGTCCTCATCAAATTAAATAAAGTTCCTAAACCTTTGATTGAAGCATTAATCGCCACAGAGGATAGAAACTTTTATCGCCATCATGGTATTTCATTCCGTGGTACAGCACGTGCTTTACTTAGTAATGTGACTGGTGGTAAACGTCAAGGTGGTTCAACACTGACGCAACAGTTGGTTAAGAACTTTTTCTTAACCCCTGAAAAGACCTTAAAACGTAAAGTGAATGAAGCCCTGATGTCGCTGTTATTAGAGCTTCATTACAGCAAAGACGAGATTTTAGAAGCCTATTTAAATGAAGTGAATTTAGGTCAAAGTGGTAACTATTCTGTCAATGGTTATGGTTTGGCTTCACAATTCTATTTTGGTTTACCACTCAGTGAATTAAATATTTCACAACAAGCATTTTTGGTTGGTTTAGTTCAAGGCCCTACCCTATTTAACCCTTGGAAAAATCCTGAAGGCGCAAAAAAACGTCGCGATATTGTGCTGAACAATATGCTGGTGATGGGATACTTAGACCAAGCACAATATGAAAAAGAAATTGCACGTCCGCTCAATGTGGTGCGTAAACCAACATTAGGTACAGCAAGCTTCCCAGACTTCTTAGATATTGTACGTCGTCAACTTAAAACCGAATACCAAGAATCAGATTTAACCAATCAAGGTTTAAGAATTTTTACAACACTTGATCCAATTGCACAAACTAGAGTGCAAAAGAGTTTTAGAGAAACGGTGAGCCGTTTAGCCAATGCGAACCCAGCAAGACTAAAAGACTTACAAGGCGCTGTTTTAGTTACCCGTCCTGAAAATGGCGAATTGATTGCCGCTGTTGGTTCAACCCAAGACTTTACTGGCTTTAATCGTACTGTAGATGCTAAACGTCAAGTGGGTTCTTTGCTTAAACCTGTGATTTATTTAAGCGCGTTGGAATCAGGTCGTTATAACTGGGCATCACCAATTGAAGATGCGCCAATTAGTTTACCTGTCAGTGGTAATCAAACCTGGACACCAAAGAACTATAGTGGAACAGGTCATGGCTATGTTCCGATGTCTCAAGCCTTAGCAAACTCATATAACTTGTCTGCTGTACGTTTAGGGAACGAATTTGGGATCTCTACATTTAGCAACAACTTGTCTAAATTTGGCGTGACCTCAAAGATTCCAAACTACCCGTCTATTTTCCTTGGTGCTGTAGATATGTCACCAATGGAGGTGATGAGTATTTATGGTAACTTTGCAACAGGTGGATTTAAATATCCAACCAAAGCCATTCGTACTGTTGTAGATTCTAATGGTCGTTTATTGGAGCGTTTTGGTTTAAATGTACAACAGACCATAGACCCTTCTGCTGCCTTCTTATTGAACTTTGGCTTACAACAAGTCATGTCTGCAGGTACAGGTAAAGCGGCTTACAACACATTACCAGCTGATCTCAAACTTGCGGGCAAATCTGGTACAACCAACGATACCCGTGATTCTTGGTTTGCTGGATATTCAGGCAATAATTTAGCAGTGGTGTGGTTAGGTTTAGACAACAATAAAATCACTGGACTTACAGGTTCATCAGGTGCATTACCTGTTTGGATCAATGTCATGAAGCAATTACGCCAAAAACCAGTGAATTTACGTCAAACAGATGATATTTCATGGCAATGGATTGACTCTCGAACTGGGGAGCTTTCAGCACAAGGCTGTGAAGGCGCACTATATATTCCATTATTACGTCACACAGTTCCTAATCGTGCGACAGAGTGCGGAATGCCATATTATCAAGTTGATCCTCAATCCACGCCTGATACGCAACAAAACACTTCACAGCCGCATTCAAGTGATAGTATAGAAAACTATATTCGCGAAAGTGAAGACAGTTTAGATCAGGACTCAAGAGGTCATGTGATCTCAAGTGGTAGTTATAACAACTAATCTAAACATGTTGGATATACGGGTAAATTGGCTTTTAAATAGGAATTTGTGATGAAACGAAATGTAAGCACAATCGCTTATATTCTAAGTTTAAGTGGAATATTAACTTTGGCTGGGTGTCAAACAACACCCCAACAAAATTCTAAACCAAGCAAATCTGTTGAAAAGCCAAAATCTGAACAGCCTGACCATCGGGTTGCTACACCAGATGGGGTAAAAATTACCCCTTATGAACGCCCTGAAATTAAACGTGAAAAAGTTCCTGTCGTAATTGCACCACAATCCAAGCCTCAAACGCAAAAATTTGAGGATGGAGAAAATATCCCAGCCTTTAAACAGCTCATCCAACAAACTCAAACTGCATATCAAAAGGGCCAGTGGGATGAAGCTGAACGTTATGCAATCCATGCACAACGTATTGCACCACAATCAGCACAAGTGTTCTCTTATTTGGCTCAAATTGCCAATCAGAAGAAACAATATGCGAATGCTGAATCTCTAGCACGACGTGGTTTAAGTTATGCGCAAAGCCCATCCCAAAAGAAAACCTTTTGGAATGTTATTTTGCAGGCTGCTCAGCAATTAAAAAATCAACAGACCATCGCAGAAGCGCAAAAACAGTTACAACGCTTATAACTGTTTAAGCCAATATCTCTGCTCGATTAAAAATTTCGAATCCCAGCAATCCCGTATGCATAATGCTGTTGTGCAATCACTAAATCAGCTTGGCTTAATCCCCCCAATGCAAAGACGGGTAAATCACAGGTCTTGGCATATTCAGCAAATTTTTCCCATCCAAGTGCATTGGCTTCAGGATGGGTCTGGGTTGCAAATACTGGACTTAAAATCACAGCATCAAAACCCAATGTCTGTGCTCGCTGTAAAGATACCAGATCATGACATGCTGCTATACAACGTAGACCGATTGGTAACTGCTCGATGTGTAAATCCATCAATTGATGCTGTTTATAATGTACAGCAGCTATACTTTTTTGAAGATGTTCAGGCAACTGTTGCCATAGCTCTATATTGATGATCAAGCGAGATAAGGCATTTGCAGCTAACTGCGAAATTTGTGTTACAGCAACCTGATCTGCAGTCGTTCTAAAATAAAAAAATTGCGCGTTGTCATCTAGACTTTTTTCTATGCTCAATACTGAAAGATTGTCGGAGATTTTAATTTGATGCGCCCAGTACAAGCGTTGAATAATCGCTTGATTGGCTTTAGGGAAATTCAGCGCGAATAGTTGATCACGCCCATACCATGTCCAAGGTTTCTGAACATCATGTAAATATTGTTCAGGAACCGTGGCATGAAAAAGATGAAGAAACACTTCAACATCATCATAAACATGATGAATTACATCAAAAGCATGCCATTGCTGGATGCCAATTCCCACTTCCTCAAAGATCTCTCGACGACATGCTTCAACAGGCGTTTCCCCTGCTTCAATTTTGCCGCCAGGAAATTCATATTTATTGCCCTGATGCTGATCCGCATTGCGCCAACCGACCAACACTTTCCCACGATAAAGTAATAAAGCGATAGCCACATGAATACTGGGTTTAGACATAAAAATCGACACCTGAATTTTTAATGAATTGTAAGCAATTATAGAAATTTTATAAATGATAAAAATTATCGTTGACAGACCTATTCGATAATGATTATCATTTAAATCACTTAGACAGCACCCCACACGGAGTAACAATAATGAACGCACCTTTTAGCCTATTCACACGTAACACTGAAGCTCACCAATCTCTTCCGATGTTACATTCAAATAACTTATTTGCATTAGGGCGCGAAATTCGCATCATGCATGCTGGAGAAGAATATCGCTTACGTTTAACACGTAACAATCGTCTAATTTTGACCAAATAACTATAAAAACATTAAGTTAAAACAAAAAACGTGGGAACAAGCAGTATGAATCAGCGCATACTGCTTTTTAATTTTGTCAGCTGATTTTTAATGCTTATCTATAGATTTTTATACAACAACCTATCTCTATAAAACGATCTAATGAAATGCTAAACACTCAATAAAAATAACCGATTCAATCGTACAGCTTTAACGTAAATAAACACAAACGCTCAAACCGCCATATTCGGAAGCAGCAAACTGAATCTGTCCATGATGCAGATCGATCACCTTTTTACAAATTGATAAACCTAAGCCTGAACCTTGTGTTTTGGTCCCCAACGCTCGGTAAAAACGTTCACCTAAACGATCTAAGATGTCTTGAGGAATACCCTCACCATCATTTTGAATTTCAAAGCTATTGCTATTGTTTAAAGGTCCAATCTGAATATAAATATTGCCCTGTACTGGCGTATAACGAATCGCATTATCTACAAGATTGCGAATACAAATAAAAAGTAATTCTTCATTTACATAGACCTGAACATCTTCGCTTTGAATATGAATCTGAAGCTGCTTTTCGTCTATAAAAGGATCTAAACTATTTAACACATGCTGAGTCATTTGCTCCAGACTTATCCAAGTCTTCGGTAATTCACTGGCATCCGCTGGATCTAATCGGGCCAAAAGCAAAAGATTTTCAAGGACTAGCGTTCCTCGATTCACATCATTTTGAATACTATTGAGTTGCTGATAAATCTCAGGGACCTCGGCATATTTGCGTTGTAATAACTGCAAACGCATTTGTATCGCAGAAAGTGGCGAACGTAATTCATGTGATGCATCTGCGGTAAAGCGTTGTTCAGCAATTAAAGCTTGATCCAGTCGCGCAAGCATTTGATTGAGCTGATTGACCATCGGCTCAAGTTCTTTAAATGCAGGCTGTTGCTGAATTAAGCTGAGATCATTGGCATTTTTCTCTGCAATTTCTGTCGAAAGCAGTTGAATAGATTTAAATTGTTTTTTAACTGAGAAATGTAAAATCAACCATTGCACCAACCAGAGACTCAATAAAACCAATAAATAGCTGATAAAACTTTGCAATAAGTCTTTAAAACGGACACTTAAGGGCTGTATAACATAGACGCTTAACTGAGAATCCTGATCAATCGCTCGGTAGCTACGTAACAACTTATTCTCTGCCCAAATAAATGCATACCCATTGTCTTCACCCTTCGCCAGAAGATTGTCATGCCCCTGTTGCAAATCAAATTCAGGTGATTGGGTCAGCATCACCTCACCATTCATCAATCGATATTGAATATCAAATTCATCACTTAACTCATCCAATTGAAAACCAGACGTCGCACTTAAATCTGAGATCAGAAGCATATCTGCAACTTCATCCATGATTTCATCTTGTACGTTCATATTGTGATAAATCGAAAGGCTCACCAGAAGTACCAGCGCAAAAATACCTGCCACAATTGAACTGAGCATTGAAGTCTTAATCAGCTTAGTTTGTAGTGATACTGCCTGGGTCATATTCATCCTATTGAAATCATTAAAAGTACTCGGTGAAATACTCAATCTTGCTCTTTATTCATACGATAGCCCAAGCCACGAATTGTTTTGATCAAATGTCCACCGATCTTCTTACGCAATTGATAGATATAAACTTCAATCGCATTACTTTCAATTTCATCTCCCCAAGCATAAAGTGATTCTTCCAATTGCTCACGTGTCACAATATGTTCAGGCTTTTGCATCAATTTATATAAAATTTGAAATTCTTTTGCGGTGAGATGAACAACTTGCTGATCCTGAAATACCGTTTTCGCTTGAGTATCTAATACTAAATTTTCATATTTTATTTCATGTAAATTTGTGACTTGGGTTTGTCTGAGTTGTGCCCGTACTCGAGCAGATAATTCTTCTAAACTAAAAGGCTTTACCAAATAATCATTTGCGCCGAGATCTAAACCTTGCACACGATCTTGAATACTATCTCTTGCGGTAAGAAAAATCACTGGAATTTCTGGAAATTGACGTTTTAACAGTTTAAGAATTTCATCGCCAGTGGCTTTGGGCAAACCACGATCTAATAAGATACAGTCATATTGATGCTGTTCAATGGCTAAAATTGCATGATCACCACGTTCGACCCAATCTATATTGTAGCCATCCATTTCCAACCAAGATTTAATACTTTCAGCTTGTGAACTATCATCTTCAGCGAGCAAAATTCGCATAGACCATCTCTCTTTTAGGCAGATAAAGCCTTGATCAAAATAAAATCTGCAGTTTGTTACTATTCATACTTATTGAACATGGGTAAAGACCACATGCATACACATGTAGTCTTAGCGAATATAACGAGAATCTGCTGTGGTTTATTGTTAACAAATAAAACAATTAAAAATTCACGGCATCCACATCAATTTCTACACGTTTCGTCGGTTTATAGTCGATATCGACCTCACCAAACAATGTCACTGTAGCATTTGCCGCGATCGGTTTACCTTGCCATAATTCATCATCAATATCGACAGTAATGCTACCTGTGCTATCACGGAATTGATATTTTTCATCACCGATTGCTTTGACCACGTTGCCACGAAGCTGCACTTTAGTATCATCTTTCAATGTTAAAGCTTGTTTTACTGTGGTTAAACTTGGTGTAAGCGCTGATTGATTTACCGCTGTGTTTGCAGTAGCAAAACTTGTTAAACCAATCAAGCTTGTGGTTAAAATTGTTTTCGCAATGACGTTCATTGTTGTGTCCTCATATCGGTTCATTGTTTCGATAGAAGCATTAAAACAAACCAACATGAGGTGAATCTTAGGATTTCTTCATTTGCTATTTTAAGTCAAAATTAATTTAAAGGCACAACTCTAAGGACTTCTTCCAGCGTTGTTACGCCTTCCAATACTTTACGTGCACCAGCAATTCTTAATGGTTCAATACCCTCTTTTTTTGCCTGCATTTTTAAATCATCTAAAGTCACGCCCGCACTAATTCGCTGCTTTGCTTCAAGGCTAATCGGCATAAACTCGTAAATCCCGACACGACCTTTATAACCTGTTTGACGGCATTCCTCACACCCAACTGCTTTATATACAAAATTAGGCATTTTGGTCTGATAGCCAAATGTCAAATGCTTCCACTCTTGTTCATTGATAAAGGTTTCTTGTTTGCAATGAGGGCAAAGCTTACGCACTAAACGCTGAGCCAATACTCCCAAAATCGTTGCAGCGGTTAAAAAAGGCTGCACGCCTAAATCATGCAAACGTGTCAGACTTGATGGTGCATCATTGGTATGCAGAGTTGAGAGCACTAAATGACCCGTTAATGCTGCCTGAATCGCCATGTTGGCAGTATCTTGGTCACGAATTTCCCCGACCATAATAATATCTGGATCTTGACGCATCAACGCACGGATACCATCAGCAAAACCAAGCTCAATCCCTTGATTGACCTGCATCTGGTTAAAACTTGGCTCCAACATCTCAATCGGATCTTCAATGGTACAGACATTCACTTGTTCGGTTGCCAATTGTTTTAACGAAGAATAAAGCGTGGTGGTTTTACCTGAACCTGTGGGACCAGTCACCAAAATAATGCCATGACTATGTTGCGTTAAAGCATGCCACTGTGCCAATAAATGTTCATCAAAACCCAATTGTTGAAAACTTCGTACCAAAACTTCTGGGTCGAAAATACGCATCACTAACTTTTCACCAAAAGCAGTCGGCAATGTTGAAAGACGTAGCTCGGTTTCTTGCCCTTTCGGTGTCCGTGTTTTTAAACGCCCATCCTGCGGTTTACGTTTTTCTGCAACATTCATACGACCTAAAATTTTAATCCGTGAAATAACTGCGGTTAAGGTATTGGCTGGCATATTATAAATCGTATGCAGTACCCCATCGATACGAAAACGAATTTTGCCTTTTTCCTTACGCGGTTCTAAGTGAATATCACTCGCGCCTTGCTCAAAAGCAAACTGTAAAACCCAATCGACCAGTTTCACAATATGCTGATCATTGGCATCAGGATTCTGGGTATCACCCAATTGTAAAAGTGCTTCTACACCTTTATTTTCTTTATCATAGGCACTGGATTTTTGCGAATTGCTGACCGCTTTACTGACTTGATAATACTCAGTTAAATAGCGTTGTAATAACTCAGGATTTAATACTACTTTTTCAATTTTTTTTGGGCTTAAACTACGCTCTAAATTATGTACCCAATCCGTCATAAAAGGCTGTGCTGTACCAATCAGAATTTTATCGGCACTGACCTCAACTGCTAAAATTTTATTTCTTATTGCAAACTCTTGCGACATGACATTGGTTAGTGAAGTCACATCGGCCTTTAACGGATCAATCGTAAATGAATTGAGTTCGGCTTTTTCAGCTAACCATTCTGTCAGCGTGGTCAATGTTAGTCTTTTTATTGGGTTTTTAGCATCGACGAGCTTAAAGCTGGCAATCCATTGCAGAGGATGCCACTTCAACTGATCGCGTTGTCGATGCGTGGTTTGTACCAATAGTTTTTCACGTTCTGTAATACGACCATCTTTTAATAATTGTTCTAAACACCAAGCTGTATCGATTTCAAAATTAAATTGCATTGTTATATCCCCGAAACTCAATCTACTATAACAAAATTAATTGTTGTATTTCTTGGATTTTCTAAATTCAACAATGTATTTAACGCATGGCTAAAAAATAAACTTTTGTTTTTCTAAAACTTTGCGATACATTGAAATCATTCTATTAATTCATGGTCCTATTTGGAGAGCACTATGAATTTTATATCGCTATATCCATTTTCATTTGGCTCTTATACCGATTTCCTCACCATCATTGCGGCTGCATTGGGTTGTGGTCTACTTATCGGCCTTGAACGTGAACGAAGTCAGCAACGTGAAAATCAAAATAGTTTTGCCGGTTTAAGGTCATTTGCCATTTGCGCTTTACTAGGTGCTGTTTGTTTTTTATTTGGTCCCTATTTTGGCATTGCGGGTGCATTCATTACAGGGGGTATCGTCATTTATTCTTTAAAGAATCAAACTGATGATCCTGGTGTAACCACTGAAATTGCATTTATCCTCACTTATTTTATCGGTGGAATGTGCGTTTGGAATATTTCTTTTGCTGCAGGTTTATCGGTCATCCTCACCGTCTTGTTGATGACTAAACATTCTATGCATGGCATTGCTGGAAAATGGATTACAGAATCTGAATTTAAAGATGGAATTTTCTTACTGGCATTGTTATTAATTGCATTGCCACTGACACCAAACAAAGCTTTGTGGGGTGCTGTGCTTAACCCCTATGTTATTTTAAAATTACTCACCTTAATCTTGGCTGTGCAAGCACTTGCACATATTGCCAAACGATTATTGTCATCAAAAAATGCTATGCTGCTGTCTTCGCTTGCTTCTGGTTTTGTTTCCAGTACCGCAACCATTGCCAGCTTAGGATTAGAAGTCCGAAATGGACGTGCAGATGCCAAAGCCAATGCAGGGGCTGCATTAATGTCTTGCGTCGCGACCCTACTACAACTCATGATTATTGTAATTGGTGTCAGTATTACATGGTTCAAGCTCATTGTACTGCCCAGTCTAATCGCTATTGCGATCCTGACTATTTTTGCCTTATGGTTTATGCGTCATACACAACCGATTGAAAATAATCAGCTTGTAGATAGTCGTATGTTTAGTCTAAAAGAAGCAGCCATTATTGCAGCGTCGTTAACCTTGATTCAGGCAGGTGTATATGGGCTAAATCTTTTATTGGGTGATGCGGGTTTAATTGCAGGTACGCTTTTGGCCTCATTATTTGAAATTCATGGCGCTTTGGCCACGATTGTCATTCAGGGAGAACCGAGTAATCATATCTTATCTCTCGCCTTTGTTTTAGGTTTAGCAGCACATGCCATTGCGAAATCGATCAATGCATTTTTAAGTGGTGGCAGCCGCTATGCCTTGATCTTTGCTCCAATTCAAATTTTGCATATGACGATGTTTATCATCGTTTTTGTTTGGATTCTTCAATATTAGAAGCACTTTTTTGCAAGGATGAAAAAGTCAATCATTCCCTTCTGAATCAACGTATTTAAGATCAATTTCTCATCAACAAATACAAACTTCGCTGATCTTTATTTAGACCAGCGTCTGAATCATTCCAATCCATCAAAATATTTTACTCATCTTATTTTGTAGATAGAAAAACAACAAAGTTAAAAATCACAGCCTATTTAACAAAATCTACAACCATCTATTTCACAATAGCCTAACGATATTTGCCAAATACTTTCCAGAGATTGTTATCCGCTAAAGGATCAGCATAGCTATCATTACGTGGCTTGCGCGGCTTATCTCGGGCATCCACCAATTTAAAATCTTTTTCAGTGCTCAAGATTAAACCATTCACATAAAATCGTGTTCTCGTATATTCTCTTTGTCCATACTGAAAAATATAGGTTCTTAAATCAATGAACTCACGATGCGCAACCAAGGCTGCGGTATCATCACTGTTTAACCACTGCGACATATTTTTAATTTGGCTGGGTTCAAATTGCCCACATTTCTCAACCAGTGAAGCTATCCCACGAAAAGTTTTTGATTCTTTGGCACGGGTTTTATTAATTCGAATCCGATCTACATGAAAAAAGAACAAAGGTAAATTTAAATGGCTGGGTAATTGAGCCACATCTAAAGCCTCATCCTGCATAAAAGGTTGATACAAGGTTTGTGCCCTTTCAAGCAACCCAAGCCACTGTTTATAGTAAGCCTCTACTGCGGATTGGGTTCCATAATAAATTGGCAAACCTTCAACATTGCTCAAGTCTACAGGCGGCCAAATATTTTGGCGTAATAATGCAATATCACTTTTCAAGCTTTGTATGGCAATCGCATCTTGCATTATCTACTCCTTGAGTATTTATTAAGCTTAGGCTATTTGAGTATGCTATAGTTATATCAATGAAACAAGTCTATGAAAAGGAATGATAATGTCCGAAAATAATGATTTTTTTGAAGAAACTGAAGAAGTTGAATCTGACGAATACTTTTATGAGCGTGCTGATGAATTTATTGCTCTCGCCAATCAATTTGCAGATCAAAATCAACAAGTTTCACACCTAACAGCACATCCTGGAAAGATCAGTGCTTCATTTATGTATGCCAATGCCCGTTATAGTATTTGGCATGCAGCTTGTGCCTACAATCAAGCACCAGATTTTAAAGCGGATCGCCAAGTCATCTTAGACTATTATGTGGAACAATTTAAACTCATGCTTGAAGATCATCTCGATGAATATCAAGAAAATTTTGACAGCTATTTTGCAAATTCAGATACAGAAGAAGTAAAGCGTTTCGTTTAACTCTTGGATTGCCTATAATAGCCCACCAATGAAATACGCTATGTGGAAAAGTCATGTCTCAAAAAATCGATGCTACTGATGTCACCGAAGAAGAAGCTTTAAATGCTGTTTTTTTTGAGCGTGCGGATGAGTTTATCAAACAAGCCAATGAGTTTTGCCGCCCAGCGAAAGGACAGCAACCTAAGCCAGAAGAACTTCGTGGACAAGTCAGCTCAGCAATGCTCTTCGCTACTGCACGTTTTAATACCTGGGTTGCTGCAAACACCTTTAAAGATGGTGATGAAATGCGTGACGCCAAAGAACAAGTCATGTCTTATATATTGCAACAATTCCAAATGATGCTTGAAGACAATTATGATGAGTATTGTGAGCAGTTTGAAAATTATCTCCGTTTCCGTAAAAACGAAGATTTTCATACCCACAAACATGATCAAGATGGCCATGATCATCAACACTGATTGAGATAAATCATCTTAGATTGATCTAAGCATTGATAAAATAGCCTCTTCAATGAGGTTATTTTTTTATAACAATCTTTCGGCAGTCATCCCTAAAACAATAAAATCAACTGATCCTCCCAATGACCTTATCCCATAAATTTACCAAGTGACAATATTCACCTTTTATAAAATTCATGTATTGTATTTTGATAATAAATAACAATTTGGACGTTATATGCAAGATTTGAATTTTCCAATCATTGACCCACATATTCACCAGTGGGATCCCTACAACACCCCTCATGCAGCAGCATTTGCGGTAAAGCTTTTGGGCAAGCGCCCATTCCTACTCGATAAAATGGTGCGTTTAGTCAAAACCAAAGATTTGATTGAAACGGTTGGACTGACGGAACACATTACCCGCCCCTATTTACCACAAGACTATAAACATGATCTTGGCTCATATACGGTCGAACAAGTGGTGCATATTGAAGCCAGTTGGGCAAAAAATAAAGGCAAAGGTGTCGTAGGTGAAACAGAATTTATTGAATCCTTACCCTTTAATGAAAACACCGTAAAGCTCGGTGGCATCGTGGCTACCGCAGACCCTTGTGATCCTAATTTCAAGAAGATTTTAAAGTTACACCAAAAAGCATCTAAACGTTTGCGCGGTATACGCCGCATGGCTGCCTTTCATGAAGATAAAGGCGTGCATAATTGGACAGATATCCCGCACCTGTATACCGAGAAAAAGTTCTTAAAAGGCTTTGAACAACTCGCGCAACATAATCTGAGTTTTGATGCTTGGGTGTATTCTCATCAAATTCCCGATGTAATTGAGCTGGCAAAAAAGTTCCCAGAAACCTCGATTGTTTTAGACCACTTTGGTACACCAGCAGGTCTGTTTGGTAAAATTGGACAAAATACAGGCTTGTCTAAAACAGCGCGTGAAAATATTTTTTATCAGTGGCAAGACGCTATTGCTGAATTATCCGCTTATCCAAATGTATATACCAAAATGTCTGGTCTATTTATGCCAGTGCTTGGTCATCAATTTTATAAGAAAAAACAACTGGCTTCTAAACAACAAATCATTGATCTTGTTGCACCACTGATTCTGCATGCTTTAGAAAGTTTTGGCACCTATCGGGTGATGTTTGCTTCTAATTTCCCAATGGATCGGGTCAATACCAGTCTAGTGAATATCATTGATGCGTTTAGTGATATCGTGATGCAATATGATGAAAATGCACTGGAAAAGATCTTCCACCATAATGCCAAACAATTCTATCGTTTGTAATTTTACAAGATAAAAGAGGTGTTTATTTAAACACCTCTTTAAACTTATTTACCGATACACATAATTTTTAAGTATAGAGGTTTAATTGAACTGCGAAAGAAAGGCTTGAATTGCATGTCGTGCAATTTCAGCATCTTCAAATGATTTCACTCCAGAAATACCCACGGCACCAACCAACTGACCTTGATACAAAATAGGCTCACCACCTTCCAACATCCCTGAACCGCTCTGCATGGTTAAAAATCCCATTTGACCATTTTTGATAAGTGTCTCATATGATCCCGACGGTCTACGACTTAATGCAGAGCATCTGGCTTTGTCCAAACAGAATTTCGACGTCAATGCAGAAGCGCCGTCCATACGCTTCATTGCCAATAAATTGCCCGTTTCATCAACGATAGCAATACTGACATTAAAAGCATGATCAATTGCATATTGATGTGCTTTATTCAATAAAAACTCTGCATCAGATAAGGTTAAATAGTGTTTGGTTTGCATATTTTCTTCCTGAATTATAATGTCTAAAATCACAAAAAAGCCTGTAGTCTAAGGACTACAGGCTTTTATTCTAAATCAAACTTGATTCAAAAAGACTGTCCATTCTGCTCATTTATTCAAGCAATCGAAGTGGTCTTAAATCCCCTTAAGCTTGCATTTCAGCAAAGACTTGTTTGGCCATATCAATGGTAAACTGAATATCTTCATCACTGTGTGCAGCTGAAATAAAGCCTGCCTCAAATGCAGATGGAGCAAGGTTTACACCACGATTTAACATCCCATGGAAGAATTTACGGAATGCTTCAATATCGCATTTTAAAATATGGTCAAAACTGCTAATTTCGATTTGATCAGTAAAGTAAAGACCAAACAAACCACCAGCTTGTTGAGTAAAGAATGGGATTCCAGCTTCATCTGCAGCCGCTTGTAGACCTTGTAATAATTGATCTAATTTTGCAGACAAATCGGTGTAGAAGTTAGGTTGGCGAAGGGTTTCAAACATTTTGATCCCTGCTCGCATAGCCAAAGGATTACCCGACAAGGTTCCTGCTTGGTAAACCCCGCCTAAAGGCGCGATACATTCCATGATTTCACGTTTTCCACCAAATGCACCAACTGGTAATCCAGCACCAATGATTTTACCCAAAGTCGTTAAATCAGGTTTTACATTATAATATGCTTGCGCACCACCGAGTGCTACACGGAAACCTGTCATCACTTCATCAATAATAAATACTGATTTGTATTGATCACATTGCTCACGAATCGTTTCTAAGAAACCTTTGATTGGTTTAACCAGATTCATATTTCCAGCAACAGGTTCAACAATTACCCCTGCAATCTCTTGACCATATTTCGCAAAACAAGCTTTAACAGCTTCAATATCATTATATGGCAAGGTCACCGTATGCTTGGCAAAATCAGCAGGTACACCCTTTGATGTTGGCTCACCCATGGTCAACATGCCTGAACCCGCTTTAACCAATAAAGAATCTGAATGTCCGTGATAGCAACCTTCAAATTTCACAATCATGTCACGACCTGTATAACCACGCGCCAAACGAATAGCCGTCATGGTTGCTTCAGTACCTGAGTTGGTCATACGAACCAATTCAATTGATGGCATGATTTCACAGATCAAATCAGCCAGTGTGGTTTCATGTACTGTCGGTGCACCAAAGCTTAAACCATCAACTGCTGCTTCTTGTACTGCTTGGATAATATCCGGATGTGCATGACCTAAAATCATCGGCCCCCAAGAACCCACATAGTCCACATAGCGCTTGCCATCGACATCGTATAAATAAGCACCTTTGGCTTTTTCGATAAATACTGGCGTACCACCCACCCCATTAAACGCTCGTACTGGAGAATTCACTCCACCTGGAATATGTTTACTGGCTTGTTTAAACAATTGCTCTTGTTTTGGAGATAGGCTCATAAATCGACTCAATCCTGTAGAATACTAAAATTTCAAAATGATATAAAAAATCACGATACAAATTAAGATTTTGCAGTTTCTGCAAATAACTGTGCCCAAGCTGCGATACGGGCAGGAATATTTTCAACTGATAAAGCTAATATATCACTAATCACAGCGCAAAGGTCAGCACCAGCCTCAATCACAGCTTGAGAATTTTCAACTGTTAAACCGCCAATAGCACAAATAGGTAAATCAAACTTTTCAGATGCCTGCTGTAATGTTGCTAGGCCAATATTACCTGCTTCAGGTTTGGTCGATGTTGCATAAATTGCGCCAAAGGCCACATAGCTTGCCCCTTCAGCGATTGCTTTTTCAGCCAACTCAATTGAGTTTAAGCAAGTCCGCCCAATGATGACACCTTGTGGTAAACGTTGCACTGCATCTGAAATTTCACCATCAGACTGCCCAAGATGAACACCTAAACTAAATTGTTCAGCTAAATCTAAATCATCATTAATCAAAAATGGTGTCTGATACTTTTCACACAATTGCTTGATCTGCTTCACTTCATTGGCTTGGTCAGATTGAGCTACTTTTTTACGGCGATACTGAAGAATAGCGACTTGCTTAGTGCTTAAAGCAGCTTCGAGTTTTTCTAATAATAATTGGATTGGATCGTCGTTGGTAATCAGGTAAAGACCGCGCATTCAATATTCTCAAACAATCAAATAAATGGATTATAAGCAAGTTTTCTCAGCGAAGACGTGACAAAAACAAAAAAGCTTAGAAATCTCTAAGCTTTTTTGTTTAATTTATTACCTTACTGACAAGATTAGCTCTCAATTTTATCTAGACTACGGTCTTTTAAACTTAAATTGCCACGTACAATATCGGAAAGCATACGCCAGTCCGAAATAAAACTATAAAGTGGTTGCTTAAAACTTGCTGGCTTATTTTTCTCAAATACAAAATGCCCCACCCAAGCACACGCATAGCCTGAAAGCAGTCCATAGACCACGTATTTTGCTTTACGTTGACGAATTGCTTTGCTAAAGAAATAAATACCGACACTACTTCCAGCTGCATGCAAACGGCGACTCATCATGCTACGGTGTTCAGTTAAATAAAAACGATAAAATTCTGAATAGTTTTTAATTGGTAATTCAAACTTAGGGTTTTGCTCTAATTCCGATTTAGGCTCAACATACGCGTTCATGATCAATCATCCTGTTTTATTTTTAATCAGCTTAGTTTATTTTATGCTGCAATAACAGCCAAATTCAATATTAAGTCTGTTGACAATTCATCTATATTTGCGACTTCAAGTATTGCCTAGACCATACAAGTCACGAAATAGGAAATTTTGTCATTCTAAATATTTAATTAGTAACGATATAGCGGTAAAAAATACTCAAATGGCATGCTATACAAGTCTTCTGATGACACATTTTAAGTTACAATGCCAGATTAAACATTCAAGAATGTTTAACTCTCTAATAACCATGATTAACACTTAGGACCCTCACATGCTTGAAGTTGAATTAAAGTTTCAAATTCCGGAAGCCCGCCGCAATGCACTCCTCAAAGCATTAGATCCTAAAAAATCCCAAATTATTCAATTACAAGCAAAATACTACGACACACTTGATCGTCAGATGTCCCAACACGGCGCTGCACTACGTCAACGCTTAGAAGGAACGCGTTGGGTACAAACATTAAAAGCCGCCACCAAAAGCCATTTACAACGCTTTGAAGACAATATTGATTTAGGTGAACTTGCTGAAGCCCCACATTTAGATCTTGATATTTACCAGAATAAACCCGAAGCACTTGCTGTTTTAAAAAATGCATTGGGGGATAAATTTGACGAACTTCAATTACAATTTGAAACTGACATCCAACGTACCATCCGTGTGATTCAGTTTGAAGATGCTGAAATTGAAATCAGCCTCGATATTGGTGAAGTCAGAACTGAAACCGCCAAACAAGAAATTCATGAAGTAGAATTTGAGTTAAAAAGTGGCTCAATTCAATCACTTTTAGCCTTTAGTTTTGAATGGGTTAAAAAGTATCACTTATGGCTCGATGTACGTAGCAAAGCTGAGTTTGGACACTTATTGACTGTGGATCAAAAAGTCAGTCCAGCACAGCTCAGCAAAGAAACCATTTTAAATAAAAAAGACACTGCAGATAAAAATTTACGTGTGCTTATTGCCAGTCAATTACAACATTTATTGCCAAATATTGCCGCGATTTCTGCACAGGTTGCCCAGCCTGAACATATTATTCAAGCACAGACTGCCCTACACCATTTACATTTAAGTCTTTCTCTGTTTAAAGATTGGACAGATACCAAAACGGATAAATGGTCACATCAACTTTCAGCGTTTGAGAGTCACTTTAAAAACTTACAGCATTTTGAACATATGCAACGCACATTAGGTGCGTTACTGCAAAATCCGAAAACGGCGCAAAGTTTAGATCGGGATATTTTGTATGCCAATGAAAAACTCATCAATTTGGTCAAATCGACTCAAAATGTGCAGCACTATTTAGAATTACTCATGTTCAGTTTAGGACAGTCTGCGAAAGCGCCAACCCATGACTTAAAATGGTTTGCGCAAAATACATTGCAAAATCAGTATCGACAACTACAAGAAAGTTTAAATGAAGCCGATCTATCTGACCTTGAAAGTTTAGAAGCGCTGGCTCAGCATTTAAATGAATTAAAATTTAGCTTTCCAATCCTAACCAATATCTATGATGTTAAAAACTTACAAAAATATGCGAAATCTTTAAATGATGCTCAACAAGCTTGTGAGCAATATCAAGTGCTTGCTTCATCATCATCTTACCTACAACAAACCGACCTAGAAGCCAGTGATTGGTTTGCCTTAGGCTGGCTTACCGCAAAACAAGAAGCTTATGCGGAAAAACTGCTTGAAGCGACGGAACAGTTCTTGGTTAGCCGTAAGTTTTTAAAATAAATCAGCAGCGAGAAGAGATGGTTTTATTGAATAAAATCATCTCTTTAAATACTGCATAAAATTGAATATTTGTAGTCGCGTGAGTATTCACGTTGCGAATTTGTAATCATTCATTAAAAACTCAAAAAAAACAATTTATCGGATTAAAATCGAGAAAATAAGAATGGAACGATAAGCATGTTTGAAATTGAATTGAAATTCCAAATACCTGAAGAAAAGCAAGAAATGCTCATCAAGGCGTTTCAAAGAAAAGATACCAATATTCAGCACTTACAAGCCAAATACTATGATACGGCACAATTTATTTTGTCTGAGCATTCCATTTCGCTTCGTCAATGCCTTGAAGATGATCAAGAAAAGCAGCAATGGGTACAAACCCTCAAACTTCCAACAGAACAAAGGCTTAAACGTGCTGAATTTGAGGAAAATATCGAAAGCGCGGAAACAGGATTAGATCTAAAAAATTATCTCAGCAATAAGCATATTGCTAAAAATATTAAACACTTATTAGAGCAACATAAAGACGGATTAGAAGTTCAGTTTCAAACAGACATCGAAAGAAAGCTCAGCTTATTTAAATTTCAAAATAGTGAAATTGAAGTCAGTTATGATCATGGTCATATCATCGCCCTTCAACAGCGTCTCGCATTACGTGAATTAGAATTTGAACTGAAACAAGGCACTGTTCAAGATCTCATTTCTTTTATCTTACCTCGGATGAAACGCTATAACTTATGGCTTGATACCCGTAGCAAAGCACAGCAAGGTTTTCAGCTTGCACAAAACTCTCCAGACAATCCCGTACAGTTGCAAACGCCACTTGTTCTTGATTCAAAGGATCATCCTGAGAATGCATTAAAAAAGATCGTGAATAATTGTCTATCTCATCTACTCCCCAACACTACAGCAATTGCATCTGGAAACTTTAATTCCAAACATATCCATCAGGCACGTGTGGCAATTCGTCGCTTAAGAAGTGCTTTAAAAACCTTTTCAAATTGGTCTTTGCATATCGATCCCACTTGGCAAACACAGTTAACCGAACTATTTAGACAACTCGGTTCTGCTCGTGATTTAGATATGATTCGAGAGGAGTTATTACCTCAGCTTGAGGCTGCTGGTGCACCTAAGTTTAAACTTCCAGAACCACAAGATGTCGATTCGCAAAAATTAACCAAACTGTTTAGATCTTTTAATTTTAATTATTTGGTCCTATCCTTAATTCAATTTATTGCCCAAGAATCAAGTGAAAAATCTCAAATAGCTGTACATAAAGCAGCATTTAAAAAAGTTAGACAATTACATAGCAAAATTCAAACTGACGCAGAAAACTATTTAAATTTAGACATCGAAGCACGGCACCGTACTCGTAAAAACTTAAAGCGTTTGCGTTATAGTATTGAGTTTGTTGCATCATTATCGGATAAAAGCCAAGTCAAAAAATATTTAAAAGCTATAAAGCCTGCTCAAGAAAGTTTAGGTCTCTACAATGACCTGATTGTTGCTGAAGATGTGTTAAAAAAATTGGTAAAAACAGAACCCCAAGTCTGGTTTGCTTTGGGCTGGATTGCCGCAGAACAGCAACGGCTTTTGCTGAAATCACAACAAGATTTGCTGCAGTTTGCCAAGACAGCCGTTTTAGAGTAATTGTAGCTACTATCCTGCTCTTTAAACCGAGATGATCCGATCACAGCGGACAAAAGCGCATAAATTTTACGGAGGATATGGAATCACGTTTTCAATAATTGAACGACTCAATGCCCTGAATCAGGATCGCTTCTTCTGCACAGCTAAATTTAATATTAAATTGCCCAAAACGCATTCCATAAATACGCGCATCATCATGCTGATAAGCTGGTCGAGGATCTAAAGCCAGTACCGACTCAAGTTCAGCGATATATTTTGGGTCCATGTCAGCTGTTTGAAGAAATTTACTTTTTAATTGCTGAGCATGCTCAGACCAAATAACCTGTTTACGAACAGGCTCATGCTGGGCATAACCACTTTGCGCCGCATCCACAGCATCAGAATAATGAATATAAGGTTTAATATCGATAATCGGCGTACCATCTAAAAGGTCACTGCCTGTCACATATACACGAACTGCATTCCCCTCTTTTTTGACAGCTTTAAGTTGTACTACAGATAAACCGATCGGTGCTGGGCGATACATACTGCGTGTTGCAAATACACCGATTTTTTTATTTCCACCTAAACGTGGCGGCCTCACTTGAGGACGGAACTTATCTTTATCTTGTTGATTTTTATTGCCATGAAACTGCCAGATCAACCATAAATGACTAAATTCTTCGATTCCCTCAAATGCTTCTAAGACATTGTAGGGTGCATGCATTTCGATAAAAGACTCCACCTGAACCAGATTTGGTTGTCGAGGAATACCAAATTTTTCAACATAAGGAGAACGCATAATCCCAATAATCGGGAGACTTAACTCAGTCATAATCATTTTTTCTGATAAGTTCAATTAAATATATTCAGTTTATCGAGAATGATTTTAGATTAGAATAGCAGGCTGTTCTAATTTGATAATTTATTGAGACCTTTAATGGCTGCTTTCAACGTCGAAAAGATTACTCACGTACACCACTGGAATGACACTCTATTCAGTTTTAAGACCACACGTGATACTGCATTACGTTTTAAAAATGGTCAATTTGTGATGATTGGTCTTGAAGTCAATGGTAAGCCTTTAATGCGAGCATATTCTATTGCAAGCGCTAACTACGAAGAAGAATTAGAGTTTTTCTCAATTAAAGTGCCTGATGGTCCTTTAACTTCTATTTTGCAAAAAGTAAAAGTTGGTGATGAAATTCTAATTTCTAAAAAACCTACAGGTACTTTAGTGCTTGATGATTTGAATCCGGGTAAAAACTTATACCTTCTTTCATCGGGTACAGGGCTAGCACCATTCTTATCAACGATTCGTGATCCAGAAACCTATGAGCGTTTTGAGAAAGTCATCGTGGTACATGGTACACGCTTTATTTCTGAATTGGCTTACCAAGACCTGATTCTCAATGAACTTCCAAACAATGAGTTTTTTGAAGAGCTGGGTATTAAAGACAAATTGGTTTACTACCCAACTGTAACCCGTGAAGATTTCCATACCCAAGGTCGTGTAACTACTGCGATTGAATCTGGTGCATTATTTGAAAAAATTGGCTTACCACGTTTTAATCCTGAAACTGACCGCGCAATGCTTTGTGGTAGCCCAGCATTCCTTGACGATGTTGTCGAGCTGCTTGACCAACACGGTCTGAAAGAATCCCCTAAAATGGGTGTTTTAGGCGACTACGTGATTGAACGAGCTTTTGTTGAAAAATAATTTATTTTTCAAGCAGCGTTAAATTGAAAACCGAGGTTAAATACCTCGGTTTTTTTGAATTTAATCAATATAAATTAGTACAGCTTGATAGCTCATTTTTATAGATCTTGTATAGTGATAAAAAAAGCCATACAAATGTATGGCTTTCCTTGAGTGATTCAATAATTTAAATCATCAATTTAGATTTTTCTGAGCTTGACCATATTGGTCAGCCATCACTTCAACCAATTGATCAGGTTTAATATACTTCTTAATCACAGCATCCACATCTGCTTTGGTCAATTGAGCAAACTCTTGATCTCTTAAAGCACGACTATCCATTTTCTTATTGCGTTCAAGCTGGCTGTTTAACATACGATGAATTACGCGCTCATCTTCTAAAGACGTCACACGTTGCTTCATGATATTGGCTTTAGCCGCTTCCAACTCCTGACTGGTTACTCCTGTCGCTAATAAGTCATTCAGCACTTTACGCACCACTTGCGATACTTCAGCAGATTTCCCTGCTGTGTAATTGGCTTCGATCGACAATGCGCCTGCTTCATTAAAAGAGTCCAAGTTTAATTGACTACCAAAGCCATAAACTAACGCATTTTTTTCACGAAGCTCTTGTCCTAAACGAGAAGACAATTGCGAGTCACCCAAAATATAACTAAAGACAATCAGTGCTGCGGCATCTTTATTGTCCACACCTACAGGCAAGGTCTGCAAAGCTTGATAACTGCCAAACTCACGTTGTTCTGAAAGGGCATGCACTTTCTGCGCTTTATAAGTGGTAAATTCTGTTGATAGACGCTGATAAGGTTGTTTAGCTGACCAATTTCCAAATTGTTGCTCAAGTAACTTCTTGATTGGTTTTGCATCATACTGCCCAGTGATAGAAATAAAGGCATGATCCATTGCAAAGTATGTTTTATATAAATCGACAACTTGTTGGTTGGTTGCTGCTTGAATCTGTTTTTTCGCCAGTTCTGGTTCAAAATGATAGCGTAAATCACCCGGCTGATAAGTTTCAAGTAAGCGTGCAATGGTTAAAGAGGATACTGTTTCAGGCTCAGTATATGGTCGATCCAAACTAGATAAGCTTTGTAATTTAATTAAATCAAATTGTGATTGTTCAAATTTAGGGCTCTTCATCACCGACACGATATATTTAAAGAACTCTTCAAATTTTTCTTTTTTCGCTGAAATTTGAATGGTAATCCCGTTATCCGATGCAGTCGCAGTTGCTCCACCACTTGCTTCAATAGTTTTATCTGCAATGTTCTGTAAACTATATTGCTCAGAAGCACGTAATAATAAATAAGCCGTAAAATCGAGGATTTGTGCCTTATTCATTAAAGATTCAGCTGTACCAAAATTGACCTCAATGGTTGCATAGGTTTTATCATCACGTGTCGAAGTTGGGAATAAAGCATACTTCATTCCATTTTTTAAAGTGCCACGTTGAATCTTTTTCTCTGTTGCAGTTAAATATTGTTTCGATTTTTCAACATATTGAGCAACTTCAGCTTGATAAACACTGACATCTTTTAACGGTTCTACTGCAGCAGCTTGTTGATCTAAAGTTTTTGGTTTTTCAGCAGCTTGCTTTTGCTCCAAGGCCTTTTTCTGATCTTCAGGTGTCGGTTGAATATCACCATTAAAACGGTGCTGCTCAGTTAAAAATGCTTTTAAAGTTGCATTAGTTTCAGCTACGCTTAACTTTTGAATGGCCTGTTGATCTTTAAAATATTGTGCCCAATTGCCATGCGATGACACCACATAATCACTCAACATACCACCAACAGCTGCTGCACTGGTCAATAAACTCTCATTGGCGTTCTGGATCAGATTTTTAACCCGTTTTAATTCAACATCATCAAAACTTTTATTTTTCTCTACACCGGCAATCAACGCACTGTCAATTTTTTGGGCATCATGGTTTGGTGCATATATTGCCCCCATAAACACCAAGTTAAAATCATCATCTAACCATGTTGTCGACTGGACATTGGTCGCGACGCCAGTTTCCACCATGCTGGAATATAGATGACCACTCGGTTGTAAGGTATATAAATATGGCGCAAGTGCTAATACTGGCTGAATTTTTTCATTCTTACCATTCATATAAATATTGAATTTGGCAAGATCACTGCCCTTTTTCACCACAAAATTACGATTTTTTATAGTTGAAGAATCAAGTAAAGGCACTGTTGCTTGTTGAGGAATCTTACGTGCAGCAATCGCACTAAAGTTTTTATCAATCGCTTTTAAAACTTCTGCTTTATCAAATTTACCTGCAATCACCATCACCGCATTATTCGGTGCATACCAGTCTTTATAGAATTTGTTCAATTCATTCATTTTAATTGACTGTAGTTCAGCAAGATCACCGATCGGTAAACGACCTAATGACTTATTGCCGTAGGCTGCTTTCCACATTTGATCCATCAGCACAGCAAAAGGCTGATCCATACGCACTTCGCGTTCACGCATCACAATATTGATTTCTGAAGGAACGAATTGTTCTTGAAGCACCAATTTGTCCATACGTTGTGACTCTAAATAAATCACTTCATTTAAGGTATTTTGGTCTGGACGTACAATATTGGTATATTTAGTCGAATAATAATCGGTACTGGCATTGGTCATTAACGTATATTGATCTAAACGGCGTTGAAATTCTTCGCCTTTTACATCTTGTGTGCCTTTAAACGCTAAATGTTCAAGTAAATGTGCAAGACCACCTTTGCCTTGTGGATCATTTAATGAACCAGTCAAATAAACCGTATTCATAAAGACTTTACTTTCTTTATCATTCGGTGCAAGTAAAACTCTAAAGCCATTCTCTAGCTTATATTCTTCGATATTATGTTCAGATTTAACAAGGATGGCTTGAGCAAAACTAGACGCACTAAAACCAAGAATACAAAGCGACAAGGTGAGTTTTTTCAACTGCATGAGCATAGGAGAATCCAGAATTTTTTAAATTTTAAACAGTTATAAGCTAAACATCTTAAGAAATTCTGAACAAAATTTATAGTAAAGTTTTGAAAAAAGAGCCGTTTATTTCAACGGCTTTTGTAATGATTTGAACATGTCTAGCTTAAAATCAATTTAAATAAAAATCTCAGCTTGCATAAATAACTGTGCATAGCCTGAAATTTCGATACGTTGACCGTCCTGAATATCACAAAACAATTTTCCACCGCGCGCTGATGCTTGATAACCGATAAGTTGTGTTTTACCCAGCTTTTCAGCCCATAAAGGCGCTAAACCAGTATGCATTGAACCTGTTACAGGATCTTCATCTATCCCTTTATGCGGGGCAAAATAGCGAGCCACATAATCATAATCGTTTGAAGCTGCGGTAATGGTCACATCGTAGCCTGCAGACTCCGCAGTTAATGCGGTACTCACATGATATTGTTCTGCAATTTTTCGGATATTGGGTAAGTTTGGTGTTGCATTAATCACATCTTGTGCAGATTCACAAACTAAAATATAAGCTTGCGCATTGAGGTAGACTTCTTTAAAAGGCTGATCAATGACATGATTCAATAACTCAGGATAATCGATCACTCTTTGTGGCTGGCGAATCGGGAAATTCATCTGGATCTTTCCATCCTCAGCTTGCTGGATGATAAAAATACCCAAATCTTTAACATGAAAATGAATCGTCTTCGCTTGGGTATAATCTTTAAATAAAACGAAAGCTGAAGCTAAGGTTGCATGTCCACAAAAATCGACTTCAACCTGTGGGGTAAACCAGCGAATTTGATAATTTTCATCATCAATGCGTTTTACAAAAGCAGTTTCTGCCAAATTATTTTCTAAGGCAATATTTTGCATCAAAGCATCATCCAGCCAGTCATCTAAGACCAATACAGCAGCAGGATTGCCCTTAAACAATTGTTGTGTAAAAGCATCAACTTGGTACATTTTCATTGTCAAAACTCCTCATTTTAATCTATTCTAAGTGATACTAAAAATGATTACAGATACAGTCTATGTTTTAAAATGGTTACAGTTAAAACTCTAGCTTGATCGTATTGACCATTCAAAATACACCTGTTTTATAGATTCATTTGAAGTTTATAACCTTTCCTAGATCAATAATTATGCAATAAGCACGATGAAAATAAGCATAAAACTCCGAAGCGTCGTTATAAGTAGCCTAATCCTATGTTCTCCACTGACTTTTGCAGCCGATACCATTTGGATTGCTGGAAGCACACATAAAGGGACAGTTACCGTACCGATAGAGAATGGCCCTAATGTGGTTTGGAAATGCGATGGTACTGTATGTCGGATGTCTGGTCCTTGGGGCAATCAACTTTCAATAGACTCATGTCAAAGTTTGGTCTCCCGAATTGGGAAAATCACCTTCTATAAAAATTCTGCTGGAAAAATTTGGACAAAAAATTCAAAAGAATTGGCTGAGTGTAATCAAGCAGCAAAATAGAACGTTTTAGCGCCAGCAGGCCATCATATTTGTAAGAAAGTGATCGATAAACTGCTATTTCGAGTAGTGAATACTTTGCCTTGTTTTAATGAATATGCGTTTAATGAATCAGAGTATGTTTGATAAACTTTAGTTGAAAAAAACACCTAAATGTAATTTAGGTGTTTTTATGGCATTTAAATAATATAGAAAAATGGGTTAACTATGTTTTAACTCTTCTCTCTCATCTGAAAGCAAAATGCTTTGATCTGTCTGCCCCATCAATTGACTGGTCACAACACCTGCAGTCATCGAACCATCAACATTTAACGCAGTACGCCCCATATCAATCAAAGGTTCAATGGAAATCAGCAAAGCCACCAAAGTCACAGGTAAACCCATAATCGGTAAAACAATCAGTGCAGCAAAGGTTGCACCACCACCGACACCTGCAACGCCAATTGAACTTAAAGTCACCACGCAAGCTAAAGTTAAAATCCAGATCGGATCAAGTGGATTAATCCCCACTGTTGGGGCAACCATCACCGCAAGCATTGCTGGATATAAACCCGCACAACCATTTTGCCCAATCGTTGTACCAAATGAAGCAGAAAAGCTGGCAATAGATTCAGGCACACCCAAACGGCGAGTTTGTGCTTCAATATTTAATGGAATACTTGCCGCACTCGAACGGCTGGTAAAAGCAAAGGTTAATACAGGTAAAACCTTTTTAAAGAATCGGATTGGATTAACGCCTGTCAGCAGCAATACAATTGCATGTACTGCAAACATGATAGCTAGACCCAGATAAGAGGCAACCAAGAAACCACCGAGATTAACAATGTCAGCGGCTTTAGAACTTGCCACAACTTTTGTAATCAAGGCAAATACACCATAAGGTGTAAGCGTCATCACCAATCGAACTAACTTCATCACCCACGCTTGCAAAGTATCAATTGCAGTGACGATACGTTGGCCTTTTTCGGCATCATCTCTGATCAGGTTAAGCCCTGCCAAACCGAGCATCGTAGCAAAGATCACCACACTAATGATTGAGGTTGGATGTGCCCCAGTGAGTTCAGCAAATGGATTTGTCGGCAAAAAAGATAAAATAAAATCAGGTACATTTAAGTCTGTGACTTTACCAATATATTCAGATTGAATTGCTTCAAGACGTGCTGTTTCCTGTGTCCCCTGTACAAGACCAGCCGCACTTAATCCAAATAGATTGACCACAAACACGCCAACCAAAGCGGCAATAAATGTGGTTATTAATAATGTACCAATACTAAAAATACTAATCTTGCCTAATGAAGATGCATTATGTAACTTAATCACAGCACTCAGGATCGAAACCAGCACTAATGGCATCACTACCATTTGCAAAAGCTTAACATAACCATTTCCAACGATATTAAACCATTGAATAGACTCGGTTAAAATTTCAGAATTTGTACCATAAACCCAATGTAATCCTAGCCCAAATACCACACCTAAACATAAACCGGCAAACACTTTTTTAGCCAGACTCCAATCTGTCTTTCTGGTTTGCATCAGCAGTATGATCAAGGCAATGAATATGACAATATTCAAAATGAGCGTATAGTTCATTCGAGTTCCAATAGTTTTGATCGTTTTATTATAAGCTTATTGTGAAATATCCAATAGTCTTTAGCATTTTTTGATATTTAAGTGTTGTTTTCTCAACATGCACTATTAATAATAAAAACATCACTTTAGCGCACTCATGAATTTTTTGTATAAGCTTATACAAATAAAGACTAACACCCAGAATATAGGCCATCTCATGAATTCACACATCCAAACTGTTGAACTTTCTAAGGCTTATCGCCTGTTAAATCACGGTCCAACCGTGCTTGTTTCAGCCCAGTATGAAAACGAAAACAATGTCATGGCAGCAGCATGGGCTTGTGCCTTAGAACTTGTGCCTGCCAAAGTGAGTGTGGTTTTAGACAAAAGCACAAAAACTCGTGAATTAGTTGAAAAGTCAGGTCATTTCATCCTACAGGTACCGACACTCAAACAACTTAAACTGGTACAACAATTAGGCTCAATCAGTCAGTTTAATGATCCTGAAAAACTCTCACACTGCCATACGCCACTTTTCCAATTTGAGGGATTTCATCTCCCTGCGGTTGAAGGCTGCGCTGCATGGTTGATCTGTGAACTTATTCCTGAACCGCATAATCAACAAACCCATGATTTATTTATAGGCAAAGTCGTCGCTGCGTATGCGGATGATCGCGTATTCCGCAATGGTCACTGGTATTATCATGAAGTTGGAGCTGAATGGAAAAGCCTACATCATGTTGCAGGTGGACATTACTATACGATCGGAGATCCTGTAGATGCCAATCTATAATCTATAGGCTTAATCCTCAAGAAATTTACTTGTCGATGGGCCAATCTATTTTAAATCATGTTCAATTCATAATTGTTCAATAATCTAAACAGACTGATCCCTTGATATTAATCATACATATCCTGCAATAAGCTGCGATTTTACCAACTGGTTAAGTTATGTGAATAAGCCCTGATTATTCCCAAACTAAATACTGATTATTTATTGTCATTTTTTTAAATTCACCTTAAGGTGAATTAACGGAAAATGGATAATCTGCACAATGACCAAGATCGGATCGAATAAAATTCAGCTGAGTATTTTTCTATGTCTGTGTATGTGTTTAGGCATTGGCATTCTCCGATTTTCCTATACTGCATTATTGCCCTCTACCCGTCTTGCTTATCATTGGGACTCCAGTTTTGCCAGTATCTTAAGCAGTGCAAATTTGTTGGGGTATTTAATTGGTGCATTTTGGGCAATGAAACTGCCTCAAAACTTTACCATGCCTCGATATATCATTTTGGCGGCATTTTCTGGAACGGTGAGTTTACTCAGTTGTGCTTTTTCAGGTCTTCCCGAAAGCTGGTATGTCTTTTGGCGTGTCATTTCAGGCATCAGTGGTGGCTTATTGATGATCCTAGCACCGAGTATTGTTGCACATTGCAGCAAAGCTGAAGAACGTTTAACCATCAACTTTATTGGCTTTAGTGGTATTGGCATTGGGGTATTATTGGCAACCCTGTTTTTGCCTTATCTCGACAGAATCAACACACAATCTGCATGGATGATTTTATTTGTATTCTCTGCTGTTATTTGTTTGATCATTGTTTATTTACTCAATCTGTTTAAAGATCATCTAGATCATATCAGCGTAACAAACAATCAAACGGGGGCAGTCAATGGTATGTATTTTAGTTTGCTGATTGTCTATGCTTCAAGCGCTTTTGCCTATGTTCCCCACTCATTGTTTTGGATTGATTATCTTAAAAACACCCTACATCTTAATCTATATCTAATTAACTTGAATTGGATTTTGTATGGTTCAGGCAGTGCCTTAGGTGCAATCAGTGCTTACTTACTGGCACGAAAATTTGGCAATTTTACCGCATTAAAAATATTATATAGCCTATATGTCTTGGCGATCTTTATTGCGATTTTTTCAACCCATCCAATCCTTACCTATACCTCATCCTTTTTTACAGGTTTGCTTAATCCTGCTGTGGTTTTCCTTACTTCATATACCATTTTACATCTTTATCATGTGGCCTATAAAAAACTATGGAGCATAGCAACATTAGCTTTTGCTGTAACTCAATTGGTTGGTGGAATCTGTTTTAGTAGCTTGCAACATTGGGGTGTTTCCTATCATCAGCAATTTATACTTGCCTCAGGTGTACTCGCTGTAGGTACAGCACAATTTTTTATCTATTCTATAACCCATCAAACACAACTGCATAAAAGCTAAAATAAATGATCATGTTGCGTGAATCATATTGCTATTAAAAACTTCTCCTCCCCTTCGAAAAAGATCAGGATGAGGGTGCTTTATCTTAATCTATGCTTTAAAAAAGGACAGATGAAAGAAGCCTAGTGCTTCGTTTTAGAATCGCGCCAATCTAAACACGCTAAGCCTTATCCATCGTAAAGTAACGGTTTTGCACAAAGAAATAATTTAAATATCAACCTCAAACACATAAGTTTTAGCTTTCACTTAAAGCACTTTGCTCACAGTTATTGACCATTTGGCATATAAATTGCTCTTTGTAGTGCAGGGATGGCAAAGTCATAAAGGTTTTAAGATGAATACTGAAATTAAAAAAATTCAACCTGAAGATGAAGTTTTAAGTGCAGGAAAGAACCTGACATTTGGTTTACAGCATGTACTCACCATGTATGGTGGTCTGATTGCAGCACCTTTGGTCGTAGGTACGGCGATTGGTCTAAATGCAGCTGAAATTGCCTTATTAATTACAGCATCTATTCTTGTGGGTGGTTTGGCAACATTACTACAAACGCTTGGACTAAAGTGGTTTGGTGCAAAACTTCCAATTGTACAAGGCACTTCATT
Source organism: Acinetobacter sp. BIGb0196 (assembly GCF_011759595.1). NCBI lineage: Bacteria > Pseudomonadati > Pseudomonadota > Gammaproteobacteria > Moraxellales > Moraxellaceae > Acinetobacter > Acinetobacter sp. BIGb0196. The sequence goes on along the minus strand of NZ_JAAOZA010000002.1, from coordinate 1,676,271 downwards.
TGCTGCTGTCGCAAGCATGATCGCGATTGGTACAACTGGGGGAAATATTCAAACGATTTTCGGTGCTGTGATTGTCAGTTCTATTTTCGGGATATTGATTACCCCCTTTTTCTCAAAAATAGTGCGTTTCTTTCCACCGATTGTGACGGGTTCAATTATTACTATTATTGGGATTTCACTTTTACCTGTTGCAATCCGCTGGATTATGGGCGGTAACCCTAAAGCACCCGAATGGGGCTCACTAGAAAATATAGGGATTGCAGCCTTTACCCTCGGCGTACTACTTGTGGTGAGTCGCTTTGGTTCAGCTACAATGGCGCGCCTAGGCGTACTCATTTCAATTATTGTTGGTGCAATTTTTACCATCCTGCTTGGTGTTGCTGACTTTTCAAAAGTGGGCAATGGTGATTTATTTGCTTTCCCACATCTATTTGCTTTTGGTCTACCCAGCTTTGAAATGTCTGCAATCTTAACCATGTGTATCGTGACCATCGTGATCCTTACTGAAACAACAGCCAGCCTATTAGCGATTGGTGAAATTGTTGATACAAAAATGGATAGTCATCGTTTGGCAGATGGTTTAAGAGCAGACATGCTATCTTCTGCGATTGCGCCATTATTTGGTTCATTTATGCAATGTGCTTTTGTCCAAAACGTGGGGCTGGTTGCCATTTCAGGTGTTAAAAGTCGTTTTGTCGTAGCAACGGGTGGTGCTATTTTAGTTGTACTGGGTTTATTACCGATTTTCGGACGCTTAATTGCTGCGATTCCGATGCCTGTTTTAGGTGGCGCAGGTATTGTTTTATTTGGTAGCGTTGCAGCAAGCGGTATTCGTACATTATCTAAAGTGGATTATCAAACCCAATCCAATCTTATCATTGTTGCTGTGTCGATCTGTGTCGGCTTAATTCCTTTAATCAGCCCTGATTTCTTTCATGCCTTTCCCAAAGTATTCCAAACTTTATTTCATTCAGGAATAAGTGCGACGTGTATAGCAGCAGTATTACTCAATATTTTCTTTAATCACCTTTCATTTGGTAAAAAACCTGTTGGATCTTCAGTCAAAAATGTACAAACGGCCATACATTGAGATAAAAAAAGCAGAGCTTTAATAAAAGCTCTGCTTTTTTACTTACCACGCTCTATTTAACCGCCAAGAAAAGCAAATGACTGCATGCTTCTCTTAAAACCATTATTTTGTGGTTGGCATATGCTTTTTAATAAAGGCAACCAATTCAGGATTTTTTTCAACAATCGCTTGAGTATGGCTGGCATCTTTCACAGGTAAGAACGTTACATCTGTACCCATATCTTTTAAACGTTGTTGCAATCCTTCCGTCACAGGATAAGGTACTGCCATATCAGCAGTCCCCTGGATAATCATCACAGGACTATTAATTTTTTTAGTTGCAGGTTGGTTCTCAGCTAAGAATTTTTTTACTGTCGGATTTTCTTGGAAATTATCGACTAATCCAGGATAGTCTAAAACAGTTTTTCCGCCATTCCTAACAATATAATCACGGATATCATCAGCAAATTTATTATGCAATTCATCTAGACATAAGCCATTTTCGCCCGTTGAACCTTCAGCCTCTGCAGCAATATCTCTTGAACGCTCTTTAAAAACTTCTCGATAATTAAACTTAGGTTCATAAGCAGTCACACCAACTGTGGTATAAGCAGCATATGCCAATAATTCAGCATAAACTTCAACAGCAGTCCCTACTGGGGCTGTTCCAGCTTGTTCTTTTTGAAGGATATCTCGAATTGCTTGTGGCGCAACGACAGAAATAATATAACCCAAACTTGAGGCAGGTGCGCCTGCGACAGCACCTTTATAATTGGCATCACTATTGGAAAGCTCAGCGGTTCCTAAAGAACCATGCCCACCCTGCGATTGGCCGACAGACATCCATTGACCATTGATCTGATTACCATAGCGCTCTTTATATGCTTTCACTGCATAAATCGCTGAGTTAGCTTCACTCTTTAGATTTAAATACGGATGCATACCCGGTGTGCCCAAGCCTTCATAATCAGGGGCAATAATCACATAGCCTTCATTTAACAGGCTTTGCGCCATATTTTTAAATCGTGGGTTAAACTTATTTCTACTCGGTGCGCAACTATCACCAACGCCAACCGTGCCATGCTCCCAAACCACAACTTTCCAACCATCTGCAGGTCGTGTTGTTTTAGGGATGAAAACCATTGCTGTAGCTTTCTTAGTTTCATTCAGTACATTCGGCATATTATAAGTCATGACTTTGACTGATGTAGCCTCATTGATTACATCTGAATTATATGTATTTTCAGATACATAATTCTTATTTGAACCCCAGTTATTCCAGTTATTATCGTCATCATTACATGCAGTTAAAAATAATACTGAACCGCAGGTCATTGCCAATAATGTTCGTTTAAATAATGTTTTCATTCAAATTCCTCAGTTTTTATTGTTTGAACAACTCCGTGTTCAAGCTACTAATTAAGCATAAAAAAAAGTATCTTGCTAGGATACTTTTAACCAAATAGTAAAATAATATATAGATACAAGTGTTTATCTTTAATTTAAATTCGATTATGTCCAATCCATGTAATAGAAACGCCAGCATTAGTCATTCAACCATCCCACGGATTACGCAGAAATACATCATTATGGATCATAGAAATAGCTTAAAAAAAATGTGATCTCGAATGCCAGTTGAGATAAATAACGATCATGCTTTATAAATAGCCTTGATCAAAAGCCAATCAAATCTTCTATAAAAGTGTATAAATGAACATATATAAATACAAAAAAGCAGAGCTTCGATGGAAACTCTGCTTTTTATAAAAGGTCACTGACAATTTTAACTATAGATAAAACCAAGTGATTTGATGATTTTCTAAAAACACTTATTTCGTAGTTGGCATATGTTTTTTAATAAACTCAACCAGTTCAGTATTCTTCGCTATAATCGCTCCAGTATGATTCGCACCTTCCACAGCTAAGAATGTGACATCAGTTCCCATTGCTTTTAAGTCTTTTTGTAATTTATCTGTGACTGTATAAGGCACAGAGGTATCTTCAGTCCCCTGAATAATCATCACAGGCGTATTAATTCTTTTCGTTGCAGGTTGATTATCTGCCAAGAATTTTTTCAAGGTCGGGTTCTCTTTGAAATTATCGATTAATCCTGGATAATCTAAAACAGTTTTACCGCTATTGTCCTTGAGATAGCCTTTAATATCATCAACAAATTTAGTTTTTAAATCGGTAAAGCATAAACCGTTCTCCCCTGTTGAACCTTCAGCCTCTGCAACAATACTTTTTGAACGCTCTTTAAACACATCTCGATAGTTAAACTTAGGCTCATAAGCGGTCACGCCAACAACGGCAAAAGACGTATAGGTCAATAATGTAGCAGATACATCAGTTGCGGCATCCACCTTTCCATCTTTAAGTAGCTTTTGAATCGCTTTCGGTGCAACATCAGCAATGATATCCCCCAAACTTGAGGCTGGTGCGCCTGCCACAGCACCTTTATAGTTGGCATCACTATTGGAAAACTCAGCGGTACCTAAAGACGCTTGTCCGCCCTGAGATTGCCCGACTGACATCCATTGACCATTGATTTGATTACCATAACGCTCTTTATATGCTTTCACTGCATAAATTGCTGAGTTTGCTTCGCTCTTTAGATTTAAATATGGGTGCATACCTGGCGTGCCCAAGCCTTCATAATCAGGGGCGAGAATCACATAACCTTCTTTTAATAGACTCTGTGCCATCCCTATAAATCGATCATTAATTTCATTTCTACTCGGTGCGCAACCATCACCCACACCTACAGTACCATGCTCCCAAACCACTACCTTCCAACCATCAGTAGGTCTCTTGGTTTTTGGAACAAAAACCATTGCTGTAGCTTTCTTAGTTCCACCGAGTACATAGGGCATATTATAGGTCATGACTTTGATTGATTCAGCCTCAGGCATGCGACCTAAATTATAGGTACTCTCAGACACATAATCTTTATTTGAACCCCAGTTATCCTTGTTATCATCATCATTACATGCAGTTAAGAATAATGCTGAACCGCAAGTCATTGCCAATAGGGTTTGTTTAAATATTGCTTTCATTACAAATTCCTCAATTTTTTTATTGTTTTGAACAGCTCCGTGTTCACCCTTAATTAAGCACAAATAAATGCGTCTTGCTACAATATTTTTTAATAAAACAGAGGAATATCTCACATTTATAAATTATTATTTTTCTTTATCTAGTGAAATTTCATCAATATTTCGTATTATTATAAATACAGATGAAATTTCAAAAGTGGTTTATTTTAATAATTTAAATTCAAAATAATGCAATAAAAATGCCGACAAAGATAATTAAACCGACCCAACGGTTATGTCTAAATGCCCAAAAGCATAATTGTGGATCTCGCGCTTTGGTTTTAGACCATTGGTAAATAAAATCAGCAACAACCAATAACAAGGCAATCAAGCCAAATGGAATCAATATATTTTCTAAATACAATGCTGTACCAATCAACAATACACTGGTCAATTGCAATAAAGAGATAATCTGAATATCGTATTTTCCAAAAAGAATAGCGGTGGATTTCACGCCAATTTTTAAATCATATTCACGATCTGTAATTGCATATTGGGTATCATATGCCACCGTCCATGCTAAATTGCCAAAATAAAGCAACCAACAGGTCCAGTCTAAAGGTTTTCCCATTGCGGTAAACGACATCGGAATACCCCAAGAAAATGCCATCCCTAAGACCACTTGTGGTAAATGGGTATAACGCTTCATAAAGGGATAAATAAAGGCGAGGACTAAACCTGCAAGCGCACAGTAAAAAGTTGCGATCGGTAAGAAAAATAAAGTACACGCACTGGCGGCCACCAAACCAATGAACACCCAAATCGCTTCTTTGGCTGAGATCACCCCAGTAGCCAGTGGACGATTTTTAGTTCGTTCCACATGTGCATCAACTTTACGATCAGCAAAATCATTGATCGCACAACCGGCTGCGCGCATAAAAATTGTCCCCAAGACCATTGCAACCAGTGTCACAATATCGGGGATACCTTCTGCAGCAATCCATAATGCCCACATGGTCGGCCATAAAACCAATTCTGTCCCAACTGGTTTATCAAAACGACACAGATAATAATAAGCTTCTAACCGTTGTTGCCAAGTGGTGTGTTGCGCGATCGACATGACAGTCCTTCAATACTCTATTTTGAAATATGCTGTTGTTGCAAAAATTGCTCAAAGGCAGGTAGAAAAGTCTCTTGAACAATAAATTTACAACCATGCCAAGTATAACAACTTTGACGTGTCCAACCTTCTGCTAATTTTAAAACACGCCGTTCACACAGCGGATTGGTACGTTGAAATAAAAATTTTCCGATCGGTTTGGTTCGAATATGCTTAAATAAACGTGCTTTGCCATGGATACTAAGAATAGGAAAAATACTTTTTGCTTTTACCCAAGGTTGTTCATCGCAACCAAATAAGTAACTTTCACGTACCCATGAGGTATGTTGCTGTGGCATCAGCATCCATTGACTATCCAGCACACTCATTCTTTGATAATGCTCTTGAATCGGTTGAACTTTAAAAACACCACCCGCGACATCAGTTAACTGCTGAGTCAGTGAACCTTGTGCATACAACCATGTTTTTAATTCAGGAGGAAACTTCTTATCCCGTATTGTGCATGATTGTTTCAATGTTCAGCCCTTCAAATTTTGGATGACTTAGTGTAACTGAATTTTTTTGTTTTGTTTAAATTGATCGTCTGAATCCTAAAATTGAATGAACAATCCATCAAAAATAAAAACAGGGAAACGAGAGATTCAAGTGAAAATTAAGATAACTTTATTTCATCAACTTCGCACCAACTGGTTTTCTCTTTTAATCACTATTTTGATTTGTATCACTTTCTGCTACATTTTAAATATTAACACTGATCTCAGGTATTTTAGGGCCTCGCATAATGAATATAAAAACAGCACTACAACTCAGCATTTTATGCATTCCTTCAACATATAGCTTTGCACTTAACTTATCCAATTCACCGATTCAACAAGTCACACTGTATCCTGCACTGGCAAAAATTGAACGAACCATCCCTGTACAAGCAGGAGAACAACTCGTTACCCTGAATGGTCTTGCGGCTAACTTCAATATCGATCAACTGCAATATCAAAGTAGCAATATTGAAGTCAATGCGGTTTCGCATACAGATAGCGCACTGGATAAACCTGCTGGAAATGAGTCTTCTCAATTGCGCAATAATATAGAGGATATTAAAAAGAAAATTTCTGAACAAAACTCAATTATTCAAGCGGCTGAATTACAAAATAAGTTTTTAGAAAATGTCATTAAAGGCTCTGCACCAAAAGTACGCAAACAAGCCTATGAGGCCTTTATTGCCATTGATCAAGCCAAGGCAGAAAAAGAAAAGTTACAACAACGTTTACAAGAGCTTGAGCAAGACTTAAATGCCATTGGCGACAGCGAGTTTAACCAACGTACACTTAAATTTTATGTCAATGCACCACAACGTGGTGAAATTAAAATTAGCTATATGGTGCCTTATGCACGCTGGCAACCGATATATAAAGCTGAATTAAATACCCAAACCAAGCAAATTAAACTCACCCGTATGGCGATGATTGCACAAAAAACTGGGGAAGACTGGAACAATGTTAAATTGGCATTGTCCACAGCAACACCGCAAAACTACGTTCAACAAGTTCAACCACAACAATGGTGGGTCAACTATTACGAACCAGAACCTGTACGACCAATTTATCCAGTTGCACCAGCACCTATTGCGATGGCTGAAATGAGTTATGATAGAAAGTCGACAGCCGCAGTCAAAAAAGCACCCCCGCAATTCCCACAGTTTCAAGCAGCTGATTTAAATTTTAGTACTGAATTCCGTTCAGAGACCAAAGCCTCCATTCCAAGCAGTCAACAACAAATCTATTTACCTTTAAGCACTGAACAATACGCAGCGAAACTTTCAGTTTGGGCGATCCCGAAACAAAGCACTCAAGCCACAATTAATGCTGAAATTTCAAAACTTGATCAAAATTGGCCTTCTGGGACTGTAAAACTATATCTTGATGGCGACTATATTGGGCAAAGAGCTTGGAGCAATAGCGCAGATGAAGCACTTCAAATGAGCTTTGGTACAGATGATCAAATTCAAGTTAAAGTGACTGATTTAACCGATAAGAAAAATCCAGTCAAAGGTACTCAATCTGAAACCATCCGAAAACAGCAATATTCAGTGCAAAACTTACATAGCTACCCAATTCAAGTCACGATTTTTGAACCTGAACCACAAAGCCAGAACGGTAAACTCAGCATACAATCGACCTATAATATCCCCCCGACTGCAACACAATGGAATGGACAACCCAATATCAACCAATGGCAAATCGATTTAAATCCAAAACAGATTTATAAATTAGATATTCAACACCAATTTAAGTATCCAAGCAAAGGAAGAACTTCAGGTTTTTAACTTTTGTTTTTTATATAAAATTTAGCCCAGTAATGACTGGGCTTTATTTAAACAGGTAAATTTTATCTCTTAAATTTTTATTAGAGATAATCGCCTTCTCTTTCAGGCTGATACAATATTTTTTCAATTTTAACTTTCATCAAATGACCATCAGGCTGTGGCCATTCAATTTCCTGTCCTTCAGCCAAGCCAAGAATTGCAGTACCTACAGGTGCAACCACATTGACCTGCCCTGCCTCACCACGAAAATCATGCGGATAGACCAAGGTAATTTCTGTTGCTTCCGTTGAGGGTGCTATGGTGATTAAAACCTTTGCATTCATGGTCACCACATTGGGCGGCATATCTTGAGGCGCAACCACATCTGCTCGTGCCAATTCCTCTTCTAAATGTTGCATCGTCACAGTCAATTTCGACTGATGTTCCAACATCGTTTCTAAGCGATGTAAATCTTGTTCTGAAATAATAATATTTGGTTTACTAGCCATGTGCCTAATTCCTTCGATCTTTCACATCATTTGGGTATAGCAGCGATGTTTATAATAGGTCTGTTGACATTTCATAAATGAATTAAGCCACAAGCCGAAAATTACAGCATGTAACCTATATGTCGGAAACGTGAAACGAAGTATCAATAAACTCCCATAATCTACTTCTTTTATAACAGATATTTACTTCGGTGTTTAAGCTTTTCAACTTATTCAACAACCATAAAAAAAGCCCCCTTGAGAGGAGGCCTTCTCAAGTTAATGCTTATTTAGCATAAACGGGGAATTTTGCACAGACTGTTTCAACTTTTGCTTTCACCGCATTGATAACAGCTTCATCACCTTTTGCATCGAGGATATCCGCAATCCAACCAGCCAAGTCGCGAACTTCAGCTTCACCAAAACCACGTGTTGTTACTGCTGGCGTACCGATACGGATACCTGAAGTAACAAATGGAGAACGTGGATCATTTGGTACAGCATTTTTGTTTACAGTAATATGAGCAGCGCCTAACCAAGCATCAGCATCTTTACCTGTCACATCTTGCTTAATTAAAGACAACAAGAATAAATGGTTTTCTGTACCACCAGATACAACATCATAACCACGTGAAATCAATACTTCAGCCATCGCTTTAGCATTTACAACCACTTGTTTTTGATATTCTTTGTATTCAGGCATCATTGCTTCTTTAAAGCAAATTGCTTTTGCTGCTATAGCATGAACCAATGGACCACCTTGGTTACCTGGGAATACAGCAGATTGAAGCTTTTTCTCAATTTCTTCGTTTGCTTTTGCAAGGATTAAACCAGAACGTGGGCCACGCAAAGTTTTATGCGTAGTCGTGGTTGTTACATCAGCAATTTGAACTGGGCTTGGGTACACACCTGCAGCAACTAAACCAGCAACGTGAGCCATATCTACAAATAAGTAAGCGCCAACTTTATCCGCAATTTCACGGAAACGTTGCCAATCTACAATTTGGCTATATGCAGAGAAACCTGCAACGATCATACGTGGTTTATGCTCTATAGCTAAACGCTCAACTTCTTCGTAATCAATTTCACCAGTTTCTACGTTTAAACCATATTGAACAGCATTATATGATTTACCAGAGAAATTGACTTTAGCACCATGGGTCAAATGACCACCATGTGCCAAGCTCATACCTAAAACAGTATCGCCTGGGTTGAGTAAAGCAAGATAAACTGCTGAGTTTGCTTGAGAACCTGCGTGTGGCTGAACATTTGCATAGTCAGCACCAAATAATGCTTTAGCACGATCGATCGCCAATTGTTCGATCACATCAACATATTCACAACCGCCATAATAGCGCTTGCCAGGGTAACCTTCCGCATATTTGTTAGTGAGTTTTGACCCTTGTGCTTCCATAACAGCTGGTGAGCAATAGTTTTCAGATGCGATTAACTCAATATGAGCTTCTTGACGGGCATCTTCTTGAGTGATTGCTTGAGCAATTTCTGGATCAAATTCAGAAATAGAGATATTGGCGAACATTAGCGAGGTCCTATGAATTAGGGCTTTTAAGCCGTGCTAAGATTGCGCGTATTGTAGCATGAAGTTTGTAATTAAACAGAATCAAGTTTGCTCCGTTTTAAATAAAAATGGCTCATGTTGAAAACATAAGCCATTTGCTCAAATCTACAATTTAAAATAGTTATTGTGCTGCAAACATTCCTTTTACATCAGCCACAATATTGTCGATATTTTCAGAATAGGCTTTACCATGATCCCAAGTTGGTTCGGTAATGTAATGCACCTTCGTCGCCAGTGCTTTCGCCGTACCATATAAGGTATCTGTTGCTGCTTTCGGTACAGTGGTATCAGCGCCACCTTGATAGATGATGATAGGTGTTTTAACTTGAACTTGTAGAGGTTGCGAATCTTTCTCTAAGAAAGTTTTAACGGCTGGTAAAGACATAAAGGTATCTGTTTTTCTTGGATAATTTTTCAATGATCCATTGATTGCAACATACTGTCCCATTGCTCCCCCGAACTTATCGCCTAGTTGAGAAGAACAAACAGATTCTGCTTGTTTAGCAATCGCATCAGTCGGCACTTTAAAGACTTGGCTATAGTCTAAAGTTGGGTTTGCATTACGTAAGCCTGCCGCGATCAGAGCGGTAAACGTATCTAAAGATGCATAAACTGGAATCTGTTGAACAGGCGTTGCATTTGCCACACTAGATTCTCCAGCATTTAGAATCAAATTCAGTTGTGACGCAGGTGCAACAGCAACCGTACCTTTATAGTCTAAATTTGCACGATCAGCATATTGTGCAGCACCTAAAGCAGCTTGACCACCTTGCGAGTGTCCAACAGTCACCCATTGTTTCGATGCTTTGTTACCTAACCAATTACGGGTTGCAACCACAGCATCTGTAATCGAGTAACCTTCACTTTTTACATTTAAGAATGGATGGAGTTCAGTTCCACTCGGCTCGCCTAAACCTTCATAGTCTGGTGCAACAACCACATAGCCTTCCGCAAGGAATTTAGAAATCATTTTTTTAATATCATCATTCGTCGCATTACGGCTTGGTGCACATACATCAGCGACACCTGTTGTACCATGCGCCCAAACTACGATAGGCCAACCTGAAGCTGGTGGTGCAGTTTTAGGCGTAAATACCAATGAGGTTGCTTGTACTTCAGTTCCCTTCACCCCTTTCATTTTATAGGTCATCACTACACTATCTGCCGCCACCGCAGAAAAATCTGTCTTGGTATATGCTATAGGTGTACCAACAACAGGATTTGCAATAGTGTTTAGATCCGTATTTGAAGGTGATTCATAAGAATTTCCCCCACTACCACCGTTATTACACGCGGATAAAACCAAACCTGAACTTAGAATTAAAATTGATAATGCATTTTTTTTCATGTGACTTATTCCTTAAAGCACAATTTTTTTAAAGTTATATATACGGCTGAGCGCGTATAATTCTTTCATCAATACTTCAAAAAAAAATGTTAGGCAAGTTTTTTTAATCATTATTTAAATTTTCACTTTATTTTTGTCTTATAGCAAATACTTACAATGATAAACGATCTCTATATTAAAAATATTAAATAATACTAATCAAAGGGATAATCAATGACTCAATCAAAAAATTTTCTCAATTCATCTTTTTTCTAAGCTTAAAATATAAGAGTTAACGCAATAAAAAATACCCTTATTACTGATAATAAGGGCATTTTTACATTGTTAAGGTCAACACTGAACAATTAATTGGCAAATAACATCTTTATATCTTCTAATAGTTTCCCATTCTCAACATTAACCCTGAATACGCTAAAGTGATCCCAAGTCGGATCAGTTCGGTAATCAATTTTGGTGGTTAAAGCACGTGCTTGTGCCACCAAGGCATTCGTTGCCTGAGGTAATACGATATTGTCACTGCCCCCTTGATAAATAATAATCGGAGTTTTAACCACAGTTTGCAGTGGCTGAGAATCCTTTGCCAGAAATTGCTTTATGATTAGATCATTTTTAAAGCCTTCCTGTTTACGCGAAGAATAACCTTTTAGACTATTTCTATCATTTGCAAGTGCATATTCTGTTACTGGTCCTTCCATAAATGCAGAACCCAACTCAAAAAGACAAAGCTTTTCTGCATTCTCAGCAACAAATTTATCAGTCGGTGACTTAAATATTTTACTGTATACAGGCTCGGTCGGATAAAGACTTTTCATACCCGCAGCCATATAGGATGTTAGCGTATCCAAGATACCATAGCCGAGTGCTTGAGTGAATGACATATCCTCCATTTCCGCTATAGCCATTTCTGACAACTCCTCAATCAATCTTAGATTGTTTGCAGGCGCGGTGGCGACTGCCCCCCTATAATCCATATTGGCACGCGCTGCATACTGTGCCGTAGCTAATGCCGCATGACCACCTTGCGAGTGCCCCAAAACAGCCCATTTATTGGAGGCTTTATTGCCTAACCAACTTTTGGTTGCGACTACAGCATCCGTAACCGAATAGGCTGCACTTTTTACATGCAAAAATGGATGCATCTCGTTACCACTAGGCTCACCCAGACCTTCATAATCGGGGGCAACCACCACATAGCCTGCTTTAACAAAGCTCTCAATCATATTATAAGTAGACTTATCTACACCTAAAATCGAGGTCGTAATTAATAGATTTTTACTTGGTGCACAATCGTCAGCAACACCCGCTGTGCCATGTGCCCAAGCCACAATTGGCCAACCGCCAATAGGCGGTGCAGCTTTTGGAGTAAACACTAGCGCAGTTGCTTGAGTTTCTTTCCCCGTGATGCCCTTCATTTTATAAGTCATCACCACACTTTCTGCAGCATTCGGTGGAAGAGTATTATCTTTAATGACATACGGTTCTGGAGTATTTACCACTGGATTTTGAATATTGTTTACATCTGCATTTACATTAGAAGTTGTGGATGGATTATCCCCCTTGTCATCACTACCACCACAGGCAGTTAGAAATAAACTAGATCCAACCAACATTACTAAGAGTAAATTTAATTTCATTTGATTTATCCTTGCATATTAATAATTTTTATGACTTCAGTGCCAACAAATTTAGTGTGCCAACCCTGATCAATTGATTGCCTTATGTGCAATGGATGTCTATTTTACAAGCACACCACATCGCACAACCCTTAAGAAAATCTGCATTATATTTATACTGAAAATATAAATTTGCAAATGAAATTTAACATTAAAAAGTTTGAAACTATCTTTTACCTAATTAGTTTAAAAATATTTAATTCACAGAAATATTACAGCAATTATATAATCTTATATTTACCAATTTTTTACTTTAAGATGTTATTCTGCTCACAAAATTCTAAAATAATGTGAATTAAAATTATTTTGAAAATATATTTTTGTTCATTTTACTTTAAATAAATTCTTATCAATGTTTATTTTTATTATTTAATTTTCAACCAATTTTAGATGATTCATATCTCGTATTTTTAGTCAATGCATATCAAAAACCAATCCTGATCATGACTAAATCAAAAGCCTATACTGATTTTGATAGAAATAATCAATAACCAGATCCAAACAAAGTTTCTTAAGCCATTTTTTTCTAAGATTAAAATATAGAATTAAATGCTATAAAAAATACCCTTATTACTGATAATAAGGGCATTTTTATATTGTTACGGTCAACACTGAACAATTAATTGGCAAGCAGCGTCTTTATATCTGTTAACAGCTGGCCATTTGCTACATTAGCAGTGTATATACTAAAGTGATCCCAAGTCGGATCAGTTCTATAATCAATCTTTGTAGTTAAAGCACGGGCTTGTGCCACCAAGGCATCTGTTGCCTGTGGTATTACAACATTGTCGCTGCCCCCTTGATAAATAATAATCGGGGTTTTAATCAGACTTTGTAGCGGTTGTGAATCCTTTTCCAAAAATTGCTTTACGATCGGATCATTTTTAAAGCCTTCCTGTTTACGCGAAGAATACCCCTTAAGACTCCCATTAGTCTTAGTCATATAAGCACCTACCTCCCCCAAAAATTGAAAACCCAAGGGGACAAGACAAAGCTTTTCTGCTTTCTCAGCAGTTTTATCAATTGGTGACTTAAATATTTTACTGTATACAGGCTCAGTCGGATAAAGGCTTTTCATCCCCGCCGCCATATAGGACGTTAAGGTATCTAAAACGATATAACCGAATGTTTTAGCGAATGTCCCATCCTCCATGTTCATCAAAGCCATCTCCGACAGTTCCTCAATCAATTTTAGATTATTTGCGGGTGCCAGTGCGACTGCTCCTTTATAATCCATATTGGCACGCGCTGCATATTGTGCTGCACCCAATGCTGCATGACCGCCTTGTGAGTGCCCCGCAACAGCCCACTTATTAGATGCTTTATTGCCTAACCAACTTTTGGTTGCCACCACCGCATCTGTAATCGAATAGGCTTCACTCTTTAAATTTAAAAATGGATGCATCTCCTGCTTACTCGGTTCACCTAGACCTTCATAATCTGGTGCAACCACCACATAGCCTTCTTTAACCAAACTATCGACCATGTTATAGATAGACCTATCTTGTGCACCTAAAAACGAAGTCGTAATTAATTCCTTTGTACTCGGCGCACAATCGTCAGCAACACCTACAGCACCATGTGCCCAAGCCACAATCGGCCAACCACCAGCAGGAGGCGTAGTTTTGGGGGTAAATACCAATGCGGTTGCCTGAGTTTCTGTTCCTTTGATGCCTTGCATTTTATAGGTCATCACCACACTCTCAGCTGCATTTTCTGGACGATTTTTTGGGGAATTTGGCATATATGGTTGGGGTGTATTTACCACTGGATTTTGAATTTTGTTTACATCTACATTGACATTTGGGCTTGTGGATGGAATATCGCTCTTGTCACCACCACCACAGGCAGTCAAAAATAGAAAGGATCCAGCCAATATGACTGAAAGTAAATTTAATTTCATTTTATTCATCCTTGCATATAATATTTTTTAGTATTTTGAATGAATATTTGATAACAAAATTGACTTAACTTAAATCGTCCAAAAGAACTAATTTATTAAAAATTTTTAATAGACTCCTTTCATAAATCACTTTTTACTCAGTTCTAAATTATAAATACCTGCAATCAAATTGAACCTTAAGCCAAGTCTTTCCCCTTTATTTCGATAACACTCTGCAAAGATTTTGAAAGTCTTTAATGTACAAAACACATGCTCAATGCCCTTATTCTTTTATCAATTATATGTTTTTAGCAAAGGATCTAATTCACCGCATTTTTTAGCTTTGGACGGTAAAAGCTTAGTGGTATATATAACAGAAATCCATTGATAACCTTTATCTGCAAGAATGAATGAATTTGTTGGGAATAAATGCAGATTATGCCTGAAAATCTTAAATTTTGCAGAATGAATATTAAACAAAAAGATGAGCGTTTTTTGATTTATGAAAGAGGTTTAATAACCAGACCAAAAACAATGTTCTTAAAAATTGTTTTCTAAAATTTCAACATGCTTCAAGTCCATATAAAAAAGCCCCCTATTTTTCATAATAGGGGGCTTTTAGGTTGATCTATGGTTTTAAAAAGACTTATAAAAAAAGCCTCTTGTTAGGACTAAATACACTCAAAATTTAATTAGCAAGCAGCGTCTTAATATCTTCCATCAACTGTCCGTTTTCAACATTCACAGTGTGTATACTAAAATGATCCCAAGTTGGATCCGTTCTATAATCAATTTTAGTGGTTAAAGCACGCGCCTGTGCTACCAAGGCATCCGTTGCCTGTGGTAACACGATAGTGTCACTGCCCCCCTGATATATAATAATTGGGGTTTTAATCAGACTTTGTAGTGGTTGCGAATCCTTATCTAGAAATTGTCTTACAATTGGATCATTTTTAAAGCCATCCTTTTTACGCGAAGAATAACCTTTTAGGCTAAATTCATTTTCTGCTGCATAATCATCCATTGCTATAAAAAAAGCCAACCCCAAGTCTATAAGACACAACGATTCTGCTTTCTCGGCAATTTTATCTGTTGGTGACTTAAATATTTTGCTGTATAAAGACTCGGTCGGATAAACACTTTTCATACTCGCAGCCATATAAGACGTTAAAGTATCTAACACAGCGTAACCGAGTGCTTGAGCAAGTGACGGCCCCTCCATTTCTGCCAAAGCCATTTCCGACAAAGTTTCAATCATTTCCAGATTATTTGCGGGTGCGGTTGCGACTGCCCCCTTATAATCCATATTGGCACGCGCTGCATATTGTGCCGTACCTAATGCCGCATGGCCACCTTGCGAGTGTCCCAAAACAGCCCATTTATTCGACGCTTTATTACCTAACCAACTTTTGGTTGCCACCACAGCATCTGTAATCGAATAGGCTTCACTTTTTAAATTTAAAAACGGATGTATCTCCTGACCACCAGGCTCTCCTAAACCTTCGTAATCAGGTGCAACCACCACATAACCGTCTTTAACAAAGCTATCAATCATGTTATAGGTAGATTTATCCTCGCCAGTTAAAATAGAATTCGTAATTAATCGATTTTTACTTGGTGCGCATTTGTCGGCAACACCCGCAGCGCCATGTGCCCAAGCCACGATCGGCCAACCTTCTGCGGGTGGTGCAGTTTTAGGGGTAAAAACCAAAGCAGTTGCTTGAGTTTCTTTCCCAGTGATGCCTTGCATTTTATAGGTCATCACCACACTTTCTGCTGCATTTGGTGGAAGTGTAAAACCCTTAACGTCAATGACATACGGTTTTGGTGTATTCACCACTGGATTTTGAATGTTGTTGACATCTGCATTTACATTTGTACTTGTAGATGAATTGCCCCCCTTGTCATCACTGCCGCCACAGGCAGTGAGAAATAGACCAGATCCAAGCAACATTATGGTGAGTAAATTTAATTTCATATCATTCATCCTTGTTTATCTTTTTTCTATCACTTGATTGCTAACAAATCATTTGTTAACACGATCCCCTTAGATCGCTGATCTTTTGCTTGATGACTTTTTAAATTACGTCACAACTGCACAATACTTAAGTTCAGCTTTATTATAATTTAGCCATAAATAAAAATTTAGCAAGTTACATTTGATCTTTAAATGATTTAAAATATTTAAAAAAATTAGGTAATTAGCATCAAAATCACTAAAATAATGCTGTATTTATATAACTTTATACTTGCTTTTAAAGTTATTAATAAGCACTTTATAATTCACATATTATCTAAATTTTGTGAATTATAGCGTTAAGAAAATATGCTTTTGATTGTTATAATTTAAAAAAATCTTAACAATAATCATAAAATATATTTAAGTTTCAACTAATTTAAGATTGTTAATCTTTAGATTTATCAGGGGAAATACATAAAAATTTCGACCAAATACAATTAAATTTAAAGTTAAACCTATCTCAATTTGATATTTCGGCAATAAGCCCCCTCCATCAAAGTCTAAACCAGAAAAATGCCACTTTTACGAGGCTCAATTCAGATTAACCATAGAAAACGCATTTCTTTAAAAAAGATAAGCAGTATTCACTTTGCAAAGAAGAGGATTTAAAAATCAAAAAATGATTCTATTGAATGAATCATATTGGTATTGAAGGTGCCTTCTCCCTTTACGGAAGAAGGCTAGGATGAGGGGGCTTTTAGGTTGATCTATGTTTTAAAAAAGACTTATAAAAGAAGCCTCTTGTAAGGACTAAACACACTCAAAATTTAATTAGCAAGCAAGGTCTTAATATCTTCTAGCAGTTGTCCATTATCAACATTGGCCGTAAATGAACCAGTGTGATCCCAACTCGAATTGGTTCTATAATCAATTTTGGTGGTTAAAGCTCGTGCCTGTGCCACCAAGGCATCAGTCGCCTGTGGTAATACAACAGTGTCTTTACCGCCCTGATAAATAATAATCGGCGTTTTAACGAGTGTTTGTAAGGGCTGTGAATCTGTACCCAAAAATTGTCTTACGATTGGATCATTCTTATAGCCCTCTTTTTTACGCGGATAATCTTTAAGACTCCCGTTCTTAATATTATAAACAGTCATCGGTAGTGCAAAAGCAGCCCCCATTCCTGCAAGACATTCTCTTTCTGCTTTCTCAGCAATTTTATCAGTAGGTGTTTTAAATATAATACTGTATACAGCCTCAGTTGGATTTACCGCCTTTATACCCGCTGCCATATAAGCCGTTAAAGTATCGAGTGCAGCATAACCGCCGATCTGAATTAACCCATCTGCATCCGCTAAAGCCATTTCCGACAGGTTTTCGATCAATTCCAGATTATTTGCCGGTGCCATTGCAACTGCACCCTTATAATCCATATTGGCACGGGCTGCATACTGCGCTGCACCTAATGCTGCATGACCGCCTTGCGAGATTCCAGCAACCGCCCATTTATTGGATGCTTTATTGCCCAACCAACTTTTGGTTGCCACCACCGCATCTGTAATCGAATAAGCTTCACTTTTTAAATTTAAAAACGGATGGATCTCCTTCTCGCTCGGTTCACCCATACCCTCATAATCTGGCGCAACCACCACATAACCTGCCTTAACAAAGTCATCAACCATTTTTTGAGTATGCACATCGGCTATAGGCACAAATAATTTATTTTTACTCGGTGCACACTTGTCAGCAACACCAGTCGTTCCATGTGCCCAAGCCACAATTGGCCAACCTCCAGCAGGCGGTGCAGTCTTAGGGGTAAAGACCAATGCGGTTGCCTGAGTTTCTTGTCCTGTGATGCCTTTCATTTTATAAGTCATCACCACACTCTCATCCGCATTGGGTGGAAGAACATCATTTTTAATATTATAAGGTACTGGTGTATTGACCACTGGATTTTGAATATTGTTCACATCTACATCTGAGCTTGTCGATAAATGATCACTATTGTCGTCATCACCACCACATGCAGTTAGAAATAGCGTAGATCCAGTCAATAACACTGAAAGTAATTTTAATTTCATATAATTCTTCCTTTTTATCATTTTTTCTATCAGTTCAGCAGGGTCAACCCATCGTTTGCCAGCGCTGATCCAATAGATCACTCATCTTAGTTTAATGTTTATGTTGTTATTACTTCATAATACCTGGCGATATTTAAGCTAGGCTTTATTACAATTAAGACATAAATATAAATTTAGCAAATGAGATTTAATCTTTAAAACATATTAAATTATCTCATCAATCCAACTTTTTTATTTATCAATCAACTGAATTTAATGTGGTTTTTATACACCAATCAGCATAAATTAATTTCATAACACTCAATTTTTAATATATTTTTCACAGTTTTAACGATGAATAGATTCTTATCAATGATTTATTTTATTATTTAAATTTCAATCAATTTTTAATCATTGGTTTTAAGTATTCTAAAGATAATTCACATTAAAAAACTGATTCTGCCTGTGATTTAAGCAAAAGCCTGTACTTATCTTAATTTTAGATGGGTTTCATTTGTATTTAGCGTCTAAAAAAGCTAGTTTAATAAGGCGCTCTTTCTTATCTATTTGTTGAGGAACAAAGGTATGCAAGCAATCATTCTAGATACTGAAACTCATACACTCAATGGATTGCCCATTGAAATTGCTTATGCACCGATTCAAATTCAAGAAGGGAAATTAAGCTTAGATCGGGAACAAATGTTCGATCAACTTTATAGTATTGGCAATGAAAAAATTTCCTTTGGCTCAATGGCAGTTCACCATATCTTAGAGTCCGATCTTGTGGGGCAACCTAATTTTTCCAGCTTTGAACTTCCTCAGCACACCCAGTATATCATTGGGCATAATATCGATTATGATATTCGCGCAATCCAACAATGTGGCGTAGATACTGCTCATATCAAAGCCATTTGTACGCTGGCACTTGCTCGTCTTGTTTGGCCTGATGCTGAAGCACACAATATATCAGCACTGATTTATATGATCAGTAAAGGTAGTGAGAAAGCACGTGAAATGTTAAAAGGTGCACATCGTGCAGATGCCGATATTATTTTAACTGCAAATATTCTCATGCATATTGTTTATCAACTGAAAATTCAAACCATTGAAGAATTATATGAAGCCTCAGAAGATGCGCGTATCCCGCGCAGTATTAACTTTGGTAAGCATCGTGGGACAGCGATTGCAGAATTACCTAAAGACTATGTGCAATGGTTGCTTCGTCAAGATGAGCTTGACCCTTATTTACGCAAAGCTTTAGAGAATGCAAACATCGTCACACTTTAAACTGATGATTTGTAACAATAAAGTCATATTAGTGTAATTTTCATTCTTTACTCTAGGGTCAATTTATTGGGGAATAATTTGACTCATGGATCACTATTTTAAAACTGATTTGGGAATTCAGACTTTAAAACACCGCTCAATTCAACTCACTGCTCGCCAAAGACAATTACTACTTCTTATCGGTACAGATGATTTTAAAATTTTGAATAGTGCACTAAAGCAGCGGCTTGCAACACCAGAACTTATTCAACAGTTAGAAGAGCTTGGTCTAATTTTTCAGAATCAAATGAATGGTGCGCCTCAAGTTAAGTCAAAAATAACATCAGAATCGTCCAAGATTGAACAATCAAATCAGCGCACCCCTTCAAATCTGACAACTGAAATTGGCTTTAAACCATCGCCTAAAGCAGTTGAAAATCCAGCAATTATTAGCGATACACAGCTCAGTCAAAATACAAAATCAGCAGGTCCAAACCCCATCCAGCAAAGCGTTAGCACGGTCACATCTATACAAGTAGCGCATGCCGAAACCACGCCTGAACTGAATTATATAAATTTTGATGACATCAAATACAAAATGTCTACCCTGCTACAAACGCATTGCGGCTTGATGACCAAACAATTGGTCATGCAAATACAGCAGGCAAAATCAATTCGAGATATTAAATTTTGTCAAATGCAGTGGATTACCGCACTTCAAGAAAGTCGAATCTCTCCCCAAGAATTAAATCAAACCATGCAACAAATTAATTATTCACTCCAACATCTACAATCATCTTAAAGCAACCCTAAATATTTATTTCAATTTACCCACTTAGAATGACAAATGAAGTGCTTTAAAGTCATTCTGAGTCTTTTTATTTAAGGGTATTTTTGATTTATTCTCGAATATCAAAACTTTAAAGCCCAATAAGCTACCGCCAATAAATCAAAGTTTTATGTATATAAAGATGATTTAAAAGCACAATATTATCCCAACTTTGCAATTTTAAATGAGAGAAATACAGATCAATTTTTAAACCGACTTAAGCGTATTCTCATACATTCATATCTCTTTACAAAATCACATTGTCTGTTTTACGAGCATTCTGTAGAATCATGAGCACGCCAATGATTTAAAACAATTAGACAATTATGACTCAATACCTTACAAAATCGACCAACCAAACAGCTTTAGAACTTTCAAATTTTTACCAAACGTTTGAACAATGTTTAAATGCTGTATCCAATATTAAATATCAAAAAGATTTACGTATCAAAAGCGATCCTATTTCATCTCAACATATTTTGGTTGAAAGCTATTCTCAAGGGACGCTCAAAGAGAAGTTTAAAATTGAAAAAAATGCAATTGAGCATGCAAACAAAAATCGTTTGGCCTTATATCATCTTGTTGCCGTCACACTCGATCATTTTAAAGCTGCTTAATATTCACACAACCTTTTAAACTGATTAAAAATAAAACGTGTTGGGCTTTTTAACCCAACACGTTTTTAATTGATGATAACAATTAGCTGACTTGTTCAATTACACGATAAATACTGTCACTTTCTTTGCTTTCAAAAAGCAACTCTATACTTGGTAAGATCTTCTCGCCATCAACAACGATATGATCAATTTTTTGGAACAATGATAAATTATCTGTGTCTTCATGCTCTTGCAGCTTATTTAACCAAGCCATCGCATTCAGCTCATTACTATATTGATCCTTGACCCTTACTGTAATCATTTCAGTCATTTTTCTGTCCTCTTTTTTATATACTGTTTTCTTATAGCATGCGCCAAAATAAAAATTAGCTTAAAGTTGTTAGATTTTATGGCAATGTTAAAAATTAGCTACATTACTATTTTTTTTATTTATAAAATAGAGAGTTACTTTGAATACTTTGTGTAAATACAGCTTCAATCAATTATTTCATGACGTTTCAAAAAATCAGAAAAAGAAAAGCTCGCATTTCTGCGAGCTTTTTATGTTGGAAAGCTAGTGCTTATTTTTTATTTGAACTGGAGTCACAAATTCAATAAGCCGTCATTGATCTGTCCAACTACTTCGTAGCGTCTTATCGACCTACTGTAGTTTTAATATAGTCAGATGCGCTTTGATCTGCAAGATACAGTAACATTATTGAACGATATCACAGCAATTTTGAAATTGAATATTTTTTTAATTGGTAGATAATAGATAAGTTTGATTGACTATAATTTAATATCTATCAACCTGAAAAAATCTAAATAACACTAAACAAAACTAGCCAGTAAAAATTATTTTATAAAAAAACGTATAAACCTACCACGCTAGATTACCTATTACATTGATTATCATTAAGATTTATATATCATTAAATCTCTTTTCATAAATCAAAAAGCGATCATGTTGAGTGAATTATATTGGTATTGATAGCCCCCCTTTCCCACTATTTATCTAAACACATTTTCTCGATTTCACTTTTATTGCTGTAATTCAAGCGGTTTTTTAAACACTTACAATATTGTCTAGACTGCGTGTACTTTAAATTTTCAGGAATATGTATACCGAAACATTCCGTCTCAATATGCCCTTTTTGTGATAAAGGGAGCTCTGCTTTACTGAGCAAAATACCAAGACCAAATGCAATAAGCATGGCAAAAAAGATTAAACCTTTATAATGGATGATTTGCTTGACCATGAGTGGCTAAATTTATAGAACATGATGAAGCTAATCCTAGCTTAAACTTTCCTGATTTTTATGTTTATTTTTAAAAATAATTGAATAACACATAAGGGAGTTAACATGCGCTGATCTTTTAAAGCAAAATAAATATACAGGTCTGTCAGCTAAATTTTTTCAACAGCTTATGCAACTTTTGAGCGCGACTCATTTTATTCTATATGATTGCTTAAAAACTTTAATCATCAAACAAATATAGCACATGGAATAATCATGAAAAATAGAAGCAATGATCATTTTCATTTTAACGTATTATTTTTATTCTCTAAAAGCACTAGAAATATCAAATAAATCTTACGGCTCAGTAAAGTATTTATAAATAGAGAAAATTAATCTCTATTTATTTTTTGCTATGGGTAATTTAGTTGAATATTCAGTATCATGCTTATCTAAATATTCACGAATTAATTGACGAACAACTTGAGATGGCTTTAAATCCTGACGACTACATAATTCTTCAAAAGCTTGTTTTTTATTTGGATCAATCAAAATTGTTAATCTTGCTGTTTTATTTTCCATACCATATTTCCTTAAATTTGTTAGCTATAGAATTGTAATAATATTTACAAGATTTTCAATGAATTTTTTTATCTCACAATAATCTTAGCTTAATGCATGACTTTGAATTTAAATTATTTATTTTGTTTAATTCCTAATTTTATCAATAAATCTATTATAAATTATGGTGAATATTTTTTGAATATTTTGATTTTATAATCAAAAATCACCCAACAGGCTATCACAACAGCGCTGATGCAATAGCCAAAACATTGATGCTTATGAGAAATCTAATTCTTTTTCAAAAACTCTGAGTTCGTGTCGTGCCATCGCTAAATTAGATTTTTGGCGATCTAATACTAGATATAAAAATAAGCTACTGTTTTTATCCAGTGGCCTCAATAAGTGATACTGCTTTCCTAATGTAATTAAAATATCATCAATCGTGTCGCGTAATTTTAACGCTTCTGCCGTTTTCATTTTCGCTTTTAAAACCTCCGTATTTCCAGCGGCAGCAAGTTCCAAATCAATTCCTGTTCCATATGAAGCCAATGATAAGCCACTTGTACTATCAACAAGTGCCGCAGCAGTGAATCCGTCAATTTCTGATAAAGGTGTTAAGTCAATTTTAGCCATTTATATATGCCTTTTATTAAGTAAAAATAATATGAGTCGCTTTTAAAACATCCTCATGTTTAAAAAGTATCATAAAATTATAATATAATATTATTTTATGATAATAATTTGTAACTTTTTTTTAATTTAAACAAACAGTTAGATCACTATTACTCTATAATTAAAATATTTTATTTAATCTAAAAAACACTTATTACGTTTAAGTTCTGCATAAAAAACATGAATTTAAGCATAAATAAATCACTTATTTTTTTTATAAAAAAAGCACATAAAATTAAAATAAAGAATAAAATAATTTAAATACAAATATTTAGACTAAAACTCTAATTTACAGCAAAATTAACAAGAAAATATTTTAAAACTTTATTATTTATTCATATACGATATCTATTAAGGTATTTATTATATTTCTTTTCATTTATATATTTAGCATGACCTGCCATCAACCTTATTTCCATATTAAAAAATAAGATGCTTAAAATATAGACGATGTATGCTATATCATTGTACCCCCTGAGGAACGATCTCTACAATTCCTCTTTCAAACTTGGTTTTTAGACGCCCTCTAGCAGAATATTATTTACAAGATGATTTGATGATTTATTTTAGAATTAACCAAGATCAGAGCATCTTTTTAGTTCTAAACAATGCTTCATCTATAAGGGCAAAGAAATAGAACACCAAACTCTATCAGACTTTAAAAACCTGGTTAACCCATGAATATCAGGTCTTTTTTGTTAAGCCATCAACCAAATTTTATAAAATTCCTGAATATCCGACTCTAAAAACTCATCACAGTCACTGTCGTATACAAATGTTTTTTGTTCTAATAAATATTCAGCTTGATGTTCCATCAAATATTTCTTTAAAAAGTTTTTAAATTCATTGGCACGCTCAGGAAAAATATGCTCTCCATCATAAAAAATCATCATAATTACCTCTATAAAATCACAAAGCCTCGCCTACAGTTTACATAAAAATGCTAATTAACTCAAACTAAACAATATTAAAGTGAAATATATCACGTTATTTTGGTGTTTTATTATCACCAGATTTCATATAGCGTGCTTAACAAGCTATTTATTTTTAAGCTATGAAATTGCCTAAATTATGCTTATTAATTAAAATGCTGAATTGATTCATTCAAGGTTATTTTTTATAATTTTAAAATAAATCAATGATATAAAAATTCAACACACAATAACTCAAATATGCAAATCATTCTTATTCTATTCAATTTTTTTAATATCCTATCAGTAGTGATCTTAATTTTAACGATATTAAAAAGTTGAAATAAGTGTATATTAGGTAAAACACAAGCTAGTCGATAGAGCTAACATGAAATTTGAGATAACAACAGAAATTTTGATCAATGCACCCATTGATATCGTTTGGAAAACCCTAACAAATTTTGAAGATTATAAAAATTGGAATCCGTTTATCATTGATGTTACAGGAGAAATCCATAAAGGTGGCAAAATCAATGTCACCATACAAAATGATGCGACAAGTAAAATGTCTTTTAAAGCAGTTGTACTTGAAAATCAAAAAAATAAACAATTTAGTTGGCGCGGAAAATTATTGGTGAAGGGCGTATTTGATGGGGAACATAAATTTAGATTAGAACAAATAACTCCGGTTCAAACAAGATTGATCCATAGTGAAGCCTTTAGTGGAATTTTAGTAAAACCGTTTCTTAAGAACTTACAGACAAAAACCCAGCCCGGTTTTCAACGAATGAATAATGCGCTTAAAGTAAGATTAGAGAATCAATAGAATTATTCAGCTGACAAATCGGCTTTAAGTAAAACCAGCATCAATTCCTCTCTATACTTGGAATCAATATAGCTTGGTCTCATCTTGCATAAAGCCCCATAAGATTAATAAAACCATCGCAACAACTCATATTTTAGGAGGATCCTATTGGAGATTGAGTTTGACCGTTTAAGCAATGTGAGCAAGTCTGAAATTATTGAATTAAATACAAATGAACGTGTCCTTAAGCAAATGCCTTTAGCCAAGGGCGTTATTTTTGATGAAGATCAATGTAATGCTTGGGTTAATGAAAAAGAAAGCCTATGGATGAACCATGGTTATGGTCCATGGGCATTTATTGTTGATGGCCAATTTGCAGGCTGGGGAGGTTTACAATATGAGCATGGAGATGCTGACTTGGCTTTAGTGCTACACCCTCAATATTGGGGAATGGGTAAACAAATTTTTAATAAAATTATAAACAAGGCATTTAACGAGATGGGCTTTGATTCGATCACAATTTTATTACCGCCAACACGGAAAAAGTTAACAGGGATCTATTCACTCGGATTTAAATTGGATGGTGAGGTCATCATAAGTAATGAACATTTTTTCAGGTATCGACTCAATAAAACGTCTATCGAAAGAACCGAGTAAGTACTACCCTAAAATACTTAGGTGGGGCTTTCTAAAAGCTTCTTAGCATGAATGATCATAAATCAGATAACCTTTCTTCTGACCTTATCACATCAAGTATTGAAATCATGCTGGTTACGATTTCCAAGACACTGCTTATTTTGCTTTGTTGATTTTTTCTTTAGACAAAATGAATAAATCTTCATTTAGATGAGCAAATCTTTCTGCTAACCATTCATGGGTATCATTGAGCGCTTGATTATAAAAATGATGTCCAAATTCATCTACAATAAAATCAAATAAAAACTGTGCTGGAAAGTTTCCAAGGTCTAACTCTAGTTCCTTTAAGGCATATTTTTTCAATGAGCTAATTAATTGTTCACGCGTAAACTCATCAAATGTAATTATTTGCTTCTTAGCCATAGTCTTACTTTCTGAAAATAACAAAGAATCATTACAATACTTATTTAGAATTTATTCAATCTTATCGCGTCTTATTATGTCGTACATCTTGAGTTTTCTCTGGCTATGCTTTAACACCTACGCAACCAATTACAAAAATTACCCAAATAGCAATAAATAAAGTAGTTTTAAGATAAACATAATTTTTAGAATTTTGTAGGAGGCAATAAATTAAAAAATATTCTCAGCATAGTAATAACAGATCAAAAAAACTTTTTTAATAAAAAACTTAAAATAATCTTATAAATATTTAAAATTATACCAATTTAATAAATTTAGCAATTACTAATACATATAATTTTTTATAAAAGCGATTAAAATCTTTTGGAAACTATTTCAACTCACTTTAAAGTGTTCTCCCTTGAAAGGCCGGATCTTCTTCTACAAAAAAAACCTCATCAGTACCAATTAAAGCCCATTGATATGTTCCAAATATTCTGCTTAATTCCTGATTGAATGAATTAAATAGTTTGACTAGATTAAATGACTCATCATATTCTCCCACATATTGTGTAATTGGAAATTGTCGAAATTCTTCATACATTTTATGTACAGTTACTTTTTTAATCATCATTTTAACTCCTAAGTAAATTGAAAGAAGTTCCCTTCTTTCAATTTACACTTAACTCAATAAAAGCCTAGATGCTATTTTTTTTGCTCTGGGGTTTCTTCAACTTTCTTTGGCTGTGCTTGGGATGGATTGCTTTGATTGCTATCAGGTTGTTTATTCTGATCTTTATTTGCCTGTTGCTGCTGAGGCGCTTGTGATTGATTGCCTTGATTAGCATCAGGTTGTTTATTCTGATTGCTACTTAGTTGCTTGGTAAAATTTGACATAGTAATATCTCTTTTTTGTCATTCATATTAATGACTCATTCAAGATGCGCCTTTATTAAATAAATAGATAGTATTAACACGTATCAAGATATATTTACCACAACAACACCATTGGTTTATATCAGTTATTTAAATTATATAATTACATATATATTTTTTAATTCCACATCCAAAAAATTTAAATTCAAAAAATAAAACATATATAAAGAAAATTAATCCACCCCACCTATTTAATCATTAAAATCAATACTTATAATATATCACACTTTACTTATATTAATATTTCTTAGGCTCCTATTGATAGATATACTTATATATTCTTAAAAATATATAGTAAAACCGTTTAATTACTCATACATATTTAAAAGAATAATTTGAACAGCATACCGATAGAATCTACTAACCATTCTTCCTTTTATTCTTCACCCACGCCATTTCTATAAGATTTAAATCAGGGCTGTAAAGTGGTAACCATAATATATGATGCTCATGTTGCTCTAATAATTCTTGAGTATCTGACCTTTTATGAAATGTCACATTATCCATCACAACAATACTCTGCTTCGGCAATTCTGGGTTAAAAAATTCCTTAACCCAAAAATGAAATACATCTGAATTCACTTTGCAATCAAATAGTCCAACTCCAAATAAGCCAATTTGATATATTGCACCAATTGTATTGGTTTGATTCTTAACTATCAATTATATGATCCATAACAAGGTGTTCCCCGTTTAGAGTAGCCATAAGGTCGTTGTTCATGTGATTTAAAGCCACTTTCATCCAGATAAACGATAGGATGCTTGTGCTTTAACTCATCCAGAGTCTTTAAGTATTGTTCTCTGATCTCAGGTTTTGCTTGCGGATGAAGTGAGGTCTTTTTTTTAACGGTAATCCCTAGGCGGCTTAATGTATCGCCAATGGAAGAAACTCCACAGCCAAAACGTGCTGCACGTTCATATTGATAATCATCAGTATATTGTTCAACATCTGCCCTAGAGCGTCATCATCTATTTTTGATGGTCTACGTGGTCAAGCTCTTTTAATCTCTATAC
The DNA here is from genome assembly GCF_011759595.1 of Acinetobacter sp. BIGb0196. Classification (NCBI taxonomy): domain Bacteria; kingdom Pseudomonadati; phylum Pseudomonadota; class Gammaproteobacteria; order Moraxellales; family Moraxellaceae; genus Acinetobacter; species Acinetobacter sp. BIGb0196. The sequence goes on along the minus strand of NZ_JAAOZA010000002.1, from coordinate 1,647,886 downwards.
TTTTTCCCAACTTAAAATTGTATTCTTATCAATTTCAAATTGAGTGGCAACGGCTCGAATAGAATTTCCTTCCTCAAGTTTAGCTAAAACTTTTCGTCTAAAATGTTCTGAATAAATCATTTATCTAGCATCTTACATTTTTAACAGTTTGACTATAGATGGTTATCCTCCCGTTGGGCGAGGGGTACGCAAAGGTATTTAAACTTTCAAAGCAAAATATGGCAATGAAAGCTTTTTTATAATCAAACACTCATTTTTTCATGTAATTGTATGAATAATTAGATGGTTTGATTATAGTTTTCTTCATCTTTAAAAATTGCTTCAATTGATAAGCCAAATAATTTAGAAATTTTAAATGCCAAAGGCAGACTAGGATCATAACGTTCTTTTTCAATTGCATTAATTGTCTGCCGCGAAACACCCAAATATTCTGCTAATTGCTGCTGAGACCAGCCTTGTTTCGTTCTTAATTCAGATAAGATATTTTTCATCGATAACGCCAGCTCCCAATTGCAATACCAACACCCCACAATGTTGCCATTAAAGGCCATACAAAAAACATAGAAAGATGTGGAAAGCCAATATTTTCAAGAAATCCATAGCTAAATGTAATGAGTGCGGTACCTACGAATGCGAGCGCAAAAGCTTGTAATTGGATGTGTTGTTGCATTTCATCTAAGCGCGCTAATTGTCTAAGTACACTCCAACCCACCAAAATACAGGGAATTATCGGCAATAATGTCACAAAAATTTGTGTTGAATAGAGGATATCGTCATTCTTTAAATAATTTAATGAACAAATAAGCACAACAATATAAAGCAGTATTGATGCACTAAACTCAATCAGAGATCTATATTTTTTCATAAGGCACCTGTGTAAAGTAAACTTTACATAAATTTAGCTCAAATACCACGCAGTGTAAAGCATGCTTTACATGTTATTTTTGTTTTGCCTTAGAGATTGATCTCACAACCCTCTTACAATTGTCATTTTTTCACAGCATTTATCTACTCTTTAATTTTAAATTTCTAAAGCTAACTGATTTAAAAGCATAAAAAAAACCTAGTAAGCATGAAGCAAACTAGGCTATAAACTTTGAATCTCTTTTCGTTGGTAGCGGGAGCTGGATTTGAACCAACGACCTTCGGGTTATGAGCCCGACGAGCTACCAGACTGCTCCATCCCGCATCAACGAAGCACCTTTATACGCCTTAAAGACAAGGAATACAACCTTTATTCTATATATGTTTAAAAGAATTATTGATGGGCATCCAGAACACGCTAAAAGCATTCATTGTTGACTGATTATCGTATGCTCTTTTAACTTCAAAACACAACGGTTTAACCTTTTACTTAAGATTAAAAACCTAATATTTCGATAGCGATCTATTATACTTTTACCCTCATCAAGGCATCTTTAGCTCTTACCCAAATAACAATTTAATTAAACCAGTCATTGATATAGCATTAGAAAGCCCACTAAAAAGTGGGCTTATTTTTTGGAGGCGCATGAATGATGTGTGAGTCGCACAACAATTCAATAAAAAGTATATCAGCCTTTATTTATTAATTAAATTAAACTATGTAACAAAAATTAGCCAAAGCGTGCTGCAATACAATGTTCAAATAAACAGCGAAGATTTGCCTTAGTCTCTATATAAATTTAAGCAATTAAAAAACCACCCGTAGGTGGCTCGATTTAAATCATAGGTTCCAAAATCTTATAAATTTTACCATTCTTGCTGCTTTCAAAAAGCATTTCGAAGTTAGGACGCAAAAGTTCATTTTCAACAATAATATATTTGATACGTTCATGAGTTTTATTTGGATTTATCACAACATCATCTAATGTTGCCTCAACTGCGTAACACTTTCCAAATTGATCCTTTACATTTATGTCGAGTTTATTCATAAAAAACACCTTAAAAATTAAATAAAAACAGCTAAAACTGTTAACCAAAACATTCAATGATTATTAAATTTATGCTTGTACATCAAACGCAATTCAATATACTGCAAAAACAGTAAATTATTATAAAAATTTTTATTTACTTACATTTTAAGTGCTTATCAAAAAGATTGCTTCTTGATACTACTCAGGTTTTTTTAGGATCTATTGCTTTTATCTCCTTTAAATCATCAAGATGAAGATCAAAAATACTTTCAATCATTTTTACTTTGGATTCACTGGTATCCTCAGACGTTTCAATCAAGTATTTTTTTGTTTGTTGGGTAAATTGAAAATAGTCTTCATAATTCACTGTTCCATTTTTTATCAGAAAACCGACTAAATTTCCGATGAGTAATCTTGTGACATGGTCACCCTCTAAGGTTGCCTCAACCAGCTTCCCAGCTAAAATTAATTTTTTCATCACATTACCATCCTTTGTATCGTTCACTTAATTTAACAAATTCATTTTTACTTGTCATATCAATAAAAATATTCATTGCTTAAGTTCGTTCAGATGTACGCTAGCTTTTGGCCTCTATCATTGCAAATGCATCACTATTGATACTTCAGCAATCACACCCATTTACTTGAATACAATTAAACAATCCCCTCCTTCTATACTTGCAAAGCTGCTTTAAAAACCAATGTCTACTCTAGTATGTAGACCAATCATCAGCCTCAAATCGGATTTATTCTAAACTTACGCTGATCTAATAAAAAAGCCCTACATTTCTGTAAGGCTTTACCTTAATTTTGCGCTGACTAAGGATTTTTGTTATTTATTATTAGTAAAATAACAATTTAAATTTACTTTAAAATTAAATTATCGTCAACCCTTTCATTTTCTGTATAAAAAAATACCCACCGATAGAGTAAGTGGGTATATAAACTTGTGATATATGTTTAGATAAACTTAATTTACAGAACATAAGTCTCACTTTCAATACCATTCATCGGCTATTTGATTTCACAAAAACACAAATATAAGAATTTATTCACTCAATGATCGAGACTTCATATGCTCACAGATAAAGCCCTCTATAAAAACAATAAAAAACACCAGCCAATACTACGCACAAAGAAGGACAAAAAATTAAATCGTACATAATTGATTTTAAATATTTTTTAATTAAACCATTTGAAAGTATGGCATAAAACTGAAATATGCTAGATTCTATTTGATGATTCAAATTATTGTAATTTATCAAACACATTGAAAGAAAAAGACCCTATACATTTATCTCGACTATTTTACTGCGTTTTTATTATTAAAGAACAGATGTATAGTATCTGTGACCATTGGAGAGAGTGGTCTATAGACAATAAAGAAAGGCCCTACTAACCTGCATGATGCGGGTTTCTTTTTATTTATTGATCTAGAAATAGCACAGTAGCCACACAGTCCCCCGCATAAAAAGACGAGATTTACACAGCAATTGATTAGATGTGCTTAAATTTTTGCTGATAGACGAATGATGGATCTTTTAAATAGGTCCAGTGTTTTAATAAGAATATAAAAAAAGTTATAGAAATAATTGAAATGTATAAATATGAATTAAGATAAAAATTTAGAGTTAAAAAAAGCACGATATCGTGCTTTTTTTACAACTTACTCTGAATTATAGCGGAGTAATGTTTACAGCGTTAGGACCTTTAGGACCTTGAGTGATACTGAATTCAACTTGTTGACCTTCAGCAAGAGTTTTAAAGCCAGAGTTAGCGATTTCGCTGAAATGAGCAAAAACGTCTGGACCTGATTCTTGTTGAATGAAACCGAAACCTTTAGTTTCGTTGAACCATTTAACTGTACCTTTAACAACATTTGAGTTTGACATAATCAATCCTACTGAGATTTAAAAATTTTAAGTCATTTTATGACTAGTGATAACGTCGAAAATAATAAAGAATTGAACTTAAAATCTGAATAAAACGAAGGATTATGACTAAAACTGCGATACTTAGAGAAGATTTACCAAAACATGACTTTTTTCTAGTTGGCTTTACTTTACAGGAAAAAAATAAATAATCAAGCCTTCTTATACATATTTAACTTTATTATGGATAAAGAATGGCTTATCTATTTAGAACAGCTCTCATGTGAGAGCTTTCTCAAATAACTTACTTTTTTCGATCATTGATAGAAAGCCAATTAGCTTTCTATTTCAGAAGAAAAAAATACCAATGTTCCATACATCAATTTTTCTTATGCTTATTTTAGGGTTACTTTTTAAATGGCCAGCGGAGTTGAGCCAAATATTGGTTGGGTATTTGACTACGCACACCAACTTGATCATCTTTAATTTTTTGATTTTCATAGTAAAAACTCCCAAACAGAATATCCCAAAATATAAACACTTCTCCAAAATTCTTACGACCAAATCCATGTTTATGATGGATGCGATGGACTTCAGCTACAGCAAAAATATATTTGAACGGACCAACACGATAATCAATATTTGCATGTTGAAAAAACAAATGCACGGCCATAAATATCATCCAACACCCTATCAGCACACTTGGAGCACCCAAAAGCGCTAAGATGATCAAACTAGGTCCAGCAAGTACGATTGCACTCAGTGGATGCCTCTTTTCAGCATTTAACCAATATAAACGGCGTGATTGATGGTGAATCGCATGTAATTTCCATAAAAATCGATACTTGTGGCTTAGGTAATGCATGAACCATAGTCCAAAATCAATCACCACAGCAACAATCAATATCTGCCAAAATACCGAAATATGGTCGGGCCATAATCGTGGAATAAATCGGAAAAGATCAAACCATTCGATAATTTTTGAGACAGAAACGATCAAAAATAAATTAAAAATTGCATGGATGATATCTGTAACAAAATCTTGATGTGTATCCAACCATTTTTCTTGATAAGGCAAATAATACTCAACCCATGCAATCACTACGCCACTTAGCAAGATGAATAATATTGAACTTGACCAATACGGAACTTGCCCTGAGACGATGAACATCATCATCCATACGGTTAACAGCATACAAAGCGGATAAAATAAATATCGCAGAGATATTTTAACAAAAGCGCTCATTTATAACTCCAATCAACAGAATACGTTTTAGGAGTATGCTGACTGGCTGGATATAAAAATTGAACGAAACCGCTATATCTCTTATAGCTTTTAATCTGACAGAAGTAATATTGGCATTTGCTCAATGGATGGAATAAATTTTAATAGTGAAGGTTGAATGCCAAACATTTGTTTGCAGGTTCGACTAAAATGCGCCTGATCAGAAAAATGAGAGTGATGAGCGATGCTGGTTAAATTAATATTCTGATCTATAGCTTGTAAGCTTTGTAATAAGCGTAACCATTTCCGATAACTACGATAAGAAATACCAAAATTGTCACTAAACCAATGACTAAAACGGCTTTCTGAAAGATTGAATTGTGAGGCGATTTGTTTAAGTGTCAAATTCTGTTGATGATTGAGAATAAGAAATTTTGCAAAACGCTCTTCTCTAACTGACTGAGCTTTGAAATTAGATTCACTGCAATAACTTAAAAGCTTTTGAAAAGATTCAAACGTTTGATTTTGCTCTATAAAATATGCTCTAAGAATAGATACCAAACTTTCAGGCAATATCGTAATCGGTGAGTCTTGTTTTAGGTAAGCTTGTAAATAATGCTGAATGACATCAGCAAGAAAATGTGTTTGATCAATATAGATCGAACAGTAAGTCCCTGGTTGCAAATGATGTAAAGTATTTGCTGCGATATAGACCCCACTACTCCATATACAATAATCATCAGCAATAACTTGAATACGCTCTCCCTGTTGTTTTGCAAAGCTTAACTGATGTGCGTGATGACGATGTGGAGAGTTATCACCAACAGCTCCCTCAAAATAGCCAATGCCATATCCAATTGCTATTCTGCCCATCCAATATTTAGCAGGTAAGTTATATAGATTAGATTGAGCCATAGAATACTTAAGCTAAAAGTGAAAACTCATTAAATAACACTATTCTACTTATCTTCAAATACCCAGCATAAATAAGCAGATTGATTGAGTGCGCTTTTTATATCTTTGCTATTCTAAAACGTTTGAATTCAATCCAATAAATTTTAAGCATAAAAAAACCTAGTAAGCATGAAGCAAACTAGGCTATAAACTTTGAATCTTTTTTCGTTGGTAGCGGGAGCTGGATTTGAACCAACGACCTTCGGGTTATGAGCCCGACGAGCTACCAGACTGCTCCATCCCGCATCAACGAAGTGACTTTATACGCCTTAAAGGCAAGTAATACAACCTTTATTCAATATATATACCTAAAAGATCCACTTAATTATCCTATTCACACAAAATTTATACTTTATGCATTGTTTCCAAGTGTGCTTAGATAAATACAGAAACAGAAAATTTGTGAGTGATTAGATTGAATCTCTTTCGCTAAATCCACAACATCATATTAAACACCAAACATCGCTAATCTCTATGCCATGATCCAAGTTGCTAAATAACAAAATATCCTTAAGCACCTATCAACATAAGATCAGTAGCATGATAGGAAATTTATTTTCAATATATTTCAACACATCAAAACTCATAAAAGCCCACCTTTTGATGAGCTTTTAGATCCATTTGTATTTACTTATACACCCATACCCCAGAAGGGATATTACCAAATAAATGTATAAGCAAAGTAAGAACAATAAACATAGAAAAGAAGAATGCGATGTTTATAGATTTAGATATCATGTAATCACCCTTATTTTATTGTTGTTGCTTTTTTATACACTAATAACGTGAAATTTTCAATCATCAACATGAATATAAATAAATCACTTTAAAATCTAAGACTCTATAATGAGCATAAATAGTAAAACATTTTATGATAATTACATCTACTCTCTTCCTTATAAATACCTCTTACCTTATAAATATCTTTTAGAGCATTATAGTTTAACTATATATAGCAATTTTTGGCGTAAAAAAGACGCTTTAAGCGCCTCACCATAAACTTCATTATTTACAACCTATTTCAACTTATATTGCTTAATCATCTACTCAATCTCAAAAAAATGCTTTTCTGTGACTATTTTTATCTTTATCTCTTTATAATATCTAATCATTGGGTCATTTGCATCTTTGCTGATTTCATCTAAAAACTTATTCTCTTTCATTAACTTAGAATAAGTTTTATAACCTATAATTAATCTTTGTGGATCCTTGATTTCTTTAAAATCATCAATTTGCTTATTGAGTTCTTTTAGATTAATACCCATGTTGGCTGCCCTCAATTGTTTTATTCAATATAGCACTCATTTATGACATTTTTTTGGCGAATTAAGAAAAATTAAGCGATCAAAAATGCCTCATATCTTTGTAAGGCATTCTTCAATATTTTGCTATATCTTTCATCAATCCTTAAAACATCGGTGACTTAACTCTAGTCACTACATAAACTTATGATTCAGTGATAAATAAGGGATGATTCGCTTTATAAATCGCTAATTTTTTTATTTCATTTTCCAAATAATCTGCTGGTTCTTCTTTCCATGTCGCTTTTCCACTATCAAAATCTGAGTTACTTAAAGTCCAAGAAGAAATCAAACTGTAAACAAATGTATTATCAGCAAAAATTAATTTTGTTTTATCACTCTTATCACTTGTAAACACTTTATGTGTAGGTAAGGACCCAAATATACCCACGTGGGTATACAAATATGTAAAGGTTTCATTCATCGTAATGATTACTCTTGTCGTTAATCACTATACTACCGCATTCAGCTCTATTTTATGAACTTTGAGCAAAATTCTAAATCCTTAACCGCTTAAGGATTTTATTAAAAAATAGTCCACTAAGGCTATGCTATAAATAATTTAAACACTAAGGCAAAAAAAACCTGCATCTTTGGGGAAAGAATGCAGGCAAAAACCGATGATTCGGTGATAAAAGGAATACCTACTATTTTACTAGAGTTTGATTTTATTTGTCAGTGGCAATATATAACAAGTGCTATAGCTTGCTTACAATTGGTGAAAAATACTCAATATAAAGGTAGAAAAGAAAATAAAAAACTTATAAATACATTTTTAATCAAAGCATTACAAGTGATTTAATGAACACTTGTAATGCTTTAGTAGCTTATATTTGGCTGCTAATTTATGCTTTTTAGGATCGATCTTATCGAGTGGTTGGCTATAAAAACTTCACCAACAAAGCAACTCTATTTAAAGCATTTCCAAAAGATCAGTTCTCTTTTTAGTGTTCAAATTACTTTTATATTTTTTCAATTTTCAAAATTACAAATAGTCCCCCATCAATGGCTTATATTGATCAATTCATAACTTTCATGGTGATGTTGATTCTAATCCCTCTTAAACCTTACTCAAGTCTAAAATTGTCATGCTACCCCAATACACTGCACCTGTATCAATGTAGTAGCAATTATCTCGCTTGATAGGCATTTTTGTGACGGTATGCCCCATGATGACCATATCCACAGCTTGAACTTTAGTATATTTCAGATTCTCTAAATCAAAGCGTTCTCTACCCCACATTGCAGCTTCTGTAGGTAATCGCTTAGCTTCAATTGCATATCTGATAGCATCAAAATCATCAAGATTATGCTTAAACAACTCCCAATCATTTTGCTCAATATGTCCATGTACAAAGCCAAACTTGCGACCGTTATGTGTTACTTCAAGTGCAATCGGTAGTTGCTTAAATTTGTTTATAATTTTATGTTGAGTTTGAGCATCCAAATCGTAAAACCACTCTCCCCCATTGGCAATATGGCAACGGCGAAAGGACTCATTAAACAAACTTTTAATACATAAGTCCTCATGATTCCCTCGAATTGAAGTAAACCAAGGTTGATCGATTAAATTCACACACTCAATATTTTGAATACCACGATCAACCAGATCACCAACAGCAACCAATCAATCGTTTTCAAAGTTAAAGCCTATCTCAATCAAGCGACTCATCAGCAAGTCGTAACAACCATGAATATCGCCAACTACGTAGAGCTTACCTTTGATTGTCTTATTCCAAATTTTGACTAAGTTCATGACGCTGTCCTCTTAAGCGGATTTTCAACCATTTACTGCAATGTCCTATCTGTATAATTGTTTTGTTGTACACCGCATTGATGTATAAATATTTTTGTTTACATAGCTTTGGCTAATTAATATGAGCTATACATCAATTTTTATTTTCAGTAATAACCCATTTGCTTGAGATTAAGCAGGCTTTTAACAGCTTTAAAAATACATTGGCTGGAAATGAATCAGACCTATATTGAATGCTTTACATCACCAGTAGCGTTAGTTTGGGGAAATATGAATACTTAGAATTGCATGCTTTTTGATAAGTCTTATTGTTATATAGTCAAAATGACAATATCTTCTAATTAAGCCATCTATAAAGGTATAGCCACCGCCATCATTTTTAACTTTCTAGATTTTTCTTATGAGTTGAAATTTCAGCTTTTATCTTTGTGTCTGTGAAACTTACAGTAAGTTTAGCCATTTTTTACGGTACATTTTTATTGGATTTTGCGGTATACCGTATAAAGTACCATTAAAAAATTGAGCAGTGGACATACATCATACGATGAACTGAGACAATAAATTCTATCAATGTCTTTAATATAGGTGTTATTGAGACAAATTGGAACAGCAAGATGGTACGCCCAGCGGGACTCGAACCCACTCCACAGGCTTCGGAAACCTGTACTCTATCCAGTTAAGCTATGGGCGCTTAAATTGAGATGGCACATCATAACAAAAAAAACCGCGAGGTAAAGCATTTATAAAACAACTCTTTTGATTGATGCTCATGCTTTAAACAATGTTGCATATTTGCAATGCAGAATTCCTTCTAACTTACTTGGTTTATTTAAAAAGATCGCTCACAATACACACTCCATAAACCAAGTGAGAATTTCATGACTGATGCTCTGACGTTAAGAGATTTATCTAAAACCTATAGAAATGGATTCCAAGCACTCAAAGGAATCAATTTGACTGTTCCAGAAGGAGAGTTTTATGCACTTTTAGGACCAAATGGCGCTGGTAAATCGACAACAATCAGTATTATCAGTTCCTTGGCACGGAAAACCTCAGGTACTGTGGAAATTTTTGGTCATGATTTAGATACCCACCCTTCACATGCAAAGCAATGTTTAGGTGTCGTTCCTCAAGAATTTAACTTCGGTCAATTTGAAAAAATTTTCGACATCTTAGTCACTCAAGCAGGTTATTACGGCATTCCGCCTAAAATTGCACAACAACGTGCTGAAGAATATTTAGAAAAATTAGGTTTATGGGATAAGCGTAATACTCAGGGGCGCATGTTGTCTGGTGGTATGAAACGCCGTTTAATGATTGCGCGTGCCATGATGCATGAACCTAAACTTTTGATTTTAGATGAACCCACTGCAGGTGTAGACATCGAGTTACGCCGTTCAATGTGGGATTTTCTTACAGAAATGAATGAAAAAGGCACCTCGATCATTTTAACCACACACTACTTAGAAGAAGCAGAAATGCTTTGTCGTCAGATTGCGATTATTGACCGTGGTGTTATCAAAGAAGATACATCGATGAAAGCATTCTTAAACCAATTGAGTGAAGAATCTTTTATTTTCGATTTAGAAAATCCGATTGAACCAATCATGATTGATATCATTGGTGTGAAGTTTAATCTGATTGACCCAATGACCTTAGAAGTCACGATGGATAAAGCGCATTCTTTAAATGATTTATTTCAGCTTTTAGAAGCGCAAGGCATTCGTGTTCGCAGTATGCGCAATAAATCAAATCGTCTTGAAGAGTTATTTGTGAAACTGGTTGAGAAAAATCTTGAAGGAGTTGCAGAATGAATTTTACTCAACTACGTATTGCACTCTATACATTAGTTCAAAAAGAAATCCGCCGCTTTATGCGAATTTGGCCGCAAACCTTATTACCGCCTGCGATTACCATGAGCTTGTACTTTGTGATTTTTGGTAATTTGGTCGGTTCTCGTATTGGGCAAATGGGTGGATTTAGCTATATGCAATTCATCGTGCCGGGTCTTATCATGATGGCGGTAATTACAAACAGTTATGCCAACGTATCTTCAAGTTTCTTTAGTGCTAAATTCCAAAAAAGCATCGAAGAGCTGATTATGAGCCCAGTTCCATTACATATGGTCTTGTGTGGTTATGTGATTGGCGGTGTTGCCCGTGGTGTTCTTGTTGGGGCAATTGTCACTGCAATGAGTTTGTTTTTTACTGACCTTTATATCCATAATATTTTCGTCACGATATATACCGTTATTATTACCTCGCTACTGTTCTCTTTAGGGGGTTTTATCAATGCTGTATATGCAAAATCGTTTGATGATATTTCGATTATCCCAACCTTTGTATTAACTCCCCTCACCTACTTAGGCGGTGTGTTTTACTCGATTAGTGCTTTAAGTCCATTTTGGCAAAATCTCTCTTTAATTAACCCGATTGTATATATGGTCAATGCTTTCCGTTTCGGAATTTTAGGTCATAGTGATGTCAATGTTTCATTGTCTTTACTTATCGTGACTCTATTCTGTGGCGTACTTTATGCGATTGCTTACTATTTACTTTCTCGTGGTTCAGGAATGCGTGAATAATGTCTGTTGAAAAATCTTTATTGGGTAAAGAAACCGATTACCCAACTACCTATCAACCCGAAATTCTTTTTCCAATCGCTCGTGCACAAGCACGTGAGCAATATGCGGATGTAGCGGGTATATATAAAGGTCAAGATTGGTGGCATGTATTCGAAATTTCTTGGCTCAATAGCAAAGGGATCCCGCAAGTTGCCATTGGGCGTATTGCACTCCCAGCAACATCACCAAATTTGATTGAATCGAAGTCGTTAAAGCTCTACTTTAATAGCATGAACTTTACCCAGTTTGATTCTCATCAAGCTTTTATCGGTACCGTTGAAAAAGACTTATCTGCTGCTGCACAAGCCCCAGTGACGCTAACTTTATTTCAAGCTGATGATTTAGAGATTAGCAAACCAACGGGTATTTGTATTGATGATCAAGAACCTGACCAGCTGGTCAATCATCCAGATGCAAGCCTTTTGGCCTTTGATCAAGAAAATACACAACACGGTGAAAGCGTTGAAATTCAACTGTATTCACACTTATTGAGAAGCAATTGCCCTGTGACTGGACAACCAGATTGGGGAACTGTTTTTATCCGATACCAAGGTAAAAAACCTTGTTATCGTAGTATTTTAGCTTATATTATCTCGTATCGTCAGCATAACGGTTTTCACGAACAATGCGTGGAACAAATCTTTGCAGATATTTGGCAAAATTTAAAACCTGAAAAGCTGATGGTGTATGCAACATATACACGTCGTGGCGGTTTAGATATTAACCCATGTCGTGTATCTGATGAATCATGGATGCCAAGCCCAATTCGATTGGCGCGACAATAAACATTGAGGTTGAAAACATGCCTTTTTTTGGTTTTGTACCTTCTGAAGAACTATTAAAGAACATTCAGACCGGTATTGAGAAAAAAAACTCTAACGAACCACTTTACCCTTTACGTGATCAAACTGCCTTACTCATTAATGAAGAAATTATTGATACGCTTTTGATTGAACTTGTTCGTCGCTTCCCTGCAAGTGACAAACGAGATACTGCTGAAAAATTAGCAGGCTATGTCAAATCGACTGTTGCTGTATTACTTAAACAATTATTAAGTAAAGCAGACAATGATGTTGTTCGTCAGTCTGTAGAGTTTTCAGAACGTAGTCTATTTAAAGATCCACAAGGTCAATTCCGTGTGGGTGTGAATTTAGACTCAAGTTTAGTCACCAATCTCAAAAATAGTTTTGCTGAAGTTCAAGCAAATGGGGATGTAAATCGCGCTGTATTGTCTGAACAATTCAAACAATTCTCAGATGCGACGATTAACCATTTTATGCGTGATTTTAATAAAACGCTGGATTTGGGTATGATCAAACGTAAAGCTGCGGATATTGGCGCTTCTGCTGTAGGCAAAGCAGTGCATATGGCAATTGATAAGTTGATTCCAAATTTAAATAAAGATGAAATCACAGCTGTTGCAGAATATTACGATACTTTATTTTTTAATTGATCGTTAAAATTCGATTGGATTTTTAAATATAAAAAATGCCCTTCTTTGTAAGGGCATTTTTTATAAAGTTACTGAGCTATGCTTTTAAGGATAATAATTAACTTTTAAATTCATAAACTTAAAATCATTATAAAATACTATCCCTAGATCCATCTAAGACCTTTTCAAATTCAAAACCATTTAATTCAATCTCTTTAACCCACTATTTTCTAATTTAAATATTTCAACCTCAAAATAATCACAAAATTCAGGTCATAATTTTGTTGCAAAGTATTGATATTCATTGCCTTCAGGGGGGATTGTGATAGCATGCGCAAAACACATTTCCCGCACAAAATAGACCAATGGCACCAAGCTCTCAATATAAATTTTTACGTCAATCTCCTCGTGATGGTCTGAGTACTGCCATGATCCCCTCACGCTGGCAAAAACTCCATATTGACCCTTGGTTGAGCTTATTTCTAATTTTAAACGCGATGCTCGGTTTAACTGTCCTTTATAGTGCGTCTGCTCAAGATATGGGGCTGGTTTCCAAACAAGCCATGAGCTTTGGTATCGGTTTTCTCGTCATGTGTGGTTTAGCCCAAATTCCCCCTAAAGTTTATCAAGCTTTTGCCCCCTACTTTTATCTCTTCGGACTGGTCTGCTTAGTCGCTGTGAAAGTCTTTGGTGAGGTTCGTATGGGTGCTCAACGCTGGATAGGGATTCCTGGTTTTGGCAGTGTGCAACCCAGTGAGTTTTTAAAAATTGGTATGCCATTGATGATTGCATGGTTTTTATCCCGTAATCCTCTACCACCTAGTTTTAAAAATGTGTTTTTATCACTGATCATGATCGGCATTCCTTTTATCCTGATTGCAGAACAACCCGATTTAGGCACATCACTGCTCATCTTAGCCAGTGGGATTTTTGTGCTATTTCTGAGTGGTCTTTCTTGGAAAATGATTTTAGGTGCCGTGAGTGCTGTTGCAGTAGTAATTCCAGTCGCTTGGGAATTTCTACTACACGACTATCAACGACAACGTGTTTTAACTTTATTTAATCCAGAAGCCGATGCCTTAGGCACAGGCTGGAACATCATTCAGTCTAAAACAGCGATTGGTTCGGGTGGCTTTATGGGTAAAGGTTATTTGGAAGGCACTCAATCGCACTTACATTTTTTACCTGAAGGCCATACTGACTTTATTATTGCCGCATTTTCTGAAGAATTCGGTCTGATTGGTATCCTACTTCTGATCATCATTTATTTTTGTATTATCTTTAGAACCTTTCAAATGAGTTTACAATGCTTCCATAATTTTGGTCGACTTGTAGCCGGTACTTTTGCTTTGTCATTTTTTGTTTATGTATTTGTAAATGCGGGCATGGTCAGTGGTATTTTACCTGTAGTCGGTGTGCCATTACCTTTTATGAGTTATGGTGGTACTGCAATTATTACTTTAATGGCCACTTTTGGCATTGTGATGTCTATACATACGCATCGTTAATTTTTTATCATAAATAATTAGGAAATATAACCTATGTTTACTTTTGGGCTTTTACAGAAGGTTAAAAACATCACTTTTTGTGCAGCTGCATTTTCACTGACCAGTTTCTGCCAAGCCAATGATTTTGCCAGCAACCCTGAATACAATAATTTTAAAGCCAAAACCATGCAAACCTATGGTTTAAGTAGCGAACAAATTGATTGGGCAATGAATGGCTCACGCAATTTACCCAATATCATCAGCATTATGGAACGACCAGGTGAAAGTAAGCCTTGGTATCAGTACAAAACTAATTTCTTAGCTGAAGGCACCATCCAACGTGGTGTGCGTTTTAAACAACAATATGCAGATACACTGAATCGCGCAGAACAGCAGTTTGGGGTGCCTCAAGCAATCATCCTAGGCATTCTAGGGGTCGAAACAGGTTATGGCTCAAATAAGGGCTCCTTTATCACCCGTGATGCACTTGCAACCCTCGGTTTTGGTTATCCCCGCCGTGCGCAATATTTCCAAGATGAGTTGGGTGCTTTAATTGCATGGTCATATAAAGATGGCGTTCCAACCAATTCGATTGTTGGGTCTTATGCAGGTGCAGTAGGTTATCCGCAATTTATGCCAAGTAATGTGTCTAAATTTGGCGTGGATTACGATGGAAATGGTCATGTTGACTTACGTAACTCTGCGGTCGATGCGATTGGTTCGATTGCCAACTATCTGGCTCAACATGGCTGGCAGCGTGATCGCCCTATTGCGTTTTTAGCGCGTTATACAGGGAACAATCCTGAAGCAGTTATTGCAAAAGATTTAACTCAGCCTGTTCCCTATGGATCACTTAAAAATTTAGGGATTTCTCCATTAAATCCAATCGTCAAAATTGATGACTTAGATTTGGTTAATGTGATTCAATTACAGGACAGCAATGGCCCTATTTATTATATTACTTATCCTAATTTTCAAGTGATTACGACATATAATAGAAGCCGTATGTATGCCACCGCTTTATGGCTTTTAGGCACCGAAATTGTAAGTCGTTAAGACTTGCAATTTCCTAAATAATAAATAAGTCAAGATTTTTTTATGTTAATTTGATCACATTTAACACTTTTTTCATACTTTGTTACAATGTTGGTTGTTTTTTAATCAAAACCTGTAAGAATTTGTCCTTTTTGTAACTGTTTCTTAAATAATGCTAGACACATTTATTCCAGCTTGAATATTATCCTTTCCGTTAAATGCAGTTGCACAAGTGAATTTACAGACCTCTATGGTTAATTTTCAGCGACTTAGAAAGTTAAAATTGAGGTTCCAAGGAGTTAAACGATGCATGCTTCACTAAAATATATGATGGCCCTGACCATGGGTCTGAGTATGACGCAGGTCAACTCAGAAATGGTTCAGTCATCATACTTAAACAATGATTCGGATAGTTCGAGTCTAGCTTCTCGTGTGATTAGCAAAGATTCAACAAATTTCAACTCTCATTTTTCAAACCTAAACAGTTTGTCAATTACTGAACGTTCTGGCGATCAAGTCCGTCGTCAAACTATTGCAGCAAAGATTCAAGTTCCTGAAGATGAGCCTTCAGTAATTGATAAACTTAATGAAGTTGCTTCAAACACAGTTCGCAAATTTAGCCAAACTGGTGTTGCATCTTGGTACGGTCGTCAGTTCCACGGCCGTAAAACCGCAAGCGGTGATACATTCGATATGAATGATTTGACTGCTGCACACCGTAGCTTGCCATTAAACTGCTTTATTCGTGTAACCAATAAAGACAATGGTAAAAGCGTAGTGGTTAAAGTCAACGATCGTGGTCCTTTCCATGGTAACCGTGTACTTGACCTCTCTTACGGCGCTGCTAAGCGTTTAGGTATTACAAATTCAGGAACAGCACGCGTTAATATTGAACGCGTAGATGGTCCAAACTCGTAAATCACTGCATGCATTTAACAAAAGCCACTTTCCAGTGGCTTTTTTATTGCAAAAATAAAAATACAGATGTCCGAATTGCCCCCTTAACTTTCCAGTTATGCCCCTTTTCTTTCAATACATTCCAGATAAAATAAAATGCGAGTCGATACAGGATGTATCACTAAACAGAAAACGAAAACCGAAGTTTAAATTCCAAAAGTAAAACAGTGAGCCATGCATGGACGTGAACAGCAAAACGCCAAACTTCGCGCATATATCTCTCAGCAAAACCCAAAAAATAATCGCACTTGGTTTTGCCACGCAAGGCTTGGGTTATGCCAGCGTCATGACTGCGCTTCCTACAATCAAAAGCCGATTCAGACTTTCAGATGATCAACTGTCGATTATTATCCTTGGCGTCTGTATTGCAGCAGCACTGGGTTCTATTTTGGCAGATCGACTCGCTGTAAAACTAGGTTCAAGGCTGGCTATTGTTATCGGCTTGCTATTTGAAGCCATCGGTATTGCAATTGCAGCATTTAGTCCCAGTGTCATGATCATGGTCGCTAGTTTTTTACTTTATGGGCTTGGACTCGGATGTTTAGATGCGGCATTGAATATGCAAGCTGTCATGATGGAGCAAAAACTTGGAAAAAGCGCCTTGGGCGGTTTCTTTGCCTGTTATACCGCTGCTGCTTTCCTTGGCGCGTTAATCATGTCCGCAACGGTCTCAACCACACTTGGGGCAACAGCGACATTGTGCATTGCTGTCATGATGTGTTTGATTACATCGCAAGTGTCAAAACGGTGGTTATTTCAACAAAAAGAAAATGCTGCCCTACACCCTCAACAACGATCACCAATTCCGCATAAACAATTGCTTATTTTTGGCGTGATCATTCTAATCGCCTTTACTGTCGATTCAGCAATCAGCACTTGGAGTTCAATTTATCTTAAAGATATTTTAGCAAGCTCAGCCACAGTCGCCCCATTGGGTTATGCTGCTTACCAAATGGGTATTTTACTCACACGTTTAAGTCTGGATTATCTTTTAAAATTTAAAAGCGCTGCATGGGTTGCCTTCATCACAACGCTGATTGGTGCAACAGGCTGTGCCATAGCTGGCTTTGGGCATTCATTGGCGATTGTCATTGCTGGTTTTGCACTGGCTGGTGTTGCGGTAGGCGCATTAGTCCCGCTGACATTTTCAGCAGCAGGTCATTTAGATGAAAATCGACGTGATGAAATTATCGCACGGGTGAATATTTTTAATTATGGTGGAGCTGTAGCAGGAGCTGTGATTGTTGGCTTACTTGCTGCTCCTATCGGTTATGGTCCCTCATTTATTGGTTTAGCACTAGCGCTGTTATCTGTGATTTATTTTAGAAAAAGATTTATTTAGGCTGTATATAAATAAAAAATCGTTTAGGATGAATCAAGATTATTGCTCAAATGCAAAAACACTTATCATTTTTTAAACACATATCAAACCTATACGCAGATCAAAATCTTTGCTAGTTTGAATAAAATAAACAATTCAATTCATCTGTTTTGAGCAATATTTAATAAAACAAATTTGGGGATTATTCATGTTTCAAATCAGTAGCCCATCAAAACTTGTCCGTGCAATTGCACCCATCATTTGCGTAATTGGCCTTGGCTCGCTTAGCGCATGTACCACAGTATCTCCAACAAACACGAATACACCCGCTGATCTTGCAACATTGACGCAAACAAACACGCTATTTTACGGTGGCTCAATTTTAACCATGCAAGGCATGTCACCCCATTATGTCGAAGCGTTGCTGGTCAAGGATGGAAGAATTGTCTTTGCAGGTGATTTAAAACAAGCGCAAAAATTCAAACAAAAAAATACCCAAGAGGTTAACTTAAACAGTCATACCCTGCTGCCTGGTTTTATTGATGCACATAGCCATTTAAATAGTGTAGGTCTACAGCAAACTGTGGCAAATCTCTACCCTATGCCCGATGGTAACGTTTCAGATATTGCATCATTGATTCGTGAACTTTCTTTGTGGCAACAAAACAATCCAGACTTTATCAAAGCAACCTCAGGCTGGATTATTGGAAATGGTTATGATGACGCCCAAATTAAAGAAAAACGACATCCTACAGCAGATGATTTAGATTTGGTTTCCACCAATCACCCAATTATTGTTTTACATCAGTCAGGACACTTAGCCTCTGTAAATCATAAGGCTCTTGAACTTTTAAACATCAATAAAAATACCCCAAATCCAACTGGCGGTATTATTCGCCGTAAAGCAAATTCTCAAGAGCCAAATGGTGTACTTGAAGAAGCGGCTGTTTTTTCAGCAATGGCAACTGCATTTAGTAAAGTTCCACCTGAAATCATGCAAAATATGGCAAAAACAGCATTGAATACCTATATCAAAAATGGCTATACCACTGTACAAGAAGGTCGTGCTGATCATGGTACAGCTGAATTATGGCGAAGTTTTGCGGCCATCAATCAATTGAATATTGATGTCGTGGTTTATCCAGATATCATCAATGAAAAAGAATACATGCTGAAAAATGGCAGTAGTCTCAATTATCAAAATCATTTTAGAATTGGTGGGGTTAAAATCAGCCTAGATGGCTCCCCACAAGGCAAAACCGCATGGCTAACGCAACCTTACTTCATCCCACCAGAGGGAAAACCTAAAGACTATCGTGGTTATCCAGCCTATCCAGATACAAAAATGGTTCAAGATGCAATTAATCTGGCTTATAAGAACCATTGGCAAATTCTTGCACATGCCAATGGTGATGCTGCAATTGACCAATATCTCGCAACTATTGAGACAGCCAATGCACAATATGGCCAAGCAGATCGCCGCAATGTGATTATTCATGCACAAACCATGCGTGAGGATCAATTAGATCAAGCCAAGAAATTAGGGCTTATTCCTTCGTTCTTCTCATTACATACTTACTACTGGGGCGATTGGCATAAACATGAAACGCTCGGCGCAGAACGTGCCAACCGAATTTCCCCTACAGGTTCTGCATTAAGAAAAAATATGATTTTTACTGAACACCATGATGCTCCAGTCATCCCTCCTAAAAATATGATGGTGATTGATGCAACCGTCAATCGTACCACCCGTTCTGGAGATGTATTAGGTGAGGATCAAAAGGTCAGCCCTTATATTGCATTAAAATCAGTCACAGATTGGGCTGCATACCAATACTTTGAAGAAAAAGACAAAGGTACCTTAGAAAAAGGTAAATTGGCGGATCTTGTGGTGATAGATCAAGACCCATTAAAAGTGCCCACTCAAAAGATTAAAGACATCAAAATATTGGCAACCTATAAAGAAGGTCAATTGATTTATCAAAGTCCCCAATAAGGATCAGTAAGGGATAGTCGGGATAGGACATGCTCAATTCGAAATTTTTAATCATACTATTGTGCCTAAGTGGTTTTGCTTATGGAGATATCGCTATTTTCAAAGCCACTTTTCCTGATCTAAAAACCAACCAAGCACCTCACCCACAACACCAACTTGAAAAACTCCCCGCAGCCACACTCAGCAATAATGTAACAGTGGATACCTATATTGCTGCAATTCCCAATCCTTTTAACGATACAGGATTCTACAAAGATGATGCCGTCTGTAAGATCAACAATACCCAGCAAGTGAAATGTCAGTTCATTTATACATTATCTGCGACTCAAGCAAAAAACTTTAAAATCATCTTACTGCCGGGTATTGGTCCTGTACTTGTCCCCCTATCATGGCAAGTGATCAGCACGGATATGGGACCTTCTGGCATTGCGTATGCTGTGCTGGCAAGCCGTAAAAAAGATGAAGTCATCACCATTTATAATTCTTCCGCTTGTGTTGGCTGTGCCATGCATAACGCAAGTTTATATTTCCCCAATGTCAAAAAACTCAGTTTAGACAATGAATTTGGTGCCATTGAAGATAAAAATCGTCTGCTAAACATCGTCAAAGCCAATAAAAATAAAGTGTATTTTAGCTATCAAATTCCCAACTATCCCAACAAAACACATGGGATTGCCTATTATGCCGATGAAAGTGATGGCAACGATGTCACCAATTTTCAGGAAATCAAAGTCACAGTTAAACCAGAACACCAAAGCTGGGCACGTGATATTTTAAATTTCTATCAGGCCACACATTGAAATCCCCCTGACCAGCACTTGGTTTTATTTAAAGCCAGTATTTTGACCAAAACATTATTCTGATTTATATTGTTTTCAGCAAAAATAAATATAGCCAACCACATGCATGGAGCGCCAAATGAAAACAATCACCGAATGGTTTGATGAATATAGCGAAAGTCATCAAAACAAAACCAATAAAGCCATCCATTGGGCTTGTGTTCCCGCGATTTTATTTGCCATCATTGGAATTCTTGCACATTTTAGTGCTTTGCTTACCGCACTACTTCTGGTTCTAACCCTCGTTTTCTATGCCCGTTTGGATATTGTTCTTGCTGTAGCAATGACCGCATTAATTGCAGTCATGGCATGGATCATTTACTTACTTCCTGTTGGTGTTGGTTTCTATATTGGGGTGTTTATTTTGGCTTGGATTGGTCAATTTTATGGTCACAAAGTCGAGGGTAAAAAGCCTTCTTTCTTTAAAGACCTTCAATTCCTCCTCATTGGCCCTGTATGGTGTATGGATGCCTATCTTGGTAAAGTACTACCCAAATGGAAAACACGCCAGAAACTGGCTTTTTAGCGCAAATAAACCAGAGGGAAAATCCAATTCGGCTTTTCCCTCCATTTTTTTCAATTTAACAGATAAAATAACCCGTAAAAGCACAATAAACTTAAAGCTAAATTGACTAGAATTTTCTTAGAAATAAGTGCTAAAACAACACAGATCATTGCTGTTAAAAAATAGGCATCCAAAGGCAATGCACGGAATTGCTCTCCATTAAAAAATACAATTGGTGCACAAATTGCAGTCAGCAAACATGGTGCTGAATACTGCAACATATTTCCAATCACACGAGGTAATTTCAGGGCGATTTTAGGTTCCAAGAAAAAGTAACGGTTAATCAATACAATGCCTGCCAAAGTTAACAATAAAGTCCATGTCATTTTGCTACGCCTATATTTTTTACTCCAACGATCTTTGCCGTACACATCGCACTAAACATCCCCAAAATCCCGGATAGCACAATGCCCCCTTCAAATTGAAAATATTTAAAAATACAGGCAGATAGCAAGGTACACATAACGCCTACCAAAGTTGCGCTATTTTTCACCATCGGCACAATAATCAAAATAAATACCGCAACAATTGAAAAATCTAAATGTAAGCTTTCTAAATTTGGAATTGATTTAGCCAGTACAATTCCTAACACACTAAATAGGCACCAAGCCAAATAAAAACACAGCCCAGCACCAAACAAATAAGCAAAGCTGCGCTGTTTATCTTTGCCAATGCCGACAGCAAACAGTTCATCTGTCAGCAAGAAGCCAATTAATATGCGTTGCTTAAACGGAAAATGACTGACATCTTGACGAAAATTAAGCGCATAAATTAAATGCTGACTGGTTAAGAAAAATACCGTAATCATAATCGTCAAGGCAGATGCATGTGACATGACTAAACCTAAACTTACCAACTGTGCTGCACCTGCAAATACAACAGCGGACATTGAGAATGCTTGTGCAAAGCTTAATCCAGCATTGATTGCCATTGAGCCAGCCAGAATACCCCAAGGCAGTACGGCGATAGATAAAGGTAAAATATCGACCACACCTTGGAAAAAAGCCTTTTTATTTTGCTTAGACTTCGGCTCAATCTCGGCAGTATAAGATTCAAATTGATCACTCATTTGCAAAATCCAAATCTAAGAATTTAATCAGTATCTTATAAATGCTCAGTGATCGCTTGGATGAAATTGCTATTTGGTGAGGGGCTGTAAACGTTTAAATGGCTATCCCTGGATACATTTATTAAATATTGAAGGTACTTAAATATTGAGAAGGCGTAACCCCGACTGCTTTTTTAAAATGTCGATTAAAATGACTTTGATCTGAAAAACCACTATTTTGGGCAGTCATTGCAATACTCTGACCTTGTTTTAATAATTGGCGCGCTTTCTGTAAGCGGACCTGAACCAACCAGCTATGCGGTGGTAATCCCGTATATTTTTTAAATTCACGTAAAAAATGCCAAGGGCTTAATCCTACATATGTCGCCAAATCAGTGAGCGAATAATCATGCTCAGGGAAGCTGCTTAATAAATCTTTAACTATTTCAACTTTCCGTTGTGCTTCTGGTAATTCAGCAAGTGTTAATTTGGCACGACCATAGCGACTGATTAAGCGAGCTAAAGTGGATAAATACATACTCTCTTTCAGTAAAGTATTTTCTTTTTGTTCTAATAAATCAAAAAGTAAACAGAGTTGCTGTGCCAATCCAACATCTTGCACAACAGCTTGTGGGAACCACGGTACGCTATTTTTAACACTAAAAAAATCTTGCCCTGCATCTAACAACATTTCTGGCGTTGGGTAAATTGCACGGTATTTCCAGCCTGACTCGACAGCAGATGAACCTGTATGAATTTCATCAGCATTGACTAAAATAATGTCACCCTTCGGTGCTGTATGTAACTGCCCAGTCCGATAAAAACTCTGTGCACCATCTTCAATCACACCAATACAATAACCTTCATGCACATGCTTTGAAAATTGCTTATGGTGATACTGTGCTTTTAACAACTCTAATCCACCCAATTCTTTTAGGTGAAAGTAGCTTGCCCACTCCTGCATTTTTTCTATTCAGACTTTTGATAATAATTTAAAAATAGCATGTTTATAAAAAGCGTATAGAACAAAATTGCTATCTATACGTTTAAACAAGACCTAATCTTTTGTGCACCTAAGAAAATAACCAATAGATTACTGATAGGTTTTTCCATTATGTTTTAGCCAACCATCTTGATGGCGACGCTTTGGATCATGGTGTGTCCAATGCATTACACCACCTTGATTGCTATATTCATATTCGCCAAAAAATTCGACAGTATCACCTTTGCGTAAATTATCGATACGGGGTGCTAAATCAATATTATGTGCAACCAGTACAGTTAAGCCATTATCCAGTGCAAGAATAAATTTTTGATGGCGCGAACCTTCATTATCATCACGCAACACGGCTTTTACTCGACCTATGGACTGTACTTGAACATTACTGAGTTTTGCATCATAGGCTTTTCGAATAACCTCAAGACCATTTTGATTTTGACTATTGGCAGACGGCTTATCGTTAAATTGGTTATCTTTACTTTGCTCATTCACATGCTGTGTATTGTCTTGTGAATGATTGTTTTGCTGATCGATCGATTCAACTTTAGAGGATTCAGTTGCTTGATTTTTTTGTTGATTAAGATCAACGCCTAGATAAGCTGCGACGATCACTGCGATTACAGCACCAATACCAAGTTGAGTTTTATTTGCCATAAAGTTTGAGTCTAATCAATGTTCATTGTGGAATTATAAAAGAATAATCTTTTAGATATGTATGAATTAATTCTTCTGAATCTACTTCAATTAAATTACAGACAAAAAAAACCCCTCTAAGGAGGGGTTTTCAATAATTATACTCAGTGAGTAAAAATTATTTAGCAGCCGCTTGAGCAGCCGCAACTTCTTCTGCAAAGCTCATTTCAGCTTTCTTCTCAATACCTTCACCTACTTCGAAGCGAACGAATTGAGCTACAGTTGTTGCAGTCGCTTTCAATACTTCAGCAACTTTTTTGTCGTTGTCGATTACGTATTGTTGACGCTCAAGAACAACTTCGTTCAAGTATTTTTCAACTGAACCAGTCACCATTTTTTCAACGATGTTTGCTGGCTTACCAGATTCAATCGCTTTAGCTTCAGCAATTTCTTTCTCTTTCGCGATAAGATCAGCAGAAACATCTTCAGCAGTTACAGCAACTGGGTTGAACGCAGCAACGTGCATTGCAATACCTTTACCAGTTTCAGCAGAACCTGTGTAAGAAACAACAACACCGATTTTTAAACCGTGTTTGTAAACTGCAAGGTTTTCACCTTCAACAATTGCAGCACGACGAACTTGGATGTTTTCACCGATTTTTTGAACAAGCGCAATACGAGCTTCTTCAACAGTTGAACCATCTTCAAGTTTCAATTCAGCAATTTGAGCAGCATCAGTTACACCAGCAGCAAGTGCAGCAGCAGCAACTTTCGCAGAGAAACCAGCAAAGTTTTCGTCTTTCGCAACGAAGTCAGTTTGACAGTTTACTTCTAAAAGAATTGCTTTATTACCTTCTTGAGCAATTGTGATCGCGCCATCAGCAGCAATGTTACCAGCTTTTTTAGCTGCTTTTGCTTGACCTGATTTACGAAGATTATCAATCGCTAATTCGATGTCACCGTCTGCTTCTGTTAATGCTTTTTTGCATTCCATCATTGCAAGACCAGTACGGTCACGTAATTCTTTTACCATGCTCGCAGTAACTGCAGTCATGTTGTTCTCCTAAATACGGTAGAATATGAATCTGTTCAACAAAAACGGCCCAAAGGTTCCTCTGGGCCGCTTTGCTTTCTCGACGCTCAATTTGTCATCATTTTAAATCACAAAAATGACAAGCTTGCGTCAAAACGCATTAAGCCTCAGGAGCTTCTTTCGCAGCTTCTTCGCCTTTAGCTTGAGCATTCGCTTGAGTTTGAGCGTATTCTTTACCAGCAAGAATTGCATCAGCCATTGCAGAAGCATAAAGTGTAACAGCACGGATCGCATCGTCATTACCAGGAATAACGAAATCTACGTTATCTGGGTTAGAGTTTGTATCAACGATACCGATTACTGGAATACCAAGGTTTTTAGCTTCTTTAATCGCGATTGCTTCGTGATCAACGTCGATGATGAACAATGCGTCAGGTAAACCACCCATGTTCTTAACACCGCCTAAAGAGCGTTCAAGTTTTTCCATTTCACGAGCGCGTTCTAATGCTTCACGTTTAGTAAGTTTAGCAAAAGTACCATCTTGTGATTGAGTTTGAAGATCTTTCAAACGGTTGATTGACTGACGAAGAGTTTTCCAGTTAGTCAACATACCACCCAACCAACGGTGATCAACATAAGGCTGACCAGCGCGTTGAGCTTGTTCACGAATGATGTTAGAAGCAGCACGTTTTGTACCAACGAACAATACTTTGTTCTTTTTGCTTGCTAGATTGTTAACAAAATTCAAAGCATCATTTAACGCAGGAACAGTATGTTCAAGGTTGATGATGTGAATACGGTTACGCGCACCAAAAATGTATTGACGCATTTTTGGGTTCCAGAAGCGAGTTTGGTGACCAAAGTGCGCGCCAGCTTGAAGAAGGTCGCGCATGCTTACGTTGTAATCTGCCATTTTCTTTACCTTAAAAGTTTGGGTTAGGCCTCCATATGTCCGCATTCTCCACCCTTTCAGGCACCCAGAGTAATGTGACGACATATGTGCGGATTTTTAAATTACCCTTATCAATATTTCCATAAACCATTCACAAAGAAAGTCACAGAAAGCATTTGATAAATTGGGCGGCTATTTATACCATAGTCACATACAAATTTCCAAAAGTTTTTAAAGATCATGAACAGTACTTACGAAGCACCACGTCGATTAATCAAAACCGCAGATGAAATTGAAAAGATGCGTGTTGCAGGTCGATTGGCTGCAGAAGTTTTGGATATGATCAAACCGCATATCAAACCAGGTGTCAGTACACTTGAATTGGATACGATTTGTCATGACTATATTGTCAACAAACAAGACGCTATACCAGCATGTTTAGGTTATGGCGCTGCGCCAGGTCGCCCTGCATTCCAACATGTGATTTGTACCTCTGTAAATCATGTGGTATGTCACGGTATTCCATCTGCAAGTAAAATTTTAAAGAAAGGCGATATTCTCAATATTGATGTGACTGTGATTAAAGATGGTTATCACGGCGATACCAATATGATGTATGTGGTTGGTGGTGAAACATCGATTATTGCTGAACGTTTGTGTAAAGTTGCTCAAGAAGCAATGTATCGTGGTATGGAAACGGTGAAACCGGGTTCAACCATTGGTGATATTGGCGCAGCGATTCAAAAATATGTTGAATCAGAACGCTTTAGTGTAGTGCGTGAATACTGTGGTCATGGTATTGGTACGGTATTCCATGATGAGCCTCAAGTCCTTCACTATGGTCAACCCAATTCAGGCATGGTTTTAGAAGAAGGTATGACCTTTACCATTGAACCAATGGTCAACGCTGGTGTTTGGCAAACACGTTTAATGGGTGATAAATGGACGGTGGTGACCAAAGACCATAGTCTTTCAGCTCAATATGAACATACCCTGCTGGTGACCAAAGACGGTGTAGAAGTTTTAACCGCACGCCCTGAAGAAGATCTATCTCGTTTTCAAAAATAACGAAAGTCATTGACTAAAATGACTTATGCTGCTTAACAAAAGGTCATATTTATATGGCCTTTTTTATGGCTTGAGTTTTGCCTTGTCTGCCAAGTCAATGTTTTATCGTTATTTTTAGTATTGATTATGGTCTATTTTTTGCTTGTAATATCATGACAACATGATTACAGTTGTATTACATTTATAAACCTACGATAAATAAAACATTAAAAAAAGAACATTCACTTAAAAAAAGCCTTTGTAAAGACTACATTAATTAACAGCAAAAACTTCTAATAATAAAAACGCATAAAAATTAGTATCAATTACGGACATGGAGTCCAAACCTATGAAAAAATCATTACTTTGCATCATGACCTCATGCATGACTTTACCGATGATGGCGCATGCAGATTCACCTTATTTTAGTCTGAAAGATGGTGATGGATTTAAACGCTTTTCTGTTTCAGCAGGTTGGCTACATGCAATGCCACAGGGTAACGCTAATCCTATCAAAGTGAATACTGCCGTTGCAGAAGGAACACAATCTAAAGTAGGTGATATTTCTAAAAAAGCAGTTTTAGACGCAGCAGTTAAAGAATCCAATCCTTTTCTTTATGGCGCAATCGGCCTTTTGGGTGACACGATTCCTGGCGCTTTAACGGGCACAGCCACAGTCAATGGTCTATCCAGTTGGACCTCTGAAGGCACTGGTCTAACAGCAAAAGATGTTGATACTTTTGGTCTGATGGGAAATTACTACTTCACTGATAATCTTTCATTAGAGTTTAAAGCAGGTGTTCCGCCTAAAGTTGAGATAGAAGGCAAAGGCCAAATCTATGCACCATTGACCGGTAAAGATTCTACACCACTTGGCAGTATTGACTTGAAAAAAGATATTGCAATTACTGATTTAACAAAACATTCAAAAGCAGCATCTGCAACTGCATGGTTGCCAGCGGCAGAACTACATTATCAATTTGGTAAATCTGGTGTAAATAAACTTCGGCCTTATGTTGGTGTAGGTGTCATGTATGCACATTTTACTCACCTAAAAGTCGATAATGGCGTAAAAGACGATCTGATTGCAGCAGGTCACATGATCCAGAACGTATTAGATGGACAGGCTGGAGCAGCACTAGATGGCAAAAAATCATCTGCAAATCCTGTAGTTAAAGTAGAAGCAGATGATGCTTGGGCACCAATGGCAACACTGGGTGCAACCTATGATTTTAATGATCGCTGGTTTGGAGTAGGCTCTGTCACTTATGCACCAATGAGTAGTGATGCGACCATTACCATTTCAGACTCAAATACCAACAAACAACTTGTCACAGCCAAAACCAAAATTGATATTGATCCTCTGATTACTTATGTTGGTGTGGGTTATCGCTTCTAAAAGCTAAATTTATTTTCATTAAAATGTGCTGACTGATCACTAAAATTTATCGATTGATAAATTTTTATTCTATCGCTAAGTCCCATTGAATCATCTACAATTCTCATATGATGATTCAATGGATAGCTTATGTCAGTACAACAGGACGACACGCGTTTCTCTAAACCACTCATTTATATGCTTATTGGAAGTGCTTTTATTCTGGCACTCTCTTTAGGTGTACGTCATGGTTTTGGGCTTTATCTTGTACCCATGAGCCATGAGTTTGGTTGGAGTCATCAGGTTTTTAGTTTAGCCATTGCCATACAAAATCTATTCTGGGGCGCAGTACAACCTTTTACTGGTGCGCTTGCAGATAGGTATGGAAGTAAGAAGATTGTTGCGATAGGCGGGGTGCTCTACACCATTGGCCTATTGTTAATGTCTATCAGTTCAAATGTGCTGTTACTGGATATCAGTGTCGGCTTAATTATTGGTTTAGCCCTCTCTGCAACATCATTCTCGGTATTACTTTCAGCCGTAGGACGAGCAGCGCATCCAAGCAAGCGTAGTATGGCAATGGGTATTGCCAGTGCAGCTGGTTCATTTGGGCAATTCATTATGTTGCCAACCACCCTGCTTCTCATTAAAAATTTCGGCTGGTCATCTGCATTGGTCATTACAGCAATGCTCATTGTGTTGATTGTTCCATTGGCATGGATGCTTAAGGCACCCATATATGTACCACCAAATGCAATTAAACAAGCGATAAAACCCAATTTAAGCTTTAAACAGATTCTTAAAATTGCCTTTAAGCATAAACCCTTTTTATGGTTGGCCTTTGGTTTCTCAGTGTGTGGGTTCCAAGTGGTTTTTTTAGGCATTCACCTGCCAGGTTATTTGATTGATCATGGTTTTGATGCCTCCACTGGAACGATCTTTCTCGCATTGGTTGGTCTATTTAATATTATCGGGACTTATACCGCAGGTTGGCTTGGTGGCAAGTATTCTAAACCGCATCTGCTTATGGGTTTATATGGTTTACGTGGCATTGCGATTATTGCCTTTCTCATGCTGCCATTGAGTATTTGGACTGTTTACGCCTTTGGTATCGTTATGGGGATTTTATGGCTTTCGACTGTACCCCTAACCAATGGTATTGTGGCCAATATGTTTGGTGTGAAATACTTAACCATGCTAAGTGGTCTGGTGTTTTTCACTCACCAAATCGGTTCTTTTTTTGGTGGATGGCTAGGCGGTTTAAATCATGATATAACGGGTAACTACAACATCATTTGGGGATGCTCAATTGCCTTGTGTATAGTTGGTGTTATTGTGCATTTCTTTGTTAATGAAGAGGCTGTGGTTAATGACTAACTCATTCTCGTGGTTCAAGCTCAGTATCTGGTTGGTTATTGTTATTCTGTTCGGGCTGTCAAGTATGCTGTGGTTGAACACGCCTGAATTATTTGAATATTTTAATATGGCTTTTTGTGCGCATTAACCCATTGTCCAATACCTAGATTGATTGCTTTCTTTCAAAGCCCTAACGTCTTTTAGGGCTTTGTTTTGTAATAATAAGCCGTTCAACATTTTTAATTTAAACCTTGTTGAAACAAAGTCTGTTTTGAACTTCACCCAAGATATCAAAAGTTCACTGAAATTCAGCGCTATCTTCTGCAAATAGAAAGCAGACCCGCCTTTCAAACGGCTTTAGTGAAAGGACAATGGCCTGCTGACACATTTAAATCGTATTGGTCTAAAGCAGACCAGAAGCAACCTTAAAATCAATTTTCTAAGTCGCGACTACGCTTTTCCCAATCTTTATTAGGCTGATTTTCGCGAGTTTACTCGTCCTTGGATCACTGCCTTGATATTATTTTTTGCATAATTAAAGAAAACCTTGAGTGGAGAAAGCTTAGGATTTGGCTTCTTCCCTTCACCAATCGCTTTAAACTGCGCGGCATACCACAGAATTTCCATGATCGCCATTTTATCAACAAAAGGGATACCAGTTTTGATTTGTTCTACTGCATATCGAACGTCCTGACCAGCAATCAAGTTGTTGCTGACTTCAGGTTCTACCGCAAGAGGACGTGCAATCCCAATAAATTCACACGCACCACTGTCTAAAGCCGCATTCATTCCTTGCGCTGTACGGAAACCACCTGTCACCATAAGATGACATTTGACCTCTTTACGAATTTTTTCTGCAAAATCTAAGAAATATGCTTCACGTGCAATCGTACTTTGCTTACGTTTATCCGCTTTTGCGCCTGCCATTGCTGGTGCTTCATAGGTACCACCAGAAATTTCGATCAAATCGATCCCTGCTGTATCAATGGCTTTAAATACTTGAACCACTTCTTCTTCTGTGATTCCACCACGCTGGAAATCTGCAGAGTTCAGTTTGACTGAAATAATAAAGTTTTCTGAGGTTTTAGCACGCACTGCAGCATAAATTTCTAATAAGAAACGCATACGGTTTTCAATTGAACCGCCCCATTGATCTTGACGTTTATTGGTCAATGGTGAAAGAAATTGACTGATCAAATAACCATGTGCACCATGTAACTGTACACCTTCAAAACCTGCTTTTTCACAGATCCGCGCAGCTTCAGCAAATCGTTGAATGATATCCAAAATTTCTGCTTCATTAAGTGCACGTGGTGTACCAAATGTCGTTGCCAACATTGGACTAAAAGGCACTGCTGAAGGTGCCACTGTTTCTTTATTGAGTCCTTTTGGACACTGGCGACCTGGATGTGATAACTGAATCAGTTGTACCATCCCGTGCTTTTTACCCACATTTGCCCATTCAGTCAGTTTGGCAAGATCACGCTCAGTTTCAACTACAACAACACCCGGCTCATTCTTCGCACGGAAATCAACCATCACATTACCCGTAATGGCACAACCTAAACCGCCTTTCCCCCAAGCATCATATAAACCTAAATGCAATTGGTTCGGTTGCCCTGCATGATTGGCCAATGCTTCACTCATCGCACCTTTAATGATTCGGTTTTTAAATCGCGTGTTTTTTATTTCTAATGCTTGTGCAAGATGGCTCATGGTCAAATCTCTTTAGTGATTAGAGCTTTTACTCTAATTTAAATTTATAATAGTTCAAGCGTAAATCTGACAATGCATTTTGTCAACTTTGTTAATGTGAATATTTTTTGAACCACAATCATCTATACAGCATTAATACTGACTCGCTGCAATTAATCGCTTGGTATAGTCATTTAAAGGTTTATCAAATAAGGCTTGAGTGTCTTGAAACTCGATAACTTTAGCATCTTTTAATACCAAAACTTTCTGACAAAGTGCTTTTACCACCTGCAAATCATGACTAATAAACAAATAACTCATTTGATAATCCTGTTGCAACTGACGCAGTAATTTTACAATCGCACGCTGTGTGGTCCGGTCAAGTGCTGAGGTTGGTTCATCGAGAATCAGTAATTTAGGGCGTAATACCACAGCACGTGCTAAAGCCACACGTTGCCGTTGACCGCCAGACAATTCATGCGGATAACGCTGTTTAACTGTTATCGGGAGATCTACTTTGTCTAAAATTTCATTGATACGAATCAACATTTCAGCTTCTTTTAGGTGTTTTAGTGCCAAGCCCTCTCGAATAATCTGATCTACAGTCATACGTGGATTTAAACTGCTTAACGGATCTTGAAATACAATTTGAAAATTGGATCGCAGTGGGCGTAATTTACGCTGGCTTAATCGGTTCAAGTCCTGATTGAGTAGGAAAACATTGCCTGAGCACTGTATAAGTCGTGCGATTGCCAGTGCCAAAGAAGTTTTACCAGAACCGCTTTCTCCAACAATCCCGATGGACTCAGCGCGATCTAAACGTAAATTGATCGGTTGAACAGCAACAAAATAATCTTTAACTCGATTAAATATGCCCTTTCTTATTGGAAATTTCACCCCAACACGGTGTAGTGATAAAACTAAATTACGTTTATGCGGTAAAGCATTGGCTTCACCAAAATCATGATCCAATAAATATTGGGTATAGCTGGCTTTAGGGTTTTGAAAAATATTTCGAACCGTGCCTTTTTCTTCAACCTGCCCCTGATTCATCACAATCACTTGATTGGCATATTTACGCACCAAATTCAAGTCATGACTAACCAAAATCATGGCCATTTTATGGTTTAGAATAAGCAGTTGTAATAAGTTTAAAACTTGAGATTGTAATGTGACATCTAAAGCTGTTGTCGGCTCATCCGCGATAATAATTTCAGGCTTTTGTGCCAAAACGGATGCAATCAAAACACGTTGTCGTTGACCACCTGATAACTCATGTGGATAACGATTCAACTTATCCTCAGGTTCGTCCATTCCGACATCACACAATAAGTCATAGACACGTTTTCTGACTTTTTCCTTAGACATTCCATCTAAAAGTAAAGTCTCACCAATAATCCGCTCAACCTTGTGTAACGGGTTGAGTGCAGTCATCGGTTCTTGAAAAATCATGGCAATTTTTTTACCACGGATCGCCAAATGCGCATTTTGATTAAGAGACAATAGGTTTTGCTCATCATATAATGCTTGTCCAGTCACAATTAAATTTTCAGGAAGTAAGCCAAGTAAGGCCAAACCACTGATTGATTTGCCTGAACCACTCTCCCCGACAATCGCAACAGTTTCCCCGACATGTAGGTCAAAGTTAAGATTATTGACCAGCACCTCTTTACGCTGATTTTCAATATGCAGATGTTGGACAGACAACAACAAAGATGGATCATTTTTGACGTCTTGAATCGAATGCATCGCGTGTCGCCTCCCCAATATAAATCAATAAAGATAGCACCAAGGCCAAAGTAAAAAATCCAGATAAAGCCAGCCACGGCGCATTTAAATTATTTTTACCTTGTAGTAATAATTCGCCAAGGGAGGCTGCATCTGGTGGTAGCCCATAACCCAAAAAATCCAATGCAGTAAGTGCGGTGATATTTGCAGTCAGCATAAATGGAAGTTGAGATAAACTTGAACTGATCACATTGGGCAAGATATGTCGGAACATAATCACCAAATCACTCACCCCTAAGGCACGTGCTGCTTGAACATAATCTAAATGACGGGCGCGAAGAAATTCTGCACGGACTATACCGACCAACTCTGTCCAGCCAAAAATCAACATAATCAAAAATAGCCAATAGACACTCGGGGTAAATATACTGACCAAGATGATCACCATAAATAACGTCGGTAAACCACCCCAAACTTCAAGCAGACGTTGCCCAATTAAATCCACCCATCCGCCATAATAACCCTGTATCGCCCCAACAATAATTCCAATAAATGCAGCAAATAGTGTCAATGCCAAACCAAACAACAGTGATATGCGTAGACCATAAAGAATACGGGCAAATACATCACGCCCTTGATCATCTGTACCTAACCAGTTTTGTGCGGTGGGTGGCGAAGGAACAGGAACGGCTAAATCTAAATTGGGGGTTTGGTAGGAATAACGAACCGGTGGCCAAATCGACCAACCTTTTTCATCAATCAACTGTTGAACCACAGGATCACGATAATCGGCTTCTGTTTCAAAGACCCCACCAAAATGTGTTTCAGGATAAGCCTTTAAAACTGGCAGGTAATAATGCTGATCGTATTTGACCAATAAGGGCTTATCATTGGCAATAAATTCAGCAGAAATTGAAAGAATAAATAAAACAATAAATACGATGAAACAGACAAAACCCAAGCGATTTTTCTTAAATTTCTGTATTCGTACTTGCATGATCGGTGACATTATTTTGCACCTCTCGATTCAAAATCAATTCGCGGATCAATCACACGATAAATCACATCACAGATTAAACGTAAAATCAGCCCAAACAAGGTCAGAAAGAACAAAGCACCAAAAATCACCGGATAATCACGTTGTTGCACGGCTTCAAAACCTAGCAAGCCGAGTCCATCCAAATTAAAAATAATTTCAATCAGTAGATTTCCAACAAAGAACACCCCAACCAATACTTCAGGCAAGCCGGCAACAATCACCAACAATGCATTGCGAAATACGTGTTTATATAACACATCATTTTCAGTTAAGCCTTTTGCTCGTGCTGCCAGCACATACTGCTTATTGAGCTCTTCCATAAATGAATATTTTGTCAGATAGGTTAAACTTGCAAATCCACCCAACACCATGGCCAGCAAAGGTAAAGCCATGTGCCAAAAATAATCTGCTATTTTTTCAAATAGATTGAGACTGTGAAAGTTGTCTGAAACAAAGCCTTGTAACGGAAACCATTGTAAATAAGAACCACCAGCAAAAAACACGATCAACAATATTGCAAATACAAAAGCGGGAACGGCATAGCCCACAGCCAAAAGTAATGAGGTTGATTTATCAAAAAATAAGCCATGCTGCTTGGCTTTTTTAATCCCTAAAGGAATTGAGATTAAATAAATCAAAAAAGTGCTCCACGCCCCCAAGGAAATGGTAACTGGCATTTTTTCCCATAACAGCTCAGTCACCGGCTTATCTTTAAAAAAACTTGTACCAAAATCTAAAGCTAAATAATTTTTTAACATCAACCAGAATCGTTCATGTGCAGGTCGATCAAAACCATACTGCTGTTTGATTTTATCGACCATATCTTCGCTTAAGCCCTGTGCACCACGATACTCATGGTTATTGACCGAAGATGATAGCCCCCCAGCAGTCATGTTGACCCCTTGGAAGTTTTCCGCTTGTTGAATGGCTTGTTCAACAGGCCCACCAGGTGCAATTTGAACCACAACAAAATTGATCAAGAGAACAAAGAACAATGTTGGGATGATCAGTAACAGCCTTTTGAGTATATATGTGCCCATTGAAACGATGTTCCTTATGACCTCATGAGGGTAAATATGTCAATTTAAACATCACTCACGTTGAGCCATTGATGTTTTAACCATGAAGATTTGAAATTATGCTTTTTAAAATGCTCGATTTTTTAAATATTGCTCTACTTTTTTCGCTTGATCTGCATCTGCCCACCAATACTCTAAACCGAGGGATAATTTTGGTTTAACTTTGGGTTGCTGATACATATTCCAATAAGCATACCAGTTTTTATCATTGCCATAAGTCAGAATTTGATAATAGCCTGCACGTAATACCCGATCCAGTGCTCGGGTACGAAGCACCAATTGTTCACGGTTCGGTGCATAAATAATCTGTTGAATCAGCTGATCGACTACTGGGCTTTTAACACCTGCATAATTGTAATTGCCCACTTCGTCGGCAGCCTTACTGCCCCACATCTGTGCCTGTTCAGTACCCGGTGTTAATGATTGCGGCATATCAATAGCGGTCATCTGAAAATCTAAACGGCGCATACGCTCTGTATATTGCGGTAAATCGACTTGACGAATATTTGCCTGAATCCCAAGTTTTTTTAAGTTACGAATATATGGCAGCAAAGTCCGTAGCACGCCATCTTGATGAATCAGAAATTCAATTTGAATGGGACGACCTTGTCTATCCACCAATTGTCCATTGTGAAAACGATAACCCGCCTTTAATAGCATCGAACGTGCAATCAATAAATTTTGTCGGTTAAAACCACTGGCATCTGAAACTGGGTATTTCCAATCTGCCAATACACCTTGGCGTTGTAATGCGGGCAATTGCTTTAAATAAGGTGTTAAAATTTCAAGTTCTTTCGCGCTTGGTTTTCCAGTCGCAGCAAGCTCACTGTTTTGAAAGTGGCTTTGCAAGCGAATATTTTGACCATATAACAATGCTTTGTTGATCCATTCAAAATCATAAGCATAGGTCAATGCTTGGCGAAAATTGAGATCATTGAATGGCGCCTTTCGGGTATTAAAAACCAAACTTTGCGTGAGTGCTGGTGTTTCAATCTTAGAAATATACTTTTTCACCAAACCTTGTTTTACCGCAGGGAAATTATATTCGGTGACCCAGTTACGGGCATTTTTTTCTTGATAAAAGCGATATTGTCCAGATTTAAACCCTTCAAAAGCGATTTCAGGGCTTCGATAATAAACATATTTCATGTGATCAAAGTTATAACGACCACGATTGATGGCTAAGTCCTTTGCCCAATAATTTGGATTGCGCTTATAGCTAATACTGCGCCCAGAATCAATCCGCTCAATCAGATAAGGCCCCGATCCTAAAATCGGCTGCAAGGTCACTTTGCTATAGTCTTTATTTTTCCAATCTGCTTTTGAATAAATCGCAATTTTTGCCAAAATAAAGGGCATGTCTGCATTGTGGTCTGATTTAAATGTCATTTTCACTTGGTATTTAGACAATACCTCAGTCTTGGCTAAATCAGACAGATACATTTGAAAGCCTAAATTGGCTTTGCTCTGAATGGTATCAAAACTAAATTTAACATCCTCAGCCGTGACGGGTGAACCATCACTAAAACGAGCTTTAGGATTTAAATGGAAAATAACAAATTTGGTTTTAACAGGATCATAAGTGACTTTTTCAGCGAGAAGTGGATATAACACACCTGGCTCATCCAGTGAGCTATCCATTAAGCTATCAAATAGATAATTAATCCCTTCAGTTGAACTGCCTTTGCCATTCATACTATTGAGATTATCAAAGGTGCCTATACTCGCTGTACTGATATAGCCGCCTTTGGGTGCATTGCTATTGGCATAAGGCATCGCCCGAGCTTTGACATATAGTGGAGCATTATGTACAGCAATATATGCTGTTGTCTGTAGAGCAGCATCAACATTTATAGTTGCAACACATAATCCCAATGCCAGCCCGATCGGGCTGACACATGCAAAACTTAGGCGCATTCCCCTATTTTCCTTTATTCAAAAAAGTTTTTGAAAGGTTAAGCTTTAAACGTCGTTCCAATAAAATGGCGCTTAAAGATTCGGAACTTTAATAATGCTGCCAATGCGTAATGAAGCGTTTGGTTTTATTTCATTCATCTCAGCAAGTGCACTGGTATCAATCCCAAACTTGCTGGCTAAACGAATCAATGAATCACCGCTTTTCACTTTGTATTCAGTCACTGTTTTAGGAATACGAATAGATTGTCCACGTTGTAAACCCGCACGTGGGCTCAGATCATTCAATTCAGCCAGTTCTTGAACTGACATACCAACACGATTTGCAATCGCATTTAACGACTCACCAGACTTCACCGCATAGCTTTCAGTATTCTTACTCGAAGCTTTAGCTGTTGCTTTCGCAGTCGCCTTTAGGTCTTCTTTTTCTTTAGATAGCGTGGATTTACTGGGTAATTCCCCATCAAGCTTTAAGCGTTGTCCAATATCCAAAGCCTGATTACGCGACAAACCATTTAATTCACTTAAATAAGACAATTGCAGTTTATATTTTTTTGCAACGCTTGCCAGTGTTTCACCTGATTTGACCACATGGATATCTTTACTAGAGCCTTCTGATTTCGACTCATTTCTCGCTTGTGCTTTCTCTTTACTGCTAGTTTCAGGCGTGCCAGTCAACTTCAATTTCTGCCCAACAAACAAACCAGATGTACTTTTTAAACCATTTAAATCGGCAATTTGGTTAACTTGCAAATTATACTTATTTGCCAGCGCAATTAGGCTATCCCCAGATTGCACAGTATAGGTTTCTGGTGTTGTTGTTCCAGCAGGGATCTTAATGATTTGACCCACAAGCAAGTTTTTAGATGTCGAAATTTTGTTTAACTCAGCTAATTCTGCCAAGCTTAATTTAGACTGAACCGCAATACTGGATAAACTATCGCCACTTTGAACTTTATAGTTCTCAGTTTTATAGGTTGTTTCAGCTTTTACATTCTTAAACTTACTTTGATCAATCACTTTAGAGTCAAGTTTAGCTTCTGGCTCATTGACTTCACTGAGTGGCACATTGATCTTTTGCCCCACAAATAAGCTACTTGAGGTATCTAGACCTGGAGTCAAATCAGCGAGTTCATGTACAGATAAAGCATAACGATCGGCAATCACTTTAAGATATTCGCCACGTTTAACTGCATAAGCCTTAGTCTTGATTTTTGCAACAGGCTTAGAGGTATCCGCACGAACCACTGCTTTATTGATTTCAGATAATTTATCATCTGAAGCATCTTTAAGCTTTAATTTCTGACCGACAAATAAATTACTGTTGGTATTCAGATTATTATAATTTGCCAATTGTGAAACAGATAAATCAAACTGATTTGCCACACTGGTTAAACTGTCATTTGGTTTAACCACATAATTGGCTGGAGCTGAATCCGTGGTTTTGCGAGAAACCACAGGTGTATCAATTTGTGGTTTGGCATCATATAAATACAAAGTCGCCCCAACAAATAAAGTTCCGTTTGGATCAACTTGGTTCCATTTGGCAATATCGCGCCAATTTACGCCATTCTTTAAAGCGATCGTTGCTAAAGTATCCCCTGCCAAAACGGTATAAGTACTGCGTTTACCTCTTGGTGGTTCAACCACAACTTCAGTTTCGGTTTTCTTAAAGTTCTTATCTTGATTCAGTTTGGCTTCTTCTGAGTTTGCAGGTGTGGTATCTGCTAAACCTTTAGGATATGAGAATCCAACCGTATTTTCTTTACCTTGAACCTCTGCAACAGATTGACTGGTTTGAATTGCAGTCAGCTTAATTTTACCATCATACGGGTCAAGCACTTCTGTCCCTTGTGGTGCAATCGCCTTAATCTCTTTAACCACTTCTTCTTTTTCAGCTTGAGTGGCTTGAGGTTCTAAAACTTGTTTAACCGTTTCCTTTTCACCTTCAGCTTTTACTGCGGCAAGAATTTGTGCTTTTTCACGTGCAGAAATTGGCGGCTCTGCGGCAACAGGTTTCACATTGGCTGCATTGGTCACAGCAACAGGAATACGTGGCGCACTTGGAATATCAGCATTGGCAGCAAATTGCGCTAATGCATCCGAGCCTTGTGGTGTATTTTTGAGCGTACTCAATGAACCTGTGGTTGTCGTGGTGGTTTTTGCTGTTGTTAAAGCAGGTGGCGTCGCTTTACTTGGAGTAATCGATTGAGTCACTGTTGAGGTGACTGCTGTAGGCGTTAAAGTCCGTGTAGCTGTGGTTGGCGCAGTATTGCTTGCCCATAAACCGCTATCAGAACCTGGTTTTAACGCTCTTAGTTTTGCATCGATGGTTGGACTAAGATCCGCAGGAATCAAAATACGTAAAGTACTCGATGGATCAACAAATTCACCACGATGACCTGGGTTTAAAGCATATAATTCAGCACGACTTAAATTGGTAATTGAAGCAATTTGATTGAGTTGTACGCCCGGTGGAACTGCAACTTCTCTAAAGTGCGGACGATTGGCAATCGGCGGTAAGCTCACCCCATATTTAGATGGGCTTTTAATAATCTGCGCCACGGCTAAAAAGCGTGGTACATAGTTCATGGTTTCTTGAGGTAAACGCAATGACCAATAGTCTGTTGGTAAGCCCGCAGCTTGGTTACGGTTAATCGCTTGCTGAATACGCCCTGGACCTGCGTTATAGGCAGCCAAAGCCAACTCCCAAGAACCGAATTGATTATATAAACTGCCTAAAAATTCATAAGCGGCACGTGTTGATTCAACTACATCACGACGCCCGTCGTATAAACTGGTTTGTCTTAAACCATAAATTTTCCCTGTACTTGGGATAAATTGCCACATCCCTGCTGCAGCGGCACTACTGGTTGCTGCTGGGTCATAAGAACTTTCAATAATTGGCAACAGTGCTAATTCAGTAGGTAAACCACGACGTTCAGCTTCTTTCACGGTATGGTAAAGATAGCGTGACGCACGGGCACTTAGACGGTCAATATAAGGTTGGCGGGAAACAAACCAGCTCCGTTGTGCATCGATACGAGGATCCCAATGGTTTTCATCCATTTTAAAACCGACTGACATCCGCTTCCATACGTCACCATGTTTTAAAATCAATAGACGATCGCCCTCTACCGCACGTATATCAGTTGCAGAAAGTAGATCTTCTAGAGAATCCAGACTGCTGGCATCTAACATGCCTGCTGACTTTGATGTTTGAACTTTTGATGTTGTCGACGTCGAAGAACACCCTGCAGTCAACCCTAATGCTGCGAATGCAGATGTTAATAAGGATAATTTAAAGAAAACAGTCGCAGTAGGTTGCCACAGCATTGTGGTAGGTTTAAACATAAGAGTTCCGAACAACATTTAGTAAATTATTTTATCATTGCCATTTTAGTAGAGCTAAACGCGCTTACAAGGCAAATTTTGAATGCGAATTGCATACAAATGTTACAAGAAATTAAAAAAATCTCAGTTCATGCGTAGAAAACGCCGATTTGCGTATACAATAAATTCTTAAACCACGATGTTCAACTCTTAATTCACTTTCATTGGTTATTACTATGTCACAAACAATCACACTTTATGTCGATGGTGCTTGTAAAGGCAACCCAGGTCCTGGTGGCTGGGGCGCTTATATCATCACTGAAACAGAAGAGCATAAGTTGTGTGGTGGTGAACTTGATACAACCAATAACCGCATGGAACTTACCGCAGCCATTGAAGGGATCGCATTTTGCCCAACCGAAGCAAAATTAGTGCTTTGGACCGATTCCAACTATGTAAAACGTGGCATTACCGAATGGATTGAAGGGTGGAAAAAGAAAAACTGGAAAGATGTAAAAAACCCAGATCTTTGGAAAAAACTCGATCAAACCTGCCAAGGTCGCGAAATTGAATGGAACTGGATTAAAGGTCATGCTGGACATGCAGGCAATGAAATGGCAGATCAATTGGCGAATTTAGGTACTCAGCAAATACTCGACGCAAAAAAAAACACCACTGCGCCAACCAAATTGACTGAACCCTTGGCAGTGGCTGATGATAAAAAAAAACATGAAAAAGACTGGCTGCTTGACGATCCCTTTGGATTTGACCTGATTGAATCAAATGAAATGATAGAATCAGAAATTAGCCCTCAGCAGGATGTCATGCCAGCTCATGAAATTGAGATGGAAGAACCATCTAACCAAGATATCAATGAAAATGATGAGCCAGCAATGAGCCAACCCGCAATGCGAGATATTCATCCACAAATTGTGATTACACCTGCGACGGTCCAGTTACATGGCCCTAAACAGTTTATTCTGGATACCGAGACCACTGGTTTCTATTATCAGGACAGTGACCGAATTGTTGAAGTTGGCGCAATTGA
Organism: Acinetobacter sp. BIGb0196; assembly: GCF_011759595.1. NCBI lineage: Bacteria > Pseudomonadati > Pseudomonadota > Gammaproteobacteria > Moraxellales > Moraxellaceae > Acinetobacter > Acinetobacter sp. BIGb0196. The sequence continues at coordinate 1,606,406 of NZ_JAAOZA010000002.1, read as the reverse complement.
AATGGTCAATCGTAAACTGACTGGCAGTTCGATTCATATCTATATTAATCCAGAAAAACCAGTTGGCGATTCAGAAGCCATCCATGGTATTACCGATGAGTTTTTAAAAGATAAGCCAAAATATAACGAAATTGCGCAAGTTTTATTTGACTACTTAAAAGGCAGTGAAATTATTGCGCATAATGCAAGCTTCGATATGAACTTCTTAGATATGGAGTTCAAGCGCAGTGGTCTACAGGCACTCTCAGAAGTATGTGAAGTAACTGATACTTTGGCAATGGCGAAAAGCAAACATCCTGGGCAAAAGAACTCTTTGGATGCCTTAGTTCGCCGTTATGAAATTCCGCAACGAGATCGTACTTTCCATGGTGCCTTACTCGATGCTGAAATTTTATCTGACGTTTATCTCGCCATGACAGGCGGTCAAGTATCCTTTGACATGGATGCTCTTTCTGCACATACTGATCAGGCGCAAAGAAATACAACTCGGAAAAAAATTGAAATCAATGCCCCAATCATTTTACCTTCAGATGAAGAATTAGATGCGCATGAGAACTGGGTCAAACAATTTCAAGAAAAACATGGGGAAGCCTGCATTTTTGCAAAATAAAATTTGAAATTGATGGCTATTTTTTCTGTAAAGATGGTCTTCTTCGGCTATATTAAAACTTAGAAAATTAGCCTCATTTTGAGGCTATGAAATAAAACATTCAGATACCCAGGATAGGTGCAGATCAATGTCTTACCAAACCTCTATACATTTTGATCCGACAGCATTACTTATTATTAAAAAAGAAGTCGATAATTCAATTTTACAGGTAGAATCTGCTGTCAGTAGTTTAGTTGAAGACCAAACTTTACCCTTCGGTATTGATGATGCTTTGCTTCAATTTGAACAATGTGTAAATGTGCTGATGCTCATCGATATGCCGCATGTTGCTAAAATTGCGCAACTCTCTGCGGCGGTGATGCGTAAAGTGATGCAAAACCCGCGTGAGATCAATACCCAAGAAGTGATCGCTTTGAGTGAAGGCACCACCATGCTCAAACGCTATATTGAGTTTATTTGCCTTCGTGAAGTCAGAGCGCCACAATTCTTACATGACACCTTAAATCGCTTAGAACTTTCTTTAGGTCTAGAGCTGACACCAGAAGGCCAAGCAATTATTCCTCTGCTTGACTGTGTAACACCGAATTTTAACTTGCCACAATCACCTGAGTTAGAGCATTCAGTGTATGTACATAAACTTTATAAATTATGCCTACATAAACTGCTCAAACAGCAAGAAACAGATTTAGATTTACAAGGTATCAAGCTGGTTGGGTCTTATTTGGCAAATGCAGCCAAAGGCCAAGAAAGTGAACAATATTGGGCTTTGGCTGCAGTTGCTTTAAATCACATTGAAAACATCATTCTCAATGACACACGCCTCAGAACGTTAATCAGTATTGAAACCAATATGTCTTTATTCTTTAAAGATCTAAGCGGATTCAAACCATCTTTATTAGATACTGCCAATATCCTAAGTATTTGTATCAGCCAAGAAGATGAAATATCACAACACATCCGTGAACAGATTAATGTTGGCGAAGATATTCTGACTGACACACAATTACAAATATTCAGCCGCCATTTATATGGCCCTGATTTTGAAACCATTCATAGTGTGAGCCAACTGATTACAGATGAAATGTCGCAAATCCGTAATGATATTGAGTTTAACTACAAAAATATGAGTGATGAAAAAACGCAAGAATTGAAAAGCAAACTGACTGATCTTGCGCATGTATTTAAAGTCTTGAATCTCAATGAAGCCTATAGCGGACTGAAACAACAGGCTGACCTACTGTCTCAAGACAACATGCTCAAAGATGAAAATTATGCGCAACAGTTGATGAACAGTATTTTATCAGCGATGAATTCGATTGGTATCTTAGAGCGTAATTACACATCGAGTCGTTTACAGTTAAAAGTGAATAACTTGCAGATTTCATTAGATCGTCTAGATGAAGCACATGCAGCATTATTGACTGAGACCAAAGCGCTGGTTGATTTAAGCTCACAAACATTGGTGCAATATTTACAAGATCCTCCAAGCACAAGTTTAGACCAACTTCCATCACAATTAAGTGAAATTGGTGGTGCACTGTTGTTCCTTGCGGCAAAAGATGGTCAAAAAGCATTGTTACTCTCTGCGGAGTTTATTCAAACGGGTCTTAACAAAGAGCACGTGTTTAACCTTGCACAAGTCAATAAACTGCTTGATGTTTTAGCCAGTGCAGACATGATGATTGAAAATCTACAAAACAAACAACCTGTTTTACAAGCCATGTTTGATGTAGCATTAACAAGTAGTCAAAATTTAAAATCGGTAGCCTAATGTCAGAATTATCACTTGCATATATCTTTCACCATCAACAACTTTTAGTGGATGAAAATTTACAACTACCTAAAGTTGAAAAGTTAGCAAGTGATATCAGCTTTAACTCGGGTGATCAGATTATTGCCCGAGATCTTTTTATCGAAGATCAAATTCCAGAGGGATATCAACTCATCCCGATTCGTCAATTGATTTCACAATGGACCAAATCTGAGTTTGAACAAGCCAGTCGTGCAGTACAGTTGCTAGAGTGGCGAAGAAACCATAAGTTTTGTAGCCACTGTGGACACGAAACCGAGGTTCACCCAACTGAATATGCCATGGTCTGCCCTAGCTGTCGTTATCATCAATACCCGCGTGTACAACCGTGTATTATCACCGTGATTACTCGTGGCGATAACGAAATTCTATTGGCAAAAAATGCCAAGAATAAAAGCAAGATGTATGGCCTTATTGCGGGTTTTGTTGAAGTCGGTGAAACACTGGAAGAAGCAGTCAAAAGAGAAACGTTGGAAGAAGTTGGCCTACATGTCAAAAATGTCCAATATTTATCCAGCCAACCTTGGCCTTTTCCAAGTAATCTTATGCTGGCCTTTAAGGCAGAATATGAATCTGGTGAAATCGTCTTGCAAGAAGAAGAAATTAGTGAGGCTCAGTTCTTTAAATTTGATCAGTTACCCGAAACGCCTTTTAGTGGCAGTATCGCCCATGCCATGATTGAACATGTAATTCACAATAAACCGATGCATAAAGACTGATTTTGATTGAGACATGTTCAAATCAAAAATGCCTAGCGATTGCTAGGCATTTTTCATTGCTTCATTTAAAACCTTAATAATTTCAGGCCGGGTTTTATAGAATCGACTAAATAAACTTGAAACACTGCCCATAATTGAAATATGACCAGTTTTAGGTATCGTGTAAATTTCACAATGATTGCCTTGTTCAAGTAATTGCTGTTTAAAATCTAAAGAGTTTTTAGCTTTAACGATTTGATCATTTTCTGCCAAGAACAAATAATGCTTTACCTCATTTTTTTCAACAAAATAATACGGCATTACTTGTTGATAAGGAATGCTTTGATCAAACGCATTCTCGGCTAAAGCATCGCCTTTATAATCGAAATGATAAGGTCCAGCAATTCCAATCAAAGCTTTAATATTTTGTTTGATGGCCAGTTGGTAGTGCTTAGGATGATAAAGCAAAGACGCAATATTAAATGCACCTGCTGAATGCCCCATCAAGGCAATTTTATCCATTGAAATACCGAAACGCGCTTGTTGTTGTTCCAAATAATTCAAAGCAACTGCAAGATCATCAATATAGCTTGGAAATTTATGCTCAGGTGCCAAATGATAGTTCAGCACTGCCACGTTATAGCCAAAACGGCTAAAGGCCTCGCCTACAAATTTATAAGCACTTTTATCGCCATGACTCCATGCCCCACCATGAACAAAAAGAATCAGCGCATTCTGTTGCTTTTTATTAGAAATATATAAATCTAAACGTTGTCTCGCCTTTAAGCCATAGGCAATATTATGCTGAATGGAATAGCCCTTTTTAGGGGTCAAGCCATTAATGGTAATACTGCCTAAATCGTATAAACGAAAATCTTGATAGTGCGATTTAAATTGAGATTTTAGTTGTTCAAACTGCTTTCCAAATCTAACTTTTAAAAACTTTAACCTATTGTTGAATAACATTATTGTTTGGCTCTGTAGCATTAGGATCAATCGCAACAGGTGTCTGTACATCAGGTTGTTGTTGTACATTATTTACCACAGGTGCTGTGAAAGATGAAGGTTGGACTGAATTATTCGCTTGTTCGACATTATCAATCAAGGTCACAATTTTAGTCACATTTCCAACTTTTTGTAAAACATCATTTAAATCTGCAATTTCAGCATTGTTTAAACGACCTAAAACATACAACACGCCGTCTTCTGTATGGATCAAGACTTTATTGTCTGAAACCACAGGCGCTTTCATCACTAAACCACGAGTATTCACAGTAACTGATGCATCTTGCATGATGGTGCTATAACCGATTTGATTTCCTACAGTCAGATAATTATGGACTGCTTTTACATCGCTCATTGCTCGTAGATTATCTTCTGCCAACTGCTTTAAATGCGCATCTGGCACTTGCCCTGTCAATAAGACATTGCTATGAAAACTATTAATATTGACACGAGATTGCTTAAATCGAGCATCCAACTTATACAAGTTGATTTTCGCAGTTCGCTCAATAGAAGAATCAATAAACACTTGTCCTAAAGATCGAACACCACTATCTGTTCCCACTGGTGAAGAACCAGTACCACCAGAGATAAAACTCGCGCAACCAGACAAACTTGCTACACACATCATGGTGATGACAATACGTTTTAACACTCAGCAAGACTCCTATTAATTTCAGCCTGCTAAACAACCCATTTAAACGTCGTTAACATGCTGGAAAATATATTTATTTTTGAAATAACCGTACATAAATTTCAGTCACAGATTAATCAAGTCTGCATCTAAAGTAAATGCATTTTCAATCCAAGATTGATCATAAGAGATTTTACTGAGGTCTTGCTGTACGTTTTTTGCAATTTTATGATGTAAATCAAAACCAATCACATCGAAACGGCAATAATATTGTTCATATTGTGGATATTCTTGTAAAAACTTAAACGCCGTTTTAATCATTTTTTGTTGTTTTGATTGATTTACCGTTTCAAAAGCATGCCCCATCTGTGTTGGAGTTCTTGCTTTCACCTCAACAAAAATTAACTCTTGTTTAGACTGCGCAATAATATCTATTTCACCAAAGCGCGAGAAATAATTCAATTTTATGATGTCATAGCCATGTTGAAGCAGTAATTTCACTGCTTCTTGCTCAGCCCATTGTCCTAAATTATTTTTTGCCATCAGAAACCTATCATCACAAAGGCACTAAATTATTTTTTGAGCGTTCAAAACATTGCGGAATACGCTCAACACGATTTCCATCAATTTTAATTTTTCCCGTGCGACCATTAAAGGTTAAGCTTTTTACATTCGGATCCAAAACAAATTGTTCAGCAATATGCCAAGCATCTCCACCAAAGGCATATAAACGCTGATACGGTAACGAGGTCGGTTTATCTTTATAAGCTTTGACGACATCATCCCATTCGGCAATGTATAAGGCTGGAACATCACAGAATTTCATCCCTTTAGGCAAGGCCTTTTTTTCATCGACAGCAATGGCTTGGGTATAAATTTTTTTCTTCTGCAATTTGGGAAAACTGGTCAACCATTGGTTTGAACCTAACAGTAAAATACCCTCTCGATCCGAAATCGACTTTGGCATATGCTCTACAGGATCGACTTCACCCATATAATTGGCAAATAATGCATTTAAAAAGCTAATAGATTCCGCTTCCGTTCCTTTTTCACGCACCACATAGAGTTTGCTGACTTTATCATGCTGGATATAATCAAGCAGCGCCAATGCATCGTCATTTTTAGAAAGGCTATATTGCCAAACACTTTTATCGCTAGGATAAACTTCATTGAGTGCCAACACAGGTACTTTAGGCTTCAAATTAATTAAAGCCTCAACATCAGGACGAGCCAAAGGCCCAATAATCATTTTAGTCTTTTTATTGACGTGCTGTTTTAACAGGGCTTTGATGGTCTTTTGATCTGAATCGACAAATTTTAATGGTATTTCATTCTTTGAGGCCTGCGCGGCACTTAATATTCCTTGTTTAATACTCAAACCCGCTCGCGACATAGGGCCTGTTTCAGGTAATATAACCAGAATTTCTGCGTGAACTTGGATTGTAAATCCAACCATTCCCAACACAACCACTCTTTTAATACTGTTCAACACTAACTTATTCTTCATGGAGACCTTTATGAGTGCTCAATTATTCGTCGTAGCGACCCCAATTGGGCACTTAGATGATATGACTTTTCGTTCTATTGAAGTTTTAAAGTCTGTTTCTGTTATTGCGGCAGAAGATACACGTCAATCTGCTCAATTATTAAAGCACTATAATATCTCAACTCCGCTCACAGCGTGTCATGATCACAATGAAAGTAACAAAATTGATATACTTATCGAAAAATTAAAAAGCGGTCAGAATATTGCTCTGGTCAGTGATGCAGGCACACCATTGATTAGTGACCCAGGTTTTAAATTGGTACGTGCTGCTCAGGAAAATGGTATTCGTGTCATTCCTGTGCCTGGTGCATGTGCTGCTATTGCTGCGCTAAGTGCGGTGGGTTTACCGAGTGATCGTTTTAGCTTCGAAGGCTTTTTATCGTCGAAACAATCGCAACGATTGATTCAATTAGAAAAATTAAAAAATGAATCACAAACCATGATTATCTATGAAGCACCTCATCGTATTTTAGATAGTGTCAAAGATATGGCAGATGTTTTTGGCGCAGATCGCCCTGTTGGTTTTGCACGTGAAATTACCAAAACATTTGAAACGATTAAAAAGATGACTTTGGGCGAGTTGGTGACATTTATTGAAAATGATCGCAATCAGCAAAAAGGTGAAATTGTTTTAGTTATTGGTGGTGCACCAGATGCCAAAGATCAAGATGTTGAACAAGAGAAATTAGATCAACTTTTAAATCGCTTATTACAAGATTTATCAGTCAAAGCAGCATCACAACTGGCTGCGGATCTAACTGGCATCAAAAAGAAAATCGCCTATCAACGTGCTTTAGAGCTGACTAATCAACAATAATTTTATTTCTTGAGTTGAGAAATGCCTGTATAAGCATTTCTCAATCTGCTTTTCTACAAGCGACTGGTTGCTCTGGTCGCTTTTGTACCTGCCTTAATTTTTAAAACACAATAATTTTTAATCACGCACTGATCAATCTGGCACGTATAAAAGCTGATGCAGAAAAAAAATAATCAAAAGCACAACATTACTGATGATTTACTCCGTCATACTTTTAAAGTAATTGGCAATGATCAATAAAAATAAAATGATTATTTGATTAAAAATTCAAGAGAAAAATCACAAATAATGATCAATTCAGAATTTAGATTTTAATCATCTAAAAGAGAAAATAGACAGCATCCCAACCAAATTTAAAAAAGCACCTTTCGGTGCTTTTAAAATCAATCTTTAGCAGATTCATCAGGTGGAACTTCGGTAATTCTCCCACCACGCGCTAAAAATGCAGCGACTTCATCTTCCAACGCTTCACGCTGTCTTTTTTTCGCTGTCACAGTGAGTGTTTCAGCTTCAGCTAAATCTGTATCTGAAACTGTCGAATCACTTGCCGCAGCACCTTTTTCAGCCGCTTTAGCTTCATCATCGTCTACTGCATGATCTTCTGAATTATCATCATAATCATTTGTATCTGTCATCTTTAACTCCCCATCAATGACGTCAATGTACCATCCGAAAAATGGTGATGTTTTACAGAGAAATGTATCAAGCTCTTCGCCATTCGACTAGTATCTAGATACACAAAATCGTGTTTTTTTTCATCAAATTCGTAATGTTGTTTAAATGATTGGTTAAAAAATATCAGAAATCCAATTAAATGGCATATTGCGTGCTTTTTAAATTTGCCAACCCATTGGCTTGTGCCATAAATTGATCTTTTAAAAATGGCATATTTTCAACTTGTTTGAAGCCAAAGTTACGCGCCCAAACCAATGGAAATATTTCCGCAGTTTCTAAAAAACCAATCATCGACATACTATGCATCATGGCATCGTTTTGCCCTTTGCGTTGGTGTTCATAACGCTTTAAGGTTTGTTCATGCGCCCATACGCCACGCTGTTTATCTTTAAGTAATACATCACACAGAATAGCAGCATCTAAACACCCGATATTTACGCCTTGTCCTGCTAAAGGATGAATCACATGCGCTGCATCACCAATCAAAGCCAGCCCATCTTTTACATAACGTTGTGCTGCACGTGCCTTAAGTGGAAATTGAGCCCGCGGTGTCGCTTCAATGATCTTGCCCAACATATGATGACTTTCACGTGTCAGTAATTCACAAAAATCAGCATCATCTAAGCGCGCATATTCTTCTGCATAATCATCAGGTAAGGTCCAAACGATTGAAATCCAGTGTTCAACTTGCTCAGGCTTTAAACTTGCCATCGGTAAAAATGCCAATGGGCCAGTCGGATGGAAAATCTGACGAGCCACATATTGGTGCGGTTGTGTGGTACGAATCGCACATGTCAAACCGGCTTGTTGATAATCTAAAACATCAAGATCGATAAATGCTTGATCACGAACAAATGAGTTTGCGCCATCTGCGCCAATCACTAATTTGGTCTTTAGCTCAGTCCCATCTGCAAGTTTAATGATCCAACAACCTACACCCTGCTCTACTCGCACAACTTTAACTTGAGTACGATAATCTTGCAGTTGCTCCAACATTTGCTGTTGGATGGCAAGGTTTAATAAACTTGGTTCAACCATTGAACCTAAGCTTTGCTCAGCTGTAGGAAAGCTTTCTGAGGCTTGCCCAAAATTAATTTCGCCATAGCCATTTTTATTCCAGACTTGCATACCGGTATAGGGCATTTGGCGAGCAATTTTTTCCCACACATTCACTGTTTTTAACAAGTGAATCGTGGCTTGGCTCAAGGCTAAAACCCGTGGATTAGCAACAGCTAGCGTTTTTTCAGCATCTAAAATAGGGGCTGCATCTAAAACTGTGGCTTGTACACCGCCCTGTGCTAAAAGCAATGCGGTTAAGCCACCCACCAGACCACCACCAACAATCACCACATCTAACGTATCTTGCTGTGTCATGCTTTTAATCCCATTGCATAATTGGCAACCAAAGGCTTAATCCCCGGAATCACATCAAAAGCTACCAAGCCAGTATTACGCAATAATTTTAACACTGGGTTTTGATTACTAAATCCACGCACTACAGAATCACAGAATTTAATCACACGTTGCTGATCAGTTAAGCGAGATTGTTCATAGGCCTTTAACATCTCAGGTTGACCAATATCATCAGATTGCGCAATTTGCGTTGTAATATAACGCATCAGGACATCTGCATCACGCATACACAAGTTAAAACCTTGTCCAGCAACAGGATGAATCGTATGAGCGGCATTGCCCATCAAAATCACCCGACCCACCGCTTGTTTTTCAGCAAGCACTTGTGCCAATGGGAAGCTAAAACGTTTACCAGTTTTTTGGAATTTACCTGCACGATCACCATAGGTTTGCTGTAAAGCATCGAGGAAATGCTGGTCATTTTCATCACCTAACCATTCATCTTCTGTGCCTTTTTTCACTGGCCAAACCACTGAACGACGACATTCCCCAGGCAGTGGAAGCAATGCCAATGGACCTAAATGGCTAAAGCGTTCAAAGCCCACTTGATGATGTGGTTTAGAGGTTTGTACTGTTGTGACAATTGCCACCTGATCATAATCATGTACATCCACCCCAACACCTAAAGCTTGGCGACAGAAAGAATCACGACCGTCTGCAGCAATCAACAGTTTGGCTTTAAGTGAATGGGTATATTCTTCACCACGATTGGCTTCAACATATACATAGTCACCCTCTTGTTTTAGTGAGGTGACTTGTACACCATCAATCAATTCAATTAAAGCTTGCTGGCGAACTTGAGTCAGTAGTACACGGCCTAGCCATGCATTTTCAATCACTTGCCCAAAACTTTCGACTTTTTCTTGATCTGCGACTAAGCGTGCTTTACCAAAACTGCCTTGTTCAGTGATATGCACTTCGAGGATAGGAGTTGCATGTTCTTGCAAAGCATCCCAAAGACCGAGTTTTTGATAAATTTGTACGGTACGACGTGATAACGCGGTATTTCGTGCATCAAAACTGGAATGATAGGGTGCAAGATTGGCATCATCATAATTTGGATATTTCACAGCCTCTAAAAGCTTTACCGCAATATTGGCTTTTGCCAACATTAGAGCCAAGCTCAGCCCAACCATTCCACCGCCGACGATGATGACTTCTTGTTGCATGCTTTTATCCTTTCTATATGTGATTCAGCGTACTGAATACTTATAATCTTGATTGATTTCATATTACATCAAGCAAAGTTATTTTTATATTGAAATAGGAAATTGTTGGCTGTATTTGTACTGAATCAATACGCTATTTTTAACATAAGTATGAAAATTAAAAATTTCATTCCGAGAATTAAGCATGTTATTTAGCTCGGCCGATATAGCAACTTAAAAAGATTGTACAAATAACAAGCATGAAGAATAGAACATGGATAAAAATCCGATTTTAATTATTTAAAAGCGTGTCATTTAATTCAATAGACTGATGGGGCTTACTGAATAACCCGCGACATTCAAGCATTCAATTTTTATAGATTATCCATAGCACAAAATCCCTACCCAACTCACAAATCAGTCTGGTAAGGATCAAGAAAGTAAAAAATCAGAAACAATAACAGTCACATGATTAAATGTGGAATTAGAATGACATCTTAAGATTTAGATAATATTGACGACCACGTACATCGCTATATTTACTGAGATAACCTTTTGAGCTTGACATATCCACAGTGTAGTCATTGAATAAATTCTGAATACCAAAGCCCACTTCTGCCGAATTAAGCTTATTGGATTTAGCAAGCGGCAATTTAGCTTTGGCAAAGACATCATGATAAATTTGATCATTAATTTTTAAGGTTTGAGTGTCTTTACCTGTTTGATTTAAAATTGCTAACGCATCTTTGATTGTATACGAACCATAGTATTGCGCTGCCCAACCAAATCCCCATATATCATTGGGCTTTAAGTATATAGATGCATTGGCACGATGTTTAAGCGGATAATCATCTTTGTTACTTCCCATCGCTAAGAAATCGACAAAAGACGTATCGACTGAATCTTGCCGTTTAAACTCACTTACATAGGTATACCCTAAATTAAACGAGGTATTTCCAACGGCACTATCAAAAGCATAACTGAGATTGGTATCAATACCTTTGGTTTTTAAACCTAATGCGTTAAATGAAGTCGTATCAATTGAAGTCACATCGCCATTGGCATCACGTTTTACGCGGTTGCCGTATGTATCTTGGTTATCTAGAATATACTGCGCACCTACAGACGTAATATTATTAGTTTTTTTAATCTGATAATAATCAACCGACAAACGTAAGTTTTCAATCATCTCTGGGGTTAATACCACGCCAAAATTATAACTTTTTGATTTTTCTGGCGTAATATTTGGACTACCACCAGAAATAATATCTGTGCCATTTCCCAATATTTTTCCTGTAACAGGGTCTTTGAGTGTAGTACTGGTATTTTCAGAAATCGTTGGTAATGCCAACTGATTCATGGTCGGCGTCACAAAGCCTTCACTATACGAAGCACGCAACATTATTTGATCATTTGGTGCAAATTTAAAACCAATCGTTGGCGAAATTGCATCAAATTTAGCTGTACCTGTGTCGGTATAACCGAGTAACTTTGACTTATAACCTGTTGCAGGATCAGCTTTAGGATCATACTTCGGCACTTTTGCTGATACTTTAAAGTCTTCATAGCGCGCTGCTAACTGCATCTCAAGTAATTTGGCAAAACGAAAGTTATATTCTGGCGAAAGTAAAGGGACGGTAAACTCTGTATACGCACTTGACCCCTGTATTTTACGTTCGGTCGGTTTAACCCATGGATTATCGACATATTGGTGATCAGCAAAGCCTTCACTTTCATAGCGGCGATGTTCAATTCCTGTTGCCAATTGAATATCCCCTGCATACCATGTTGCGACGGGTCCAGTGGCACGTATAGACATATCGTTTAAAGTTTGCTGTGTGTTATTTTTGGTGTAATGCCAATATTTTTGAATAATGTCTGTAGGCTTTGTGGTGTAATCTTCAAGAAAATTAATTAAGTTATTTGCAGTGTCTTTATTCCATTGCGTTGATTTTGGATTCACATTTCCCTTACGAATATAACGCTGACGAATATCTGATTTACTCCAAGAATAATCTGCGGATAATAGCCACTTTGGGGTTAATTCAAAGGTAAAACCAGTCGCTGCTTTTTTCTGCGTGGTTTCAAAAGTGTCTTTAGACCAAGCACCAAAACTGTCCCTATTTAAAGTGTAATTCACCAAAACATCCTTACCGAATGGATTGTATGGACTATCTTTACTTACAGTGACCACACCAAAACCATGTGGCGCATCATTATATCCCCAACCTTTTTCGCGATCATAGCCAGCTTCAAGGAAGAGATTTAAACGATCGCTAAAGTCACGATTTATTGAAATAGCAACAGATTCAGTATCTGTATCATATAAAATTGGGGAATCTCCAGACCATCTACTCACGCCTGTGCCTAATCCTAGTGCATAGCCTTTACCTAACTTGCTAATATCACCATTCCAGCCCTTTGGAATATGAGCGGTAGAAGAACCGCTGCCAGGAATAAGCTCTGATCCATCTTTTGAGCGAATATTGGTTAAGTTTCCTGCTGGTGGATTCTCTTTTGGACCGATTAACGCGTTAGGATTATTTTTTAAAATACTTTGGCGTTGTTTGTCTTTGTGGCCTCGCTCTCGATCCAACAACCCATCCTGACTTTTTTTAGATACCATAAGCATCACATTGGTACGATCCTCTTCTAAAGCAAAGCCCGATACAAAGTTGAATGACTTCACTGGCTGTTTATCATCTGTAGTATTGGCATATCGTAAATCCAGATCTGTACCAACATAATCCTTACGCAACACCACGTTAATTACCCCACCAATTGCACCACTACCATAAATGGCTGCTGCTGAAGTCGGTAGAATCTCTATTCGTTCAATTGCTGCCAGTGGAATATTATTTAAATTCGGTTGTTGTGTTGATTCTGCTGTACCTCGATTTCCTGTACCAGCACTGCGACGACCATTAATTAAAACCAATGTTTGATTGGCACCTAAACCACGTAAATTAATTTGGCTAGACGTTGCAGTAAAATAGTCCGTGTTATTTGTTGAAGTTGCCATTGGAAGCAACTTAGTGAGTGCTTCTGTCACTGTCGTTACACCAGAACGTTCAAGTTCGTCTCTCTCAATTAAAGTATAGGCTTGTACATCATCCTCGGTGCGAGGGATATCCATATTACCCGACTTATAAGCAACTGGTTTTTCTTTAGATTTTCCGGATGCTGTTACTGCAATTGTTGGTAATGCTAGTGTATTTTGTTCTACATCTTTAGCAGATGCGGTAGGAGAAAAAATGATTCCCATTATCGAAAAGTAAAGTGTCGTTCTAAAAGAAATAGGAGAAATTATGGAGATAGTATGTGTTTTCATAAAGTTTTCTATAAATTACGTAACCATTACAAAGCATACACATTAAAATACAGAATTCAATGAGAATAATTATCATTTGCAATTATGCTTATAAAAACACACCATTGATACTCTAAATTTTAATGTTGTTATTTTATTTATCTAATTGAATTCAATAAACTAGCTTCTCACCAAAAGATTTCTTTTTCTCTTTTTTTATGACAGTATTTTTTTACAAATGTCGTTGACAACTTTTTAAGCAAATATAGACATAATTAAAAATCTAAAGAAATTGACTTATATTGATCTAAACAAAATCGTATGGCTACATCCTATGGTTAGTATTTAAATCTAGGACTCCCCACACCCAATACAAAAGCTTAATAAAAAACCTAAGAGAGGCTAAAAAACACTAAACAAGCACAATAATATAATCTAGTTTAACAATAAAATTAATCAGTAATTTTAGAAAGACAGATAATTAAACTTAGAATATAATTAACATAAACCATCCAATAAATTAAAAAATCAAACATTTAATTATAAATATTTTGTATCAATTAAATATTTCTTCAGAATTGCATCATAAATCTAATTTTGATAAAAACTTAAATACAAAAACTTGAGTATACATTCATGAAAAAAACTAAAATATTAGGTGTTGTTTTATTTTTATTAAGTTCAACAGCATATGCAGATAATCTAAATATTAAACTTTATGACACCTTTAAAACAGTTGAGCATATATCTTCAGATGCAACAATACAGTCTCAATTACGAATAGTTCTGGGTCAAGATTATTCAAATTTTTATCAAAATATAGAGACTTATGCTTCTCCATACAAACTAAAAACTGCTAATGCACTTTATTATGAAGGAAGAAATAAAGAGTTTACAGCCTATTCAGCAGCGACTATTTATGAGGATGGAAGAGTGTTTGCTGCGATATTTGATAAGAAAAATAATATTCTAAAATATTTTACAAATGATGCTAGCTGTACAACAGATTTACACCCAACAATCAAAGCCTTTTCAAAACAATTTATCACTCCTAAAATTGTTTACGTTAATTCAAATAACAATTCAATTCTTAGATTTAATATTAATCAAAAATCTAACTGTAGCTCCTATATTACGCCATCAACTCAACTACAAAGTAAAATTAAATCAAGAGCCTTCAGTAATCAAGAAGCTGCAAGAAATGTTGCAACAGATATATGGGGTGCATCTATTGCAAATTCTTGGGATTATAATGAAGAAGTTGGAGTAGTTTTATCACAAGCAGTCAATGCTATTAAAACTTGTTCTGCTAATTTTAATTTAGTTCCAAAGCCACCTGGATATGGATCAGCTCCTGGACTTGCATATATCGGAAAATATTTCAGTAACATTTTAGCTTATATTACTGGTATAAAAAAACAACCAATATATAGAACTTGTATTGTCACAGTAGCAGCGAGCTATAGAACTGCTATGCAACTAGCCTCCTTAGGAATATAACTAAGTTGAGCTTATCAATTTGGATTATACTATTCTTTATTAATTCATTATTTTGGAAATGGGTTATCTCTTGGGGCGGTGCAGAATTAATTAAAGGCTGGAAAGCTGGTCTATTTTTTGATTGGCTTGTTGCAGATTTAAATACTGAACAAATTAGAGCCTATGCTTTATTTGTTTGGCTAGTTTCAGGAATTTGGTTCCTTTTAGGAATTTTTATTCCTGAACTTAGATTCTATAGTTCGAGTCAATAAAAAACCGATTGCCCAATCAAGTGATAAAAAATTCATTCCAGCAGGTTGGCGATCTATAGGGATATGACTATATTGAATAAAATCTTTTAGGCCTTGTTTACCAAAATGTAGGTCGATAACTTCTAATTGTTGACTCGTTAATTGAATATTCTTATTTGTGATGTTACTTGGCTGACATGCCAATAAAGAACAGGACATTACCGTCAAAAAAGTTGAAATAAAACTGGTTCTCATATGTATCACTATGATTTACTCTTATTTCTATTTAAATATTTTTATTTATTTCAATCATAAAACCTAGACAATCTCTCTTATTATCTCCCAAAGCTGGAAATATAGCCCAATGCTTTAACAAGGTCGTTTCAGTAAATCCTGTTTCAATCAGAACGTTTCGTGATTTCACATTTTCTGCATCACAAAAAGTCTCAATTCTTTTAAGCCTACTGTTATTTTTTAAATAGACAATGACAGCAGTGATTGCCTCTCTCATAAAGCCCTGCCCTTGAAATTTACCTCCAAGCCCAAAATGAATTTCTCCATGATCTCCTTTGTGAATAAACATCACAAGCCCCATGGCTAAATTGGTTTTGCGCTCACCAATAATCCAAGCAAAATCTTTATCATTATTTTTCCATTTTGTACCACTCCAATTTTCAAACATACACTTGGTTTGCTCAATATTGACATGTGGTCGCCTTTGTAAGTATTTTGAAGACTCCCTGTCTCCGCAATACTCATGAAAAAGTGAAATTTCATCACCTTCAACAAACTTGCGTAGAATCAAACGATTTGTTTCTACTGGCTTAGCTAAAACGGTGTAAGTATCCATACATACTCACCTTTCAAATTAAAAACTTATACTGACTTTGCCATCAACGCTTCAATATCTTCAATCGATTTCACCACATTTTTGGTCAAGACTACAGGACCCTGTTCAGTTGCAACCACATCATCTTCAATCCGGATACCAATACCACGCCATTTTGCATCCACTGTTTCATCATCAGGTGCGATATATAAACCGGGCTCTACAGTAACAACCATACCCTGCTCATAATTACGCCATTGACCATTTTCATCTTTATATGCGCCAACATCATGCACATCCATACCAAGCCAATGCCCTGTACCATGCATATAAAACTGACGATAGCGTTCAGATTCAATAATTTGCTCAACATCACCTTGCATAATGCCAAGGTTGACCAAACCTTCTACCATAATCCGTACTGCAACATTATGCGGTTCTTTATAAGAATGACCGATTTGAATTGCATCAATCGCAGCAATTTGTGCATCTAAAATAATTTGATATAGCGCTTTTTGTTCAGGGCTAAACTTACCATTTACAGGAAAAGTACGGGTGATGTCTGAGGCATAGCATTCATACTCAGCAGCCGCATCGATCAAGACCAAATCACCATCTTTTAAGAGCTGGTTGTTCTCAACATAATGTAAAATACAGCCATTTTTTCCCCCACCCACAATACTGTTATAGGCAGGTACACAACCATTCTGACCAAAGATATAATTCAACTCAGCTTCTAAAGCATATTCCATCATGTCAGGATGAACTTTTTGCATGGCACGCGTATGCGCATCTGCACTGATATTTGAGGCGATTTGCATCAATTCAATTTCTTGAACCGACTTATGCAAACGCATTTCATCTAAAATTTGATCAAGTTGAATCAACTGCGCTGGAACGCCAAAACCACGTCCAGATTCATTGGCTTTGGTAATCCAAGTACTGACCTTGGCATCAAAATCTGCACGTTGACCAATACGATAAAATAATTTTTCTTTATTTAAAATTTTGGCAATAATTTCTTCGTCAAGCAGATCAATCGCATAAGCTTCATCTGCTTCATAATCATCGACTGCACCATCAATTCCGGCACGGTAACCATTCCAGATTTCCATCTCACGATTACGTTCATGACAGAACAAGCTATAGATATATTCCTCACCAGTTTCATCTGTTTCTATGACTGCAACTGCTTGTGGCTCTGCAAAACCGGTTAAATAGAAAAAGCTACTGTCCGCACGAAACTTATAATCAGCATCTCGGTTACGCATGACTTCTGGACTGGTTGAGATAATTGCAATGCTATTGGGACCCATTTGCTCAGCGAGGCGGTCACGACGTTCCTGAAAATCTGCTTGAGTTAATTTCATTCTCTATTCAGCTTGTATTTCAGATGATTAATTTGGAAGAAGCTTTAACTTACAATTACGCTTAGATGAATGCAAATACTGATGACTCAATATTTGCATATTTTAAAATAATTTTATTATTTCTCTTGTTCTACGCTAAATCGCGACAATAGAACAAGCAAATCATTCCAAACTAAAAAATTTAACCCTTTACATCACTACTTTATTCAACTTCGATGTTTTCAAAGCGAATAAAAAGCACGGTAAAGGGAGCTGTAAAACCGACTACTCATCAAACATAGATGTTCTAAAGTTTAAGTTTCTTAGCTTTTTTTCTTAGTTTTAGCTTGGGCGATGTGGAGTAAACATCTCTACAACATTGTTACTTTCGGAAGCATCAATTGCCTGTTTCATTTTGCTATGAAAATTTTGCAATAGAGGGCTTTCTGACACTGGAACCTTTTTTCGTCCCATTGATAATGACACAGGGATCAAGCGTACAAATTCATACAATTCAAGATAGCTTGCTTCACCTTCATCATCGTCATCTGATTCATCAAACTCAACAGATGCGACATCTTGTAAACTTTCAATGAGCTCTTGCTCATCTGCGCGAATATGACCAGAAGCCAATCCAAAGCCAAGCACAACCCCTGCACACCAATCTGCCAGTGATTGTACACGCTCAGCCAATGTATGCTCGTCATCTGGAAGCATTGGAAGATAGTCTAAATCATCGTCTGAAAGCGCATGTGATACATCCTCTGCTTCCTCTGACAATAGCGCAAGCGCTTCATCGTCTAATTTTGGCACATCAAGCGTAGATAAAATTTGTAACCATTCATCTCGAGTCGGAACTTCAGTAACACAAACTATACCTGTCAGTAAGCCATGTAACTCACTCGGGCTTGAAATTTCCTCAATCCCCTCAAAATTTTGATTCCAATCTGACCAACCTGAAATATCGTCTTGCATTCGTTTATCCAATCTCTATACTTCTGTATATATTACCTTTGATTGCAAATCTGTGCGACCCGTTATGTTAGAACAATTACAGCGTCTACAGACGCATATTGGTGTTTTAAAAACACGAATTGAAACTGTTGAGAAAGAAAATGCATCGCTGTTAAAAGAAAAGGATAACAGCGAAGAGCAATCTCATGCCCAAATCAGCCATAAAAATAGCATTATCACCCAAAAACAAGATGAAATTGATACGCTCACTGAGCAACTCTCTCAGTTACAAAATCAGTTTCAACAGCTCAATACAGATGCCACATCTTTAGCAGAGCGTTATGGGCGTTTGGAAAAAAGCTGTACCGATTTAAAAAATCGTTTTCAGGAAATTTTGGCTGAACGTAATGAATTACGTGTGGTTAAAGAAAAAATGGCAAATGAACAACGCCATCACTTACAAGACATCAAAGGTCTTCAAGATGAGCGTGAACGTTTAATTCAAAAAAATGAACATGCCAAAACAAAAGTGGAAGCCATTATTCAACGTCTTTCGATTTTAGGGACTGAACAAGATCACCATGCGCAAGAAATCCAACAGCTTGCTCATCCATCAGAGTCTAATGAGGAAGTATGAGTATGTCTGAACATGTGACTGTAGAATTACGCTTAATCGAACAAAGTTTCCGTTTAGGCACCACAACAGATAAGCAACCAGAACTCGAACGTGCTGGTCGACTTTTAAATGAAAAGTTTCAAGAATTCCGTCGTAAAGCCCCGAATGTTGAACATAATAAATTGGTGATCATGGTGGCTTTAGAATTGATGCAAGAAGTTTTAGCCATGAATAAATCGTTACAAGAATATGCACAATGCGAACGTTTATTAGCGACCATGTTAGAAGATGTTGAAAAAGCGGGATAAACCGCTTTTTTTTCGTGCAATTGATTGGTTTTTTTATACTGTATTTATAAATTATGAGCATTGGTGATTTGCCACAATCCCCAAATTATGTATACTTAATATAACTCTAGGGTGTTCGCCAGTACGTCTATTCCCCTGCCGATACTTAAACTTATGGATGTGTTCTGTATATTTTGAGTGTATGCCCACCTTGAGTGGGAAACCCATTAAGTGTACGTCGCGTCCACCTTGAACTCATCGGGTTCAGGGTAACGACCATGCAGCGGCATCTCTGGAGTGTTTTATTTTTAAATCCTTATAAAATAAAAATTATAAATATATGTTGTAATATGCCTTTGATTCCATTTCCAAAAATATAGCCCTGATAGATCATAGTGGAATAACAATCTATTCTCTTTGATCCACCTTATAAGCTGATTAAGTCGGATCTACAGCATCATTCAAAAACTCAACTGATTCCAAACACAATTTTTTCCATTCAGCTGCAAATTCTTCTTCCGCTTTTTGTTTACCTAAATTTGTAACATATACAGGTTTTGATTCTGCATCAGCAATGATGACTTCTAAATTTTTTGCATTATTACTTAGTTCGCCTTTTAAATTAAATGCCATATTTAAATCAACACCAAACTGCCTTAACTGCATGATCATTCCAGCGCTTTCTGCAATAAGTTTGCAATGATCTATTTGATTTGCATAAATTTCCGAGCTAAATGATAAAAGCAATAAAATTCTCAATTTCATTTTTATAGTCCTTAGAATTTTTCTAATTACATTGATTATATGCATAGAGATCATCTAGCACCATCATGCTTCCAAACGATCTACTAAAATCACGAACATCATCGTTTACGTACGATATAAATTAGATATTTTTCTTTAG
Organism: Acinetobacter sp. BIGb0196; assembly: GCF_011759595.1. Classification (NCBI taxonomy): domain Bacteria; kingdom Pseudomonadati; phylum Pseudomonadota; class Gammaproteobacteria; order Moraxellales; family Moraxellaceae; genus Acinetobacter; species Acinetobacter sp. BIGb0196. The sequence goes on along the minus strand of NZ_JAAOZA010000002.1, from coordinate 1,586,074 downwards.
ATAGATTGATATGAGCAAATAAGTTGAATTTTAAATGAAATCTTTTTAGCCAATCTTTATTCGACTTTTGGATATGGGCATGATCTATAAATTGATGAATCACTAATCAAATTGATAAGTGTCGTAAATCCAATCAATTAAGCAAAATTATTGGATAAATATATTCAAAAACTTTCCCTTACATTACTAAACTATAACCACAGCTCACCTGCTTTAAAAAAGAAGGCGAATGATCTGAAACAAAATTAACTATTGCAATGAAAACTCCCTCCTTTGAAAAGGAGGGTTTGGGGAGGATTTAAAATCTTTTTTTAGGCAAACGATTGAAGATAAATTTAATAAAATTACAATGCCAATAGATCATCCATCTAAGTACAAACCGTAGTGTTTTATAGATCAATATTGATTTTTGCATTTTTTTTTACTTTTCAATGCCCTTTTCTACATTAAGTTTTGCTATTGTCTTATTCATATACAAAAACCACTCAAAGGAGATTAGATCTACTTTACAAGCCTTCTTAAATCAGACAATGATAGAAATAAGTATAGAAAAAAAATAAGTGCACACAGAACAAAACATAAGGAAACTAAATATACTATACCTACTATACTTTGGCTTACATAGAATCCAGATGAAAAGAAATTAACTATAGTATTACCTTTAAAAATAAGCAAAGCCAGCAATGATCCTATGAATAAAAAAGACATAAATGATAATGCTAACTCCTTTATATACTTTGACCAGATTATTTCTAAATGAATGAGATTACCACTCTCATCATAAGTTTTCTTTAAAACTTGTTCCCATAAAAAAACTATTGGTGCAATTATCTCAAAGTTTGTAAAATTAGGATTTCTACAATAATAATCAACAAATTCATAAGTTACTAAACCGCTTCCAGATAATTTTTGTGCTGCAGAATTTTTAAGAGCCCTTTTCTGATACTCATTTAGGTCATTATTTATCTTTATTGCTGAAATTTCCTGAAAATATTTCTCTCGTCTATCAGAGCGTTCTTCAGCTTTTTTGAAACTATCCTTTCTATTTGTATAAAGCTCTATCAACTTATCTAAACTAATCATATTTGCTTGAAATCATACTTATCCTTATTGATCCTTTCATTCTATATGGATTTATTTTTTTATTGAAGAGCGTAATTTCTTTTCATTATTCCACTCAAATGCATAAATCTACATCACCTGCATTTCCCGCCCACTAGAGCTAAAATATATAGCTATGCCCTATACAAGCTCGATACTTTAAACTTATGTTACTACCTCTGAATTGCTATAAATCATCTAAGCCTAAGAAAAATATAGAAACAACACCAATCCAAGAGCAATCAAAGATATGATTAGCCTTACATTTATACAATTAAAGCTTTTGATGAAATTCCACATTTTGCTATCCCTTAGAAATGGCTAAGGAATTCTACTTTTTGGGGTTTAATTTAAAAATTATAAATTAGTCTGAGCTACAAAAAAATTCGACTGTAAAATAAGTATTTAAATATATGGTAATTATCCCAAGGTATTCATTTAAATATTTATAGACATTGTTTATAACTCATTGTAAAACTTTTTAAAAACTCACCTTGAGCATTATTTAATTGATAAACAATATTGCCTCGAGTTGTTTTTTTAAATACTTCAGACTCAAGTAAATCACTTTTACTACAGATGTTGTTTTTGGTCAGATTTTTATATTTGTTTTCATCAAATTTCTCGCTTAGATCTTCTGTAGACACAATCCCCTTTAAATCTGATACAAGCAACAATCCATTGCTAGTTAACCTAATTCTAGAAATGTTTGTTAAATCATCTGATTGATTGGGCTTAATGTTCGAAAAATTGTGATTAATCACTTTGACTAAGCCATTGTACAGTTCGAGATTAATGATATTGAATTGATCATCAACTGCACCAACTTGCAAAAAAGGTTCGTCTAATGGGCTCTGCGCTTTCAATTCAGCACACAGTAAAAAACTAAGTATAAACAATAAATATCGCAACTTGGTTCTCCTCATCAACAATCCAGTCATTAAAGTAAAACACTGCAAATACAAGTTTAAGCGAGTGCATAACGATAACTAGACTCGCTATACAACCACAAAGTTGTCGGTACTTACTGTCTATATCCCTCCTTTATTCATTAAAAGAAAAAGTGAGATAACTGCATAGGTTCAAAATTAATCCGTTCATACACTAAAAAGCCCACCTTTCGATGAGCTTAGATTTAAAAATTATGAATTGTTCCACTCACTAGATTGAACCCCCAACTCATCATCACCAGTGATCAGAACTGCTGTTAAAATTGGAACTGCTAAAATAACTGGGAAAAGCACAATCCATAGATCAATGGATAGCTGATTCGAAAAAACAAAATGAATCATGATTGCGATTAAAGCCAGTATTCCAAACAAAATACTTGCGAATCGAGTGGCAAATTTTAAAAGCATTTTTTATTCCCCTAGTAATTAAAAATTTTTACTCTATTTACTCTCATAGTTATGTCCTATTTTTAGAAATTAAGCAAAGCCCTTTGAGATAAAATAACCTCTCTTTTGAGGTATATTTACAAAAACCATAAAAAATATATGGATTTCTATAAAACTTAGCACTTTTCGTAGTTTTTATTTTTTCCTTATGTCTGTTGTGAATGAAAAGTCCACTTTTATATGATTAGATTTTTCTCCTTAGATAGCTTGATATAGGCAAATAAGTTGAATTCTAAAATAAACCCTTTTTAGCCAAGCTTTTTGCGACTTTTCGAAATGGACATTATGAAAATCAATAGCTTGATGAATCACGGATCATATTGATTAACGCCTTAAGTGTAGTGGATACATGACGATAGCCTGGATAATAAAGGCTAAGACCACGATACACTGGGCTAAACTTTTCCAAAACGATACTTAATTGCTGATTTTCCACAGCATTTTTTACCAAATGATCAGGTACAAATGCGATACCAATACCATCTATTGCAGCATCAACCATTAATGTTTGATCTGTAAGTGTTAATGGCCCTTTGACATCTATCTTTTCAATAATGCCATTCATATCAAATTCCCAGCGAAAAATTAAGCCACTATCAAAACGGAAACGAATGCAATCATGTTCATAAAGATCATGCGGAACAAGTGGTGTAGAATTTTTTAATAAATAGTCTGGGGATGCGACAGCAACAAAGCGTGCGGTTTCAGTCAAACGGATTGCAACCATTTCTTTAGGTATATCGTCTGCAAGGCGTATGCCTGCATCAAAATTTTCCTCAACAATATTGGTTAATTTACCATCACAAACAATATCTAAATGAACCAATGGATAACGTTGTAAGAACTTTTTAAGAATAGGTTTTAAAACCAACCTGACTGCCCCTTCACTGGCATTGATTCTAAGTACACCACTCGGCTGATCTCTAAAATCATCTAAATGATTTAGCGCATTTGAAATATTTTCCATGGAAGGTCGAAGTGAATGAACCAATTGGATTCCAGCATCAGTCAAAGAAACACTGCGTGTGGTTCGATTAAAAAGCCGAACATTTAAGCGGCTTTCCAAACCTTTTATGGCATGACTAATTGCTGAAGGTGTGACGTTTAACTCAACCGAAGCTGCACGGAAGTTTCGATGAGAGGCCACAGATAAAAAAATTGTTAAAGCAAAGAGTTCACCGCTTTTCAATTGATGAGCCATTTTCACTATTCTATAAAGTTTTATGAGATTGTTCTCAATAATATATTTATATAGGCTGAATGAGTACTCAAAATTAATGACGATAAGGAAAATTACAATGCCCAAACATGGTAACTATGCTGTAGAAAAAATAACATTTGATTCACATGGTGATGCAGTGGTTGGCGATTTATATAAGCCAAATACCGATGGAAAACTCCCCGCTGTTATTATTCTTGGGCCATATTCTTTTCAAAAAGAACAGGCACCCACTCAGTATGCGACACGTTTAGCAGATGAAGGCTTTATGACCCTCGCATTTGATCCAAGAACTGTTGGTGAGAGCCAAGGTATGCCACGTCGCCTTGAAAATCCAAAAATGAAAAACGAAGATGTCATTGCTGCAATTGATTACATCTTTACCCGTAACGATGTCGATACCGATAAAATATTTCTATTAGGGGTTTGCCAAGGTGGACCTGAAATGCTGGATATCGCGTCTTATGAAGCACGCGTCAAAGCCGTTGTTTCTGTTACTGGATATTATCGAGATAGAGAAACTGATTTATTTATGCTTGCGGCAGGTGTGACAGAAAATCCATTTGATGTTGAATCAGCACCAACGATCGAAGAATTAGAAGCCTTATTAGCGATCCGTTTAAAGAAAGCACAGGATGCCAAAGTTCTTTACGAAACAACGGGGGAAGTTATCTATCAGCCACTCGTATCGCCAGACCTCGGTGATCGCGTCAAAGGCTCGAATGCGGGTTTACCTGGTCCAATTATATGGAGCTGGTATGGAGCATGGACGCTAAAAAACTGGGAGAATCGCTACGCAATTATGAGTGATCTTGATCATTTTTCTTATTCAACTGTAGCTGGCGTTGCAAAACTAAATAAACCCGCGCTTATCATTCATTCGGATACCTGTATGAATCCAGCAGCGGCTCGACGTCATTTTGATTCAATTCCAACATCAGATAAAAAGCTTATCTGGGAAAATGGAACCAATCATTTCCAGTATTACGAGCAACCCGATATTGTAGATAGAACAGTTGCACATGCGACAGATTGGTTTTATCAACATCAAAATTAAGATCAAATCCCTTTAGTCGGATATGAAAAGAGAATCCTTTTAACGCTGCATCGACAATCAACTAAGCGTGATTAAGTTTTGTATGGACAACTCCCTCCTTTCACAAAGGTGAGAAGTCGTCACTTTGCAAAGGGCAAGGATTTAAAAATTCTTTATCATTTCCTTGCCGGCCTAGACAGCATCTTTTCAGTGTCCGTTTCTACCTTAAATTTTACGATTGCCATACCCACATTAAAAAACCACCGAATCGGTGGTTTTTCATTAAAATTAATGTACTGCTTCTGCTGAAGACTCTTTATGATCATCATCTTTGGTTTTGGCTAAACTTTTACCCTTGGTTTTTTGAGGATTATTTTTATGTGACTGATAGTAGCAAGCAATTGCAATTCCAGTCCCTAATAATGCTACGGTCTTTAACATGATATACCTCATACTGAATTGAATAACGTCTATTAGGAATAACATTAAATTTCTAATAAAGTATTTCGATATGTGAGTTATGCAAGTTTATGTGAAGCTTTATTACATTTGATTTCAAAGATTCAGATAAATCATCTAAATTTCAGTGTTATGGCTGATTTAAAGTATTTCGGTATTTAACCAAACAGTCACATGGTAAGTTTTTATTATGAGATTTTAATTCCAGCTTAATCATTCTAAAACCATCTAATATTCATCAATCAACACTGATCAGAAATCCTTCTTTAATTTTCGATATCTTTTATATTCGTTCAGCCATATAAAAAGCCCATCTTACGATGAGCTTTTCTAAAACATTCATTACGATTTATATCGCAATACGATAAAGTTGATTTTGATTAAGATAGAAAGATGAACCATCAATATTAAATTGACGATCGTCACCAGATTCTAATTCAATCTTTTTCCCTACTTCGACCCAACTCATACCAGTACGGTTGCTTTGTTGTCTTTTTAAAGGAACGATCTTTACGCGAATTTCATCGCCATTTACTGCAGAGGCTATTGTCCAGCCATTTAAAATATTCATTTTTTCACTCAATTGTTTTGAGCTTTTGCAAACAGAGAAGTATTTAACTATTAAGACCAACAGATATATTTTTGGAACTAACGATAAGAAGGCATCTAACCTTAATTTAAACTTTTGATATTTACATCAGCTTGATATTGCAGAAGTCAGAGTTGAAGCCAACCTTCAAGTCTTGCTTATATATTAAGCACATCTGCTTTAGTATTTTTCATAGTACGCTAATTTAACAGATTATGCAACTTAAATAACATTTGATTATTTTAAATTAAAAGTTCCTATTTATAAAATCAATTTGTGATGTTTATGTACAGGCCTATATTTAGGGATTATTTATATCACCATTTAAAACAACACAATACAAATATTTGATATTTTTATAAATATATTTTGTCGATATAAACTCAGTTTAGCCAACATATCTCCACATATGGCTCTCACAACTACCTTAGTGTAAGTGGATTAAAAGACTATTATCCAGACTCACTTAACAATTTGAGAAGATTATAATGTCATTTAAAAGTTTTTCACAAAATTCAGCTCAAGCAAATTCAGATACTAAAAACGTTGAGCAAACTCCGCCTAAAGATGCGCCACAAGCAACTCCTGGTGCTACACCACCTAATCCAAATCAGGACAATAAAGAGGTTAAGCAACCTGATACAAATAAGCCTAAATAACACCAAGAGCTTTTGATATTTCATAAATGGCTTACGTTGTAGGCTAAGAATGAACAGACCTTAAAGCTTAATCTATAAAAACTTACCGATGTTTGGTAAGTTTTTTTCGTTGTTGGTTATATAAATTCAGACGTTAACTACTAAAATATTCAGCTTTCTCCATGACGTAAAAAAGCCCACAATAGTGCGGGCTTTTTAGATCGGCATGCTGCGATCTCATGCTCAGCGTTAACTGCTTAGGTTTTAAATCTATTTAGAGGGAATACGCAATTCCTGTAACAACCTAAACACTTCCGTTTCGCTTACGGATTCGATCAAAGCTAAGTTAACACAGATCAGCAGATGAAAGCGGATAAAATATATTTGATTACGCTTTATTTAATAAAGTTTCGCCACACTCAATTCAAATCGTGAGTTTGTATAAATATAAAGCCAAAGTTCTCAATAAAACTTAGAATACCAGCACTCTTTCAAATCCAACAAATTATTTAATTAATTGATTTTAAATAATAATACATTACTATTATCAACATTTAAAAACCCCTACTCTGCACTTTACAAAGAATCGTTTATTTTAATTTTAACCATCTACTGTAAAACCATCAAAAAACCAATGATCTCAAAGAAGATCAGTCATGCTTAGCCTACAAAGCGTAAGCCCACACCCGGTTCAGTCACAATATATTTGGGTTGTACCGCATTATCATTCAGTTTTCCACGCAATTTGGCCACCAAAATTCTTAAATAATGGGTATCTTCCTGATGAGTTGGTCCCCATAAATCACTGAGAATTTGTGGTTGAGTAATCAACTGCCCCTTATGTTGCGCCAATAAAGTCAGCAATTGATATTCCTTACGTGTCAGCGCAATCAGTTGTTGGTTAAGAAATACCTGTCTTTGGGCAAAATCAATTTTTAAAAAACCATCATCAAAAAAAGCGGATTCCACAGCAACGTTTTGAAATTGTCTGAGTAATACGCGGATCCGCGCCATAAGCTCCTGAACACTAAAAGGTTTCGTCACATAATCATTGGCGCCAGCATCCAGTAATTTGACTTTTTCCTCTTCATTAGAACGAACCGACAAAACAATCACAGGGACATGCGACCACGCTCGCAACTCAGATAAGACTTCTAGACCATCTAAATCAGGCAGTCCTAAATCTAAAATAATTAAATCAGCGCCTTGCAAAGCCAAAAGCTCTAAGCCCTTTTGACCATTTTCGGCCAGTAGGGTTTTATAGCCCTGTGCTCTAAGTGCAATATCGAGAAACTTACGAATTTGAGTTTCATCATCAATAATCAATACATTGGTCATGGAACTTGTCGATACATTGTGTTCTGGCATGCTATTTCCTAAAATCAATATGTGCACTTACCCAATCTGCTGAATCGGCAATTGCATACGAATGCATGTGCCTTGATTATTCTTGGCTGAAGATGCCGAAATTTTACCCATATGCGCACCAATAATGGCTTTAACAATGGTTAAGCCCAACCCCGTACCATACTGCCCGCGATCGCCACGTTCCATAGTATAGAACATATCAAAAATACGCTCTCGTTCATCTTCTGGAATGCCTAAACCTTGATCGCTAATTGAGATTTCAATTTCATTTTCATTGAGTTGTAAGACTTTAATCGTTACCGCTTTATTCTCTGGGGAAAACTTGGCTGCATTTTCCAATACATTAAAAATCGCTTGTTCGATCAAAGCAGCATGAACAAATAGGCTCAATGTTTGCTCTGGTAAATCAACCTCAACAAGACTATGCGGCATATAGCGTTTTAAACGGTGTACCGCTGAACCAATCAACTCATCGACACCAATCCAATCTCGTTTAAGACTTAAACCTTCATGCCCTAGCCGTGTCATATCCAATAAATTCTGAATATAACGATCCAGTCGTTCGCCTTCCAAATGAATGGCTTCCAATAAGCTGTCTTGATCTTGTTCATCCATCGAATGCCGATAATTACTCAAAGTATCAGCTGCACCAATCATAGAGGCTAAAGGTGAACGTAAATCATGAGAGACGGAGGATAACAAGGCCGAACGTAATCTCTCGGTTTCTGAACTGACATTGGCGATTTCCAATGCTTTAGTGAGTTGGGTTCGAGAAATTGCTTGAGCAATATATTCAACCATGGTTTCAGTCAGTTGCTTCTGTTCAGTATTTAAAACCGATACATTTTTAAGAAACTTAACCCCGACCACACCAAAACACTGTTTGGAAGCCAATAATGGTAAAAACCACCAATCATTTTCAGTTAATGTTTGGGTAAACCGTCCCGATGGTTGATGGTTCTTAAATGTCCAATCTGCTGAAATTTTTTCTTTATTGTTAATGACCTCAAGTGATGAGGTTGCTGATTCTGGGAAATAAAACCAGATTTCGGCATTTAAATTTTTACTTAAACTATTTTCTGCAATCTCCTGCACTTGTTTTAAATCGATCGCGGTAGACAGTTTTTGACCTAAATCCTGCATAATGCTGTTATAACTATTTGCAGTCTTTAAAGCCGTTACCTGTTCTCTCAGTCTCGATGCCAAACGGCTTGAAATCAGTGCAGCGCCAAGGAAAGCAACCACGGTAATCACACCCTGATGTGCAGAAATTTGTAAGGTAAATTTGGGTGAAATAAAGAAAAAGTTATAAGCAAAAAAGAACAACAGCGCTGAAAGCACAGCGGCCAGCATTCGTGTTTTAGATGCCACAAAAACCACAGCGGTGATAAAAATCACCGAAAGCTCTTCAATCCCTAAATACTTTTCACCTAAACTGGCAATCACAATACTGATCATAGTGGTGGATAACACATAAAACATTTCTCTTAAACTTAGAAATGAATGCGTATCTTGAAAAAATGATTGCTGACGATGTTCTGCAAGAATTGGGACGATACTCAATTCAAAACTTGGCTGATATTTAAGTAATTGATCAACAAAATTTACGACACCCAATGCAAAGGTCTTACGATGCGATTGTGCCAATACCAAGGTTGAAATCCCTCGATCCATCACATAATCAAACAGCGTTTTTGCATGTTGCTGACCATAAAGGATTTCAGTCATCCCACCCAATTGACGGGTGAGGTTTAAAGCGCGTTCAATTTCTCGACTGGATAAACTATCTTGTTTTTCGCTTATTTTTGAATCTTTAGAAAAGACCACCACCGTCCAATTTGCCTGACGATTTTCTGCAATACGACAACCAGCACGAACCAACGCCTCAGCCTGCCCATTGCCCTCAATCATAATTAAAATATGATTTTTTAGAGGAATTGGCACAAGCCCTTGTATAGCAAAATTTTCTCGAACATCGGTATCGACATGACTGGCAACCGTCTGCATTGCCAATTCACGCAATGCGGTCAGATTTGAACTGTTGAAGAATCTTTGCAAAGCTTGTTCAGCTTGCTCAGGTACATAGACTTTGCCCTGATTTAAACGCTCAAGTAATTCATTGACAGGTAAATCAATTAACCGAATATCACGGATCCGTTCAAAGACCCGATCAGGTACAGTCTCAGTCACCCGAATGCCCGTAATTTGATAGACCACATCATTTAAACTTTCTAGATGCTGAATATTCATCGTGGTAAATACATCAATACCCGCATCCAGTAATTCATTGATGTCTTGCCAACGTTTTTCATGACGACTATTTGGCATATTGCTATGCGCGAATTCATCCACTAAAACAATACTGGGTTTGCTTGCCAGCACAGCATCAAGATCCATTTCTTCAAGAGAATGTCCTTGATACTCAATTGCCTTTCTTGGAATGATCACCAAACCTGAGATGAGGTTTTCAGTTTCAATGCGACCATGGGTTTCAACATAGCCGATCACAATGTTGATCCCTTGCAAAGCCAGTTCGTGCGCACGCACTAACATTGCAAAAGTCTTCCCCACACCGGGTGCAGCACCTAAAAATATAGTGAGGCGCCCAGATTGATAACGCTGAGTGTGTTGCAGTAAAACATCTGCTTTATTGTTTCTATAATCGCTCATCGCCGTCTGCTTGTTTAAAAATTACATCACTGTGCTGTTTCTTTGCGACCATTCAATACAGCAAAGAAACACAGAAAAACCGTCTTTTGATTAAGCTTGAGTCATTTACAATCTAAAAGAGGGAATATTGTAAATTTATACGAAAATAAAATCCCAATAATGCCCTCTTTTCAACAATCATAGAGAATCAATTACATCAACACTGATTCATTTCGCGTTGATGATTGCAACCCATTTATTGAGTTCCAATTTGATCCAAAGCGAAATTTAATTCAAGTACATTGACTCTGGCTTGCCCTAAAATTCCAAATGTCGGTTGTATGCTATTGTCTAGCAGCAACCTTAGCACATCCTGTTCTGGCAAATGTCTTGCTTTGGCAATGCGTTTTACTTGAATCATTGCAGATTGCACACTGATTTCAGGATCAATTCCGCTGCCTGAAGCCGTAACCAAATCTGCAGGAATCGCGCTTTTTTCAACGTGATCCTGTATCACAATTTTGTTTAAACGTTCCTCTACTGCTTTGTGTAAATCAGGATTGGTCCGTGCCATATTACTTCCCGCCATCGCCATTGGGTCATAATTGGCAGCAGAAGGTCGTGGATGAAAATATTGTGCTTGTACAAAAGGCTGTGCAACCAGTTTAGAACCGACAACGCGGTCATTTTCAACGATCAAACTGCCATTGGCTTGTTCATCAAAAAGAACTTGTCCCAACCCTGTTGCTGTAGCACTGTAGACAAAACCACATAAACCCAACGCGACAATGGTTAATCCAAGCGATGCGCGTACTAGTCCAGCGAATGATGACTCAAGCAATCGATTATTTTCAGTATTCATTTTTATCATCCTCAAAGTTTCTAAAGCGCCAATAGGGGGCTGATCATCAGATCAATCAGCTTGATCGCAATAAACGGCAACACCACACCACCTACACCGTAGATCAGCATATTTCGACGTAATAATTGCGTTGAGGTTGAAGGCTTAAACTTCACTCCACGTAAAGCAATTGGAATCAATAATGGAATAATGATGGCATTGAAAATCAGTGCTGAGAGAATTGCACTTTCTGAACTTCCCAAGCGCATCACATTTAAAACTTGCATTTGAGGAATGGCTGCGACAAATAAAGCCGGTAAAATTGCAAAGTATTTGGAAACGTCATTGGCCAATGAAAAGGTGGTCAATGCACCACGCGTAATCAACTGCTGTTTACCAATCTCAACAACCGACAATAATTTGGTTGGATCTGAATCCAAGTCCACCATATTGCCCGCTTCTTTTGCCGCTTGGGTCCCTGAGTTCATCGCCAAACCAATATCCGCTTGTGCCAAAGCAGGTGCATCATTGGTACCATCGCCAACCATAGCGACCAAATGACCTTTATTCTGTTCATGACGAATACAATTTAACTTATCTTCAGGTTTCGCTTCTGCGATGTAGTCATCAACACCTGCCTCCGCTGCAATAGCCGCAGCTGTTAAAGGGTTATCCCCTGTGACCATGACAGTTTTTATACCCATTTCACGTAAGCGAGCAAATTTTTCCTTGATGCCTTGTTTAATTACGTCTGAAAGTTCAATCACCCCCAGAATATTTTGATCTTTTGCCACCACTAACGGCGTTGCACCTTTTGATGCAACCTGTTCTACCCGCGTTTTAAGCTCACTATGATGTTCAAAATTCTGTGAAGCAAATTTAATAATCGCATCTACTGCCCCTTTACGGATTTGCTGTCCATTTGATAAATTTATACCAGAGATCCGAGTTGCGGCATTAAAGGCAATAAACTCGACCTGTTCAGGTTCAACAATATGCTCCCCTTGCTCTTTTGCCAAAACCACAATGGATTTACCCTCTGGTGTTGGGTCTGCAAGTGAGGTCAATATCGCAGCTTGACGCAGTTCTGATTCAGTCACTCCAGTCAGTGGGAAAAATGCTGTTGCCTGACGGTCACCATAGGTGATGGTTCCTGTTTTATCGAGTAACAATACATCTACATCACCCGCCACTTCGACAGCTTTACCCGATTTGGCAATCACATTGGCTTTTAACGCCCGATTCATCCCAGCAATACCGATTGCAGGCAACAGGCCACCGATGGTGGTTGGAATTAAACACACCAACAAAGCCACCAAGAGAATCGGGTTAATTTCAATTTTTAAGAAATGCCCAATAAAAGGTAAACTCACCACCACCGCGATAAAGGTCACAGTCATCACAGTCAGTAAAATACCCAGAGCGATCTCGTTTGGTGTTTTTTGACGATTGGAACCCTCAACCAAAGCAATCATTCGGTCAAGAAAGCTATTACCCGCTTCAGCCGTCACTTGCACCACGATACGATCGGTTAAAACTTTAGTTCCCCCAATCACACCCGATTTATCGGTACCTGCTTCACGTAAAACGGGTGCTGACTCACCTGTTACCGCAGCTTCATTAATAGTCGCAAAACCATGAACAATTTCACCATCCGCAGGCACCAGTTCCCCAGCACGGACTTCAATCAGATCATTCATTTTTAATAAGGTTGCAGCGACTTGTACGCCCTCTCGATCATCCTTAGAACTGAGTCGACGTGCGGTTAAGTTTTGACGCGCTTGTCTTAAGGAAGAGGCTTGACCTCGACCTTTGGCTTCGGCAATCGCTTCGGCATAGTTGGCAAATAATACGGTGATAAATAAAATCAACGTCACCACTAAACCAAATACAGTATCAGCTTGACCCGTTAAAGTACTGACCAGTGTGATGAGGGTGCCTAGCCATACAATCGCCATCACTGGATTTTTAATTGCATGTTGTGGCAACAATTTAATCAAGGCATTTTTCCAAGTTTCACCTTGGAATAAAGTTGATGATTTATTTTGAGTAGATTGTTTTGAATGATTCATGTTATTCACCCTAGCCTTGTACCAATAACAGCTGATCAGCGATCGGTCCTAAAACAAGGACTGGCATAAATTGCAATAAGGTCAACATCACCACAATAGCAATCAGAGTGAAAGCAAAGGTTGGCGTTTCCACTTTTAAACTACCACTACTTTCAGGGGCTTGACGCTTTGCAGCTAAACGAGCAGCAATCATTAAAGGAATGATCAATGTTGGAAAACGTCCAAGTAGTAAAGCGATGACACAGCTCACGTTCCACCACACGGTATTGTCCGCTAAACCTTCAAAACCAGAACCATTATTGGCAAAGGCCGAAACATACTCATACAACACTTGTGAAATGGCATGATATTGCGGATTGCTATTGCCTGTAAGTTCAGGGAAAAACAAAGCAACTGAGCTTAAACCGAGAATCGTAATCGGCTGAATCAAAATCACCACAGCAAGTAATTTGATTTCCCCTGCTTCAATTTTGCGGCCAAATAATTCAGGTGTACGACCTGTCATCAAACCTGCAATAAATACAGCCAAAAACAGATAGATCATAAATTGCTGTAAGCCACAGCCGATCCCGCCCCAAATCGCATTAATCAGCATATTCGCCAGCGCCACTAAACCTGTTAATGGTGATGCAGAGTCATGCATCATATTGACGGAACCATTGTTGACCTGTGTGGTTATGGCGGCCCACAATGCGGAAGATGCTTCACCAAAACGCACTTCCTTTCCTTCCATGGCATAAATTTGCATCGCGGAAGATGATAGGCTTTCAGACCAAATCGCCGCTGTAGCTGAAACAACCGACATCAGCAACATTGAGCCAAAAACAAAGCCAGCAAATTTTGCGCGTTTGGTTAAAAAACCTAACATAAAAATCACTGCGACAGGGATAAGTAGAATCGCGATCATTTCTAAGAAATTTGAAAATGGGGTTGGATTTTCCAATGGCACACTACTGTTAGGTCCATACCAACCCCCACCATTACTACCCAATTGCTTAATCGCAACCATGGGTGCAACAGGACCCAGTGGAATTTTTTGAGTTTTTAATTCAGTCGATTGGTCAATGACTTGAACTTCTGGGCCACCTTGAAAGGTTGATGGCACACCTTGGCTATTGAGTAATAATGACCAAATCATACATAACGGAATTAAAAACCGAAAGGTTGGACGAATTACATCGGCCCAATAATTACCGACATTGATTTTTTCAACTTTATTTTGAAAGCTTAGGTTTTGATCTGCTTCAGACAAAGCATTCGATTGCGGATAAAATAAGGCACGTACGGTTGCAACCACCATTGCCAACCCCATCATTGGCGTAATGATTTGCAATCCAACGATTCCAACCATCTGTGATAAATATGACAGTTGCGCCTGACCTGAATAGTGCTGTTGGTTGGTATTGGTCAGAAAGGAAATCATGGTGTGTAATGCTAAATCCCATGACATATTTGGCGCATTGTTTGGATTGAGTGGCAAACTTGCTTGGCACATAAACAACACCCAAGTCACCAATCCAATGACGATACAGCTCGCCACAAAGCTAAGTGAATAGGTCTTCGCATTCATCCCTTGATCATGATGTGTACCCAAAACACGATAAATCGGTTTTTCAATCCAGTTAAAAATTGGATCAATTTTCATCTCTCGGTTTTGCATAATACAGGCAAGATATTTCCCTAAAGGAAAAGCCAAAAGCACCACAATCACCAAGACTAAGATAAACTCTAACATGACATTCCCCCCCAACTTGATTGGCTCAAATTAAAAATGTCGATATTGCAATGATTTATATGTTTTTGAAGTACGCATAATTTTGGATGCTGTACTTGTTGATGCGCTATATATTTAGCACTCATCTTTTTCATCCTAAACGCTGGGATATTCCACAACTCAGTATCCGAAAATACTCCGTAAACTCTCTATTTACAGTCAGATCAGCCGCGTAAAAATTTCGTAAAATTTTGTCTTTTTTGATTTATAAACAGCGTTAAATACATTACAAAGGTTCAAATTTTAGAACGCTTGTTTATTTTATTTATGGAAAATTTTGAACTGCTTAAAGCATTGTTTTTGGGGTTAATCGAAGGTTTAACTGAATTTTTACCGATTTCAAGCACAGGACATCTGATCTTATTTGGTCATCTCATTGATTTTCACTCAGATTCGGGACGCGTGTTTGAAGTGGTAATCCAATTGGGTGCAATCTTGGCCGTATGTTGGCTGTATCGACAAAAAATCATCGAATTAATTCGCGGCTTTTTCTCAGGCGATATTGCAGCTAGACGTTTTGCGATTAATGTCTTAGTTGCTTTTATTCCTGCTGTGGTGATTGGGGTCTTAGCAGTAGATTTTATTAAACAAGTGCTGTTTAGTCCTTTGGTTGTGGCTTTTGCTTTAATCATTGGGGGCTTCATTATTTTTGCTGTAGAAGCCAGAAAGTTTGAACCTAAAACCATTGAAGCCACTGACATTACCTTAAAACAGGCAATTTTGGTTGGATTTGCCCAATGTCTTGCCATGATTCCGGGAACATCACGTTCAGGCGCCACCATTATTGGTGGAATGTTGTCTGGTTTATCACGTAAAGCGGCAACCGAATTTTCTTTTTTCCTTGCAATGCCAACCATGTTAGGTGCTGCAACCTATGATTTAATTCGAAATGCAGATGTTTTAACCTCAGATAACCTGATTAATATTTCAGTAGGGTTTGTTGCTGCATTTATTGCTGCGCTCTTGGTGGTAAAAGCTTTGGTCAAATTTGTTGAAAAACATACATTGAGAGTGTTTGCTTGGTACCGTGTGGTATTGGGTATTATTTTATTGTTTGTGTTTTTATAATCATGTGAATTGATGGCAGATAAATTTTAAGTTTGCTCTTTGTTATTTTTATCGTATTGACCCACTTATATTGTAGGTCTTTTTTTGCTTAGATGTTTATATTTAACTGTGATGATTATTTAACAGACTTCTTTTATCAATCATTTTTAAAAGCATCAATCAACATAAAAGCACCCTCATCCTAGCCTTCTCCCAGCGGGAGAAGGGACTTTCAATACCGATATCATTCACTCCACATGATCATTTTTTGATTTATGAAAGATCTTTAATAGTAAATATTAAAAGACTGAAAAACTCAGACTAAAATCCTCATACGGTCTATATAGACAAAGGATCACTTAGATAAAGCCACTCAGTTCTTTATATATTTGATCAAGCCTTTAATGATCTAATTTTCAAGTATTTTCATCTTCAGAAATATCTTCAAAGTGTTTTTCATCATTAAAACCATTTTCATAACCAAAGTCATTTTGGCTATTAAATGAATATTCACGATCATTTTCAAAGGTATTGTAACTGTGTTGATGATCAAATTTTGCAAGAGAGGCTTTGATATTTGAACGTGGATGGCGTGTAGGCAGAACCGTAGAAATTGAATGTTTATAGATAATTTGCATTTGCCCTACACTGTTTCTCAATAACACAACGTATGAATCAAAAGATTCAATATGCCCCTGTAATTTAATCCCATTGGTCAGAAAAATAAAAACTGGAATATGTTTTTTTCGGAGAGAATTTAACAGTGGATCTTGTAAAGTTTGAATTTTAGACATATTACGCTCCCAAAACTTTTAAATACTTAAAAAAATATCGTTTTTAAATAAAATTTATAATTAGACGCATCCTGCGAATTTTACTTTTCTTCCAAAATAAATGAATCAACGCTACCATCTACCCCCTAATCTTTGAATTTCAACGTGAATATTTATATAGATTACTTAATCGGTGTAGCAGGCATCAGCATTTTTGAATGATCCATCTTCATCATCACATGTGCCATATCGACCCCACTCGATTGTGCGTTTTGCGCCATATCTGATGAATGTACATGCTGTTGTTCTGCATGATCAATAGTGGGCTTTTGGGCTTCATTCTGTGCATTACAAGGCTTTAGAGAACATTGCATTTGCATTTTTACTGCTGCTTGAGGATCAGTTTCATTTGGTGTTTTAGAAGCATCTGCCCAAGATTGAGTTGCAATCATTAGTGTACCCATACAGAACACTTTTATTAAACTTCGACGTAAAATCACTCGCATTTGTACCTCTCCAAGCTTGAGATTCTTACTCGTACAATAAAGCGCGCTATTGAACATTCAGATGACTTGAAAGTGACATTTATGTAATCTATATCTTTCTTAAGTTTTATCACGCTATTATATTTTAAAGAGTATTCTAGGAATCGAACATGAGAATATTATTAGTCGAAGATGAGCAAAAAACGGGTGACTACCTTAAACAAGGTTTATCTGAAGCAGGTTATATTACTGACTGGGTTACAGATGGACTCACAGGTAAACAATACGCACTTTCTGAAGATTATGATGTGATCATATTAGACGTCATGTTACCAGGGGTAGATGGCTGGCATATCATAGAAGCCGTTCGTAAGAACGGAAAAACTATGCCTATTTTATTCTTAACAGCGCGAGATCAAATTGAAGACCGCGTAAAAGGGTTAGAGTTGGGTGCAGATGATTATCTGGTAAAGCCTTTCGCTTTTGCTGAACTTCTCGCAAGAATAAAAAGTTTACTGCGTCGAGGACAGCAAAGAGAAGACAGTAACTTAATTAGTATTGCCAATCTTGAACTTGATATCAGAAAACGACGTGTAACGCGTGAAGGACAACGTATCGACCTGACTGCGAAAGAGTTTGCATTGATGGAACTATTTATGCGGAGACGTGGAGAAATTTTGCCTAGAGCACTGATTGCCTCTCAAGTCTGGGATATGAACTTTGACAGTGACACCAATGTTGTCGAAGTTGCGATTAAACGCTTAAGAAATAAAATTGACAGTAACTTTACGCCTAAACTGATTCAGAATATTCGAGGAATGGGGTATGTGCTAGAGGTAGAAGATGAGGCGTAAGCTGTTCAATGCGATCAGTTTTCGAATCGCGATTCTTTTTTCCCTCTCCACAGTAACAATTTTAATCCTCATGGGCTTTGTGATACAGCTAGGGGTTTCGCAGCACTTTGAAGATGAAGATCGGGTATTACTTGAGGGAAAAATTCAGCTGATACAAAATCTCTTAAAACAAAATCCAACCAATACGCCTGAGCTTAATGTGGCATTAAAAGATTCACTGATTGGACATGATAATTTGATTGTGCAAGTTGAACGTCCGCTGAATCAAATTGTATTTAATTCCGCACAAATAGCCATCGCGCCACAAGTCATTGCGAATCCAGATCTGAATCAATGGATTAAATGGAAATTACAAGATAAAAGTTATCGTGGACTGGTCTATCAAAATATTTTTGAAGAAGATGAAGATGCACAATCTACCCAAATTGTTGTTGCGATTGATACTTCAGAACACATGCTCTTTTTAAATGAATTTAAACATCAGCTATTTTATATTTGTTTAATTGGAGCACTATGTTTAATGTTTTTAGGATGGTTTGCTGTTTGGCGAGGATTGCGTCCGATAAAAAAAATAGCCGAAGTTGTAGAAGGTATTTCAGCGCAAAATTTGTCTGAGCGTTTAGAAGTTGAGCACACTCCAACAGAATTAAAATCATTGACGATCGCCTTTAATGAAATGCTTGATCGTTTAGAGTCAGCTTTAGAAAAACTTTCAGACTTTTCATCCGATCTTGCACATGAAATTCGCACACCGATCAACAATTTAATGACGCAAACGCAAGTGTGTTTATCCCGCAGTCGAGATATAGATGCCTATAAAGAAGTCTTATTTTCGAACTTAGAAGAGTTTGAACATCTGGCAAGAATCGTTTCAGATATGTTGTTTTTGGCCAAAGCAGAAAATGGTCTTAACCTTAAAAACCTACAAACCATTCATTTATACGAAGAATTCAACACTTTGTTTGAGTTTTATGATGCTTTAGCAGCAGAAAAACATATGACGTTTCATCTGGTCGGTACTGGAAAAGTCAATGCAAATATTGCGATGCTACGCCGTGCGCTGAGTAATTTAATCTCCAATGCAATTAAATATGGCAAGTCGAACTCTGTCATTCAAATTAAATGTCAACAAACAGCAGAGCACACCAGTTTTTCAGTTGAAAATGAAGGCCCTACCTTATCCCCTGAACAATTATCTCGACTGTTTGACCGATTCTATCGAACAGATGCCTCTCGCCAACGTGTTGAAGATGGTACAGGTTTAGGACTTGCGATCACCAAGTCTATATTGGCCTTACATGGTGCAACCATCCAAGCAGAATCACGAGATGGTTTAGTGATCTTCACGGTGATTTTTAAAAATGAATATCTTCCAACATGATATACAGAGCAAAAGTATCTTAAATAAAATCACATCTTCAAGCAGCTGTTGAAAATACAGCTGTAAAAATTTGAACTACAGCTCAATTATTAATAAAAAATAAACTTTTCCGACTAATGCGTGTTTAATTTGCCTTAAAAATCTTTTAATATTTCTTATTATTTAGTTTTTCTAAATAAAAAAAGTGTAATTTTAAAGTCATTCTGATGTATATCGCCCTCTTTAATAATCAAGGTCTAAACACAACAGTAAAAGGAACATTCAATGAAATTCTCACAAAATAACATGACCAAACTGCGTAATGCCTTGTTTGGTGCAGTGATACTCATCACCGCGACCAATACTATGGCCCATGTTGATTTAACCAGCAGTACACCTGCAATGAATGCATCCATTACGACTGCACCTAAAAGTTTAGTGCTTAATTTTAGTGGAGAAGTCATGTTAATGAATATCAAGTTATTAGATGCGCAAAGAACTAATATTCCACTTAACTATAAAGTGAATCATGATCTAAAAAAAATATTTAATGTCCCAGTTCCCGAACTTAAAAAAGGCAAATATTTTGTTGTTTGGACAACAATGGGCAAAGATGGGCATAACATGAACAATGAATATAGCTTCACAATTAAATAAAACCAAAGAAATTGAAGATTGACGAACAACATTTCAGCAAGCGACTGAACTGTTGTTCGGGTGTGTTGGCATTTTATCAATGGTCTGGTTGTCGCAAACTGAGACAAATTGTCAACAGACTCGAATAAAGGAAAAAATAATGTTCGAACTCTGGATCTGGTCAACTTGGCTAACAAAAATTACCTTATATCTCAGTACTGCTTTTATGATTGGTGGTGCTTTTTGTTATTTTTTACTTTGGCGTTATACCAGCATAAAAGTAACACTACTCAAGTATATGCATTTAGGTGCGACATTAGGTCTGGTTGGAAGCACTTTAGGCTTTTTTATTTTGGTAGGCAGCTTTGCCAATACGGGGCTTTCTGGCATTTTTGATCAAACCTATCTCAATATCCTTTTAAATACAAACACTGGGCAAATACACATTGTCAGAATCATCAGTTTTGCCTTAATTTTTCTGCTTTTAACGATCAAATTGGGAAAAAAAACCACCCATATTGCCACTTTTGAAAAAATACTATTTGCGGTATTGCTTATCCCTATTCTTTATAGCTATTCCCAAATCGGGCATGTCACCAACTTACCATTTTTTGCTCAAATTCTACTCAGCATTCATGTGTTTTTCATGTCGTTATGGATGGGCTCACTCTATCCGTTATGGAAAATGAGCCATAAAATCAGTGGCCGATCGTTAAGAAAACTCATGGAGGCATTTGGGCGAATTGCAGCTTATGTTGTCGGAATATTAATTCTCTGTGGTATCACAATTGCATTATTTTTATTTAAAGATTTGAATACTTTAATCTATACCTCCTATGGTCATGGTTTTGTTCTTAAACTGGCATTTGTGGGGAGTATTTTATTACTTGCTGCTTTCAATAAATGGTTCCTTACTCCACGCCTTGAAGAACCTTTATTTGCACAATATTTAAGTTGCGCCATTTTATTTGAAATGTATCTGGGTTTATTGATTCTACTCACCACCAGCTACATCACCACAGTGGTTGGGATTGATTAAAAAATACGGATATGAATCATTGAATTGAGAGCATTATCTTGCGCTATAAACAAAACAATGTATTGTTCTTTCCCAGATAAAAAATGATCATGTTGAATAAATTATCTGGGTATTGAAAGTCCCTTCTCCCTCTGGGAGAAGGCTAGGATGAGGGCGCTTTTATGTTGATTGATGCTTTAAAATGATTGATAAAAGAAGCCTTATATAAGCAATAATGAACTATGATTAAAACAAAGAGTATCAGCAAAACATCGTTCAAGAAAATATATTTTTAGGGGCTGTTCATAAACTAAATTTATATTGACAACAAGGTGTTATAAAAACTTGAATTGTTTTACTTGACCTTACCATTATGTCAAAGTTTAGGATTTAGATCATGGAATAAGACTTATAGGTATGACTTATGGAAAATAGATCACATGATCGTGTTTCTGATTTGAAAAGCAGTTTACAAATCAAAGGTATGACCTGTGCAAGTTGTGTTGGTCGAATAGAAACAGCGCTTAAAAAAGTCGATGGTGTAACTCAAGCATCTGTGAATTTAGCCACTGAACGTGCAGAAATTACATCTAACACTCCCATTGACCGAGAGGCATTGATCAAAGCTGTTGAACATGCGGGATATGAAGTTGCTGATGCAGCCACTGAATTATCAATAGATGGAATGACCTGTGCCTCATGTGTCAGTCGTGTTGAAAAAGCGCTAAAAGCCGTTCCCGGTGTTAAAGAGGCAAATGTAAATCTCGCAACTGAACGCGCAACAATCACGGGCACTGCCAATGTTGCGGCTTTAATCGCAGCGATTGATAAGGCGGGTTATGATGCCAAAGAAATTCAAACCGCTCTCCCAGATCTAACAGAACACTTAGAGAAAAAAGATCAAGAACGCGCTGAACTAAAACGAGACCTTATACTTGCCACTATTTTTGCGTTACCTGTTTTTATTCTAGAAATGGGTTCGCACCTTATTCCAGGCATGCACCACCTGATTGCTCAGACCATCGGGATACAAAATAGCTGGTATTTACAGTTTATTCTGACCACACTAGTTTTGGTGATTCCGGGTCGAAGATTCTATATCCACGGCTTACCCGCTTTATTGCGTTTAGCGCCAGATATGAACTCGCTAGTTGCTGTAGGTACCTTGGCAGCTTATCTATTTTCCATCGTCGCGACATTTATACCCAGCATCCTACCTGCTGGAACAGTCAATGTTTACTATGAGGCAGCTGCGGTTATCGTTGCCTTAATTTTACTCGGTCGTTTTCTTGAGGCAAAAGCCAAAGGAAGAACCTCAGAGGCAATTCAGCGCTTAGTCAGTCTACAAGCCAAAGTGGCACATGTTTCTCGTAACAATCAAATCGTAGATATTCCAATCGATCAAGTTGTCGTAGGTGACTTTATCATTGTCAAACCAGGTGAACGTGTTCCTGTTGATGGAAAAGTCATTGAAGGCAAAAGCTTTGTAGATGAGTCAATGATTACCGGTGAACCGATCCCTGTCGAGAAAAAAATAGACAGTGAAGTGGTCGGTGGCACTATCAATCAAAATGGCACATTAAGTTTTAAAGCTGTCGCTGTAGGCGGCGAAACTATGCTTGCACAAATCATTCGTTTGGTTGAGCAGGCACAAGGCTCGAAAATGCCCATTCAAGCTGTAGTTGATAAAATCACCTTATGGTTTGTACCAGCTGTAATGGCTGCTGCTGTACTGACTTTCTTGATTTGGTTGATTTTCGGCCCTTCCCCTGCTTTAACATTCGCATTAGTCAATGCTGTTGCTGTGCTGATTATTGCCTGCCCTTGTGCAATGGGTTTAGCAACGCCAACCTCAATTATGGTCGGAACAGGTCGTGGTGCTGAACTCGGTGTACTGTTCCGTAAAGGCGAAGCATTACAACTACTGAAAGATGCCAAAGTTGTTGCTGTAGATAAAACAGGTACATTAACCGAAGGCCATCCTGTACTAACAGATTTTGAAGTCACTGAATTTTTTCAACGTGATCATGTCTTAAGTATGGTGGCAGCCGTTGAATCTCGTTCTGAGCATCCGATTGCTAAAGCCATCGTAGATGCTGCAATCAAAGAAAATCTGACCTTACCCAAAGTGAATCAATTTGATTCTGTGACCGGTATGGGGGTCTATGCAGCTATAGATGAAAATGGAGACATTCATATTGGTGCAGATCGTTATATGCTGCAACTTAATATTGATATTTCACCTTTTGCAAGTGCAGCGCAACGTTTAGGTGACGAAGGTAAATCACCGCTTTATGTAGCAATTAATGGCAAGTTGGCAGGGATAATTGCAGTTGCAGATCCAATTAAATCAACCACGCCAAGTGCCATTAAAGCCTTACATCAACTTGGTCTTAAAGTTGCGATGGTGACAGGTGATAACGCCCGTACAGCACAAGCCATTGCTCGCCAGCTCGGTATTGACGAAGTGATTGCGGAAGTTCTACCTGAAGGAAAAGTCAAAGCGGTACAAAGCCTAAAAGCAAAATATGGCAATATTGCATTTGTTGGTGATGGGATCAATGATGCGCCCGCTTTGGCTGAAGCCGATGTCGGTCTTGCGATTGGTACAGGTACGGATGTTGCGATAGAGTCGGCAGATGTTGTATTAATGTCAGGTAACTTGCAAGGTGTTGCCAATGCCATTGCACTATCAAAAGCCACTATCGGTAATATTCATCAGAATTTATTCTGGGCATTTGCTTACAATACCATGCTGATTCCAGTTGCGGCTGGGCTACTCTATCCTGCTTATGGCATCCTGCTTTCGCCAATATTTGCAGCAGGTGCAATGGCTTTATCCAGTGTATTCGTGTTGGCCAATGCCTTACGTTTACGTCGTTTTCAACCCGCTTCTACTTTCGAGTAGAAGCTTGTAGAGAGAATCACCATGAATATTGGAAAACTGTCTCAAACTGTTGGAAT
The DNA here is from genome assembly GCF_011759595.1 of Acinetobacter sp. BIGb0196. Taxonomy (NCBI): domain Bacteria; kingdom Pseudomonadati; phylum Pseudomonadota; class Gammaproteobacteria; order Moraxellales; family Moraxellaceae; genus Acinetobacter; species Acinetobacter sp. BIGb0196. Next base: position 1,561,794 of record NZ_JAAOZA010000002.1, on the reverse strand, counting down.
ATCTGCCAAAATGATTCGTTATTATGAACAGATTGGTCTGATTCCAGCCGTGGGTCGAAGTAATGCAGGCTATCGCTCCTATTCTGACCAAGATGCTGAACGGCTCAAGTTTATTCGAAGTTCAAGATCACTTGGATTTTCAGTTGCAGAGATCGCTGATCTTTTAGATTTGTGGAACAATAAAAATCGACACAGTGCAGATGTAAAGCAACTCGCACTCTCGCATATCGAAAAATTGGAAATCCGTATTACTGAACTACAGAAGATGACCAATACCTTGCAAAATTTAATCAATTGTTGTGCTGGTGATCATCGACCGAATTGTCCGATTCTTGAGGGATTGCAGAAGCAAGATATTGAACTTCAAGAAAGCTACCATCAAAATGATTCTCTCTCTGTTTCACCACTTGCACAGCAAAAAGCTAAATAAGATTTAATCCTCCCCCTTGCGAAGTAATACTTCTCACCTTTGAAAAAGGAGGGAGCTTTTCATTACTTAAATGAATTGACTTTCATGCAGTTCTCTTCTTTTTCAGTGCAAAGGGGCTTGCACTGCCTCATATTACAGAATGAACACATCTCAATATATGTGAACCTCATTGATGTTTATTTTAAACGTTGTGCTTAGTCTGAATTTGCCGATAATTTAAAATAAAAAATATCCTGACAAAAATATGCCAATGCCACAATATATGTTGCTTGATTTTTTTTCACAACAATGCTTTCCCTGTGGTTTATTTATTTAAAATTCAAAAATTTAAAAAAATGAAATCGCAAAAACATGACAAAATTGTAATTTTTAAAGATCTCTTTCATAAATCAAAAAATGATCTTAAAGCGTAAATTATATTGATATTGGAAGTTCCTTCTCCCGCTGGGAGAAGGCTAGGATGAGGGGCTTTTATATTGAATTTTGGGTTAGCACTGCCCCATCTTACGGTGAAAAGTTTATATTTAATTTGCGTAGGCAATGCCTTACTTTTCACAGATGAAAAGTAACAAAAATCTTTCGTCTGGCGAGGGGTACATCCTTATACCCCCGCCAAACGGCGACATCCTTGTCGCCATGCGGTAGAAACACCGTGTAGGATTCAATGGTGTTAAAAGCAACTTAATTTATCTTCTGTTCATTATTAGGCAATGCCTCATTCTTGCGTTACTACATCCATGTCGCCATGCGGTAGCTACGCCCTGTGTGATTCAATGATGTAAAAAGCAAAGCGACTTAATTTATACTCCTCTATTTAAATTTTAAACCCATAAAAAAACTGCAATCGATTAACGATTGCAGTTCCATTTTTTAAACAGTTCTAGCTTATTTCAGACTATAGGCAATCACATAGTCACCATGATCAGGAGATTGTCGAGCACCGCCCGCAGTCACCATCACATATTGCTTACCTGTTTTAGGTGAAACATAGCTGATTGGCGTTCCTTGGCTACCGACAGGTAAGCGTGATTTCCATAACTCTTTACCTGAAGATGAATCCAAGGCACGTAAGTAGTAATCTTGCGTTGCTGCAAAGAAGACTAAGCCACCTTGTGTTGCCATTGGTCCACCAATGGTAGGCATACCAATCGGTGCTTTTAATCCCATTTTTATGCCCATAGGTCCAGTGTCTTCGACTGTTCCCATCGGCACTTGCCAAGCGATCTGACGAGTTTTCATATCAATGGCAGTCATGGTGCCATAAGGCGGTTTTTGACATGGAATATTCAACTTCGACCAGAAGCGATCTTTATTGACTTTATACGGTGTACCTTTCATCGGTACAGCGCCCATACCTGTATTGACCTTTTCACCACCATTTGCCTGAATTGCCAAATCTTCAGGTGTTTGTTCGATCAACTGAATCCATAAACCTAAACGCATGTCGTTGACAAACATATATTGCTGGCTTGGATCAAAGGCAATACTGCCCCAGTTCATGCCACCCAAAGAGCCTGGGAAACTTAAAGATTTATCTTTACCCGGTGCAGTATATAAGCCTTCATAACGCATAGATTTAAAGCCGATACGACACATAAGCTGGTCAAATGGTGTTGCACCCCACATATCCGATTCAGTCAAAGTTTGATTACCAATTTGTGGCATTTCAACAGAACGTGGTTGAGTTGGGCTATATTGTTCACCCGGAATATCCGCAGCTTTCACGGGCTGTTCAATTACCTTGGTTAATGGTTTACCTGTTAAGCGATCCAATACAAAGAATTGTCCAGATTTGGTTCCAATCACCACAGCAGGTTGATTCTTACCCTCTTGCATTGGGAAATCAACCAAGCTTGGTTGCATCGGTAAATCAAAATCCCATAGGTCATTATGAACAGTTTGATAGACCCATTTTTCTTTACCTGTGCTTGCATCTAAAGCCAATACGGATGAATTGTATTTATGATCCAAAGGTTGACGGTTGCCTCCCCAAACATCCACAGATGAGCTACCCATTGGTAAAAATACTGTGTTCATTTTTGGGTCATACGACATTGCTGCCCAAGAGTTTGCAGAACTGCGTTTATAGGTTTCACCTTCTTTTAACACATAGTTTGGATCAGGATTACGTGGATCAAATGCCCAGCGCAATTGACCTGTGATCACATCATAAGCACGAATCACCCCACCCGGCATATCTGCGGCAAGGTTATCTGCAATACGACTACCAACTACAATCACTGTGCCCGCAATAGTTGGTGCAGAGGTCACTTCAAAACGTGGCGCGGTGGTTCCTTCACCCAAACCTTTGAGTAAATCAACCGTTCCATCAATACCAAAATCTTTACAACGTTCACCGGTATCAGCATTGACCGCAATTAAACGACCATCTGGTGTGTTGGTATAAACACGGCGTAGACAAGCGGTATTATTAGCGACAGCTTGAACAGGGGTTGCACCAGCCAAAGTCGGTTGGGTTAGTGCTTGGGTTGAATCGAAGTAAGCCACACCACGACAACGTTCCCATGCATCCGATTTAGAGTTTACTTCGGCTTTCCAAAGCTGTTTACCTGAGTCAGCCTCTAAAGCAAAAATATTGTTATGTGGTGTACATAAGAAAATCTTGTTGCCCACCTGTAAAGGGGTCATTTGATCTTCTGCACCATTGCCTGAACCCGTGGTGAAATCACCTGTACGAAAACGCCATGCTTCTTTGAGTTGATGGACGTTATCACGAGTAATTTGATCAAGTGCAGCAAAGCGACTGCCGCCTGCATCCTGACCATAATTCTGCCAATTGCTTTGTTTCATGTCCGCTTGAACAGGAACCAATGGCAATGCCTGACCTGTTGCTGCAACCGTTGGATGTGGTTGAAACATTTGATAAAGCCCAATCAACATGCCTAAAACTGTGAGTGCACCTAAGCCATAAGCTGGCAAACTCGCACTCGGTTGAAACTGGTAACGGCGAATCGCGGGCAAAGTAAACATCAATGCAGCAAATAAACCTGCTGGAAACATCAGTCTTGAAAATAAAGGCCAAAATTCCCAACCTGCATCTAGCAATGACCAAATAATTGTGCCCACAAAAACCAAACTAAATAACCAGACACCGAGCGTTTTTTTCTTAAATATAAATATCGCTGATGCCAGTGTGAATACACCAGAAATCACGAAATACCATGATCCTCCAAGTGTTACCAGCTTAGCACCACCAACGGTAAAGAATAGCCCTGTCACAAGTAAAGCCAAAGCTAATATAAAACACCATATTTTTAATACGGTATGTGTCCTTGTAGACTCAGTCATAGGTCATACTCCTAGATTAGAAATTCACACGCATGCTCAACCCAGCAACCCAAGCATCATCCACTTCTTTTACACCCGCAGGCTGATGGATATATTGTAGGTTGGGTCGTAGCATGACCGCAGGTGACCATTGGTAGGTATAGTTCAGTTCAACATTGAGCTCATCACGTTGCACTGGCACATAATCTGTTGCGAACCTATCGTATTGGTCATAGCCACGGCTGTTGTTGGTTGCAATTTGGCGATCTTTATAACGATCATTGACCATATAATTTGCAATACCAAATCCGATTGAATCATTTGGGCGACTGTCAAAAGGCCCTTTGTACCAGAAAGCAAGTTGTTGGGTACTTTGTACTGCCGTGGTGGCTTTATCATTGACCACAGCATTAAAGCTTACGAACAAACCACGTTTAGGATCTTGGCCTTTTTGGCTCAGTTGTTGTTGTGCATTGAGCCAAAAACTATGTTTGCTATCATGCACCTTGCCTGCAATCGCAATATCATTGGCTTCTGCTGTCGAGTACAACGCACCGACTTTATACTCGCCTGCTAAACCATCAAATGCTGCTAGTTTTGGACGCCATGCCAGTTCTACTGGAATAGTGGCGCCTTTAACATTTCGCATATCCAAGTTAAAACCATCGTTTTTGCCGGTTTTAATGTTGTCAGGATTGACTTCATAAACACCGACACCCAATGTCCACTCAGGTGCAAATTGGTATTTCACATTGGTTCCCCATAAACCTACGGGTAAGTTGTACCAAATTGAACCAATGGATTTACCGAGTTGTCCGCCACAAAGTAATAAGTTTTGGAATTCACATTGTGAACCATTAAAGTCATCCGACATGCCCATACGACCAATCTTGAATTGAACGGTATTGTCAGCAAAGCCTTTTTTGACCCATGCTTGGGTCAGGCGCCAGATTTTGCCTCGCCCATAAATTTCTTGTGAATTGCCCAAAGCACTGGAACGTGGGTCTTTAATGCTTTCTAAAGTTAAAGCATTACCATCACGCTTGGTGATTAAGATATTGGCTGTGGTATCTTTCCAGCCCGCGATTTTATTTAAATCAAAGTTTGCACCCAACGCCAATTGCGCTGCATTTTCAAAGCTGTTGTTGTCGTGATAGCCACCGTCTAAATTGGTTGCAGCTTGGCTCATGATAGATGCAGTAAATTTATAGCCGTCTTTTTCCAGTTGTTGGCGTTGCCCATTCCAATCGCCCAATAACCATTGACGATCTTGTGACCAAGCTTGCTCAGCAAAACTACTCTGAGCCATACACACTGCAACTGCCAAACAACTCAGTTTGATCGATAATCCATTTGAACTCATATTAAGCATCCTTACTTTTATTTAAGTTTTACCGCTGAGCTAAGTTCAGATGTTGCACCTAGACGATCTGTGATATTTGCTGTAACAGATGCAACTTTCATTGTCGGTTTCCAAGTCACGCTTGCTGTGCCTTGGGCATTGGTTGCAACAGTGCTTGAGCCTAAGTAAAACTCGGCTTCATTTGCGCTTGCTTGTGAGTTTCCAAAAAATTCAACTTGATAACGTTGATTTGGTTGTCCTTTTACTTCTACCGCAATTTGACCTTTTGCTAGGGTCAATTTAGGTGCTTGAATATTTTGATTTGGTTGTGGATTACAGCCTTGTTCATTGGGTTGCTGGCAGGTCTTTTGTAAGTTTGCTGGAACAATTTTTACACCATGACCACGTGAACCGACAAAGTGCGCATGTTCTAATCCCGGAATATCAAAAATGATTGCACCTAAACGTTGATTGGGCACACAGCTTCCACCCGCTTCACAGCGTTTGATGTCTTTGCCATTATTCCAAATTTGATTTTTGGTTAATGTGATACGCGCATTAGCATCTTTTTCTGAACGAATCGCAACACCGACTCGATTGCCATGGACTTTATTGCTGTCAAAAATATTGCCATCACCGGTGAGGTTAAAGCCGTTGGAGTTATTGGTGAGTTCGTTATAGGCAATATAATTGCGTTTGCCCCAGTTGATCTGTAAACCATCTGAATAGTTTTCAAACTTGTTGCCAATCACGGCATTGTCATTGCCCCATAGAATTTCAATGCCTTGTGATGGCTCTGGGTTTGCAGCAGTTGAAATAAAGTGGTTATTGGCAACCAAGTTAAATGCAGCACCACGGGTTAACTCAAGTCCATCACCATTGTCTTGGAAATAGTTATTTAGCACTTTGTTGTTATTGGTGGTGGTCGCAGTCGGATTCCCTTTGCCATCATCCCCTGTCAACATCACCCCTGCACCGCCATAGTTGTGCATAATACGGTTATTTTGGATCAGGTTATTGCTGGCACGGTTCATCAAGATCCCAATACAAAAACGACGAATCTCTAGCCCTTGAATACTGACCCCGTTGATGTCACGTAACACAATACCCGGTAAAGTTGTGGTACGAACATTGGTTCCGAACTGCCCTTCAACCGCACCCGGGCAAGCTTCAACCCCTGTACCTTTAATATAATTTGAGCCATCAATCGCGATAAACTCACCTGTTTTTGCCCACTGCGTACCGATGATTTTTACGGGCGCTTTAATTTCTGGCAGTGGGCTGTTGACCTTAATGGCATAAGGCGCTTGCCCAACCGCTTGAATCAGAATCTCACTGGCTTCACTCGGCTTGCTATTGGCTTGCTCAATCGCCCAACGCAATGAACCTTTTTCATGATCATCTTGATAACGATCCACCACATAGCTTTCCGCCATTGCCAAACCAGAAACCGCTAAGCCAAGTGCCAACGTTGTTAAACGTAATGAAATCATTTTCATGTCTAAAAATTCCTTTTAATTTATGGTGTAGGTTGAACGGTTTTTAATAACTGTTTCAATTGAGTCACATCAATTTGGCCGGGCGCAGAAGCTTCACCAATCATGCCAAAACTAAAGCTGCCGCCCATATTGGCTGTGGCAATTCGAGAAATAGTCCCGAGTTTACCCATCGACATGGTGAGTAATGGTTTTTTAGATTGTTGGCTGACTTTTAAGGTCGCATTCATCAAAGTAAACACATCTTGTTTGCTTTGTGGCATCACTGCGATTTTAAGAATATCTGCGCCAAGCTGATCTTGTTTAAGCAAGCGTTGAACGATTTCTGCTTCATCAGGGGTCTTTTTAAAATCGTGATTGGACATCACAATCAATACTTTTTTCTCATGTGCCAATTTAACGGTGTTTTTCACCACTTGCTGATCTCGGAACATTTCAACATCCAACATATCCATAAAGGGTTGGCGTAAATAAGCTTGATAGATTTTGTCATAATCTGCATCGCTGATGGTCAGTTGCCCGCCTTCGTTATGGGTACGAATGGTGGCGATCATCGGTTTAGCCCCTAAAATCTGTTTAAGCTCATGTCCTAAAGCAATCACTTGCTTAGTGTCACTGGCAAAGTTGAGTAGATCTATGCGGAACTCTGCCAAATCAGCATCTGGATTGCTGGCAATGATTTTTGCCTGTGCTAAGGCTTGTTCTTTGGTTTTTGCTGTAATCGGGACGATGGTTTTTACTGGGAGTTTTGCCAGTTCTGCAAGTTCAACTGGGCTTGGTGAAATAGATTGCGCCTGTGTCATTTGAAGGGGCAATATGGGGCTAAGTGCAAGCATCAATGCTGCAAGTTTTTGTAGTTTCATTTTCATCTTCCTGAATAAATTATCCGTTTGTATATCGCGTTTTCGCTTGATTGCGATTTCATTTAAGTGCTTTTCGTCTATCTAAATCCCTCCTAATCCCTCCCTTGCGGAACTTCAATCGTTCCTCACCCTTTTTAAAAGGGAGGGGTATCGCGAATCTCAAGAGTTCAATAACTTCATATCATGTCCACCTTTTAAAAAAGGAGGCATGTCACAAATCTCAAGGCTTCAATAAGTTCGTGACAAGCCCCCTTTAAAAAGAGATTTAGGCGATTCCTAGATATCAAAAAATACAGTTTCGTCTTCACCTTGAATTCGAATATCAAAGCGATACACGATTTCACCGTCTACTTCACTGCGTTTTGCAATCAGGGTTTGGCGGCGGACTGCCCACTCAATACTGTTGAGTACCGGATCATTGGCGTTTGCTTCAACTTCATCGTCAAAATAAATACGGGTATGCAAACCAATGTTGATTCCACGAGCAAATAGTGCGACTGCAATATGTGGTGCTTGGGTTGAGCCTTTACGTCCTGCTACAGCCCCCGGTTTAATGGTGTCAAAACTCCAAAAACCAGTTTCAAAATTTGCGCCTGTACGCCCCCAACCCTGAAAATGAGCATCGGCTGTTTTGCCTTGGGTATCGGCCTGACTTGGATAAACCCCATTGGCATCGGCTTGCCAGATTTCCAGCAATACATCTCTTAATGGTAAACCCAGTCCATCAAACACTTGACCTTCGATGCGGATACGTTGGCCTTGAGTGTGTTGTTTCACCAATTGGTTATCGAAGCTATGTTCAAATACTTCAATATTGGCTTGTTGTGGCAATAAACCGATATGTACATAAGGACCACCTGTTTGTGATGGGGTTTCCTTAATTTCCTGAAAATTCCATGCATTCATTGTGTGAGTTCCTTAAGTCAAATCATTTTCAAAATAAGTCGCACGACGACCACGTAGATGAATATCAAAGCGGTAACAACGACTATCTGATTCAATGAAATTGTTTTTATCTTCTAATGCGATCAAGGCACGACGCTGATCTTCAGATGGAATGGTTTTTAAAATCGGACAAGTATCTATCAGGGTATCACCCTCAAAATAGAACTGCGAAATCAAACGTTGTGCCCAACCATCTGCAATCAATGAAAAATGGATATGTGCTGGACGCCATTCATTGATTCGGTTACGCCAAGGATATGGACCCGGTTTAATGGTACGGAAAATATAAAAACCATTTTCATCAGTTAAGGTACGACCACAGCCACCAAAGTTAGGATCCATTGCGCCAATAAATTTGTCATTTGGATGGCGATAACGACCCGATGCGTTGGCTTGCCAAACTTCCAATAAGGCGTTTTTCACAGGGCGACCAAACTGGTCACGCACATAACCATGCACAATAATTCGCTCACCGACTGGGAGTCCTTCTTTGGCATAGTTCAAAATCAAATCATTGTCTTTTGCACCAAAAATTTCAGGTGAAAAATGCGGTGAAGTGACTTCAGTTAATGTTTCATTAATCGAGATCAATGCATTTTTGGGCGAGCGTAATACACTGGTTTTATAGCCTGGTGTATATGCTGGCGGGTGATCTTCTGTATTCCGTTGCGGATATGCACCCAATGTATGACTTAACATGCCTATCTCCTTAATCCTGTTGTTGTGCAGCGACAGGTTGCACTTCTATTCCGAGTTCTTTAAAAACATCTTCAGCCATGTGCATTGCAGCATTTGCGGCTGGCAGTCCCGCATACAATGAGCTGTGTAAAATCAGTTCTTTGAGTTCGTCCTTGGTAACGCCATTGTTAAAGCAAGCACGTAGATGCATTCTGAGTTCATCTTCTCGTCCCAATGCCAACAAGATAGCAATGGTGACTAAACTGCGGGTGTGCCGTGGTAAACCTTCACGTGACCACACCTCACCCCAAGCAAAGCGGCTAATAAAGTTTTGAAAATCTTGGTTAAAGTCATTCAAATTTTCTAAAGAACGACCGACATGTTTTTCACCCAAGACTTCGGTGCGGACCTGTAGTCCTTGTTGGTAACGTTGTTCATCATTCATTGAAATTGTCCCTCTTTATGATCTTATGTCTGATCTTGAGAAAGTTAGCTTGCATCGGTATGCGCCACTAAGGATTTAACAAAAATTGCCACAGCCGCAGCGGTTGCAGGAATCATCAATAAGCTTAAAATTGCGGTAAATGACCAATCATTGCCCAGCAAAACAGCACCAATCCAAGCCCCAAACACTGCGCCAAAACGACCGATCCCTGTCATCCATGCCACACCTGTTGCACGACATTGAGTTGGGTAAAAACGGGCACTTAACGCTGGCATTGCAGATTGCGCACCATTGATTGCAACCCCTGCACATAACACCAAAATGGCCAATAATGTTGGGTTGCTGAGGCTTTGACCTACGGCAACAGCAAACAAGCCTGCGATAAAATAAAATGCTGAGATAATGCGGTTTGGGTTAAAACGATCCATTGCCCAACCAATAAATAACGCACTCAACACACCACCAAACTGGAACAGACCGCCAATAAATGCCGCGCGTTCCATGGTTGCGCCGGTTTCACGCATCAAGGTTGGTAACCAACTGGTCAGTAGATAAATCACCACCAAGCCCATAAAGTAGGTTGACCATAACAACACTGTGCCTTTGGCAAATTTTTGGGAAAACAACATGCCAAATACATTTTTCTTTTGTGCCACAGCAGACTGTTCTTCTGGGATATAAAAGCTGTCAGCAAGCTGTACTTTTTCAGGCGCAATATGGCTCAGGATTTTGCGAACTTTTGCAGCATCTCGACCTTTAACAATCAAGAAACGATATGACTCAGGTAACAGCACAATCACCAATACCATCAGGATCAATGGTGAAATACCACCGAGCAAAAATAAGCTGTGCCAACCAAAGGCTGGAATCAACCAACTACTGACAAAACCACCTGTGGCCATACCCAAGTTATAACCACAAAACATACAGGTCACGAGCAGTGAACGAACACGGTTCGGGCAGTATTCTGAAAACAATGTTGTGGCGTTTGGCATTGCTGCGCCTAGACCAATACCAGTTAAAAAGCGCAGTACAACCAAACTGTCTAAGTTTGGCGCATATGCGGATGCCAAGGTAAAGCCACCAAAAATCAACATTGAAATAGTTAATACAATCTTGCGTCCAAAACGATCCGCAGTAGGTCCTGAAACCAATGCACCAATGATCATTCCACCCAGTGCTGCACTCATCACAGGTCCAAGTTGAGAGCGATCAATCCCCCAATCTTGCGCCAAAGCAGGTGCAATAAAGCCCATCGCAGCCGTATCAATTCCATCAACAAATACAATGAGAAAACAAATAATTGCAATCATCCATTGATACTTGCTGATCGGTGCATCATTAATGAGTGCCTGAGCATCCATACTATTTTTTGGGGCAGCAAATTCCTGTGCCATAGTTGCCTCCTTGTAGGCGAATTCCTTTCTAACCCTAGACGGTTATATGTTCTGAATAAACTTGGACAATGCCTGATTGAACACTTGTGGTTGTTCAATATTGGACAAATGAGAAGCTGCCAAGATTTCAAGTTGACTGGTTGGAATGGATTGATGCATAAATTCTGCATCCTGAACCGTTGTTACAGGGTCATATTGACCTGCGATAATTAAAGTCGGGATTTGAATTTGATTGAGCTGATCTCGAACATCGGCATCCGCCAATGCTCGACACGCATTGGCATAGCCTTGTGTAGGCGTCACAGCTAAACTTTGAATGGTTTTTTGAGCAAGCACATCATGTGCATAATCAAAATGCTCACTAAACCAACGTGTATGTGTGGTTTTGACAATTTCAGCCAGTCCGTGTTGCTCAACGCTATCAGCACGGGTAGTCCATGCTTCAGCTGTTCCAATTTTGGCGGCTGAGTTTGCAACAGTGATGCTATAAAAGCGTTCAGGGTATTCAATTGCCAGTGTGAGTGCAGTAATACCACCCATTGAAATTCCACAAAAATGTGCTTTTTCAATATGCCATGTATCTAAGATATCAATCACATCGTCTGCAAAGTTTTGCAGTGTACTGTTGGCGATCACATCACTCGCACCATGCCCACGGGTATCATAAGTGATGATCTGATAGTGTTGCGCCAAAGCATCTACTTGTGCTTGCCACATGCCATGATCCGTTCCGAGTGAGTTAGAAAACATGATCACTGGTGCATCTTTTACACCTTGGATTTGAACCGCAAGTTGCTGTCCTTGACGATTGTTAATTTTCATACTGATTTTCATCATTTAGACACTCCTTGTGCTGCTTGTAGTACGGCATCAATTTGTGCCTGAATATTGCCCAAGTAAGCGGCTGGTTTGAAAATCTCATCTAATGCCTGTGCACTTAGATGGACATTCACCTCAGTCATTGCTGACAATACTGTTTTTAAATGCTGCTGTTGCGCGATGGCTTGTTGACAAGCTTGCTCAACCAAATGATGCGCATTTAAGCGTCCAATTTTGGGTGCCAGTGCCATCATTGCCGCTTCTGCCATGATCAAGCCCTGAGTACACTCAAGGTTACGTTGCATGGCTTGTGCATCGACTTGCATATGTTCAAGCACATCCGTAGTGCGTTCTAAAGCACCTGCGCATAACTGGAAAATTTCAGGAATCACTAACCATTCTGCATGCCAAGTGCCTAAAGCACGTTCATGTTCTTGCAGCATATTTTGGTAGACACTTGCCATTAATGCAGGAACACGGTTGGCTGCTGCAAGTACGCAAGCGGCTGCAACTGGATTACGTTTATGTGGCATGGTGGATGAGCCACCACGACCTTTTGCAGTGGGTTCAAAGACTTCAGCAATTTCAGTTTGCATCAGCAAAGACCAGTCTTTTGCCATCTTGCCAACATTACCGACGATCAGGGCAAGTACACTGGCAATTTCAACGATACGGTCACGCTCACCGTGCCATGTACACTCAGGTGAGGTTAAATTCAACGCCGCTGCATAGGCTTTAACCACAGCTGAACCTTGATCTTGTAATGATGCCAATGAACCTACAGCTCCACCGAGTTGAGCAGTAAGCACGCGGCTTTTCATCTCGTTTAGACGATCAAGATCACGTTTAAATGCTGCAGCCCAACGTGCAAACTTATGCCCTAAGGTGATCGGTAAAGCTTGCTGCAACCAAGTGCGACCAATCATGACTTGGGCACGATACTGTTGTGCTTGCTCTAATGAAACTTGATAAGCCTGTTGTAATTGTTTTTCGATCAACCCTAATGCATCACGGCATTGCAGAATCGTCGCTGTATCAATAATATCTTGGCTGGTTGCGCCCCAATGCACATAACGCGCTGTGTCTTCATCGTGTTGTTTTACAATCGCAGTAAATTGCTTTACCAAAGGAATCGCAATATTTCCCGCAAGTGCCGTCGCGGTTGCCAATGCTTCAAAATCAATTTTTGCTAGGGCCTGTTGTCCAACTTGTTCAATGATGCTGGCAGCGGATGGTGGAATCACACCCACTTGTGCCTGTGCTTTTGCCAAAGCCACTTCTGCTTGGATCATATAACCCAATAAGGCATGATCGCTAAAAATTGCTGTGACATCAGGCTGATAAAATAAGCTGGCGTATAACTGGCTCATCAGATACCTCACTCAACACGTTGAATAATTAATGCAATACCTTGCCCTACCCCAATACACATTGAACATAAGGCATATTCACCTTTGATCTGTTCAAGTTGATTTAAGGCAGTGGTCACCAGTCTGGCACCTGATGCACCCAAAGGATGACCTAAGGCAATCGCCCCACCATTAGGATTGACACGTGCATCATCATCTGCCAAACCTAAATCACGGGTTACCGCCAAAGCTTGGGCAGCAAAGGCTTCATTCAGTTCAATCACATCCATTTGCGCTAAACTAAGATCAGCTTGTTTAAGCAGTTTCTTGATCGCAGGCGCTGGTGCAAAGCCCATAATTCTTGGTTCAACACCTACCGTGGTTGCTGCAATAATTTTGCCACGTGGTTTTAATTGGTATTTTTCTACAGCTTCATCTGAAGCAATCAATAACGCTGCTGCACCATCATTAATCCCAGAGGCATTTCCCGCCGTGACCGTGCCATCAGCTTTTACCACACCTTTGAGTTTTGTCAGTGCGGCTAAAGTGGTTGATGCACGTGGATGTTCATCGGTATCCACAAGCAAAGCATCACCTTTACGCTGTGGAATAGTGACAGGCACAATCTCATTTTTGAAAAAGCCTTGAGCTTGTGCTGCCGCAGTACGTTGTTGGCTGTTTAGCGCAAACTGATCTTGATCCGCACGGTTAATATCGAATTGCTCTGCCACGTTTTCAGCGGTTTGTGGCATGCTGTCCACACCATACAATTCTTTGAGTTTTGGATTGATAAAGCGCCAGCCCATGGTGGTGTCTTCAATCTTTTGACTACGTCCAAAAGCACTGTCCGACTTACCCATCACATAGGGCGCACGGCTCATGCTTTCTACGCCACCGGCAATGATTAAATCTGCTTCATTGGCTTTGATGGCGCGAGCTGCCATGGCAATTGCATCCAGTGACGATCCACATAGACGGTTCACAGTGGTTGCTGGCACTTGATAGGGCACACCCGCCAATAATGCTGACATACGCCCAACATTACGATTGTCTTCACCAGCCTGATTGGCACAGCCATAAATCACATCATCAACTTGCTGCCAATCTACCGTTGGATTACGCTGTATCAATGCTTGAATTGGAATTGCACCGAGGTCATCTGCGCGTACTGGCGCAAGACCACCGGCATAACGACCAAATGGGGTACGGATGGCATCTATGATGTAAGCGTTTTTCATGTTGTTTATATCCTTAAATAATCTCCCTTGCGCTGCTACAGCAGCAGCTCACCTCTTTGTAAAAGAAGAAGTTCCCCTCTTTCATAAAGAGGGGTTAGGGGAGATTTAATCATTCCGTTAGGAGAAATTTAATCATTCCGCAAGGGAGGGATTTATTATCCCAGTGTCGCATCAATCAACTGAGCACCCGTCAAAGCCTGTAATTCTTCAAAGCTCAGACCTGCAACTTTTTCAAGCACTTTTAAGCCATCAGTAGTCACATCAATCACGCATAGGTCGGTATAGATACGATCAACACAATGCTTACCTGTCACAGGATAGCTCAGTTCTTCAACAATTTTAGGTTCACCTTGCTTAGTCACATGATCTGTGGTGATAAAGACTTTCTTGGCCCCTACAGCCAAATCCATTGCACCACCCACCGCAGGAATCGCATCTGGCGCACCGGTATGCCAATTGGCAAGGTCGCCATTGGCTGCCACTTGGAATGCACCCAATACAGCAATATCCAGATGTCCACCACGCATCATGGCAAAGGAATCACCATGATGGAAAAACGAGCCACCCGTTAGCATGGTCACATATTCTTTGCCTGCATTAATCAGCTCAGGATCTTCTTCACCTTTGGCAGGTGGAGGACCAAAAGCCAATAAACCATTTTCAGAATGCAGGAATACATCTTTGTCTGTTGGCAGATATTTTGAAATCTTGGTCGGTAAACCAATACCTAAATTGACATAAGCCCCATCAGGAATATCTTGGGCAACACGTTCAGCAATTTGGTCACGGCTTAGTTTTTGGTAGCTCATTGTTATTCTCCATTACCATTGGCTGCATCAACTGCAACCACATGCTGAACAAAAATTCCTGGGGTAATAATGTGTTCAGGATCGAGTTGACCTAATTCAACCACCTCTGAAACCTGCGCAATGGTGACATCTGCAGCCATCGCCATGATTGGACCAAAGTTACGTGCTGATTTGTTATAAACCAAGTTGCCCCAACGGTCGCCTTGATGTGCTTTAATCAGTGCGAAGTCTGCTTTAATCGGATATTCAAGCACGTAGTCTTTGCCATCGATATGACGAGTTTCTTTGCCGTCTGCCAATAAGGTGCCAAAGCCTGTTGGGGTAAACACTGCACCTAAACCCATTCCAGCAGCTTGAATACGACACGCGAGATTACCTTGTGGAACCAGTTCCAGTTCGATCTTGCCCGCATGGTAGAGTTCATCAAATACCCAAGAGTCCGACTGACGTGGGAAAGAACAAATGATTTTACGGACTGCACCTGATTTAAGCAGTTTAGCCAGACCATAATCGCCATTGCCTGCATTGTTATTGACAATCACCAGATCTTTAACGCCAAGTTCAATCAGCCCATCGATCAGCTCTGCGGGCTGTCCTGCTGTTCCAAAGCCACCAATCATAATGGTTGCACCATCTTTGATGTGGGACAGAACCTCGGTCAATGAGGTGGCGTTTTTATCAATCATCTGACTACTTCCTGTACTATGAATCACTCATTTGTTTCATCCTAGAAACCGATGAAACATAAGTTGAGTGTTTTGTTCGGATTTCTTATCTTTATTCTTGATAAATTTTATATTTACTTCTAGGCTTAAAGACAGAATTTGTTCGATCATCATTTTTTATGTTCGATGATCGAACATTATCCCACTAAAACAGTCTGATTTTGATTGAGTATAATTTTAATGCAATTGGCTTTAAAATAAGGAGCTGCGTTATGGATGATGAACACAACAAAACCACCCGATTAATCCATCATGCTGAAAATAAAAAGATCATTCGCCATGAAGATTTTATTGCAGGGATTGCAAAAGGTTTGGCAATTTTGGAATGTTTTGGGCCTGAACGACACCGCTTGAATATCAGCACTGCGGCTGAAAAAACCGGAATGACCCGTGCAGCAGCGCGTCGCCAGTTACTCACATTAGAATACTTAGGCTATTTAGACTTTGACGGACATTACTATTATTTAACCCCGAAAATCCTTAAATTCTCTGGTGCTTATTTAGATGGTTCCCCTTTACCTAAAATTTGCCAACCCTTATTAAATTTATTGACCAATCAAACCTCACTGATTTATTCCGTCATGGTGCTAGATGGTTATGAAGCGATTACCATTGCACGTAGTGCTGCACACCAACAAACAGACCGTGTTAACCCGTATGGCTTGCATTTAGGTAATCGCCTGCCAGCACATGCAACCTCTGCGGGGAAAATTTTGTTGGCGCATTTAAATGTCGAAGAACAGAAGCAATGGCTTACCCAGTATCCATTAAAGCGTCTTACTAAATATACCTATACAGACAGTGAAGCCTTTATAGAATTACTGCATGAGATTAAAGAACAGGACTGGTGTTATTCCTGTGAAGAACATGAATTGGGGGTGCATGCTGTAGCCGTTCCAATTTATGACTCGAATGCGGTTGTTGTTGCCGCACTCAATATTGTCTCTCCTACCATACGTACAACCAAAGATTATTTAATTACGCATATTTTACCGTTACTGCAAGAAACAGCGCGGGATTTACGCCAAGTGATTTAATGGCTATTGAGATAACAAATTCGAAGGAGTTTCAGTGACGCTTCCCTGATCCATCTATAACGGCCGTGCATTTTAATAGGTCAATTCATCGGCATCAATGCAACTTGAAAATATCATAAATACTTATGGGTTTAATTGTTTTGATTTTTCATACGCTCTGCTAATACTTCTTTGAGTGCGTGAGTTCCATTTATGGCTGATGGGAAACCTGAATAGATGGTCATCAAAAGCATGATTTCTTTTATTTCAGTTTCGGTCAGTCCTATGTTTAGACCCGCATTAATATGAAATTTCAGTTGTGGTTGCGCTGTCCCCAACGCAGTTAATGCAGAAATCGTGGCGATTTGTCTGTATTTTTTGCTTAAACTATCTCTTGAAAAAATATCAGCATAACCATATTCAAGCGTGAATTTTACCAATTCAGGTGAAAAAGTATTATAAGCAGCTTTTAATCGTTCAACTTGAAGACTGTCCAAGTTAGATAATTCTTGTTCACCTAATTTTAATCGATTGGTTGGCTTGGCTTTGCTTGCTGTTTTTCCGATTTCATCGTTAATGCCGTGTTTTTCTCTTTCTAGCAAAACTTCTTTTAAAGCATTCATTGCATTGATGCTACTTGGAAAACCTGAATAAACAGACATTTGTAAAATCACTTCTTTGACTTCGTTAATCGAACTCCCAGTATTTAATGCCCCGTTTATATGAACTTTTAACTGTGGTTGCGCATTTCCCATGGCTGTCAATGCGGACACAACCGCAATTTCTTTGGATTTCAAGTCAAGCCCATCTCTTGAATAGACATCGCCGAAAGCATATTCGATGATATATGTTCCTAAATCAGGCGAAATATCTTTTAGGCTATTAATAACTTTTTCGCCTGCTTCTCCATCAATTTCTTTGAGTTTATCCCAACCTCGTTTATATCTGTTTGGCTGTATTTCATCTTCAGTAGGCTTTGCAAAACTATTGGTTTTTTGATTGCTCACACGCTCTACTCCTAAAATTTGACCACCTGATTTAGTCCCATCAAGATAAAATTTTGCTGACTCAGCCAAGAGCCCATCAATAACAGCTTGATCTACGGCTACTTTAGAATCGATAGGATGAACAGCATCTACAGCCTGCGCAGATACCATTGCTCCAAAATATAAAAAAGATAAAACAAAGGTGAATCGTTTGAATAACATCATTTTTTCCTCTTTTTAATATGGTTTAAAATAATGAAGCGATAGTCCCTCTGAGAATAAAATGATTGCTCATCATCGTTTTTGTATGGATCTATTGTTGTTCTTGCCCAATATCGACCAAATCACCAAATATTGGACAATTTCATTCAAAGTTAAATGTGGATAAGCTGTTGTCGTTACATCATTGTTATAATCAGCCGAGCTTGGATAGTATCACATGCATCAATGTAATATTTATAATTACTACTCAATAGTCTAATCTATGTTTATAAAATATGGATATTATTTTTGATTTACTTCATGTAATCACATGCTTTTAATGAAAAATATATAATTTCTTTTATCCAAATCCAAGTTTAATAATTTTTTATTATGTAGAATAATTAAAAATTTAATCACACTAGACAGTGTTCATAATGACAAAAGTGATTTATGGCTGAAAGTGTTTTCAATGTCGAAATAACAAATTCGAGGGAGTTTCAAGGATGCTTCCCTGATCCATATACATTACCTGTGTATAGAGTACTAAGGTGAATGGAATAGTTTCAGCACCTAGATTTTGAGTGTGAATTAGTCACTGCAAGGCTTGATCAACTGAGATCAAGCCTTTGTCTACCCCTCAATCATAAACGATCACAACCTGATTTATTGATAGCCTCCAACATGTGGAATGTTTTTTTGCACATCAAACAGATGGACCAAGGCTGGTAGAATCGCAATCAATGACTCTTTAGCGCCTTGGCGACTGCCCGGCAAAGTAATCACCAAACTCGTGTCAATATAGCCTGCAATGCCTCGACTAAGTGCCGCATAAGGGGTACGTCTCTGACCAAAACTACGCGAAGCTTCCATTAAGCCGGGGATTTCGCGTTGGAGTAAAGGTTGAATGGTCTCCACCGTTAAGTCTTTTGGGCCTAGTCCTGTTCCACCAACCGTCAAAATCAGCGGATAATGATTTTTTTGTTGTTCAATTAACGCCAACAACTGTTCTGGAGAGTCAGCAATCACTTGATAGTTCACTTGACTAAAATTGGCTTGTTCAAGAATTTCTAAAACATTTTGCCCTGCTGTATCAGGTTTTTTTCCTGAAGCAACGGTATCTGATAAAACAATCACTGATGCAGATAAAGTCTGTTTGAGCGTTCGGGTAAAATGCGATTTACCGCCTTTTTTCAGTTGTAATTTACATTGGTCAAGGCATAAGTCTTCAGGTTCGCAGTGTGGTTTAAGCATATCATATAGAGTTAAGCCTGCTAAACTGACTGCGGTAAGCGCTTCCATTTCTACGCCCGTAGGAGCAATGGTTTCAACCGTTGCAATAATTTCAACATGTTGTTCATGTAATTCATATTCGACATCTGCACGATATATCGGTAAAGGGTGACACAAAGGAATCAGTTCATCTGTGCGTTTTGCTGCCAAGATTCCAGCAATACGTGCCGTTTTTAGTGCATCACCCTTTTCAGTATTTCCTGTGCGTAACAGTTCTATGCAATGTGCAGGCGCATATAAAATTCCTGTTGCTACTGCTGTCCGATAGCTATCTGCTTTCATCCCTACATTTTTCATTGCCTGTTCCTGATATGGCGGTATTTTTTACATGACAAAACATACTTTGTGAAGAACACACTTTGTGAAGTTTGCTCGATAAGTTTTTACATATGCCATTGATAAATTGTCTGTTCACACTGTTTGCTTAACAACACTTGCTGTTCAGCTTCATGATTCTTTTGTTGACTACTGTATTCTGAATGCGTGTGCCCTAAATGTGTAGATTTGGAATGATGTGCAAAAGAATGATTGTGCTCAGAATGTCGATGCGCTGATTGCTGCGCTTGAGAATGATGATGCTGAGGTTGATTGTGCTGAGATAAATGGTCATCAGAAGCGCCATGTTCATGTTCACAGTCATGGTGGTGAAATGAATCCTTTTGTACTGAATGATCTTGTTCCACATCATCTTTTCGAATACAGCAACCCGCAACATACTGGCTACTGCCATCCAGATAAAATTCTTCTTTCCATACGGGAACCTCATGTTTTACCCGTTCTACTGCTTCTTCACAGGCTGCAAATGCTTCACGGCGATGCGCTGCATAAGCAATCGCAATAATGGCTTTTTCACCGATGTTTAAAGCACCAATACGATGAATAACCCGTACATAAGCCACTGCAAATTTTTGTTGAATCTCTTGCTCAATTTGGCGAATCATTTTTTCTGAAACAGGCGCATAGGCGGTATATTTCAGTGCTTTGACCGCTTTGCCTTCATGATGATTACGTACTGTTCCAATAAAGATGCCAATGCCACCGCATTCAGGAAAGTCTTGAATCGGGTCAAAACTGTCTTGAGTTAAGGCTGTATCCTGAATTCTGTTGAATTGTTTAAGCGTCTGTTCAAATGTATGCATATCAACCTCCCGCAACAGGTGACAGTAAAACCACAGTACTGTCCGCTGTTAATAAGGTCTGACGTGGGATAATCTCTTCGCCTATTGCACATGCACAACGCTCAAGCATGTTTCCTGCATGTGGATAAGCGCGTACCACATAATCCAAAACATCCGAAATCCTCATTTCAGACTCACATTGCAGAGTTAAATCAGTCGGCAGTAAACGTTCAATTGCACCAAAGCATTCAATTTTTACGGTCATGTGCTGCTGGATATCTTTGAATTGATTGGCAATGTTTGCCGAGTCTGGTGTATTTGGAATAGTAAATTGATCTGACATATTAACCTCCAATCATATACATACTGATTTTTCGAGATGATGAATGTTTTGATTTTGGCTGTTGATAAATCTCATCAAAGCCTTGTTTTTTCTGCCAAATATAATCAGACAAAGTATCTTGTAATTGCCTATGCTGTGGCGAATCTAATGTTATTGGCGAATATACAGCTGCATTTGGTGAACTGGTTTGCGCTAATCGGAGAGGCTCTAAAACAGGTGAATCTTGATTCAGTGCCTTAATTTGTGCTTTTAGGCTGATCCCCTTTGGCGCAAATAGACAATTATAAAAATCACCTTGTGCGGTTAAACGCACACGGTCACATGTGCCACAAAATGAATTGGTAATGGTCGAAATGATGCCAATCGGATAACCATCAATAAAATACTGCCGTGCAGGCTCGGAAGACTGTCCTTGCTGTAAAGTGACAACAAAGTCCTGCTGTAATTGAGCTAAAATTTCTTGCTCACTGACAATATTAGTTTGCGACCAAAGACCAGCACCATCCAAAGGCATAAATTCAATAAATCGCACGGTAAAATGGTGTTGAATCGACCAGTGTGCTAAGGGCAAAATCTGATCATCATTGATGCCTTTGATCAATACAGCATTGATCTTGATCTTAAAGCCTGCTTGTTGTGCTGCGACAATGCCCTCTAACACGGGATGTAGTTCTTTTTGAGTCAGTGCCTTAAATTGTGCTGGATCTAGACTATCCAGACTGATATTCAAGTCATCTAAACCCGCTTGTTTTAACTGGCTTGCGTATTGTTTAAGATAGTGTGCATTGCTGGTCATTGAAATACGTTTGAGCCCCAGCTTTCTTAATTTTTGTAGCTCATCAATAAAGTGCACCACACCTTGACGCATTAACGGCTCACCACCAGTGATCCGAATCTGTTCAATGCCATGTCGCACCATAAACTCACAAAACACATAAAGTTCTTCAAAACTGAGTAAATCGTGTTTTTTCATCCATTCAGGATGTTCGGGCATACAATAGACACACTTAAAATTACAGCGATCTGTCACTGAAATTCGGAGTTTACGCTTGCTACGACCATATTGATCGACAAAAGCCGTTCCCACTTCGTATTGTGTCATTGCATTCATTTACACATCCCAAGCACGATTTAAATTCAAGATTGTTTAAAACTTAAAATCTGCGCTATTTTATTGTTCTTGAAATTGCAAAAAGTGTTCCAACTTTGATCATTCACCAATGTGTTTAAGCTAAAACCTGCTCGAATTCTCTCAAAAATAGAGATTTGCAAAAAACGAGTCCAAACCAAGCCAATCAATGTAAAAACTTGAGCTGTTGATATTGCTGTAATTCGTCCAAAGAATTGATGCTGTGAAAAAACAGTGCATGATTTTCAAATAACGCTTCCTGAGCGTGCAAATCAGAAAAACATGCCTTTAAACTGCGTTGTCCTTGTTCAAGATGAGTGCAGATTTGATTTAAAGCACTGCGCTTTAACAAGCAAAATGGATATAAGGCTTTGCCATTGATATTGACATAAGCCACTTGTGCCAAAGGATGACCCACTAAAGCCATATGTAAGCTTTCAATAACATCAGGTGGAATAAATGTCACATCACAGGGCACAAAAAGTACATAGTCAGATGTCACATAAGACCAGGCACTTTTTATTCCCATCAACGGGCCATAAAAGCCTTTTTCATCATCCTGATAGCAATACAAACTGGGAATAAGTTTTTGATAAATTGAATAATCACGGTGGCTATTGACCCACACCTGCGCGACTCGATTTTTTAGTTGTTGATGAATCTTAATCAATTGGATTTGATCATCAAATTTCTGTAACAGTTTATTGATTCCATTCATACGCCTTGCCTGACCGCCCGCAAGAATGACTAGATCAGTTTGTGGATATTGCTTGGCTTTCTTGGGTTTTATAATTCTTTTCATTGTGTAAGCTCCGCTTGACAGGCTTTAATCAATCCGCGAATTTCAGGTAGACATGAACCACAATTACCGCCTGCTTTTAGACATGCAGTCACTTGTTTTTCATGATTAATATTGTTTTCTTTAATAGTTTGAATAATTCGATTTTTGCCCACCTTAAAGCAACTACATACCAATGGCCCTTCACTATTGCCCATCGACATGGCTTGTCCAGCAAGTAAGGCTTTACGATGTATCGCACTTAAACGATCACGTTTAAATAAACTGGCAACCCAATCACGATCAGGCAACAAGGCTTTGGGTGCGATATATAAACTTGCAATAAGGCGACCTTCTTTTAACACCACACTATGGCTGATGTGTGCAGTTTGATCTTCCAAGTTCAACCACTCAAAACTTTCATCCTCAAAGGGTAAAAGTTGTTTGAGATGTTGGGTAGTTTGGGTAAAACGACGACGATCCGCCAATTCATAGCGTACTGCTTTGGCGGTCTGAATTTTTGTCCACCACACCGTATTTTCGATGCTATTTTTAACAATGTGTTCATACCCTTCACGGACATAAAATACCCCTTGCCACTGGGTATAAAATGGCTGAATCAGCACAGGGGTATGTTTGAATTCTGGCTCGCCTGAAATTGCATCTACCACTGGATTGACCACTTTGCCAATACGGGCATCCGAAGCAAATTGATCATTCCAATGAATCGGGGCGAAAATTTGTCCACGGCGGATATTGTCACTGAGTACAGTACGCAAGACACAATTGCCCCAAGCCGATTTGATTTCGACCAATTCGCCTTCTTTCAAGCCATATTTCAATGCATCACTGGGATGAATTTCACAAAAGGGTTCAGCTTTATGGGTGCTTAAATTGGCAGATAGACCTGTGCGGGTCATGGTATGCCACTGATCTCGAATCCGTCCTGTATTGAGAATTAAAGGATATTCAGTATTGCTTTGATGGACTGGATCTATCGCCATCGTGGCAATAAATTTAGCTTTGCCATCTGCATGGCTAAACTGCCCCTGTGAAAACAATTGTGCGAATGCATGCTCAGCCTGATTGCGCATGATCACAGGCCATTGAATGGGCGCCAATTGATCATATTCATCCAATGAAAGATCAGTTAAACCTTGTAAATTGAAGTAACGAAAGCTTTGTGCATTTGATCGCGCATTAATCTCTGCATTTTGATAGGCAGATAACAATGCATGTTCTTTAAAAATCTCGTGGCTATTTGCAAAATCAAAGCCAGTAAATCCAAGCTTTTTAGCCACTTGTGCCACAGCCCACCAATCCGCTTTGGCCTGCTCAGGTGGGTCTAAAAAAGCACGTTGTCGTGAAATACGGCGTTCTGAATTGGTGACCGTACCATCCTTTTCGCCCCACCCCAATGCAGGTAAGAGCAGATCGGCAAACTGAGTGGTGTCGGTATCTTTGCAAATATCAGAGACCACAACAAACTCACAACTGTTTAAAGCACGTTTGACCTGATCGGCATTGGGGAGGCTGACCACCGGATTGGTCGCCATAATCCAAATGGCTTTAATCTTGCCACTTTCCACTGCTTCAAATAGATCAACGGCTTTTAATCCAACGTGTTTGGCAATGCTTGGACTGTTCCAAAAACTTTGCACAAGCTGTTGATGTTGTTGATTGTCTAAGTCCATGTGTGCTGCCAGCATATTGGCAAGACCACCCACTTCACGCCCACCCATTGCATTAGGTTGTCCTGTCATTGAGAACGGTGCTGCGCCCAACTTTCCAATTTTACCCGTCAACAAATGACAATTAATGATGCTATTGGCTTTGTCCACACCACGTGAAGACTGGTTTACCCCCATTGAAAATAGGGTCATGACTTTTTCAGTTTGGGCAAACTTTTCAAAAAAGAGCTGGAGTTTTTCTAGCGAAATTCCTGTTTTCACTGCAACATCTTGGATATCTGTTTCAGCTTGCGAACTTTTTAGTGCCGTATCTAGCCCTTGGGTATGAGCCTCAACAAATGCGCTATCGGCATAACCCTGTTGATGTAAATATTGTAATAACCCATTAAACAAGCAAACATCTTGACCAATCAAAATAGGCAAATGCAAATCAGCTGCTTCACATGTGGCAGTAAAGCGTGGATCTATCACCACCACAAATAAATCACTTTGCTTTTGTTGTCTTAATTCTTTGGCTTTCATGATGCGTTGATACATCACGGGATGACACCATGCTGTATTTGAACCGACCAAAATCACCATATCAGTATGTTCAAAATCATCATAACTTGCAGGTACTAGATCCTCACCAAAAGCACGCTTATGTGCGGCAACCGCCGAAGACATACACAATCTTGAATTGGTATCGATATTGGCTGTGCCCAAATAGCCTTTAACGAATTTATTTACCACATAATAGTCTTCCGTCAACAACTGACCCGAAACATAAAATGCGACACTGTCACGACCATATTGCTCGATATAGTGTTGGAATTTATTGGCAATTAAATCTGTTGCGCTATCCCAATCTGTGATTTGCTGATGGGGATGACGCCCAAGCATCGGATGTAAAACACGTGTGCCCAACCCCAGCGTATCGGCTAAATTACTGCCTTTAATACACAGTTTCCCGTAATTCGAGGGATGATTGACATCGCCAACCACAGACACTTTTTGTCCTAGCGTGGTGTCTTGCACTGTTGCTGTGACACCACAGCCTACACCACAGTAAGGACAAGTGGTTTGTGTGCTTATGATCTTATGTTCTGTGGAGCTAGGCAGTTCCATTACAGGGATACTATTCATTGCTGCTGTGCTCCTCAATGCTATACATTCACTTGAATATGGCTTTCATTTTTAATCGCCCCCTCCTGTTAAGATGAAGGGGGTTAAGCGATATAAATCAGCCTGCTTTTTTTAATGCAAAATCCCGACCAAATAACAATTTATTGCGAATCGAAGAAATTGGGGTTTGATCAGCAATCAATTCAGCGTACCAAGTGCCATCCTCTGTATCACCAAACAGTACCGCACCAACGACTTTATCCTTTTGAATAATAATACGTTTGTAGATTTGACGTTTTTCATCATTCAGAATAATGTCTTCGAAATCTTCTAGAGGTTGACTGTTTTCTAAATCAATGCGGCCTGCTGAAAAAACATCACAACCACTGACTTTTAACTGGGTTGGAACAGTCGGTGCTTTAAAGGTCAAACTGCCGTGTTCGGCCAAATGTGATGCACAAATAAAGGCTTGACCCCATAAAGGTTCTACCAAACCAAAAGTTTGGTTACGATGCTCAATACATTCACCCACTGCATAAATACTTGGATCATAGGTTTGCATGGTGTCATTGACCAACACACCGCGATTACAGCGTAAACCCGCACTTTGTGCCAAAGCCATATTTGGGCGAATACCCACGGCAAAAACCACCAGATCTGCATCTAAAAGCGTGCCATCTTTTAACCGAACCTGGGTGACATGACCATTTTCACCGAGTAATTCTTCTGTATTGGCTTCTGTGATGATCGGAATGCCCTTTTGCTCAATTGCTGTTTTCAACATTTGACTGGCTTTAGCATCAAGTTGGCGATCCATAATGCGATCCATCAAATGCAAAACCGTCACATTCATACCACGTTGCTTTAAACCATATGCGGCTTCTAGCCCCAATAGACCACCACCAATCACCACGGCATTGTTTTTAGATTTGCAGTAGTCGAGCATATTATTGACATCATAAATATCACGAAAGCTCAACACGCCATCCAAATCTGAGCCTTTGACTGGTGGAATAAATGGTTTTGAACCCGTTGCTAAAATCAAACGGTCATAGCTCACCACCACACCTTTTTCGGTATAGACTTGCTTACGGGGACGGTCAATACGTACCGCAGCATCACCCGCAATAAAGCGAATATTTTTATCGGCATACCATGAATGGGGATGTAGCATAATGTCGTCAATGGTTTTATCCCCTGATAAGACAGGCGACAGCATAATCCGGTTATAGTTACCCCAAGGCTCCTCACCAATCACCGTCACGTCGTAACGATCAGGTGCCATATCAAGCAAATCTTCCAAGCAACGCATCCCTGCCAATCCGTTCCCCACCAGAACTAAATTGATTTTTTCCTGAGCCGTACCATTATTGGTGATATAAGTTTTTTGTGGGGTTGGACTGACCCAAACCCGACCATTTTCAATTTTGCTTGGAAAAACCAATAATTTTTGATCTTTGTCTTCTAAACAACGGCCTGTAGCTAAACTAAAATGTTGCTTATAAATCGGTGATGCAACTACACGTTCACCTTGTAAATCACCAATAATTCCACGTGACATGACAAAGGCTTTACTAAATGGGTCTTGGTTGCTCAGCGCATATACACGCTTTTCACTGCCTACCCGAAAAATAGCCACTTGTTGTTGTCCTAGTAATGCGCCTACACCTGTATTGGGCGTAATGTCTTGCAATGCACAAATATCGAGCCAATCGAGTTCATTCATATCTTTTAAAATGGTCATTGTATTTATCCTTTTAACAACGTTGATCAGATCTTCCACGAGACTTGTTTTTAAACTGTGGAATAAGGCCAATAAAGCAAGTGTTCATATGCTTATGCTTCAACTGCAGGAATACGGCTCTGATCACGTTCTGATTCAGTTTTTGGGCGAATTTGCCCACGGACTTTGGCAAACTGAATATGTGGATCTTGCTGTTGCTCAGCTTTGGCATTAATAAAGGTCACAAAACGTTTACGTACTTCAGGATCTTCCACCGCAGTGCGCCATTCGTCTTGATAAGTGCCTACCACATGGCTCATTCGACGTTCAAGTTCAGCAGCAACCCCTAAGGAATCATGCACAACAACATCTTTAAGATAATCCAAACCACCTTCCATATTGTCACGCCATACTGAAGTCCGTTGTAAACGATCCGCTGTTTGGATATAGAACATAAAAAAGCGGTCGATATATTGAATTAAAGTTTGCGTATCTAGGTCAGAAGCTAAAAGTTCTGCATGGCGAGGTTTCATTCCCCCATTGCCACAAACATATAAGTTCCAGCCTTTTTCAGTGGCTATCACCCCAACATCTTTGCTTTGTGCTTCGGCACACTCACGGGTACAGCCCGAAACTGCCATTTTTAATTT
The DNA here is from genome assembly GCF_011759595.1 of Acinetobacter sp. BIGb0196. Classification (NCBI taxonomy): domain Bacteria; kingdom Pseudomonadati; phylum Pseudomonadota; class Gammaproteobacteria; order Moraxellales; family Moraxellaceae; genus Acinetobacter; species Acinetobacter sp. BIGb0196. Next base: position 1,533,938 of record NZ_JAAOZA010000002.1, on the reverse strand, counting down.
ATGTGGGGAACGCAAACCTTTGTAGCGATTTTCAAGGAAGATGGCTAAACCGACCGAGTCATCGACACCATAACGACACCATGTGCTCCCAACACAAGATTTAACGGTACGTAATGACTTGCCATAGGCATGACCAGACTCAAAACCAGCATTGATCAGCTTTTCCCAAATTTCTGGCAATTGATGGACTTGTGCTCCAAATAAGTCTACCCGTTGCCCACCGGTTAGCTTGGTATATAAACCATATTCTTTGGCAATTTGACCGACTGCAATCAAACCATCTGGCGTCACTTCACCGCCTGCCATACGTGGTACAACAGAATAAGAACCATCTTTTTGAATATTGCCTAGATAGTAGTCATTACTGTCTTGCAACCCAGCATGATTTGAGGTGAGAACAAAGTCATTCCAGCAAGATGCCAAGATATTGGCCACTGTAGGTTTGCAAATATCACAACCTAAACCATGCCCATGTTGTTGAATCAAATCATCAAAGCTTTTAATTTCATTGACCCGTACCAAGTGATACAACTCTTGGCGTGAGTAAGCAAAGTGTTCACAAAGATGATTATTGACCGTTACCCCTTGGCGTTGTAATTCAGATTTTAAAACTTGGGTCACTAAGGGTGCACATCCACCACATGCGGTTGCGGCTTTGGTACATTTTTTTAACGCACCTAATGAGGTCGAACCCTCTGCAATTGCACTACAAATATCTGCTTTAGAAACGTTATTACATGAACAAATCGTGGCACTGTCTGGCAATAAATCTACACCACTACCTCCCGTTTTTGCTGAAGATTGTGCATAGCCCGGCATGATTAAACTTTCTGGATTTTCAGGTACAGCCAATCCATTGAGCATCATTTGCAATAAGTCGTTATATTCTTTGGCGCAACCGACCAGTACCGCACCTAGTAATTGGGTTTTCTCTGCATTGACCACGATCTTTTTATAGACCATTGCATCTTCATCGGCATAGAAATAGCTCAATGCATTTGCAGTCATGGCATGCGCATCGCCTACCGATGCCACATCGACACCCATCAGTTTTAGCTTGGTGCTCATGTCTGCGCCAACAAATGTAGGGCAACTTTGTTGCATCACATGTTTTGCCGCAATCCGTGCCATGTCATAACCGGGCGCCACTAAACCATAAATTTTATTGTTCCATAAGGCACATTCACCAATTGCATAAATGTCTGCATCTGAGGTTTGGCAGTAATCGTTGATCACGATACCACCACGCTCACCTAAAGCTAAACCACTTTGGCGCGCCAATTCATCACGTGGGCGAATCCCTGCTGAAAATAGAATAATATCTGTTTCAAGTTCTGAACCATCTGCAAACTTCATCACATGGGTGCTATTCACACCCTCTTCTATAGATGAAGTGGCCTTTTGGGTATGGACTTTCACGCCTAAATTTTCAATTTTGGCGCGTAAAACTTTTCCGCCCAAATCATCAATTTGTACTGCCATTAATCGGGGTGCAAATTCAACAACATGGGTTTCCAAGTCTAAATCACGAAGCGCTTTGGCAGCTTCCAAACCCAACAAACCACCGCCAATGACCACACCCGATTTTGCCGATAAACTCGCTGCCCGAATCGCATCCAAGTCATCAATGGTACGGTAAACAAAACAGTTGTTACGGTCGTGACCTGAAATTGGTGGAACAAAAGCATAGGAACCCGTCGCAAGCACCAATTTGTCATAGCTAATCACATCGCCATGATTGGTGGTAATGCATTTATTGCAGGTATCTATATCAGTGGCTTTGGTGTTTAAGCGCAGGTCGATACCATAAGCATCGGCAAAGTCAGCACGACAGAGGGTTAAATCTTTTGCAGACTTCCCTGTAAAATATTCAGTCAAATGTACACGGTCATAAGCTAAACGGGGTTCTTCTGCCAAAATCGTGATTTCAACTTCATCACCTGCATGTTCCAGCACAGATTCAATAAATTTGTGCCCAACCATTCCATGACCAATCATCACTAATTTCATATCGATTCTCCTCGATTGTTTTTGCTCTTGTTATTCAATTAAGTCGCACTGTTTTGTTTAAGACTTACAGCATTTTGTTCCATTCTATTTCGCTCAAGTACCGCAGCTTCAAATAACTTTTGCTCTTTCTCTTTATGTTCAACCGAAAAACGGATCATCAATACACAACTTGCAGCAATCACCACCAGACCACCTAAAACCATCAGCGTCGTTTGAATATCCAACATGCCTTTTAATAAGAAACCAGCAGCAACAGCACCGACATTACCGCCTGCACCGATAATGCCAGCCACACCACCCAAAGCATCGCGATCAATAAATGGAACCAGTGCATAGGTCGCACCGCAAGCCATATGGGTAAATAAAGCAAATACTGTCATGACCAAAATCGCCAGAATTGCGGTATTCATTTGAGAAAAGACAATCAGAAATACGCCTTCTAACAGGATCATGGCAAACAATACTTTAGTACGACCATCGAGACCTTTTTTAGTCGCCACCTTGTCTGAAACAATACCGCCAAGTGCACGGGCAAACAGTGCCAGTAAACCAAAAATCCCTGCGGCCATACCCGCTTCTTTTAAACCAAATTTGAAATGATCCACGTAGTACATTGCGACAATGTTGTGAATAAAAATTTCGATACCAAAACAAGCAGCATAAGCACCAAATAGAATCCAGACACGGTAGTTTTTTGCAGCATGTATTAAAATCGCCATACCACCTTTTTTATCACTGCCTACATGCAGACCTTGTGCACGAAGTTCTTTAAAATCACCTTGTGGGCAATCTTGAGTAAACTTCCAATACATTGCACCGACGATTAACATCATCACACCAGGTACAATCAGCGCAATTCTCCATCCCATGGCTTGTTCAACACCAAACATCACCAGTGCAGCAAGCATCAATGGCATCAAGGCTTGAGTTGCTCCACCACCCGCATTGCCCCAACCTGCGGTGGTTGCATTTGCAGTTCCCACCACATTTGGCGCAAACATAATACTGGTGTGATATTGCGTGATGACAAAGCTGGCACCAATTGCACCAATCAATAGACGGAAAAATAGAAAGGATTCATAACTATTGGCAGATGCCACACCAAATACAGGGATACTGCCGATAATCAGTAATGCGGTATAGGTTTTACGAGGACCGTATTTATCGCATAAGGGACCGACAATCAGACGTACTAAAATCGTGATGGCAACCGCGGCAATATTGATATTGGCAATTTGATCTTTAGTCAGATGGAATTCACCTGCAATAACAGGCATTAACGGCGCACAGGCAAACCATGCAAAGAAACAGACAAAAAAGGCGAGCCAACTCATATGGAAGGCTCGCATTGCTGCGCTGCTAAAATTGAAAAGATGAATTTTTGTCGCTTTTTTCGCATCTAAATTTGAAGACATAGCTTCGATCTCCTGAACTGAACGCATATAAGTTGCTGTTATGCACGAGGCATATCAGTAACGATCAGAACGGACGTCGTTGGCCGTCTTACAAATTTTGAAAGTCTTCTTTGACTTGGATTAAACCAATGCATAGTTCATGCCAGTTTTATATTTTGGCTATATATTTTTTTATTTTGCTTGAATACTCAGTACTTATGATTTAATGGTCGTGCATAAATAGCGCAATCAACCATCATGTTTTCTGTCTGTGTGGATAAAATGTAAATCATAAAACTGCATGTTTAGGAGGCAAATTGCGTCAATAAAGTGCATCACTTTTCTTTAACATCCTGCGACTATGATTTTAAACAGCAAATTTAATCCGAGATATTGGCATCTAAATTGCTTATATGCTGAAAGTTCATGTCAGGACAGATCTGAGTAGCGACATGCCAAAATTAAGAATTGCCCTGATCGATGATGATATAGAGCGGGCATCTTTTATCAAATCATCTTTGATCGAACATGGTTTCGAGGTGGTCGCATGCCTGATGATTGACCATTTAAACAGTACAGATCTTCAACACTTACATGCCGATGTGATTTTGCTGGATATGGACCATCCACATCGAGATATTATTGAAAGCTGCGTAAGTCAGTTTGATTTGCCCACTGTGCTTTTCACTAAAAACTCGCAAAAAGACACCATCAAAAGTGCCATTGAAGCAGGTGTAACTGCCTATATTATCGATGGTATTGATCCTGAAAAACTGGAAAGTATTTTAGAAATTTCGATTGAGCAATTTAAAAAACATAAAAAACTCTTGAAAGATCTCAATGAAACCAAATGCAAACTAGCAGACCGAAAAGATATTGAAAAAGCCAAAGTGATGCTGATGCAGATGCATCAAATTGAAGAAGAACAAGCCTTCAGTTTGTTACGAAAAAATGCCATGAGTCACCGTATCACCATGGGGGAAATGGCAAGAAAGTTAATCGATGCTCAAGCCTTGCTACAAGCTAATTTCAAGGAATAAACAATGAACACACTTGAAACCACAGACATTCAATTAGGCTATATTCCTTTGCTGGATTGCACTGCAATACTTTGGGCACAACATCAAGGCTATTTTACCGAGCAAGGCCTCAATGTTACGTTGGTGAAAGAGCCTTCTTGGGCCAGTTTACGTGACCGTTTAGCTTTTGGTATTTTAGATGCCGCACATTGTCTTTCTGCCATGCTTCCTGCTGCTGCGACAGGCAATGATCAACTGGGTATTCCCTTACAAACCTCATTGGTGTTGAGTACCAATCGTGCATTTATCAGCTTGAGCCAAAAATTGTGTTATGAATTAAAAATTCACATACAAGATAGCGCTCAAGAGTCAGCAGCAAAAGTGGTTCAAGCCTTAAAACAAGGCGATAAAATACAACTGGCCCATGTGTTTAAACAGTCCATCCACCATTATTGTTTAAGAGAATGGTTGGCTTTGGCAGATCAAGAGCTAGCCAAAAAATATCAACCATCCACACTGCCCCCTTCCTATATGGTGGATGCGATTTCATCACAACTCATTGATGGATTCTGCGTCGGTGAACCTTGGAATATCCAAGCGCAGATTGAAGGTTATAGTTATGTGATTGCCGAGAGTAAACAGATTATTCCTGAAGTCGCGGATAAAGTTTTGGCGACCACCCATGAATGGGCTAACAAGCATCCGAATACCTTAAATGCATTGCAGACAGCAATTCAGCAAGCACAGCATGATTTAAGCACCTTGCAATCACTACAACCGATATGGCACATGTTAGAAGACAGCGAGATTATCCGCTTTAACTGTTCACATTTGGTGCATACCTATGCGTTTCATAAAATACAAAATATTATTCGCTCTTTTGGTACACAAGACCGACCTAAACCAGATGATTTTGAATGGATTATTCAACAAATGTGTAAATGGGATAACTTAGAACTCGATACTGCACAAATCAAAAATATTTCGACACAATGCACAGGACATTTAATTGAATAGGCTAATGAAATTTTTAATCGTTAAATATTATTTTTTTTAATAGATTCAAAAGTATGAGCCAATATCCATATCTTATTCTAAAAGATTACTAGACATTGGCACATGTTTACAGCTTAGAATTTAACGATATCGCCTTTTAAAGCCACACTCGCAAGTGCTGTACCTTTATAACATTGATATGTGGTGGTGTTTTTTGATTCATTTGCTTTGAAATAGCTCACAATATTGGTCACTGCATTAGCACCTTTATCTTTTGCTGCGCTTTGCAATTGGATTAATGCTGAACGTAATACATGATCACAAGCCTTTTCCGCAGACTTTCCAAAACCATTGGTTTTTTTATTGCTAACAACCGCTTTTTCTAAAACTTGACCGCCAGATTTAGTTCCAGCAAGATAAAATTTTACGGATCCATCTAAAAATCCATCAGCCACAGCTCGATCTACAGCTTCTTTAAAATTGAGATTATGGACAGTGTCCGCAGCTTGTGCAGAGACGATTCCAGCAAAGCATAAAGTTGAAACAACAACCAAGTGTTTAAATGACATCGTTTTTTTCCTCTTTTAAGTATGTTTTAAAATAATGGAGGTGTTGATCCCTCCGAATGCAAAATTATTGGTCATGATGGTTTTTGCATTCATCTCTCGTGGCTCTCGCACGATATAATCCAAATCACCACATAATGGGTCAATTTCATCCAAATTTAAAGTATGGATAAACTGTTGGCGTTGCAGCATTTCTATACTCAGCCAAGCTTCGATTGCACCACATGCACCAAGAGTATGTCCAAAATAACTTTTTAATGAGCTGATTGGTTTTTTACCAAATATACGTGCAGTGGCTTGAGTTTCTGCAACATCGCCTTGATCTGTCGAAGTCCCATGTGCGTTAATATAATCAATCTCTTGCGCAGAAATTGCGGCATCTTTAAGTGCCATGCGCATACATCTTTCCATCATTTCTGAATTTGGACGAGTGACATGCTCACCATCAGTATTGCTGGCATAACCGATGACTTCTGCATAGATCGTTGCACCACGTGCCAGTGCATGTTCATATTCTTCTAGCACTAAACAGCCAGCACCTTCACCAATCACCAAACCATCACGATTTTTATCAAATGGACGTGGTGTTTTTTCAGGTGTATCGTTCATCCCACTGGTGGCTAACAACACATCAAATACTGCTGAACCTGTCGCGCTGAGTTCCTCAGCACCACCCGCAAGCATCAGCTTTTGTTTACCTAATTTAATCGCCTCAAATGCCTGTCCGATGGCCATTGAACCTGAAGTACAGGCACTTGATGTGGGTAAGGTTAAACCTTTTAAACCAAAATAAACCGTCATATTCACAGCGCTGGTATGTGACATCATTCGGATATACGTAGTCGCATTTAACTGACCCATGTCGTTGTCTATGAGCATTTTCCCAAACTCTTTGACTGCATCGACACTCCCCGCAGAGGAGCCAAAAGCAACCCCAGCATCACCACTTTTCAAAATAGGATGATCGATCAAGCCTGCATCTGCCAATGCTTTTTCAGCACAAATCACCGACATCAATGCAACTCGTCCCATCCCTCGCGTCACTTTACGATTAAAATGTTTAGGAACCTCAAAATGCGCTACTGGGCCTGCAATTTTGCAACGCAGATCGGTATAAATATCCCAATCAGGCATCGCACGAATGCCATTTTTTGACGCTTGGAATTGGGCAAAAATTTCATCTGCCGTTTCACCCAGTGAGGTGATTCCCGACATTCCCGTCACAACAACACGTTTCATTAAATCAGTCCCCCATTCACCGAAATCACTTGCCGAGTAATATAGCTTGCGTGATCAGAACAGAGAAAGTTCACCGTATGCGCCACTTCATCGACCTGTCCCATACGTTGTAATGGAATCATTTTTAAAGCATGTTCTTTTACTTCTTCAGTGACCATTTCCGTTTCAATTAACCCCGGAGCAACGCAATTCACGGTTATTTTTCTTTTTGCCAATTCTAAAGCCAAAGCTTTGGTCGCACCAATCAATCCCGCTTTTGCCGCACTATAATTGACTTGACCACGATTCCCCATAATGCCGGAAACAGAAGAAAGCGTGACAATACGCCCGCCTTGTTTTAGACGAATCATCGGCATCACTAAAGGTTTCAATACATTATAAAAACCATCCAAGGAGGTCGAAATTACTTCATCCCAGTCATTGTCGGTTAAAGCTGGAAATGCACCATCATGGGTTAAACCTGCATTTAGCACCACACCATAAAATGCGCCATAAAGCTCGATATCTTGTTCCAGTATCTGTCGGGTATTTTCACGTTGTGTGACATCAAAAAGTAGCGCATAACTGTTTTGCCCCAAAGCTTGGATTTCAGCGACCACTTGCTCAGCATCAGCACGTCTAGAACGTGCATGCACAACCACATCAAAACCAGATTTTGCTAAAGCTAAAGCAATTGCTTTGCCAATCCCTCGACTAGATCCCGTCACTAATATTCTTCTCGACACACTTAATTCCTACTTATTGCTCAGCTTTCACAGGTGGTTCATAAACACTTAAAACTGCGCTAATTTTATGTTCTTCATAGCTTATTTCACAAGAGAATTGTGCCAAGCCTTCATGTAAATATTGTTGTTCAGCTCGAATGGTCAATGTTTTACCAAATTCAAAATAAGCCAAAGGTAAATTTAATTTGCGTGTTCCGAGCAAATAACCAATTTGTGGCGTTTGCCCCATTTTTTGTCCTTTTGCACCAGCAAAGGCACTAATCGTTTGTGCCATGAGTTCAATAGTACTCCAAGTCGGCAAACCATGTTCATCACTAAACATCAATTCAGGTGTAATGGTTAGGTTGGCAAGTGCAAAATTCTCACCTAACTCAAGCAGTTGATCAACAAAAACCATCGGTTTTTCATGCGGAATAAATTGAATAGCATCTAAACTCATCTGATTTCAGTTCCAAAAATAAGGCTGACATTACTACCGCCAAAGGCAAATGAATTACTCATCACAAAACGCACAGAATCAGATTGAGCAGTTTGAGTTGAATCATCCTGTTCAACGTAATGCTGATCATCCAATTCAGGATCAATCACGCCATTTTGATGAAGAGGTAACCAGTTTTGATCTTTAAGCACTTGCGTACAAATATAGGCTTCCAACGCACCCGCAGCACCCAAGCAATGTCCGGTTTTATGCTTAGTGCTACTTAATGGAACAGCATAGTCCTGAAAGACCTGTCGGACTGCTTTAATTTCCATATCATCATTGTGCGTGGTTGCGGTGCCATGCAAATTAAGGTATTGAATATCTGAAGCTTTTAACTGTGCCTGATCCAGTGCTTTTTGCATTGCAGTTGCAGCACCTTTGCCTTCTGGATGCGGTGCAGAAATATGCCATGCGTCCATAGATTCCCCCGCAGAAATCAACATGACCGGTGCTCGTTCTTTACTGAGTAAAAACAAGCTTGCGGCCTCACCAATATTGATCCCATCCCGCTGATATCCACATGGGCTACAGATACCTACACTCAAATTTTCCAAGCTGTTAAAACCATTTAAGGTCAGTTTAGCGAGGGTATCTACTCCACCCACCAATACAGCATCGGCAAGCCCTGCATTAAGCAACCGTTGCCCGCTGGCAAAAGCTTTGGCACTTGAAGAACAGGCCGTAGAAATCGTATACGCAAGACCATCCCAGCCCAAATAGATTTGCAAAGCTTTGGCGAGATTACCCATTTCCTGTTTTTGCTGTTGAATCACGGTCTCAGTTTGGCCTTGAAAGTAGGCTTTTAATAAGGGTTCATTGTCCGAAATACCTGACGTTGAGGTCCCAACAATGATTGCAAGGCGCTTTTTATCAAACTTAGCCACATAGTCACGTAACTGAGATTCACATTGTGCAAGCGCAGTCAAGGCAAAACGTAAATTACGCGAGTCATAGTTTTGCAGCGCAACTGGAATATCGCTACATAACGGATGTGCATAAGCACCCACCCATACAGGCTGATCAAAAATCAAAGATTTATTCTGGGTTAAACTGTTTTCCAAAGAGGTCAATTGTGCCTTGACCTGCTCAGGATGATCACCTAAAGCAGATAAACTGGCTGAACAATGAATGCCTACAGCGGGATGATTTAAATCAATCTTTTTTGTCATTTTTTTGCTGATCTTCCACTTCACTTTGCTCTAATGAATTGTCTTTCAAAGTATTTTCCACAGGACTAAAGATCATTTGATAAGGAACTTGCAGATTATCCAACTCAATATGATCAGCACGCGTTTTTATCGTTAAAACATTTTTTTGATCGATCTCAATTTCAGTCTGATCAACGTACTGTTTCACTTTAACATTTTCTAAATGATTTTTTGCAAAATCAGGATAAGTTGCAAACAGAATATCTCGAACCACAAAATCAAAGGGTAACAAACGCATCGGTTTTATCCTTTCATGCACCTGCACTTTTTGACCATCGAAATCCAGTCTAAACAATTGCTGTCCAGTTAAGCTTAATGCAAACATTTGCAAGTTTTTTGCCTGTTGTTCTTGGTAGAGTAAAAAGCTAAAACTTTGATTTTTCCAGACAACTTCAACTTGATCTTGACGCTGATAATGCGCCAAGGCTGGATCAGCAGACCAAACCACAGGAACCAGACCTTGTGGCTGTGGATACATATTTTGACAGGCACCAAGCACTAACAACAGACTGATGCTCATTGCTTTTAACCAAATTTGCATTATTCGCTCTCAAGTATTTTGCTCTGTTCCAGATCCTGACGACAATACTCAGCCAAGGTATTTAAGCGTTGTCGTGCATTGCGATAGATTGGATTAGTTTCATCCCAAGCATAACCCGCCAATAATGATGCAATCATACGACGGATTTTTTCATTTTGATTTTTTGAAAATACCACATCTTGAAACTCACCGTCGTACCATGCTTCTACATAAGCACGAAATACTTTGATTCCTTTACGCAGAGGTTTTTCATATTCTTGCATCCAGTCTACTTGCCCACCTTGTAAGACTTGATCGACTAAAGGTACCGCCAAACTTGAAGACTTGAGTGCAATGGTCACCCCAGATGAAAATACAGGATCTAAAAATTCACCCGCATTGCCCAGCAAAGCAAAATTACGCTGTGCTAAGGTTTTAACATTTGCTGAATAGCCAACCAAAGTACGGATTGGCGTATCAAACTTCATATTGCGCAGTACCTGCGACAAACTCAGCTCATCTGCAAGAATATCTTTAAATAAAGCCAATAAGGCTTCAGGCTCATCAGAGATATAACCATAATGATCAAAGAAATCCTGTTCAGCAACAATCCCAAATGAACAGCGACCATCCGCAAACGGAATTAACCAATACCATCCACGATGATCTTTTTCATGTACCGTAATCAGGATTTTATTTCGGTCGAATTCAGGATCATCCAAGATCCCATCTTCAATATGACTAAACACCGCACGGCGTACTGGGAAATTTGAAGGGCTTTCCAGATCTAGAAGTTTCGGCAAAATACGACCGAATCCACTGGCATCCAGTAAAAATTTAGCCTGAATTTGATAGATATTTTCCTGCTCATCTTTAACCGTTAATACAGGATGATCAAGCTCTACATCAACTGCAACAACCTCATGTCCAAAACGAATTTCAGCCCCATATTGTTCAGCTTGCTGTGCTAAAAGATGGTCGAAATTGGCACGTCTAATCTGCCATGTCGTTCCAGGACCTTCACTAAATTTTTGAGTAAAATCGTAGTAGCTGCATTCATGACCACGTAAAAATGCTGCCCCATTTTTAAATTGAAATGCATATTCTTCAACATGTTCACGTACTGTTTCTAATAAGCCCGCCTCTTCTAAAAACACCATACATTGTGGCAAAAGTGATTCACCGATCGAAAAGCGAGGAAAATGCTGCTTTTCAATGATCACCACTTGATAACCTTTGTGTCGAAGCAGTGCTGCTGCGGAACTTCCCGATGGTCCTGCCCCGATGATCACCACATCTGTTTGTTGTAAATCTAAACCCTTCATGTATTCACCTTAATGTTCAGTTCTTTGACTGATTAATTGATTTTGATTTAATTTTGAGTCTGCCGGCGTAAACAGCGTGGCATAGATAAACGAAAAAATTACCCCAAAAAGGACCGTTAACCCAAAACAATGTATTGCATAGGTATGGCTTAACGCCAATAAACCGAATCCCAACAACGTCGACATCATACAGAGAAATAATGCCATCCCGACCACATGCGGATGATCGTGCCCTTGACGGTAGAAAATGGCGTAATCCACACCAATCCCTAAGATGAGAAAAACCCCCATTACACTAAATAGATTAATCTCAACGCCCATCCATGCCTGTAATGCAAAAGTGCTCATCAACGCCAAAGTCACAGGCACCATCAAAGCGAACACCGATTTAATCCCATAGATCAGCATTAAACCGATCGCTAAGGCAATTAATGCATAGACAAAAAGATATTCAGCTTGAATACGATGGTCTTGAAATAAGCTCGATAAATTATGTACAGGACGAACCAGCTTATTCTGCTGATCTTGCAAAGCCTCTACAGCTGTTACATCTTTTATGCCTTGAATCAAAATCAATCTTTGCTGCGGATTAACCTGTAAAAATGCCAAAGGATGGGCAGCAAACTGATCTAAATTTAACAATGTTTGTTGAGACAATCTTGCTTGCCAACTCAGGACATCTTTCGGATCAAGTTGCATCGCGCTTGCATATTCCACCAGTACTGATTTTGGAATTTTCTGTAGCGCTTCAACGTTCTGCTGTTGCTGTTCCAGCGAAGGAATCGTTTGCCCGATTGCTTGAAATCCGTCAATTTTGCCCTGTTGTTTTAACTGAGAAAGCGCAAGGATTAAGTGTTGTTCTTGCCTTGCAAGGTCCTTTGCTGAATTTGCATAAATTGCAAAATAATCACTGCCCTGCGCTTGCCCAAAACGAGAACGGATATATTGATCTTCCTGCTTTAAATGTTGATCCATGCTTTGCAAATTACGCACATCATCATTACTTTTGATCAGCAGCAAACTTGATCCTGAAACCACAAAGATCACAAAAATCAACAGATAACGCTTTGTTGCGTGCGCTAAAAAATAATTACGCCATGTGCCAATAAAGCTTAATCTGCGTATTGCTGGTTCAGCATTTAAGGCAGGTAAACGCGGTAGTAATAATAGACTGGTGATCCCTGCAGCAGTTAAGCCCACCATTGAAAATACTGCAATCTGCTTAAAGCCCGGAAAAGGGGTAAAACTTAAAAATAAATAAGCCAGCAATGTGGTTGAAAGCCCGATCAACAAACTGGGTAAAATCGGCTTTAATACGGCAAATCCATTGAGATGTCGTTGCTGTGATTGCATCGCCATAAAGTAAAAGGAAAAATCGACACATACCCCAATCAGACTTGCACCAAAAACCAAAGTCATCAGATGTATTTCGGAAAATATCCAGTGGGTTACCGCAAAAGCCACCATTGAACCTGTGGCAACCGCAATAAACTCGGTCAACATCGGGCGAATAGAGCGGAAACCAAACCAGACCAAAAGTAAGACACCGATACTCGAACCCACGCCGATTGTAGAAATTTCATTCTTTGCAGATTGGGTACCAAAATGCGAAAAAACAATTGTTCCAGTCCAGTGCGGTTTCACCCCGATCTTGCTCAATTGCTGGTTAACATTAGTCATCCATTGGGCAGTTTGTTCTTGATACTCAATATCATAAGGACTTTTTAAAAGTTCTAAATTAAATAGTCGAGAATTGCCTTGCTCATCAGAAATTGTGGCAAAACCATCTTGTATTTCGATATTTGAATGCTGTTGCAGGCTTGCAAGCCCCATGGCATAACGTGGAAATAATAACAATGGATCTTGTTGAAGCAGGCCTTCAGTGATTGGCATGCCCGGGCTCATGATTTGCATCAAACTTTGTTCAGTCAGTGCCGCATAATCCTGTTGTTTTAAGATTGCTTGATCTTGCGAACTGATTAAGCCTGCATGATGTGCATATAAAGTCTTGGCAAAATCTTCGGTATCAACTTGTGCTTTTAATGGCTTAAACAAATTCGACTGTTGAACACCAGCCCTTAATATCTGTGTTGCTTGATCAATTTGTTCAGATGATTTTGCATCAATCACCAAGAACACTTTATTGTTCAATTGCTCACTGACATAGTGTTCGGTTTGCTCAAGCTGCTTATCCTGCTTTACTTTTGGCAGTAAAGCAAAAATATTGGTCTGGATATGAATGCCTTTTTGCATCCATGTAAATCCCAGTCCGATCGCAATGATGACTAAAAATAGCAACCAAATTGCAGTGAGTTTATTTTGCCAATTGGAAAAGTGCATTCTCAGACGCCGATAAAGTTTGAGGTTGAGCCGTCTGCTGACTAAAATTAATAATCGTCATATTATTGGCTTGTTCAGTAATCACAATACGATTGACATAACGTCCACCTTGCGCATTCACTTTGACAAACAATTTTTTAAACAATGCACTTTTCGGGGTCAATGTGACATCCCAAGCTGATGTTGTGTAATTGGCCGCAACCACATTAAAATTTTTGGCTAAGGCAGTTTCATTGCCTGCCATTAACTGTAAAAACATGGTCGCCACTGAACCATATTGACTATTATCAATCTCAAGTTGACTCATTGTTCGCTGGGTTTTTTGTACTAACTTCTTTGGGGTAACAATCAAATCTGCTTGAACAGGTTTTTGAATCTGCCAAATCACTCCTTGGCTTTTGGAAAATAAAACCTGCCCATTTGAGCTAAAAGTTTTATTTAACGAGGTGAGCTTTTTTTGCTGCTCAAAATGGGCGCGAACTACAGGTGTTTGGGAAAGCTGTTGAAAAATTTGCCCAACTTTAGAACTTTCCGCATAACTTGCCAATGGAAGTGCCGTCACAACCATAACCATCATACTGCTGATGATCAGTTTGATTTTATTTTTAAAATTCAACATTTTTCATGCCCCCTATTGGGTCTTAAATTCAGACCATGCATACAGGCGGTCTAAAAATATTTGTGGTGACTGAAAGCACATTTCTCGAGTTTCTATCTCAACTGCCACCTGACTGGTAAAACCTTTAGTGAGGCGTTTACCTGATTCTGCATCAAAAATCTGGTATTCGATTTTCAAACGGTTTTCCCATTCTTTTAAAGTCGCACGTACTCGGATATGCTGCCCAAAAATAATACCTTGCGCATAACGGACATAACTTTCAATCACTGGCCATGCATAACCAGAATCTTTCATTTGATTATAGTTATAGTCAAATTGATCCAGCAATTTACAACGTGCAATTTCAAAATATTTGAGATAATGCCCATGCCAAACCACATTCATGGTATCGACATCATGAAATGGAACATCAATAATGACATCAGCATACATCAGCGTTCTCCTGCTTGTGCTGCAAAAGATTGCAGTTTAACAGACTGAGATTTTCAAGATGATCGACAATTGCTTGCAGTTCTTTTTGCAATGGACGATCTTCTTCAACAAAATGAAATTCTTTCAGTACCCATTGTCTAAATAGACCCAACACTGGGCTTAATTGCTGTGCCAAACCTCTCAGTTCAATTGCTTGAACCGCAGCACAGCTCAATGCAGCAATCACTTGTTCAGTCAATAAAATCACCCGACTGGCATCACGTGCGGCAATCGTGCCCATACTGACTTTATCTTGATTATGGCATTCGGTTGAACGTGAAAAAATTGAAGCAGCAAGTGTTTGCTTAAGTGCTTCGGCAGTCCAAGCTGACACCCCTATCTGTACGGCTTTAAAGCCATGATTGAGTGGTAAGCGATCGGTTTTAGCACCAGTCAAATTACGTGGTAACCCATGATTCATTTTATGATCGACCAACTGTGCAAGCTGACGATCCATCAAATCAGCAATATTGGCAATCATAATTTTTAAGCTATCCATAGCCTGAGCGATATGTCCACCATAGAAATGTCCACCATGTAACACGCGTAAATTGATCGGATCAATTAACGGATTATCATTACTTGAGTTCAATTCATTTTCAATAAATTGTCTAAGCCAAGTTTTAGAATCTTCAAAGATTCCAATAATATGTGGTGCACAACGCAACGAATAACGATCTTGCAAACGTGGGCTTTGATGCTCTGTTTGTACTTTATCGTTTAACCATTCACGCAGTTGCTTGGCGATCTCCTGCTGACCTGCATGTGGTTTCTGAGCAAATAACACCTCATCAAAATGGCTTGGATTGCCCTCTAATGCCAACACATTTAATGCTGTGATTAAAGTACTTGCCAAACTAATCTGCTCAGCTTTTTTATAATTTAAACAGGCCATTGCGGTCATTACCGCAGTACCATTCATAATGGCAAGCCCTTCTTTGGGTCTGAGTGCCAAAGGCTGTATCGCATATTCAGCATAAACATCCGCGACTGCAACGATATTACCTTGATAGTAAACATCCCGTTCACCGACCAATGCCCCTGCAATATAGGACAATGGGGTTAAATCACCACTGGCGCCGACTGAACCTTCTGAAGGAATCACTGGAATAATATTTTCATTGAGCATCCAAACCAAACGCTCAAGTAAAGCATGTGATACCCCTGAATAGCCACGCGCCAAAGAACATAATCGAGTCACCATCACAGCACGTGCAGTGATCAAGTCCAGATTTTGCCCCAAACCACAACCGTGAAAACGAGATAAATGCAAAGGCAATTCATTGACCTGATGTGCAGGCACTTCAACCAAACAAGAATCGCCATAACCTGTGGTTACACCATAGATGACGCCTTCTTCTTGCAATAATTGATCAAGAAAATCAGCACCTCGTTGAATCAATGCCTGCCAACTTTCAGAGTTAGGCAGCGCCACTTTGAGCTGTTGATTTGCGACAGCAACAACCTCTTCAATTGAAAGTGGTTTTTCTCCGATGACAAGTGTCTGCATTTTTATTTGTTCCAAAAATTATAAAAATTAAACCATTGATAAGGTGCATCTACGCAATGCTGTTCGACCAGTTGAACATAGCGTTGTATGACTTCAGCTATGGCTTGGTTGCGGGTTTGCCGCGGAAAATTAAGTTTTTGAGCGATTGAATGGATATGCACATGAAAGTTGTCTTGCTTGCGATAACAGAAAACCGCCAATATCGGAACTTTCAGTAAACTCGCTAAAATCCAAGGTCCTTGCGGCCAAGCGGACTCATCAGCTAAAAATTTAAGATTTTCGACACGTTGCGATTGAACTGGAACGCGATCTGCTGCCACGATGATCCACTCACCCTGATCCAGTTTCTCCTGCAAAAGAATCGCAGTATCAACGCCAAGTTCATCAACCGAAATCAGATGCACATCGGCTTTTTGATTGAGCTTTTTAAGAAATTCATTAAATTTACTGGCATGTTTTTGATAAACCAATACATTGATTTTTTGCTGATGATCAGATTTGATCGCACGTAGCAGTTCGATATTGCCAAAATGCGATACCACAATGATCGCACCTTTTTTATAATTTTCCCGAAAATGCGCATGCCCATGCAAAATCAGCTTTTCTTCTGCGACTTTTCCCAGCCAGCCTTCAATTTTATCCAAAATGCACTCACCAAATGTCATCAAATGAATATACGAATGACTCATATTCGGCTGATGTGAAAATGGTGACTTTTTTTGAGCAAAATGATGCAACTTTTGTAAATAAAGTAATGAAGCCTGTCGGGCTGTACGAGAAAAGATCCAGTACCACATGATGATGAAATACAGCACCAGCTTACACAAAAAACGCCCACCAAAACGATAAAAGCAAAGCATTAACATCAAAGGTAACATTCCACCCTTTTCTTTAAGCTCACTCCATCGTTTTGTATGTGATTCAGTCATGTGCTGAACCTTTGTTTTTTTGTGCCAATAATTTAGGTAAGCGAATCAACATGCCTGCAAAAAGTCGTGCATGTGCTTTACTGAGTCCTAAATTATCTTTCCACAAATTAAAATGTGAAATACCTTGTTCTGGATAAATCACAGCAGTAGGTACGTTGATAAACTGAACTTGTTCCCACTTTAGACGCACTAGAATTTCACTGTCAAAACCCATGCGTGGTTGAAATTTTGCTCGATTGAGGACTTGAATGGTTTGATCAAGTGGATAAATACGAAAACCGCACATACTATCTTTGATTTCAAGTGACAGACTATTAATCCAAACCCAGACATGGGTGACATAACGACCATACAAACGCTTTTTAGGCACCGTTTCATCAAAGATCGGCTGTCCCAAAATCATTGCTTGAGGATGTTGTGCTGAGATGGTGATAAATTTTTCAATATCCTGCCAATCGTGCTGCCCATCTGCATCAATTTGTAAAACATGTGTCCAGCCGAGATCTTGTGCTTGATATAAACCTGTCATCACGGCCTGACCTTTGCCCTGATTGGTCGCATGCTCAACCAGATATACATTTTTATGCTGCTGCGCCAATTCTTGCAACAAGGTCGAACATTCAATATCACTACCATCATTGACCAAAACCACTGGCAAACCATAAGGGTGAATATAGTCCAGTAATGCTTTGATATAATGCGGATGGTTATACACAGGAATCACAAAACCCAATCGATATTGCTGCATCATCTGTCTCCTAAGCGTTAACCGTAGTAGCAAAAACCAAACGTCCTGATGCTAAAGACTGTTCAGCCTGCTGCAATTGAAAACTGATTTTATCTGCTTTACGCTCAAGTTTAAGCAAAACCACGGCATGCGGTTGGATCAATTCCTGAAACTTAATTTGTTCTAATGCTGTACACCAATCTAGATCAGCCCAGATCTCTTTAGCGAACTTTTGAATAAAAGCAATTTGCCCAACACCAGGATAAATCGGGTGATCAGGAAAATGCCCATTAAAAGCAGCCAGTTCAGGAATAAATTCTAATTTAAATTCTGCGCTATTGGCATCAATATGCGATGCTAAAACCACGGGTAAATTTAAGTTTTCAAATAATGATTTCATATAATTTTTATTGAGCTTTGATTGGGCGTTTTTCGGTAATTGGCTTAAAAAACGCCATTGCCTCGGTATCGCAATATATTCCAATTTATCTGCTAGTTGTTGTTTTATTTTTGCGACAAATGCACGCTTATGACTGTGTTTAAGTTCTAATTGAGCTTGTTCAGACAATATCGCCACACATGCCAAAATTTGTCGATGATCTTTTTCAAAGATCAATGTATGACATTCACTGACTTCTGGCAATTCAACAATACCACTTTCAATAGAATCAAGACTTAAACGCTTTTCTTCAAGCTTAACAATACGGTCTAAGCGACCTTGAAGCTGAAACTGACTTTTTCGATCATCAGGCACAGACACTTCGACTTTATCTGCGGTATAGATCCAATCATTGATATACGCATGTTGAGTCAAGACACCCAGTTCACCTGCATCTGTAACGCTAATTTCGACATCTGCAAACGGCGTCCAAAGCGCCTCATCTTGTGTGCGATAAGCAATGCCACCCGTTTCGGAACTACCAAAAATTTCGGTGATACTGGCATTGAGCAGTGGACGCACTCCAGCATCTAATTTACCACCTGAAGAATAAACCACTGAATGCTGTTCAAGTAATACATCAGAGGTCCAACGTTTTAAAAGTGCTGGGCTGGAAACCACATAATGATTTGAACCAAAATGATCGTGACTTAAATGCTGTAACTTTTTTTGTGCTTCAACCACATCTTCAGGAAATGCCAATTGCGGATTATAAAAAGCTCTGCCACTGGCAAGTGGCCAAAGTAATTTAAACAATAGACCATAAATATGTTGATGACTGACTGTAGCAAGCGCCAGTGCATTTTCTGCTAGATCAAAACTTTGATCTAAACCTTGTACTTCATTAAGCAGCTGTTTTAGGGTGCGCGGAATCTTTTTAGGTTGCCCTGTAGAACCCGAAGTATAAAAAAACACTGCTGCACGATTTAAAAATGCATCATTTAGATCAATGTGTTGAGTATCTTCAACCACAGGATTAATCTGTTTATATTGTCGTTCAATAAAATAAATATTCTGAGCTGCTAAGCTTTTTTCCAAATCACGCACACGATTTGGCGGGAGAATAACCTGTTTATCCGCAAGCAAAACTGCAAAAAATAACACTAAAAAATCATAACTGTCATTTTGCCACAAGGCCCATGCACTTTCAGTGGATTGTTCAATGTGTGTTTTTTCACTCAACACTTCCTGCCAAAATTGGGAAAATGTTTTGACACTAAAATCAGAGGTGATACACAGACATTTTTCAGCATGAATGTGGCTTTGAAAATGACACAACATAAGCGTTTATTTTAACTCGTATGATTTTTAGCTTGATGAATTTTTCGCAGTACAAATTCACCTGCAAATAACAAACCCATCAAAAGATAAGAAATAAAACCATTATAAAGTACCCACATTTGGGTACTGCTAAATAACACTGTATAAAGCGCAATACAGGCATTTAAAATAAAAAAGCCACACCAAACAATCGTAACTTTTTTGGTCCAGATCACCCCAGACTCGGGCAAATCAGGTTCAACCAAACGTGCAAAACGCTCAATCATTGAGGGTGGTTTGATTAAGGTGGTCGCAAAAATTATCAACGCGCCCACACTCATCAATACTGGATACAGCTTTAACCAAGCATGATCTTTTAAAATCAAACTCAGCCCACCACAAATAATGGCAAACCAAGTTAATGGCCACATAAGATCACTTTTTTTAAAAAATAAGCGTGATCCACCGAGCAGAACCAACAAAGCACTCACCCAAATAAAATGACCATGCGCTAGGCTGTAGCCCACGATAAATGGGTAAAGTAGAAATAAGACGGTGACTCCACTGCGGATCAAATGCTTCATTCTGCAGACATATTTTGAATCACAACCACAACATCTTGCACTGTTCTGACATTTTTAAAATCTTCAGGTTTAACTTGCTTACCGGTTAATTCTTTAATTTTAACAACTAAATCAATAGCGTCGATGCTATCAACATCTAGATCAGAATACAGGTTTGACTCAAGCTGAATATCAGCAGGTTCAATTTCAAATAGTTCTTCCATCCACTCACGTAGATTTGTTAAGACGATTTCTTCAGATAACATAACGACCTCTTAAGCAGCGCGTTGCGCTTCAACCAAGTCCACTAAACTTTGCACAGAGGCGAAATGTTGCTTGGTTTCCTGTGATTCAGCATTTAAATGAATGTTATAGCGTTTTTTCAAAGCTAAACCTAATTCTAGGGCATCAATAGAATCCAGCCCTAATCCATCACCAAAGAGTGGTGCATTGGTATCAATATCTTCAATTGAAATATCTTCCAATGCCAGCACATCAATGATCATTTCTTTTAACTCATCAGCAAGATTGCTCATTTGTAGATAACTCTTGTTTAATTAACGCTTGATTAAATAAGTTGTGCAAAAAATGATTAAGCTGTTTCACCTGTTTTGAGTTCACAGCAGCATCATCCAATATATCCTGTACATGTACCGCATCTAACACTTTAATCTGAATGTGAAATGGTTCATTTGGAATGTGATACCACTTTTCATTTTTGGTCAGTGTCGAGGGCGTGCATTCTATCAAAATCGGACGAATTGGAACATTCGCTCGAATCGCAATATTTGATGCACCGCGTTGGAACTCATTCAGTGAGGCACCTCTTTCTGTTCGTGTCCCTTCTGGAAATATCAATAATGAGGCTGCATCTTTTTCTTGGAGTTTTTTAACGCAGTCCAAAATAAATTGCTCAGATCCCTCATTTAAAATATAACCTGCACTACGTACTGGCCCCAATGTAAATGGATTGCGCCAAAGTGCTTTTTTTACAATACAGTTGGCCTTTTCCATTAAGCCAATCAAAATCACCACATCAATCAAGGTTGGATGATTTGCAATGACTAACTCTTGACGGCTATGGGCCAGCTTTTCCAAGCCTTCGACCTCATAGGTCATGATGCCCAATTTAACCATCATTTCAGTAAAGCCTTTAAAGCTATATTTAATGGCTTTTTGCGCACGATCTTGTCTTTTTCTTGTATCAAATGTGCTCACTTTCACCAATGGTGCAACCACACCACCAATCACAATTCCGCCCAAGCCAAAACTTGCAAAACTAAAACCTGTAGCACCAACACGCCAAGCGTAATTTAACTTTTTCTTTACTTTATTGATATTTAGCATTTGACCCAAGCACCCTTTTCCTTCAGGTTTTGATTTTGCCAAAACGCATTAAAATCTTGAGCTTCTAAATATTTGCTTTGTTGCGGTTGCAGATTTTCTACAGCGATTTTTAAATTGGCATTTTCTAAACTGACCACTCCAGCCAATGAAAAAGCTTTAAAATTCTGATACTCATCGTATATTTCAGGCAATGCTTGGTCATAATAAATCACCAAGGCATTTTTAGCATTGTGGTGTGTTTTTAAATAAGCATAAGCTTCTATTAAAGCTTCAGACCATGATGCTGCCAAACTGGTCGCGAGCGTATCATCTTGACAAAATATAGAATACAAACCTGAAACTGCATTATGTACGGAAGTTGAAAAAAGTGTCGGAGATGGGGTCTGGTCTGAAAGGACATCTTTTAAAATTTTAAGTGTTTTTTCTTCATCGCCATATTGTGAGCTCCAAACAATATAGTCGACCTGAATCCCCTGCAAACTTTGAATTGCACTATTCAGTGCAATTTTAGCAATACTTGATAACCGTCTACGTTGCATCGCAGGAATTTTTTCAAGTGCTAAAAATGTATCACCATCTTCGCTCAAGGTGAGCCTAGAAATATTTAATTGAAGCATGTTTTATTCATCAACATCAGCTAATTTAATTGGCTTAAAAAGCCTTCTTTAGACAAATTATAACATTTGAATAACAATAAATACAAAAAATACAATTGAACTTTGTCTAATAATTAGTTCCTTAATTAAAAGATCCTCTTACAATACTATTTTTTACTGCAACAGTTTATTCAATCCCATTTCATCAAGTGGCGTATTATACTTATAAAATGTATTTTGAAAGCTTGTTTACTGTTAATTATCGCTAAGTAATGCTATTTTTTAATGTGACTGTGTTGATGACATACTCAGGGTTTTATACAGAATATTGGCTAGAAATAACAAAGCATTTTGAAAGTGCATTTCTATCTAAACAGCATATCTTTGCTACAACAAACCTAAGCCTTGAGCACAGCTATTTATACAACTCTAGATTGTAATTTTCCTGTAATTGCTGATTTTAAATCACAATCAATATTTTAAGCTGAACATTAGATATCTTTCATAAATCAAAAAATGATCATGTGGAGTGAATCAATTGGTATTGAAAGTTCCTTCTCCCTCTGGGAGAAGGCTAGGATGAGGGGGGATTTTATGTTGATCTATGGTTTTAAAAAGGACTTATGAAACAACTTTATTGCTTGGCATTCCTTTGCCATTGCTGATTGATTGCTACACGTCATGATCAGCCAAACATACATCTAACAGATCAGCCTGCTGCACTTTCCGCAACCCATTGTGAAAATTTACTTGGAACACCTTTGGTATTTTCATCAAAGCCAAAGAATTTAACACCATCTTCTGTATCTGAATAAGCCGCCATGACTTTTCCTGTTTTGGTATTGATCGCAATGACAGCCTTACTCGAACCCGCCCCACGTGGGTCATAACCACTGCCTACCAGCCAATCACCCTGACGCTGCATTGCACTGGATACCACTAAAGCTGAAGTGAGATTTGCATATGATTTACCAACTAATTGCTGAAAACGAGCTTTCCAAGGTGCTGCCTGTATAACGTCATGTGGGTGTTTACCATCTGGTTTCGCCATACCCGTTGTTGGAACAGGACGTGTACCGCACTTGCTTTTGATTTCTGACTCATAGCCGATATTACCAACTTCTTGCACATCGATAGTACGCCCAACCTTATCGGCACAGTCAGCCCATTGTTGTGGTGTTTTTGCCTGTGCAACAATTGGCGTGATCAGCATACCCGCCAATAAAAAACAAATAATTTTCATGATTTATTTCCTTTAAACTTTAAATATGTATTTAACATCGCGATAACAATGGTCTTTTAATAACCTGAGCTTTTAACCAGTTTAGGGGTATCTGCTTTTTGAACTGATACCAATTTTGCCAGATCAGTACCATCACTTTCGCCCTTATAAACCGCATATTCTCCAACCGTTACAGTTGCATGTCCTATATAGCCAATATAGCCTTCCTTGGGTCTTTTGTTGAGTTTCAATGCCTGAGCTGCCTGTTGAGTATCATTGAAACAAAACCAGCGTGAACGGCGATCATCCGGCTTACGCGGTATCAACTGATCTGAAGGCGCACTGGGATGAAAACAGATAACATCACCTGCCACTTCATCATCAAAATAATATGAATATTCTCCATTCACTGTAATTTGACCACGATATTGATCAAATTCCTGTGTGCTTTTTTGCAGTTTCAAGGCATCTGCATGTGCAAACAAGGACAAAGCTAAAATACTGCCCAGTAAAAAACTAACCGCTTTCATCATTTTTATCCTTTAAAAAATTCGATCTTTTATTTAAAAATATGGCTGGTACTTTAAATGCTTATCTCAGATTTATCACAATGTGCGCGATATTGCTTAAAGCAAAACCGCTATGCATTACCACCAATAAAATATACTGGCGCCCGGCTCGTAATAAGTACTACATGCTGAGTAAACCACTTTACACTCTTGCTTGTTTTTACTTTGACATTCATAAGCAGCTAATGCTTTGGCGCCTGCGGGCGTACGATCAATTCTAATCACAGACTCTTGACCACCTTGAGTCGGATCAGCCAAGGCAACACATTTATTGTTATAGGTAAAGATGACTTCACAATTTTTACCTCCCTTTTTTTGGCAATTTTCCAAGGCTATTTTTTTAGCCCCACGTTCGGTTCGTGTCGCTTGGGCATAACCTGTAGGTCGAGAAGGTGCTGCCTTATCTTCAGCAATCGCGCCCCAACGTTTTTCCCAAAGTGAGGGTTCCCATTTATATGTGCCACCACCGCCACCACCATTACTACCGCCACTTGGAATCGGTGCACACCCTTGCAGGCCTTGCCCACCAATTGGATAATAACCAGGAGGACAATTGCCCTCTGCGGCCACATGGCCTGACCACATCAAAACAACAAACGCCAACACAAGCGTGTTTGCAATCCCCATGAATTGTTTAAAATAGTGTTGCTCTGTGATCGTGAATGTTTTAAACATAATAAAAGCCCTCATGGCCAATAATCATTAACAAATTGAATGATTACTATCCAAAATAACAAACAATATATGATCAATTTTCTGATTGATGGAATGTTAATATTTTATCTAACGTTCAAACTTAGATTAAAACTTCTACAACTTTTTTCTGCAAGTCATTTTTATTCATTAAATTTTCTCTAAGCATTCCCATTAAGATTAAATGCAGAGCAGCTAAACACAAACAATTAAATCATGTGAAAAATCAATACAAAAACATGTTTTAAAACAGCAAAATACAGATAAACTTAACCACATCATCCTTAATTAAATCGCCAGTAAACATGCAACACGATATGATGACCCGCCG
Organism: Acinetobacter sp. BIGb0196; assembly: GCF_011759595.1. Classification (NCBI taxonomy): domain Bacteria; kingdom Pseudomonadati; phylum Pseudomonadota; class Gammaproteobacteria; order Moraxellales; family Moraxellaceae; genus Acinetobacter; species Acinetobacter sp. BIGb0196. The sequence continues at coordinate 1,508,839 of NZ_JAAOZA010000002.1, read as the reverse complement.
AAGTTGTGAAAACAATTCAACTGAAGCATTCCATGTATTGGCTAAAAGCAGACTGACCGATTTGAATAAAGCGATAAAACAAAAATCGTAATGTATTTACATAGCAAGGAATAAAATGAAACTGACAAGGATATGTACTTTACTGATATTGCCCATCGTATTAACAGCATGCCAATCCAGCACGGTAAATAAGCTGATAAGAGATCTGCCCTCTCCTGATGGACGTTTTCATGTGGAAGTTCTTCAGTGCCGAGCCAATGATGTAATGTTTGGTGGCGCAACCCAAGTTCAGATTTCAGTTCTGAAAAAAGGTGAAACTGAAAAATGTCGTTCATTTATTCATGCTTTGGCGCAATTCGATGTAAGAACCATCGACTTTGGCGCAAAGGATAATGCTTTGCATATAGCGTGGCTGTCAGACACTGAACTTAGTGCGTGGCATCGTAGTTTTGCAACATCTCAAGGCAAGAATTATATAGGGCCTGATGTACAGCAAAGTCAGGCTAACTCTCCAATTAAAGTGATTTTCTCGCCTTTGGCTGCGCAAATTGGAATACCATCTCAAATAAAAAAATAAAGCGCTATACACAATCAACCGTTGTATAAATCGTCTAGTTTTAATTGCTGTTGTGATAGCGCAAGGTTTGGCATCCCCTATACGAAAAGTGAAGCATTGCCTACGCAAAGGTATTTAAACTTTGAATGTAAGCTATGGCATCACAAGCTCTTGATAATCAAACAATCTATTTCCCCTTGCGATTAATATTAAATAGAAAAATAATTCTAACTCAAAAGTGTATCTACAAATGCAATGAGCATTTTTGATCAAAAACCCGTACCAACGTATATCAATAATAAGCAACAACACTGTACACAGCACAGCTAAAAACAAGCACCCAACTAATCACATTAATTCATATACTTTTCATAAAAAATGATAAGGGCGTCAAATACAAATTAATTATGCACAAAATACAAAGTTATCTATTGTGATGTACGTCACTATAACCCTGCATTTATTTAAGTACATTACTATTTTATTAAACAGTGCGACTAAGTGTAATTTATTGAAATCATAAAAAATGATTTTAAATAAATATTAAAAATCAACCTTCTAAAATGAATGGGTTTTACTATGAAATTAGCTCTATTAAGTACTGCAACATTATCTGCTTTAACGCTTTCTGTTTCAGCTTTCGCTGCTGATCCTGTAACTGTTAACGGTGGAACAGTACATTTTACTGGTGAAATCGTAAATGCAGCATGTGCTGTAAGTACAGAATCTTCAAATCAAACTGTTGATTTAGGTCAATACCGTACTGCACGTTTAGCTGTTGCTGGCGATAAAACAACTCCAGTACCGTTCCAAATCAAACTTGTTGACTGTGATCCAACAGTTCAAGCAACTGCTGCTGTTGCATTTTATGGTCAGTCTGTAACGTCTAATGCAAACTTACTTTCAGTTGCTGCTGGTGGTACAAACTCTACTGCTGCAACAAATGTAGGGATTGAGATTGCTGATGACACTTCAAAAATCTTAGGTGTTACTGGTGCTAGTTTCTCTACACCTAAAACATTGATCACTGGTGATAACACACTTCAATTCAGCGCTCGTTATGTTGCGACTGGTGCATCTACACCAGGTCAAGCAAATGCTGATGCAACTTTTGTAGTGAAATATGAATAATTTATCTACTTAAGATAATTATTAAATATTTGATTACATGAGCTTATTTACCATGAAAAAGTATATAACCCTGATTATTGGAATATTAGTAAGTACTCATATTTACGCAGAAAGTTATGTATTTGGTGGAAGAGCTCATTTTCAGGGAGTTTTGATAAATCAAAGCTGCTCAATCTTGATTGAGAATAATGCTGCTGTATCTATTAAAACTCCCAATTCTCCAATTCAAATCAATTTTTCATTATGCCCTGTAAGCATCTACGACAATCTCGCCATTGGTCTATCTGAACAAAATAAACCAACCCATGAGATGTTTTATACAGATCCAAAAGCAAGAAATGATTTTGATATTAATAAAGAATTAAACATTCAAGATTTTGAACAGACCCGTCTGGATCAGAAATTTATTCGACAAATTGATCGACCTGAACGTTATGACAGTTTCGCTAAAAATAGGATTGGTATTCTCCTCAACCAAACCTCAGAAAAGCCATCCGCTCAAGCATCGAATATTTTAATTTCTGTTTTTTATCCATAAATGAATTCTAAGGACTTATATGAAACTGAACTTATTTAAAAATGGTGTTCTTAGTATAACCTTAGCCTGCTTAGCATCCACCAGCTTAGCCAATAACAATATTATTGGGGGTATATCACTTGGGGCAACTCGTGTTATTTACCCAACCGATGCCAAGCAAGTTTCATTAGCGATTGTCAACAGCAACAATAAAGAACGCTTTTTAATTAACTCGTGGATTGAAAATAATCTAGATGAAAAATCAAAAGATTTTCTGATTACTCCTCCCTTATTTGTCGCAGAAGCAAATAGCGAAAATACATTAAGAATTGTCAATGTTGCTACCAACTTACCCCAAGATAGAGAGTCGGTATTTTGGGTCAATGTCAAAGCAATTCCTTCGATTGATAAATCGACTTTGATTGACAAGAATATTTTACAACTTGCTGTTTTATCTCGAATCAAACTGTTTGTAAGACCGATAAATCTAAAAACTAAACCTGAAGCCGCATTAGAAACACTTAAGTTTTCAAAATCAGCAGAAGGAATCATGGTGAATAATCCATCTCCATATCATGTTTCTTTTGTGAACGTTTTTGTTGATAACCAAAAAGTGCCAAATGTGATGGCGAGTCCATTTGCCCAAACAAAAATTTCAGCGACTTCAGGCAATAAGCTGAGTTATCAAACGGTCAATGATTACGGTGGTTTAACGGCTAAAGTTGATTTAGAACTGAAGTAATAATTATGAATAGTCTATTTTCAATGCCATACAGTGTTGTATGCGTAAGGAGAAATATCAAGCGATATCCAGTGGGTATCGCAGTGACTATGCTGATTTCAATCGTAGTCCCAAGAACCAGTCATGCAGAACAGGTGTTTAACCCTGCATTTTTAACAGATAACTTATCCAATTCACAAATTTCTGATTTGAGCAGATTTGAGAAATCGACCCATCAATTGCCGGGCGTGTACCGGGTTGATGTGTATGTCAACGATCAATATGCGTTTACCCGCGACATCAATTTTATTGAAAAATCAGGCATTCAAGATACGACTGGTTTATTTCCGTGTTTAGACAGCAAAACATTGCAGGGATTTGGAGTCAATATTGCCCAATACGAGCAATTGTCTAGCTCAAACCCACAATGTGTGGATTTTATTTCAATTATTGAAGGTGCAAACAGCCACTTTCAATTTGATAAACAAAAATTATTGATCAGTTTGCCGCAAGCTTCTTTACGCAACCAAATTCGCGGCTATATTCCACCCGATCAATGGGATGAAGGGATCAACGGCTTTTATACCAACTATAATATTTCGGGTTATGACAACTCTAAAACAGATACCAACAGTTTATTTTTACGTCTGGATAATGGACTCAATATTGGCTCATGGCAGTTCCGACATTCAGGCAGTTTTAACGCCAATTCACACAACGGTAAAACCACAAATCAATGGAATAATTTAAATACCTATGTACAAAAAACCATTATTCCTTTAAAAAGCCAGCTGGTAATTGGTGACGGTTCAACAAGTAGCGAAATTTTTGACAGCTTTGGTTTCCGTGGCGCACATTTGTCGACTTCTGAGGCAATGTATCCTGACAGTCAGCAAGGCTATGCGCCTACTGTTCGTGGGGTTGCAAAAACCAATGCAAAAGTGGTGATTAAACAAAATGGTTTTGTGATCCATCAGGTAAATGTCGCACCCGGACCATTCCTTATCCAAGATTTAAATCCAACCTCAATCAGCGGTGACCTTTTGGTTACGATTGAAGAAAATGACGGTTCGATTCAAAGCTTTCAAGTGCCCTATTCAAGCCTTCCTGTTTTACAACGTGAAGGACGCACAAAATACAGTCTGGTGATTGGTGAGTACCGTAGTGGATTGGATTCTCAAGATAATCCATCATTGTTACAGGCAACTGCAATTCACGGTTTAAAAAATGGTATTTCCGTTTATGCTGGGACGCAATTGTCAGATAAATATAAGAGTGCATTGGTGGGTCTAGGTGCCAACCTAGGAGATTATGGGGCTTTATCTTTTGACCTTACCCATGCGGACAGTGAGTTGGCAGATCAATCCTCGAGCAGTGGACAGTCTTTGCGCTTTTTATATTCAAAATCATTATTAAGTTCTGGAACAACCTTCCAGTTATTGGGCTATCGATATTCGACCAAGGGTTTCTATACCTTAAATGATGTTGCTTATAATCGTATGAGTGGTTATCACGTTTCCGAAACTCAAGACGGAAATCAAGCCAATACCCCGATCATTACAGATTACTACAACTTATATAATTCTAAAAAAGGTCGCTTTGAAGTCAATATCTCGCATTCACTTGGAAACTATGGTTCTTTATTTGTCTCCGGCAATCAGCAAACCTATTGGGATACCAACAAAAAAAATGAATGGGTTCAAGCGGGTTATGCAAACTCATGGAAAGCACTGAATTATTCATTCTCAGTCAGTCGTAACAAATATTCTGAGATTAATCAAAGTGACACCATGTATGCCATGAATCTGTCCTTCCCATTGGACAAGCTATGGCCGAAAGCGAATTTCCGCAATCATCCAATCCAAAATGCATATAGCACTTTTTCGACCACACAAAATTCAAACGGTAATGAGTCCTATATGGCAGGTTTAAGTGGCACCTTACTGAAAGATCGTAATTTAAGTTATAGCATCAATCAGGGACAAGTCCGTAAGCAAGGTGATATTGGTTCAGTCAGCCTAAATTACAATGGTAGTTACGGTACGGTAGGTGCAGGTTATAGCTACGAAAAGAACTCAAATCAATTCACCTATAACGCATCTGGCGGTATTTTAGCGCACCGTGATGGTATTACCTTTGGTCAGCCTTTAGGTAGCACCTCAATTTTGGTTAAAGCACCCGGTGCCAAAGGTGTAAATATCGAAAACTATACCGGCGTTAAAACCGATTGGCGTGGATATGCCATCGTTCCTTATGCCACTGAGTATCGTGCCAATCGTGTTGCACTCAATTCAAATACTTTCAGTAATAATCTCGAAATCAGCAATAACGTTGAAAATGTCGTCCCAATCAAAGGGGCAATTGCCAGAGCAACGTTTAACACCAGTTTAGGTGTACGAGCACTCATCACCTTATCCCATAACGGCAAGTTTATACCGTATGCAAGTAGTGTGATCGAAAAGGAAAGTTCAGCCACCAGCATCGTTGCAGACGATGGCCGGGTTTATTTAACTGGGCTTCCGCTCAAAGGTACCCTGGAAGTGAATTGGGGCGAATCTGCTGAAGGAAAATGTTTGGCAAACTACGATATTTCAGACATGGACCTCAGCAAACCCGTTATTCAATTTGATCTTGAATGTCAATAAGGAGAGATCATATGAAATTTAAGCTTTTAATTTCCAGTATGTTGCTGCTTGCTTCAGCCCAATCCTTTGCAGTTGTCTGTTGGAACAGTAAAGGGAATGGTGTGGTGGATGACGTTTTTTATGATCTATCCAATAGTTTCAGCAGCTCGAATAACGCTGTAGGTAAAATTGTAGAGCTTAAAAAGAATTTTTCTTCGCAAGTTTATGGAACTTGCCCGGCTCATAATTCCAATATTAGTCGAAATAGAACCATGCGTAGTTATGTTTCCGACCTCTCTGTAATAGAAACGATTGATCGATATAAATACTTACCGATCAACGACTATCTGGTCGGTGCCATGAAAATTACCGATAGCTTTGCGGGGGATTTTTATCCTCCTGCAAATTATGTACAGATGGGTACAGATCCCAATGTAAGTAAAGGCCAACCCTTTGGTATTTGGGATTCAAACTTTACCTTCCGCCTCAAGGTGATTAAACCCTTTATTGATTTTGTGCCTATCCCGAAAAAAACCATGTTTACCGTTTATGTGACAACGGGTTCAGCAGATCCATTAAGTATCCCTGTTTATAAGATCAGTTACAGCGGTTCTATTTCGGTTCCACAAAGCTGCAAAATTGGCACAGGTGACTTTTTAGAAATTAAGTTTGGGGAAATCCCAGCCTATGCCTTTAGTCAGGCGGGTCCTGGCAATAAACCCAACAATGTCAATAAACAGAGTCATACCTTAGCGATTCAATGTACCAATATTGATGCTCAAGCAATGCTGACACTTCGGCTTGAGGCTGAAAAAGCCACTGGAGATATGATGATCTCAGATAATCCAGATATTGGCTTTAAGATGTCAGATCAAAATGACAATGTGTTGTTGCCCAATAATATCAATAGTGTGATTCCATTTAATCTTAAACAACAGCCAGCAAATGTGACCATCAAAGCTTGGCCCGTCAGTATCACTGGAAATAAACCAGAAATTGGTCCGTTTAAGTCTAGAGGATATCTCAGAGTGGATTTTGATTAGGAGACAACAATGAAAAATAGAGCAAGATATATGGCTGCTGCCACAATAATATGTTGTTTAAATATTCATCAGCTCTCTCATGCTCAAAATACCAATGTAGAGCTAGGTCGGGTGAATATTGAGCTTTCAGGAATCGTGACGACAGCAACCTGTGGCATATTAAGTTCTGAACAAGATAAATATATTCAGCTTGGAAGCGTTGCAAGCAAAGACTTACCCAATATTGGTAGTCAATCAAAACCAACCCCGATTCATTTTGAGATGAGTAACTGTCCGCCGAATGGATCTGTGACCATCACTTTTGAAGGGCCTCGAAATAACGAAAATGCTGAACTTTTAGCGCTCGATGCCTTAGCCAATAAAGCTGAAAATATTGCCATAGAAATCCGAGATCAAGATAAAAAAAGATTGCCTTTAGGCAAGAAAAGCGAAGCTTTTAGCACAGACATCAATGGCAATGTTTCGGCTCTCTTTTATGCAAATTATATCGTGACCAAAGCACAAGCCCTCGCAGGGATTGCAAATGCAAATGCTCAGTTTTCTATTCAATATGATTGAGCATATATCACGATTTATTATTAACGGTTAATACGATTGAGTATTCAAACTTTTTAAAGCACAGGGTTAGGAACTCATCCTTTTCATTTGAATGGCATAAAAAATAGCGGAGGACTTTATCTATTTTCATCATTCAAATTCCCACATTGCTTTAAAGAAAAATGAAGACCTCACACATAACGACAAATCTTTGATTACTTTAAATAAAAAATAAATACACAGAAACATCAAATGAATATTGGGAGAATTCATGAAAACTTTTTTTAAAATAAAAAGTGTTAATAAAGGAATGGCACTTTTATTAGACGATTTCTGTAAAAAAAAAGGCTTAGATGTTTCAAGCGATGCTGAATATCTACTCAATGATCACCTACCGTTTGGCGAATGGCTCAAAAGAATAAAACAAATCAACAAACAATATCCCCAAGTGGGTATTGGATTAGACATCGGTGCTTTGGTTCAGCCCAAACATATCGGCATCGTGGCTTATATGGCTCAGTCGAGTGATACATTATTTGATTATATTGAAATACTGTCTCAATACGAAAAGCTTTGGTTTAATTATATTCCCAAAAAAGTGCTTATTGAGGAAAACCACTTTTCAATCTCATGGGATAAACCTGCATATTTACAAGTGGGTTTATATCTAGAAGAAACCACCATCGTTGAAGAAATACAAGTGTCTAGCCTTTTTCACCACTTACAACAACTGACCGATTCAGATGCAAGTGTTTTTCATTGTCTAGAACTTGCCATACCCAAACCCAATGACACAAAAAAATACCAACAACTGTTCAATTGCCCGATTAAATTTAATACAAAGCAAACTCGGATTGTCATACCGAATTCGCTATTGGAAACCAAATTAAAATATTATGACCCTATTCTTTTAGAAATATTGTTGAATCATGCCAACATATTACTCAGTAAAATGCCTCAGGAGGATTCTTTCTTAGAATTGGTTAATCTGAGTATGCTACAAGCACTTGAAAATAATAATGTGCAAATTCACTCTATTGCCAAATCATTAAATATTTCTGCGAGAGCACTGCAAAAATATTTAAAAAATAGAGACCTTTCATTTAAAGAAATCCTCAGTAATATTCGTCAAAATCTAGCCAAGAAATATCTCCAAAATCAAAACTTATCCATCACAAAAGTTGCCTTTTTACTTGCCTATAAGGACCAAACCTCATTTAATCGTGCTTTTAAAGCTTGGAACGGCGTTTCTCCTTCTACGTGGAGAAAGGAAAATATCAATAAAAAATTAGATGTAAATGAAAAGCATACTGTAAATGAAAGCTTTGAAACTGAGCTCAGTACACATGATGTTCAACTCAGCTAAAATAAACCAAATCTCGCTCAAATAACCTAGAACATCCAACTTAAGTTATTGTTTTCTTTTTATAGACTGGCATGATGAAAGCAAAAGCCCATACATAAAAAACAAACTTTGTATTGTTGGTTTTACCCTTAACCTACAAAGTTTGCTGCTTGTTCTGCGCTGTTCAATGATGATTTAATCCAAATGGACGGCCATACGCTTCGCGGTTTTATTCTTGCGTGTCACCATCAGACCACAAATCACCACAATGGAAGTTACCCCTAAGGACAAAGTCGTTTCATAACTATATTGAGGCGATAAAAACATATAGCCCAATACACTCATAATCACCACGATGACAAACCACGTCAGCCAAGGAAATAACCACATTTTAAAGGTCACTTGAGCGCCTATTCTTTCCAGTTTAGCTCTTGAGCGTAGTTGTGACACAGCAATGACTAAATAAACCACCAAGGCAATTGAACCCGTTGTTGAAAGTAAAAATCCAAAAACTTGCCCTGGGAACATATAATTCACGGCGCAACAAATCAGTCCAACAAAGGTTGAAGCAAACACTGCGATCGTTGGTACACCTGCATCATTAATTTTAGTCACAACTTTCGGCGCTTCTTGACGTGCACCCAATGCAAACAGCATCCGTGAAGAAGTATATACAGCCGCATTCATACAACTTGCCACCGCGATAAACACCACCATGTCCATAATCAATTTGGTTTGCGGCACATTGAGGCTGACCAAGACATACTGAAATGTCCCTAATTTTTGTAAATCAGGTGAACGCCAATCGACTAAAGCCACTGCTAGAAAAATCGAAACAACAAAGAATAAAATAATACGATACAGCACTAAATTGGTGGCACGTTTAATTTTCTCTTGTGGATTTTTAGACTCTGCCGCTGCAATCGACAGAATTTCAACACCAAAAAATGAAAATGCTGAAATTAAAATAGCCGAAAGAACGCCACCCATGCCATGCGGCATAAAACCGCCATTTGAAAATAAATGCCCCACACCACTAACATCACGAGCCAAAGGCCAAAGCCCAAATACAGCCGATGCACCAATCACAATAAACAGCAGTATCGCAACCACTTTAATTAAAGCAAACCAAAACTCAAACTCACCAAAACTTTTAGTACTAAAGAAATTGGCTAAACTGAGTAAAATAATAAAAGCAAAAGCATAAATAGCACTAGAAACTTGAGGAAACCACGCATGTAAAATTTCCGCACCAGCAATTGCTTCGATGGGAATCACTAAAACCCAAAACCACCAATACAACCAGCCCACAGTAAAGCCTGCCCAAGGCCCAATTGCTTTACGCGCATAAGTGGAAAATGAACCTGTATCTGGTTGTGCAACGGCCATTTCACCGAGCATACGCATCACCAGAAAAACGATAATACTGGTAATAATATAAGCCAGTACAGCCGCAGGACCTGCTTTGGCAATTGCAGCTGAAGAGCCGACAAATAAACCTGCACCAATAACGCCACCGATACTAATCATCGTGATATGTCGGTTGGAAAGTCCTTCACCTAATTTTGTTGTTTTAACACCATTCATATTTTATTCCTTAAAAATACTTTTAAAATCGTGATTTACATTATTAAATCCTTATTCAAAAGAGAGAAAATCGATGATCTTCCCTCTATACACAAAAAATTAATTTAAAGTAGGCATTGAAAACTGCTTGGCTTCACGAACGTGTGTAGCTGGCCAACGTTGGGTAATGGTTTTACGGCGCGTATAAAAACGTACTCCATCTGGCCCATAAGCATACAAGTCACCAAATAACGAACGCTTCCAGCCACCAAAACTATGATATGCAACAGGTACGGGCAATGGCACATTTACACCGACCATTCCCACTTGGATATGATGGGTAAAATAGCGTGCGGCTTCCCCATCACGGGTATAAATACAGGTACCATTTCCATACTCATGATCATTGATTAACTGCATCGCTTGTTGCATGGTTTCTACACGAATCACCTGTAAAACAGGACCAAAAATTTCTTGCTGATAACTGGTCATGTCTGATGAAACCTGATCAATTAGCGTCGGGCCAACAAAAAATCCAGTTTCATAGCCGATAGGTTTGGCATCACGACCATCGACAACAATTTTAGCACCTTGCTGTTCAGCACTTTGGATAAAAGCTTGAACTTTATCTTTATGTGCTTGAGAAATGAGCGGTCCAAAGTCATTTTGTTGATTTGCATAATGACCAAACTTGAGTTGTTGCATTTCTTGGCTAAGTTTTTCAATCACCAGATCAGCAATTTCATCGCCAATTGCCACTGCAACAGACAAAGCCATACAGCGTTCACCAGATGAACCAAAAGCTGCACCTAATAATGAGTTCACCACATTATCGATATCTGCATCAGGCATAATAATGGCATGATTTTTTGCGCCACCTAAGGCCTGACAGCGTTTGCCTGCCGAGGTTGCTGTGCGATAAATATATTCAGCAATCGGGGTTGAACCAACAAAGCTAATCGCTTGAATATTTGGATGATGTAATAAGGCATCCACTGCTTGTTTATCACCATTGATGACGTTAAACACACCATCGGGTAAACCTGCCTGTTGAAGTAATTCTGCCAAATATAATGCTGCTGATGGGGTTTTTTCAGAGGGTTTTAAAATAAAGCAGTTCCCGCAAACAATCGCCATCGGGAACATCCACAATGGAACCATCGCTGGAAAATTAAATGGTGTAATCCCAGCAACCACGCCTAAAGGTTGAAATTCGCTCCATGAATCAATATCTGGGCCAACATTTTTTGAGTATTCACCTTTTAAAAACTCAGGTGCACCACATGCATACTCAACATTTTCAATTCCGCGTTGTAACTCGCCCTGTGCATCATGACAAATTTTTCCATGTTCTTGTCCAATCAACTCACAAAGTTTTTCAGCATTGTCTTCTAGCAGTTGTTTAAACTTAAACATCACTCGTGCACGTTTAATCACAGGGGTATCACGCCATGCTGGAAAAGCCTGTTGTGCAATATGAACCACCTGATTGACCAATGCAGTATCGGCAAGCGCAACTTCTTTGCTGATCTTGCCTGTTGCTGGATGGTATACAGCTAGTGTTCTTGAGGTCTTGGTTACAAGTCCCCCTTGAATAAAATGCCCAACCAGCGTGATCGCTTGTACTGCTTCAGCTGTCTCAGTATTAGACAACTCGCCACCACTAAAATTTTCTAAATTGTTCATTACCTTTCCTTGTCTATTTGTTCCGTGTTTATTTGCTTAGTGACTCATCTTATTTATTTCACTTGATAAAGTGCCTCGCCTACAGCATTCATCAAACGGGTTAATTGTGCTTCTGTGGTGTTAAACATTGGGCCAAACTGAAGGGTATCACCGCCAAAACGCACATAGAAACCTGCTTTCCACAGTTTCATTCCAATTTCAAAACCTCGAATCGTGGCATCACCATCACGCGGTGCCAATTGCAACGCACCAATCAATCCGCAGTTACGAATGTCGACAATATGAGGTGAACCTTTTAATTCATGGACAAGCTTTTCAAAACTTGGTGCTAAGTCAGCAGATTGAGAAATTAAATTTTCTTGTTCAAGTACATTCAGCGTTGCTAGAGCAGCGGCACAGGCAACAGGATGGGCCGAATAGGTATAGCCATGGGTGAATTCAATGGCATGTTCAGGTAGATCTTGCTGCATAAATGCATTGTAAATTTCACGGCTTGCCACCACCCCACCTAACGGAATTGCGCCATTGCTAATCTGTTTAGCAAAGGTCAAAAGGTCTGGTGTAACCCCAAAATATTCTGCCGCAGTCCATTTACCGATACGCCCAAAGCCAGTAATCACCTCATCAAAAATCAGTAAAATATCGTGTTGGTCACAAATTTCTCTCAAGCGTTGTAAATAACCAACTGGTGGCACGATACAGCCTGCTGAACCTGAAATAGGCTCTACAATCACTGCTGCAATATTAGAAGCATCATGTAATTCAATCAGCTTGAGCATTTCATCTGCCAGCTCAACCCCACCCGTCTCTGCACAGCCTTTGCTAAAACTTAAATGCGCCTGTAAGGTATGAGGCAAATGATCCACATCCATCAATTGACCAAACATTTTACGATTTCCACCAATGCCGCCTAGACTGGTCCCTGCGACGTTTACACCGTGATAGCCACGCGCTCGTCCAATCAATTTGGTTTTGCTTGGTTTGCCTTGAATACGCCAATATGCACGTGCCATCTTGATCGCAGTATCCACAGACTCTGAACCAGAGTCGGTAAAAAATACATGTTGCAGTTTTTCCGGCATCCGCTGAACAATTTTTTCAGCCAATTGAAAAGATAAAGGATGTCCAAATTGGAATGCAGGTGAATAGTCCAGTTTTGCCAATTGCTTACTCACAGCCTGTTGGATTTCAGGTCGTGTATGCCCTGCACCACACGTCCATAGCCCTGACAATGAGTCATAAATCTCACGTCCAGTACTGTCAATTAAATACGATCCTTTTGCACCCACGATCATGCGTGGATCTTTATGAAAATTACGATTTGCAGAAAATGGCATCCAATGGGCTTGATAATTTAAATTCATCTGCTCATTTGACTGACTGGCTTCCAATGCGTCATCGCGGTCATTTGATGTATCGATATCAAACATAAGTACTCTTCTTGTTTTGTGGTTATCTCTTGAGTGTACAAAGCACAATAGTTTTGATAAATTCAAAATATCTTGAGTTTAGATATAAAAAAGCAAAACTAAATGAAACCTAAAAAATTAAATCAAGTTACTGATTTTGATATAAAATTACTTAAAATATTTAAAACAGTTTGTGATTGTCACAGCTTCACTGCTGCCGAAAGTATCCTAGGGATTAGTCGTTCTGCGATTAGTTTGCATATGAGTGATCTGGAAAATCGCTTAGGGATTCGGCTCTGTCAACGTGGTCGAGCAGGCTTTTCCATCACCGATGAAGGTCGGGAAGTTTTAGAATATATTGAGGTACTGACTGCATCGATTGAGGACTTTCGTGCCAAAATCAATCAAATGCATAATCAGCTCAAAGGTGAATTTAATATTGGGATTATTAATAACTTAGTCACGATGCCCAGTGCTTATATTACCAATACATTGGCACAGCTTGCGGAAGAAAATACTGAGGTGGTTATTAATATTAGTATGAGCACACTGTCAGATATTGAGTGTCGTGTTTTGGACAATCGATTACACGCTGGCGCGATTCCTTTGGTGAGCCCATTATCAGGTCTAGATTATTTTCATTTATATAACGAAGAATCTTCACTCTATTGTGGGCAAAACCACCCACTCTTTCAGCATTTAGGTGAAATAAGTTTAGATGACTTAAAACAATGCAATACGGTTCTTCCGAATTATGCCATTACCCCCGATGCAATGAAGTTGCATCAACGATTGAACTGTTCAGCGACTGCAAGTGACAGAGAAGGTATCGCATTTCTGATTCTTTCAGGAAAATTTATGGGGTTTTTACCCGATCATTATGCGAAAAAATGGGTCCAAGATGGTTTGATGCAACCGATTTTACAAGAGATGATGCATTATAGTACGCCGATATGTCTAATTACACATAAAGGGAAAAATTACAATATTATCTTAAAAACCTTTATGGATATATTAAAAAAAACCGTTCAACCGATAAAATAATATACAAAAATTTAAAACAGTTTAAAATTTGATTATTTTTAATACGAATTAAAATATAATCCGACTAAAATAATCAGATTATATTTTAACTTACCACGCAGAATATTATTTAATTTATGCTATATCAACAATATATTGCATAACTTAATTGACTTAATAATAATCTACCACCAATATTTTATGCTGATCACTTTCCAAATCTTGAATTTTTAAATGGGCCATACTATTGGCTTTTTTATCAACTAAGCTATTGAAATTAAAGCTATCTATTGTGGTGGTTTTTCTCAACACATCAATCGTATTATCAATCGCTTTGCAATTAGAATTATTAGAATCCTTTTCACATGTAAATTCTACAATCTGCCCTTGAAAATGAATCTCCTCTGCATAAGTGGCTAAACTTAAACTCGATATCGTTGTAAATGTTATTAATAAAAAGGATAGTTTTTTATTTAACTCCATCTCATTCCCCTCTAAAGAAATGGTGTAGTTAATTAATTACATAACCTTATTATTAATACAAGATTTTCCAAGCAATAAATAAAAAAATAATTTTAAAAAATATGATTTACGTCAATTAATCATATTCAATTGTGACGGTTGCCATAGCTCGTACTTTTCCGGGCATCACTTTGGTTGCAGTCTGATAGTAACGCGCAGTCATTGGCACATTGTATTGAATATTATCATTTGACTTTAACGTGCCTAATTCTAGCTTGTCATTTTTAGCAATCACTTTATTCGAATTTTTATATTGTGAAAGCAATTGTACGCCAACACCTGATGCACTGCTTCCTGCGGTATTCGTATTCGCAAGTACATTTTGAGTGCTACTACTCACAGCATCATAATCAAAGCTTAGGCTGATTTTATTACTTTCTTCATAACCACCAGGGCTTTTACCACCATTACACAAAATATTGAGATCAAAGGCCTGCTCACCTTGCGTTGAACCCACGCCTTTAAAATCAACCTTATTTACAGTTGGCAGTGTCACCGTTTTATTAATATTTCCCAATATTTCACATGAAGAAGAAGCAATGGTAATCGCATTACCATATACCGTACTGGTTAACCATGGTGGATTTTGACGCTCACCAGAACGGTAACTACTATATGTGCCTGGAACCAATGCACCAGATCCTGTTAATGTAGCCGTTTTAACAATTTCAACAATAAAAAAACCTTCTGCCAGAACACGTCTGCCACTCGCACTTCGTGTATAAGGATAATAATCGGCAAAACCAGGAGCTGTTGGTGCTTCACGGTATAAACGAATACCAATTCCATCAATATTGGTGTTATAAACTGAATTACCGATAGGACTAATTGAGTAGTTTTGAGTTAAAACTGCTCCAAGTGTGCCCCCCCAACCACAATCATAGGTTGAACCATTAGGTTTAATTGGAAAAGAAGCTTTACGTAAAACCTTTCCGACAGGGTCGCTTGGTCTCACCACAACACGACCAACAGCCATACTGACATCTACGGTAGAAAAGTTCCAACCCGTAGGTACACAAGCTGCGTATGCGCCCGAACTCACAGTCCCAGCAAGGAGCAAGAGAATACGATTTAAAACTTTAACGTTCATTGACATACACCTTCCGCCATAATCATATTTTGCTTTTTGTCTGCTGCTTGTGCAGAAACATCATATTGAATTCGGCATTGTTCGTTGGCATTTTCGCCCCATTTCACTGTAACCGAGTCTGCTGTAGTATTGGTTCTTAAATAAACCATACTACCTTGCGCAACCATTCCAATATTTTCACCTTTTGTATCAAATACTTCTGCCGCAAAAGGTAAAGTTTCACCATTTTGTTTTTTACTACGAATATAAATTGCTTTACCAATTTTCGTTGCAAAACTCACTTGTGAAATTGAACCTGCATAGGGTGCGATACGCTGACTTGTACCATCTAACTCTACATCTGTCGACATGCCTTGAGGGTCAAGGGTAATGTCATTTAAACGATATGGTGTTACATATGGAATCACCGCATAACCAGATTTATTAATACTTAAACCTGTCGCATTATTCACTTTAGCACCAGCAGCTTCAGGTGCATACACCAACACCATGGTTTGCCCCTGATCTGGTCCAAACAAGACACCTTCAGGATGAGCAACAATATTACCACGTGCAGTCAACATTGCTTGCTGATAACCGTCAGCCGCACTGAATGATCCACCAACAGTCGCGTAGTTGGTGCGATACTGAGCATTTAAATTGGCACTCGGATTATCACCATAGCGCGTCGATACAGATGTACCATAGTTAAAACGATCACCAACCACACCGCTCACGCCGACAGTCGCATTATCTTGCGTCATAATCGAGTTAAGGTTTGCTGAGCTTTTCTTAAATGAAAGTGGTAAAGACATGGTCAGCATATACTCAGTATCACTATTGCTGATACTTGTAGCATTGTTTTCAACAATACGTTTAATTGCCGACAAACCATAAGTCAAACCACGATAGCTGTTGCTATAACCGACTTGATATTGACGGGTTGTTTCCTGACGATTCCAGTAATCTACCCACGAACCTGTTGCATAAATGTTGCCAAAATCACGTGGTAAACCCTGATTCAGGGTGATCTGAAATTCACTGCGCTGTTTACCTACATGAGCTGAACTAATACCTTTATTGTCGAGGTCTTGTACCAATATCGCATCACGTAACTTGTAAAAGTTTTCTGTAGAATAGCGATATGCAGCCAAAGTCAAATTGGTATCTGTTGGGGTAATTAATTTACTATAGCTAATTCGGAAACTTTGCCCACTTTCACTTTTACGACGTTCAAAATCTGCTTGTGAATGCGTCACATCGAGAGCAATTGCACCAATCGGTGTTGCAAAAGCACTGCCCAATGTCACTGCTGAATAGTCTTCTGAGAACTGCACACCACCATAAGCCGTGATCGAGTTATTAATACCGCGTTGATACTTCCCTTGTACAATAAAAGGATCTAGATCTATATCTTTATCGCGGAATTGACCCATTGACACAGAATAACGGCTCATTCCTGGACGTAGCATTTGTACAACAGAGGCGTAAGGAATTGAATAGCGTTGAATCTCACCATTGGCTTCTAAAATAGAAACTTCGAGTTCACCACCAAATCCTGTCGGATAAAGGTCATTGATTTCAAAACTCCCCGGTGCAACGGTTGTTTGATAAATCAATTGACCTTGCTGACGTACTTCAACCTTGGCATTGGTTTTTGCATTACCGCGAATACGAGGTGCATAACCAATCATACTGTTGGGTAACATGCGGTCATCACTGGAAAAATCAAAACCACGATAACCAAATGAATCAAAGATTTCACCATCGGTAAAGCTTTCACCTAAAGTCAACACGCCACGGTATTGCGGGAACGCGCGTTGTACATAGGTGCTAATCGCATCATAACTCGATTTAGATTGATTATCTGTAGTGGTGCGGTCTTGCCATTGCCATTGACCATTATGGCGCAATTGCCAACCTGCCAAATTTGCACCAGCGGTTACCGAAGTAAACGCATTTGTGGTTTCTTCCCCACCTTGGATTTTATTAAATGTTTTATATGCACTAGCATTATAAGAAAGAAATGCAGCATTGATCCCTCGATCCCAAACACTTGGGTCGACATAGCCTTGCGCATTTTTTTGCATCGCAACTTGCGGAATCGAAATATCGACACGTAAGCGCGAAGTATCAAATTCATAAAAAGAATCTTCAACCCACTGTTCGATTTTCTGACAACCTGTCAAAGCAAAGCTTTCGCCTTTTTTTAACACCTCTGCTTTAACGCCGTATTCTAATAATTGGTTTGAGCTAAAGCAGGTAAAAGCATTTTGATTATTTTCAGTCGCTTTAAACACCATACGATGTTTACCAAACCAGTTACCATTGACATAAATATCCACATTATAGTCACCTGGTAACACAGGATTGCCATATTTAAAGCGATTTACATCTATCTTTTTGGCATCGCCAATTAAAAAAGCCGAATCAAATTCTGCTTCTGCAGCAGTCGGAGACTTTTCAACCTCTTTTAAGTCAGTTTCAGATGCATTAACTAAAGCAGGAATGCTGAGCGTAATAACCCCACAAGCCACATAGTAACTGATATGTCGCTTGATCCACTTGTAGCTTTGTTCATTTTTTTGCATAAAGAAGTCTGCCTATCAACAAATGAATAGGTTTTTTTACTCGCTTACTCTCAGATAAATGAAATGATTAAATCATCATTACGAAGGTGCTTTAAATTTCTTGTATTGAAGAAATTTAAAGACTTGATCAATCTATTAAAATTTAATATTTCGCTCTACACGACCACCATAATCATTGATTGTGGTAAAGGTCATCTTAGCGACATTGGAATTTTTTAAACTCACCGTTCCATCAGAAAATGGTTTCAACATTAAACCTTGTGAAATCAAATCAACGCGTTTGCCTGATTGATCTTGCATTATAGAAGTCAAGGTAATATGAAATGGTGTTGGGTTTTTTACGGTTAACTGAGTACCGTTATTGCTCCACTGTAATTTTTCAGGTGCCAAAGCGACATCTTCTTTAAGTCCAGCTGGGCGATAAAAAAACTTTATACGCGATCGAATCGCAAGTTGTAAAAAGTTATCTGGTACAACATTCTGATCTTTCGCAGAAGGCTTTGGTGGGATATCGAGAATATTTAACCAAAATAGCGTTTCTTGAGTTTTACTTAACTCATTTGCATTCGGCAAACTGGTAATACGTAAAGACTGCCCTTTTTTTGCTTCCACACGCGATATAGGCGGTGTAATCATAAAAGGCGCTTTAGATTGATCTGGAGTAGATTTTGCATCTCCCTCATCAATCCATGCTTGAACCAATGCAGGATTATTTCCGTTATTACTTACCTGTAAAGTAATTTCACGTGCATCAGATGGATAGATGACACGAGTACCATGAATGATGATTTCAGCATTCGCTGCACCAAACGGAATTAAAAATGCGAGTAAACCTTTTTTAAGAAAGGAATGATTCAAGAACATAACGATTATCTCTATATCTAAAATAAAGTAAAAGAGCTAGGTTGCTAGACAACCTAGCTCCGTACCATTCAATAAAAAATTATTGATAGATAATAGTATATTGAACAGACGTTGTTACTTTACCAGCAGCAGATGCATCAGTTGCATAATATTCAGCATAGTAATTAAGATCAGCTGCACCTTTGTCCGCAACATCTACCCATTGAGAGTTAGTTTGCGCGCCAGAAGCACCAGCAGCAAGTACTGGAATGAATTGGTTATTTGAACCTAACAATTGAACTTGAACGTTTTTCGCGCCAGTTGCATCTGTGTTGTTTAAACGACCAGTACCAAAATCAACTGTTGAACCTGGTTCAAAATAAGTTGCAACTTTGCCTTCAGAGCAGTTAGCCAAGTTGATTGTGAATGGCGTACGACCCGCGATATCACCAGTTTTAGCAAGAGTTTGCTTAGAAACTGTTGGAAGCGTTACTGTGAAATCTTTACCTTGTGGAGTCACGATATCACAAGTTTTGTCAGTTACTAAACCGTTGATTGTGATTGTACCATCTGCTGCGAAAGCGCTAGACATTGCTAAAATTGAAACTGATGTTGCTAAAAAAATATTTTTCATACCAAGTATCCTATACAGACAAAAAAAATGATTCGTTTTGGTCGATGGGTATTATGCACACTGAGACAAAAATGTAAACAAAGTCACACTTTCTATAATGAATAGATACAAGCGTATATAAATTCGTATTTTTTGAGAAAAATATTTTTATTATATATTTCAATATATTAAATATTTATTACATTCATATTTCAGTTTTATTTAAAGTATTTTTTTTTGTAAATTTTTTACATAAAAACAAAATTCACATTATTTCACCTTAAATTTTGAATTAGTCACGTGCAGATAAACCATCACTCTATGTCATTTGATCAGGAAATTTGCTGTGTGTTTTTGGAAATTTATGCAAGAAAACGGCGATATCACAACTCACCTCCATCCCATTACAAAGTCCAAAGATCAAGGAGTAGCCATGCTTTAGCTACTATTTTACTAACGGATATTTGGCTTAAATTTAGAATTTCCACTGACCAACATATGCCAAAAGATACTCTCAAGACAATTAATAATTATATTTACATATGAGTTTAAGGAATGAATATTTTATTTTTCTTTACAATATTCAATTTTTTTAATGTTAAAAATCATATAAATATTTTCTCCAATTAAAATGTGAAATAGTTAACATATTAATATGTGTGTATTGTTGGCTTATTTTAAGCTGCCTATATGGCAGTGGACTAGCACGACTGTGGTGGTAGAAACCGTCTACATTTCTAAGCTGCCTATGTGGCAGTGAACGAGTCTTTCTCCAATCGCAGTCTTGAGGCAAATTTCTAAGCTGCCTATGTGGCAGTGAACATGACGCAGCAGTTGAGGGTGTTGTTTATGGTTTTCTAAGCTGCCTATACGGCAATGAACAGTTAAACCAATTTTTCTTGGTCATACTATCTTTTCTAAGCTGCCTATGCGGCAGTGAACCAAATAAAGCATTTACATTACTTTGGGCTTCTAATTATCTTGAGTTTGATTCTATCGTTAGTTGATTATTAATGGAAAAACATACCAAAACTGAAGCAACTACACGCTTCTTTTAGTCGAACTCTCTTTTATAATTTATTGAAATTTTTCCAAATTTTCACCAACTGGCATAATATTACATGTTTAGTTTGCTTTTAGCATGGTCATAACAATTATTTGATATTAAATAGACCCAGTTTAGCAAGGTTGATACTTTGTCCATCACCAATAATTAAGGTATATTAATTTTGTGTGTTTTTATATAAAGAGTTTTCATAAAATCTACATAATAAGAGAATAAATATGACCCAAGCAGTTATTGTTCAAGGTTGTAAAACAGATCATGGTGGTGTGGTGATGCAAGGGCATCCTACAATGTCCGTCAATGGGATTGGGATGGCTGGCAAAGGCTATATGGTTGCTTGTCCAAAATGTAAAGGGCTTTTCCCAATATCTGAAGGAGCTGAAAATTTTACTCTGCCCAGTGATATTCCTGTTGCTTTAGCTGGAATGAAAACCGCATGCGGTGCAAAACTACTACCTAGTTCATTTCAGGTTGTTGTTGAACCCTGTTCACCTTTTGGCTCTCAATTGATTGGCAATCCAAATGATGAGGGGGAAGAAACTGTTCCACCACCAAAAGACCATTCAGGTCGTTTTCAATTAGTCGACCAAAACACAGGCGATCCAATAGCTAATCGTAGAGTCCGTGTCACGCTAGGGAATGGTACAAGTACAATTTATGCAAGTGATGATCAAGGTTTTACTGATTGGATTTATACGCCTTCCGAAGAAGAGATTCACCTCAATTTAGTGGATGAATTAGACAATGGCTGATCAAGGAAAACCTCTAGGAACACTCACAACGACACCAGCTCAAAACCCCACAATTAAAGTGGTCGCTATAGCTAGTGAGGATAAATTAGATCCACAAGATAAGGAAGTTCTCTGCAAGGCTATTTGTTATTGTAATAGTAATCCCAAAAAGGGAAAATCTGGACAAAACTTATATCAATCATGTGTTTCTGAGCGTTTAAATGAACTAGATAAATTTTTGGGGCATCGAAGCCCATGGAAGCCTGAAATTTCATACGATATGCACAAAACACCACCTGAGCCAATCATGGATAAAAATATTTTAACGAAAGCTCATGAATCTATTTGGGGCTGGATAAAAAAATATTGGGAAAATGATAAGGGCTATTCTTACGAGGCAGGTGAAGGAATGATTCGTAGACCCGATGTTATTATTGTTAAAGATCCAACAAAACCTCCAACACAAGATAATATTAAAAATGTTGTTGAGATTAAGTTTGGTGATGATGAGTTTAGCAAAACACAACAAGCAGATTATGCAACAATTGCAGGCAGTGCAAGTAAAGTTATAAAACTTGATCCTAAAGAATGTGAATGCGGTAGTGATGAAGAAAATGGAAATGCTACAGAACTCTCAACGGCTGGAGCATGGGCCGCTGGAATTGCTGGAGCAATTTTATACATTATTTCTAAAGGCAAGACACCTTCGCCTAGATTCCCTGTACCAGCTTGGTAATAAGTAAAGGAAATGATATGTACTTAAAAACTAAAGAAGCTTATGTAGCTTGGGCTGAAAAACAGCAAAAGGGAGCATTAGGGGGAAGTCTATTGGTAGACCCAGCACCAGAGGACTATGTTGGCGCTATTCCCGCTATTCGTGCTGTATTGCATTTTAAAGAAGGGTACAGTGACGAAATGCGAGAAGCTATTGCCCTATGTTTTGAGGAATACCAGAACTATGCAAAAGATCACTTAACATGGCTATGGCAAGATGAACCACCCAAAAGTGAAAAACCTACATCTGAATATAATAAAACTAAACCTATTAGAGACATTTTAAATAGTTATAGTCAAATGAAAGCCTTTAACTTGCTTTATACAAGTGGAAAGGAGAAATTTGCTACTGGTGCTTGGGAGTTTAATGTTGGAGGAATGAGTAAGTGGAAAGTAGAAACAGGAACATATCAAAGTGTCTTAACATT
Organism: Acinetobacter sp. BIGb0196; assembly: GCF_011759595.1. NCBI lineage: Bacteria > Pseudomonadati > Pseudomonadota > Gammaproteobacteria > Moraxellales > Moraxellaceae > Acinetobacter > Acinetobacter sp. BIGb0196. The sequence continues at coordinate 1,486,044 of NZ_JAAOZA010000002.1, read as the reverse complement.
TTCTATGCCAATAGATTGGGTTGAAAAAAATAGTAAATTATTTATTGATCTATTTATCAAATGTGCTGACCGTTTAAAAGCAAATCACGGATATGCTGGATACGCCTGTATTATTTCTCAGATTAGAAGTGATAAAAATGAACCGACAGAAGCATTTTTATCACGTAAATTATGGGCAATGGATGTTGGTAATCCATATTTAGATTCAAATAAGTTAATAAATGGCATCAAAACTGTCAGTTGGCTTACAGCGATCAATTATGAATGGTTTAATAAAATTAAGAACGAAGAAGCTTTAAATAGTGAATTGCCGATGAACTGGTTTATAGGATATGACTATGGTTCAGGTGTGATTATACAAGCTGGAACAAAGCCTCTAAGTGGTTCTATAGAGGAAGATGCTCTACCAGCACCTTATGTGTTATTAAACCGCATTTTAAAGTCTTTACGAATAAGTAAAATTCAGACCTTACATCGTGGTAACTACGATACTGAGCAGAATCCTTTACTGAAAGGTTATCGAGCTGAAGCATGGATGAAACGCTTTGATATTGAGGATGAACAAAAGCTTGAGTATTTCGGTAAATTACAAACCGAACCTAAGTTAAGCTCAGTATACGCTTTTCCTGAAAAACGAATAAATTGGAATTAAAAAAAGCCCCATCAATGTAAACTTTTGAACCTTTACGAATTTCTAAGCTGCCTATGCGGCAGTGAACTTACTTGGAGCGCTTCTGTTGTCATTCCAGACTTTCTAAGCTGCCTATGCGGCAGTGAACATGTCTGATCCAAATTTGCAGAAGTTTGCGTCATTTCTAAGCTGCCTATGTGGCAGTGAACAGGTGCTGGCTCATACACAACTTTAGGAAATTTTTCTAAGCTGCCTATGTGGCAGTGAACATTTTAATTCATTTACCAATGCACATGCAGCATTTCTAAGCTGCCTATGTGGCAGTGAACAAACCGAAGATCGTCTTGTCAACAGCTAATCTTTTCTAAGCTGCCTATGTGGCAGTGAACGTAAAATCCGGATCCTCAGTCTTTAAATGTTTTTTCTAAGCTGCCTATGTGGCAGTGAACTTTCATTTATAGAAAAATTACGCTGAAGAGTTTTTCTAAGCTGCCTATGTGGCAGTGAACTTCAAAAATAGAAAATAACAAACTTTATGAATTTTCTAAGCTGCCTATGTGGCAGTGAACTGCAAAGTCTGCATCACTTGAAAATTTATCAGATTTCTAAGCTGCCTATGTGGCAGTGAACTCAGTAAAAGCGCTCGTAGATACTGATGTTTTTTTCTAAGCTGCCTATGTGGCAGTGAACTGTTGCCCCATTCACGCAATGCTTGCTCAAATTTTCTAAGCTGCCTATGTGGCAGTGAACTGTGCTGATCATCAGAAGCGTGGATACATTGATTTCTAAGCTGCCTATGTGGCAGTGAACACAAAAATATAACCCATAATAAAAAGTACTATTTTCTAAGCTGCCTATGTGGCAGTGAACACTTAAAATCATAACTTTCGTTTTTCCCTTTTTTTCTAAGCTGCCTATGTGGCAGTGAACTTATTACTCTAAAGATAATCAACCTTCGATGTTTTCTAAGCTGCCTATGTGGCAGTGAACTTTCCATTTTTAAGCCACCTCAGTTTTAGTTATTTCTAAGCTGCCTATGTGGCAGTGAACAAAGGTCTTAAAGACAACATTGATCAAAACAATTTCTAAGCTGCCTATGTGGCAGTGAACGGGATGTTTACTCTCGGTGGTGCTTCGTATAGATTTCTAAGCTGCCTATGTGGCAGTGAACTTGCTTAGTCCTGATGATCCCATATTTATAACTTTCTAAGCTGCCTATGTGGCAGTGAACCCTCATTAGAGCTAGATATAGCACCAACCACTTTTCTAAGCTGCCTATGTGGCAGTGAACGGTGTAGTGCAAAATAAAGACGGTTCTATCATTTTCTAAGCTGCCTATGTGGCAGTGAACCTAAATTAGCTTCAAAACTAATCGAATTATATTTTCTAAGCTGCCTATGTGGCAGTGAACGACAACATTGATCAAAACAAGGCTGATCAGCTTTTCTAAGCTGCCTATGTGGCAGTGAACTGCCTGGTGCAACGTGTGGTAGTTTTTTATTTTTTCTAAGCTGCCTATGTGGCAGTGAACTCCTTACTTCTATACAAGTACATCACTAAGAATTTTCTAAGCTGCCTATGTGGCAGTGAACATCATCACCATATCCAGCGTTAAGCATAATACTTTCTAAGCTGCCTATGTGGCAGTGAACAGGTGAAGCTGTAGCAGTCAAGCTATTTGATCTTTCTAAGCTGCCTATGTGGCAGTGAACGCAGACGAATACATTAAGCATGAGCCTGTAGATTTCTAAGCTGCCTATGTGGCAGTGAACCATCTGGCTACCGTATCCAGCCAACTAACATCTTTCTAAGCTGCCTATGTGGCAGTGAACGTCTCGCCATTCAGCAAATCCGTTCTGTTCAATTTCTAAGCTGCCTATGTGGCAGTGAACCTTTATGCGGTCTTACAAGTACGGTAACTATTTTTCTAAGCTGCCTATGTGGCAGTGAACTTGCTGCTGAATCATAGACAAGTGTTTGATCATTTCTAAGCTGCCTATGTGGCAGTGAACTTGATTACTCAATCAATGAAAGCGCAATCAAATTTCTAAGCTGCCTATGTGGCAGTGAACGCTATGCAAATCAAGATTTAAACGTTCTTGTATTTCTAAGCTGCCTATGTGGCAGTGAACTTTTAAGGCTTCAAGAAGTTCTGTTTTGATTTTTTCTAAGCTGCCTATGTGGCAGTGAACTTTCTTTGATTTGGATGCAAAAAGACAAGATATTTCTAAGCTGCCTATGTGGCAGTGAACCTGACTATTGAGCAGATGAGAGAGATTGTGGATTTCTAAGCTGCCTATGTGGCAGTGAACCAACAGGCTTCGACTGCGTTTGCCACCCTTTATTTCTAAGCTGCCTATGTGGCAGTGAACCTATACCTGAAATTACAGTTAAAAAGTGGACATTTCTAAGCTGCCTATGTGGCAGTGAACATGATGAGATTAGAAGATTAGTTTTAGCTTCATTTCTAAGCTGCCTATGTGGCAGTGAACATCTTTTGTTTGGACAAGGGTGATGACTGGAATTTCTAAGCTGCCTATGTGGCAGTGAACCGTCTCACGATTTTCAGTATCAATTGATTACTTTTCTAAGCTGCCTATGTGGCAGTGAACAATAACGTGCTCAGATTCATCATTAATAAAGTTTTTCTAAGCTGCCTATGTGGCAGTGAACAAACAGCTTTAGATTTACTGTCTCAGACATCATTTCTAAGCTGCCTATGTGGCAGTGAACATATTCCTAGATATTGATGCCCTTATTCGTATTTTCTAAGCTGCCTATGTGGCAGTGAACCTCCCAATTGCCATCATCCTCACAAATCATATTTTCTAAGCTGCCTATGTGGCAGTGAACTATAATTTTAAAACAAAAAATAAAGTTATAACAGTGAGTTAAGACTAAAAACCTATAAAAGACCAAAGTTTTAACCCACAATCATAACTTATTGATTTTATTAAACTGTTAAAGAGTGAAAAAATATTGGGTTAAAACTCAGGTACTGTAGACACAGAACTTAACCCATATGTACTAAAAACCTGAATTTCAGATTTTTCAGTGATTTGCTTTTCTATAAATAGCTTAAAACGCTTTTTATCTTGTTCATTCGATGTACTTAAACTTAGCATCTGTACATAAGGCAAATCAGTTGTTGTCACCACTTGGCGATAACGATTCAATGCTTCGTCAAAGCCTATATCCCCTCTTTTCATTCGATGGCGTGCCAAACGCTCAGCGTTGGTTTTAACTTGTTTACGTTTATAAATTGCATAACCAGTAATTTTACTTTCAGGCACTTCTTTAATAGAACTGATATGAATATAATCAACCAAACGCTCAAGCCACTTTGGTATATCAAGCTTTTTTAAATCATCTTCAGATTCAGCAAAAAGACGAAGTTTTTCACCTAAAAAACCAATACCTTTTTGCTGATTAAAACGATATTGTGGAAATGAAATACCAACATTCACTTTATTATTCGCATCTTTCATTTCAGCAAATGCGATATGCAGCTGGACATAGATACGTGACCATAACTCAAAAGGTGAAAAGTCATCATTTTTCATTAATGTCACTTCAATATAACGTTTCATTTAAATGACCTCATCGAATATCTGTAACATAGGCAAGTCCTTTTTTCCCTAGATAAAATGAAGATACGCCTGCATTTTCAATTTTTTCTTCTAAATCTCTAGCTTGCTCTTTAGAAATATTTAGGTTGATTGTAAGTTTTCCACTTGCTTTGTGAAGGAGTTGTTTAATTTCGCCCTCACCTTTTACGAATTTGGAATTGATATAGGGATTTCCCCAAACTATTTTTTGTTGTCCAGTCGTGAATCTTTCCATTAAATTTTTGGGTGTAAAACCATTATGAGAAATGCCTGTCAACCCGCCTCTCGATGCTCTGATAGCAGTTGTATCATGCTGCTCAGTCAATTTATCTAATTTTAAATATAAAGCTGAACAATATAATGGAAGTACACTAACTTTATTGGCTGACTCTTTTAATGCAAAGTTTGGATATCGGCTAGATAAAATTTCTGCTACTTGATTTATTTCGTCAGTAACAGCAACTTTAATTTTTTTCACCTCTTCTAATCTTTGCAAAATACTTAATGGATCTAGAATAGGGTCTATTTTCGATTCAATATTTTTGTCTTGGATAAATTGAAACAATTCCTCTAAATTCATCCACAACACATTCCAAAACTCTTTTGCATAATTCACACTAAGCCAAGGATCACTTAACTTAATCATCCCTGTAAAAGAATTCTGATCTGTACTCCCAGAAATATTTCTTAAATAAACGACTTCCTGACTTAGTATGAATTCATCATGGATATCACTATCCTGTAAAACTTCTTCAATACTTTTAAAATAATAATCATCACGACTTCTTGCATCGTATAATTTTCGCTGATCTCCAATGAGCCTATTCAATATCCCCATCACGGTATTTTTAGTGATACTTCTAGACTTATAGTTCTCTGCTTTTTTATCATTCAATGCAGTCATAGAACCAATAAAGTTTCTTTTAACAGTATTATCCTCTCCATCCAAAAATGAATTACGCCAGGAGGATTCATATTCAATAATGATTTGCATAAAATCACCTCATCATTGTGCTTCAAAATAAACAGCATAATCACTTTGAGGTTCAGGATTCGCTTGATCAGGGCGACGTTTGATACGCATCATTTTATTCTTATCGTTATAATCTACTTCAACCGTGTCTACGCACATATAGCCTTTGGCTTGTTTAATCACTAAATCTTCAAGCATGTTTAAAGTTTCTTTGACCAAAATATCAATCGCGGTGTTGTCCAATAAAATTCCAACTTCACCCTCATTAAAAATTGTACCCTTACGAACATAATTACTATGAAAAATTGCTTTTGGCTCTTTAGATGGATCTAAACTCTTAATAAATTGTTGAACTTTTTCAGCAATTTTTTCCCCTTCACCTTCTTTAATAATCATTGATGCACGATCAAATTTTTTATCTAAAGAAATAAATTGAAGTTGCTCAATGCTAATTGAACCAAATGCTTCGTATTGAGTATCGCCAAAAGTTGTTTTGGAGAAAATTGAATTTTCACCACGCTTATACGATTTAGTCCCATCAGCTTGTATAATTTCTTCACTTGAACTTGCATTAGATAATTGTTCAAAATTTCCATTACCTAATTTGTCAATAAAATCAGTAATCAATAAAGGGCTTGTACGCTTACATTGGCTAGATGGCACAACATACCCTCGTATCAATCCAGTAATTGATGCTACAACATCAATTAAATTTTTATCTTTTGCATAATGCAAATCATAAGATTGATCACGGAAAAGATGATGACGAATACAGTTTTGACTGATATACAATGGATTTTCATCAAAATTTATATCAGAAGCTTCTTTACGATATTTATAGCCTGTTTCTTCTTTAATCTTCCCAGACAAATTACTGAACCCACGTAATTTAGGTAAAGTATGATTATCTACGGTCTTTCCATCATTACCTGTTAATGATGTAGGTCCGTTCCAATTGACTACGCCATAACCATAAGCAGTGATTTTAAAATCTACACTTTTTACACCAGTTACTTTAGTCATGTTATTTTCCCTCTTGTTTTGTTGTTAAAAAGTTCAGTTTATCTAATGAAATTGAGCCGATTGGCTGTTTGTCACTTGTTGCATAATAAATAGCTTCAGGATATCGAAAACCTGTCCCACCAATCTTGTTTAAATCATCTTCGATATAACTTAAATACAGTGGGTAATCTGCATCCCGTGCATAATTTTCCAATATAGCACATCTTGCTTGTTGTTTTTTATCAGGAATTCTTTTCACGTGATGAGTTGGATCAACATTACCGTGCTTTTGCGCAATATAATTAATTAGTCCTGAGTCTTTGATCATAGTTAAAGATTCAGTCAAATTATCGTATTCGGTTGTATCATCCAAAGGCGGTTGGTAGGCATATTCATTTTCAAAAATGGGATGATTAAAATCATTTAAATTCAATACAGCCAACTGTACAAAACGACTATCACCACGTAATGAGTTCTTGCTGATTTTAGATTTTCTTTCAGCTGTTTTGGTCTTTATGACCTTAGTTGGCTCTGTAACTTTTTTATTAATCAAATCAATACTTTTCTTTAAAGCTTTATCCATATCTTGTACTACAGCTGACTTTTCCTTCATTTGATCTTGTTGTGCATAAAATTCTCTATACAGTGAATATAACTCAGCAATCTTAAAGACTTTTCCATTTAATCGATCTTGTAAGAAGCCATACCATGCTTTTGTCATTTGCAAACTATTCAATTGATTTAAAAAAAATGCTGATGAGCCTTTACAACTACCATTTTTCACATTTTCAGTAATTGCCACTTGCAATACATTCACATCATGATTTTCACCAAAACGATCCAAACGTCCTAAACGCTGTAACATATTTTCAGGTGAAGTCATTTCACTCAACATATGTTTACTAGTGATATTTAAAGAAGCCTGAACAATCGGACCACTTCTTAAAACAGCATACTTGGTTGTTCCATTCTTTTTAAAAGAATCAAAAACCTCTTCAAACCATTTCTTTTTATCACTACGTTTATATTTGGAATGAAAAAGCACACTATTTTCATAATCTTTTTGATAAATAAAGCCAAGTTGTGCTGTTTGAGCTGTATTTGAAATAATAAAAGTTTGATCATCAAACCTTTGATAAAAGGGATTTCCCTCTGTAATAGATTCATCATATTCAATAAATTCAATCTGGTACTGACTGTTATTAAAAGATGACATTTCAATCACATCATCTTTATGAACACCTAAGACTTGTTCTAAATAATAGTAATGTGGAGTTGCAGAAACCAATAAGGTATTTTTTTCATAGCATTTACGCATATTTTTATTTGCAATGAGTTCAGCAAATAAAATATTAAAAATTTCCATACCAATGTATTCATGGTATTCATCAAATACTACATGAGCATCCATAAACGGTAGTAAGCTGTTTACATTGCTATGCGTCACAATTGAACCTAAAATTTGATCAATTGTAGTGACTACAACATCTCCTGAAAATGGTTCAGGCTCATTTCTAATTTTTCCATTTTCATGCAAATACTTAAATTCACCCGTCAAAATTTCTACTTTTGCATCAGGTAAATAATCCTGTACCAGTTCTTCAAAAATCCCTTGACAGACTTGAACTCGCGGGCAAACCCAAATAATTTTTTTAGCTTGTTTTAGTTTTGCCCATTCCAAAGCAATTCTAGTTTTACCACAACCAGCTGGTCCCGCAAGCACAGCAATATCACGTAAATCTGCAAGCTGCTGAGCGATTTCATTTTGCTTTTGCGTTCTATCACTATCAGGAAATTTATGAGCAACACTTTTTAAATGCTCATCTAAATTTGATAAGATTTCCTGATCATCCAATAATTCATCTAAACGGTTTTCAGCAATATAATCCATCAAATCTTGTGCAGTTTGTTTAGAAACCAAACGATCTGCGCTAATAACACAAGCACGTAATAAATTATGTTGTGCATTAACCTGAATTTTCCCACTTAAAATTTCTGTAGAATCAGTATTTGTGTATGATTTAAAATCTGGAAAATTTCTACTCTTAAACTGATATTCAAAATTTTCTATAAGCACTGCTAAATCTTCACTACTCCAAGGAAAATGTTGCTCAAGCAAATCTGTTGATTGAAAATGCTTAGCAACTCCATTTATACGTTTAATTAAATTGGTACTATTTTTAATCAGAGTAGAAAACTGTTCGACATTAATATTCTTAATCAAATATTCATAAACTTTATAAACACCTGAAAAATCATCATTTTGACGATATGGTTTAGCATGATGCCAATACAGAACATGCTGTAGACTTTCTTTTTGTCGATTATTTAAGTTCTTACATTGCTGTTCCAAAAAATTAAAAATTAATAATGAAACTTCATTATGACGAGGATGCTTATCAAAGGTAAATTTGACATCAATATGTTGTCCATCATCTTCAGGGGCTTTTTGTTTTTCTTTCTTAACCCAATCTTGAAAAAGTGGATCTAATTTACCGACGTCATGTAGACACCCTGCCAGAAAAGCCACTTTAGATAAATTCTCATACTCTTCATTCTCAACAACTTTTTTAAATAATTGTTGTGCTAAATACCCTATCGCAAATGAATGCTCTGCAAGTGGCTGTAAATGTGTGTTTGCATAAAACTCGTCTTTCTTCGCTTTCATTGTCATGACATCCATAAACACTTCTTTTTGTGTACTATTCACAGGCACTATGCCTTCACTATTAAACTTATTTCTATTCCCAACAATCCACAGTAACTCACTTCGGCGTCGCCCTCGAATCCAATGGCAAGACACCGCTGTATTTTTTGTGACTGTTTTTCTAAGTAGCTTTTTAACTGCAATTAAACCATCTTCAGTAATCACCGTTTGCCAAGTGTTATCACCAATTCGGTCGGCAAATGCATCCAATACACGACGCGTTCGAGACAGTGCTTTCTTTTCGCATTGGGAAATGAAGGTTACAATCATAATGCTTGATCCTTTTCATCATGATTTCTGCAAGCTTGTAATTTCACCTGATCAAACATCCAATCAAGACATTTATGCTCGGTGAATTTCTGCAATAACAAGGCTCTAAAGTCTTGCTCCTTAAAACCTTCTTTGGCACAAATAAATGCCCATGGCAATACCACAGCATCCTTAATTAAATCAGCGATATCAAAAACCAAAGCACCACGCCGAGTTTTACCATGCATGACTGCAAATGAATGACTAATGCCTAAGACCCAAAGTGTGGTTGCAGCTAAACCATAGGCCAAATAATTACCATGATTGAGGAAGTCATTGGCTAAATCACCATATTCAGCATTTCGTTCAAATTTGAGTTTACAACGTGTTGCAGCGATTTTATAAAGCTGCTTTGTGGTCTGAGCTTCTGCAAGAAGTAAATCGCCAACTTTGGTCATATTAGGAATCTTCTTTTCAAAACCACTTAAAGCCTGCTGAATATCCTGATCATCTAAGTAAAATCCTTCTGCTTGTAAGTCCCGATCTTTTGCCCAAACTTTACGAATATATTCAACCCGCGCAAGCTGAAACTGTTTAGCCACATCTAAACGCTTCTTTTCATCAAACCAAAAGCTCATCCAGCCTTGCATATATTCAGTTGGACGATATTCACTTTGTGGCGTTAACCACTCCACTTCACTGCCTGAAAATAAAGGTGTACCCCCACCGCCACAAAAACCGACCAAAACACCTGCACTACAGAGCATCCGCATTGCAGCCTGAGTGATCGACGTTCCAGTTCCCAACAAAATTACGGTCGTATTGGCAATAGGAATATTCCAATACTGATTTTCAGTTTTGGCTTCGGTTAGATATAAAACACGGCCATCTTTTTGCATCACCCGTGCATGTTCTAAATAATAGAGATTGGCTCTTTTTGAATGTAGAATAGCTTTTAAGTCTGATGGGTTAAGTTGTTCCATATTATTAGTGGTCATAAAGTTTTTATAAAAACAATTTAATTGAAAGTCTCAATATCTCCAACCTATTTTTTATTTTAAACGACATTTTGTGTCGTTTTTTAATAAGCACCATTCTATTTACTTACACTCCCGACCCAACCAATTTAAAAAAATCATGCGTTATTTTAATACTTTACCAATGGCTCAACACCAACATCTTTAAAATGATTTTTATCACTTTTCAATAAAACACAGAATAAAAAAAACACTATAATTTAAAGTTAAGCACCTTTAGCGTTCTGATGTTTAAAATATCATTTAGATATAAATCCAATCTATTTTAACAATAATTTTTCCAATTGATTCTATTTACATTAAATTAAACCAATTTAAAATTTAAAAAAAACAACCATTTTATACAAAAAAATAAAAGATTTACATCTTAAATAACACTACAACTTAATTTTAAAAAGTTTTTATCAAAAACACAAATATCCTAAATTTAATTTAAAAATCCAAAATATTTATTAGCAAATATTTTAAATATTATTGTCTTACTGTTATAAAAAATCAGAATAAATTTTAAAACAATTAACCACAACATCAAACTTAAAAGTGCTTAACTTTTCATATCTAAAAGATTAATTAAAAAATTAATTTTTTAAATCTATAACATATGGACTAGAACCATATAAAAAAATGATTTTCTTTTCCTCATGTTCGATTTTGTAAATTTCATAATCAATCAATCCGTTTACAGAGCTAATCTCAATTTCATTGGCGTCATCAATAACTCTCAACTTATTATTTAGATAATATTTGAGTTGAACAACGAATATCTTATCCAGATTGCTCATTTGTTTTGCAACAACCAATCTACTTGTTTTAGCTTTGTTATTCATTTTAACGTTCATATTCATTTAATCCTCACCAATAGCATGGTCTGATGATTTTGAAAGTAGTCTTTGAATGACTGTTCTTGTAACCGAATACTGCTTAGCTAAAGAATAGACACTTTGCCCGTTTTTAAACTTTTCTAAAACTTCATCTTTCTGGGCCTTATTCAAAATTTCTGGTCGACCTACTTTGTTTATATTTTTATTACCAATCTTTCTATTCGATTGAAGTTTTCCATCGAAATCAGAACAGATTTTTAGAAAATGAAAAAAAATCTTTTTTATGTCTCCTTTAATTTCTTTCTTTGAAAATTCCAAACAGACTAAGCGAATTCCTTTTTTAAAAATAAAATTGACACTCGAATATATTTCTTTGAAATCACTTCCCAAAGAATCTATTCCATCTATTAATAAAAGATCTCCGCTTTCCAATGTATAGTTAATTAAGTTAATAAGTTTATGCCTAAATTCTAGGGGTATACCTATTTTCACCTGTTCAAATACAAGCCTATTTTTCGGTATTTCATAACCATACCCAAGAATATAGTCAGCATAATTAAATTCATCCATTGAGAATCCATCAATCCTGAAGTATGCATAAGTCCGCACAATAAGCCCTCTTCAAATAATAACATTTATATTCAGTATTCTTTAGAAAAACAAATATGTATAAAACATATAAATGATTTAAAACATAGAGAAACAATTACCCACCCTTATAATAAATAATTATTAAAATCCATATTTTAATTGAAAATTAAAACACGAATTAAGACCATAAAAGAATAGTCAAAAAACAAAAAAAAACAAATATTATGCCAATGCCAACATCTTTAAACATCCATACAAACTATTTTAATCTTGAGATATTTCACATAAAAAATGTATAATAAATAATAAAATACACTTGTATATGTATAATAATGAATTTTAAGAATGGGTTTTAATAAGGCAAAAGGTTCGCATATTTTTATAAAAAAACATAATTAAAGAGAGTTTTTATTTAATATCGATAAAAAAATAAACTATAAAATTATCATTTAATAAAGCCATGATAAAATCATTATCATGGCTTTATATCGTTAAAACTCAACATTTACCGTTATTGTGTCTGAATAATTACCAGCAGGCAGACTTGGTGAATTAGTGTCCAGAACTTTTGCAGTAAAGGCAAAACCCTGTTGATTGGTATTATGCTGACCTGGGTTCGTTGTCGCCTCGAGACTTGACCAGCGTTCATTGCCGATACTGCCCCAACGTTCCGTCGTTGCATTTTTATAAATCTCATAACTCAAATAATTGTTACCCGTTTCAGATTTCATTGCACGTTGATTACCACTTTGTGGATAGAGACCATTATTTAAACTGACATGATAAGGTGTATATACTGAGCAACGTACGCCTAGAGAAGTTTGAACTGGTGTAAAGACATCTGCAAAAGGCGATGTTCCAAAATTAACCGCATTGGTAGAAATACGACAATCTGCTGAAACGTCAATATATAAGTTCAAGTTTGCATCACTCCCTGTGCCCCAATTTTGATCTGTAAATAAACCTGGACGTCTAAAACCTGGGCTTTCAAAAAAGCTCCCTATCCCCACAAATGCAAGCTCAGGTACAGAATAATACCATTTGACTTTAAAGGATTTGTCCGCTGTATATCTCCCTGGAGAAACATTTTGCCCTGGATTAATTTTGGCATAAAATGGTAATGCACCATTAGGCCCAGTAAAGAAGTTAAGAAGTGAAAAAGTACTCATATCAATTTCTTTACCAACACCAATTGCTTTATTATTGGTGTCCAGATAACTCACTGTGAGACTTTCACCAGTTCCACTATTTGTATAGTTTACTGGTATCTGATCGACCCGATACATCAAATAAGTGGTATTTAAAGCAGCCAAACTAAACCCTTCACACCTTAAACCCGCACTAAACTGATTAGATTGCGTCCCTTGCTCCGCCAATGTCATAGACGAAATCGTACCCATCGTCACATTACCACTTGAGGTAATAACACAAGCAGCTTGATTCTGAGCTGTGATCAATATTAACCCAGAGAATAATAGACTCGCGGGTATTATTTTTTTTAAAGTAATCATGGTTGAGCCACCTCACGACAAACAACCGACTTAATCACTGCAATCTGTTGTTGCGCTTGTTTTAAATCCAATGAAAAGTTTGCTTCACATACGCTCTGATCTTGCAGTTGCACTCGAATGCTATTTTCTGCACCGAGATCTTCAAGATAAGCAATCCCGTCCATTCCCACATAACTCGATTCTTGATCCGCACGATGTACCACCGCACCCACTGGAACCGCTTGCCCATTGCTTTGCACCAAATACACATTTGCCGCATAAGACTGTTTGATTGGGAAGCCTATCACCACACCTGAGCCTCGTTTTGCCGCAATCCGATTTTCAACTTGGGTTGCATTAAAGTTAGAGGGTAAATCGATCGGGTTAATACTGTATTTAGCCGCGTAATAAGGCGTCACTGACGGTACAAACACATAGCCCTTGGCGTTACTCCGCCCCACCAAGCTGTTTTCATAATGCACTGGAACATCTGCAACTTTATTGGTATCAATTAAGGCAAAAGATTCACCCAGTCGATTGGCAACGAAAACATTGCCTGACATCAACACCACCGAACCTGACAGTCCAAACCAATAGTTGTAGTCATTGGCACCCGACATGCCGACATCGGTATTAAAATATTGGTTACGGTAGCTGACACGTGCCTGATTAAAGTCATCGCTGTTTTCATTAAAACGTCGACTTAAATCAACACCAACACCACCTGCCAACGGTGCACTACGGTTATAGTTGATATAAGCATAATCACCACTGGATTGTTGGCTATAACCTAGACTGGCAGTGGATCTGCTTTTGGAAAATGGAACCGATAACTGAAATGCTGCATTCCACTCTTTTTCCACAAAATCCCGATTGGCACTTAATGACACCGTTGCACCACGCATATAAGACGGGAGTATCGGTGCCCACGACAGATTCATCAGTTTATTTTTAATGTCGCGGTTCTTGGTCAGGATATAGGCCACCCCAAAAGTCCCTGATTTATCTGTGGCAAAATACGTGTTGGCAACCGAACTTTTATGATTGTTGGCTGAGACCAAATTGCTATATTGCAAGCGTGAAAGATCATAATAATCCTGATCACGTTGGGTATGATTGAGACTAAATCCAAAGCGTTGCTGGTTATAGCTATAGCCTAAAGTATATTGATTTCCCTTGAGATTTTGGCTATTGATCCGATTAAATTCACGATCTGCCCGACTTTGAGTTGCCGAACCACTTAATACCCCAAACTGATTCAGCTTAAGCACTGACCCCAATCCAGCCAACTGAATTGAATCAGAGAGTTCAACCCGTCCTTCAGCCGTGAGCCAATCGTTAATCCCGTAACGCGCATCCGCTGAACTGGCAAATTTGCCATATTCAAAGTTCTTAATCCCATAATCTTCTCGGATCTGCCCCATAGACACGGAATAATCCAATAACCCCGGTTTAAGCAAAGTATTCGAAATATAAAACGGCACTGAGGTTGCCACCTGACGGCCAACACTGTCTGTGGTGACAATCACCGCCTCGCCTTTACCATTAACAAACGGAACATTATTCAGAATAAAAGGACCAGATTGCACATCGGTTGAATTGGCTTTCTGTCCGTTAATCAATAAGTCCACGGTACTCGGTAAGGCCGCTTGTCCTTTAAACTGGGGTAAAGGATAGGTAATCAAATCTGGACGGGTGCCAAAATTACGTTGTAACTGTAATCCCCCTAAACGCACTGAGCTTCCCCAAGCGTTTTTACTTCCTGTAATCACATCGCCTGCTAAAAATGAAATCACACTGACCGGATCATCATATTGCCAAGTGGTGTCATAGCGATGATAACCATCGCTGTTCTGATTGGATGAGTCAAAATCAGTTTTGCTATAAACCCCTGAATTTCTCAGTACCCCATAAGGTGAGAAAAAGCGTTGTTCTGTAAATAATGTACTACTATAGCCACCATTCTCTGGGCGGTAGGTATAAAAGTCATAGTTATTTAATAAACCAATACCCGACTGCGCTGTTTCAGGTTGATACCATGAATCCAAGCCGCGTATCTGCACCGGCATCCAGCTGGCAGGAAGATCTAGACTAAAATACTGTTGCGCTGAATTGTACTCATACTTCAATTCGGGAATCTGATTGAGGCTGACCCAATCCAAAGCCTTGCCCGAAAAGCCTAAAGTAAATACATCCAGATCGGTCAGGTTTTTTTCTAACTGTTGCTGAAGTGCATCCGCAGGCAGCTTAATCTGTAGCTCATCCAGTTTCGATTGCTGGATAAAGTAATGATCTCCTTTGACAATGACTGGTATCACTTGTCGCGTCGAATATTGATTGATCACCAAGTCCAGATAGAGCTTAAATAAGCTATTCACTTCTGAAACATCTCGCGGTGGTGGTGGTAAACCATTTGCATAGACATTGCAGCTCAGCAATGGAATATTCGCAACCAATATCAATGTCAGGCTTTTGCATAAAAAAGAAGGTGTATTTAACCCTGATAAATAACGCATTTATCCTCCCCCTCCTTCTTTTTTAATCTCAATCAATTCCTGTTTCACCCCTGAACTGTCAACCCCATACAAACTACTTTGACCACTCAGGCTGTTGAGTAACTTATTGTCCAGATCAAACTTCATGGTGCTGTTTGCCAGCACATAACCAAAGGCGGTTTTGCCAAAAGCCATTTGCTCTGAAGTCGGGGTTAATTTAATTCCTGAAAGCCGCGAAAATTTTGAACCTGTATTTTTAATATAAAGTTCAGGTTTGCCCTGTTCATTATTTTTGACCCACCAACTTAATATCGGTTTAGCCAAAGGATTTTTTGCATTGGTTTTTTGTGAAACTTCAGTTAAACCACTGCCAAGTCCTTTGCCATAGCTAAACAAGGGAATGGAATAACGCATCTGAAAGCTGACCGTTGATGTTTCTTTATTCGTTTCTGGATTGAGCTTAATCGGTAATTCATCGACAATAATTCGATAGGCAAGTTCTTTTGCATCAGGTACAGCAGCTGAGCGAGTCAAACGCAACATATGCTTTTCACCCGCCTTAATCTTCGCCACTGGCGGACTTGGAATAACCTCAGTTTGCTCCGCATAAGCATCTTGTTGATGATTCTGATCCCATTTAAATACCCGAATCTGTACCATGGCATCAGAATTACCGGTATTTTGTAGCCACACCGCAGAGGCTTTTTCATTTTCTTCAATTTTTGGATAGATTGGCCAGATTAAAAAAGTGGCCTGTGCGAATACCGGTGAAGTGACCATCAATATCGCGGCCGCAGAGAAAGTTCTGCCCGACCATATTTTCATTTTATTTAAGCTCATAGAATCACCATGTAATCGTAATTGCGACCGTATCTTTATAAAGGCCTGCTGATCGTGGTTGATTGTTATTATTCAAGTCTGCAACAGCGTAGACTGCAAAACCCAGTACGGTATTCAGCGTAGTGGTTGGTATCAGCGAGTAAGTACTCCCACTGGCATATTCACCTTGCAAATTACTGTCCTGATAAAGCTGATAAGGTACAAATTCATTCTGCTGGGCATGTTTCATTCGCCGAGAATTATTTGAAAAGTGATCACCACCATTCAACATCACCTTTACCGGTAGCCGTGCAGTACATTGGATATTCCAACTTTGTGTTGTATTTATCACTGATTCACTTAATTTTCCCTGCGCCACAACAGGATGACGACCAAAATCAAGTAACTGTTCGACATTACTTAACCCACAGCCATTGGCAATACGTGCTTGAACCGTAAAAGTTGCTTCTGTTTCAGCATATCCCCACTGCACAGCCAACATCAGCAGAACACTTAAACCTATTTTTTTCATGATTTCGTTCTTTAAAATTCGATGGTAATTGGAATAGTGTCGGTATATTGCCCAAGCGATACTGACCGACCATTATTAACAGTTTGACCCATGAGATTAAGCGTTTGCGGCTGACCATTATTGGTCAAGGTAATTGATTGATTAGGCTTGAGTGCTTCGCGAGCAGTTCCATATAAGATGTTGTAGGCAAGGAAATCTGTGCCATTACTGATGGCACGAAAATAATTTGCGCCAAAAGGTGCTGGAACCTTGCTGTCATGTTGCCCCGCACCAAAAGTAACTTTTATTGGAGCATTGCCAGGGCATTGAATGGTCAAACCTGATGTAGAACCCTGACTTAAGCTGGTCTCAATCACCTGATTAAATGCAGCTGTGGTTTCACCAAAATCCAGCTGACCAAAATTCAGACCATTTGTTGCATTACTGACAGACTGATTATTAATTTCACATGAGGGTTCTAATTCAATCTGCACATTTAATCTAGCTGCTAACTGTGCAGCACTGGTGAATGACGAAATAAGACTACAAACCAACAATCCCACGCATTGTTTAAGCAACAGATGCATACGTTCCTCCTTAAAACAGGCTTGTTTAATAACAAACCTGTTCACTGTTACGTATACCAATTAGAAATTAACAGTCACCAATAAAGTGTCTGTATAATCACCCTGTGCTTTTGCAGTACCGCTATTTGCAGCAACAGCACCAAAGATTGGAATTTCTTGAGCTACACCTGTCGCAGCAGTGAAAGTCTGAGGCGTATTGATTGCATATGGGTTGGTACGTGCAGCATCACGATAAACGTTATAGCTGACTACATCTGCAGCAGTTGTATGTTTAAGACTACGATCAGCGCGTTGACCACCATCAATTGCAACAGTAAAGTTAACATCTGTTGTACCATCACATTTCACATTGAGATGGCTGCCCGTACCAGATGAAGCAACTTGAGCCGTAAGGGTATTGGTCCAAGTGCCAGAAGTTTTACCAAAATCTAATGTACCAAATTTGTTGATATTGCCATTCACTGTAGAACCTTCAACAGTACAACCTGTTGAAACATTCAGTTTTACATCAACCTGACCCGTCACTGCTGCTTGTGTAGTCGCGATATACCCTGTACCCAATAAAATAGTAAGGGTTAGTTTTGTAAAAATATTCATATTTAATCCCATGATGTGTATTATTTATTAACTTTTACACCAGAAGTGTGAAAGCATTTACATAATTACATGTGATAAATACGCGTTCAATAAATACACTAAAAAACACCACCGATTAAATATAAGTTTTTATATTTTAAAATAAATTTTCAAATCAATATGAATTAAATTACACCAAAGATTTAAACATATAAAAACACTAAAATAATGAAGATTATTATAGATATACGCCTATATCTAATTAGCTACAAACCCAAGATTTACAAACATACTGAGCAAAAAAAACCCATTCAATTTTTAGGGGGAGAATGGGCGACGATATGGCATTATAAAATGCTGATCGAAAACTTTTAATTGACAAAAAGATAAAATTCGTCAATTTAAATTTCAATATTTCAATATTTCAATATTTCAATATTTCAATATTTCAATATTTCAATATTTCAATATTTCAATTTAAATATAATTTTATAAAAATTTATCTCCTTCTTGTAATTCAAATAAATTTTGCTCTTCCACTCTCAACGAAATATGCAAGCCTAATGCAGCAACGGAATTATAAATAAAATCATTTTCCATAATATCTAAGTAAAAATGACTTTCCCTGCTTACTTCCTCATAAAGCCATTTGAGGTCATTTCGATCATCTTGGATACAACTCTTTTTAAAATCACCCAGTTCACAATCAATCTCTTTCCTCAGCATTTGAATAAAATGCTGACGAGATGCCTGATTATTTACTGCATAAAAAAAATGAGAGTTTT
The DNA here is from genome assembly GCF_011759595.1 of Acinetobacter sp. BIGb0196. Classification (NCBI taxonomy): domain Bacteria; kingdom Pseudomonadati; phylum Pseudomonadota; class Gammaproteobacteria; order Moraxellales; family Moraxellaceae; genus Acinetobacter; species Acinetobacter sp. BIGb0196. The sequence goes on along the minus strand of NZ_JAAOZA010000002.1, from coordinate 1,467,162 downwards.
CACCCATTCCTTTATGAAAAATCATTTCATAGATCTTTATCATACACACCCACTATTTATGAGTAGAGTTGTTTATCGCTCAATAAGTTGATGAAAAATTTTCCATTTCAAATTCGTGGGTATTATTTATCACCAAACTTATAATATTTCAAAGTTAAGTATTTAATTTCACTGAATTAAATACACAACAAACATAAAGCAAGTGTATAATTATTATGAAATTATTTACTACCAACAATCTATTAATCGTCGGTATTTTGAGTCAATATATATCCTATTTCATCAAAATAAAAATATGTTATTCTATGAAAAAAAATAAGACCAATTGTAAATTAAATAAAAGAAACCTTTATTTATCTATATTCCAGATAAACCAAAATAAAAATACAAAGCAATAGATTAAATTTATATTTTTTGAGAACCTAATCATATAAAATAAAACACCAATAGCCAAAAAAAATAAATCAATATATAAAAGCAAAAATTTAATATTAATAATAAAAATATAATAACTATTATGTGATGATTATTTTTAAACATATTTAACAACAAAAAAGAAAGATAAAATTATTCAAAAAAAACATCATAAAAAAATCAAATAAATATTCACCAGATTAATCTTATTATTTAAAACACCAAATACTCACATAGAATAACTAAAAAACACAAAGCAAGCCTTAACTTTATCTTTAAAAATTAAATACTCATATCGACTAGAGTTTTATTTTAATAAAAAATTTGATAAAATCAGGTTTTAAACCACTCTCTTAAATATTTAACGATGAAATATGAGATTAAAGAATGGAACAATCGTACTGTTTTTATATTTAAAAATCACATAAAAACATTTTAATAATTCACTGAAATTATTGATAATTTAATACAACCAGATCATAAGTCTGAAGTTGAGATAAAAAGTTGGACAGAAGCTTTTATTTTCAAATTTTTTATGCTGATGATTCTTGGTTTTCATTTGAATTATATCCATTTGACAAGCAAAATAAATCTGATTTAAAAAAATTAAAAAACTTAATGGATCAGTTAAGCGCATATTCTTTTTAAACCCAATGATGAGTCTGGAATATGTTTAAACGTAATCTCAGTGATATAAATGATCAAATCATTTTCACGAAGAGTATTAATCAGTCATTTGTAAGCTGCGTGTACATTATCCATCAATTTGATTTACAAACGTTCTCATGATGAAGTAGATCAAGCATTAAAATTGATAAGAATAAAATTTTTACCCATTCGTTCACGTCCATAGATGAAAAAATAAGCATGGAGAGTGAGTCAGATTGGTATTGGACGTTCCTCTCGCGTTGGGAAAAGACGAGGATCAGGGCGCTTTTGTGTTGATCTATACTTTTAAAAAGAACTTATAAAAGAAGCCTATTCAAAATATCACGTTAAAAATCTTATCTTAATTGTCTTTTCGATATTGGCGTAGCGTATAGCCTGTATGCTTTTTAAAATAACGACACATATAGGAAGCGTCATTAAAATGCATCTGGTCAGCAATCACTTGAATTGAGAGTGTATTCATTTTAAGTCGTTGTTTAAGATTAACAATCACCAGCCGATCTATCAGCGTTTTAGGGCTATCATTAAAAATTTGCTTACACAATTGCGATAAATAGTAGGGACTAATGTTTAAGGCTTGTGCATAAAACAAAACCTCCCGTTCAGCGTGACAGTGTATTGCGATCATTTCCCAAAACTTCCAACATAATCTTTCTTTTCTTGTGTACTCATTCTTGGCTAAGGTCTTTTTGTGATTGACGATTTCAGACAGTACCAGAAAAAAATTTTGCAAGTGATTGCATAATAATGTGCGCTGATACTGTTCTGTGGATTTAATAATAAAATCGGTTTGAGATTGCCATATCTTGATTAAACCTGCCTGTTCGGTATTGGGGGAAAAATGTGGCATTTGATTGAGATAAGCAAATAAAGCGTTTGGTAAAACAGCGGCAACTTCAGCAGCAAAATGACGATTGAATATACAATAATTACAAGAAAAATCAGCCGATTGGTTTTTTATAATAGTCAATGAATCTTCTGCAAGAACCAAAAAATCACCTGCTTGCAAATGGTAACTTTTAAACTGAATGCTTAAATCAGCATGGCCTTGTGTAATAAAAATAAGTGAACAATATGCTAATAGCAAAGGCTGGTTTAACGAATCACTTAAATGACTTGTTCCCCATAAATAATCTTTTGCATTTTGACGAAGATAATTTAGATCACTTTGCATTTTGAATAAAATTTATTAAATATCTGCCTAATTATAATGATTTTGTTTTGAAAAGTACCGAAATTGCCAAAATATACGCATAGGAAGCAGTCCCTAAAATACCTATAGTTCATTTTGAAATGAGATGAATTTTATAAGAGGCTTTAAAAATATGATTTTGACAACTGAACGCTTAGTTTTACGACCTTGGCAGGAAAATGATGCAGAGAGTTTATACGAATACGCAAAAGATGAACGCGTTGGGCCAATTGCGGGCTGGCCCGTACATGAAAGTCAGGCACAAAGTTTAGAATATATTCAGACAGTTTTTGCACATGATGAAGTCTATGCGCTTGCGAAAAAGCAAGACAATCGAGCCATTGGCATGGTCGGTCTACTGATTGGGCAAGACAGTAATTTTGATATCGCTGATAATGAAGCAGAAGTTGCTTATTGGATTGGTGTACCCTTTTGGGGAAATGGTTTTATACCTGAGGCTGTTAAGGCAGTCATGCAACATGCCTATGAAGATTTGCAATTACAAGCTTTATGGTGTGGTTACTTTGCAGATAATGAACAGTCACATAAAGCACAAGCAAAATGTGGCTTTAAGCATCATCACACTGAAACAGATAAATATAATCAGTTTCTAGCGGATTACCGTACAGAGCATATCAGCTATTTATCACGTGAAGAGTGGATCAAATTGCCTGCACATTACAAAGTAAGCAAATACATGGATTAGAATCAATTGAAGTTAACCAACATCAGAGATATTAATAAATAAATTAAGATCATCTTCTGAACGATTCATATGAAGCGAGAGAGCTTATTGATCTCTCTGATGCAGCTATGTAATTAAATTTTTTGAAGAACTTTAAGTAAGGGCGAGATTCGCCCTTACTTTAGTAATTCAAATTCACGATAAGTAATGCCAATGCTGCTGGAATCGCTTGTATGTAAATAATTTTCTTACTTGCCGTTAAGCCGCCATAAATCCCAGCAATCAATACACAGCCCAAAAAGAAATTTGCCAGTGGTAAGGCATAAATTACAGGTGCACATAAAGCCCAAAATAAGCCTGCTGCTAAAAAGCCATTATATAAGCCTTGATTTTGTGCCATGACTTTGGTGAGCTGTGCTTTTTCAGGCGTATTCCCAAATGCTTTTAAACCGTATGGTTTATCCCATAAGAACATCTCTAAAACTAAAATATACACATGTAGCAGTGCAATTAAGGCAATTAAAATTTGTCCAATCATCGTTTTCTTCCTTATTTTAAAAACGCTGATAGATCAGTCTCGCAACTGATCTATGCCAAGTACATTTATGGTTTTAATAACACTTTGCCTTGGCGTGCACCTTCAGTTGCTCTGGCTGCTGCTTGTTGAATTTGATCGAAACTAAATACACCTTCAACAGGCAATACTAATTTTTTCTGAGCCGCTAAAGTCACCAATTCTACAATTAACTCTTTTTTTCGTTCTGCAGACAATTGTTTGTTGACCACACTTGCCCAGAAACCTTTGACTGTCGCTTGTTTAAAAATAAGATCACCTGATGAAATTTGCATCAGTTCACCCGTCATACTACCAAATGAAACCAAGACACCATTTTCACTAAGTAAAGCCAACATTTCACCACTGGCTTTCCCCCCAATCGAATCTACTCCAGCAATTAAAGGTTGATCTGCATGTATCGCTTTTACTTGATCTTTCCAATCCGCTTGATCAGTCGCCACTACATTTTGAATACCTAAACCATTCATTTCTGCAACCGCATCACTACGGCGAACCAAATGAATGACTTTTTGACCGCGAGCGTGCGCGATCATCGCAACAGTTTTACCCACAGCGCCATTGGCTGTGTTTTGGATAAGCCACTGATCTTGTTTTAAATCAATAAAATCTAACAACATCAGTGCACTAATTGGCATACCAATCAATTGTGCAGCGGTTTCATCATCTATTGCATCAATTAAAGGCACAACACCATGCGCAGGCGCAATAAAGTATTCCGCCCAACTGCCGTGAACCGCGGCAACTGCAATACGTTGCCCGACAGACACTGCATCGACACCTTCACCGACGGCATCAATCACACCAACCGCTTCGCTTCCCCCAATTGCAGGAAGTGTCGGCTTATAGCCATAACTTCCTCTCACCGTCCAGACGTCATGGTTATGCATCGGAGATAAAATCATTTTAATACGAACTTCGCCCGCTTTAGGCTCTGGCTTTGGCATTTCTGCTGCTGCTAATACGTCGACAGGTTCGCCAAAAACTTGATGAATAATACTTTTCATTTGTTATTCCTATATAGGTTTTAGTAATTGCTGTGTGGTTTCTAAAGCCAAATAAAGTGGCTGTTTGTTCTGTGCTAGTTTCGCCAATAAAGCTGCGCCTAACCAGAGTTGATACATGGTTTGTGCCATTTTCTCAGGCTCAATATGTTGTGGAATTGAGCCATCCTGTTGTCCGTCACTGAGTAAATTTGCAATGCGTTCTGTCAGCTTGCTTACACCAAAATTTAAAATCTGACGCATATCTTCCGATAAGTCAGAGACCTCTGCGGCAAGTTTTACAATCAGACAATTCTCAGCCCAGCCTCCCTCGTTATGACATGGGTCATCAATCCATGCTTGCCAAAGCGCGACTAAACGCGCATAAGCACTCCGCTCTTCTTGTAGAATCAATTGATCAATTTTCACTTTATAATCAGCAAGGTATTGCTGTAAAAGCGCACAACCAAATGCTTCTTTGGAAGTAAAGTAATAATAGAACGACCCTTTGGGTACACCGCAAGTCGTTAAAATTTCCTGTAAGCCAACGCCAACAAAACCTTTATGTAATACCAACTTAAAACTAGTATTTAAGATATGTTGTCGAGTCGCTTCACTTTTATCTGATCGTTTCATGCACACACTATAAATCAATAATAGACCAGTCGTCTATAAATTTATAAAAAATTTAATTAAGAAAATTTGTTGAGGTTTTGAGTATGCGTTTTAATGATCTGAATCAACCCCAAAATTGCTTACAGTTCATTTATTTCTATATAACGCTGTGATCACTTTTCTTTAATCATCTAGACAGTTGATCTAATATTTTATAAAAATTCTTATACAGAATATGAAAGAAGGATTTAGTGTTCATAGATATGTTGTTTCGAACAATAGAAAAGGATTCTATTTATGGGCAATGGAAAATAATAATAAAAATTATTTGAATCGATCTCAAAAGAACGGGGTCCCTTCGAAAATTTTGTAGGAGACTGTATTCCACTCGATATCATCAGCCAATAAATAAAAAAGATGGTGGAGCTTGCTAAAGAGCCGAATTTAGGAATAAAAGTCATCGATAGTGGTGATCTTAAACTTTCGCCTTTTTATAAAATCGTCATTCTTGCTTTAGATGCTACGCTCAATACTATCTTTAAGCCCAATTTACCTGAACTTTTTAGTTATCATCAAGTTGAAGGCGCTATGCTTACGGTTACTCCACTTATCGCACACTTACAAAATGATTGGTCAGATCAAAAACAATTGCTCAATTATGAAGAGATATTCAAGTAAAGTTAAATAGCGCTAAGAAAAAATAAACCCTTAAAAGAATAAAGGTGGTGTTAATAAACCTAAGCTTGGCTACATCTCTGTGAAATTAGTAATACGAACAGCACCTTCAGGAAATTTAGCGATTATTTCTAATTCTCCTCCCATTGCTTCAATATGGCTTCTTAAAGTAGAAACATACATATCTGTTCGTTTTTCCATTTTAGCTATTGCAGGTTGTTGTACATTTAATAATTCAGCAATAACTTTTTGAGATAGCTTTCTTGCTTCTCGTAATTCTTGCAAAGGCATATCTTTAGTCATTTCTTGAGCCAATTCATGCACTTTTTGTTGAGCATCAATAGGCATATTTGAACGTAATTCAGAAAACTTTTTAGCCATCAGATTAAACCCTCTTTTTTAAGTAAATTAAGATGTTCATCATATAATTTGTCAGCAATCGGAACATTCACATCATACCAACGATCATCGCCTGTCTTATCTCCTGCCAATAATAATATAGCTGTTCGTCTTGGATCAAAAGCGTATAAAGTACGATAAGGGCGACCTTGATGTTGAGTTCTTAACTCCCTCATATGATCATGTTTAGAACCATTTATACCGCTACTATGCGGAAACTTTAAGTTCGTACCGAAACTCTCAAGAAGTTCTACAGATGCAGCTATTGAAATTTGTTCTTCGATAGATAAGGTTTCCCACCATTGTTCAAACTCATCTGTATATTCTTTTTCTTGTCTTTATTAACGTCTCCTACTAAAGGCACTGGATCTTTAGTAGGTTGCGCCACATGATCTAAATGCACTTAACAGCAACCGAATGCTTGGCTTTTTTATTATTGTTTAATTGAAGCTAACAATTTTTACTGATTCACATCATCACAACGTGTTAATTCAAAAATATTAAAATGAATTAAATAGGCGCTCCTGAGCAGATGACCTATTTAATTCTAATGACACGTTTAGATTAAAAATTATAACTTGCCATAATGTTTAAACGGTTATCTTCACCCTTTTTTCCATTAAAGGTTTCGCGTTCACCATATACATATTCAACTCCTAAAGTAACGGGTGTATAGGGCTTATACATTGTGTTTATCCATCCTTGCCATAAAGATTTATTCTGAGTTGAATTTTCGTAGTTTAAACGTGCAAACTCATTATTATCTTTTGCAAGCATATAACCGTAACCAATCGTAGAACGCAGTTGTGGGGTAAAAGTATGTGTTAGACCAAAGGTAATGCTATCAAATTCATTACTATGCATTTTTTGATTGCCATCGATGGCATAACCATTATTTGACCAAAGTACATAACGTCCATCACCTTTTACATGGTAATAGTCACCCTTCAACATATTTTTCTCAGTAAACTGATATTGAACACCTAAGCCAAGCCCCCAAGCCATATTGTCATCGACATTGGTTTTCTTCTCTCCAACAAAAGTTCTCCCTGAAATTAACCCAGCTTTATCTGCAAACTGATGGTTTATACGAGCAGCCAATGCAGGTAAACGAATTTTAGATCCTGGCTCGGTATGTCCCATGTATTTTTGATCCTCGATACTGACTGCATAGGTCGTCTCAGCACCTAAACGATCACTATAACGAAGCAATGGTGTTCGTAATAACGCCCCACCTACATAGCCCAGTGCATCCACTGTTTCAGGCATAAATTCTATGGGTGAAACAAAGGTTGACCATGCTTGCCCAATTAACCATTTGTCAAAAGTTAAATAAGCATGGCGAATACGGAACTGATCCCGAGTCGCACCACCGACAAAATCCATTTCAATTTTACCGCCCACAGCGCCTATTTCGGTTGGTGTTTTAAAATCTAAACCTATCCGAGTCACACTCGGTGTTGATTTAAAGCGATTTTCTTGTTGACGAGCCTCTGGTGTATTTTCAATTGGTACAACATTGATATTATTAAACATCGTATCTGAACCAGCTGATTGATAAGTTGCATCTAAACGGATCAAACCATATAAATTGAGTTCAGTTCCTGATTTTAAAAGATTGATTTTGCTTGGTAATATCGGTTTATCAATATTCGCTTGTGGCTCAATATTGGCAGGATTTTTTTCACTATTTTGTCCCTCCTTGCTATTACTGGTTGTCGCATACGCTGGCGATAACATTAATATTGCGCTACTTGCCCATAGCAGATTTATAATGAAGAAATATATTGTTTTCATAAGAATTCCCTTCTTGATTTATTCATAAATTTGATCAACTTAAACATCTTTAAGGCATTGAAATTATTTCAAATTTATATTTTTTTATGAGTAGCTGCACTTTGGCTCGCAGCGGTGGGTAAATTGCCAAACTTCCAAAAAACGAGGATTGCAATTAATGCCAAAATTACAGGTATGGTCACTGTTAAAAACAGATTTGGCGTTGACCAATTGAGACGAATCAATTCGGCACCCAATACAGGACCTAAAATTGACCCTAGCCGCCCAATACCCAATGCCCAACCAATTCCTGTTGAACGGACTGAAGTTGGGTAAAACACCGCACCTAATGCATTCAATGCAGTTTGTGCTCCGAGTACACAGAAACCTGCTGCGCCTATCACTAAAAATGCCATAGACAGTGTTGTCGCTGATTGTCCAATCATGGCAATGGCTAACGCAGCACCGATAAAGGTCAAACTTAATGTCCAGCCAAAACCACGACGATCAACAAACCAACCTAAAATCAAATTACCTAGTAGACCTCCTATCCAAAATACAGCCCCTGCCAACACTGCCTTTGAACCCGTATGGCCCGCTTCTGTCATCAATACAGGGAGCCAATTTGCCAAGAAGTAAGCAGCTAATAAATTCATAAAATTGACCACCCACAGCATGAGTGTCCCAAGTGCTAAATTGTTCTTAAATAGTTGCGCAATTGGTGCCCCCTCTTTAGCCGATTCCCTCACAACAAATTTGCTCTCAGTGCCAGCGGTTTCAACATAGCCCAAACGAGTCGCCCAAGTTTTTAACACTTCAGGTTTACGATTTTTCAGAGTTAAAAAAGGCAATGATTCTGGCAATTTAAACAACATAACCACTGTTAGAATAAATGGAGCAATTGCGCCTGTTAAAAAGATCGAATGCCACCCCCAAATTGGAATAATGGCAGCAGCCAGTACGCCACCCAAAACACCGCCAAGAATAAAACCTGAAGAAATAATCATCATCAGGGTGACGCGGAAACGAGTTGGACTATATTCTCCTGCTAAAGTGACACAGTTCGGAATGATCGCCCCCATACAAATCCCAGTTATAAAACGGTAACTGACCAATGCTTGAACTGAATCAGCCATCATCGTGACTGCCATACATATGGATAAAGCAAACATGGCGCCAATTAATACAGGTCGACGCCCAAACTTATCGGCAAAAGGGGCGAGAAATAATGCGCCAAGTGCCATCCCAATCAGTCCAGCACCAAAAACTGAACCTAAATCTGCTTTTGCAATTCCCCAGTCTTGGATAATTGCAGGGGCAACATAACCCATTGCTTGTACATCAAAGCCATCAACAACCATACATAAAGCGCATAACAGCAACACCCATATCTGATGCTTGGTTAGCTTACTTTGGTCTATTAAGTCCGTTATATTAATGATATTCATCTATCTCTCCTTGTATTTTTTATCGTTATTGCATGCTGTCTTCCCAGACGTGCTATCTAAAATCAGAGCAAAAACTCTCTCAAAACTTTATAAAAAATAAAGTTCATTGTGGTTGCAAAATTTGTGCTTGTTCTTGCTTTAAATACGACATTAAATATTATTAAAATCGTATACTTTTAGTATTGTTCTACAAACTATTCCTCTGAAGCTTCAATAATTTTTTCTGCCAATAACACTGGATTGGTAAAAATGACTTCGTGACTACCAGACATTTCAACCAATTTAAATGTACCTAGGCGGCTTGATGTTTGTGGATGCCAAAAACCTGTTGGCATTGTTAAATCATCAAGACAATTTAAAAAACTCTTTGGAATATCTAATGTATAGAATTTTTTTAAATCTAATTGGTCTAAAAAAGGTTGATAGGGTTCAGGATTCAATTTCTTATAGGTTCTTTCTGCCATCTCCTCATCTGCATCATTGATAAAAGTTGCTTTCCACACATCTAAAGGCAACATAATACTTTGATGATTAGATACTTGTGCTAACACACTAAACATCTTCCCATAATCATTTGGTAAATACTCGACCATACTTTCACCATCGTTCAGTACAAAGGCATTCCAGTAAATTAAACGCTGGATTCGATCCGAAATATCTTCAGCCACTTTAGAAATAATCGATCCAGCATAACTATGCCCAAGTAAAATAATATTATTTAAATTATGCTCGATAATATAATCCACAATTGATTGCGTACTTTGAGCATGATTCACATTACGATCTACGTTTGGACCATGACCTGCTGTTGTCGGTGTATGAACAGTATGACCTTTCTCTCTTAATTCCTTTGCAACCTCTTGCCATGAATCACCATCATGCCAACCTCCATGTATCAATACAAATGTATACATTTTTGTATTCCTCATATTTTAAAATTAAATATCCATATTAAAACTCTCACACAACGCTTTTTTCAGTATTGGCTTATATTCAATGACCCGCCAATAAAGCACCTGCATTTGGAACAACAGGCACAATTCCTAATTCATCCATCATTTTTCGTACTGTACATACAGCAGTTGATAGGGTTGGTATCCCTAGCATGTCTTCAATTTTCTGAATCACAGCTAAGGATGGCATTTGTACACATGCCGAAGCGATCACCACATCAGCACCTTGTGTATTTAAATGCTTAACATCTTCTAACAACAACATCGGATCACGTCGCCCCACCTCCAAATTATCTGGGATCTCAAAGCAAATAGAATCAATCACTTCAATTCCTTCATGCTCGATATACTGGACCACCAGATCAGTTAAAGGTCGCATATAAGGTGCCATTAATGACACTTTCTTTGCGCCCAATTTTTTTAAACCATCGACCAATGCTCCAGCCGAAGTCATTACTGGGGCTAAACAATGGTTTGCCCGAACAACTTCCGTTAAGGCTTTTTCAGTTTCCCGATGGTAGCCTGCACCCATTGCCATAATGGCCACCAAACATGCTGTACTCATCACATCCACACGCGCATCTGCAAGCTCTGCGGCACAACGTAAACTTTCTGCATTCATTACAAGCAGTTCTTCTTTGGTCACTCGATGCATCCGCATACGGCTGGAGTGAAAAGTAAATTTTTCATCTGGATAGAGTTCTTCTCTCATACGGAACATCGCTGGAATTTCAGTTTCCATCGTGGTATTCGAACTAGGGACGATTTGTCCTATCCGATAATTTGTCTCGCTCATTTCTAAATCCTTTTATCAATCATTAAAATCTGGATGCAGACGTTCGTATGCTGCAATAAACTGTGGATCGCGTTGCTTTAAATCCTGATGGCTGACTTTGCCTGTACGGCGCATATAGTCATAAGTAAAACTGATCGGATCTAAATCTAACCGAGTCGCAACATTTTCATACCAGTCAAGACTTTTAGCTGCGGCTGTCTGAAACGAGGAAGAGGCATGACGACGTTGCTGTTCAAACAGTTGAAAAGCTAAGGCAAGATCATCTGGAGCCTTGACGATCGCTTCATGTAATGCAATTGCATCTTGCATCGCCATACGTGTGCCAGATCCCAAAGAAAAATGAACAGTTCTTAACGCATCGCCAAGCAATACAATATTTTTATATGTCCAACACTGATTCTTAACAATATTGGCTTCAAACCATAAGGAACGGTTCGTGAGTAATTCATTGCCGCCTAAATCACGCGCAAAAACTTTGGCACAGAAATCTCGACTTTCATCTTCATTCATTTGGTTCAAACCGCAGGCTTTCCATGTTTCTGGGTCAACTTCAACCAAGAACGTACTCAGTTCTGAACTATATTGATAAGCATGCGCAATAAAGACACCAGCATCATGATATGGACGGAAAATCAGCGATACGGGATGGAAACGTTGCCGAGTGCCATACCAGACAAATTTATTACGACGTTGTTCAAATTGTGGCTGAAAGTGGGCTTGATATTGTTTACGAATCGCACTATTGCCACCATCTGCTGCAACCACGAGATCAACCTGTTGAGATAAAGTTTCGATATCTAGCATTTGATGTTCATACTGAATCTCAATACCAATCGCTTCACATGCAGCATTCAATGTATTTAACATATCAATTCGTGAAGTACGGGAAAAATGATTGCCATGTACTTGTACTCGACTGTCTTGATGTACGATTTCCATATAGTCACAGCATTCATGATGATCGGTGAATTCTTTAAAAAATTCCGGATCAGCGTCTTCTAAAAAGGCCAAGCCAATATCAGAAAACACCACGCCCCAACCATAAGTTGCACCACGGCGGTTTTGCTCATAGACGGTAATTTCATGCTGAGGATTATTCTTTTTAGCCAATAATGAGAAATATAATCCCGCTGGGCCAGCTCCGATCACTGCAATTTTCATAACTGGATTTCCTACGCCAAATTTTGGAATAAACATTGGCTTTGATAATGCTCTAAAGCCAAACGAAATGTAGATGGGATATCAATCGAACGCCGCTCATCAACAGCAATACAGACAGGTGTAAGTTTTGAAATAAAAATTATATTTTGATCTAAAGTCCGCCCTGTAATATTCAAAACATAAGTACGGCTATGAATCTCTTCAACCATAACGGTCAGATCAAAGATTTCATCTGGTTTTAATGAACGCTTAAAATCAAAGCTCAATCCTCGAGTTGGGGTTCCAAAACCATGTGCTGACTTTGCTTTTTGTGAGTATTCACCCAGTAAAATTTCATAAAACCATTCCGCAGCCGAAACCACATAGTCTGAAAACACACCTGTAAAGACCACACTTGCTGGATCACATTCCAACCACCGTACACGGCGACGAATCACCACTGGCAGCGTGCTGATCACCTGTTCATTACATTGCATCATAGGCACCTCTCGCTCTGGCCTGCTCTTCATGTAGTTTTTCGGTGATGATCCGTTTTAGTTCAGGCTTATTCAGCTTACCGACATTGGTCAGAGGAAATTCAGCTATGATTTCAATACGCTCAGGGCACTTATATTTGGCAAGCCCCTGATCAATCAGAAATGCTGCCAACGCTGCGACGTTTGGCACAGTACAATTGAGATTCGCAATAATAAAAATGCAACCCTTTTCACCATATATTGGATCAGGCATTGCCACTAATTTAGCGTCGGCAACTGATGGGTGTTTACAGATGAATGCCTCTACCTCTTCACAGCCAATCTTTTCACCACCTCGATTGACGTTGTCACGTAACCGACCTTCAAAGGTATAACAGATGACACCACCCTCTATTTGATGCGCAGTCATCATGTCACCGGTACGGTAAAAACCTGCTTGGGTAAAAGCACTGGCATTAATATCAGCTGCATTGTAAAAACCAGGTAATGTGGCAGGTCCTTTAAAACATAATTCGCCCATTTCACCCAATTTGACTTGTTGCTCTGATTCAGGATCGAGCAGACAAAATTCATCTTCAGGGCAACCCGAAACACCTTGGGAATGATGTCTTTGAAATATAGGCGCCTCAGCACCCGAGCCCAATAACAAGCCTTCAGTAATGCCATATAAATTGGAACACGGCACCCCTAAATGCTGCTCTAACATATCGGCACGGCACATGGTACAAAACAGCTTTAAAGAAGATAAATCATGTTGTTGAATGGCTTGATATGCCATCAGCTGCGGTGCAATTGGACCAATCGACAGTGCATGGGTGACTTTATGTATTTCAATCAGTTGCAACATACGTTTAATATCGACCTTTGGCATAATGACTGCGGAAATACCAAAGCTAATCACCGACACCAAGGCATAAATTGTTCCAGCATTATGTACAATCGGTAAAGACCAAATCACCCTACTGTCTGTATCAATGCCATAGGTCCGCATCCAACCTAGACTATGGCCCTGATATTCAGCATGAAAACGTGGAATAATTTTTGGAATGCCTGTTGTACCGCCTGATAACTGAAAACTGAGTACATCTTCTGCACCTAGCTGCACATCTTGCATCTTTAGTTTTGCTGTTTCTAAATCAATCGTGGCAATCAGATCATTGAGATGAGTCAAACCCTCATCTTGTCCACGAATCACAATCAACTTTTCAAGGCTTTCCGATTGCTCCAGCATCGATTGGGCAAATGCCACCAAATCAAAATTAGGACTAAAGTCAGCTTGTACGAAGTAAGCCTTTGCCGCACTTTTCTCTACCAATTGTCGAATTTCAACTTCACGATGCTGAGGTAAAGAGCACACGGGGATAATGCCTGCTTTAAAACAGGCGACTAAAACCAGAATGGTCTCAATATTCGTCCCCAGCTGAAAAATTGCCCGATCACCTGTTTCCAAGCCATGATTGAGTAATGCTGCGCCCAATCTTTCTGTCAGATGATCCAGTTCCTGAAAAGTTAAATTGCGCTCATCACTGATAAAGGCCAATTTATCAGGATAACGTTGTGCAATTTTCCTTAGTGAATTTCCAAGCGTGTCATTAATCCACGCACCACTTTCAATCCATTTTTTAGCATTTTCAGCTGGATGATAAATAACACCTTGTATTGGGTTGAGTATCCTACTCATCTTGTTCTCCCTATTTTTTATGCGATCTTTTCCTGATCTAAACGGTTAACTCACAATTTGATTGACTCCATGGCTGGCACTAAACGGACTTGATCTCGATCATAACTTTCGATACGACCATGGATACCACCTGTAAATAGCCCCCACCAAACAGCGGGTTTTAATCCCAACGCTTTGCGGCGAAACTCAATAGGCGCATTGGATCGAATAATGTGATAGACAGGATGATCTGAGCTGACGGTACAACCTGCTTGCGTTTCAGCACTGCGTACCAAGGCAGAAAACTCCTCAACTTTTGGTACATAAATCTCAAGCTTTGCTTGAGGTACCTGTTCAATAAACATGGCCTTTTTATGCCATATCTGATCAATCTCAGTGATACGTTGTCCACGTAACTTGGCTTCTTCTTCCGCAGCAATTGCGGCTGCTAAAGTCAGTGCAGCATCATCAGCATCCACTTGGACCAGTGGTCTTAATTTACGCGTAAACTCAATGAAGTAACCATTTGGATCACGCACATAAATTGATTCAATCACTTCATGCGTGGTTTCAGCAGAAACCGTTAAACCTTTAGATTCTAGATGTTGTTTCCATGCTTTTAATTCATCTGGGTTTTCTACTAACCAAGCCGTATGCGTTGCATCAAACACATGATCTTCGGGTAATGGCGCAGCATTGTCTCTGCCCTGCATTTGTTCTGGTGCATCACTACCGAGATAGTAGAAAAATGCAATCGTGCTGCCATGACCACTATCAAAGAAAAAGTGTAAAAAATCTGGATGTGTAGCAGGTCCCCAGCCTCGGGCTGAAATCACATGAATGAGGGGCAAGCCTAAAATATCTCGATAAAACTCGACCGTTTCTTTTAACTTCCATGTCGGCCTAGCAGTATGGTCTACACCACAAAGCACCAATTTTGATGTAGAAGCAGTTTTCATCATGAAACTCCTCAACGTGTCTCGTTGAATATCAATTTGGAAAAGTACGCTTAAGCCAAACAGCAATCTGCCGTCCTGCTTCCAAACGCCCAGGTTCATCTTCGGGATTTAAGGCACGACCGTGATGATCTCCTGCAATACATAAATGTTGTTTATCTTGTGTCGGTAGGGCTTGAAAAACGTGCTGAACTTCTTCGGGGAAGCAAGCTTGATCACCTGTATATTCAATCACCAAAATCGGTTGATGCAGGGATGAAATGGTTTTTTCTAGGTTTGCATTGGAAGATAAACCTGACCAAGTAGACAGCCAGCTTTCAGGAGTACATTGCCGAGCAAAACCCACTGCACCATAATTTGAGGTAAATGGATCGCTTCCCCACAAAGACCCAAATTTACGTAGAGATGGATCAAGTGACAGATCAAAACAACGTAAATCGGCATCTGTACGCCACACATTAAAAATCGGAGTATGTGCAGCTAAACGTCGATCTTCTATCGTTGCTGATGTTCCTGCTATTTTGACTCGCTTACGGGCTTCAAGTCGGCGGCTAATTAATTCGTGAGCATAAGCATCTAAACGGGCGACCCGAGCCTTTTGTGCAGCACGATAGCGTGCAATAAATTCAGTACTATAATGGGTATTTTGTTTCCCTTTATAACCATTCTCTGGATTGAGCGGATCCAAAGATGGATCGACAAGCAAAGCATTGTTTTCATCAATAACCGATGGATCAATACAATTTAAAAGTAATGCACCTTGACCTGGATGAGGGCCGACAAAAATTAAACCATCTACTGTCGTCATATCGAGTTGTTCAAGTTTTGTAGGTCGCCCTCCCGGCGTATGCTTAATTCTTTGTTCTGGAGACAAACTAGACTGTTGAACATAAAAAGAAAATAGCCCCACACCACCAGAGTTTCCTAACAAGATAATTCGCTTAAACCCTTGTTCCTTTAAAAAATGCAATCCAGCAGCGACATCGTGTAATGCCAATTCATGTTCAAGGCGTAAATCATTACCGACAGAGCGTGGAAACTGCGACCATGCAGCATAACCAGCCGCAACAACATCTGGGATTAAATAGTGACATGCCATAAATTCACGTGGATGCATAATACAAACAACCGTATCAGTTCGTTGTGCTGGCATATATAACGAACCACCTGTAGCGGCTTGGTCTGCTGTGCGCAATACCACATTACGCGTCAATGTATCCGTAGGGATATCTCTTGGATTCCAATCTGTATTTAAAAATCCAGCAATCGCTTGCACGGTTTTTTTTGTTGAATTCATCATGAATCGCTTACCTACATTCCTGTATTGATTTAATCTAGAACAAACTGACACATATGTCAAATATTTTACATAATAGTAAAATGAATAAAAGCATCACAAGAACAAGCATTAAATTGATAAAAAAATTAGAAAAATAAAATAGTAAAAACAATAGATTATAATTTTTATAAAAATATTAGACGTCTATTTTATTACTGTAAAATTTTTTACATATCTGTAAATTTATAAAAAATAAAATTATAAAATGGATAAATTTAAAAAATTCTTAAGTTTTTATGTCTAACAGATATAGATTTTGTTGAGGCAATATTTTCTTAGATCTATCAGTATTTATTGCAAGAAATCATTTAAGCCTGAATGCTTTCTTTCATAGAAGCGAGTTTTGTTTTTGAATTTTTTTAAATTTGTTTTGTGAAGCTCAATCATATGGGCTCAATAAAATACACAGAATTATAGGTAAAATGAGTGCTATCTGAGGTCTATACAACCTAGAAAACCGACGAATCTACCGACTTCTGCTGTTTTGAATATGAACTGTATCTTTTTATTCTATGCAGTAAAAATTATATAGTGAAATCAATATCTCACTAAATTTTCATCAAGATTAACGTTCTATATTTATGGCAATTGGCTCTCTAAAATATCTAATTGATCTCTAAGAATTTGCAAACTCTCTCGTGGAGAAGTCGAACGAAATTCTGATTGTTGTTGTTTTAACACCGAACGAAGTGCCAATTCTGCAATTTGCTGTGCGATTTGACTGGCTTCTTGAGCATCGCCTTCAAACCACCATGCCGTCCAATTACACATACCAATCATTGAAAAAGCAGCCATATGAGCATTTGCTACTTGGAAAACACCCGCATTTACCCCCATTTTAATCACATGTACAAAATTTGATAGCACTGATTTTCTTGAAATTTCAGCAGTCGCTCTACCCTTTTCAGATAAACTACTCTCACTACGTTCTACCACTCTGAACTGTATAGGATGGGTGAGTATTAACATCGCATGTTTGATAATAAGTTCTCTAAGTAATTCTTCTGGTGCCAGATCATTCCGATCTAAAATATTCTTGGTTAGATTACTTGCTTCACGCGTAATTTCATCCGTCAGCGCTTCTAGAATTGATTCTTTATTTGGAAAATAGTAATAAATTGCGGGACGTGTAACAGCTAATAATTCAGCAATATCATGCATACTGGTACCACCAAATCCCTTTTCGATAAACAACTTAGATGCTGCTTTTAAAATAGATTCTCTTTGCATTTCATTACGTCCATTATGACGGCTCTTCATCGGTTTTGGCTTATCGAACATAAAACTACATGAAACCTGATCAATTCTTAGAATTGTAGTTTACTTATATTTCGTTATTTGTGTTAATTTTTACTTTAAGCATAAATGGCATAACCCTAGTACTCGCCAAAGGTGCAGGCGTTGCTCTCATCTCTTCAATTGTATTCGCTCTTTAAAGTATAAAACGATAGCCAACAACCAAGAAAATTCATCCAGCTAAAATCTAAAATAACGCTAAACGAACATTAGAATAAGCTCTAATAATTGTGTCTCGTCCTGAAAATGGCTGAAAATATCAGCCATCCTTCGATTGATTTAAAACTTTGCACGTAAGGTGAGCGTTGCATTTCGAGGATTACCGAAACGAATGTCGCCATAAGTATCAATTTGTGAATAATATTCTTTGTCAAAAATATTATTGATATTTAATGCAATATTCACTTTATCACTTAGTGGGTAGCTCGCCACCAAGTTAGCAATCGTATATCCAGGCTGACGATAAGGATGTTCGCTATAACGACCCACTTTCCAAGTACTTTGATAATTTGCACCGCCGCCTAGGATTAAATTATTTGCAAACTTATAAGTCGCAAATAAACGTGCAATATGTTCAGGCGTATCCTCATTAAAAACCAAACCTTGATTTGTAGGATCGTTCGCATATTCCGTAGTATTGTATGTGTAGCCAAAACTTAGATTAAGATTGGGTATAATTTCACCACGAATCTCAGTTTCAATTCCTTTACTGATCACCTCACCCGATGCAACATTACAATAAGCCTCGCCACCATTAAATGGACATTGCCCTTTGGTGCTTTCATCTCGTATTGAGCGATTAATTTGGTTGGTTTTAAATCCTGCAACTGATGCAATTAAACGATCATCCCAAAGCCCTGCTTTTAACCCAATTTCATAAACATTCCCCTGTACTGGATCAAGTAATGTCTCATTACGATCTTTGACATTTTGCACAACAAAAGTATCGGTATAACTCGCATATGCAGTCAATGCATCATTGATAGCGTAAGTAAGCCCAAAGTATGGTGTTAAAATATTTGATTTCTTATATTCATTGACACTTTCATAATTGCTTTGACGCACACCTGCAATAACTTTGAGCGGATCAATAATATTTAAACGAGTGGTGAGGTAGTATCCTGTCTGACGTACCTGATCAACGCTGGTATTTTGATAACGTGGTGCGATGTAAGGTAACTGATAAGGACTGTAATTTTTAATATTGACGTATAAATAGTCACGTGTCGGTGTTTCCCCTCCACCAACCAAACTATAATCTTCTAGCACTTGGTCCCAACTTGTCCATGCCCCTGTAATATTACTTTTACTGTGATTTGCACCAAATACCAAGTCATGCTCACGACCGAATAATTGATATGTCCCTTTTGCAAAAAAATCATAAATATCTAATTTTTGCTCATAGTTATATCCGTACTTATAAACAGTTGCTAAAGCATCATCAGCACTTGTGGTTTTTGGAGCCACGCTCAATGAAGTAAATGCCATATCCATGGCATAGTTTGCCTTCATATAGCTGGCTTTTACTTCCCATCCATTATTAAATTTATGGCTTATATCTAAGAAAGCTTGTCTATTGGTTTTATCCCAAAAATCTCTGTAATCACAACCACAGTTGGAATTATCGATACCTATTTTTTGACCATTGAAATAGTTAGGAATTGTATTTACGGGAACTGCATGTTCACCTTGACGTGAATATCCAATATTCAATAGCGTATTTTCAGTTAAATCACTGCTCACGATTCCATACAAAACATTAGAATCACGAGTAACAGATTTCATAAATGAATCACCATCTTGACCTGCCACCACTAAACGACCACGCACGCTTCCAGATTGATTCAATGGACCAGAAACATCCATTTCTCCACGTACTGTGTTCCATGAACCATAACTGACAGCACCACTCGCCTGAAAAACTTCTGTTGGTTTTTTACGAATAAGATTAATTGCACCAGACGGATCTCCTGAACCTTGCATTAACCCTGCTGCCCCTCGTAATACTTCAATACTTTCAATGGTTGCCATATCTGGTTTAGATGAGGTGACATTACTTGCATTTACAGCAACACCATCATATTGCAATATATTTGAATTCCAACCATCTCCAACATTAAAGCCTCGGATAGAAAAGTTGGTCCTCTCCGTATTATCCCCTGTTAGTAAAATCCCTGTTGTATTTAATAGTGCATCACCCAAATTTGTCGCACCCATATCTTCGATTTGTTTTCGTGTAATCACTGAAACAGATTGTGGGGTTTCTTTTATACTCAAATCGAGTTTAGTCGATGTACTGGCATTCTTTTTAGTGTAGTTATTTTCTGTATTGTTTTCTGCTGTGACAACGATCATGGGTAAAGCATTTGTTTGTTCCGTTGTTGCTTCTGTCGCAGCATAAGCTGTCCCAATCCAACAACTATAAAGTGCAAGACAGATTGCACTTTTAGCAAAGATCCGATTTTGAGAAATCCATTTATTCACGAAATAAAACTCTTAATCTAAATAAAAATCATTATCGTTATATTTCACATAAAAACAACATATATCTCTACATTCCTCCATTATTTTCTAATTCAAATTCGTTTTGTTAGACAAAGCTATAAAATGAACAGCCTTTCAATCTGAAAGGCTAAGAATAAGGTTACTAGATAATATTACTGAATAAACTTTGACATGACGTGATGTGTACTCCCCCACCTTAGCGTAAATCATGTCATTGTATTTATTTGATAATTACCTTAAAAAAATATAAAAAATAATTAATACTTTTCAAGCAAACCAATGATTCCAGTTGCGATCATATCAATCGCAATTGTGCCAATTAACAAGGCAGATAAACGTCCAACAATATCAAAATAGCGATCAATATATTTTGCATGGCTATAACGTAAGTGGTCATGCCCATACTTCATGATCATTAAAATGCCACAGCTAATAAATAAGGTAAAAGCGATCAACACAGCGGATTCGAGTAAAGACATACTCGCTCCTGTTACGACAGCCGCACTGATTGTGCCAGGACCAATCATAAATGGCATCGCCATGGTACTGGCCAAATGTGCAGGTGTTCCTCTCATTTCTCCGATGGTATCCGCACCTTGAAATACAAACCGATAGCCAATCACTAAGAAAATTAATCCACCAAAAATCTGAAATGATTCAAAACGAACATTTAAATAAGTACTAAAAATTGCTTCGCCACCCCATGCAAAAAGCATAAAAACCACATAAGCAATCAAGGCACCTTGGGCTAAACCTTTATTGAATACATGGGTTTCAGTATGGCGAATCATCCCGATCATATAGATACTCATTAAAAACGGATTGAGTAATGAGAAAAACAAAACAAATGGATGGATATAATTTGAAAACATAATGGCTTTCCATAAAACAAAATCAGGAAACAAAATCAAAAAAAGAGCTTACTTTGCTAAAATTGTACTTCTCAACAAGGAGATACTTTGTCTAACTAATCATTAAAATTGTAAATTTTATTAAGATTCAGCAACTTATTTTTACAAAAAATATTACATTTACTCAAAAAATGCATAACCTTATAAAATTGACTCATTTTTATCTATAAAAAATATTTATACAGTTTTTTAGCACCCATTTAAGCTAGGCACTGGTTATAACTCATATTGTACCCATTAGCATTTGGATTGTTGATAAAATTATACTTAACGGCTGTTTATTGCTTTAGTCATCATCCAAATACCTATTTCTAGTCTCAACATTTTTTAGCATCAGCTTGGCGTTGCGCCCTGCTAAAATAATTCTAGCTAAGCTGACACAACTATTATTCACAGCCCTTTTGATTATTTTATATACGTTAAATTTATTACATAATTGCATCAGATCTCATACATTTTGTTCATGATTACCCAACACATAAAATTCACAAAAAAACTAAAATTATAATCAATTGATATTTATTAAAATTCTATGACATTGAAATCTTAAATGTAACCTAGCGTTATATTTTTTAATCATTTCTGCTCATGATGAATTTTATTTTTGATTGTGTTTTAACGCGTTTTTTAACACTGTCATTCATTAGGATTAAGCCATTTATGTATAAAAGAAAAATCAAACCACTTGAAATCGATGATGTCGAAATTATTGATTATGATAAGACTAAAAAAGCCATTAAAGCTGCAGCTTTAGGGAATGCCATCGAATGGTTTGATTTTGGTGTGTATGGCTATGTCGCTTATGTATTGGGTAAAGTCTTTTTCCCCAATTCATCACCCAGTATACAAATGATTGCGGCCCTTGCCACCTTTTCTATACCCTTTATATTTCGACCTTTGGGTGGATTATTTTTCGGGCATTTAGGTGATAAATACGGTCGTCAAAAAATTCTGGCAATCACCATTATTATCATGTCGGTCAGTACCTTTGGTATTGGTTTGATTCCATCTTATGAAAGTATCGGGATTTGGGCTCCTATTTTGCTGCTCATTGTAAAAATTGCTCAAGGCTTTTCAGTCGGAGGTGAATATGCTGGAGCAGCAATATTTGTAGCGGAATATTCTCCAGATCGAAAACGTGGTTTCATGGGAAGCTGGCTGGATTTTGGTTCTATTTTAGGTTTTGTTGTTGGAGCGGGCGTCGTTTCAATGATCAGCTTTTCCATGGGCGAAGCTGCCTTTGTCGATTGGGGCTGGCGTATTCCTTTTTATTTAGCGCTACCGCTGGGACTGATTGGCTTATATTTACGTCACTCTTTAGATGAGACACCAACCTTTCAGGCACATGCCGAAGAACAGTCACAATCTAAAAAACCGCAAAAAGTCGGTTTCAAACAAATTTTTCGTGAACATAAGCGCAGTCTATTGGTCTGTGTTGGACTCGTACTGTGTACCAATGTCACCTACTACATGCTACTCACCTATTTACCAAGTTATTTCTCACATAACTTAGGCTATTCAGAAAATCACGGCGTTCTGATTATTATTGCAGTAATGGTTGGAATGCTCTTTGTTCAGCCGTTTGTAGGCATGCTTAGCGACAAGATTGGTCGTCGCCCATTTGTCTTTGCAGGCAGCATTGCCCTGATTGTCTTGTCATACCCTGCCTTTATATTGCTTGCCACCAATAATGTTTACTTAATTTTCTTGGGTCTGTTGATGTTGGCACTTTCACTGAATATGTTGATTGGAATAATGGCTTCAACCCTACCCGCATTGTTTCCAACTGAAATTCGTTATAGTGCACTTGCAATCGCGTTTAATATTTCTGTGGTGATTGCAGGTTTAACCCCGACCATCACAGCAGCATTGGTTGAAACCACTCAAAATATTATGGTGCCTGCCTATTATTTGGTGATTTGTGGGTGCTTTGGGGTGATTACTGCGATTTATCTTAAAGAAACAGCCAACTTGCCGCTCAAAGGTGCAAAACCAATGGCCGTTGATACTGAAGAAGCTGAAGAACTTCTCGAACAATATCATGGAAATATTGAGCAAAAAATCGAAAAAATTGATCAAAAAATTGAAGAGTTGCAAGAAAAACGTGATCATCTCGCCAAGCAACATCCTGATATTGATTAATGGTCTTAAATGGGCTTATTCAATATGATGTTATTGGATAAGCCTCTAGCTTAGATTTATTATTCTTTGTAGCAAGTAAAACATAAGGATGCTGGAGTGGATGATATAGACGCCACGAGAATATTAAAATGCCCAATGAAATTGATTGAGCGTTTTATGACATAAGTGTCGTACTATTACAGGATAAGACAATATGACAGAATTAAAGAAATCATCTTTTTTTCTTACGCTTTTTTATTTTGCTGTTTCTTTTTGAAGAAATAATTTTTCCAGTCCCCAATCCACGGAAAAAGTAATTGCCAAGATAAATGAATAAAAGAAAGAAATAAAAAATAGGAGAGATACTGAACAAGCTCATGATCAATTCCCAAAACAATACGCCTATTCGATAGTTGTAACTCCATTCTATGAGTGCACCTTTACGACTACCACTTTGGAATGAAATTTCATCATGAACAAAATGCCAAATACTACCAAGAAAACATAAAATAAAAATGCTCGAAACTAATGTTTTTTTGATTATTGGTTTTTCTAACCAAGGATATTTATATGAAGAAGAGAATTCGAATTGTACGAATAAACTGTAAATCTTTTTTTGGAAGTTTTCCTGAATGCCATACTTTTTTAAGAATAACCAGCAGACATAACAACTTAAGAAAAACATAATCACTGTAATGTATATACTAGAAAGAATAGTAAAAAATGGTAGTGGTCCTTTTGTACCCACTGTAATCAACAAATTCTGTGTGATGTACTTATAAATGGAATATTGCCAATCATTTCTTGGATATGCGGGAAATAACAATAAAGGCGGGATAAATAGAAGAATTGAAAGTTGCAAAAGTAATTTATTTTGTCTTTTTTGCTTTGCTTGATATTCTTGCATTTCTGGTGATAGATAAGGCTTTTTAGACATTTTTAACTTTAAAATTTAAAATCATTTTACATTTACTAAGATCTAACTCTACCCTAATCATTCAAGCAATCAATTGTTAATCAAAATACTTTAAACTTCTTGAGAAGCATTATTAACTTAAAAAAATAGCTAATGAAACATTGTCGTTGACCTTCAATGCTCCAAAGCCTCTAATAAAACATTTATTTTTTATCCAAGGAGTATCGGCCTGGTCCTGTTAAACTTAACAAAAAGAATCCAGCAGCAATACTTATGTTTTTATAAAAATTGATCATATTCGACTGGACAAGTTCCGAGGGAACTTGCCAATAGGCATGACCTAATATTGCAGACCCAATCGTATAAAATGCAAAAATAATCGCAATAGGTCTAGTATAGTAGCCGATCAATATAAATATAGGAGCTACAACCTCCATTACAACTGCGATAAATGCAGCTAGAGTTGAAAATGGAATATTTAAAGATTGCATATACTGGATTGTTTGTTCAAAGTTAATAAGCTTGGGAATCCCTAGCTTTATAAACAATACTACAAGTAATACACGTGCTATCAATAAAATATAAAATTTTGAATTCACAAAATCGTAATATCGCAGCGTATTTAATTTCATGGTATGTAAACCTTTTTTAAAAACTATTTCTCATATAGTTTCAAGAGTGACAGGGAGAATCTAAGCCTTAAATACATGATTTTGCTATTTAAAAATAATTAAATACTCCTTAGATACTGGGTAAATCATCAGTTATCGATATTTTGCTTGAATCACGAGTGTCATAATCACAAGCATTGATGGAACTGCAGCAGCAATAAAGAGATGCGTAATATCCATGTGTTTAGATAAATATCCGCCAAACAATGGTCCAATTACTGAACCTAAACGTGCTATTCCAATACTCCATCCCACCCCAGTAGTACGTAGTGAAATAGGATAATAACTAGCAGAAAACGCATTGATCGCTGGCTGACCACCAACAATTGCAAACCCTGCAATAAAAACAACCACATATAAAAGTAAAGGATTACTAATTGAATAACCAATCACGGCTACGCTCAATACGCCAGTAATAAATACTGGAATAAGTACCTTATAAAATCCGACTTTATCTATTTTCAAACCCATCAAAATACTGCCAAAGGCTCCTCCCAACTGTAGAATGGAACCAATCAGTAAGGCCTGGTTTAAATTTAAGCCTGATTCTTTGGCAAGCATCGGTAACCAGTTCGCTAAAAAATACAAACTAATCATATTCAAAATGCTTATTATCCAAATGGTGTAAGTAAAGAATGCACGGTTTTCTTTAAATAGTTCTAAAGGTGATTGTTTTGTTTTCAGGATCAGGGGATTTAAAATTTTAAGTTCTGAACTAAAATTTAGCTTTGGATAGAATTTTTTTAGCCATAATAATGCTTTGTGATCATTATTCTTGCTTACCATAAATTGTAAGGATTCTGGCAACGTGAACAGCATAATAAAAAAAATGATCAGGGGAATAATTCCACCAAAATAAAAGATCGCATGCCATCCACCAATTGGCGTCAATAAAGCAGAAATTCCACCGCCTAGCATTGCTCCAACTGTATAACCACATGAAATAACCATCATGGTCAAAATACGATACTTGCTTGGCACAATCTCGGAACTATATGCCATAACATTAGGCATAATTCCTCCTAAGAAAATCCCAGTCACAAAACGTATGATGGTCAATTGTTCTACACTACTAACACTTGGTGTGAGTAACATCAGCACAGAAAAAGCTAGAGTTGAAATAAGTAAAATGGGACGGCGACCAAAGCGGTCTGCTAAAGAACTTAAAAATAGTGAGCCTATAAATAAACCAAAAAGGCTGGCACTAAATACGACCCCCAACATGGTTTTATCAATTTGCCAATGTTCCATGATCAAAGGCGCAGCATATGCGATTGCTTGAATATCATAGCCATCCATAACCATCAGTAGCAAACATGTCAATAAGATAAACTTCTGATACCTTCCTATTTTTTGTTGATCAATAAAATCATTTAATGCAACTTCTTTCATGGTAATTCCTTCTACATCGTTGCAACGATAATTACTTATTTCATAATTCAATTATACTATTCGTAAATTAAAGAAAGTACAAGAATCAGATACAATCTATATCATTTTAAATTTCAAATAAAAAACAATAACTTAAACCAATAAATATTTATTTTTTAAAATAGAGTTTTTTTACAAGATATATTCAATATTTTTTTCCTTAGCTAATTCTCAAGTTGAAAATAGAAAAGCCACATCAAAAATGTGGCTAAAGGGAGTAAATTAGAGAGGATTTTGCTTAAGCTATATTGATCCAAAACAAAATCGGATGACGACTACGCATGGTTTTCGATCTATAGCTCTACATTCCGTGATGGGTTGGTAAATCAAATTGATTATTATTGTGGATTCTATGAAGATGATCTAAAACATAAACTTTCATATAAAGTTGAAACTGCATATCTACATGAAAAAGATCTTAAAAACATAAAGCATTAACGAGAGCATTAACCAAGTATGTTCATCTATAAAATTGAAGTAATAATTTACTTAAACTCTAAATTTATGCTTATGACTATAACCAACCTCAAATATGGCAACTTTTAAAATTTATATATTTATAATTTATCAATCACTTTTTATAAAATTTTCAGCCAAATAGTTATAGAGCAATTTAATTCGTTTTGGTGTTGGCCCCAATTGTGGGCGATATAAATACAATCCCCATGGAGATGACTTAACATTTTTCATGACTTCTATAGCAGTACCTTGCTGAATCATCGGTAATGCCAAAAATTCTGGAATATGAGCAAAACCAATACCATCAACTATTGCCTGACAATAAGCATCAAGGTCATTGGTTGAAAAAAATGGCGAGCTAGGTAAAAAAGTTTGATCATATTCAAACCCCCAAAACCAATATTGATTTAAAGATAAATTTTCAAAGGCAATAATAGGAAAATTATCTAAATCGCCAATCTGATAAGGCTGTCCAACTCTTTTTATGAGCTCTGGTGAACCCACTACACGAAAACCGATATTCATAACTTTTCGTGACACAAAGCGATTGTCATTTAAAAAGCCAACACGAAGTCCAATATCTATTTGATTTTCAATTACATCACTGTGTTCATCAGTCAAAATACAACTGACCTTTATATTTGGATATTCAGTCTGAAACCTTGTAATTAAAGGTATAACTAAGTGTCGACCAAATGCAGTTGGCATCGTTAAACGAATATGACCAGAAATATTCTGATTGGATTCATGAGTACTATTTTTCACCAATTCATTAATTTGTTTTAGTAAAGGCTGAGCTTGTATTAACAACTCTTCCCCTGCACGGGTAATTTTATGGCCACGTGTACTCCGATAAAAAAGAATTTCTCCTTTTTGATCCTCTAATTCCTGTATGGCACGTGTAATTGATTGAGGCGATTTCCCCAACTTTACGGCAGCTTTTTTGAAATTTTCAGTATTCGCCACTGTACAGAAAATTTTAATCAGTTCGAAATAATTACTCATAACTTATTCCAAAATATGGAATTAAGAAATCCAAATTGTATCATTTTTTTTGATTTATTATTTAAGTATATTTAATTTTTAACTTTGTTATTACAGGTATAGCAATGAAAGCACAAATCTTGAAAAGCTATGATATCAAGGAATTTAGTCTGGTTGAAATTCCAATTCCTGAGATTCATTCGCATGAAGTTTTGGTCAAAATTCATAGTAGTGGTGTTAACCCTATCGATTATAAAATCCGTGAAGGGACAGCGCCTTATGCAGATTCTATTCTCCCCGCAATACTCGGAACAGATCTTGCTGGTGAAATCATAAAGGTAGGTGAAAATGTTAATAACTTTATCGTTGGGGATGAAGTATATGGTTTGGCTGGTGGTGTCCGAGGATTACAAGGCACCTTAGCTGAATATATTGCTGTAGATGCAGATTTACTTGCAATTAAACCTAATAATTTATCTATGCGTGAAGCTGCTGCTTTACCTTTGGTTTTTTTAACAGCGTGGGAAGGTCTAGTGGATAGAGCTCAAGTTAAAAAGGGGGATTCCGTCTTAGTTCAAGGTGGTGCTGGAGGTGTTGGTCATATGGTTGTGCAGCTTGCAAAAGCTAAAGGTGCGGAGGTATATGCAACAGGTAAAGCACACAGTCGTAAAGTGATTGAAGATCTCGGAGCAATAGCTATTGATTATGAGACACAAAGTGTTGATGATTATGTTCAAAAACATACTGAGGGTCAGGGGTTTGATATTATTTATGACACTGTTGGTGGTAATACTCTTGCTACGTCCTTATCAGCAATTAAATCATATGGGCACATTTCAAGTTGCTACGCCTTTAGTGAAATAAACTTAGCCCCTTCATCTTTACGAGCTGCAACGCTTTCAGGTGTTTTCGTCCTCCTACCACTACTCACTGGTCAAGGTCGAGCACACCATGGTGCTATTTTGCGACAACTGACTGAATATGTTGAGTCAGGGAAAATTCGCCCTATTGTTGATCATCATACTTTTAGTTTGGAAAATGCTCTTGAAGCGCATGATTTTTTAGAAAGTGGGGCAGCGTCAATCAAAGTAGTCATTGATATTATTTAACTAGCTCGGTTTAGGACTGAACATAGTCAAAAAAAGATCCTTGAAAATTTAAGGGTCTTTTTAAATATTTGGCGGAAGCAGCGACTGTCAAATTAAAACAATAATACATTGATATAAAATATTTTTAATTTAATTTTCTATTAGCTGCTGTGACATTTCATAAATAGCTTGCGTTGTAGGCTAAAATTGAGCATAAGACGTATACGTCGAAATGCATGAATAAGAATAGCGAGACTGTATACTCAACCTCCCTTTTCAAAAAGGGAGGTTGAGTTGTCTAGTTTAGTATAGGTTTCAGATGAGCAGTTTCCTCCCCACCCTCATTTACGACTTAATACTTATATTTCACACTAAGCATAAAATTACGTGGCTCACCATACACCCCAGAGTTATAGAAGCCGATGTTGGTAAAGTAGTGTTGGTCAAAAATATTATTTAAATTAATCGCAGTACTTAACTGTTCATTAAACTGGTAGTTGGCCATTAGATCGACCAATACAAAGGCTTTCTGATCAATCACTTCACTACGCTTTTTGACATTGTTATACACCGTTTGCCATCCGTGGTTCTGCCAACGAACATTCCCACCCACACTTAAACCATCGAGTTGCTGATCAAATTTATACTGGGTTGAGACATTAAATTGATGTTCTGGTTCCCATGTTGAAATCTTCTCACCATCATGGTCCTTAATTTGCTTGTAGGTATAACCACTTTGCACTTGGACATTGGGGAAGACCTCACCAGAAGCTTCAATCTCTACCCCCTTAGTTTTGGCTTTCGTACCAATCCATGCAAAATCAACAGCGGGATTACTTGGCGCACCATTATAAACAATGTCCTCAATGGCACGATTGGATTCATGGATTTCAAAATAAGCGATACTGGCATTTAACTTGGCATCATCAGATTGAAACTTAAAGCCGCCTTCGTAGTTTTTACCTTCGTCTGGATCTAGGATTTTATTGGTTGAAGACTTATACCAGATATCATAAGGCATAAAGATATCGCTAAGACTGGCATAAGCACTGACTCGATCAGTGATGTCATAGACGACCCCAACGTAGGGAATGAAGCGGTTCTTTTCCTCGACTACACCTTGTAAACCTTTCATTTTATAGTTGATCATACGGGTACCTAAGAGCACCTTTAAATCATCCGCCAGATTTAAACGAGTACTGGCGTAGGCACCATATTGAGTAGTACGGTCATGGGTATAGGCATTTGGCTCACCCCAATTTGGCTGTGCAATATTGCCATCCCATTGGCTAAAATCGGGAATATGTGAATCATAACCCTGCATGCCACCGTACCAATCTTTCCCCTTCCAACGTGAATAAGCCCCACTTGCGCCTAAGACCAAATCATGTTGCCGACCAAGCAGCTCAAACTTACCTGTGCTATACAACTCCAATGAATCACTAACAGTGCGACCGATATATTGAGAAGGCCAAAGATTAGCGGAACCGTCTAATTTAGGATAATAGCCTTGGATGGTACCTAGTGTTGCATCATAGCCATTAATTTTATGGTCATATTGCAGAGTCAGTGCCCAATCATCATTAAATTTATGATGTACATTGGCAAAAATGGTGCGGGTATATTGTTTCCATTCACTCCAATTGGCACCATTATTAAAGGAGCGATCCGGATCTGGATTACGTTCCCCTGCACCATTAAATAAAGGGAAAGAGCCTGACCATGTCGATGCTTTAGGGTCATTGTTCTGGTAATCTGCACCCAGTGTAACTAAAGTTTTATCGCCTAAATCTGCTTCGACAATGCCATAAAACACAGCACTTTTACGTTCATAACGATCCATAAAAGATTCTTTGTCTTGACCCGCAGCCACAAAACGTCCACGAATACTTTGCTCATCATTAAGTGAACCACTGACATCTGCCATAGCACGGTAATTATTCCAAGAACCTGCGCTTAAACTCAGCGATGCTTGAGTCTCTGCGGTTGGTTTTTTACGTACCAAGTTGATGGTTGCCCCCAAAGAACCCACCCCTGTAAGTAAGCCCGTTGCGCCTTTGAGTACTTCGACACGGTCATAAATAGCAGAGTCACTGAGCGTATTCCCCGCAGCATAACCGACATTTCGAGTCGTAGAAGGAATGCCATCATATTGGAAATTATTAATGGCAAAACCGCGTGAGTAATAACTGGTCCGTTCACTGTCGTAAGCTGATACGGTAATCCCTGGGGTATGCGACATGACTTGATCAATATTATTTAACTGAAAATCATCCATCAACTGTCGCGTAATCACACTAATGGTTTGTGGTGTTTCTTTCGGTGTAAGCACTAAACGCGTGGCAGTGGCAATTTTACCTGGCGTATAAGAACCACTATTTTCAGTAATTTCCCCCAACTGATTGGCAGTCACGACAATGGTCTCAAGTTTCGCTGCTGGATTGTCAGCGTGAGAATTTGTTGCCACGGCTGAATCCGTTGCCGTGTTTGCAACTGTTGTGGTTTTCGACATCTGACGTCGTTCAATTCGCCACACCCGTGGACTTTGTTGAACAAGCTGTAGATCTGTGTCTTTTAATAACTGTTGAAAACCCTGAGCAATATCAAAACTGCCGCTTAAACCGTTGGTTTTATACCCCTGCGTCAGTTTCGGATCAAAAGACAATGCAATATTAGACTGTAGAGCAAAATTAGAAAGTGCTTGTCCCAAATCCCCTGAAGCCACTTGATAATGCTTTTGAGTTGCTGCTGTTTCAGCATGGCTAAATGCACTGACACCCAACATGCTGCTCAGTACCAATAAATGCATGACCGAATAACGCATTTTTTTCTCGCGGCTTATTTTATATGGCTTCGATTTTTTCAATTTTTTTGCGTGTTGCAATGCTAGAGACACCATAACCCCCTATTGAATACCAATGAGTTCTCTTATTAGCCTTGCCAGTTGAGTTTTAAAAAAGTGTCAGCCTTAAATTATTTTTTTTCACCAATACTGATCCAATAGCCTTGTGCATAGCGATTGATGTCTAACTTATAGGTGACAGCCAACATGTTATATAGCGTTGGTAAATCATTGATTGGATAAGTCCCTGATATTTTAATCTGAGCAATATCATTATCTAAAGCAATATAACCCTTTTGATATTTTCCTATACGCTGTACGAATTCAGACAATGGCAGATCATTCACGATCATCCAGCCCTGCGTCCAACTGTTGTGTGTAAGATCAGCACTTGTAACCTCCACCGCCTGCTCGCGATTCAAATGACTTTGCTGACCCGCCGCAACAATCACTGTCTGAGTTGGATGACGTTGTGGTTGTAATTTCACCGCGCCTTTCTCGACGAATACCCAAGACTGCTTTGGATCAAGCTCTACTGAAAATTCAGTACCCAAAGCCTGCATTTGCCCATGTTGAGTTTGCACAAAGAATGGGCGTTGTTGTTGATCTTTTGCCGTTTTAATCCAGATCTGACCTTTTCTTAGCACGACATTACGTTGCTTAGCGCTATAGTCCAGATCAATTGCCGATGCACTGTCTAGATACAGCTCACCACCATCAGGGAGTTTAATTTTTTCAATTTCACCCACTTTTGTACGATAATCTGCCGTCCATTGTTGCTGCTGATTTAAGCTATAGCCTAAATACAGTAACGATAGACACGCCAAAACCCACATGTAATGACGGCGTTTTTTCCATGAAGATGATGTGCTTTGCTCTAAAATAGGCCGTGCTACTTCTGTTGGGAGTTGATCAAAAGTATGATGCAGTTGCTGCATTTTTTGCCAAACTTTGGCATGCACTGAACTTTGTTGCTGCCAGATCTGTAATTGCTGTAATTCCTGCGGACTCAACTCGCCTTGACTTAAACGCATACACCAATCAGCCGCTTCATTTAAAATTTGTTGCGTCTGTTTTTGATCTTGTTTTTGATTGTGTTGTTGTTCAGATTCATTCTGCTTTGACATTCGCTTAGTCGTCCAGCATGGCAGACAGACAATGTACATACGCTTTTTTCATATAGCGTTTGACTGAACTTAGGGAAATATCCAATTTGACTGCAATCTCATCATATTTCAACCCTTCAAGCTGCGCATAGAGAAAAGTATCGCGTACCACCGCAGGCAGTTGCTCTAGCAATTGTGTCACTTCAAGCAAACTTTCAATAATCAAACAGTGTTGTTCTGGAGAGATTTCTTCGAGTTCAGGTTGTAGCGCCAGCACGTCTAAATATGCTCGCTCAATATGCTTCCGTTGAATCCAATTGATCATCAAGCCTTTGGCTACAGTGGTCAAATAA
Source organism: Acinetobacter sp. BIGb0196 (assembly GCF_011759595.1). Lineage (NCBI taxonomy): Bacteria > Pseudomonadati > Pseudomonadota > Gammaproteobacteria > Moraxellales > Moraxellaceae > Acinetobacter > Acinetobacter sp. BIGb0196. The sequence continues at coordinate 1,433,708 of NZ_JAAOZA010000002.1, read as the reverse complement.
GCACGTGGTTGCAATAATTCAATTTGCTGACGTCGTGCCATCACTCTTAAGAAAGTATCTTGTGCCAAATCAGCTGCATCAGAGCTATTGCCTAACTTTTTATATAGCCATGCATATACCCAAGAATGATGTTCTTGATAAAGTTGAGCAATATCATGATTGGGAAGCGACGCAGACATGGAAAAAGTTTATTTAAGCGAATGATAATTATTATCAGTAATTTAATGGCTAAATTCAATCATTATTTTCATCTTAACTATGTACTTGTCCAACTCGCATTTTTTACACAAACCAATCTGTAGCAGCTTATTTAGCTTTGCGGCTTAAATTGGACAGCCCTGAATGTCAATATATGCATACACTATTATTTGCTGACGGCAAAATCCTCAATCACCACGTGAAGTAGGCGAAGAAGTGATAAAAAAATTGGTGACTATACATTAAATGAAATTAGCTAGATTGGACATATTTTATGAGTGAAAGCTTGCAAAATATCACTTCATCTTAAAGTACTTGTGTGACACCAATAAAAATTTTCAACGCTTAAAAAACAGACACAATCCTAATCAAATTAAAAGACATTTCATTAATTAACAATAAATATCAATATGCTAAACAGAAATATTATGTTGACTCAGTTTTTGTATTAGATTAGTATTTTTAATGTAAATAATTATCATTATCATATAGCCAACAAAGCATTGTCCTTTCTAGCCACGATGATTGTCCATTTTTTTATCAAGCAAAGGATAAAGCAATGTTGTTATCTAAAATGAAAATAGGTCATAAAACCCTGATTGCCAGTTCAATCTGTACCATTCTTACAGGTTGTGGTGGGGGTGGCAGTGGTAGTGGAGACAGCAAACCGAGCAATACTGCCCCAACAATTGATGCGATCAGCCCAGTGACCGTACAAACCCTAGACAGTAAAAAAATTAGCGTAACGGCAAAAGATGCTGAGAACAACGCGCTCACCTATAGCATCAAAACTGCGCCAAAATTAGGCACTGCCAGCATTGACAGTAAAACAGGTGTGATTACTTATATTGCAGGCAATGTGGTTGGCGCAGATACACTTGTGGTGAGTGTCAGTGATGGTTCACTTAGCACAGATCTGAGCATTACGATTAATACCCAAGTTGAGTCGGTGTTTGATTATCAATTCTACAAAGTCGCCAACCCTGAAACAGGTAATTCTCAAATTGTCCGTTATGACCCTAACAACGGCAAACAGGAGTATTACAGCAGTATCAGCAATGTGATTTTAGGCAATCGTGTCTTTGTGATGAGTGCGGCAAAAGATGGCGATAAAACAGTTTATAAAAAACGAGAATATGCGATTTTCCTTGACCCAAATGCATCTAAAGAAACGCGTAATTACACACCAGCTGGTGCAACAACAGCAACTGAATATACATTCTATACCGACAATATTCTAAAACGATTTGATGCAAGTAATCCAAACAGTCAAGCCACCATTTTTAGTAGTGCAGCATTACCAGCAGCATTAAAAACCGCAGAAATGAAAGTGATTGGCGATACACAAACCATGTATCTCAATGAAACAGATATTGATAATTCTTATGTGCAATTGCGTACTTTTGCCAAACTACCCGATATTTTTAGAGGCGAACTGTCTGACAATATTAAAAATGCCTATATCACTGTGCGTTTATCAGATGGCAAAGTGACACAAGGTCGAACCATTAAGCCGGTTGTCAATAACACGACTGGTAAAACTGATTCAGTATTGGTCAACTACAGTGCTGCCTATGTCAAAGGAAGCTACCCAACCGCAAGTAATGAAGCTGCACGTTTACAAAGCTGCACCGTTGATTTGGTCACCTGTACTGATATTGGTGGAGGAACAGGTCAATACTACTTCTTAGCGCAAAATGATAGCCATATTTATCTGGCAAAAGAAGGGGTAAAAACACTTTATGCTTATGATAAAACTGCAAAAACCTTAGCGAATGTAACAGGTGCAGAATATCCTGCAAATTATAATCCTGAACATCATCAACTTAAATTTGGTGGTGGACATGGTGGTGCGGGTATCTTTAGTAATTTCTTTAACATGCCAAATGTAGTCGATAATTTGGCAGAAGGTAATACTGGTTATTTATTGATTAATTATAACCTTGATACACAAAATGCAGCGATCACCCATTCCATATTTGGCAACGCTTATGTCTTTAAAAATGCCGAAATTCTGAAATTGACAGGCACCAGCGCAAGCAAGATTTATGATAATGGCACTGGTACGGATTTAGCCAATAATTCAAGCAATGTGGCTTTGTCATATAACCTGAACCTTACTGCGGTCAAAAATGGTTATTTATTTGTCGAAGCGGCCAAGTTATCTAAAGACAAGATGAACCTTAACTATCAACAAGGCTGGTTAAATACTGCAACCACAACCACAAAAACAGCGTTGGATAATGCTGTCATTGATCAGGATATTCCATACTTTACTTCAATGCGAGTACCTGCGGTGGCCGTAGGTGATTATGTCTATATCAATGAGACCAATCCAACTGCAGCAGCAACCCGTGTTTATAACGTTTATAAATTACCACTCAATGCGCCAACAGCCAGCAAAACCAGCGTCACCCCAACGATTGGCCGTATGTACTTTGAACGCACCGCATTCCGTGCCAATGGCGTTTATGAAGGCAATGTATTGTTATGGAATAAACGTGCCAATCAGGCAACAGATCCAACTGACACAGTCGGTAGTATTGTCAATGCCACCACGGGCAAACTCATGGGTAACATCAAGGATTTAGAGGGTGGAGGTGGAATTACCAATGTCACTGCTGACGCTTCAGGTAATGTCACTTTGGCTGGGATTGGTGGTCTATTTGGCTTGCATATGACAGGTACTCATACGGGTGTTCCTTTACTGACCAGTGGCTTCTCAGAAAAAGAAAAATCATTGAAAAAAGTCAATGAAATTAATGGTTCCTGGATTACTGACTAAGCCATACGTACTCATTCAATCGGGTTGCTGTTTCCATTCTTAAGATGGGGCTGCAACCCTGCGTTTATTTTGACTGGATTTCTGTCATGAACACACCTCCCTTTCTCCCACGATATCTATTATTGACCCTGTGTATTGCTGGTGGATACTCTCCTTTCTATCATCTCTATGCAGCAGAAAATAAGAAAGATACCGACATAAATGATGAACACCCCACTAAACTGCCTGTCATTGAAGTCACAGCAGAAAAAGTCCTCAAGGCAGAGCGACAAAATCAACAAGAAATGTTTAACAAACCCTATTCCAAACAGATCATCAGTCAGGAAAAAATTCAGCAGGAAGGCTTAGCCGATGTCAAAGAAGCGATTCGGGATATTCCTGGTGTTTCCATTACCGAAACTGGGGCTTTCGGTAAAAATGTAAAAATTCGTGGTCTGACTGGGCAACGCGTGGTCAGTGTTGTTGATGGCATCAAAATCGCCAATCAAGGTTTAGACCATTCAGGTTCTGGTGAAATCAATCAGGTGGATATTAACAACGTTGAAATGATTGAAGTGGTAAAAGGTAGTCCTGCGGTGATTTACGACCCGGGTGCATCAGGGGGCGTCATTATCGTCAAGACCAAACCTGTACAAATGAGTCAAGGCATCGGGGTCAGTCAAAAATTCGCTTATGATGAGGGTTATGACAAAACCAGTTCGACCACCAGTCTAAACGCAGGCATGGATAATTTTGGTGCAAAGGTGACTTATACCAAAGAATCGTCCAATGACTATCGGGTCCGTGGTGATGCTGATAAAAAATATGCAATTAGTAAAACCAATGCATTAAATGCAGTGAATAGCACAGTAACCGTCAAAGATTTGGGTTATGACGCCGAATCACTGAGTGCCAAATTATCAGGAAAATTTGCTACAGATAGCCAAATTGATCTCGATTATGACCAATGGATCGGTAAAGATATTGCATCAGCACATGGCAGTACCATGCAAGATGCAATGGTGATGCTGTTGGCACGTAAAGAGCGTGAATCTAAATCCATCACTTATCGTAAAGACAATCTGGGTATTTTTAATAACTTCTCATTTAAATATAACAAACAGTCCTTATTAGAACGCCAACAAGAAGGCGGTTATACTGAAACCTTAGACAGTGATAATTTTAACGCCAATCTATTTTTAAACTGGCATCAATTACAAGCCAGTTTTGGTCTGGAAGCTGTTTTAGATAAAGCCGTCACTGCGGTGTATTCTGAACAAGATTATTATGCAGGTTTTACCAATTTAGAATATGACTTCGGCACATGGACAGGTTTTGCAGGAGTACGCGCCAATTATTGGGCAACGCGACAAAAATTACTGCCAGGCGCAAATGCTGAACTTGCTTCGCAACTCATCGGTATTTCGGGAATTACTCCTGAAAAAACCATATTCGAGCCAACATGGGCGCTTGGAGCACAATATCACCTCACCGATACTCAAAATATTTCTGCCAACATCAGCCGTACTTTCCGCGCACCTGATTTGTATGAACGCTATACATTTGGTGGCTTTTTGGGTGGAGGTTTAGCTTTACAACCTGAAGAAGGCTACCATGCCGAAGTGGCTTGGAAATACCTCAATGATCATTGGGCGTTAAATACCAGTGTGTTTTATAGCGACTTTGACCAATATATTTGGACGAAAACCAATCGTAGAGTTATTGATCGGGCTGGTTTGGAAAGTTGTATTCGTATAGGGAAATGCAATATAGCGACAGGCGATTTTAATGATCGTGAATCTGACTTTTTCCAAGACACCACCCGATATTATAATGCCAACCAAGTCAATAATTGGGGTATGGAATTCAGTGCCAATTATATGGATGAAGTGCATGACTTTGGTATTTCAGGCAGTTTTAATAAAATTGATTCTGAAGATGTTTTTGTACAAGCTGCGGCACATCCAATTGATATTAACAGCCATTATAAATATACCTTTAGCCAATTGCCGTTACAGCCATGGGTGAAAGGAAAAATTCAGACCGTATTGAATGAACCTCAAGTCATACAAAAAGGCGGCTTTGATTCTTATACCATTGGTAGCCTGTATGCGGGTTTTAATCATAAATATGTCAATTTAAGTGCAGGGATCCGTAACCTCGGCAATACCACCTATAGGGCTGCGTATAGTGGTTTAAATGGCCTGGAAAGTACTTATTTTATCAATGCTGAATTTAAATGGAATAATTATAAATGAATGTAAATTTTTGGATTGTTTCCCTCGTCTGTGAAAAGAGATTCAACATAATGATCATCTAAATCAATCTGATCTGTTCTATTTCAATCCAAAGTTTATACAAGGTCCGTTAAACAAAATCAAAGCAAAAAAAAAGACCCTTAAAAATTTAAGGGTCTTTTAAATATTTGGCGGAAGCGGTGTCCGTATAACAAGTGTCTCATGTAGTCCAACCAATCTATACAAAATAATATTTTTCAACATCTTAAAAAAATAACAGTCTAACCACGTCTTGTCTAGTCTAACCATTTCTAGTATTCTAAAAGGGGTAGGTTGTGGGGTAATGAATATCATGCCAAAGAAAGCTAAAGAGCTATCTGCACTCAGTGTAGCAAAAATCAAAGAGACTGGTCGACATGCTGTCGGCGGTGTTGATGGCTTATTCCTGAATATTAAAGGGAATTCCCGTGTATGGATTCTGCGTGCTGTTGTAGGAAAGCGCTTAGACAAAGATGGAAATTTAATACCTCATCGCCGTGACATTGGCCTTGGCCCCTACCCAGAAGTGTCTTTGAGTGAAGCCCGTTCAAAGGCTACTGAATTAAGATTGCAAATACGGAGTGGCATTGATCCTATTACCCATAAACAAGAACAACTTGAAAAGCTTCGTATCCAGCAGCTACGTAACAAAACATTCCGTGAATGTGCCAAAGTCGTTATCGCCAATAAAACACGTGAACTCAAAAATGAAAAGCATATCGGGCAATGGTCATCAACATTGGAATCCTACATTTACCCAACGCTGGGTGATCTCACTATTAGTAGCATTACCAAAGTCGATATCGCAGAAGCCCTTAAGCCTATCTGGGTTGAGAAAAATGAAACCGCCAGACGTATTCGTGGCCGTATAGAAACCATTTTTGATTATGCCAAGGCTATAGGATATTTTGAGGGTGATAACCCTGCCGAATGGAAAGGTAATCTTGAACCAATCTTAGGTAACTTAAAACAGGAATCACGCCCTCACCCTTCTCTACCTTATGAACAAGTCGCAGAATTTGTTCAGCACCTTCGCCAAAAAGATGGTATTTCTCCAAAAGCTTTAGAATTTGCAATTTTGACAGCATGTCGTTCTGGTGAAATCTTTGGTGCAACATGGCAAGAAATTGATTTTGAATCTAAAGTTTGGATCATTCCTAAAGAACGAATGAAAGTTGAGAAGGAGCATCGCGTTCCTTTATCCCAAGAAGCCCTCTCATTGCTTGAATCCATTAAGTTTTATACCCAGCCTCAGCATTTTATCTTCCCAGCTCCGCGTGGTGGAGGCATGCTTTCTGATATGTCACTGACAGCTTTGATTAAACGAATGAATGAACAAAAACTTAAAGAAAATGGCTTAGGTTATATTGACCCGAAGCAAAATCGAGTGATCACAACGCATGGTTTCCGTTCTACTTTCCGTGACTGGTCAGCAGACAAAACTGATTACCCTCGTGAAGTCTGTGAGCATGTACTTGCGCATAAATTACCAGATGAGGTAGAAGCTGCTTACCTACGTGGAGCTTATCTGGAAAAACGTAAAGGCCTAATGGCTGATTGGGCTGAGTTCTGTAGTACACACTTTAACTAGACAGCATAAAATAAATGCTTCTGCCATCTAAGGCAGAAGCATTTATTAAAAAGAAGTACACAAAATAAACATAACCTCACCGCTTACATCATCAGTGGTACTCAATGTTTCAACTCTTTTCTATTCTTCCTCTAAGAAAAAATGGGCAATTCAGGCTGGTTTACCTTCTGGAGCATCTTCACAGTATTCATGGTAAATCCTTTATGGTCATCAGGTTGCTCGTCACATGCCTCCTCTTCGTAATTCCCATCACACCAAGGCTGCGGCAGCTTCTGTTGGGACCGAGCACTTTGACTTAATAAATTCAAACATTGGACGGAATACTTCGAAGGCAGTAGCATCTAGTGTTGGAACCAATTCTTTTGCAAATCTCACCTTCTCTCCCGTAAATAATATTCTCTGCCCACCACAGGAGGTCGGCTCCGTTTTAAACCAATCTGCCACGGTTACTGACTCGTAAAAAAGATGCTCAATAGATATATGCGAATCACGACCCCGACCCCAGGGAGTATTATCAGGCTTCAGCACCTGAGGCTTAAGGTGCTCACAATTTGGAATAGGTAGTAATATTGCGTAATGATGAACATATCCAAGCTGCTTAGATAAACCACGGAATGGGTCAGTACACTCATCTTGCCTTTTCTGAAGGCCATTCCAATCGTCGTATGCTTCGTCAAAATCAAACAAAGCAAACATTGTTCGGTCAGGATGATTGTTCTTTAACTCATCACGAGAAAACATATTACGGAGAAATATACGATCGAAGGCATTTTGAATCTCAAATGGGCACGACTCTCCCGGAAACAACTTCGACCAAGCACTCTCAATTATTAATTCATCCGTAATACCTTCGGTAAACAGTACTGCTCCACTGGTACTATTCAGCACATGAGATATGTTTAGTCTTGCTTCATTCTCAGTGAAAGTTATCATTCCCGCTGAAAGCGCCTTGATAATTTCCGATCGCTTTCTTTTGGTAACTTTAACTTGCCTTTCATTAAGCTCGAAGAGATTTATCATCTCGTCACTCATCGATGTGATGGTTGAGGCACTGTGGCTACTCATTAGAACATGATTGCTTTTTACGGCATCTTCGGTAATTTCGAAAATCTGCTTTAGGAATTCAAACTGCCACTCCGGATGTAGGAACGAATCAGGTTCATCCAGCAACGTGATACAATTTCTATCTTTAAACAGCTCAGTAATGGAATAGATATACACTGACTGGAACTGGCCGTCGCTGAAGTAGGAAACAGAAGCATCAAAGCCATTTTCGAGCTTAAAAGGAATAGTAATTTCTGCAAGCATCCCCAGTGTCTTCAAGTTATCTAACTGACGAAACAATTCCTGAGGGCTTAAATCTAAGAATTCTTGTTGGATTTTATCGATACCAAAGTAAAGCACGTAGCGATCATCAGACGCAAAATACCCCTCAGACCTCACTGGGCTTCCCGAGGCCGTATTGATGCAACGGTGTAATCTATCAAGAAATGTTTTGGTGATGCCTTCCGACTTCCAGTAACGATCTGATACATCATTCAGCTCAATATCGAAGCGGGCATCTGCCGCATACTCAGGCCGTGCTAGAACCAGTCGCACTTCTGATGCAGTTTGGACAATACCTAACTTCTGGCAAATAAACTGTCGCGCTTTGCAGGTAACTTGCTGCATTAACAATACAGCCAGCAGTAACTCTTTATATTCCGGACCAATACCAATGAAAAAACGACTTTCATTAAAATCTGCACGTTTTATTCGCTGACTAAAAGTCTCTTCATATTGCGCCACCAATCCTGCAACGGTGTCATTGTGCCCGGAGTAATATATCAGCACATTGTCTGGCACTTGGGTTTTACCAAAAGTACTACGCTTACGTCCATTAATGATTAAACCACGATCTTTCGGGCGTTCACGAAGTGCAGCATTATCAATTTCACCCCAGCTCCATTCTATAGAAATTTCTGTATCATCAATTTCATACAAAAAACGATAGCTAAACCCAAGGTCTGCTTTAGCCCTGTCGTATTCAACAATATGACGAAAAATCTCAATCAGCGCTTCAAACAGGTTCGACTTACCTGTGCCATTTTTACCGACAAACACATCAATGAAGCTGCTACCATCGAAATTGATTGAAAAGTCTCGTAGGTTTTTGTATTGGCTAATATAGAGTTCTTTTAGACGCATACAATTTCCTTATACCTGAGCAACTACAGAACCCAGAAGTTCAGACTGCTTTGAATTTAAGGCCACTATTTTCTCCTCAACTGCATCACAAAGGTCGAAAAGCTTCTTAATATTATTAACTATTCTCAGTTGTTCCTCGATGGGAGGTAATGGTATGGGAAGACCTGTCAGCACCTTTTGATTAATTTTGGGCATAGTTCCAGACGTTCCAGACGCATGTGAACGCAAAAAGCTTCTGGAAGGCTCAGAGCTCATGACGTAATAGACATATTCCGTGTTAATGTAGGTAGAAACTCGAAGCTTCATCATCAAGTCTGGATAAATAAAAACTCTAGGTTCACCTCTATATATGGCAGGTACCCCTACGTATTCGATAGTATTTCCACGTTGAACAAGGATATCTCCATCACAAAGCCAGAGATGCGAATCACTAGGAATATCCGCATCAATAAATTTCGAATGCTCACCAATAAAAACTCCAGAAGTTGTTGCACTTAACGTTAGGGAGAGAACGCTAGTTTCGTAGTCCACTGCTTTTGGTGAATACCCATTCTTAGGACCAAAAATAAGTATTTGCCCCAGGGAGCTCCATCGCCAATGCTTAGGTATTTCAAACCCTATAGCTTTTGCCAAGTCGCTATTGTCATGCGATACTTTTAGATTTAATTCAATTCGCTCTTCATAAACTTTTTCTAACAACCAATCAGCAGACGAGTCTCCATCAAGATTGTCTGAAAGATGCCCTGTAATTGCAAGCTTCAGAATGGCTTTGCGCAACCCTTTGACATTTCTCCTGTCAGCATAAAGGTCATCAAAGTGGTCATATAAAAATGAAAGACCAATATTTCCAGCACTCTCAAATAATTGATTGATTCCTGTGTTGTGGACAACAAGGCGTTTTTCTTCTCGCCCTTTACAGAGCTTTTCTAACTCATTACAACGCGTCATGAGATCATCAATGCGAGAGACAATACGGCGCTGTTCCTTTAATGGGGGTATAGGAACAGGCAGCTCCAAAAATTTGGCGATAGACACCCCCCCGATAATACCTGTCATAGACTCACTGAAGAATCTTTTAAAAATGGGCGACTGATACAAGTAAAGAATAAATTTTGACGGAATTCCACCTAAGGGCTCATTGGCGAATAACTTATTACCAAAGCAGATATCATGTTCTGCGATTCCACATTTTCTGCCTGCACTACCACCTTCTGCACAAAGCAGGACAGCACCTTGTCGGGCTATTTTAAATTTCTCCTCTGATTCTGGAATATAGATTCCGTTTTTATAGTCGAGTGCCTCAAGGCCGTAGCCAACATCCTTAGTGGCAATATAAGCCAGACCGTCTACTTCTGTGTATTTAGATTCTTTCTCATTCGCATTGATGCTGTTGCCATTGAATATAATCCCAATATTACCGAGACGAGTCCATATCCAACTTTTTGGTAGTCCATAAGGAACATCAACCTGATCAATTGCAGGGAGAGCCTTTGGCTTCTTGATCTTCCCAACCTTCACAAGGTGCTGCTTTTCGGTTTCAACTTTCTTCAACAACTCACTAGCAGGTGAATCATTAGGGTCTTGCTCAACCAGTTTACCCTGCATAGCCAAGTTCAAAATCAATTCGCGAAGTTTGATAATGCCATCAGGTGCGGCAAAGGCAATATCAAAGTGCTGCTCAAGCAAATCATGTACAGCTTGAGTCATGCTTTTTCTCCTAAGCAAGCCATTAGCTCCTCTTTTAGTGCTTTTTGAGCTGCCTCCAATTGTCGCACAATCTCTTGATAGTCATTCATCAAATCCACTGGATCTTGATGCGCCACTTCAACTTCATACGGGTTTTTGCAGTCTAGGTTGTAGTTGCGTTCTGCTAATTTTTCGGCAGATACCTTCCACGCATACTCAGTCACTTTACGGCCCTTGCGTGCAGCCCCCCCCCACCATGCTTTTTCCAAATCAAACTCACCAATAGTTAATGGTTTAGAGCGTGAATAAGATTTGTAGCCTTCAGGATAAGGGTGCTCGAAGTACCACACGTCTTTTGTTGGACCACCTTTCTCAAAAAATAGAATATTCGTGGCGATACTGGTGTAAGGAGAAAAGACTCCTTTCGGTAGACGAACAATGGTATGCAGCTTAAATTCTTCCAGTAGCTCTCGTTTTAAGGTAGTCTTTACGCCTTCACCAAACAAAAATCCGTCTGGCAAAACTACGGCAGCTCTTCCAGTATCATGCTTTAACAAATGCATAATGAGAGCCATAAATAAATCGGCAGTTTCGCGAGTTTGATATTTTTTTAAGAAGTTTGACTCAATTCCATCTTCCTCCATACCACCAAACGGAGGGTTGGTAATTATTATATCTACTCTATCTTTAGGGGTATAACTCTGTAGCTGTTTTGCTAATGTATTGTCGTGGCGGATATTGGTAGGCACATCAATGCCATGTAGCATGACATTGGTTAACGCTAACATATGCGGCAGGGGTTTTTTCTCAACACCGTGAATCGTCTCTTGCAGAAGCTGTCTATCTTCATTCTTTTTGATTTTCTGATTCAAATGCTCGATAGCACAGGTAAGGAACCCCGCGGTGCCACAAGCTGGATCTAGGATACTTTCGCCCAACTTCGGGTCAATCATATCCACAATAAACTGGGTCACCGCACGTGGGGTGTAGTACTCGCCAGCATTACCTGCTGACTGTAAATCGGCCAGAATTTTTTCGTAAATATCGTTAAACAAATGGCGGTCGCCAGATTTATTGAAATCCACATCTTCTTCAATGGTATTGATTACTTGGCGCAACAAAGTGCCCGACTTCATATAGTTGTAAGCATCCTCAAAGACTGATCCCACTACTTTGCCATGTGACGATACTCCTGCTGCCGTAGCTAATTTCTTTAATGCAGGAAAAAGGTCATTATTAACGAAGTCAATCAGCTCCTCACCAGTGATACCCTCAGCGTCTTTCGCCCAAGACGACCATCTGAAACGGCTAGGTAATGGCGATTTATAGTTAGGCATGGTGACTTGCCATTCCTGCTCTTTATCATCAAAAATCTTCAGGAAAATCAACCAAACCATTTGGCTGATGCGCTGGGCATCACCATCGACGCCTACGTCTTTGCGCATGATATCCTGAATGGATTTGATAAGGGTAGTTAATGACATGGTATTGCTATCTCCAATAATTTTTTATCAGGCACTACTTTTTTCGGTGTTATACAACGCCTGCTCAAGTTCGTTTACGGCTTGCTGGTATTGCTTCAAACCACCAAAAGTGTGAATAATTTCCAGTGGTGTGCCAAATCGGGTGAAAGGCGCTATGGTCAGAATCTGCGTTTCTTCAATCTGAGTAACGCCTTCATCTGCATATTTATCCAGCAGTGCTTCCAGCACTTTGCGGGCCTGCTCGCCGTATTGCGTAAAGTAATTGCGTTTTTTCACCTGCTCAGCACGCTCTCTACGTGTGAGCGGAGGCATATCCCAAGCGACGTGACAGACCAAATCAAAGGGGTCGAAGGCTTTTCCTGACTTTCCCCCCACCTCGTCGGCCAAAGCCTCAAAGAACACGCCATGTTCAGCCAGCTCTTCGATAATGGCTTGTTTTTTTTCGGCACAGCTCCAGCGTCGAAGAAAATCATCTAGTGTAGCGAATTCTTTGGTTACAGCTTTACGAGTGTAGTCTTTTAAAGATTCTGTGATCAGTTTGCCGTTGGTATCGAAATACTGCACACGCTCTGCTGTGACTTTTACAGATACGTTCGCCACGACATAACGACGCACGACGCCATCCTCGTATTCACTGGATTCACCACTAATGTAACCCCAGTTGTGCTCGCTATCGGACACAGGGTATTCCAAGTCTATATCTCCCTCCTCCCCAACACCTTCATCTAGTGAACAATCTGGCGGAACTGGGGAATCATAACCAGAGGGCTCATACACCTGAACTGGATCACCGTCGAAATCTGGGTCAGCAAAGAGTTCGGTTGCCTTTTTGAAGTCAATGATGGTGAAGTAGTACTTATCGTAATCTTCGTTAATACGAGTACCGCGCCCGATAATCTGCTTAAACTCTGTCATTGACTGGATACGCTGGTCGAGCACAATTAGCTTACAGGTTTGAGCGTCTACACCTGTGGTCATCAACTTAGAGGTGGTAGCTATCACTGGATATTTGCTCTCTGGGAAAATAAAGTTGTCTAGCTCGGCTTTACCTTCTTCGTTGTCACCGGTGATACGCATGATGTACTTACTGTTTTGCGCAACTAAATCGGCATTTTCGTTCACCAATGCTTGACGCATACGCGCGGCATGATCGATGTTTTCGCAAAAGACAATTGTTTTATCAAAACGGTTGGTTTGCTTTAGAAACTCGGTTATTTTTTTCGCGACCAAGTCCGTGCGTTGCTCCAACACCAGAGTTTTATCAAAATCCTTCTGATTGTAAATACGGTCTTCAATTTCATTTCCATGTTTGTCAGTCATGCCTTTGTCGGGCCGCCAACCAATCAAATCTCTATCTAGGTCGATGCGAACCACTTTGTAAGGCGCTAGAAAACCATCATCAATACCTTGACGCAGGCTATAGGTATAAATCGGGCCACTAAAGTAATCGATATTCGAAACTTCTTTAGTCTCTTTTGGTGTGGCTGTAAGACCTATCTGCGTAGCAGAAGAAAAGTACTCAAGAATGTCTCTCCAAGCAGAATCTGCTGCTGCACTACCACGATGGCACTCGTCAACGACAATAAGATCAAAGAAGTCTGAGCTAAATTGTTTGTAGATATTTTTCTCTTCTTCATTTCCGGTGACGGCCTGATAGAGAGATAGGTAGATTTCATAGGATTTATTGACCTGGCGCTTTTGAATCTTAGTCATGGCGGAACCAAACGGTTTGAAGTCGTTGTTCATGGTCTGATCGACCAATATATTTCGGTCTGCCAGAAAAAGAATGCGCTTCTTGGCTTTAGATCTCCATAACCGCCAGATAATTTGGAAGGCAGTAAAGGTTTTACCCGTACCAGTCGCCATGACTAGCAGAATACGGTTTTGCCCTTTGACTATGGCTTCGATGGTTTTATTAATAGCCAAAAGTTGATAATAGCGTGGCATTTTATTGCTGCCATCGCTGAAATAATCCTGAGTTACTAGTTCATTTTGCTTCTGACTCAGACCTTTGTGTGCTGCCCAACAATGCCATAACGTTTCAGCCGAAGGAAATTCGTGCAGAGCAAGCTCTCGCTCAACCACACCATCTTTGGCTATTTTGTTATGGAACAGAAATCCATCACCGTTAGAACTAAAAACGAACGGTACTTGAAGCATCTCTGCATAGCCCAAGCCTTGCTGAATACCATCACCCAAGCTGTGGTTGTTATCTTTGGCTTCGATAACTGCGATAGGGATGTTAGGTTTATAAAAAAGCACATAGTCAGCGCGTTTGAGCTTAGCACGGGTATGCAACTTACCACGGACGATAATCCGACCTTTTGTTATTGGGAATTCTTCGCGTATTTGCGTAGCAATATCCCAACCAGACTGTTCGAGCGCAGGCGTAATGAACTTGGTGCAGATGTCTCGCTCTGAGAGTTGTTTTTTATTCATATTGCTTACCCATGTATTAACGCCTTTACACGCCGAATAGTTATATTAGCTCAGTCCGCAACCCTGCCACCTTAAGGCGCTGAGTAAGATTACGCATTTTGCTAAATTCAGTACCAAAGCTGCTTCGCAAACCCACCCCTTCACAAAACTCTTTGGCAGTGATGTTCTTAAGCTCGTCAGCATATTTGATCATTTGCAAATGAAGTTCGGCGGTATATTGATTGCGCGGGGCATCCGCCAAAACTTGCTTAATACGTTTGTAAATCTCATGTTCGTTCATTCTTTAGCCTGCAAGACTATGCCACTAGATAATTTAGCTAATTTATATAAAAGGCGAGATGAGCGCAAATCCTTTTTGCCTCACCCTCTTAAATCCGCCAGGAATGTGGCATCTCTTTATCAAACGAATGGAGGATTTGCGCGGTTTCTTCAGTACAAAGGTACATGACCTTCACTTTCATCTTCAATGTTTTGTTTAATCAGCCCTGTTTTAATCATCGACATATATGGATTCAGTCCGCAAGCAGCAGCACAATCACTACTGCCTATGCCTTGCCGACGCACTTCCAACCATTCAGCTTGGCTCAAGCTTTTGGTATTTATCAGACGTTTGGCACTGAAAAAACGTGGTGCAATAAAAGCTTGGCTTTTTATTACTGCTTTGGATGGAGTTACAATATTCGAGTGACTATTCATTGTTCATTCCTGTATTTATTTAATTTTGTGCATAAAAAAGCCACATCCGAAGATGTGGCTGTGTAATGTGTTTATGACGTAATTGGTGGGGTGATTGAGGTTAAGCAATCATTCTTAAAGCCTGTTCAAGCCCACGTTGTTTTAAGCCTGCGCCTGCACCAAACCATGCTGAATCAAGGCGGTGATCCTGACTCATAGCTCTGCGTTCGTGGTCACAATGTTCTGTTATAGCGCAAAGTAAACCATAGGCTGTATCTTTGGCTGAACTAAGTTCTGCACCTCGTCCATGCCCATTAAACATGGTCATGACTTTCGACATGGCACGTCCATTCGGTTCTGCTTTATTTGGTTCGGTTGGGTTGGCAACATTGCGATAAAACTGAATAATGCTTTCATCCTGTTGTGTCTGGCTGAGACTAGTATTGTTAAATACAGCATCGAAATAAGTAGCCGCTTCCTGCTGGGTGACTTTACGCTGGCTGAGTTGTTTCATTTCATACATGTGCTCATCCCATGTCCGCACAGAAATACCCAGCTGCTGTTTGATTTTTTCAGCATCGAACTTGGTACTATGAGGCACTTTGACCACACCTACACTTGAGTTTTGTCCTTTCAGTGCAATCGCCAAAGTATTGTTACATACCACACGAATAGACGTGAATTGTGCTGTGGTGGCCAGCGTTCCATCACAAGCGGTTGCCAATAAAATATAGCCATTGCTGACATCTTTGCCTTTAAGAGCTGAAGTCTGTCCTGTTTTAGCCAAAGCCCAAAACTTTTTACCACCTTTAAGTACCCCTGCCGTTTCTAGTTCAAAGCCTGATTGCTCAGTCAAGTCTTTGTAGAAATTTAAAATTTCTTTGGGTTGGACTTCCTGAAAACGCTGACTCACCACCGATAAAGGTACATGAGTATCAGAGCGGTATAGAACACGTTGCTCTTCAAAAGGCATGATAATGCTTTGTCCACGTTCATTCTGTGCCATGTAACTGACATCAGAGGATTCAATCTGCCAATCCATGCCTGCCTGTTGTGCCCAAACTTCAATCGGTTGGTTTTGGGTGAGTGAATTACCTAAGCCATGCCAAGGCGTTTGACCAACGTATGCCATTGTTTCGACTAAATGTGCCATAAAGTTTTCCTTTAATAGATCAATCTTGAATTGTTTCAATTTCAGATTTCGTGCATAAAAAAAGGCCTGCTGGGGGAGCAGGCCAAAGTGAGAAGTTGTTAAAATGCCTGTGAATGCATTGATTCACTTAGATGATATATATCTGAAATTTATTTAAATACTTTTGACTGAGCGTTGAACTTTCCCGCATCTGCAAATTGACGTGACCTTATTCACAGACTATCATTCACATGCTGGCCTACATTGCCAGTCGGTTTTAGCAGACCGCTCTACAAAAGGCGCACAACAAACGCTATATTGGTTTTTGTGCGTTCTCTTAAGTCACGCCTTTATGGTGAGGCTAGGAGGGGCACGCTTGCGTGCGCTGGTTCCCTTTTGTACCAGTCTGCTAACCCTTCTAGTCTTGCCACCATTATTTAGCAGTAAGTTGGTAAGACTCTTTCTAAATCAAAAGGAGTCAACCATGATTAATCTCTATTCTTATTTTTGGGCAGTTGCCCTTTCCTTCAATGTTCAATTCCAAATCATAAAAGTGTTGAGCTTCGAACTATTAAACAATAAACGACTCAGCTAATCACAAAGTATGTGTTCATCACAATTCCAGCTTTAAACACAACGTGTTGATTCAGGTCAGATTCATAACGCCATGAAAAAGAGATTCCCCATCGTTGTGGATAAAAATAAAAGCTGCTTTGTGTTGTTACATGGAACATGTTTGAACGGTCACGGTAGCTATCGATCAATATCAATTTACCAGTACTTCTAAACATTTCTCCAATACATAAAATAAGGACATAACAATGAAAGGCAAGATTTTAGATTTTACGATCCAAACCAATATGGGAATTATCCTAGGCAATGACCAAATACGTTATAGCTTTGTAGGTAGTGAGTGGAAAGAACAACAAACGCCTATTCGAGGGCATGAGGTCGATTTTGAAATAAATGCTGAAGGACATGCAACAGGAATTTATCTTGAATTCACAGCAACACCTTCACCTGTAACCTTAGCCAAAACTCCTGCCCCCTCATCAATTGCTTCCAATGGCAACCAGCAGAATTCAGCCAAGGAAATGTTCAATAAACTAGACCAAACTGAGTCCAATTATAGGCAAGCCATTTTAACCTGCTTTAAGAAATTTGCAGATTTTAAGGGTCGAGCAAGACGCAGTGAGTTTTGGTACTTCGAGCTGTTCTGTGTACTAATCAGCCTAGCCTTTAGCTTTATAAGTGAAGATGCGGCAACCATTGCCATGATAGTCACATTCATTCCAAATATTGCAGTCAGTGTCAGACGGTTACATGACATTGATCGTTCAGGCTGGTGGATGTTAATTGCCCTTGTACCAATCGTAGGAATACTTTTACTTCTGTTTTGGGCAACCCAAGAAGGCAATCCAACAACAAATCAGTATGGCGAATCACCTAAAGCCTAATTAATCAAATCGTTGCACAACATATCAATAACAATCTACACATCTATATCTGAGCAACAGGTGGATGTACATGTTTTAGGAATCATCATGAATAAAAAAATCATCCTTACTTTACTAACGGCTTGTTTGATGCAAGCTTGTACTAAAAATGAATCTACAGAAAAAGCTTCTTCAAATACTGCTCAAACCGAAGCAGTTAAAGCCAACACGTCTGATTCACAAAAGTTCATTGACCAAGGTAAAAATGATATTGCAACCTATGGAAAAGAGACCTTGCAATACCTTCTTGATCAAAAATACCCTGATCGCTATACCGCCTTTTCAGTTGATAATGTTAAGTTCCTACGTCAGCAATCAGAAGACCTTTTTCTTTATACATGGAACATCCGTTTTTTAGATAATCAATCGGATGATGTCTATGGTTGTGATAGCCAACAACTTTCATGGAATAAGCAAACCTCAGATATTGAATCGACCTTAAATGAAACTTGCTTTAATGTTCTTAAACGAGCGAATACCCCTGCAAGTCAAAATGAAACCACTTCGACAATTCCTGCAACCGCTCCAGTTAAAATTGCGTTAGAACAGAATCCACACCACTCATTTATAACAATGATTAAAGTTCAATCACTCGTTGATGACGTATCCATTTCAAATGTTACAGTCAATCGTGGCAATTGTCCTTTATTGCAAAAAATAGAAAAACCAAGACAACTGAGCTTTGGGCAAACAACGTCGGTGGATACAAGTAATTGTGGTCGAGAGAAAATCATTGAAGTTGTAGTATCGACAAATCAAGGTGACTGGAAGTTTGGTTCATAAGTATTAGAATACTTTAAACATTTGAATGTATCTAACAATTCAAAGTCTATAGAGAAAGATCATGAAGAAATTCACTTACATCATTTCCCTTGCCCTGCTGTTAACGGGTTGCAATGAAGCCAACTATGCCAAATTAAGTTATCAGGCGCAGTCTTGTACCGCAGACAACTCTGTTAGTTGTAATGATATCCGTGTTCGACGAGCAATCGTTGCTACAGAAATGGGCTATCAACAAATGGTTGATGAAAAAGATAAAGCTATGGCTGAAATCGGACAAACAAGTTATAACCAACTGCTTGACCTGATCAAACAAAAAATCGAACATCTTAAAAAACAGCGTCCTAGCCTTTATTTACGTTGGTTTCAGGGCGACTCTAGATACTATAAGGATGTAAATTTTGGTGACCAGATTGATGCTAAAATTGAAAAGCTCATCAATGCCAAAAATGCAGCTCCATCATCATCTACTTCTGCAGAACTGATTCAAGACGGTGAACCCATTCATGTAGCATCAGAACAAAACCAGACTGAACAGTTTTCTGAAAAGTATCAACATAGTTATACTTTCACGGTGATAGAACCAGTTTTGGCAAGAGATTATGATTTGCTTTTGAGCACCAAGACAGGAGTTGTCAAGTTCGATCTACAATACACATCTGTTGCCCAAAACTTCATCCTTGAAAAATTAAAAAAAGGTGACTGTGTTCATTTTAGTGCCAAAGAAATGCCTGTGATGAATGCCGAACACCAATTGTATTTTGAAACATACATTACTGACCCTCAGATTGTACAATGCGATTAGTCCCGAACGAACCACGACCTCATGCAAGGTTTAGGGAGGTGTGACCTCCCTAGTTTATGTGCACTCCCTCAGTAAAATGATTGCTCACAATGCTGGCATTGAAAGCAAGATTGTGCCGTTTGAGTTGAAGCAGAACCAAATACTGAACCTAACAAACCACCGACTACGGCTCCTGCTATCCCTCCAATAAGAGGCGACACAGGTAATGTTTTTGATAATGCTGCGCCCATCGTGGCAAATGATGCTGACGATGCCAAGCTTTGGTTGCCAGCTTGTGAATTACTATTTTGCGCAACACGAATCACATGCTCTGAATGGCAATATGGACAATTTATTTGCATAAGATATACCTCTGAAATAAGAAAGGGCTTAGCATCATGCTAAGCCCTGAAAACGATGAGTTCTCACCTAGATGGTATATATGTAAAAAATAGTCAAAGCAGCATTAATTTCCTCTTTCCAATTAGGATTTAAACCTTTAATCTTCAACAAGATTAAATTCATGTAAGCTAACTTTTCCATAATATTAAACGATGAGACTCTGTTGCCTCCTCAATCAAATCCGCTATAAAGTTAAGCCGTTCATCAAAAGCATCTAACAACTGGTTTACCACCCACTTCCTATCTAATATATCGGCACCACCATTTTGGGGATTAGATTTATCCATCAAATTCACCAACCCTAGCAGATCATCTGTAAATTCCGCAGGGCGTTGACGTACTAGGCTTAGCTGCTCTTCCAAATTATTTTCAAATACTTCTACGGTCTTTCATTCAGTACCCGCTATTAAGACTTATCATTGATCTCATCCCAGTTAATAGACTTAGAACCTGGGTGAGCTTTTAACAGTTCTTCCCTATCTCTTACCGTAGGGTTCGGAAGAAACGATAACTTATGCTGTAAGGCTCTACTCTCTAATTCTTCGACTAGAATAGTGTAATCCTGTTTATTACGGATCTGGGTAAACCTGCTCATATAACTTTTCTCTGTAATGTCATCTAAGTTAAGTGCATTCACTTTCAAGAGATAGTCATAGTAAGAGATAGACTCGTAAATATACTTCGTGGTGATAATAGTGTATCCCGATACGATAACAAAACATATCATTGTAATGGGTGATAAAATTTTCAAGAAAGTAGCTAACTTTTGCTGAGTCTTGTCTAATCTCCGCATCTCCGCCACGAACTCCTCATTAGTCATACTAGGAGTCTCTTTTTGGGTTACGACTTCTTCTGTCTTCAGAGGTAAACCAGTTATATCCTTAAACAGAGCCGCCTTTGATTTTTGATACAAGGTATGTAAATAGAGAAAAGCAACATAGAGTCCACCACTGATAAGCATGGTGAAAACCAAAGCCATCATGTAAAGCAAGAAGTACGTAGATTGCTGTAAGGCAATAAGGTCATGAGAAGACACACTAATGTAAATCTTATCACTGAAAGAACTCGATACATCAACAAGATAAGAAGTAAGTGCAGGACCAATGTAGTTGGTTATAATTGCCCAGATAACACATCCAGCCACACTAATTAGAAGTGGGTATCCCACCTTTTTATAGATTGTGTTTTTCATTAAAAGTTCCACAAAGTAGTTTGTTATAAAAAGCCGCGATAGTGTACAGACTTAGAACAGTATAAGAAACGCGCCACCCCAAATTGATTAAATAAATAGCTGAAAGGTTTTGAGGAATTTCATAATTTAGTACGAATGTAGGAGTACTTGCAGCCAGTGACCCCTAGGGGGGGGGATTTACCCCCTGGGGTCACGTTCGTCAAAAAGGATTCTTACGATCCATTTTTCCAGCACTGTACTGGACCTAGCTTCGAGTGAAAGGTTATCAATAGAATAAAACTAATGAAGAGAAGATGTTTCTCATCTAGATGGTATGTATTTAAGATTATTTCTAAACTAAGCACGCTCTCTATATCGACGATCACTACGATGATAGCGACTCATGCCAAAGGTACGCATTCTAAGCGGCTTAACCCGTAAGTACTGATTGTCCTTTTCAGGATTCACTAAGTAGGAACATACATTCTTCGCATTCTCAATCTCTCTCTGGTCATTTCGATTAATCATCCCAACACCCAGTTTACCGAACTTTTTGAATTGCTCTTTATGCTCCGTGCTATTGCAATTAAAGCCATAGCCATCTTGATTCGTTATTTGCTTCCAGCGCTCGATTGCCTCATTGCCATAGTAGTAATCTTGTTTTTTCACCGCACCGTTATAGATCAACAATAGATGGCAATGGTAGCCCTTTTCCTCCCCTTGCTCTAATGCCCAAGCATAGCCCTCTAGATCGCTAAAACACCTATCACCATCCTGAATATATCTAATCAGCTTTTGAACATCGTCTCTAAATAGGCGAATATCAATGTCAGCATGCTTTTCTTTCGCATAGGCTAAATCAACCCTTACGAACAAGAGCTTGCTATAGTGGCGGGTTAAATTATCAATGAGCTTAAGTAACTGTTCACGGTTATGTTCTTCAGCATGATAGAAATCTTTCCTCTCGATCTCTCGCTGTTTTATGAACGTACTGAAAACATCCTGAATGTCATTAAACTCCATCTCATAGAGCCGTTCAAAGTTAACTTTTCCATTAATGGTGTTTTGCTTCTTTAGCTCAAGAATGGCTTGAATATAGGCTGAGTACCAAAGGTTATCGTCATATTCAAAATCTATTTCATTTATAAGGAATTCCAGCTCTTGCTTAAAGCCTTCCCATCCTATGTTGCCAGAGTGATCAATGGTCTGTTCAACAAAATCTTCTATTTCAATTAATAGCTTTGAATGATTGCAGCTACGGTAACGATTCATTATTAAATCTCCTATGTGGTATGACGCTACATAAGAGAGGTGAGATATGTTTTGTATTACGGGTAAGCCATTCCTAGCTAAGTGTGTTTGACGCTGTTAGTATCTTTAGGTAATTATGTTTCTTCGAATTACTTATATGCTTTGTAATACAATCATTTAAGATACTAGCCAGTGGTAATGGATATAAAAGGAATGCTATCACTCCATTAGTACAGCTACAGAACTGTTCATGTTATAAACTCGATAGACCATACAGGTATGAACTTTATTAATTGAATATGCTATAAACATTATTAAGTGAATTAACTATAAACATAATAATATTAATAACCTACTAAGCAAACACACATGAACCGAATATAAGAATAGGCATTAAGCCAACACTCCATCTCTTCAACTTAAACATATCCCCATAAGCACAACGAAGTAGTTGCTGCAAATCATGTTTTGAAGATACCCTCTTCAACAACATGGAAGCGGAAGTTATCTCCAACCAATAAAACTTATAAATAGAATGAAGGGAGCCAAAGCTCCCGTATACGCACACTTAACGGCTATTCAACTTGCTCTCAATCCATTGATGCACTTCTAAAGCTGACCAACCAACTCGACCAGTGGTTAAACGTACTGGCTTTGGAAACGTAGGGTCATAACACTTCATTTTAGCGTTTATGAGCTTGTAAATTGTGGCACGGCTAATACCAGTAAAGAGCATTACTTGCTTTAGGTTGATGATCTGATGCATGGTAAAGGTTTCACCAACAAATGTATTCATTCTGAACTTTCCTCAATGATTAGACTGAGCTGATTTCGCTCGAACAATCAGGGAGTTCTGTAAATTAATATCAAGATTCTATTTTCAGATTCTTCAGGCCCAATACAACTCTTCCTCTTCATTTTTTCTAGATGTCATATTTAGTGTTCTCAAACGTATCAAGACGCTGTTGAATGAGTTTCGATCTAATTTCATCAGAGGAAATCACTTGGCCTTTGTTATCAACATGTTCTTCATCAATACCCTTGGTTTCTCCGATCTTTGACTGAACTGAAGCAGTTGCCTGTTTAGGTTTTGAAGGCTTACTTTTTGCAGAAGCCACATGCCCCTTCAAAAACTGATCCATGCTTTTATGGACTTCGTCACTCGACGTAAAGTTTTCTAGTAAAGTAAATTTCCAGCGACACAATAGTCCATGTCCCGAATAGAAATCAGCAAGCTGAGATTTGAAAGATCGTAATGTTTTACTGTCGTGATGCTTGATGTGTATCAAATCTTGTAGCCTAGGTAATGATGTAACCAAAGCGCTTTGACTAATTCTGAGATTCTCATCTTTGAACACTTCACGATATAAATGTTCCACTGTTGATGCATTTTTACTTTCATCGATTTTCGATTCTTTCGTAGAGATTTTCGATTCTTTCGTAGAGATTTTCGATTCTTTCGTAGAAAGGTACTTCCGCCAGTATTCAATTACTTTTGCTCTAGTTTGCTTAATGCATTCTTTATTTTTTTGTTCATCATAATCGGATAAGGCTTCGGCACTAAAAATCAATGTAATATCAGCAGTCAACGTACTACCTATAAATATGCGTGTACCAACATAAGCAACTAGACTCTCGCCACTTATTTTTCTGGTACGCTTCAGATTTTTTAAAAAGTCCGTGAGCAACGCATTAAATGCAGTAATGTTCTTTGCTGGTGTAAAAGCTTTATTAAGTTGATAGGAAAACTCCAATCGAAAAGCAAATACATCTTGCATGATTGCTTTATTTAAATAGTCCTTTGCTTTAGCTTGATTGCGTTTGACACTGACAGCTTCCTGTTTTTCAATCTCAAATAAGGATGGCCCTCCTTTTAAATCAACAGCACGATAGCGTCCTACATCTTTATAACGCTCTAGGCTAGACTGAAGGCTAGCTGCCCCAGATAGACTTGTCTCAAAGCCCCTTGGATTGTCAATGAACAGGTGTAGAAACTTTCTTACCCTCCATCCAACAAACGCTAAATCAGCTATTTCTGTTAATCTAAGACCAAGTTGCTTTAACTGCTGTCCAATATGCAAATACTGCTTTGCTTGCTGTGTTAAACATTTCAATGGAGATTTTTCAATCTTACTTCTTGGCAAATATTCTTCAATCAATGCCTGAACTGGGTTATGCTGGATCAACCGCATGAAATGCTCAATTGACAATAATAACTTTAGGCAACTTTCTTTTTCTCTGTATCCATCTACTGGCAGCCTATCCTTGTATTGCAAATAAAGTAATGCTAACAACTTTAAGTCGTCTTTGGCCTGTTTGGGTAAGTTATTGTTTTTCCATATCTGCTTACTTTCAGCACCGAAGTCCAAATCAATAAAATCATCAATCCTTTTAATGTCCGTTTTAGTCTGATGTCGCCGATCACTGTTACTCTGATTATTAACAGAAGGTCTTTCTCTAAGTAAAACAGAATGTTCGCGATGCCAATCCACATAAAGACTATCAACTAACTCATCTAGATCAGGTTTAAGGACAGAATCAACACGATACAAGTAGCCAAGTACCCAATATTCAAATGCTTGCCTTTCTGACTTAGAACGTGCCTTAATGACATCTTTGTATCTAGGATCCAATGAATGAAACAAACACCCCAAATCTTGTACACCAACTTTAAAAGGCTGAGTATTCCAATAAGACTCACCAGCCATCTGTGATTCTAATTCTTGTTGGATACTAGCTCGTACCCTTCCTATATCCAAAGGATCATGGCCTTTAAACAATAGCACCCACTGCAAAACAAGGCTTGAATTGATTCCCATCTCAATACGGGAATACTCAGCAAGCAGCCCATACCGTTCTAGCAATAGGGGAAAACAGCCTAGTAATTCGATTCGCTTCCTATCCAAAGCATACCTCTTTTCCCTAATTGTAGTCTCTTGAGGCGTCAAGGTGATCTCAAAACACATCACACGTAAAGACTTATGTCTTGCTAGAAACTTGTTAAATTTTCTTAACCCCTCATCAAAGTGCTTATAAACATCCTGAGTTAGCCCTTCGGTAAGAGGTGCTACTGCTACGGGATCAGTCTTTTTAATATTTTCGGATTCAGCAAGTTCTTGTTGTTGGCTTATTTGATCTAACTCAGGCTGATTTTCTACCACAGACTCCACAGTTGAAGTTGTTGGCTCAGTCTGCCCTACATGTACACCACCCAAATACGCCTCGAAGAAATCAAAAATAGCTTCATGATGAAATGTTTCAACTTGCCACCCTTCTCCCTTTTTCCAAAAAAGGGAACCAGGATACCTCTTAAGGTAGTCAATATAAGATTTTACATTCTTGCCAAAAGTGTGCGTTAGCTGTGCATATTCAATTAAGTCACGCTCAACACGTAACTCTTCATAAAACTTTATAATCTGATTTAGTCTTTGCCGATCACCATGTTCTAGCGCAATCAAAAATTCATCCCGCGTAGGATAGGCTCTGTTATAAACCAAACCAAGCTGACGTTCTAGATTTTCCAATAAACATATTGTTTCGTAAAAGATGCCTTCAGAGACTTGTTTGCCACGAGCTTTATCGCTTGACCACCTGTGGTCGTATCTTTTTTTCAAGAGACGAAAAAGGTCTTCGTTGTTAATCAAATTCACACCTGAATCGTAACTCACAGGTTGATTATCAGCATGTTTTGGCCTATCAGTATGCACGTCACCCACCTATTCTTTCAATACAATTAGCTCATCTGTAAAATAAAACATGCCAGTCTTTAACAAGAACATGTATAAAGACCTACTATAATACTAAAAGCAACGTATTTAAACGTGATCAGGCTCCTAAATATTAAAAATGAAGATTAAAATTCCAATAAATTGACAAATCAAATCCAATATATGAAAGCTATTATTCCAAATAATAAATTATGGTTTCATGGAAATAGATTTTTAATGACAGGCTAGTTGCAGCACCATAACCTTCTACATCATGACATGTAGCAACGTCTTTTTTAGATGGTGCATGTAATAGCTCAAGGTGAGTAGAAAAATGAAAGTGTGAATCAAGGAAGTGAATTTTTGAAATTCGCTCAGCACTAGAGGAATTTAGATCTGCTATATAAATTTTATCCAAACATGGATTTAAAGATGTTACCCAACCCACTTAAAAAAGTGGCAGCAAGAAGAGAGTTTGACATAGGTGCAAGAGTTTAAGATCACGCTCTGAATAGCATACCCATTTCTATATCAGTCTAATAAGGTATCAAGAAGGATTAATGCATCTACATTTTGATGTGGGGTACATTGAGGGGTAATAGCACAGATAAAAAATAAGCCCTTGTAAATACAAGGGCTTATTTAGATATTTGGCGGAAGCGGTGAGATTCGAACTCACGGAGGACTCACACCCTCGTCGGTTTTCAAGACCGGTGCATTAAACCGCTCTGCCACGCTTCCAATGGCGGCTATCATATAAATAAAATTGCAACTTGGCAAATCTTTTTCAGTATTTCTTCAATCAAATGTACAAAATAAAGTCAAATCTCGCTAATTTGATGAATATTCAAGCTATTCATAACGAATTGAATTGATATACCAACGTTTTTTCCCTGATGGTGTATCCACTTCTGCCTCATCATCAACTTGTTTAGACAGTAAAGCTCTTGCCATCGGTGAATCAATTGAGACATGTTGCGGATGATGATCATAAATTTCATCTACTCCGACCAGACGTATGGTTTTTTGTTCACCTTCGTCATTTTCTATTTCAACCCAAGCACCAAAATACACTTTACCTGCTTGTTCTGGAGAAAAATCGATAATTCGTAATTCTTCTAAACGCTTCCCTAAATAACGTACACGACGATCGATTTTTCGAAGTAGCTGCTTATTATACTGGTAATCAGCATTTTCAGAACGGTCACCCAGACTGGCAGCCCATGTCACTTTTTTGGTAATTTCAGGTCGTTCTTCGCGCCAGAGATGTTGTAACTCTGCAACCAACAGATCATGCCCTGAACGGGTAATTAAATTAGATTTCATGATTTAAAACCATTTAAAATACATATGCACTTGATACTTATTTTTTAAAAAATGTTGCTACAGTCTACAGCCAATAGCGTAAAAATGTCAGCTCAAAAATAGCGCATTTTAAGTTTTAAAAAGCAATAAAATCGTTTTTTTCCTATTTAAATTCAGACAGAAAATTCAATCAGAAAACCTTTTAAAAGTGGTAATTCTTAACTTACATTTGGAACATTTGCTTACAGTTTTTGGCAGCGTATTTCAGTTTTAAAATTTCTGCATTTTTTAAAAAAATATTCTGTTAAAAATCATTATCTTAAATATTTTAAATTGATCATTTTTCATACAAAGTTTGACAGATCTAAAAACCGCCTATATTATGCGCACATGTTTTATGAGTTTATTTTTTTAATTTTGTAGTTTTTCTGCAAAATCTTTCTATCCCACATGTCATTTTTTGAATGACGTTCATGACTGCCCACCCTTATTGAATTTACCAACTATAAGAAGTTTTTAAGCGTTTTTGTGCTTATTACTTTTTAGGGCAATAAATTACTTGTAGCGGAGACAACATGCACAGTAGTTCAACCTCTGGGTCGAGGCTTAGCCTTAACTCATTTTTTCGTGCGCTGCCAATCAAAACTTTAGTTTTATCCACTGCATTAATTCCTTTTAGTATTAATGCGAGTAAGAACAATCAATACAATGCTGTAGTTAATTCGAGTAAATTGACTGTAGTTGCGGTTTCCAATCCAAGCATCGTGTTTAAGGATGGAGACTATAAGCATGGCTTCGGCTATGACTTAGCCCATAACTATGCTGAAAGTTTAAATGTTAAACTTGAGTTTAAAACTGTTTCTGACAATGCAACGGCATTGAAAATGGTTGCTCAAGGTAAGGCGAATTTTGCGATTACCACCGCAAATATGCAAAGCATCGAAGCAGAACGCTTAACCTCTTTTTCAGCAAGCTGTGGTGATTTCAACAGTTTAAAAAGTAATGGTTTAAACCCAGAATTAAATTGGGTGTTTAAACAAGCTGAAGATCCATTAACAGCAACAGCAAGTGGTTTCATTTGCCAAAGCAAACAAAATGGCTCAACCCAGCAACTTGCCTCATTTTATAATCGTAATGTCGTCAAGAAAGACGATTGGAACGTGATTCAACGTGACTTAAGTTCTCGTCTACCGATTTATAAAGCCAGCTTTAAGCGCTCTGCACAGCAATATGGCTTAGATTGGCACCTACTTGCTGCAATTGGTTATCAAGAATCATATTTAAAACCAGACTCTGTTTCTCCCACAGGTGTCCGTGGTTTGATGATGTTGACCAATACCACAGCCAAAGAAATGGGTGTCAGTAATCGAAGTGACCCCGCTCAGAGTATCCAAGGCGGCGCAAAATATTTTGATATGATGTTGAGTCGTTATTCTTATATTCGTAATCCAGATCGTCATTGGTATGCTTTGGTTGCATACAATATGGGGCCTGGTGCAGTTGAAGGTATTCAAAAGCGCATCAAAGCACAAGGTAAAGATCCCAATGACTGGATGAATCTTTATAATTATTTGACACGTAATCAAGCAAGTAATGGTCGTTATAAACAAGCGGTACAGTATGTCACACGTATTCGGGCTTATTTAGAACACATTAAGACCACACCTCGATTACTAGAAATTTAATCTGTATTTTAAATCGATTGGATTTGTAAAAATCAGGCAATAAAAAAGCTTACTCTCGGGTAAGCTTTTTTATTGTAAAAAGATTAAGCAGTTTGCTCTAATACTTTCTTAAATAAATCTTTTTGCTCTTGGCTTGGCTTGGCTGTTTGTAAAGCCATCAATTGAGACATATCACCTTGAACTTTGATTTTGCCTGTCATAAATGCTTGCATAGCAGCAGCCATATCAAATTCTAAGAATACTTTACGAAGTGTTTCAGCATCCATGTTCAATGTTGTTTTCGCATTTGCAGAACTACCTTTGACGATTTTTCCGCCGTCTAAAGCAAGCTCTGTGTTGCCATCTGCATCTGCAACAACCAAATTAATTGCTAAACCTGAAAGTGCTGGTGGTAAGTTTAAATCACCTGCTTCAGCAGTTAATTTTTCAACATTTGCAAACCAATCATCAGTTAAAAATGCAGGCATGTTCATTCCTCAAATTATTTATTCAATTTATTGTGTTATCTATCCAGACAACATCAGGTTGAAGCAGTTTTGCTTGCCCAATGTTATAGCATGATAATTTCAATTTGGGCTAAAGTTTTTTGTACGGACTGTTCATGTTTTATCGGTTTTATCGTTTTATTTTTTTAAATCAGGCACTCATCTCAATATGAATGCCCGATTCGTTCATTTAATTGGCAAAAAAGATCAATCTGCTGCAAAACTAAGATTTACAACATCTAAACGCTTTTTCATTTCTTCAGTATCACATTTCATATCGAATTCGCGTTCTTCATCCAATTTTTCAAAATCAAATAAATCACGGTCAGCCAATTGAGATGGTGAAACATTCTGCAATGCACCAAAAATACTGTGCAAACGTTTTGGATATTGTTTATCCCAACCACGTAGCATGTCATTTAACATGGCACGTTGTAAGTTTTCCTGCGAACCACATAAGTTACATGGAATGATCGGGAATTTACGAATTTCAGCATATTTGATGATGTCTTTTTCTTCAACATAAGCCAAAGGACGAATCAAAATGTTCTTTTTATCCGAAGACAATAATTTTGGTGGCATCGCTTTTAAGCTACCACCATGGAATAGATTCAAGAAGAATGTTGCAATGATATCATCGCGATGATGACCCAATGCCACTTTGGTCGCACCAATCTCTTGCGCAAAACCGTAGAGTGAACCACGACGTAAACGTGAACACACTGCACAGTAAGTTTTCCCTTCAGGTGTCAAACGCTTGGTGATGCTATAAGTATCTTTTTCCAAAATATAATAAGGAATATTGTTTTCTTCCAAATATTTCGGTAACACATCTTCAGGAAAACCAGGTTGCTTTTGATCCAAGTTCACTGCGACAACATCAAAGTTGATCGGTGCAATACGTTTAAATTGCAACAAAATATCAAGCAAGGTGTAACTGTCTTTCCCACCAGAAACACAGACCATTACCTTATCGCCTTCCTCAATCATTTTAAAGTCACGAATTGCATGGCCGACTTGACGACGAAGTTTTTTCAAAAGACGATAATAAGCTGAACTTGTTGGAAGCTCTGGTTTAAAATTAAATCCTTGTTCGGACTCAACTGGCGAGTACATAGACGAGATAAACCCATAAAAAAATACTGGGCAATTTTATCTGATTTGAACGTTAACCGCATCTAAAGATTTTTTTATTTTGCATCAATTTTTATCTGGTCATCTTCCTGTCGTATTTCCACATTTAAAATAGACGGCTCAGTTCATTTTTTAGCCGAAGTGCTTATCTTTTGGACTTTTCCACAGTTTTCCACAAAACCTGTGGATAAAATTGTGGATTGTTTGGGGCTTGACAAAGTTTTCTCACGCAATGATGGGCATTCTCTTTAGATTGATCATTTTTTAACCATTATATTTTATATATATTTTTCAATTGTTTAGCATAGTCAATAAATATATTTTAAAAAAAATATAAAATTTTTTTTGATTAATATGCCAACAAATAGCACTTGCTTTTTCGCGATTGTATTGTTAAAACTCAATTCATAGTTTTTCTTGTTCAATAACTTTGTTAAACTCCCAAAAATTGGGGAAATATTTTAATTACTACAAAATGAAAAAATTAATTACGGGTTCGCTAGTGTCTATTTTAGGGTGTATGAGCTTTGCCTCATTTACATCGCAAACGTTTGCAGGTCAAATTTATTTCTACAAAGACCAAAATGGGACAACCTTACTGACCAATCGGAAAAATTCGGATCGTTCACTGCAAAAAGTCAAAGTGACTTATTATAAAGACAGTAATATTCATAGTTATAGCAATTGGGGCAGCTCAGAATCCGCAGTACTGCCAAGTTATAGTAAAAGTAAAAACTCTTTTGACAGTATTATCCGCCAAGCTGCGCAGACCCATGGTGTGTCTGAAGGCTTAATCAAAGCAGTAATGCATACTGAGTCTGGCTTTAATACCAATGCCCGTTCTCCTGTCGGTGCACAAGGCTTAATGCAACTGATGCCTGCAACGGCTCGTCGCTTCAATGTGTCAAATTCTTATGATCCACAGCAAAATATTTTTGGTGGTGCCAAATATCTCAGTTGGTTAATGAAACGCTTTAATGGCAATACCAGTTTAGCTTTAGCGGCTTATAATGCGGGTGAAGGGAATGTGGACAAATACGGCGGTATTCCTCCCTTCCGTGAAACCCAAGACTATGTCAAACGTGTAACCAGTCGTTTAAACAACCTCTATGCTGGTGGTTTAAATTTATCTGCAAATAATATTGGCACTTCAACCAGTACTGGACAAATCATTGCCCAATCAAATCAAAATGATTTCTCCAATCAAGTCGAGCCGACACCACAAATCAGCAACAGTTCAAATATTCAACCAGTAAAATATAGTTCTCGACCAATTATTATTGCTTCTGATGGGACTTACACAGATGCACCTGCGGGTTCTTATTCAACAGCACATGCCAGTGCGACAGCACAAATCACCATTGGCAACTAATGCTTATCTGCACTTAGAATCCAATTAATAGCCCTATTGAAATAGAAAATAAAGCACGT
The DNA here is from genome assembly GCF_011759595.1 of Acinetobacter sp. BIGb0196. Classification (NCBI taxonomy): domain Bacteria; kingdom Pseudomonadati; phylum Pseudomonadota; class Gammaproteobacteria; order Moraxellales; family Moraxellaceae; genus Acinetobacter; species Acinetobacter sp. BIGb0196. Next base: position 1,401,645 of record NZ_JAAOZA010000002.1, on the reverse strand, counting down.
AATTTGTGCAATTACATATTTTCAACAAATTGCTGAAAAAAATAATGTTTTCTCTAATACAGAGAATCTTTTTTTAACTTGCCTATTTTTTTAAATAAATTCTTTATCCACTATCCCTTTCAATTGAATTTGTCATTTTTTGCCAGCTAGATTTTTCCCTCTTATTCTTGAATTTTAATCATCTAAACCTCATATTAAATTTCATGATTTATTTTAATACATCATATTATTTATTATTTATAAGAGGATTCTCTCCATGATGCGGATTGGTTTGTTTTTGCTAACCAACCTCGCGGTACTGGTTGTAGCTGGCATTATCCTATCATTATTAGGTGTTGGTAGTTACTACGGCGCTGGCGGTCTTAAATTAGGCAACCTGATGGTCATCTGTTTAGTGTTTGGTATGGTAGGTTCTTTAATCTCCCTATTTATGTCCAAATGGATGGCACTAAAAACCACAGGTACTGAATTAATTGACCCGAATGCTCCTCGTAACCAAGCCGAAGTTTGGTTATTACAAGAGGTTGCTCAACTTTCACAACGTGCTGGTATTCAAATGCCAGATGTTGGTATTTTCCCATCTTATCAGTCGAATGCGTTTGCCACAGGTTGGAATAAAAACGATGCACTTGTATCGGTTTCAACAGGTTTGCTTGAACGCATGAACAAAGATGAATTGCGTGCCGTGCTTGCGCATGAGATTGGTCACGTTGCCAATGGTGACATGGTCACATTATCCCTTATTCAAGGTGTAGTGAACGCCTTTGTAATGTTCTTTGCCCGTGTGGTTGGTGATTTTATTGACCGTAATATCTTTGGCCGTCAAGATGGTGAAGCGCCTGGACTGGCTTATTTTGCAATTACCATCGTGCTTGATATCGTCTTCGGTATATTGGCTTCGGCAATCGTAATGTGGTTCTCTCGCTATCGTGAATACCGTGCAGATGAAGCTGGTGCTCAACTTGCAGGTAAAGAAGCCATGATTTCCGCTTTATTGCGTCTACAGGCTGAATCTGAAATGCCAGATCAAATGCCGAAAGAAATGAAAGCTTTTGCGATCGCAGAAGGTAAAGAGCAAGGTTTTAGTTTGGCTGCTTTATTCCAAACTCACCCAAGCATCGAGCAACGTGTTGCCGCTTTACGCCAACTCAATTTACCTTAATCTATACACGCTCGCTCAATCGCAGTGATCTCATAGAAAAACAAAGCCTCCAATATGGAGGCTTTGTTTATGGGTAGATCATATTTTAGTTTTTGCTTTATCCAATATTTACCGCGCAATTTCTTACTTTCTTACTTTCTTACTTTCTTACTTTCTTTCAATACCAATACCAATACCAATACCAATACCAATTTGGGGGATTAATCTAACTGAATACAACGAATTAAACTTCCATTCGGATCAATCACACAAAACATATCAATTTCTTCGAGATACTGAATTTCAGTTATTCGTGCTTCTGGGAATTGTGCCCAATCTAAACCTTGCCAAAAATGAAACAGATCTTTCAAGACATGTGTTCTTAAGCAAGCACTAAACCATGATTCTTTTGGATTTAAATTGGGGTGATGGAAAAACTCAACCAGCAAACTGTCTTTACTTAAGATCATCCATTCTGTGGACTGATAATCACACTGAAAACCTAAGAATGCATAAAATTTACGAGTATGATCAAAATCAATAGCAGGAAGGTTTGCCGAAATATAATCTTGCATGATCACCTCTGTATTTTAATATCTACATTTTCAAATCAATTCAATGTTGGAATTTAAGCACGATAGCTTTGATACCAATCCCACAACATATTTACGCCAAACCACATCGCAAGTCCAATCAGGATTAAAACAATCAAGCCTAAAATATCGGGAATATGAATCCAAATCCAAGCAATGACAGGGTTACGCCAAAATGCGGAATGCTGTTGCTTTTGTTCTAGCTTCTCATGTAAAAATGGGTGAACCACATGATCATCGCTATAAATCTGATATTCTTCTTGAATATGGTCATGTACAACGTCTAAAGCTCTACGACTGGGCCGAATAAAAATATCGAATAAGGTTCCAGCAATCGGTATACATCCCACAACCCCATCCATCACAGCCAGTTTTAATACTCCATTGAGTTTAGCTTGAGGCACGCCAATCTGTTTGGCTTTATAAACTGCATAGCAAGTCAGCACAAAACCCGCGACATCACCAGCAATCGGTATGGTACTGAGTGCAGCATCAGCCCCAACCCCTTGCTTGGTAAATGGAATACGTACCACCGAATCCATCATATTGGCAAATTTAGCCAAATCTCGTTCAAGTTTAATGACTTCTTGAGTAGATAATTTTTTTTCTGTACCCATAAAGATTTCAATTTTTTTGACATGGTTAAGTTAAATTGATCATACCCAATAAATTCAGTATGTTGTGTATAAGTTTAATATTTACAGCAGCAAAATTTTATCTACGCAATAAAAAAAGCTGAGCCCTCTTTTAAAGTACTCAGCCTTTTCGGATATACAGCGGGATTAATCTAAGAACTTAACCACAGTCCCCGGTTGAACCTTGCGACCTAAATCATTGGCATCCCAATTGGTCAAACGAATACAACCATGAGAAGCGGTCTTTGAAATTAATGAAGGATTCGGCGTACCATGAATACCAAATGTCGGTTTACTTAAAGCAATCCACATATTACCAACAGGACCATTTGGGCCAGGCGGTAATGCCAGCTTTTGACGGTTGCTCCCTTGAACAAAGTTTTTCGGGTTATAACCATAGACAGGGTTTGGTGCAACTTTAATGACCTTATGCGTCCCTTTCGGGGATGGTGTACCAGAACCCCCAATTGTGGCAGGAAAAGATGCAATCATTTGATTTGTACTATTATATAAATAAAGTTGTCGAGCAGGCTTATGCGCAATAATTAAGGCCACACCTTCAGGCAAATCATTACGTACGATCGGTACATTGATAGTTTCGCCTACTTTTTTAAAGTTAGCTTTTGGATTGAGTTGTTTAAGAAAGTCTTCATCAATATGAAACTTTTCACCTAACATTTCACTCACACGGGTGTAATACAAACCCGGCATTTTTGCTTGTTGGGCATAATTTCGCGGAATTGCTTTGGCATAAGGTCCTTTAATATCCGCGGCAGTAATTTGATAAGTTCCAAACGCTGCAGTTTTTTGATTTTTTAACAAACTGTCCCAAGTCTGTTTATCCAGTTCACCACTAATTGGTAAACTTTTAATCTGTTGATACGCGGCAAGTGCTTTTAAAAAGTTCTTGCCACTTTTACCGTCGATTGGCCCTGGCGAAGCATGTAAATTATTGAGCATCACTTGTGCACGGGCATAAACGGGGAATTGCCCTCTGCCAATATTTTCAGACCAATTGGCGGTATTGATACTATTCACTGACCAATCTTGTTTTAAGTCCGCTTTTATCGCTTCTTGACTTTTATCAGCTTTAACATTTTGTTTGGCAAAAATTTGACTTTGAATATTTAAACCCACAAGACACATGATGCAAATCAGGTTTGGCAGAAACTTGCCCATATAAAGCTCTCTATTAACTCAATATTATAATTGATGTACTTATCTAATAAACTATTGTATTACAGACACATAGTATACTGATCTCGAACAATAAAAGCGACGTCACACACACCTTGAACGATCATTTATATTCTCAAGGCTTTAAACACAATTGTATAAGATCAATAGTGTGTTTATTCATAAAATGAAAATTATGTATGCTGGAAGTTTATCTTTGTATGACTTTATTATCATTTTTTAAGAAAAATATGCAATAGTACATTTTGACTATTTAATCATTTAAAAACGGTAATTTTAAAATAAATTCAAATTAAGCAATTGAAAATCATTGCCATGTTATACAGTTGTAGATTTTCTACTCAGCATTAGCACCCAATCATGACACACACATGACCAATCCGAACAAAATATAAGCTTTAGATTTGTTTTTAATCATTTAATTTGAATTATTGATTAGAAATAGCTGTTATCATTTTAAAGTGTTATAGATTATCATCTCATTTATTTTGTCAGTAAGAATTGCCTTGAATACGATCACTTTGCTTCAGCCAGATGACTGGCATGCCCACCTGCGTGATGGTCTTGCCTTAAAACGTACAGTTCCAGATCTAGCCAAACAATTTGCCCGTGCGATTTGTATGCCGAACCTCGTTCCACCTGTGAAAACTGTAGATGAAGCGAATGCTTATCGTGACCGTATTATGGCACATGTCCCTGAAGGGGTTGATTTTGACCCACGAATGGTACTGTATTTTACCGACCATACTTCTCCAGATGAAGTTCGCAAAATCAAAGAGTCTCAATTCGTCAATGCAATTAAGCTCTATCCTGCTGGTGCAACAACCAACTCGGATAATGGTGTCAGTGACATTCGTAAAGTCTATGCAGTGATTGAACAGCTTGAAGAACATCAAGTACCATTACTATTACATGGTGAAGTTACTCATCAGCATGTGGATATTTTTGATCGTGAAAAACGCTTTTTAGACGAAGTACTTTCACCGTTACTGAAACAATTTCCGCAATTAAAATTGGTGTTAGAACATATTACCACCAGTGAAGCCGCGCATTTTGTGCTTGAACAAGATCGTAATGTTGCTGCGACGATCACACCACAACATTTAATGTTTAACCGTAATGATATGTTGGTCGGTGGTATAAAACCGCACTTTTATTGTTTACCGATTTTAAAGCGTCAAACTCATCAACAAACTTTACTTGAAGTTGCCACAAGCGGTAGCCCTAAGTTTTTCTTAGGTACTGACAGTGCGCCACATTCTAAAAATGCCAAAGAGAATGCATGTGGTTGTGCAGGTTGCTATAGTGCACCTACAGCAATTGAGCTTTATGCTCAGGCTTTTGATCAAGTCAACAAAATCGAACGCCTAGAAGGTTTTGCCAGTATGTTTGGTGCAGACTTCTATGGTTTGCCTCGCAACACAAATAAGATTACCCTTGTCAAAGAAGATCAGGTAATCCCTGAAAGTTTAGATTATTTGGATGGTGAACACATTATTCCACTTTATGCTGGAAAAACCATCCAATGGAGAAAGGTGTGACAACTGAAACATTACCTGTGATTGGACAACGCTTTCGTGGTTTTTTACCCGTTGTGGTTGACGTTGAAACAGCAGGTTTTAATGCAGATACCGATGCATTGCTTGAAATCGCATGCATCCCGATTGTGTATGATGCTGAAGGAAAATTTGTTCCAGGTGAAGCACATCATGCACACATCAATCCTTTTGAAGGTGCAAATTTAGATCGTCGCTCTTTGGACTTTATTGGTGTAGATCCATTTAATCCCATGCGTATGGCAATGGCTGAAGACGAGAAAACCGCATTAAAGCGTATTTTTAAGGCTGTTAATGAAGTGCGTCGTCAACAACATTGTACCCATGCGGTCTTGGTCGGACACAATGCCCATTTTGATTTAGGTTTTCTAAGAGCTGCAATTGCACGAACTGGCAGTAAAAATCAGAACCCTTTTCATAGTTTTTCTGTATTTGATACTGTGACTTTAAGTGCAGTCATGTTTGGTCAAACTGTTTTGGCTAAATCATGTATTCAAGCTGGAATTGAGTTCGATGGTAAAGAGGCTCACTCTGCCTTGTACGATACTCAAAAGACGGCTGAACTGTTTTGCTATATTTTGAACAAACTCGCACCTCACTTACTTGACAATTTGGTGGCGGATCAATAAGATATCGCCATCTTCTAAACGACCCTATCGTCTAGAGGCCTAGGACATCGCCCTTTCACGGCGGTAACCGGGGTTCGAATCCCCGTAGGGTCGCCATCTATTTATTCTTATAATTCCTTTCTCTCTTTTTGATTTTCTTGATTCAGTTATTTTATTTCATCCCTCGTTCTTTAGACTTTAGAAGTTGACGGCTTATTTTATTTTGTCAATTTTGGCATTTTAATCTAAAATATCTCTTTAAAGTTCAATGACATCAAATATGCAATCACCTGTTCAATCGAATCAGCACACTGTCGCTGATGGGCAAACTATTGTCTTAAAAAGATCCATGACCAAACGCCATCTGATCATGTTGTCATTAGGCGGTGCGATTGGTACTGGCTTATTTTTAAGTTCAGGTGAAGTGATTGCACAAGCTGGGCCGATTGGTGCAGTGATTGCCTATATTATCGGTGGTTTAATTGCCTATATGGTGATGCTGTGCTTAGGCGAACTTGCGGTCAATCAACCTGTGACTGGATCTTTTGGTGCTTTTGCAGCTAAAAATATTGGACCGGGTACAGGTTACATGGTGTCGTGGATGTACTGGCTTGGCTGGTCTGCCACCTTGGGGACTGAATTTACAGCGGCAGCCATGCTGATGCAGGAATGGTTTCCAACAACCTCCATCTGGTTATGGACCTTGGTCTTTATTGTTGCCGTCTTGATCTCCAATCTAACCTCAACACGCTTTTTTGCAGAGTCAGAGTTTTGGTTGTCTTTTGTTAAAGTTGCAACGGTACTGGTATTTATCTTACTCGGCCTAACCGCAATATTTGGGTTAATCCCCTTTCATGGTCATGAAACTGCACCCTTATTCAGTAATTTAACCGCATATGGTTGGTTACCCAATGGTTTATTTCCTATTTTTGCCACCATGCTGATTGTAAATTTTGCCTTTAATGGTACTGAGATGATTGGGATTGCTGCTGGTGAAACTGAAAATCCTGAAAAAAATGTCCCCAAAGCGATTCATGCTGCGGTTTGGCGGTTAATGATTTTCTTTGTTGGTACCATTATTGTCATCAGTTCATTATTGCCCTATCAAGATGCTGGCCTAGCCGCACATGGTGAAGGGATCAGTAATAGTCCGTTTGTTTCTGTATTTAATTTGATTGGAATTCCTTACGCAGAAGACATCATGCGTTTTGTGATCATTACAGCGCTTTTGTCCACTGCTAATTCAGGACTATATGCGGCATCTCGTATGATGTGGGCGCTTTCAATTCAAAAACAATTACCTCGAGTTTTTTCCAAACTGACCAAATCAGGCACCCCTGTTGTTGCAATTTTTGTGACCATGATTGGGGGTTTACCCGGTTTACTGTCGGAGCAATTTGGCGCAGATGTGATCTTTAAAAACTTACTCGGTGTGGCAGCATTTACCATGGTTATCGTGTGGATGAGTATTTGCTGGAGTCAGTTTAATTTCCGTCGTAAATGGCTAGCCAGCGGTAAAACACTGGCTGATTTAAAATTTAAAACGCCGTGGTATCCCGTTGTACCAATTCTTGGCTTTATCACTTGTACCGCAACCGGTTTAAGTATGGCAGCAGATCCGGAAATGCTTTCTGGCTTTATTGGTTGTTTAGTGTTTATGGCAGCATGTTATGCAACTTATTACTGGCTTTATCATCAGAAAAATTAAGTCGCATTGTAAATCACTGATCAGCCCGTATTCATACGGGCTTTTCTATTTTAGGCTTTTAATCCGCAGCATAATTTTTCAGTGATCCATATATAAATCAAGCCGTTTTTATTTGATTTGGATTCTTCTAAAAAGCAAAAAATAGCTTTCTGGCTAAATTAAAAACAAATACATTATGATTCGCTTATAGATTCATCAGTTAAACGCTTTTTCGATAAATCCATTTTGACAAAAATGTCTTTTATCCTTAATATACGCATCACCTCATTACGACCCTATCGTCTAGAGGCCTAGGACATCGCCCTTTCACGGCGGTAACCGGGGTTCGAATCCCCGTAGGGTCGCCATATTTGAGATTGTTTCCAACATAAAACTTTCTCGTAAAAAAGCCTGAGCAATACGACTCAGGCTTTTTTATATCTATCGTATTTAAAGCAGTTAAAAACCACCATCCCGTCATATTTAAAAGATTGTTTTTTCATCAATAATCTGGATTTTTAATTTAAAATAATCAGTGCAGAGTTAAATATAAATAATTGATTTAAATATTTATTTATAAAAACCATAAAATCGCGGTGATTTATAGTATTGCTTATTGAGCATTAGCAACACTCAATCATTGCACTATTTATGAATTGGGCTAAAATAGCGCGCTTCTCGTTTTATTTCCATCTGAAGCTTATGCAGTCATCACCAAATCAAAATGATGCTCAGGTATCATCTAATTCTTCACCACTCAAACGAGCAATGAGTACTCGTCACTTGGTGATGATTTCGCTTGGTGGTGCAATCGGTACAGGGCTTTTTTTAGGTTCTGGTGAGGTGATCTCACAAACAGGTCCGATTGGTGCCATTATCTCTTACATCCTCGGTGGTGTAATTGCCTATATGGTGATGCTGTGCTTAGGTGAACTTGCAGTTCATATGCCTGAGTCTGGTTCATTTGGTACTTATGCGCAACGATACATTGGTCCAGGTACAGGATACACCGTTACTTGGCTGTATTGGTTAACATGGTCAGCAACACTAGGCACTGAATTTACTGCTGCGGCTTTGTTAATGCAAGAATGGTTTCCGCATATCTCAATGTGGTTATGGACGCTGATTTTTGCAGCAATCGTGTTTGGCTTAAATATGAGTTCAACCAAATGGTTTGCCGAATCTGAGTTCTGGCTCTCTTTGGTTAAAGTCATCACGGTAATCGCTTTTATTCTTTTTGGCCTTTTGGCAATTTTTGGTATTTTAAATTATCAGGGACATACTTCAGCACCATTATTTAGTAATTTGACCGATGAAGGCTGGTTCCCACAAGGTCTATTCCCAATCTTCACCACCATGTTAATCGTGAACTTTGCCTTCTCTGGCACTGAGTTGATTGGCGTTGCTGCGGGTGAAACTGAAGATCCCGCGAAAAATGTGCCTAAAGCCATCAATACTGCTATTTGGCGTTTATTGATTTTCTTTGTTGGTACTATCATCGTAATTAGTGCACTGCTGCCTCACCAAATGGCAGGATTACATGCTGAAGGGGTCAGTAGCAGCCCATTTGTTACGGTATTTGATCATATTGGTATTCCATACGCAGAAGACATTATCCGTTTTGTGATCATCACTGCGTTGTTGTCTGCGGCCAACTCAGGGCTATTTGCGGCATCACGTATGATGTGGTCGCTCTCAGCCAAGAAACAGCTTCCAGCACTGTTTTCTAGAGTCAATGCACGCGGTATTCCATATATTGCGGTGATTGTCACTATGTTCGGTGCATTACCTGGTCTGCTTTCAGAGCAATTTGCACCTGAGACTATTTTTAAAAACTTGTTGGGTGTGGCTGCGTTTACCATGGTTGTGGTGTGGATGAGTATTTGTCTGAGCCAATTTAATTTTAGACGTCAATGGTACAAACAAGGTCATACCAAAGCTGAATTAGGCTTTGCTGCACCATTGTTTCCAATTGTGCCGATCTTAGGTTTTATCTTCTGTTTAATTACCTGTATCAGTATGGTATTTGACCCTGAGATGGTAGTTGGCTTTATTTGTTGTTTAATCTTTATTGCAATTTGCTATATCAGCTACGCATTCTTATATAAAGATCAATCACAATCCTAAACAAAATCTTACTGATCATGCCTAAACAAAAAGTGTAGCCATTGGCTACACTTTTTGTACATTCATAGATAGTCAAAATCAGTTTAAGCTCGTAATTTAATAGTTAAACATAACAATCTATAAAAACCCCAATGAAGATTATTTTTATTCATGGTATGAACCAGCAGAATTATAATGCTGAGAGTTTAAAGCAACATTGGATTGATATTCTTCAACAGGGAATCGATGAACTTAAACTGCCTATTTCAACAGCACAATTAGATATTCGCTTGGCTTTTTATGGCGATTTAATCAGTAAACACCAATTAAGCAATCGCTTTGACTTAGAAAGCTTTCTGCCTAAATCATGGGTAAACTTTCACTTTCATAAACATACAACAACGCTACCCACTACAACCTTAAATGCCCCTCCTGCAATTCCAATATTGCCCTACTTCATGCCTGAGCATGACTTAAAACTGTCCAAACGCTTGTATTTGGCTTCGCAATTGTTAAAAGATAAAGCGCTCAAAGAGTTCTCTTTAATTTTAAATAATTTTCCAAAACTTCATGAAAGTCTGATTCATAAATTCCTGATCGAAACTTATTTATACCTCGCCAATCCTCAGTTTATGGATGAAGTGCATCAACGGATACTCGCTAGCTTAGAACCCGATCAACCGCATATTATCGTTGCGCATTCATTAGGAACCGTGATTGCCTATAATCTTTTACAACAGCTGCAAACAAACTACCAGATACAACGCTTTATTACCTTAGGCTCACCACTCGCCTTTAAAGTGATTCAGTCTAAACTGGCACCACCAATCAAAAGACCAAATTGTCTAAATGGTGATTGGCATAATTTCTATTCACCAGATGATTTTTTAACTGCTTTTCCTTTGATCAACGCGCCCTTTGACTTTCAACCCGCGATTTTAAATACCGCGATTTCAACGTTTATTCATACTCCTCATCAAATCGCAGGCTACTTACAACATCCTGCGGTGATTAAAAATATTTTAGATCCCATTGTGTACCCCAAGCCGTAATAATGGTCTTAATTTTAACCACTTTGCTCATATTGCTTTGTTTTTATCCATATAAATGCAATTTCAGTTTTTATTGTGGAAAAAAGTTTGACACCTGCCAGTATTCGCCCTAATATACGCCCACCTCTGAAACGACCCTATCGTCTAGAGGCCTAGGACATCGCCCTTTCACGGCGGTAACCGGGGTTCGAATCCCCGTAGGGTCGCCATTAATTTAATGGTTTAGTTTCAAGTGTCTGCCTCAATTTATTGACCCTATCGTCTAGAGGCCTAGGACATCGCCCTTTCACGGCGGTAACCGGGGTTCGAATCCCCGTAGGGTCGCCACATTCAAGAATGTATGTATATACCGCTTCTTATAAAAAGCCTGAGCATCATGACTCAGGTTTTTTTATGCCTGCTATATTTCCAATCAATTCAAGCCAGCAACCGAGTCAACCATTTTCAGTTTCTTTGAATTAAAAATTGCACTTGGCGCAATCACAGTTTCTTGCAATGGAATATGCTGTCCATAGCGTTGTCGCATAAGTGCTTTAACACTTCGATCTGTGAGATCAAAACTTTGTAATTTTTCCAAGGGCGCCAATTCTATTCCTAAAGCGTATTGATAAGCTTTCCATACAATTTCAGAGCAATAAATTGCGTCATCATTCCATTCAAAATAAACATCATAGGGTTTATTTAAATAAGTCTCGGCCTGTTTGACTAACTTGTGCTGTTGCTCTGCAGTTAATTGAGGTTGATAACGCTTTACGACATAGGCTTTATTTACACCACGATTGATCCATTGTTGAAGCGGTGTATATTTCACAGGCTGAATCGCCTCCAAAACCAAAGCTTGACCTTGTTTCATCACAATCATTCCCATGTGGCTATATGGCGAATGGGTGGCTTTTTGAATCACAAGACTTTGTGCAGATTTAGAAGTATGAAAAATAATATCCCCTGTCTGATACTGTGCGGCATATATCGAGTTAACGTAAAACAACACTGTCAGCAACAAGAGTTTGAATAGTTTTTTTAACATCATTTAAATCTTAATTTTGATCTTCTTTATCTTGGATTTAATCTAACAGAGTAGTAAAGCATTGCCTAAACTTTGCAATAAAAAAGGAGCAAAATAAACTTTCATTTTGCTCCTTTAGCTTTTAATTCAAATCAAAAACATCAGCTGTTTGTGATTTTGCTTTTGACTTATATACCTCATCAAGACAAGAGCAAAACCCAATCATTCATCATTTAAAGCACATTCAAAACTACTTGGGGTTTGACCACATCGAACCTTTTTCAAAATTTTCATCATTGTTGGGTCATAGAAGCCTTCTTTGGTCATCTGAATACGTGCTTCGCGCATAATCTTAATATAGCCCGGTTTATCCGCTTCACGAATATCAAACCAATATTTATCTGGAACTTCTCGCTCTAGTTTATCGACAAACTGAAATGCTGGGCTGAGTTGTTTAGAAATCATTTCCCGTGCGATTGGTCCCATACCTGCAGGGAACTTATTCCGATGCATGATTAATATGCCTGTGACCTGTATCAAAGGAAAGCGAATAATACCACCGACCACATTACCATTTTTATCAGTCATACCCTTTTTCAATTCTAAAGGCTTAAATAACAAAGCAGGCCCCGCCATAATATCGACTTCTTTGTTATTAAACTTTCCACCCACAGTTAATAGATCAACTGAAACAGGTTGTGCACCAACATTTTGCACCAACTTCTTTTGAGTACCGTCAAAGTTCATGACCGCCACTTTTTTCCCTGCTGCTTTTGATAAGGTATCAATACGGCGATCATTGACCATGATATACGCAGCACCTAAAGGAACAATCCCCACCACTTCATAATCACGATTGACCATTTTTGCATCGTACTCAGGCCGTGCAAGTAACTGGATCACGGTGGTTAATTGCTTATAGTTTTGTACTGCCCCAATAGCATCAATACTGCCGACAAACGGATTAAACTGACGTGCACGAATGTTACTGATTCCAGCACCATCACAGCGTTTACTGCGGAAATCCTCAGTCAATACACGTTCATCGGTATAAACTCTTAAATTAATATCCGTAGAAGCGGTTTTCTTTAATTTTGGATAATTTAAATCAATATGCATCGACAATTTGGTTGGACGGGTAATTTTCATATCCACCCCAAATTCCTTAGCAATCTGTGTAATTCGTGGCAGTTCACTGATATAACTGGTCGCTTGTTCAAACGCTTCACTATTGGCGCCATCAGGAGAATACACACACAGCGTGACTGTTTTGGGAATCTGTTGCCAAACTTTTGGATCATTCATTAAGGTTTTAATTTTATTCTTTGAATGTGCAGATAACTCAAGATCCAGTTTTGGCGCTGCTGGAGCGGCATAGCTCATCAGCGGTAAACTGCTTGCCAATGCAAGCATTGAGATAACAAACCGTCGTGACAAGGTATGAGATTGTTGTTTTAGCTGACTTTGCATGGTGTTTTCCTGTTTATTTTCGTGCTTATCCATAATTATCACTCACGTGAATTTCTTCTCAGCCTAATTGAAGTGCTTTCATTTGCAATTGACTGAGCAAAATCCTACATTTGTCAGAATAGATACTCCGGACTTAAAATGTAGAACATCAATATTTAATCTTGTTTTATCAAACGATTAGCATAATAGCTTAAAACTGCCCATTTATCGCAAACTCTAGTGAATAAAAGATAATCAAAATAACATCTTGATCATTTCGTTATAAATGCTGTTTATCAATTCATTGTATACTGGCAATAGTTTAGTTTTAGCATTCAAAACATGGATCAAAATTCACAACTGCGTAGATCTTTAAGACAACAACGACAAAAGCTGACCCGCAATCAACAAATGGTCATTGAATTGCAATGCTTTAAACAGATGCTACGCCATCGCCATTTTTTCAATGCGCAGAAAATCGGATTATATTTAGATGCTTTTGGTGAAATTCAAACCAAATTGCTTATCGAATATTGCTGTGCGATTGGAAAAACCGTGTATTTGCCCATGATCTGTAATATGAACAAAAAACTGGTTTGGGTCAAAATATCAAATCGGCAGTTCCGCAATCGGCGCTTTTCTTTACATCGTCTTGGGATGCTAGAACCCATGGCAAGTCGTGCTAAGCATATTTCAATACTCGATCTGGTGGTCATGCCTTTATTGGCTTGTGATTTAAAAGGTAGCCGTATGGGCATGGGAGGCGGTTTCTATGATCGAACGCTTGCATCAGCTGCACACCGCCCACATCGACTCGGTTTAGCGCATAATTTTCAGTTATTACTCACCCACGAGCTAAAAAGAAATCCATGGGATCAGCCCTTAGATAGCTTAATTACCCCAGCAAAAACCTATTATTTTCGCCGTTAAATTGACCAATAAATGCAAATAGGTTTAATTGTTAATCAGATACTTGCGATTTTTTAAACTTTTTATTTGGCAAAGCCCTTGTAATTTTTGAAATACACATCACTATAAAAAACATGGCAACACCGTTGTCACTCATTAGGAGTGCCCATGTCTGAGATTATTATGAATCAAGAAAACTTAGAGCCACAGGTTCCAAGTGTATTACCGCTTTTAGCGTTGCGTGACGTGGTTGTGTACCCACATATGCAAATTGCGCTATTTGTGGGTCGTGAAAAATCGATCAATGCAGTTGATGTGGCTCGTAACAGTGACAATTTAGTATTTGTAGTTGCGCAAAAAGATTCGCTTACAGAAGAAATTGATCACGACAACTTATATCAATATGGTACCGTCGCGAAGATTGTACAAGTTGTGAATCATGAAAATGATGAAAACTGTATCAAGGTACTGATTGAAGGCTTACATCGTTCTAAGTTGGTTGAAATCATCGACAATGATGAATACTTATCGGCTGAACATGCATTAAGCCCAATGACGATATCTGTAGATAAAGATACTCAAGCAACACGTGTAGAAGAATTACGTGCACTGTTTTCACAGTATGCAGAAGCAAAATTACGTAATGCACGTGAATTGATTGCAGCAGCAAATAAAATCGACGATTTATTACAATTGTTGTTCTTTGTTGCAACCCGTGTACCTTTAAATATCGATGTAAAACAAAAATTCCTAGAGCACGATGAGTTTGAAGCACACTTACAAGAGCTGATGACTTATTTATTGCAACAATCTGAAGAACAACAGATTGAGCAAACATTGCATGACTCTGTAAAACGCCAAATGGAAAAGAACCAACGCGAATACTTCCTCAATGAGAAGATGAAAGTCATTCAGCGTGAACTTTCCGATATGAATGGTGGCGCGGAAGATGATGTTGCTGAAATTGAAAAACGTTTAGCGGAAGCTGATTTACCTGAACATGTGCGTAAAAAAGCTGAAAATGAATTCCGTAAACTCAAAGCAATGCAACCTGCGTCAAGTGAAGCTGCTGTTGTACGCAACTATATTGAGGCTATTTTAGATACGCCTTGGAATAAAGCCAGCAAAGTCAGCATTAACTTAGCCAAAGCTCAGGAAATTTTAGATACAGACCACTATGGTTTGGATGAAGTTAAAGAACGTATTGTTGAATACTTAGCAGTTCAATCACGCGTGAAAAAACTTCGAGGTCCAATCCTTTGTTTAGTTGGTCCTCCTGGTGTTGGTAAAACCTCACTCGGGGAATCAATTGCCAAAGCAACTGGTCGTGAATTCGTTCGTATGGCACTCGGTGGTGTCCGTGACGAAGCAGAAATTCGTGGTCATCGTCGTACCTATATTGGTGCGATGCCGGGTAAAATTGTGCAGTCATTGACCAAAGTTGGCGTTAAGAACCCTCTGTTCTTGCTCGACGAAGTTGACAAAATGGCACAGGATTATCGTGGTGATCCAGCTTCTGCCCTGCTTGAAGTACTTGATCCATCACAGAACAACAAGTTTAACGATCACTACTTAGATCTTGATCTTGACTTGTCTGAAGTAATGTTTATCTGTACTGCAAACAGCATGAATATTCCTGAGGCTTTATTAGACCGTATGGAAGTAATTCGTTTGCCGGGTTATACCGAAGACGAAAAAGTCAATATTGCTGATCGTTACCTTGTTCCAAAAGCAATCAAGAACAATGGTTTACGTGGCAAAGAATTGACTGTTCATGAAGAAGCGATTCGTGACATCGTACGTCGTTATACCCGTGAAGCTGGTGTACGTAGCCTTGAACGTGAAGTATCGAAGATTGCACGTAAAGTGGTGAAAGAATCAGTCAGTAAGAAAGCGAAAAACTTACATATTGATGTCACTGCTGAAAACTTACCTGAATATTTAGGTGTGCATAAATTTGATTACGGTATGGCGGAAGAAGAAGCTCAAGTGGGTCGTGTAAATGGCTTGGCATGGACTTCTGTCGGTGGTGAGTTATTGACCATCGAAGTTGCAGCAGTAAAAGGTAAAGGTAAATTTATTACCACGGGTTCACTCGGCGATGTAATGAAAGAGTCGATTACTGCGGCAATGACTGTGGTTCGTACACGTGCTGATGAATTGGGTATTGAAGCTTCTCGTTTTGAAGAAACTGACGTACACGTTCACTTACCTGAAGGTGCGACACCGAAAGATGGACCATCTGCAGGTTTAGCATTAACCACTGCTCTGGTTTCGGCATTCACTGGGATTGCAATTCGTCCTGATATTGCAATGACAGGTGAAACCAGCTTAGGTGGTCGAGCAATGCGTATTGGTGGCTTAAAAGAGAAACTTTTAGCAGCACATCGTGGTGGCGTTAAACTGGTGTTTATCCCACAAGAAAACGTTCGTGACTTAGCTGAAATTCCTCAGAACGTGAAAGATGGTTTGGAAATTAAAGCTGTGAAAAGTATCGATGAGATTCTTCCACTTGCTTTGGTTGAGCAACCTACGCCATTGGTCAAAGCACCAATCGTTAAAGCGGTTGATGAAGGCAAAAAAGCTGCACGTCATTGATCCAATGATCGAAAAAGAGAACGCTTCGGCGTTCTTTTTTTATGTTTATAATCTATTGTTTCTTTAAGTTTCCCTTAGAATATTGATTAAAAAATAAACTTATTTACAAAATACAGCTACGCTTGAGTTAAGTTTGTCATAAGCTAATCACAATAAAGTCTAAAAATAGAGTTTAAAGGCTTAACTGCCCTTAAGCTTATAAATACAGCCATGTATGGTTATAAAACCGATAACAGCAAAATAAAAGGACACGTTTATGTCAAATCCAGTGTGTTGGTTCGAAATCTATGTCAATGATATGGCACGGGCAAAATTATTTTATCAAACGGTGATTGGTTCTGAGCTGAGTTTACTTAGTGATCCAAACGACTCATCGGTGGAAATGTGGACATTTCCATCGGATATGAGCCAATACGGCGCAACAGGCTCATTGGTTAAAATGGAAGGCATTTCTGCTGGTGGAAACAGTACAATTGTCTATTTTAGTAGTGAAGATTGTGCCATTGAAGAGGCTCGAGTAGCAGCCGCTGGTGGTCAAGTTCATCAAACAAAAATGTCGATTGGGCCTCATGGGCATATTGTTTTAGCCATTGATACTGAAGGCAATATGTTTGGTATTCATTCAATGAATTAATCGTGAGTAGACTCAACAACTGTTGCTAATTTAAAATTGGCAACCAAACTGGTTGAAAAATACACAAGTATCCTCATATATAAATTATACAAGTATGCGCGCTGTAAGTGTGGTTACTTAACGTTGATTTGGTCTCCAGACAGATCTACGTTAAAACACAGTCCTACCCATTTTGGACTGTGTTTTTTTATGGGTAAATTCGAGACTGATACAAAAGCTTATCTTAGAGAAAGTATTTATTGGCTTAAAGCGCATAGAGTTATGAACGGTTCTGCTGCCATTGTGCATATTTTTGACTGATCACGACTGCCATCAAATCATAATTGTCCCATGTATCATCCACAGCATAAGTATCTGTCAAACCTCTAGCATCAACTAAGATTTCATCATAATCTTTAAAATATTGATGGCTCTCATAATAGGCTTGGGTAAACTCAAAGCCTTGTTCATTTAAATCTTCTTCCCAAAATTTTTCATCACACATATTGATCAAAAACTGTCGTCCAGTCATTTGACGTGTGCGTACTTGTTCTAATTCATCGGCACTTTCTTCTTGGTGAAACTCACCTTCCAATTGGTTATTGATAATCCAGGCCAAATAAATTCCAATATGTGTTCCACCATTTTCATATGGAAAGCCTGCTTGCTCTGCGGATTCACCATGCCAATCAATACGATCTATTGCCATTGTTTATTTTTCCTTGTGATTATTTATTTAGATCTCTAAACAGTATAAACATTTATCTGGTCTTTTTTAATCCAAAAACTAAGCAGTTAGAGATAAAAAAGCCCTGAAATTAATTCAGGGCTTTGCTCTAAGCTGTAAAAAGAAAAGCAGATCAACCTTGGAAATAACGTAAATCTAAACGACCTTCATAAACGGTTGCCGTCGGCCCTGTCATCCAAACCACATCGCCTTCTTTCCATTCGATTTGTAATTTACCACCAGCCAACTCAATTTCGACATTATTGGCAAGTAAGCCACGACGCATTCCAGAGACTGCGGCTGCACAAGCGCCTGTACCACATGCCATCGTTTCGCCCACACCACGTTCAAACACACGTAAGCGCGCATGCTTTTCATCAACAATTTGCATAAAGCCTGCATTTACTCGTTGCGGAAAACGTGCATGTGCTTCCACTTGAGGACCAATTTTGGCAACATCTGCAGTTAAAACATCGGGAACGATTGTCACTGCATGTGGATTGCCCATATTGACCACATCAATAGTCAGCAATTCATTATCTTGCAATGCGATGTCATACAATGCATCTGGCTCTTCTGCAAGAAATGGAATCTCATTGGGTAAAAATTTTGGATAGCCCATGTTGACGCGCACCCAACCATTTTCACCCAACTCAGGTTCGACAATACCAGCGCTGGTTTGAACTTTAAAACGCTTTTTATTGGTCAACTGACGTTCATAAACAAACCGTGCAAAACAACGCACCCCATTGCCGCATTGCTCTACTTCTGAACCATCAGCATTGAAAATACGATATTTGAAATCAACATTAGGAAAATCTGGTGGTTCAACAATTAACAGTTGATCAAAACCAATCCCGAAATGGCGATCAGCCAAACGGCGAATGGTCATTGCATCAAAAAATGCACGCTGGCTGATTAAATCAACCACCATAAAGTCATTGCCTAGACCATGCATTTTGGTAAATTCTAATAACATTTAAAATGGCTCCTTAAGGCAATAAGCTTTCATTTTCCCAAAGTGATTCAATCGTTTCTCGCTTACGAATCACATACGATTGGTCAGCATCGACCATGACTTCAGCAGCACGACCACGGCTGTTATAATTTGAACTCATGACAAAACCATACGCACCTGCACCTAAAACAGCAAGATTGTCATTTTCCTGAATGGCAAGTTTACGTTCTTTACCAAGGAAATCGCCAGTTTCACAAATGGCGCCCACGATATCCCAAGTCTTTGCTTCAACATCTATACGCGATACCACAGGTTGAATGTCCATCCACGCTTGGTAAAGCGATGGACGAATCAAGTCATTCATTGCAGCATCAATAATTGCGAAATTACGATGATTGGTTGGTTTTAACAAATCAACTTTCGTCACCAATACCCCAGCATTTGCTGAAATACTCCGCCCCGGTTCCATATAGACTTTTAAGCCTAATTTCTTTAAAGCTGGACGCATTGCATTGGCATATTCAGCAACACTTGGCGGTGTTTCATCTTTATAGGTCACCCCTAAACCACCACCAATATCGATGTGTTTAAGCTGGATGCCCAATTCTTTCAATTTTGCAATCATCATAATGACGCGGTCAAGCGCATCTACGAAAGGTTGTGTTTCAGTTAATTGCGAACCAATGTGACAATCGATCCCAATCACATCAAGGTTGGGTAAAGACGCTGCATATTGATAGGTTTCAAAAACTGAATCTGATGGAATACCAAATTTATTTTCTTTTAAACCTGTCGAAATATAAGGATGTGTTTTCGCATCTACATCTGGGTTTACCCGTAACGAAATCGGAGCTTTTTTGCCTAAACCTGCCGCAACTTTTTGGATACGATCAAGTTCAGCATGGGATTCCACATTAAAGCACGCAATCCCGACTTCTAGGGCTTTTTGAATATCTGCTTCTTGTTTGCCTAAACCTGAGAATACGATTTTTGTAGCATCTCCACCTGCGGCAAGGACTCGCGCAAGCTCACCACCTGTGACAATATCAAAGCCTGAGCCTAATTTTGCCAATACATTCAATACCGCAAGATTTGAGTTTGACTTCACCGCAAAACAAATTTGATGATCGATAAAGCTAAATGCCTGATCCATATCCAAATAATGCTTTTCAAAAGTTGCTTTTGAATAAACATAAAGCGGTGTGCCATATTGCTGCGCGAGTTGATCTAAAGAACATTGCTCTGCATGCAATACCCCATGAATGCGGGAGAAACTCATGAATCTATCCTTTCAATGAAAGTGTAATTAGGTTTAGTTTGAAGTGGCTTGAGACGCTGGCACAGACTGATCTGCAACGGCTGTCTGATCTTGCACTTTTGCCTTGCTTTGGGCAGCTTTATTGGCATCTTTTGAATAAAGCAAATATTTGGCACGTTTGTCATAGTCTTGACTGTTTGCCAACTGCAAATTGCCTGATTGACCACAACCCACCAACACTGTACTTGCTAAAACTAAACCGATGCCACAAATTGCAAAACGCATTTGTTCACCTATTTCCAAAATTTTCGTCAGTATACCTTATACCTTGAATCTAAAATATAGACCAAAGCGGAAGCCTTAAAGCTTAAAATGAGAATAAAAAAAACGCCAGTAAATTACTGACGTTTTCTTATCAATATCATTGAAATCGTTAATGACTATTTTTTCTTATAAAAACAGAAATAACCAATTGCAAGGATAATGAGCCAGATCGGACTGACCATCAATGATTTCATTGTATCTGGTTCTAATGCAAGAATACCAATCGTACCAACAAAGAAAATGATCACGATATAACAAGTAATCGGTCCACCGGGTAATTTAAACACTGATTTTGCATGAAGTTCTGGGCGTGTTTTGTAGTACACCAAGTAACTCCACAAAATAATGATCCATACCAAGATAAACAAGATCGTGGATAGTGTGGTTGCTAAAGTAAATGCTTCGACTGTGTTTGGAACGAAATATTGTAATGCCGCACCACCCAATAGACATACACCAGAGAAATATAAAGCATTCGCTGGAACTGCGCGTTTATTTAACAGACCAAATGCTTTAGGACCTTGATCTTCACGCGAAAGACCAAACAGCATACGACTTGTTGAGAATACACCACTGTTCATTGAAGACATTACAGAAGAAAGGACCACCAAGTTCATAATGATTGCAGCCGCAGCAATTCCCGCTTGACTAAACAAGTTCACAAATGGGCTAACTTTAGGATCAATCATATTCCATGGTGTGACTGACATAACAATCACCAATGCCAATACATAGAAGAAAATAATACGGATTGGAATTGAGTTAACGGCTTTAGGTAAGTTCTTCTCTGGATCTTTGGTTTCTGCTGCTGTGGTACCAACAAGTTCAACACCGACAAAAGCAAAGATGGCAATTTGGAAGCCTGCTAAGAAGCCTTCAAAGCCTTTCGGGAACATTCCCCCATGATCCCAAAGATGAGTAAATGACGCCACTTGACCTGTTGCTGCTGAAGTAAAGCCGGTAAAAATCATCCAGAAACCCACCAAAATTAACACCACAATGGCAATAATTTTGATCAGCGCAAACCAGAATTCCAATTCACCAAACAGTTTTACTGTGACTAGGTTCAACCCTAAAATAAAGAAGATTGCGGCAACACTTATCATTGCCCCTTCACTTGGAGTAAATGGCAACCCATTATTAAAGAACTGTAAGTAATAGATAATTGCAGATAGATCTGCAATACCAATTGTGATCCAGCACAGCCAATAGGTCCATCCGACAAAATAGCCTGCCCATGGTCCGATCAAATCTGTAGAAAAATCAATAAATGACTTGTATTGCAAGTTCGAAAGTAACAGTTCACCAAGCGCACGCATGACGAAAAAAACCATCAAACCAATGATCATGTAAATAAATAATATGGATGGTCCCGCAAGACTGATCGTCTTCCCTGAACCCATAAATAAGCCTGTACCAATCGCACCACCAATTGCAATCAATTGTAGATGACGATTCGATAAACTTCTTGCTAGTTCACCTGTTTCCGCAGAAGAACTGAGGTTTTCATTTGACATTGTTATATTCTTCTCTCAGATTTCGTTGTACAAAAGTAGCTTAAAACAAAAAAAATAAAAAAGCCTTTTTCAATGAATACTTAAAATATCTAAGTTTTTTCATCTTTTAGCTTATTTAATAGTCAAACGACTATCCCTTACCTTTCTTATTTTTACCGTTCCTTCGATTTGCAGTTTACGTGCCAAAATAGTTTTTGGCGAGATGTTAAGCAAAAAATTGTATTTCAATGGCGCTATTGGTACATTCAGCACATCATTCAAAAGGTGAACGCACTCAAAATGGGCAAAGTCAAAACTGTTTATCGTTGTGAACAATGTGGTACAGACCATCCAAAATGGGCAGGTCAATGTTCAGACTGTGGTGAATGGAATTCTCTGACTGAAGTGCGAATTGAACCTGTCGTATCACATCGTGCCAAACCTATGGGCGGTGGGTATGCAGGACAAGCAGCCAATGTCACCTTGCTTAACCAGATTACCGTGTCCAATGAAACACGTTTAGCTACGGGTATTGGTGAATTTGACCGAGTACTTGGCGGTGGCTTAGTCACAGGTTCTGTCGTCCTGATCGGGGGTGACCCCGGTATTGGTAAATCAACGATTCTGTTGCAAACCGCAACACATATGGCTGCTGCGAAGAATTCAGCGCTCTATGTCACAGGGGAAGAATCACTTTCACAAGTGGCTTTACGTGCTAATCGCCTCGACTTAGCTACTGATAAATTACAAGTCATGGCAGAAACGTGTGTAGAACGAATTTGTGATACCCTCGCACAATTACGCCCTGCCGTTGCCATCCTTGACTCAATCCAAACCTTATATACCGAAACCTTACAATCTGCTCCCGGCGGTGTTTCGCAAATTCGTGAGTCAGCGGCACTATTGACTCGATTTGCAAAAAATAGTGGTACAGCGTTATTTCTTGTTGGTCACGTCACCAAAGAAGGTGCCTTGGCAGGTCCGCGTGTGCTTGAGCATATGGTCGATTGCGTACTGTATTTTGAAGGGCAATCTGACTCCCGTTACCGTATGATTCGTGCTGTCAAAAACCGTTTTGGTGCAGTCAATGAACTTGGTGTATTTGGCATGACAGATAAAGGCTTAAAAGAAGTCGCCAATCCATCTGCTATCTTTTTAAGTCGTTATGATGAAGCGATTCCCGGTTCAGTGGTGATGATCAGTCGTGAAGGTACACGTCCGTTATTGGTTGAAGTTCAAGCGCTGGTTGATGACGCACATGGACAACCACGTCGGGTCGCACTCGGTTTAGAACAAAACCGCTTAAATATGTTGCTTGCAGTCATGCATCGTCATGGTGGTGTGCAGACCTCTGGACAAGACGTTTATGTCAATGTCGTGGGTGGCTTGAAAATTACCGAAACAGGTTCTGATCTTGCGGTACTTTTGGCCTGTGCTTCAAGTTTACGCTCTAAAGCTTTACCACAACAATTGGCTGTGTTTGGTGAAGTGGGTCTATCAGGTGAAATACGCCCTGTTCCCAATGGACAAGAACGCTTAAAAGAAGCCATAAAACATGGTTTTAAATACATCATCGTACCTAGAGGCAATGCCCCCCAAAAGCCTATTGCAGGTGTACAAATCATTGCAGTGGCTCGACTGCATGAGGCATTAACAGAAGCCATGCAATTGAGTGATGAAGTCTAAGCATCCCATTTATAAAATAGGACCAAGCCTTACAAGGAAGTAAGCTTGCTTTGATAGATAGCTTAAATAAAAATTTGCTTCTTCTCCCTCATTAAATGAACCATCATAGATCCAATAAAAATTAAATCTCTGACTAAAGTTGAAACAACAGTTTTGCTTTAATCATTTTTATAACGGATTGATCGATCGATATTTATTCAAATAATTTAAAGGTAAAGGCTGGATACTACACGCTATAAATTATCCATTAAATCATGAGAATTTTTATCATAAATTGCTGCACTAAATTTGTATATCACAGCACAATTCCACCGATATGATAAAAGCCTTTTTAAATTGATAGTTTTAATTATTTCAATAGATTAGAAAATCCGTATTGGGCTTTAAAAGCCCAGCAATATATTCGTTATGTTTATGTGAATATATGTGCAAATAAATCTTAAAAACATTGAAATTCTCTTAAAAAGACTGCATAAAGAGAACTATGAAAAGCAATTACAGTAATGTGCTTGCACTCATATTCATCAACATATTTTTAATATAGGTAGATTCAATGGAAGTTCGACAGCGCGGCTTGGTCGCAGGTATTTTAATGGCAACTTTGGCTGTAGCACCTTTAGCTGAAGCAAAACGTGCAGGTGGTGGTAAAAGCCATGGCATGAGCCGTTCTTCGAGTTCAAGTCAGTCTTATTCTCAACCTCGACAAGTTACGCCTGCTCAACAACCAACGCCTGCTCAACCTGGTCAACAAAAATCAGGTTCTGGTGTAGGTAAAATGGTTGCTGCTGGTGTTGCAGGTGCAGCAGTAGGTGCGATTGCGGCAAATGCAATGGCTGATGATCATAATGGTAATGCCCAAGCACAGACCAATGATGCTGAATTAGCGAAACAACAAGCAGCTGCTCAACAAGAAGAGAAAAAAGGTGGAATTCCAAGCTGGATCTGGTTAATCCTGATCGCAGGTGCTGCATTCTTCTTGTTCCGTAAATTCGGCGCAAAAAAAAAATTAGCCAGCAATAATCCATATGCACCAAATAGCACAGGTCCAACATCTGCGCCATTTGGTCAAAACAATACGGCACGTAGTTCAAACGACACGACCAATATTTTTGGTCAGTCTGTCAATGGTGGTACTGCAACACAAGCACCGTTTGGCGCAGCCTCTATGCAAAGCGGCAATCAACTTCCGGATGGAACTGAACCTGCTGCTTTCTTACGTGTTGCTCGTCAACGCTTTAACCATATTCAGTCAATGAACTCAGTGAGCAATATTGCTGAAATTCAACGCTATTTAACAGCTGATCTTTATCAGTCAATGTACAGCGATATCATGGCAAACCAAGATCAAGATGTGGCTGAGTTTTCAAACTTAAATGCATTGGTATTGGATAGTGCAACAGAAAATGGACAATACGTGGTGAGTGTTCGTTTTACAGGAACTGTCAGCGAAGACTTAAATAGTCAACCTGTACCGTTCTCAGAAGTATGGCACTTTGTTAAACCAGCAGGGTCTACTCAAGATTGGTTAGTTGCTGGAATTCAACAAGAAAGTTAATTGAATAGCATTTTATTGCAATAAAAACAGTGCTTCGGCACTGTTTTTTTTTAAATACAGTAGATATTGATGATTTTCTATCGAATAGATTAAATCAAGACGGAAATAGTTTTGTTGAGATGCAGCCATTCGTTTAAAATCACTTTGTCTTTATAATCAAAGCTAATTAAAAAAATGGGATAAAACAAATGAATAAAATAATCTATAGTCTCATTCTCAGTTGTAGCGCACTTTCAAGCTTTAGCTTTGCCTGTGATCCGGCTTCTTTAGACTGGGAGAAGTTTCATAAGACCTATGATTTAAATAAGAATGATACCTTTGAACTCAATGAGTTCTTAAAAGTCAAAGACTTTGATCCACTACCGTGGCCAGATGACAGACAGTTTCAAGGCAAAGATAAAAAAATTAAATTATTTAAATTCTTAGATAAAAATAAAGATGCAAAGCTCTCAGATGAAGAGGTTGGTGCAATCCATAGCCTATTACCTAATCCCTGTGCCAATTGGCCTCACTAAATAGTCTTATGAGCTAAGGAAAATCTGCATCTCAGAAATAAAAAAGCCCTGATGAATCAGGGCTAAAATTTTTGCGATACTTAACGTCGTGGTAAAGGGATAAATTGTGAGTCAGCACTTTGAACTTTACGCTCACCCACTTTAACCGTGAGATTGACGGTTTGTTCGCCACGGATGACTTCAACTTGAATATCGGTATTCGGTGCTTGGAGTGCAACATAATTAATTAAATGTGAGGTTGAAGTAATATCTTCATTATTCACTTTAACAATACGATCGCCCACTTTAATCCCCGCTTCCGCCGCAGGACCTTTTTTCAATACATCAGCAACCACAACACCTGGCTGACGCGGTTGTAAAACATCTGCTTGCGTTGGAGGAACTAAACTAATGCCCATCCATCCACGAATCACACGACCATCTTTTAAAATCGAATTTAAAATTTGCTGACAGATTTTGGCAGGAATGGCAAAGCCTATCCCCAACGAACCACCTGACTGTGAGAAGATTGCAGTATTAACCCCAATCAAATTCCCAGCCACATCAATCAATGCACCACCCGAATTACCTGGGTTAATGGCTGCATCGGTCTGAATAAAGTCTTCGTAAGTATTGATACCGAGATCAGAACGACCCGTCGCAGAGATAATCCCCTGCGTTACCGTTTGCCCGACACCAAATGGATTTCCTATTGCCAATACAACATCACCGACTTCATTGCCACTCAATTTAAATGGCAAGACAGGTAATTCTTTCAACTCTATTTTAATCACAGCCAAATCTGTATCAGGGTCTGTCCCGATTACAGTCGCTTCTGCACGGCGACCATCTTGCAAGGCAACAACGATTTGATCTGCTTGAGCAATCACATGATTATTTGTCAAAATATAACCATCTGGACGCACAATCACCCCTGAACCCAGACTATTTTCATTCTGGTTTTGATTTTGTTCAGGAATCTGATTTCCAAAGAACTCTCTAAACGCAGGATCATTGAGCAATGGATGATTTTGTTTCACTTTTTGAGTGGTAAAAATATTCACCACTGCTGGTGCGGCAACCTTAACGGCAGCACTATAGGACACCACACCACCCGTTCGAGATGTATTGACCAAAGGCTCAACTTTCTCAGCAGGCATCTTCACACCATCAGCAGCAATCGGTGCTTTGGGCTGTTGAAGTTTTTGCCAAACCACAAAACAAATAATAACCAGTATCAGTAAAACCCAAGGGAGCCAAGTAAATGAACGCCGCACGTTTTTATTCCTCTAAGAATTTTTTAATTCGTTGATGCAAAAGCAATTTGTATATTGTAAAGCAAATCAATCAAGAAACATAAAAAACACAAAGAGTTTTGTTCAGCTTTAGTTACAATTTAAAATATGTTTTGATGGTCTTAACACACTTCATTTAAATAAAGGTTATTCATGGCTTTACTCAAAGATATCATCCAGTGGTGTGATCAAACCTTAAAATCACATGAATTTAAAGATTACGCGCCCAATGGATTACAAATCGAAGGACGATCTGAAGTAAAAAAAATCCTGTGTGCAGTCACAGCGTCACAGGATGCGATTGATGCAGCGATTGCACAACAAGCAGACCTGCTCTTGGTCCATCATGGTTATTTCTGGAAAGGTGAACCCTATCCAATCACTGGCATGCGTGGCAAACGAATCAAAGCATTAATTCAAAATGATATTTCACTTGTTGGATACCACCTCCCCTTAGATTCGCATCCAACGCTGGGGAATAATGCAATGATTGCCAAAATCCTTGGGCTGGAAAATATTGAAGCTTTAGACCCAAGCGAACGCAATCCGATTGGTAATATTGGTTATTTAAAAAACCCGATCTCACCAGAAGATTTTAAACACCTTCTCACTGAAAAATTAGGTTTCAACACCATCCATCTCAATGCAGAAAAAACATTGATTCAAAAAGTCGGATTTTGTACAGGTGGAGCACAGGATTTTATTGGCAAAGCGGCAGCGATGAATTGTGATGCCTATATTTCAGGTGAAGTCAGCGAACGTACTTTTTATGAAGCCAAAGAGTTAGATGTGCATTACTACGCATGTGGTCACCATGCAACAGAACGCTATGGTGTTCAACAACTTGCTCAAGCGATCGCTGAACAGTTCAATATTGACGCTAGTTATTTCGAACTCAACAACCCGATTTAAGCGCTATCCTAAAAAATGTAGCGCATTTTTTGGCAAATATTGCTCTGCCGATTAGACACTTTTCCATAAAAATGCGATGTACTTTTTAGATTTTCTATATACGTATTAAATCGAAATAAATTGTGTATTGTTATTTAACATCTTGCACAATTGTTGAAAGAATCCATTACAATAAAGCCACTTAATGTTAAAACCCAGCTAAATGCAAGGAATTTAAAACATGACAACCATTACTTTACCTGCTTTACCATACGGCTATGAAGATCTTGCGCCGCACATCAGCAAAGAAACTTTAGAATTCCACCATGACAAGCACCACAATACTTATGTTGTAAATTTAAACAACTTAATCAAGGGTACTGATCTTGAAGGTAAAACTTTAGAAGAGATCATTGTTGCTGTTGCTGGCGATGCTTCTAAAGCAGGTGTATTCAACAACGCTGCACAAGTTTGGAACCACACATTCTACTGGAACTGTATGGCTAAAAACGGTGGCGGTAAAGCTACTGGCGCTTTAGCTGCTAAAATTGATGAAGCTTTCGGTTCTTACGAAAAATTTGCTGAAGAGTTCGCAGCTGCTGCAACAACTCAATTCGGTTCAGGTTGGGCTTGGTTAGTTGCTGATAAAGTGAATGGCGAGCTTTCTATTCTTAAAACTTCAAATGCAGATACTCCACTTGCACATGGCAAAGTAGCGGTACTTACAATTGATGTTTGGGAACATGCTTATTACATCGACTTCCGTAATGCTCGTCCTAAATACATTTCGACTTTCTTAGAAAGCCTTGTAAACTGGGACTATGCAAACGCGAAATATGCCGGCCAAGAAGCTGGTGTTGAAAAATAAGATCTCAGCATTTTATTTTTGTAAAAAGGCCATTCTGATTAGAATGGCCTTTTTATGCGATTCAATTTTTTCAATTCAAATATGATCAATCCTAATTACACGGTAAAAGCAGATCCAATAAAAATCTTTTATAGTTATGCAATGCTTAGCGCTATTCAGATCC
This sequence comes from Acinetobacter sp. BIGb0196, assembly GCF_011759595.1. Classification (NCBI taxonomy): domain Bacteria; kingdom Pseudomonadati; phylum Pseudomonadota; class Gammaproteobacteria; order Moraxellales; family Moraxellaceae; genus Acinetobacter; species Acinetobacter sp. BIGb0196. Next base: position 1,372,780 of record NZ_JAAOZA010000002.1, on the reverse strand, counting down.
CCTGTTATCTCTATATTACCGACACGGACGATATCAGCTTCACTTTTATTTTTGTGGTCCTATTTTGGCTGTTTATTGTGTTGTTTAAACTTATTTCATTGTCTTTGCTGATCAAACATGGACGACCACAGATATGTTTTCATTCCGAGTTTTGCCAAATTCAAATGTATGCAATAAAAATCACCATTAATTATGCACAAATTTCTGCTTTCAGCATGCGTAAAATACAGCAAGAACATCGAGGCTTTTCTTTTGGTATGTGTTACGAACTTGACTTAATGTTTATTGATCACATTATGCAACAACATTTTTTGTGGAAAAAAGCCTATAGGGTTAAAAATATAGTGATTTCATCAAACTTGCTTTTTAAAAATATTCAAATCTTAGAAATCGCGATTATTTTTAGCGCTTTAGTCCGAATGAAAACATCACAACGAATACAAACCCTTCTTCAGCTGCAACAAAATTTAATCACTTATGATCATTTAATCTCGAATAAAGAACTGGAAAACTTTAAAAATAATCAATATATATACAAACTCTTTAAATTCGGACAATAAAAAAACATTTAAGACTTTTTTCTTATCATTTCACTTGACCACTTTGGCTTTCATCCATAAAATGCGCATCAGATTCTCCAATAGCTCAGTCGGTAGAGCGACGGACTGTTAATCCGCAGGTCCCTGGTTCGAGCCCAGGTTGGAGAGCCATCTATTCTTCCATAGCTCAGTCGGTAGAGCGACGGACTGTTAATCCGCAGGTCCCTGGTTCGAGCCCAGGTGGAAGAGCCAGATTCTAAAAAGCCCACTCATAATGAAGTGGGCTTTTTTATATCTTTATTTTCTATAGACAAAAGATTTAAACGTTTTTCGGCTTACGCCTAAATTTTAGAACGTTTAAAACAACTTTGCTTTTATTCAGATTTACTTTTATTCAGAATGATCAAATATTTAGCAAATAATGCTTTTTTATGATGAATTTAACAATTTTTCCTTGACCCATTCCCATTTCATCCCTAAAATGCGTTCCAGATTCTCCAATAGCTCAGTCGGTAGAGCGACGGACTGTTAATCCGCAGGTCCCTGGTTCGAGCCCAGGTTGGAGAGCCAGATTTTAAAAACCCACTCATGATTGAGTGGGTTTTTTCTTGTCTATACGATACCGATCCCTTATGTCTCTCGATTTACATCAAATTTTATTTTTATTGATTGGCAGTATCGCAACCTTTGCTTTATTGCTTGCCTGCTTTGGTCAGTATTTATTTCGAAATAAACATTATTATGCAAAACGTGTGATCACCCCTTTTGAACAGAAAATGTTTTTCCGTTTAAATGAAGCCTTTCCACAACATCATGTACTTGCACAAGTCGCGTTTAGCGCATTAATTGATTGCAATCAATTTAAATTGCGTTCCAAATTCAATCGCAAAGTGACCGACTTTGTGCTACTCGACAAACAGCTTGAAGTGATTGCTATTATTGAACTTGATGATCCCAGTCACCTTGGCAAAGAACATATCGATGCACAACGTGACGAGATGTTAGAACAAGCAGGTTATCAGGTATATCGCTATACCGATATTCCCAGTTGTCGAGATTTAAGAAAAGACATTGCTGATTAAACATGATCAGCCAAGCATTTTTAAAGCTTACCATTCAACCATGTCTTATAAAATAATCGATGCAATACATAAGTAAACGATAACGCCTGTTGCATCGCAAATCGAAGTTACTAAGGGTGCCGAAGCACTTGCTGGATCCAGTTTTAAACGATTCAGTATAAATGGCAGACTCATTCCTATTAAGCAACCCATCAATACGATACCCATCATACTTAAAGCTAAAACCAAAGCGACCATTGCATCGCCTCTAAAGTAGCCAAGAATGGACACAGCAATTGCCATTGTTCCGCCCAAACATAAACCGACCAAGCTTTCACGCCCAATCAGATACATCCAATCTTTTAAATGTACATCACCCGTTGCCAATGCCCGTACCATTAACGTGGCCGATTGTGAGCCAGCATTCCCGCCACTCCCGACCAAAAGCGGCAAAAAGAATACCAGCACAATATTCTTTGCGATAATATCTTCAAAATGCGCAATCCCGAATCCAGACAATAAGCTGCCAAAAACCAAAATCACCAACCAAAATACCCGTTTTTTATAGAGGTAATGAATCGGTGCTGTCTTAATACTCATTTTAGGAGACGATGAGACTGCACTGGATTTTAAAAAGTCTTCTGTGGCTTCTTCAGTGACGACATCCATGGCATCATCATAAGTAACAATACCTAAAAGACGTTGTTGCTCATCAACAATTGGCAGCGCAATAAAGTCATAATAATGCAGCTTCTCTGCAATGCTCTCTTGGTCTTCATTAACGTCCCCAATAATCAAATCCGTACTCATAACTTCAGCAATGGTTTGCTCAGGCTCAGCAAGAATAATTTCACGTAAAGACACAACCCCGAGTAACTTGCCTTGTGCATTGACCACATAAATCAAATAGACCGTTTCACGATCTGTGGCAATTGCTCTGATCTGCTTGATGGCTTGTGCCATGTTCAAATCAGGTGACAATGTCACATAATCTGAACTCATAATTGCACCAGCAGACTCTTCTGGATATCTGGCTAAATGTTGGATCTGCTGTTGTATTTCAGGGCTTAAATCGGCATAAACAGATTGTTGTAATGCATAAGGCAAGTACTTAAATAAATCAGTACGATCGTCCGAGTGCATCTCAGAAATGATATTGACCAGTATCTGTTTCGGTAAATGTTCAGAAATTTTAAGTTGTTGTTCGAGTGATAAAAACTCAAGAATGTAGGCAGCATTGGGTAAATACTCCACCAATGTCAGCTGTTCATTTAAAGATAAATCTGCCAAAATTTTTGCGATATCGGCGTCATTGATTTGTTCAAATTGTTTTTCAATGAGATCAAATTGATGGTTTTTAATGGCTTTTTCTATTTCTGAAACAAGTGCCAAAGAAAATTGCATAGGATGATCCAAATTCCATCAAACTTTTGCCACATGTTGGACTGCAATCCCACGAAAATAAAGATGTTTTTTGTTGTGAAACATATTTTAAAGGTTCTGTATGATTTTAAGCTTGATCAATGATCATCAAAGACCATTGAGCAAGCGAAGCTCATCAATCAACACCCTTACTCAGAGGGTACTTTTGATTTAAAAATTGAACGAACCAGCACATACATAAATGGGATAAACAGCAAAACTAAAACTGTTCCGAAGATCACCCCACCCAATACGCTTACCCCTATTTCTTGACGACTGGCAGCACCTGCACCAAACGCAACAACCAAGGGGATAATACCTGCACCAAAGGCCAAGGATGTCATCAGAATTGGACGTAACCGCAACCCTGCGCCTTCTAATGCAGCAGCAATCGCTGTTTTACCTTTTTCCTGTGATAGTGCAGCAAACTCAACAATCAAAATCGCATTTTTACACGACAGACCAATCGTTGTTAGCAATGCAATTTGGAAGTAAATATCGTTTGGAAAACCTGCCAATTTACTAAAAATAATATTGCCTCCAATCCCCAAAGGAATTGCCGCAATCACAGCGGTTGGAATCGACCAACTTTCATATAAGGCTGCGAGACAAAGGAAAATAAAGCCGATCGAAATCAAATAGAGTAACCATGCTTGGCTACTTGATTTTTGTTCTTCAAATGACAAGCCACTCCACGCAACATCTATTCCATCTTGTTGACTAATCAAGGTCTGAATATCTTTCATAGCTTGACCTGAACTGGTATGCGCCGCTGCATTGGCTTCCATTTGCAAGGCGGTATAACCTTGGAAACGATTGACCACATCTGGCCCACCTTCCCAGCGCGTCGTTGCGAAATTGCTAAATGGCACCATCTGGTTCTGTGCATTACGCACTGTCCATACCTGTAGATCTTCAGGCTTTGAACGAAACTCTGCATCGCCCTGCATCATCACTCGTTTAATTCGTCCACGATCAATAAAGTCATTTACATAAGAGCCACCCCATGCTGCTGACAAAGTATTGTTAATCGCAGTTTGACTCAGCCCATTTGCCAATGCTAATTTTTGATTAACATCAACTTTTAACTTAGATTTATCTGGATTGGATTTTTTATCCAGATTTTCAAAGGATTGGAACTGTTTGGCTTGCGCCTGCAATGTACTGAATTGTTGGTCTAAATATTTCCGTCCTTGACCGTTAATATCCTGAATCCAAAATTCTAAACTATCACTATCCCCCAAGCCATTTACAGAAGCAGGCAAACTGACAGTAATCCGAGCATTGCGATCTTGACTAAAATACTTTGTCGCACGTTCACGAATTGCTTGCGCAGAATTTTGTGTACCTGAGCGATCATCCCAATGCTTTAAAGCCACAAAGCCTGTTCCTAAATTTTGTCCTGTACCTGAAAAATTACGCCCATAACGAATCAACACAATATCAACATTTTGTTTTTCATGCTCAAGGAAATATTTTCGAATATTTTCCCCAACCACCTGACTACTCGACATCGGTGCACCATCAGCTAAACGGAACTGTACACTCAACATGCCCTGATCTTCACTTGGAATAAAACTGGTGGGTAAAGCCCGATAGATCAGTGAAAATACAGCAATCAAAGCCACAAAAATCGTCAAAATCACCCATTTCAAATTTAAGGTCTTTTGAATCAGGCGAATATAACCTTGTCTTAGATTTTCAAGTTTGCGATTAAACCATGTGGCCCAACGCATGGGTTTAGGATTGGGTTTTAAAATAATGGCACAGAGTGCTGGAGTTAGGATCAATGCAACCAACAATGACAAGGCCATTGCCGCCACTAAGGTGATGGAGAATTGACGATAAATCACGCCCGTTGAACCAGTAAAAAACGCCATCGGAATAAATACTGCGGTCAAGACCACGGTAATCCCAATCAAAGCTCCTGTCATTTCCTGCATAGACTCGATAGATGCCTGTTTTGCAGTTAAGCCCTGCTCATGCATCAAACGTTCAACATTTTCCACCACCACAATGGCGTCATCGACCAACAGACCTATTGCCAACACCAAGGCAAATAAAGTCAATGTGTTGATACTCATGCCCAGCACATTGAGTACCGCAAAAGTACCTAAAATCACAATCGGTACAGTAATGGTTGGAACCAGCGTTGCACGCCAACTTTGTAGGAAAATAAACATGACCAGAACCACCAATACGATGGCTTCTAATAAGGTTTTGACCACCTCTTTAATCGATTCTTGCACAAACGGCGTGTTATCACGTGGATAAACAATCTTATAACCTTGAGGTAATTTTTCAGAAATCTTCGCCAATTCAGCTTTGATGAGTGCAGATGTTGCTAAAGCATTTGCACCAGAGGATAAAGAAATCCCCATGCCCGATGAAGGGTAACCATTAATGGTATTAAAAGACTGATAATTTTCTGCACCCAACTCAATACGCGCCACATCTTTTAAATAGATATAGCTACCATCTGTATTGGATTTAACAATAATATTTTTAAATTCATCGACTGTTCTTAAACGTGAACCAGCGGTGACTTTTGCATTTAAATATTGGTCAGCAGTTACTGGTAAATCACCGACGCCACCAGCTGCAACCTGTGTATTCTGTGCTTCTATTGCTGACCGAATATCACTCGGCATCAATTGATATTGACGCAGTAAATTCGGATTCAGCCAAATTCGCATGGCGTATTGAGAGCCGAAAACATCAACTTCACCAATCCCCTCAATCCGTGACAATTCTTGTTCTATATGATCAGATAAGTAATCACCTAATTCGATATTGTTACTTTTACCTGTTTCATCATACAAGCCCACAACCATAAAGGTATCGCCAAGTGATTTATTCACCGTTACACCTTGACGCTGTACATCATCTGGTAAGCGGTTCAGTACACCATTGATACTATTTTGTACTTGGACTTGTGCGGTATCTGGATCCGTTCCATTTTCAAAGCTGATACTAATTCTGGCACGACCCGATGAGTCACTACTCGAACTAAAATACAGCAGATTGTCGATCCCTTTAATTTGCTGCTCTAAAACCTGAGTAACACTCTCTTCAACAGTTTCAGCATCTGCACCTGTATAGGTTGTAGAAACACTTATCCTTGGCGGAGCAATATCTGGATATCGCTCTATCGGTAAATTCAAGACTGAAAATACGCCTAAAGCCATGACAATAATTGCAAGTACACAGGCAAAAATAGGACGTTGAATAAAAAATTTTGAGAGCATCAGAGTAGGTTCTGCGTCAAAGGATTGAGGTAAAGTTGTTGTAGCAATTAAATCGACTTTATATGGATATTCTGTGACTTAAACTAAAAACTCAAGGAAAAATAACAGAAAAGCGAATGATAAGTTTAAATATGAAGAAACTATGAAGAATTTTTTTCTTCTAGGCATAAATCAACCAAAAGCATTTCATCAATTTTTCATCTTGATGTCATCACAGTGTCAATTTAACCACTTAGACTACAGCCAGTTTCCATATAAGAATTTGAGAAAAATATGATTAAAAATACTGGGTTAATGATCAGTATTATGGCGTTATTAACCGCTTGTAATGATAATGATAAAAAATCAGAAAACGTCACACCAGAATACAAAGAACCTAAAATCATTATTGTTGGTCACCGAGGTGCCAGTGCTTTACGCCCTGAACATACCCTTGAAAGTTATCAAAAAGCCATTGATGATGGTGCTGATTTTATTGAGCCAGATTTGGTATCGACCAAAGATGGCGTATTGGTTGCACGCCATGAAAATGAAATTGGTGGTACAACCAATGTCAGCACATTCAGCCAATTTGCAGATCGTAAGAAAACAAAAATCATCGATGGGACATCATTAACGGGATGGTTTACAGAAGACTTTACTTTAAGTGAGTTAAATCAACTTAAAGCACGCGAGCGTATTCCAGCTTTACGCCCGAACAATACCCAATACAATGATCAGTTGAATATCCCTACCCTTGAGCAAATTATTGAACTGGCGGAAAAAAATTATAAAAAAACCGGTAAAGTGGTTGGGCTCTATATTGAAACCAAGCACCCAACATATTTTCAAAAATTAAATTTAGCCATGGAAGATCCATTGCTTAAAACTTTGGCAAAGTACCAATATAGCCGTGAAATTGCGCCAATTTATCTACAATCATTTGAAGTCAATAATTTAAAGTACTTTAAAGACCAATTGACAGCACATAAAAGCTTAAAGCATGCCAAAATTATTCAGCTTTATGATGATAAGAAAATCAGCCCAGCAGATTATGCCGCACAAGGGATTAAAACCACCTATGGCGATATGGCAACAGCGCAAGGTTTAAAAGACGTCGCCAAATATGCTGATGGTGTAGGTCCATGGAAACCATATATTTTTAATGATAGCTATACTGCACCCTCTTCTTTCGTTACAGATGCACATGCTGTGAACTTAAAAGTCCATCCGTATACTTTCCGTCCTGAAAATAACTTCCTTGCCAACAATTTAAAATGTAGTACAGCTGAAGCAGATGCAGCCAAGCGTTGTGAAGCTGGAGCGAACAAAGAATATGAGATGTATTTTAAAGCTGGTGTGGATGGTGTATTTACCGATGATCCTGGTTTAGGTCGTAAAGCTTTAGATGCGTACTTAAAAGCCAATCCAAATACCAAGTAACAGCTGATTTATTCAAAAAAATTAAGCAACCAATTCAACTGATTGCTTAATTTTTTCTAAACTTGGTGTTTTTTGTTTAAAATTAATCCCAATTTAAGTTTAGAATAATACACTTCTTAAAAACTTTAGCTGCTTTGATTTATGAGTGATTATTCTCCATTTAAGGGTACGACGGGTTTCAAACGCATTCTCAATGCAACAGGCTATTCTTTAGCAGGATTTAAAGCTGCATACCAAAATGAAGCTGCTTTCCGTCAGATTGTTTGGATTAATATCGTTTTAATTCCGATTACATTTTTTGTCGATGTCTCATCTGTTGAACAAGCAGTGATGATTGCTGTGTGCCTATTGGCAATCATTGTAGAATTGTTTAATTCAGCATTGGAAGCTGTGGTTGATCGTGTTTCTTTAGAACGTCATCCACTCTCTAAAAATGCCAAAGATATGGGAAGTGCCGCACAGTTCGTAGCTCAAGCAATTATTTTCTTTACCTGGGTCATTATTCTTTTTAGGTAAGTATTGTTTCTAGATCAAATAACCTTTTTATCTAAGTTATTCTTTTAAAAAAATTAGAAAGCATAGTGACATTCCACCACAGGTAAAATGTCAATCCATAAAAATTTATAACAGCCTAATTTTGCTTTACTGCGCTACTCCAGTCTAAGCACCACGACATTTTAACTCGAACAGCGACTTTCAGTTTAAAGTTATCTCTATAAATAATTGATTAAAGTGATGGTTGTGGAATTGGGATATTCTTGTCAATTTTGTCAGGTCGATTGAGATGCATAGAACAATTACTATATCCCCATTTAGTGATCTTGCCTTGTTCAAGCATAAATTTTTCAACACAAGAGCCCCAGTCATCGTTATATGAAATAATTTTTCCACCACTCGGAAGTGCATAGCTTCTAGATGGTGGCCCCCATTTGCTGATCAGTCTCTCTTCTGCCTTCCCCACCCAAGACTGCATTACATCATTTTTTGTTTCAAGTCTTTGTCCCATGATGCTTAAACATCCTGTTAGCATCTGGCTGATTGCAATAATGAAGATTAATCTTTTCATTTTAGTTCCCCTCAGTTTTCGTGTTGTATTTATATTTACCGAACAGTACAAAAGCATAATAAAAAATATACAAAAAGACAAGGATGAAACAACTTGCATAAAAAATCCCCGCATAAAGCGAGGATTTTTTTGATCTAGATCGAAACGATATTACATCATTCTTCACCATTTCATGGATATAAAAAATAATATGTAATTGATATTTAATTATTTAAAAAAATAATGATCACCTAAGATAACCCAGCAACACATGGTAAAAAAGAATTACGAATAAATATTGATACGATAATAATTTACTTACAGACTCTGTTAAACAATCTCAAAATCAAGCCACTAAAACCTAAAAACAATGAGCCTAATTCTGATTGGATTAAGCTAAAATTTGTCGATGAAAGGAAATAAAACCAGAATATATTATGATCCTGCAAAGTGGTTAAAAGATAAAAAGTAATAATGAAAGCTCGGATTGCTAGGTTCTGAACTTTTAAAATAACTATAGCTAATTTAAAGTCGACAATATAAGTAAATACAAATTAAAATGAATTATTCAATTCAATTAACTCATTTAATACAACTATATGCGCATACTTGTACTTAGTACCACAGGACATCCGGAAGCCAATCTAGAATCGGCTCGTTACTTCATAGAAAATAAAAGTAATATAGACAAAATACAATTTTAAGTACAGATTTAATGACTAAAGAAGGCAAAACAGCGCTTCTACAACAAAGTATTCAACAAATTTGTGATATCCAAATTGAAATCTTAGAAATACAGTATGGTGCCGAAGAAAATAACATGCTTGCTATTAAAGAGCTCATCATTACTTGGGCAAATACACACGCACCCAAAGACCGTTTTCTTTTTAACGTGACGGGTGGTACAAAACTCATGAGCATAGCCTTAGACAAAGCATCTATCTTGTTAGGCACTAGCAGAGCGGAATGCTTTTACCAGAGTCGTGACAATAGTTTAGTGTGGTATCAACGTCAAAGGGACAAAATTGTTTACCCAATGAATAGCAATTTGAATTTGCAACAGCGTGTTGTTTCTCGTGGTTATCAAATTACAAACCAATATCCAATTACTGATATTTCTATTGAACAATTGAAATACTCACAAATTTTGGTTGAAGCCATGAAAAATGATTTTAAAAAAGGGCGCAGTTTTTGTTCTTTCATCAATCTCTTAGCAGCAATGTCTGATGAGCAAGAGAAACTCAGTCTATGTTTTAACACCATGAAAAAAGAACAAGTAGAAAGTTTAAATATTCTTGCTCAAACGACCAATCAACACTTTTTTGAATTTGATACTAACAGCAAAACTATTTCATTCAAAAGCAAAGATGCTCGTGAATTCATGAAAGGAGGATGGTTAGAAGTTTATACTGGCTATGAATGTTTTAAAGCAATTATGTCTTTAAATCCTCAAGCTGAGCTAGCAATTAATGTAACATTAAAAAAAAATGATACATCAAATGAAATGGATGTAATGTTTATTCATCATGCACATTTATATTGTATCGAGTGTAAAACGGCAATAACGATGGCTTCTGAAAATGCTAAAGATGTACTGTATAAACTTTCTGCTCTACACGATTTTGGCGGTTTAAACCAAAAACGCGCTGTTGTCTCTTTATATAATTTAAAAGATTATAACTTAACCCGCGCTGAAAATGCGGACATCAAAGTTTTTCAAGAAAAGAAATTACTTAACTTATCTGAGCACATCTTAAAATGGCTTCAGCCTGAATGCAGTCAACGAGACCCGATCATAAGCTTATAAAATTGAATGATATATCAACGTTATGCCATGATGTATTTACATTTTCAACTTTAGAATATTAATGACCACTTATTTTGTGACGCGACATGTTGGTGCATTACAATGGGCAAAGCAAAACCAATTACATTTTGATGTACATTTGGTACACCTATTCGATCTTAATGTACTACAAGCACGAGATATCATTATTGGCACATTACCAATGAATTTGGTCTATAGTTTGAATGAAAAAGGCATTCGCTATATTCATTTATCTTTAGAAATTCCATCACATTTACGTGGTGTAGAACTTTCTCTTGATCAATTAAATGACTGTAAAGCAAATTTACAAGAATTTGTGGTTCATAAAATCGAATTTAAGTGATCTGGCTTATGATAAATATACGCGATGACTATCTGAGGACGCTTTGTTATACATACTAATTCAAGAATGCAGTTTATCTATTATCAAACTTAGATTGGTAGTATGAAATACATATGCAAATCTAAGAAACAATTGAAGAATATAGAAAATTCCGAAGAATCAATATTTCACAGATGAATGTTCACTAGGTGAAACGACAGCGCAACTTAAACAATATATACACTTACATAGACAAAGCCACACGAAGGTATCTACGTTTAGAGTCACGCTGTAGCTGAAAATTTATAAATCAGCTTTCTAAATAGCTTTTAAGGTATATTGCCCAAGCCCAAAGACACAACCTTTACCAACATGAAGCCATTGGCCTAAATATAAATAATAAAATAGACTTTCACTGACTTTATCTAGCTGAATTGACCCCATCAAACCATCCAAATTCATTTTTTGTTTTTGTCGATTAGAGTAACGAGACCAACTTACCCATTCCAGTTGATGTTGCCCTTCTAACTCTAAGATTTCATTATTAATCTGAGCAATCTCTTCCAAACTTAATTGAATATCACTATAAGCTTCAACTAAGGATAAATAACGTCGCAACAGTGCATGAACAAAATGTGCTGTACTAAAGTTTTCAGTACCTAAGAATTTACCATGATGTTGAAGTCTTGCGTGGGTAAACAAATCTAAGCGTACTGACCTTAGACTTTCGATTTTAGTCTGGGGTTGATTACATTGTGAAAACGCAATCAATTGGGACTGTATCCCACCTACAGAAAGCTGTTGACCTATACCTTCGGCTAACGCGCGTTGCCATGCCAGTTGGATGATCATATGTTGTTGATGCGCAAAATGACCTATTAAGACCATATAAAATGTTGCTGTTTCATCTTTTAAAATTTTCTCTGGTAGCGAATAAGCTTCAATCACAAAAGGAGGGGCAATATCCTGTACCCGATCTTGATATTTTAAAACTTTCTTTGGTGGATCAAATAATTGTCTGTACAAACAGCGTTCAACAGGTTCACAGCGGCATACGCCTTTATTTCGTGAAGCAGTTAAACACGTCAGACTTTTTAAAGCGTGTCCAAAAGCCCCTCTTAAAGTAGAGCCTGCATATTTGGGCAATTGAATATTTTCAAGCGCTTGAAATTTTATAGAATAACGAGATATTGGAAAAGTTGACATGTAAATAACACTAATTAAGGTAAATCAAACCCTGTAAAATTAGGTTCACAGGGTAAATGCTTTAGACAGTTTTGTACTTAGTCAAAAACTTCCACGCTCTTTCTTTATTTTTTTGATTTTTCACATTCGCCCACTCAGAAATAAGCTCATGATGACAATCAAAAACAACCTGTGCAATTTGTTGACAATGTTCTTCATTGTCTTTATCAAATCCTAACTTCTCAAATAATTTATTTAAGTTTTTACTTAGGTTTTCAATCAAATCACTTTCAGATAAAAATTGAAGCTCACGACGAATTGGTTGTAATGGATCATTTAAATCAACGGATATAGAAAGACGTTGATATCTTTCTTTGGTATTTTTAGTCAGCTGCTCATCCAGCTTAAAATAACCATATCCAGAAGTACCTTTAGCACCCATACCCATTTGCTGTAACACGTTTTCAAGCAAATCTTTAGCAAATTTTACCCATTGCGGTTCACCTTCAATCGTGAAATAAAAATCACCTTGAATCGCAATTTGTTGATTTGGAATAGGTGACTCCATATCTAAAGGTTCAACATGCCCCATTTTATCTGAATAATATTTTTGATGATGTACAGTAACAATCTCTCCAACAAATGGCTTTGCCTGATCATTCGTTGCCAATTTACCGTCTTTAGTGATCGGTGGAACCCACCATGCATCATGCCAAATAAGATAACCTGCATTTTGCTGGTCTGCATCTTCATCTGTACCAAATAAAATATTTAAAATATCTTTCATGGCAGGGTTAATTTGTGTTTTCCCTTTAGCATCTATTTGTACTTTACCTTCAGCATCTTTTAGTAAAAAAATACTTTCAGCATATGCACGAACCGCGCCTTTCACTGCAGAACCTGCAAGCATAGGCATACCATAGCTATGATGAGTTATTACACCTGTTTCTAAAGTTCCACCAATAGAAAGACCAGTAAATAAGCGCCCATCGATTTTGGCAACTACTGAGGCATAATTCGGATTATTTTCCGAATCGCTATAGGTATGGGTTAACCAACGGTTAAATGCTAATAAATATAATTCTGAAGCCTGAATTGAACCAATAATTTCAAGTAAATCTTGCTTATCTTTTTTATCAGACTCTTCCCATACCTGCAAACCACGTTGCATTAATAATCCTGCATGTCCATCTAGTGCTTTCGGTACTAAAGGAGCCAGGCTATCTCGTATTAATCTAATCATATACTGCTTCCTTATTTAATAAGGCTTGGGTATAGCGTTTTAACCAAGATGCTGCATCTAAAGATTTTCGAGTTAATAATTGATATTGAGTAATATTCGACTTTAAAATGGCTTTATGAAAATCTTCTGGAGTATTGAAGTTTAGTAAAGTAGCAATATGATCTAAAAAACTACGGTGTTCCTCTTTACTCTTTGCCATTAAAAAACCAATGGTTTGTGCTAAACCAGACTGCATAATCATTGTTGGTAAGTTTAAAGCTAAAGTACGATACTTCGCTTCAAATTGTACATTTTGCATACTTTCAACAAGTGGATAAGCCAATTCCGCATATTTATGTGTACGTATTTGCATCATAATCCTCCTTATACTTGCTGATTTTGTGCAATCAATAAACGGCATAAACCTCGACCAACGGTATGTTTACCACCGACTTGGATCATCATTTCGTCTTTCGGTAAAAGTTCTGCTAAATCATTCGCTTTCAAGCCTGAACGATCACGTGCATCCGCGATTCCCATAATCCCCCAAAGTACTGTCTCAGCAGGTAAATTTTCTTCTGACCACAATGCACCGTCTTTTACAATACGCGTATCACGATCAATACGAATACGAATACGAACTTCTGTTGCAGTGTCAGCTAAAAATGAGAATAAATCATCTGGTAGAATAACAAAGCGTTTACTGACTTGTTCACGCCAATCATCTGCTTGAGCAACATCTTCTGGATAAATATTTTGAGTAATAACATCAGCCCATTGTTGAATAGTATCGTTATAGTTGGCTTGAATATCCAAATCTTCTAAGGCAATTTCTGAAGTACGGCCAACAAATAAAGCACTTCCTTCAACAACCCCAGCCTGTTGAACATCTAAAGTTGGGATTTTGAGACTTAAACCAAGGCTGCGCTGGTATTGACGTAAAATATATGGGCAAGTCGCATAAGCAATCGTACCAGAGAAAGAACGAATAGGTAAAAGCAACAAGTTTGCATCACCAAACGCAATTGCGCCTGCATGGCTGTCTTCTGCTGAACTATCTGGGCCGAACAATGCTTTGACTTGTTGTTTATCTAATTGATTTTTTAATTGTAATTCATCACGTAAGATACCTTTCAAACCTGAACCAGGTACAACGGGTAAATTTGTGGCCTTTGAGCGCGCAATTGGTAAATCAACAATCCCTACACCCTGACCGGTACCGACATGTAAAGCGGATAAATTTTGTAAATGAAAAATACGTACTTGCATTTTTAAACGTCCTAAAATTTTATAAATAAGTATGTGTTAATGAATATTTGACCATGGTGCAATGACCGTCACCCCAAAACCATCACGTTGGTCTTGTAAATGATCTGAAAAACTGTGTTCACTCAATGTCTGTAAGCTCACTAAGTCCATTTCATCTATCAATTCAAACCAATAGACTGAACCAGCAGCTACTGCTTTGCGCATGCTTTTCGGCTTCCAAAGTAACGAATCCCACCCAGATACAGGTAACCAACGATCAATTGCCACTGCTTTTAATTTGATACGTAGCGAAGTTTCAGGAAGTTGACCTTCTAAACTGTCTGCATCAATCCATTGCGGTAAATAGCCTTTTGCAAAAATTGCAGGGCTTAAAAAATTTAAGCTAAAACCTTTTGCTTGATTAATTTTATCAAGCAACTGTTGATTGATCTCTTGCAAATTCGGCATTTCAATTGGCTGAAAATTAGAAAGTCGACGCTCACCACCAAAAGTAGCTAAATCTTGATTCAGCACTAAGTTGCTTTGTACAATAAAGCCATAACGGTGTTCTTCCCAACCACCTATTAATTTTTTACGATGTGCTAAATCCAAATTTGCTGTTTGAAATAACTTTCCTGAAACCCCTGCCTGTGTGCTTGAATCAATCGCAACATGTGTTCGAATATCAATAGGTAAATGACTTAAACCCAATTGATGGACTTCATCGAACTTAAGATCTTCACCCTGTTGCCAACGTATTAAATGCTTTAAGCTCCAAAAATTAACACCGCCTTGTGGCTTACCTTTTAATGGTCTTTGCATTTGGACAGCCAATAATCCTTTTGGTAAATCACACCCACTGATATTGTCATCAAAAGCTTCAGGCGCTAAACGCACCAATTCTGTTTCACTCGTCTCTCGATTTTCAAAATATAGTGCATCTGCTGGCTTAGCGACCAAGATTTCATATTGATCTTGTTGATTATAACGAACTAAAAATGGACCACGCACAGGTATAGAAAGTACTTTTTGATAGGCTTCATGTTGTACATCTGTTAGACGTTGCTCTGTAAAATCTATTTGTTTCTGCCCAATGCCAATGGCACGAATTAAACCTGCTGATGCAGATGGCAAGGGAAAAATGACATCTTGTGCAGAAGCTTGCGAACCAAAAGGTTTACCTGAACGAAAAACCAATGGTGCAAGTGACTCAATTAAATAACTATTTTTTAACATCATGTTATTCTTTTCCTAAATCTTTTTGCAATTTCGCTGCAAACCAACGTGCGACGATCAACTCATCCGACAATTTATCTAAATCAATATCTTGCGCACGATGTTGTAAAGATTCAATCGTCGTTTCGGGAACTTTTTCACCTGTCGCCAAACGTGTTTTTTTTAACATTCGCTTAAGTTCTGCAACTCGAATTTTTTGTAATAAATCACGATCTGAACTAATAAATTGAGTATTTAAATCAATTGCTCGTGTGTCATAAGCGATACGCGTTGGTATTTGTTTATTTACATATAAACGAATCCACTGCTTAAATGCTTGATGTGCCTGGACTTCATCCCATTTCAAACGCAAATAAGTATCTGTACCTGATCGTACAGATAATAAAACAGCTAAAGCATTACGGCGTTGCTCAGCAACACAATGTTCCCCCTTAGCATATTTTTCAGCTTTAGCTGCTAGGTCGCGCATAACACTTAAAGGAGTATTTACGTGACAAATAGCGAGCCCAACCGACAACGTAGGTTTCTTTTCAACCTTTAATTTTGTTGCAACAACATCAAGCGCTTTCACAAAGGTTTGACTCAAAGCCTCTGAACAATCATAAGCTTGATGTAAGGGCACAAATCCAAGTACATCATCACCACCAGAATAAATGCACTGACCTTTATATTGACGCATTAAGTCCGGAATGCTTCCTGCAAAATTTGACAAGGCTTGTGTTATTTCTTTATGTTCAGTTTTATCTTGTGCTTGATCAAGTAACTCCCCCATACGGTCACCATCAGCAAGTAATAATACCCCGTAACTATAAGGTTGCCCAAATTGACGCCATAATGGTTTCAAAGTCTTCTTTAAATTTCCTAATGCAGTTAACACATCATGCTCAAAACTGTACTCTTTTAAAGCCGCTTCTAATCTGTATTCATATAAATACTGTGCATCAAATGCAAATTTTTTATAGATTTCCTGATTACCGCGCACGCGGGTTGCAACACCTAAACGCACCAAGGCTTCATAAGCGGAAATAACATCGGTAAATTCCTGTTCTTGATAGACTTGTTCAATCCAAGCATCTGCTGCAACACGTGTATAGGGCGTAAACTGCTCTACTTTACTTTCAAAACCTAGACGTTTCACTACGCCAGCACAATCGAGTTGTTCAGAAGATGCAAGTGATAGTTTTACACGAGTCAGACTACGTAATTTCTTATCTTCCTGAATAACAGTTTCACGCGCACCATCCAAAGAAGATTTTGGCAACATATAATCCATAGCATATGGGTCAGTCTGTGAAGCGCTAAAGTCTCGAGTTGTTTTACGCGAAGCTAAAATTCGAGATGCAAGTTCCGTTGCCTGCTTATATGCTTCTGCTTCGGGTTTTGTAGGATCAATTAATACCCATGCAGCTTGTACTTCGACATAGTCATCGAGTTGTTGATTCCAAACAGCTAAACGTAGATCCTGATCACAATTCAAACTCTTTTTAGCACGTTGAGCTTCACGTTTAAAACGTTCAACCGTCGCATATTTTGCCTGTTGAATAATCTTTTGAACTTCAATATTGCTATCCGCCGATAATACAACTTGAATCTTATTCCCTACCGAAAAATCTGTGTTTTCCTTTAAAACTTCAGGGTGAGTAATATTTGGAAAAATTAGTTCTGCACCTTGTTCAAATAAAGAAGATGCACATGCTTTAGCAAGTTCTGATAGCAACCATGATCCACTCCATAAATCACGGCTACGACGCGCAGCTGCAATAAAGGTTTGTACTGGACCAACAGAGAGTATGGCAACATATTGTTGTGTCATAATTTCAATACCTTACTGTACAAAATATTTTAAAAAAGCTTTTAATGGGTCAATAGCATCGTATTCATTTACAGGCTTAATTCTTTCCCCTGCATTCTGTTGCCAAATTGGAAATTGCCGTTCATTTACTTGAACTTGCATATTTATAATATGTTGATAAGGCAACAGTAATGCAACTGAAGCCCATTGTTTAACCCCATTTCGTTCCTCTATAAATTGAGGTCTTAGAATTAATGGACTTGCTAGACGCTCTCCTTCAGATGGCTGAATCGTTGCATTCAATATTTTTTCTTTAGGGAAATGCAGAAGTACGGGTAAACCAAATAAAGCACGAGGAAAAATATTACCGGCAGGATGCTCTGGGCTATGATTCGAATCATAACCACGACCTACTATTCGGCGCATTGCATCTGGCTCAGGCCATCGACTACGACCAGGTCGATTCGCTTGCTGTCCAGCATTACGGCCTAAATTAACCCCTTGTCTAAAGCTAGATAACTTTTCTACAGCACTTCTTAAGGCTTGAAGTGAATCCGCTATAGCACCACGTCTTACAAGCTGACAATCTGCTAATTGAACATCTTGTTGTGTTAATACTTGGATAATTTCAGGATAATCTAAACATTCTGAAACATGTACAGCTCCCATACCTTTTCGACTACGAAAACCTAAGCCACCAAAATTAGCCCACCAATTTAAAGTTTCTATTACTTGCTGTTTCCGAACCTCATCTTTTTCTAATTGCAGAGAAAATGCAAAAGATAAAGTCCATTGAATACCTCTGATATCCAATAATCGATGCGGCTTTAACTCAGGTTTTGTCTCATTTGCAGCAGGAAAAAGTACATATTGCAACCGAAATTCATCATAAGGTTTTAAATAATTTTTAAGTATGTTCTCTTTTGGAACATCCGTAACTTTAAAAAATACCTGACTTGCTCGGCCACCATCTTCATCACCTTGCCCCCCCCATAAAGCAAATTCAGCATTTTGAATTGCTTTGGTGTTTCCTAATTTCCACTTATATTTCGCTAGGATACGCCACCAAAAACGTAACTGTCCTCGAATACTACTGGCACGAATAGGTAGACTCAAGTCCACGATTGAAGACTTAACTCCTCCACCATATAAAGGGGTAATCAATTCACAGGTCATACTATGCCATTGCAAACTATGCATGCCTGCTAAATTAGGTATTTCAACATTTAGATCAGGTTGACGAATTGCCATTGATCTTACCCTCCATAACGAATATTTTTAGTTCAGCCATTTCTTAAGCTGTTGTGTTAGCTGTAAAATATTTTTACCACTAATCACATAAATATTATTCTCTGCTGCACGTGTCTTCGCAGATGCAGGCAAATCATAAAGTGATACAAAAAATGACTGTGTATTTAGACCACCAATTTGACTTAATGCTGTCAATTTGTAGATAGCTTCTGAAGCTGAAGTCGCATTTTTCCAATTGACAGTTTTGCATTCAATTAAAATGAGTTTTTGCAACAACATCGCCATAACATCTAATTCTTGATATGTTTTAGCAGTATTCCGTTGTGTACTTTTAACAATTTGTACGCTCAATGAAAGATCCCGAATTTGTTCAACTTGCTTTAAAGCTTGAGCTGTTAAAACTTCAAACCAAGCGCCTGCAACAAATTTCTGATCTTCTTGATACTCAAAATATAAGGTGTTATTTTTTAATTTAAAAACTTGTGTTTCTTTACTCAAATACTCAAGAAAAGCTTCTTCTTCGTAATCAAATTGAATTTTTTGTAACTCTTCTTTAGGCAGCTTTTTTTCAGACGCATACGCATTTAGCTTACTGATAAAACTAATATTTTTTTCATAACTTTTATTTAAATATTGCGTAATTAAGGCAATGTAGCTTTGATAGTTTTTCGGAATATCTGAAAGCTTTTGTTTTTGGACAACATCAAATTGGTATGCTTTCAAATAACGTTCTAACTTCATTGTTTGCTGATGATTTGAAATACGTGTTTCATCATCTAACCAAATAATCTCACCTGTCGAAAATTCTTGGTAAAAGCAACGATACCCATATCCTGAAAAAACTTGATAAGCCGCCAAAGCCATTAACTTTGTACCGCCAGTTAAATTCACAATAAGTTCAGAATCAAAATATGTTTCTACGATTCGCTCAAATTGCTGCGATAGCTGTTTGACACTTGTTTCATTTTCAATTTTTATGCCTTTTGCATTAAGCCCCATTGCCTTAACTTCTTGAATAAGATGAGAGCCTTCCTTGTCAAAACTTTCTGTACTAGCAACTAAAACTAAATCTGGCCGAATCTCAGTTGATTGTAAGGGTTGCAAGTTTGCAGCGGATTGTCTTGATGTTGTACAAAAAACAATTTTCATTTTACCCTCTAAAAATAACTAATTTATTGCTCGTAATCTTTTAATAAAGTCACTAAATTTTCTAAAAAGTATCTACAATTTCAATTGCTTCAGATGGTAAATTTAAATAAAAAGGAGTTCCTTTTTTTAACGTCCCTCGGTGATCTCGTTCTTGTGTAATACCAAGTTTTGCAGCCAACTCCAAACCTAATCTTGCTTCTAATGAAGCTTTTAAATGTGATTTCACACTTTCAAAAAATTTTTTATCTACTGTTAGTTTATTTTCCTCACTAATATTTTTCACTTCCTCATAATATGGTGTAAATTCCTTCGTTAATTGATTAATGATTTCTAAATCAGATGGTTTTGCATCATTACTCGTAATATTCTTATTAGGAGCAATAATACCTTCTAACCCACGTTTGCGACGATCGGCAAACCAATGTAATAAGGAAAATTCACGTGGTGGTAAATCATCAATCGTAAATTTATCATTTACCTCAATAGTTTGATTATGTAAATTAATTTTTAATTTAACATCATTGAATGATTCATTAATTTTATGTACCACTTGACTAAAACTGTCGGTACTCTTCAATTGATGCTTGTCTTTGATCGCATCACGCATGCGTACAAATTCAACGTGTGCTAACCAAACTACAGCTTCTTTTGCATCAAGGACTTTGCCATCACGATTGGTCACAAAGTAAGTCTTTGGTGTTGGATAAAAAAAGTCTTTTACCACTTCGAATCGTTCTTCAACCAAAACATGTGACATGGTATCTTGTGCACGACCATACAGTGACAATGCATAACCTGCATAAAAACCCATTGTTTTACGTCCGCCCGCAATCGACACATGCAAACTTACATCTTCATTTTGCGTGAATTCACGAATTTTTTCACAAATCGCATTCCCTGCACATTGATTATGCTCAGGTGTTTTTAAATCTACTAATACATTCCCATCCACATCTCTAATAACATGTAAATGTTCAATAAGATTAAACTCAATATTTTTTAATTGAGGAAAATCTATTTGGAATTGCTGAAAAACTTGATCTTCAAATAAACGTTTACGAATTTGGTTTAAACCATCATCTGTACTCATGATATGAATTTCATCTGGAATCCATTTTTCATCACTTTGTGGGTCACATGCCAAGGCCCAAACTGTTTCTGTAATAATTTGAGGAGTCATCCCCGTTACTAAAAATAAAATATTCTTTTTCATCATTATTTCTCACAGACCCCGTCACATATTATGGAAAAAAATAATCATTTTCCAGATTTTTTTTAATAGTTGAGTACACCTGAGCAAATAAACTCGCACTATTTTGCCCTGCATCAAAAGATTGATATTTCATGTTTTCAAAACCCAATTCGCTCTTCAATCTAAAAAAAGTTTCATAACTCTGTTTTGCTTGAATCAATCGTTCGATTTGCTCATCATGTAAACCATAATTTCGCTGACGATTTGCCAGTCGCTGTAGCGTAACTTCAATAGGCGCATCCAAATAAATCACTAAATCTGGAACAGGAACCTCATACTCTTGAATTTGAATATGTTTAATATATTTAGATAACGCACTACAATCTTGAGGCCAACGCGTAACGAAACTTGTTAAAATACTACGATCCCCTAAAACCAATGGAGCATTGAAGTCTGTTTTTTTTGCATGATGGTTCGCTCTCGCACAATATAACTCTTCAATGAACTGGTCCACTTCAGAGTATTGGGCATATGCCTTTTCCCACCATAAATCCGTAGGCATCGGTTTAGTCGGATTAAATGTTTCGAACAATACGCCATCACAACGTAATGCAACCTCTAATTGTTGGAACAATGTTGATTTACCCGTTCCTTTAATACCTTCTATAGCAATATACATAAATTGCGATTTATCCTTTTAATCCTGCTTGATTTCGATTTTCAAATATATGGATGACTTCAATATCAAAATGTCGTGAGCCGATCTGTACTTCTTCTGCGACATCTCCAACTTGTAAATGCATCACTTGTATCGCTAAAGGAGCGTTATAAGCCAAATGCTTCTGAGCTAAATCTGTTTCATCAAACCCACGAATTTCCCAAACCTCAACTTGTTCAGAATCATCTGAGAGGTCATAGCGGCGCAATTGCACAATGCTGCCGATTTCTACTTGTGAGCGATTACGCATCGCATCATAAATTTCAATATATTTCATTGCTTCTAAACGTTCGGTCAATTCTTTTAAAGTATGGTTTAAATTGGCTTCTAGCTGTTGCATACGGTTAAATTCAGGGTTGTCATGCCAACCATCACCTGACAATTCAAATGCCACCTGACGATGATCACGTATCTGTGCATATTCCAATTCTTTCTGTGCAATTTTTGCCAGCAAATTTTGGTATCCAACCTGAGTCATCCACACATTCATATCGATCTTACTGTTCATAATATTTCCTTAATTTCTTGTTTGATATTCTGCCTGTAGATTGACTTTGGGTAATGAAACGTAAGCTTGCAAATAAGTCTGAAAGAAATTTAGACCGTGTTGTAACACTACAAAACATGTCGGCTCTACGCTTAAAACCACACCCTTTTTCAGAAGATGGCGTTGTTGAATCATCAGGTCGAAATCCCAATTTGGGCAATTCAACATACAGACCGCCTTTAGTACCTGATGTGGCTGATGATTGGTTAAGTCGTATTCATGTACCAATAACCAAATACTGACTAAACGAAATAGCTGGTCATATTGATTTAAATAAGATGGTTGACGTTGATAGAGCCACTTCAGACTGTCCAACTCTTCAGCAATGCGTTTATTCATTTCTATAGGAGGAATGTACATAACTCGACCTAGTTGCTGTTGCATATACAACGTATGCTTATGCGACATTTATCTGTTCCTCTTGCTGTAGATATTGAATAAATTGTGTCAAGGATGCTGCCAATTGTTGTGTATTGGTTTTTGGTGGCTGAATATTGGGATCAATACCATCATGTATTGGAATTAAACGTGTTGTACCTTGTTCCGTTGGGGCACTGCACATCATGGTTGCGACAACTTGGTGACCAGGGTTGATAATGCGGTGTAGCTTGCCTTTTGGCATGACATAGCTTTCACCTGCCATATTGTGTTGTAGATGATCCAGTTTTAGAGTCTGCATGCCCGCATTGATTTTAAAAGGCGCATGACTTTTTGTTGCAGCATGGTATTCATATTCTTGGAGTTGCTGCCCATGAGCGTGGTCTTTCCAGATTTCACTGGTTAAAGCACCTGTTAAAATTAAAGATGAAAAGCTCCACCGATGGTCGTGAATATTTTCTTCACAAGCCTGACCTGCAAACCAAATGTGTAAACGTAATTTATATCCACGATCTAACAACACAACTTTCAGAAAACCATTGCCATGTCGATATGAACGAGCACTTATTTCAGTTAATGTATGTTGGTCTGCTAAGATTGAAGTTAATAATTGAATAAGCTGAGATTTTGAAAATTGCGTAGCCAACCATGTAGACAAGGCGGTTGTCGCATCCTGATGGATCGCAAAGTATTGGTCGAGCTGAGTTTGGTATTGTATTAATAAATTCTGAGCTATACTTTTCATCATGCGCTTCACTTGTTGCTGTGTCGTGAAGCAATTTAATAATGAAATCGTGCCCTCATTTAGATTCTGCAAGCTTACGTTTCAATTCAGGTTTCTTAAAATTAAAGCAAAACACCTTGATGGCTTATTAAATGAATACCCAAAGATGTAAATTCACCAATCATGTTTGCTGTATGTAATGAAGCACATCGATACAAGCGTACATCATCTTCTGGTCGTATAATTTTTTGTATGTCCTTACATAGTTGTAGATATTGAGAATGGCTTAACCTCAAATAAAATACTGAATAATTAATGGCAATGCCCAACATACAAAGAACATCGTGTATTTTTTTCAATCGTTTGGGATGCCGTACATCATAGCTACAGATCCAGTGTTGCTGTTTACTGGACATATTTATGCCTGATCTATAGTTTTCGCCCATTGTTGGGCATTTAAACGGAGATATTTTTTCCAAACTTTAAATTTACGTTCCCACATTGGATAAAATACAGCACGCCCGCCCTTGTTAAGTACACATGGAAATTGCTCTGACGAACTAAAATGACAAAGGTTCAATTGCTCGCTCAGTACTAAATGTAATACCCATTTTTCAATTTCGGAACGCACACGCTCTGTCAAATCACAGGCTAAAGAATAGCGACCATGTAAAGGCTCATGATAAAACCCTAACATAGGATCTAGCGCATGCGCTGTTAAAGCACGAGTAGCTTCTGCATAAATCAAGCTATAACTTAAGGACAATAAAACATTAATGGGGTCTAACGGTGGACGTCTATTGCGACCTCGAAATTTACACCATGTAGGTGCAATTAAACTCATACTGGCAAAAATTACTTTTGCAGTGGCGCCCTCTATTCCTCGTAATTGTTCCATATTTTGGCTGGATGCAATCATCTGAATCATATTTTTAATTCTTGTTTTGAATTGTTCTGCATCTTTCTCCAACAATAAGCGTTGTTTTTCCCAATAGTGTACTAACTTGTACTGCTGTACGGCATGAGAATAGACCAACTGTTTGGCATAGCCTAACCGTCTTTCATCCTGATCTAAAATTTCAAATTGTTTGATTTTACGGTGAATAATACCACTAGAAGGTGGAATATATTGCGCATGATATTCACAAGAGCGTGGATCTAAAATAATGACAGGAATACCTCGACTAGCACATGCCAAGAGTAAATGACTGGTCAATTGTGTCTTGGCACTTATGACAATCGAAGATAAATAAGCAAATGCAATAGATAACGGTTTAGGCAGATTATGGCTATGTACTAAAATACGTTCTCGGTCTACTTCAAGTTGAGTATCTTTACGGTCAATGTATAATGTTTGCATAGGTTCTATCCTTTTTATTTTTTATTTAAGCAATATATAAACAGTCACTTTTGGGCATACGTTTTGCCATACCAAACAATTTACTTTGTGGATGATTTGGAAAAACTTTAATCACCATGATACGTTTGGAATGACCATGGCTCAGTAAGCTTAATTGTTGAATTAACTGTTGCTTTTGATCTAAAGGAAAGCGACATTCAAATACTGATTTTTGTTGATGAATGCCATAAGCGGATAATATGCGAAAAATACCTGAACGCAATTTAGAACAACTGACATCATACATACCTAGATAACTTTGCATTATTTTTTACTCAATAAATAATGTGTATCACATTAAAGTAAATGATTTACCGAGGTTCTCAATTGCAAGCTTACAAAATGTATTTAAACACAAATCTTATCGCACTATTGATTCAAACTATTGATTCTTTTACTTATAAGAAAAATTGCGAAACATTTTGTCATACAGCAACTTTACTTATACATAATTTGAAATATTTCCTCATTGTAAGTTGTTGCTTTACAAAAGGAATAAACAACGCTAGAGTCTAAAGACATAACCCTGTTACTAAGGGATTAAGACAAACAACGTTTCACCTGTTGGCAACCATACATTGTCTAAAGACATAACCCTGTTACTAAGGGATTAAGACTTTAAGAGTACGTGTCCATAACGCATCAGCATTGTCTAAAGACATAACCCTGTTACTAAGGGATTAAGACTGACGTTCAAATACAACTACACTTGTGCCATCAGTCTAAAGACATAACCCTGTTACTAAGGGATTAAGACGGAAGTCGGTATCGCGAATGCCATAGATGTCTTTGTCTAAAGACATAACCCTGTTACTAAGGGATTAAGACCTTCTTGAGCAAGCTCTTTAGCACGTTCTACACGGTCTAAAGACATAACCCTGTTACTAAGGGATTAAGACATACTCACAACCTTTACGGTATCCACGATCAAACGTCTAAAGACATAACCCTGTTACTAAGGGATTAAGACTCATGAACCAAGGCTTAACCTCCTCATAGTTCATGTCTAAAGACATAACCCTGTTACTAAGGGATTAAGACGCTACTTCATTAATATATTTGAAGTTTTTCTTGGTCTAAAGACATAACCCTGTTACTAAGGGATTAAGACGTTTCTAAATGTTCATTAATAATGTTAATACCAGTCTAAAGACATAACCCTGTTACTAAGGGATTAAGACTGATCTACTGTATAGTCTAGACCTGTATCATCTGTCTAAAGACATAACCCTGTTACTAAGGGATTAAGACATTGTGAGTTAGTTTTATTACGGATAGTCTTCTGTCTAAAGACATAGCCCTGTTACTAAGGGATTAAGACAGCAGTCTCTAACGCTAGTTGTTCAGCAGTTAGTGGTCTAAAGACACTAATTTCTCATCAACAGCACGATAAGCATTAGTCTAAAGACATAGCCTGAGCTTTATAAAAAGTATCACTTTTTATAAGCGCAAGATAAGGGATTAAGTCCGTTTGAATTGTACTGATTTAGTTGAGTTGAATCCGTCTAAAGACATAGCCTGAGTTTCATAAAAAGTATCACTTTTTATAAGCGTAAGATAAGGGATTAAGAGTGTTTTGCAATGGCGGTGCGGAGGTCGTCAATGTCTAAAGACATAGCCTGAACGTATTTACAAAGCACTGCTTTGTAAAAAGTGCAAGATAAGGGATTAAGACTGTGGAATTTGTTTAGAAGCAATACGAGTATAACGTCTAAAGACATAGCCTGAGCTTCATAAAAAGTATCACTTTTTATAAGCGCAAGATAAGGGATTAAGACTCCGAGAACGTTCAGTTTCAATCTCTTCCTCAAGGTCTAAAGACATAGCCCTGTTACTAAGGGATTAAGACTCACGAGATCCCGCATGTTTAGAGTTTACTGTTGTGTCTAAAGACATAGCCCTGTTACTAAGGGATTAAGACACTGACAATACTTGCCATAACTTCGTATAATTTGTCTAAAGACATAGCCTGAGCTTTATAAAAAGTATCACTTTTTATAAGCGCAAGATAAGGGATTAAGACTCATTACGACGCAAGTGTGCAGAAGTAACCAACAAGTCTAAAGACATAGCCCTGTTACTGAGGGATTAAGACTTAAATTGAAGGATTGATGGGCAAGTGATGTGAAAGTCTAAAGACATAGCCTGAGCTTCATAAAAAGTATCACTTTTTATAAGCGCAAGATAAGGGATTAAGACTTGTTTTTCTTAGCGATCAGATCATCTTGTGACGTCTAAAGACATAACCCTGTTACTAAGGGATTAAGACCCAACGTTCGCTGAATGCACTACCAGTTAACACATGTCTAAAGACATAGCCCTGTTACTAAGGGATTAAGACATCTTCATCAAGAAGTTTAGAATCTTGTTTATTGTCTAAAGACATAGCCCTGTTACTAAGGGATTAAGACTTTAAATGACGTAACATTTGAATCTATGTCCATGGTCTAAAGACATAGCCCTGTTACTAAGGGATTAAGACTTTAAATGACGTAACATTTGAATCTATGTCCATGGTCTAAAGACATAGCCCTGTTACTAAGGGATTAAGACGGAAGCGATAGAACAATCTACTTTTTTGCCATGTCTAAAGACATAGCCTGAGCTTCATAAAAAGTATCACTTTTTATAAGCGTAAGATAAGGGATTAAGAGTGTTTTGCAATGGCGGTGCGGAGGTCGTCAATGTCTAAAGACATAGCCTGAACATATTTGCAAAGCACTGCTTTGTAAATAGTGCAAGATAAGGGATTAAGACTCTGGACGGATTACCATAAAACCGTACCACCATATCCATAGACTTTGCCTGAGCTTATAAAAAGTATCGGTTTTTATCAGCATAAGATAAGGGATTAAGACTCTTCTTCTTCGTCTTCTTCTCCATCCTCATCTTCTTTCTAAAGACGTACCCTGAACGTATTTGCAAAGCACTGCTTTGTAAAAAGTGCAAGATAAGGGATTAAATTTCAGAAATAGGCGTACAATTTCGGTATCACGTATCACGTTATAGGAAAACTAGAAAAGACTTTTTAAAGATCAGACAAATTAAATAAAAAAATCCTCGCATAAAGCGAGGATTTTTTTGATCTAGTTCGAAACGATATTACATCATTCCGCCCATACCACCCATGCCGCCCATATCAGGCATAGCAGGTTTGTCTTCTGGGATATCAGTGATCATACATTCAGTCGTTAACATCAAACCAGCAACAGATGCAGCATGCTCAAGTGCAGAACGCGTTACTTTAGCAGGGTCAAGGATACCCATTTCTAACATATCGCCATATTGTGAAGTTGCAGCATTGTAACCAAAGTTACCTTCACCGCTCTTCACTGCATTGATCACAACTGATGGCTCATCGCCAGCGTTAGATACGATTTGACGAAGTGGCGCTTCGATCGCACGACGAAGGATGTTCACACCTACAGTTTGGTCATCATTTGCACCAACAAGACCGTCAAGTACTTTAGCTGCACGTACCAACGCAACACCACCACCTGCAACAACACCTTCTTCAACCGCAGCACGCGTTGCATGAAGCGCATCATCTACACGGTCTTTCTTCTCTTTCATTTCAACTTCAGTTGCAGCACCAATTTTGATTACAGCAACACCGCCAGCGAGTTTAGCTACGCGCTCTTGAAGTTTTTCTTTATCGTATTCAGATGTTGATTCTTCGATTTGAGCACGAATTTGAGTTACACGTTCAGCAATTTGATTTGCATCACCAGCACCATCAACAATCACAGTATTTTCTTTAGAAATCGTGATTTTATGTGCAGTACCTAAATCTTGAAGCGTTGCTTGTTCTAAAGACATGCCCACTTCTTCAGAAATCACAGTAGCACCTGTCAAGATCGCGATATCTTGAAGCATTGCTTTACGACGATCACCAAAACCAGGTGCTTTAACCGCACATACTTTGATGATACCGCGCATGTTGTTTACAACCAGTGTTGCAAGAGCTTCACCTTCAACATCTTCAGCGATGATGAGTAATGGTTTACCTGTTTTTGCAACAGCTTCTAAAACTGTAATCAATTCACGGATATTACCAATTTTCTTATCAACAAGAAGAATGAATGGATTTTCAAGTTCAGCAGTCAAAGTATCTTGTTTGTTTGCAAAGTACGGGCTGATATAACCACGATCAAACTGCATACCTTCTACAACATCAAGCGCATCTTCAAAGCCTGAACCTTCTTCAACAGTAATCACGCCTTCTTTACCAACGCGTTCCATTGCTTGCGCAATCAACTTACCTACAGTTTCATCAGAGTTTGCAGAAATCGAACCGACTTGTTCAATTGCTTTGGTATCAGAAGCTGGTTTAGCAGTTGCTTTGATATTTTCAACAACAGCTCTAACCGCAAGGTCGATACCACGTTTCAAATCCATTGGGTTCATACCCGCAGTGACTGATTTGATCCCTTCATTTAAAATCGCTTGAGCAAGTACAGTTGCAGTTGTTGTACCGTCACCTGCGATATCATTGGTTTTTGAAGAAACTTCACGAACCAATTGTGCACCCATGTTTTCGAATTTGTCTTTTAAAGAAATTTCTTTAGCAACAGTTACACCATCTTTAGTGATGTGTGGTGCACCGAAAGAACGATCAATAACAACGTTACGACCTTTAGGGCCTAAAGTTACTTTTACTGCATCTGCAAGTACGTTTACACCCGCGATCATTTTTGAACGCGCTGAATCACCAAATTTTACGTCTTTAGCTGACATACTAAACTCCAGATATCTTTATAAATTTTAAATTTTGACCAATATTTTTGGATGAAAACCCATCTCAACAGCAGAAGATTAACCTTCCAATACCGCTAAAATGTCAGATTCTTTCATCACAAGAAGTTCTTCACCATCAACTTTAACTTTAGTACCTGCATAAGCACCAAACAGTACGTTATCGCCAACTTTAACGTCTAAAGCGCGTACACCGTTATCAGTGATTTTGCCATTACCTACAGCAAGAATTTCACCTTGAGCAGGTTGTTCAGCTGCAGAAGTACTTAAAATCAAACCACCTGCTGTTTTAGTTTCTTTTTCAACACGGCGGATCACAACGTTGTCATGTAAAGGACGAATCTTGCTCATTTCTAACTCCATAGACATTTAAAATGTCATTGATTACTCAGCGAAGATGACTTCTTATTCCTAGGTCATCGACAAAATATTTGTATGTCACATTTGTGGGGATGGAAATAAACGCTTCAAGGGGAAAACGAAAAAAAATTTATTTAATTTGTATGTTTTTTCTTCTTTTGTATCAAATCATGTCTAATTCAGAATTTTTTATCGCAGTTTTGGCAATAAATTCCTGTAATTGTTCATCAAAAAAATAATGTTCAAAGCCACCATCTTGATGAATCACATTAAAGCTATTGGGTATATTTTTATGCAAACGTCGAGAAACTGCTGTACCCGCATGAACCTCATAAACTGGTTGCATTAAATTTAGCGCAAAGGCTTGATTCAGATCATAGACCGCAACTAAATGTAAATGACCATGCAATAAAGCATACAGTTGATGTTGTCCCCATTCTTTAATGGCAAACTGCCCTAAAGCTGGACAATCTTTTAAGTGATGGTCTTCATTAGAGGTATAAAAAGGTTGATGACTAACGATTATTTTTAATTTATTTTTCGGTGCATTGGCCAACAACTGATTTACATTTTGAATTTGCTCAAATGAAATATGTCCGCGTGTATGATAACGGCGACGAATACTGTTCATGCCAATTAAATAAAAATGCTCTGTAAATAAGCTATGTTCTAAACTGCCAAAGAACAGTTGATATAAGCCAAATGGTCTAAAGGCACGATTCCAGACATGATACAAAGGAATATCATGGTTGCCAGGCACCACAAAATAAGGGATGTTTAGTGATTCTAAAAACTGTTTACATGCATAGAATTCTTTAAATTTAGCACGTTGAGTTAAATCACCGCTCACCACAACCACTTCTGGTTTATGCACAGCACAAAACTTTTGAATCGCCCGCATACACTCTGGACGCTCAGTACCAAAATGTAGATCAGACAGATGCAATAACATGCGGCACCATAATTTTTAAAGCATTTTTTTCTACGTGTAAGGTTAATGGGGTCGTCATTGAAACAATTTCTCCATCGACAGCAACGGTCAGTTTAGGCTTTTTTGAATAGACAATGACTTTTTGTGCACCAAAACTATACACATCGGAAGCGTTTTCCAATTTTCCACGAATGGTTTGAAACAAGGTTTTAAATAAAGTGGCTTTATCCCCTTTGGCGATCACTACACCGGCAATTTCCCCCACCTCTGCACATTTCGAAATTTTTAAATTCAATTCTTTTAATTGCAGTTGATTATTACCAAAAAAAATCAGTGGTGTTTTTACAGGATACTTTTGCCCATCTACTTCGATCTCTAATTTGAGTTCTTTACGATCACGAATCAGTACATCCAAACCAGACGTATACGCATTTAAAGGAAAGCGTCCAAACCGACGATTATATTCTTCGCGTTTTTTAATAAACAAAGGATATAAACCTAAACTGGCATTATTTAAATAAATTTGATCGTTGATACAGGCCACATGTGATGCACGCGGCTCCCCTGTGGCAATCACATTGGCTGCTTCTAAAATATTCAAGGGGATATGTAGAACACGCGCCACATAATTAAAAGTACCCAAAGGTAGTATTCCCATAGGAATTTTTTGCTTTAACATTTGCGAGGCGACTGCATTCAACGTACCATCACCACCAGCAGCGACAATGACACCACAATCTAAGTATTGTGCATGACGTTGAAAGATTTTTTGCATCAGGGTTTTTATATCAGGCTCTGAACCAATATCAAAAACTTGAATTTCAAAACCATGTGAGGTCCAGATGGTCATGAGTTTTTCATAAATATCATCTTTCTGATTGGCATGAAAACCTGACTTTTCATTGTAAATCATTGAAAGCGGCTTGAGTTCTGTGTCCATAAGCTTGATTATTTTGAAGTATTTGCACTAATTTCGTCGATTTTCTAAACAAATAAAAGCACCTTTATGTAAAATTCGAATTATGCCCATTTATTAAATCAATAATTAATTTAGTAAATCTTATAATTTCAACTTAT
This sequence comes from Acinetobacter sp. BIGb0196, assembly GCF_011759595.1. NCBI lineage: Bacteria > Pseudomonadati > Pseudomonadota > Gammaproteobacteria > Moraxellales > Moraxellaceae > Acinetobacter > Acinetobacter sp. BIGb0196. The sequence goes on along the minus strand of NZ_JAAOZA010000002.1, from coordinate 1,340,729 downwards.
TGTAAACTATTATTATTTACAATTAAAATACCCTATATTCCATTTAAAAATACCAATAAAAATCAAACAATAATCCATGTTAGATAATACAAATCAAACACTTAGTGAAAATTCGAGCATTGGTATCTTTTAAGCCTTTAGTCTTATTTTTTTTATGAATATATGTTTTAATACCACCACTTTTTTTCATACTTAAATTTGAATGTAGTATCCCTTCATTCAGATTATTATTTGTACACAAAATTGTACATATTTTAGATAGGCCTCACCATGACCCAAGTGAACGCACCAGAATTCGTTCGTCATCCCAAGCTCATTGCATGGGTTGAAGAAATTGCTAAATTAACTAAACCTGCAAAAATTGAATGGTGTGACGGAAGCGAAGAAGAGAATCAACGTTACATCGACTTGATGATCGCTAACGGCACTATGCAAGCGTTGAACCAAGAAAAACATCCTGGTTCTTATTTAGCGAATTCTGATCCGTCTGACGTAGCGCGTGTTGAAGGTCGTACATACATCTGTTCTGAAAAACAAGAAGATGCTGGTGCGACAAACAACTGGGAAGCTCCTGCTGAGATGCGTACTCGCCTTAACGGTTTGTTTGATGGCGCAATGCAAGGACGTACCATGTACGTGGTTCCATTCTCTATGGGTCCATTAGGTTCTCACATTGCTCACATCGGTATCGAAATTACAGATTCTCCTTATGTTGCTGTAAGTATGCGTAAAATGGCTCGTATGGGTAAAGCTGTTTATGACGTACTAGGCACTGATGGCGACTATGTTCCTTGCGTACATACTGTTGGCGCTCCGCTGGCTGAAGGTCAAAAAGATGTTGCATGGCCTTGTAACCCAGAAAAATATATCGTGCATTATCCAGAAACTCGTGAGATCTGGTCTTACGGTTCAGGATACGGCGGTAACGCATTATTGGGTAAAAAATGCCTTGCTTTACGTATTGCATCATCTATGGGTCGTCAACAAGGCTGGTTAGCTGAACACATGTTGATCCTTGGCGTGACCAATCCACAAGGTGAGAAACACTATATTGCAGCGGCATTCCCATCTGCATGTGGTAAAACCAACTTTGCGATGTTGATTCCACCTGCAGGTTATGAAGGTTGGAAAATTGAAACTGTAGGTGACGATATTGCTTGGATCAAACCAGGTGAAGATGGTCGCTTATATGCAATCAACCCTGAAGCTGGTTTCTTTGGTGTCGCACCTGGTACAAACATCAAAACAAATCCAAACTGTATGGCGACACTTCATAAAGATGTCATCTATACAAACGTTGCGGTAACAGATGATGGTGACGTATGGTGGGAAGGCTTAACTAAAGAAGCACCTACTAACTTGACCAACTGGAAAGGCCAACCGCATGTTGCTGGTGAAAAAGCAGCACATCCAAATGCGCGTTTCACTGTTGCAGCGGGTCAATGCCCTTCTATTGATGCTGACTGGGAAAATCCAGCTGGCGTACCAATTTCTGCGTTCATCTTCGGTGGTCGTCGTGCAGATACAGTACCTTTAATCTCAGAAGCTTTTGACTGGGTTGATGGTGTTTATAAAGCAGCAACAATGGGTTCTGAAACAACTGCAGCTGCAGTAGGTCAACAAGGTGTTGTACGCCGTGACCCATTTGCAATGCTTCCATTTGCTGGCTATAACATGGCTGACTATTTCTCTCATTGGTTAGAAATGGGTGAAGAAGTTGGTGCTAAAGCGAAAGCTGCAGGCAATAAACTTCCTGGCATTTATAACGTAAACTGGTTCCGTCGCGATGCTGAAGGCAACTTTGTATGGCCTGGTTTTGGTCAAAACATGCGTGTGCTTGAGTGGATCATTGACCGTTGTGAAGGTCGTGCTGAAGCAGTGGAAACACCGATTGGTTTTGTTCCAACTTATGAGCAATTGAACTGGACAGGTTCTGACTTCACTAAAGATCAATTTAATCTTGTGACTTCTCAAAACAAAGATCAATGGATCAAAGAGATTGAGAGCCACACTGAGTTATTTGATAAACTTGGTGAGCGCTTACCAGCTGCACTTAAAACTCGTCAAAATGAGCTTTTAGAAGCTGTTAAAAAATCTGCTTAATCGCTAAAATTAAGTCATACAAAAAGACCGCTACATAGCGGTCTTTTTTGCTTAATGTGAACCAGTTCACTTTATCATTTAAGAATTTATTACAATTATGTAATAAAAATACAAATGATTACTGTTTCCATGTACAAAATTCATATTTTCTCTATAATTCAAACATTACTTTATTTTACTGATTTTTTTTAATCATGTTAGAAAATATTATTTATTCGGCAAAAGTTATTAGAGCCAAATTTGTCTCAGATAGACGTTATCTCACCAAAAGATTTATTGCTAAATTGGGTTATACCCCGAACTTTGATCAGCCTAAAAGTTTCAATGAAAAAGTCACCGCCAGAATGATCTATGAAAGAGCGCCCTTACATACGAAATTGGCGGATAAATTTGCTGTCCGCGAAATGCTTGCAGATAAAATTTGTTGTTCCCATTTTGTTCCACTGATTGGTGTATATAAGTGCTTTGAGGAAATTGACTTTAATCAACTTCCCAACAAGTTTGTTTTAAAATGCAATCATGACAGTGGCAGTGCAATTGTCTGTAATGATAAAGCGCAATTTGATATCAAAAAAGCGCAGCACAAACTCAATCACCACCTTAAACAAAATATGTATTTTAGAAAACGGGAATGGCATTACAAAGACATTGTTCCTTTAATTTTGGCCGAACAACATATTGATTTATTTGTTGATCAAGACAATAAGCTGACCATTACAACATGCCGTGTTCATTGTTTTGAAGGTCAGCCTCGATATATTGAAGTCGATGTACAAGACAGCCAAGGCGTGGATTATTCAAATATGTATGACACATCTTGGGTGCTGCAACCCTTTACCGTTGATCTAAAAAGTAATACGCCAAGCTGTTTAGCACGACCGCAAAAATTAAATAAAATGCTTCAACTGTCAGAAGATCTTTGTTTCAAATATGGTTATAGTCGAATCGATTTCTTATTATCTCAAGATGATGTTTTCTTTAGTGAGATTACCTTAACCCCCAATGCAGGTCGTATGGTCATCACCCCAAGTGAGTGGGATGAAAAGTTAGGCGCTTTATGGCTGACTGATTAAGCCGAGCAAAAAGACCGACGCGTTCGGTCTTTTTTGTGATTTAATGCAATCATTCAATATCTAAAAATAAGCGCAATGACAGCAATTAAAAACATTACCACAATTCAACCTTATCTAACCCTGTTACCTGACCACGAAGTCGTCTTCGCCCCTTCAAGTCTATTTCTAGCTCAACATTTACTTCCACTTGTTTCAATTGATTTATCCGCAATCAATCCAGCATGGCAAGGAAAAATTCATTTGCTCAATCCGATTGAACCTTATGAAGGTTATATCGGAAGTGATACCACAGAATTTTCTGATGCATTTGCCAATGAAAATTGGTTTATTATGCAATTAAATCAACAAAATCAATATGAATGGTTAGCAAACAAAAGATATTTTGCTTTAGAAAATCCTGATTGCGAGGCCGATCTAAAAACCCATCATAAAGAAATGTATGAAGATTACGTGCAGCTTAAACAGCGCTTTGCTGAAACTGGAAAAGTCATTTCAACATCACGCATTGAATATCAAAATGATTCTGCAACAACCCTGCTTGACCAATTAGGGGGTGAATGTGGCGGTGGAAACTGGACTTATCCGATTGATGAACATTTTGATTTACGCTACATCAACGCAGACCGTGATGATCAAGAGGTTCATATTTATGACCGTGATGGCAAGCGTTATTATTTTATTGCAGCTGTTGCTGGCTGGGAATATTGTTCACATGGGGCAGATTGGATTTTAATGTATTACCAACCTGAAACCCAACGCGTTTTATATACCTTTGATTGGTCATAACGTACCTTGTGCAAAGGTATATATTTCCACTTTTGCTTAGGCAACATCTTTCTGTAAGCGGCGTTCATGCAATTCAAGCAAATATTCATCCAATGCTTGAATTTCAGCTTTAGTAAATTTTAAATATAACTTGCTACGCCGCTTTAAAATATCCTGACTGGTGACCGCCCACTCTTGGTCAACCAAATAATCGACCTCTTGGGCATATAAACCATGGCCAAAGTCTTGACCAAGTTCATGAACAGATGTCGAATGATTTAAAAATTTCCATGTATAGGTTCCATAGGCATGTGCCCAACGGCTTGAAGTTTCATGATCAAGCCCTTTGATTTTATTTTGAATTTCTAAAACCAACCCATCAACAGAAACTAAATTCTCAGCACCCGGCAGTAAGGATTTTTCAGTCCAAGCTTTCCCAGCGTTAGGGAAAAATTTCTGCAAATGCTCCATGGCAGACTCAGCCAAGCGTCGATAGGTGGTTAACTTCCCACCAAACACAGAAAGTAAGGGCGCATCATTCTCATGGTCTTGTGATAAAGCCAAAGTATAGTCACGGGTGATTGCGGCTGGATTATCAGACTCATCATCACACAATGGGCGCACCCCTGAGAATGTCTGAATAATATCGGCTTGAGTCAGTTGCACTTTAAAATGATCATTGGATACATCAAGCAGATAATCAATCTCTTGCTGACTAATTTCAACATTATTCGGATCTGCTAAATATTCACGGTCAGTTGTGCCAATCATGGTGTATTGATTGAGATAAGGAATTGCAAACACAATACGTTGATCATCATTTTGCATAATAAAGGCTTTATCACCGTCATATATTTTCGGCACAATAATATGACTGCCTTGAATGAGGCGAATTCCATATTGCGATTTTAACTGAAGCTCTTGCTTAATGAATTGTGCAACCCAAGGCCCCGCAGCATTGACCAAAGCCTTCGCTTGTATCTGATAAATGCCCTGCTCATTTTCAAACTGGATATTCCATAAACCATGTTCACGTTGTGCTGAAATACAGCGTGTTTGCGTAACCACAGTGGCATTTTTTTCACGTGCTTGCATCGCATTTAAAATCACTAAGCGTGAATCATCTACAGCACAATCTGAGTATTCAAATCCGCGAGTGATCTCTGTTTTTAGTGGGCTAGTATAAGGATCAAATTCAACCAAATGTGAACCTGCAAGCTTCTCTCTTTTGCCCAAATGGTCATATAAAAACAGCCCCGTACGAATCAACCAAGCAGGACGCAAATGAGGTTGATGTGGCATGATAAAACGCATAGGACGAATGATATGTGGTGCTTTTGCCAGTAAGACTTCTCGCTCAGCCAACGCTTCTCGCACTAAACGAAATTCTTTATGTTCTAAATAACGTAGACCACCATGGATCAACTTACTGCTTGCAGATGAGGTATGACTAGCTAGATCATCTTTTTCACACAAGAACACAGATAAACCGCGCCCAGCAGCATCATTGGCAATACCAACACCATTTATTCCACCACCAATTACAGCAATATCATAATAAGTTTGTTGCTCATTGATTTGTGTCATAAACGCCACCACCTTTGATCATTTGCATATATTCACAATCATTTTTGAAAATATATTTTCGTTTGTTTTCATTTAAGAAAATAATAGATAGTTTTTTAATCGATGTCTATCAAAAAATGATCAATTTCACGTTTATCATATTTTCACTATGGGTTTTAAAATTAGCTTAAACCACAGTTAAAGCCACTTCTGCTGCATGAATTTGTTTTAAATAATTTTCAGTGGGCACTTTATTGGTAAAAAGCCGATCTATTTCAGAAAGATGGCCTAAGCGCATCATTGCATGACGACCAAACTTGCTCTCATCTGCGGCTAAAAATACCTGCCGAGCACCTAAAATAATTTCTTGCGAGACAGACACTTCTTGAAAATCGAAATCGAGCATCGTTCCATCTTCATCAATCCCACTGATACCAATCAGGGCATAATCAACTTTAAACTGTTTAAAAAATTCAGAGGTGGCTTGTCCTATCACACCACCATCGGGGCGTACTTTTCCGCTGGCAATCAGTACTTCAAAATCATCATTCATACTTAAAATTTTCGCCACATTTAAGTTATTGGTGATCACTTTTAAACCACGATGTTGTAATAAAGCATGGGCAATAGCTTCGGTTGTTGTACCAATATTGATAAACAAAGATGCATGGTCTGGAACTGCGTTTGCAACAGCTGTTGCAATGCGCTGTTTTGCCGCTAAATTATGGCTGATCCGTTGGCTATACGCGGTATTGGTGACGCTTGAGCCTACCGCAGCGCCGCCATGATAACGACGTAATAGTCCGGCATCTGCCAATTGATTGATATCCCGCCGTACAGTTTGTGGGGTAACTGCAAAATGCTGTGCAATCTCATCAATACTGACATAGCCCCGAGCCTTAACCAATGCTAATGTTTGCTGTTGTCGAATCATCAAGTCCATAGATGTGAAACCTTATTGTTTTATTTTCAAAAATGAACATCTAGTTGCTATAAATAGCATGACTGCTTAGCTTACGACTAGATTAAATTTTTAAATTCTCCCAACTCAGCTTATCAAATTGTGTACATTTCATACATTTAGATGCAAGCAAATATGCTTTAACTTTAAGCTAAATTCTTATAATTTATAAAATATTTCAAATTAAATGCCTGTTTTAAAAAAATTATTCATTTATTTCTAGACTTTCTCATTCTGGATCAACAATAAACCCTCTACACAGCTAAGACCAAAGTCTAATAAGGTCTGCTTTCATTCAAGCGTATAACGAGCATTGTAATTATTTGTATCTCCCTCGTCATACTGACTGAAATTCTCTCTGTTTGATTTTTCTGCTTTGATTTTCATCCAAAATGAAAGTTAAACAGGCTGTATTTTGCATATTCTTTTGGAGAATTGCCTTGTCCAATTCATCTCCTCAAGTTGCCACTTCGCAACTTGATAGAAAAACTCGTTTCAAATCTATACTTGGTGGTTCAGCTGGTAATTTAGTCGAATGGTATGATTGGTATGTTTATGCCGCATTTACCCTCTATTTTGCCCCTGTGTTCTTTCCAGAAGGCAATGAAACGGTCAAACTTCTCCAAGCTGCTGCAGTTTTTGCTTTAGGCTTTTTAATGCGTCCGATCGGCGCATGGATCATGGGCGTTTATGCTGACCGTAAAGGTCGTAAAGCGGGTTTAACACTTTCTGTTTCATTGATGTGTGTTGGCTCATTAATCATTGCTTGTGCGCCATCTTATGATTCAGTTGGAATGTTTGCTCCTGCACTGCTTTTATTTGCGCGCTTATTACAAGGTTTAAGTGTTGGTGGTGAGTATGGCTCTAGTGCCACCTACTTAACTGAAATGGCAGGTAAAAATCACCGCGGATTTTTCTCAAGTTTCCAATATGTCACCCTGATTTCAGGTCAATTACTTGCACTCTGTGTGCTGATTATCTTGCAACATAATCTTTCTGAAGATGCCTTACATGCATGGGGATGGCGTGTTCCTTTCTTTATCGGTGCATTACTTGCAATTGTTGTGTTCTGGATTCGTCGTGGTCTGGTTGAAACAGAATCATCTAAACAAGCGCAACAACAAGCTAAAAATGGCGGTGAAACATCTGGTGCTTTGGCCTTATTCACCAAGTATCCTAAACAAGCATTTACAGTCATTATGCTGACTGCAGGCGGTACCTTAGCCTTCAATACATTTACGACTTATTTACAAAAATACTTAGTCAACACTTCGGGCTTTGAAAAAACCACCGCAACTGAAATTACCACAGCCGCAATCTTTATTTTTATGTTGATTCAACCTGCAGTCGGTGCACTTTCAGACAAAATTGGCCGTAAACCAATTATGATCACTTTTGGTGTACTCGGTGTGTTATTTACCATTCCTATTTTCAATGGTTTAGGCTCGACAACGGATCCTAAAACAGCTTTCTTCTTATGTATGAGTGGTATGGTCATTGTGACTGGATATACAGCCATTAACGCGGTTGTAAAAGCTGAATTATTTCCACCGCATATTCGCGCTTTAGGTGTTGCCTTACCTTATGCACTTGCCAACACTGTATTTGGTGGTACGGCTGAATTAGTTGCACTAAGCTTTAAAAATGCTGGGCATGAAAACTATTTCTTCTATTACATTACCTTTATGATCGGTTTATCTCTAATCACCTATGTGTTTATGAAAGATACGAAAAAACATAGCCTGATTACAGATGATTAATTCAAAGTAAACTTTGCAATCTAATTCATTTAAAACAGCTTTTTTGTTCACATGAAAAAGCTGTTTTATTTACGCAATTCACTTATCGTGAAAATTGCAAAGCTATGGCATACTAAAAATAATTCAAAAAGCTAGGACTTTAAAAGATGAAAAAAATCACTTATGCAGGTTTAGGATTAATCGTTTTAGCTTTATCTGCATGTCAAACAACCCCTCGTCAATACAATGGCGTAACCGGTTATCAAATTGAAAATCAAACAGCAGATAGTGCAACACTTGCGTATACCCTTTCAGGTCGTGCAGATCGTGATTTGGATGCGGATAAATTACAGCGCGCATGTCAAAAAGTGTTGGGTGCAAACAAAAACTATAAAATTTCTGTATTAAGTACCAATGAAATAATCAATCCGCAAACAGCAAAAGATCAGGCTGGCGTTCAACTTGGGCATAGCCGTACATCTTTTGGGCTTTCCAACACACCAAGTCTAAATAACAGTGAAGATTATGCAACACGCCAAGCCTTAGATACCCGTCCAAGCACTTTACATGTGGTACGTTATACCTGTTCTTGATTTAGCTATGTGTATCGCAGAATAAAATAAGACGCTGTCATAGCGTCTTATAAAAACTCACATTTCTAAATTCTTTGGCTTCATCTAAATCAGGCCAAGTGGTTGCACTTCGTTCATCCAATTTTTGGTAATTCGGATGGCTAAAGTTTTTCACTCGGCTATCCGCCACCCATACTTCTGGTGCAAATTTTAAAAATTCATCCAAGAAGAACCGGTTAGATTGATCATATAAAACATCTGCAGCCAATAAGACATCAACCTGTTCGGCTTTATATAAATCATCTAGATACTCAAGCTCGACATCATTGAGCAAGGCATTTTCGCGACAAGCATCCAAACTTATTGGGTCGATATCACAACAGATGACACGTTTTGCACCTGCCATTTTGGCTGCAATTGCAACCACACCTGATCCCGCACCAAAATCCAGTACCACTTTATCTTTTACATGCTGTGGCTCTGCAATCAGCCATTGTGCCATTGCTAAACCTGAAGCCCAGCAAAAAATCCAATACGGTGTATCATTCCAAATACGGCGAATCACCTCATCATCCAAACGATCTGTTGGAAAAACAGGTGGAATCAACCATAACGAAATTGGGCTTTCAGGCAACTGCTGTGCCAATAATTCACATTGAGGAATCACTTCATGCAAAGCATCAAGTAAATGTTGTGGGGCTTTAGGAAATTGATAAGTACAGCTCATGCAAAATATGACCAAAATTATTATTTTGATATTGAGGAAATACAGCTTCTTCCTCATATTCGATAGACAGTAACATCATGTGCTAAGGTTCGAGAAGATACTTCTTGTTAAGTCTCAGATACAGCTACTTAAAAGTAGATCTTAAACGCGTTAAGCCATGACCATTAAACTAATGACAATATTGCCTACTTTTACTGAAAAATAAATATTGCTATGTAAATGTAGGCTGAATTTAAGCACAGTGAATGCATGGCTTTCACTGTGCTCAGAATAAAACAGGACTTAAACTAACGCTTTTTCAGCAGCTTCCACAGTTTGACGAATCAACGTTGTGATCGTCATCGGACCTACACCACCTGGAACTGGAGTATAAGCTGAAGCGACATCTTCAATACCGACCAATTGGATATCACCCACACCACCACCGTCACGAGGATGGAATCCAGCATCAACCACAACAGCACCTTGCTTAATCCAGTCTTTTTGGATTAATTCAGCTTTACCGACTGCACCAACAACAATATCAGCCTGTTTTACCAATTCAGCAAGATTTTGTGTACGAGAATGGCAGATTGTCACTGTTGCATTGGCTTGAAGTAGCATCATTGCCATCGGCTTACCTAAAATAGCCGAACGCCCTACCACAACTGCATGCTTGCCAGCGATTTCAATCTTGTTTTCTTGAAGAATTGTCATGATACCTGCAGGTGTTGCTGAACCATAAGCAGCCTCACCCATTGCCATACGACCAAAACCTAAGCAAGTTACCCCATCTACATCTTTTTCAAGTGAAATGGCATCAAAGCAAGCACGTTCATCAATTTGTTCAGGCACAGGATGTTGGAGCAAAATACCGTGAACATCAGGATTGGCATTTAATTTTTCAATTTCAGCCAATAATTGTTCAGTTGTGGTTTCCTTACCTAACTCTACTTTTAAAGAATCCATACCAACACGACGGCAAGCATTTCCTTTCATGCGTACATACGTCGCAGATGCACCATCATCACCCACTAAAATAGTCGCTAAAATTGGGGTACGACCTGTTTTTGCTTTTATAGCTTCAACACGAGTCAACAAGTCTGCTTCAATTTGTTTCGCTAATGCGCGACCATCCAATACCAATGCCACGGCACATCTCCAAAGTAGATATGAATCAATTTTGCAAATAATACATGATTATTTAGACAATTTTCTTTCATATGCTGAATTTATGTGCATATGCATGAATTATAGTATTGTTTTTTTTTCAAAGATTGCTAATATGTGCATCACCAAGACATGGCGGGGTGGCAGAGTGGTCATGCAGCGGACTGCAACTCCGTGTACGCCGGTTCGATTCCGACCTCCGCCTCCAATCTTGTAAAGCCCGAGTGGTGAAATCGGTAGACACAGGGGATTTAAAATCCCCCGCCCACAAAGCGTGCCAGTTCGAGTCTGGCCTCGGGCACCATTTTAATTCTTGTTAAAATGGTGCAATAAAGAACCCAGCGATAAGCTGGTTTTTTTATGCCTAAAATTTTATATTGTTTTTTATGTTAATATCCAAAGTGAAATTTAGATAAGCGAAGCCTATATGATTCAAAACAAGCAAGTTTCCCTCTATTTAAATCAATTACAACAACAATACCCACAAGCATTTAAGCGCAACTTTCTATTTTATAGTCAAATTAAAACCAAAGGGCTTCTAGATGAAGCAAAGGAGTTTATTCCTTGGATTTTGTCGATTATGATTTTTTGCAGCATCTATTTTAGTTTAGGTCAGTATATTGCAAATCATTTTCCTCAATTCGATAGCTTTCAAGCCAATGGCATTGCCGCTTTAGCGATTATGTTATTTTTTATGATTATTGTTCCGATCATTATCAAACAAATAAAACACAGTTCGACTCATTTATACCAACAACTCAATAATATTCCGCTTAAGCTTGCGGTATTGATCGTACTGCAAGCCCTCAATCTTTATTTTATAGAAAGCACCCTACTGCAAGGTCTGTTATTTTTCTTTGCAATGAGCTTTGGTTTTGTTAAATTTTATAAAGAAAATTTATTTAGAGATAGCACCAAAGACACTGAATATTACCAATTACAACAGATTCGAAAAAGCTGTTTATGGGCTTATAAACAAGCCAAGAAAGCCAAATTCAAAATGCGATTCTTAGCCAAAGATTCTGAGAAATATCAATTTTATCAAAAGCGCTTAGTCACCTTTTTAGAATTACATTTAGAACTATTAAAATATGAAAATGAAATGTGTAAAACCTATAAATATGAAGATTTAGATGCCTATATGGACAGTATGATGTAATCCATCTATAGCATTAAAAAAGCCGAGTGATCTAAACTCGGCTTTTTAGGCTTGAAAATTTATGCACTTTTCTGAACAGTCTTTACATCAACCAAATTGTTATTTAAAACCACTTGATGGGCACGAGCCGTATCCACCGTATAGGTTTTTTCCTTGATGCTATTTACGAAGACCCAATCCGCTTGTACCTGTTGTGCTGTAAAGCTCACTTTTAAGTACCCTCGCTGATTTAAATTGGTGTAATTCAATTCATCAATGAGTGTGGTGAAGGCCATTTCAAATTGTTGTAACTGTGCCAAAGGAATACTTAAATACTTTTCCATCCCTGGTGACGAGACCGAACTGGTTGCCAATTCCACCCCAACAAAATCACCCGCTTGAGTATGCAAGTCAGCAGACCATGCATTATGGGTATCCCCCGCCAACACCACAACTTTCTTATTTAATGTTTTAAGTGTGCCATATAAAATTTCACGTTCTGCATAGTAACCATCCCAAGCATCTAAATTATAGGGTGCAACTGTGGTTACACGGGCTTTTTCTGCAGCGGTTAATGTTGGATCACCACTTTTCAAACGAACTTTTAAAGTAACTAACTCGATGATCTGTTGATTCATTTTTGCCAAAGTTTCGGCGGTAACATTTCCACTGGTAATTGCAGATAAAGACAATAGCAATTCAGCAGGGATTAACATTTTTGCCATCAACACTTGCTGACCCAATACATTCCAAGTCGCTGTAGATTGTGCCATTTTCTTTTGTAGCCACTCACGCTGGGTATAACCCATCAGTGTACGGGTAGTACTGGTTAAATCTGTCTGGAACTTAGCGATATCTAAACCAGAAGCCGTCATATAATTGGCATAATCGAGTTGCTTGTCACGTGCCAAAATACGTGTATCCAACATGGTCAATTGTACCAATGAACCAAAGTTAAATTGGCGATAAATATTCAAATGATCTGTTGCAGATACAGGACGAATCGGCATCCATTCAAAATAAGCTTGTAAAGCCGCCAATTTACGGTCTAAGAAATTACCCTCATTGGCTTGATGGTTTTCTGCACCATCTTTCCATGTATCATTTGCCAGTTCATGGTCGTCCCAAATCACGATAAAAGGATGACGCGCATGTGCAGCCTGTAAATCGCTGTCAGTATGGTAAAGCGCATAACGTTTACGGTAATCATCCAACTTGATAATTTCTTTATCATTGTCAGCAGCGAGGGTACGACCCAACTTTACTGCCTCTTCTGTGGCATATCCATCTTTACCATATTCATAGATGTAATCTCCCAAATGGATGATCGCATCGACCTCTTGTTTTGCCATTTCCTTATATACATAAAAATAGCCAGCAGGATAGTTTGAACATGAACACACCGCAAACTGCACCGAACTGGTGGTTTCAGGTAATGTTTTGGTACGCCCTACTGGCGAAATCACCGAACCAAATTTAAAACGATAATAATAAGTTTGCCCGGACTTAAGCTTGTCTGCATCGACCTTAACGGTAAAATCCTGAGCTGATGCTGTTTGTACTTTTCCAGTATTGATCACTTGCGTAAATTTATCGTCTGTGGCAATTTCCCAAACCACTTCTAAACGCAAAGACGTATCCTGTGGTGTAATACGTGTCCACAAAATCACACGGTCTTTTAATGGGTCGCCACTGGCAACACCATGTAAAAATTCAACTTTTGCAGTAGGAGATGTTGAGTCGTTGTTATCACTCCCACAAGCAGTCAACGACACTGGTATAGATAATGCCCCAAAACTGGCTAATGACTTTTGAATAAGTTCACGGCGTGAAATTGAGTTTGGCATTGAAGTTGGTTTCCTCTAAGTTTTTTTATCCAATCAATTTAAAGGCTTAATATTTCGCTTTAATCTCAAATTGATGAAAAAATCATGACAAAATACCCATTCAACGGCTTAAAATGCTTTATTTTCAAACATAAGCACATGAATTGATTGAAAAGAAAGCAAATCGACATAAATACGCTTGCCAAGAGAAAAACTGTCCTTTATTATTGCGCACATGCCCGAGTGGTGAAATCGGTAGACACAGGGGATTTAAAATCCCCCGCCCACAAAGCGTGCCAGTTCGAGTCTGGCCTCGGGCACCATTTTAAGTCTTATTAAAATGGTGCAATAAAGAACCCAGCGATAAGCTGGTTTTTTTATGCCTAAAATTTATAAATCATCTATAAATCGCCAATTTAAAAATAACGCAAAGTTCAATACATCTTGCTAAAAAGCGTGATAGCTCAACTATATTTTTCTGGTCATTTTTCATTAAAAAACTTATAATATATTAAATTTACATTAATTATTAATATTTTCATAAACTTAATTAAACCAACACCATGTCTAAAATTACTACTGAAACTCAAAAAGCCGCCCCTATATTTCCTCGAATATTCGCATTTATCATCGACTGTATTACCGTCGGCGTAGCCTGTTTAGTGACGGGCAAAATACTCTACCCATATTTTGAAAGTTCTCCTTTTATTTTCCAATGTATAGGCACGCTCCTCTGTCTATTTTATTTTGCTGCTTTTAACAGCCAGATAGGTAATGGTAAAACCATTGGGAAAATCCTGGGTAAAATTAGAGTAAAAGACTTAAATGGTGCTTCAATTCCATTTATGCATTCTCTGGTTAGATCAAGTATCTTTATTATTCCATTTTGCTTTGCAGGTTATTTACAAACATATTCAACTCAGCATTTTTTACTCAGTCTGCTTGTGGCATTTTTTCAAAGTATCGTCTTTGCCTGTTTCTACTTGGCTATTTTTAATGGAAATAGCCAACAATCTCTGCACGATCTACTCAGTGAAACTCAAATCCTCAGAAACGCTCAATCCAATATTCCACGCCAATCTGTATGGAACATTCATTACTACATCATTGCGCTGTTAACCATTGTGATTTTTTCTGTCAATTTATGGAATTATTCCCAAAGCAAAACAATGTCAGCCAATAATTTTAGTTTGATCTCTGATGACATTAAAAATGCTCAAGTTGAAAGTCGCCATACCTTCATTGGAGAGGCTGAATCCACAAATCAGGTTTTAATTTTAAATGTGAATCAGCCAGATTATCTCGATGACCTTGATCGTGCTGAAACATTGCTAGAAAAGATTAATCAACAACACGCTGAGGTGTTAACGCAATACAACATCAATCAGGTGCAATTTAACTTTTCTTATCAATTTGGCTTGGCTAAATTATCAAAAACAACGCTTTATGATTATAAAAAGACGCCTAAAATTAGTTTAAGTTATATTGGGGATAGTACAGGGATGAACCTTGGTTTTTAAACAAGACCAAGTCTCGCTGTTAAAGTTTAAATCTTGTAGATAAAAAAAGACCACGTTTTTGGAAACGTGGTCTATAAAAATGGTGGCTATGACGGGACTTGAACCTGTGACCCCCGCATTATGAGTGCGGTGCTCTAACCAACTGAGCTACATAGCCTAAAACTGTGCGCGCATTATCTGCTGTAAACAATGTTACGTCAAGCACTAATTAAAATAAAATTCATCGAAGTGAGCCGATAAGCCGGGTTCTGTCTAGAACGATCATTCCTCTAGGCGCATGATCACTCATACGCTCAAGCGACCTACCCGGATCCAGCATGGGCCATGCCTATAGGATCCCTATTTGGTCTTGCTTCCGGTGGGGTTTACCATGCCATGAACTGTTACCAGCCATGCGGTGCGCTCTTACCGCACCCTTTCACCCTTACCTTCCATTTCTCCGAAAAGAAACGATATTGAAGGCGGTCTACTCTCTGCTGCACTTTCCGTCGGTTCACACCGCCCAGGCGTTACCTGGCACCTTGCCCTATGAAGCCCGGACTTTCCTCCCCTGCTTCAATCACGGAGATCTCCACAGCAGCGATCGTCTGGCTCACTTCGGGGCGTATCCTAACAAATTTCTCGGCTAATTGCTTGCGCTTTTTTGAGCAATTAGTTTTTTATACTTTTCCATCAAGTCGTCTTGGCTCTCTACATGGTTCGGATCGAGCGGAATACAGTCGACTGGACAGAAAAGCGCACACTGTGGCTGATCAAAATGCCCGACGCATTCTGTACATAGGTTAGGATGGATTTCATAGATCTCCTCCCCCATAAAAATGGCATCATTTGGACATACAGGCTCGCATACATCACAATTGATACATTCATCAGTGATAATTAAAGACACGCTACCAACCTTGTTGATGTTTACGATGGAAGGCTTCGACAACGCATTGAGGAACAAACTTTGCCACATCGCCTTTCAATCGTGCTATTTCTCGAACCATCGTCGAAGAAATAAATGAAAATTGCTCTGATGGTGTTAAAAATACTGTTTCAAAATCATGATCAAGCTGACGATTCATATTCGCAAGCTGAAATTCATATTCAAAATCTGAAACAGCTCTTAAGCCACGTAACACTGCTGTAGCATGTTGTTCACGTGCAAAATTTACCAATAACCCATCAAAACCGACAAACTCAACATTGGGTAAATGTTTGAGTGATATCTTTGCTAACTCTACACGCTCTTCCAAACTAAAGACTGGATTTTTATGATGCCCAATTGCAATTGCGACCACAACTTCATCAAACATTCGTGAAGCACGTGCGACTAAATCAACATGGCCATTGGTAATTGGATCAAAAGTTCCTGGATAGATGACACGAGTTTTAGACATCCATTTGTACTCTAGTTTGTTATGTAGGGCTATAGTTTAACAAAAACTTAAATATTAGCGAATAACCTCTTTTGATTTAGCTTTGGCTTTAATTGTGAAATGACTTCACCTGAAGCCAAGTTTGAGGCAAAATAAGGCTATTCTTGGAATATTTGTATTATGTCGAAAAACATTGTCGTTAAAAAAAATAATAGTGGGACGATTGCACAAAATAAACGTGCACGCCACGATTATTTTATTGAAGAAAAATTTGAAGCTGGGCTTTCGTTACAAGGTTGGGAAGTCAAGTCATTACGTGCTGGGCGAATGACCATTACTGAAAGCTATATCACCTTTAAAAATAATGAAGCATTTCTCTTCGGTGCTCAAATTCAACCTTTACTTTCAGCATCTACTCACGTAGTCCCTGAAGCGACACGTACCCGTAAACTGTTGCTATCGCGCCGTGAGCTTGAAAAGTTACTTGGTGCTGTCAATCAAAAAGGCTATACCTGCGTACCTTTGGCGTGTTACTGGAAAGGTCATTTGGCTAAACTTGAGATTGCTTTGGTAAAAGGTAAACAGTTACATGACAAACGTGCCACTGAAAAAGATCGCGATTGGCAACGTGATAAATCACGAATCATGCATAAATAATCTGTTTGATATACGAAAAACCTCCGAAATGGAGGTTTTTTTCTTTTAGCAAACCTTTAACAGAATTTTAACGAGCCATAGCAGTTTGGAGCAAAGTCTTGATTTTTAAGTTGTAGATCTTTTAATGGGAAGTTTACTGATGTATTAGGTAAATTAATATTTCCAATTTCTAATGAACTACCAAATAGACAATCCAAAGCTTGACAAGATGGTACTGCGGTCGTTGACAAAGCCGTACTTAATGGACCGATCACTTGTCTTAATACATCATTAGTAATATCAATACGTTTTGATGGTGTAACATTCCCAATGTCGACAGGATCTTCAAATGCCATCCACCAGCCTCTTTGAGCAGTTACTTCTGCATTTGGCCACCATACATTTTGACTTTGTAGAGATAATGAAAAAGGATTATTTAATGGAATTTTATGGATATAACCTAGATTTTGACTAATGGACAAATTGGCCATCAGCCCAGTAATATTACCGTTTACTTGTTTTTCTAAGTTTAAAGTCCCGAGTAGAGGAACCCTCACCCCAGCCTTTAGACGTCCTCCAAAATTCAACCGATCAATATTAGCTTTACCTGTTAAATTGACATTCGTTTGTCGTTTACCATTTATAGTCGTAGCATCAATTTGAATTGGCGCTGTTGTACTCTCCAAATTTAAATTGTAATCATTTGAAGAAAGCGGTAATCGCCCACAAAATAGAAAAACACATATATCCACATTTCCAGTCACAGGCATTTGGGTATCTGCATAACTCATTCCACGACTATTTGTATATCCCATTCCTGTAGTTGCTTTCGTCTTTAAAAAGCCACTGAGAGAGTTAATACCGTTCGGTGTGTCTGAGTTTTCAGTACCTGCTGTCAACATTCCCAAAACTTTTTCAGCACTTAAACGTAGGCCAACCACCTCTCTTGTTGAAGCAGAATTGGGATTTTTTATCGCAAATTCTACAAATGGATTGGTTAATTTTGCACTTGAACCCACACGCCCTTCACGCGTATCAGCCAAACCTGAAAGACTCAGATTATCAATATCAATGTCGCAACCGCCAGCCCCGTTTACCCCACCACAACCGAGCTGTAACTTTTTAATGTTGGCATTCAATTCAAGCTCGGCCTCTAGTCCAAGTTTATAAAAACCAACACCTTGCCCCTGCATCTTATTGACTGAGTCATTTGGCGCAATATAACCCAAGCTCATCAGTGCCTGACCATGAACATCGGAAAGCTCAGAGTCATTCAATAGAGTCAAACTCTCCAAGTATAGAGAATTTGCAAAACATTGCATTGAAGAAAACAATCCAGCATAAATTACGACATTTTTTATGACTTTAATGATTTTCTTATCAATCATCCTATTATAGTTGATATCCATATCAGCTTATCTCATTTTATTATGAATAAAAAATATACTAAAATACAAATAAAGCAAATAGAAAAGTGAATTAAATATCTCAATACTATAACAATTATGCAAATAAGATTACTTTATCAATGATTCTAAAGACTTTTTATTTATATTTTCTTATGTAACTAATTTTAATTATTATATATTTATACTTAATAGTCATACAATCTACTTTTCAGTACCTCGTGTGCTTTTCAAGTCACTTGAGTGAGTTATTGCAAGTCGTGATGATTGGCACAGTGATAAAGCTCAATCCTATATAAGAAAAAACCTCCATCAGGAGGCTTCCTTTAGTCTTAAAGGTCTAACAGAATTTTAGATTGCCATAGCAATTAGGTGCAAAGCCTTGAGTTGCTAAGGGTAAATCCTTAATTGGGAAGTACAGTGGATTTGTTCCTGATAAATTAATTCTGCCAATCGCAACTTCATTAAGAACACAACCAAATATACTTGGACATATCACAGTGTTTTCACGTTTACCCAGATAGGTATTTAAACTTGGTATAACTTGTTTCAATATGTCATTGTTCACTTCAATCTGATTTTTAGGTATGACTTTACCAATATCAATCTCATCTTCTATGGCTAACCACCATCCTCTTTGCGCCGCAATTTCAGCATTTGGCCACCACACAGATTGTTGTTGTAATGATAATGAAAATGGATTATTCAATTCTAAGTTATGAATATATCCTAAGCTTTGGTTAATATCTAAATCTGCAGTTAATCCAGTTATACTCCCACTCGCATTTAATTGTAAAAATGATAAATCAAATCCTGCAAGAATTGGTCTAATTGTACCCCTAAAAAATAGTTCATCAATTTTAGCTTTCCCAGTCAAAAGTGCACTATTCATACGATTACCATATAGCGTTTTTGCATTGATCTCTAATGTAGCACCAGCAGATTGTAGTCCTAGATTATAGTTGTTTGTTGCAAAACTAACTGTTGGAAGAAAACTCATTTTGATATTACCTCGGATAGGCATATCTGTATCATTAAATGTCATTGCTCTTGGAGCAGTGGATGCCGTTCCTGTAGTCGCCTTAATTTTTATAGCCCCACTTAAACTATTTATTCCATTAGGTAGATCAGAGTTCTCTATTCCTGTGGTTAACAAGCCTAGGACTTTTTCAGCACTTAAACGTAGACCAACCACTTCTCGTGTTGACACAGAATTGGGATTTTTTATCGCAAACTCTACAAAGGGATTGGTTAATTTTGCACTTGAACCCACACGTCCTTCACGTGTATCAGCTATACCTGAAAGGCTTAAATTATCAATATCAATGTCGCAACCGCCTGCCCCGTTTACCCCACCACAACCGAGCTGTAATTTTTTAATGTTAGCATTTAGGTCAAGTTCTGCTTCCAATCCAAGTTTATAGAATCCAACATCTTGTCCTTGCATGTTATTGATTGAGTCATTTGGGGCAATATAACTCAAGCTCATCAGTGCCTGACCACTCACATCCGAAAGTTCAGAATCATTTAATTGAATTAAACTCTCAGAATGTAAAGTGCTTGCAAAACCATTGATTGAAGAAAACAATCCAGTACAAATGAAAGCTAGTTTTGCAATTTTAATGATTTTCTTATCAATCTCTCGATTTTTTTTGATATCCATACCATCTTCTCAGATCTTATTATGGATAAAAAATATACTAAGTATTAAGTAAAGAAAATAACACTTCGTCGTAAATATTTATATTTTATAATTTTTATAAAATTAATATCGTTCTTACAATGATTCTAAAGGATTTTTTGCTTATATTACTTTATGTAACTAATTTTAACAATTGTATATTTTTACTTAACAATACCACAATAATCCGTCCAAAGCAGATCATAAGCCACCAGTGCATAATACCTTTTCATAAATGCAAAAAATGATCATATTGATTGAATCATACTGGTATTTAAAATTGCTTCTCCCGCTGGGAGAAGGCTAGGATAAGGGGCTTTAATATTGATCTATAGTTTAAAAATGGCTTATCAAAGAAGCCTATTATAAAAGTTTTTATTTATTCTATTTTTCATTCTTTTATAGAATACCACTGAACAACTACGGGGTAATTTTATTTAATAGTAACGCAATATACTCTCCAAACCATGTTGCGGTTTGCAAGTCACCAGAGGGTGGTGTAATTTCAACAGGTGCATTATCTGATTGTGTCATTAATCCCAAATAACCCGCCATACGGTTTAAATCTGTGGGTTTAACACCTGTAGGCATTAAAGGGAGTCCAGACCATAACATGCCATGCTGCATTGCAAAGATATTAATCTGTTGCAGTACAGATAACTTATCGCCACTTAAACCACCTGAGTTGGTAAATGCGGCAGCTAGTTTGCCCTGCCAATCACGATTTTTCCAACGTTTAGATGTAGAGTCCATAAACATTTTAAATGGACCTGTAACACTTCCCATATAGGTCGGTGAGCCAAAAATTATGGCATTCGCTTGATCTAAAATATCCCAATCAATATGCTCAATATCCATTTGATGAACAGTTACACCGATCTTCTCTGCACCTTGTGCAATATAATTCGCAACTTTTGCAGTATGACCAAATGGACTGTGGTAAACGATCGCGATAGATTTAGCAGATAAAGACATATCAATTGAAAACAAACAAATTTGGTCAAGTTTAACACCAATTCATTTTTAAACAATTCTTGTAATGTTTAGAAAACCTATGACATAACGCTTAAAAAAACGATAAATCTATTTAAAAATAAAGATTTAGTTCCAAATAAATACAAAAGTAGCCATACGCCCTGTTTTTGCATGACGACGATAAGAATAGAAATCCTGATCTTGACGATAAGAACACTGATCTCCTCCTGTAATCGTATTCACTCCATGTTGTTTAAGAATATAACGTGCAATCGCATACAAATCCGCATAGTGCTTACCTGCTTGCTCACTCTCTATAAATGCAGTGTCTAGTTCAGCATATTTAGAACAAAAAGCAGCTTTCACTTCCGCGCCAATTTCAAAACAAGGCTGGCTAATTGCTGCACCCAACCAAGCCCAAGTAGGTGGGGATTTCATATTGGCAATGGTACTTTCAATTATTCCCCCTGCTAAACCGCGCCAACCTGCATGTAGGTTGGCAACCTCAGTACCTGCGGCATTACCTAAAACAACGGGTAGGCAATCAGCGGTCATCATCATCAAGGCATGCCCCTGAGTCTGTGTGACCAAACCATCACCCTCCAATGCGCTAAAAGTCATTTCTTCATTGATGGTATGACATATTGTGCTGTGGGTTTGCGTCATCCATGTAATTTTACTAACACCCAATTCGGCAAATTCATCCAATAAAATCATACGGTGTTGTTGTACCCGTTGAGGATCGTCATTTACATGCAAAGCCAAATTAAAACCTTCAAGCTCAGGCTGTACAGATGGCAAAGCCTTTGGATGATATATATGAGTCTGACCTGCATATACACCTTGAGGTAATCCTTGAACAAATAGCATATGACTCATTTCCTCTTCAAATCATTTTCACGACTCAATAACTATAGCAAATTTACTCAATCCAAAACCAATCTTCTAGTCCATTTTGTTGATTAACAAAACTAAACATTTCAACTTAATATAGTGTTGTTTTTTTAATCAAATTCATTAATATTAATTAAAACTTAAAAATAAGGACAAACCATGAAAAAATTAAAGCTTGCTGTTTTATTGAGTTTGAGTGTTATCAGCACGCAAGGATTTGCACTCTGTCGTTATGATTTAGACGGTTTTTTATCTGATCAATACAATCCTGTAGCACAAAAATTTCCTACGGTATCAGGTCAAAAAGTTTCATATAAAATTCTAAATACAACAAGTCCAATCACGTATTCTGCGAATCATAGTACATTGGAAATGACGAATAATACGATTACTGAAGGAGGATTAACATTACCTCAATCAGGCGTTATTGGACTTGAATTCAATACAGAAATTATTCCAACTGAATTAACAAACGATAGAAAAGAAACTAAAAATTATGGAATATTTGTCCAAGACAAAGATAAGAATATGCATTCAATATTCATCACCTATGCCAATAACACAGCATTAAGCTCTCAAGATAATAAAAAGAATGTAGTATTTATACTAATAGCTTCAACTCATCCAGACACTAAACAAACAGAAACTCTTTATGGTTATGGAATACCGATTGAGGGCATGCCACAACAAAATATTGGTATTTACTTTAATCAAAATACCAATCAAATTGGACTGATTGTAAATAAAAACAACTTAGGTTATGTCGCAACTTTACTGTCGAAACCTAAAGATTTCACAGTAGCCCCACAAGTCAATTTTGAGGGTTTTGAAGCCAACTCTCCATACCTAAATAAAACCATGTCATTAGAATTAGTCACGGATAAATCAAAATTTACCAATACTTTTCCTACAGGAACAAAAGATCCTTGTGGTAACTAAATCATTGTATAAAACTGCTCTCATTGAGCAGTTTTATCATGTAAATCAATTAATAGGCTTTGTTTTCAGAGCGTAAAACTTCAACCAACTCAACGAAATCATCTGACCATGGTGCTTCAAACATCATTTCTTCTTGTGTACGTGGGTGAACTAGGCCTAATTTAGAGGCATGTAAAGCTTGGCGTTTAAAGTTACGCAATGCACTGCTCAACTTTTCAGAAGCACCTGCTGGAACTTTAACTCGGCTAACATAGACTGGATCACCCACCAATGGATAACCAATATAGGTGAAATGAATACGGATTTGATGAGTGCGCCCTGTTTCAAGTTGCGCTTGTACACGGGTGAAATGTTGAAAACGTTCTTTAACATTATAATGCGTCACCGCATCACGACCACCTGGTAAAATAGCCATTTTTACACGATCTACAGGATGACGTTTAATCGGTTCATCAATCGTTCCACCTGCAATAATATGACCATAACAAATCAAGTCATATACACGGTAAACTGTTTTTTTAGCCAATTGTTTACTTAAAGAAAATTGCGCTTCCAAATTTTTAGCAACAACCAATAAACCGCTGGTGTCTTTATCAATACGATGTACTAAACCTGCACGAGTTAATTCAGCAGATTTTGGGTAATGATAAAGCAAGGCGTTCACCAAAGTACCATTTGGATTACCCGCACCAGGATGAACAACCATACCAACAGGTTTATTGATGACCATAATATCGTCATCTTCATAAACAATGTTTAAAGGGATATTTTCAGGTTGTGCCGACGTTTGTGCTTCCAATTCAACATCTAAACATAGAAGTTCATTGCCTTCGCATTTATACTTAGGCTTGACAATGTTACCATTTACCAACAAATGACCTTCTTTCATCCACTGCTTGAGTTTTTCACGAGAAAACTCGTTCCAAACCAGTGCTGCGACTTGGTCAATACGTTGCCCTAAATAGCTTTCATCCAGTTGAAATTGCAACGATAAACGTGTTGCAGTCGGCGCAGAATTATGATTATCTGCATCCTCAGAATCTTCAAGTAAATTGAAATCATTTTCTGGGAAATTAGAATTAGAAGAGTGTGCTGAAGTCATTTGCTCATTCGGACAAAAGTGGTTTAATAGCGCAATTGTAGCCTATTGCCCGTATAAACAGAGGAATTTTTATGTCGCTACCACGTTATAAAGTCACAATGCTTGCTTTAACTGTAGGCTTAGCAACTGCATTTGTCGGCTGTAGCAGCAATCCGAAGAAGGATGTTGTTGATACAGGCCCGAAATCAAATGAGCAGACTTATTACAATAATGCGATAAAATCATTAGACCGTGGGCAATATGGCGATGCTGCAAAAGCGTTAGAAGCAATGGATACCTATTTCCCGACTGGGCAATATGCACAACAAGCTCAGCTTGAATTGCTTTACACAAAATTTAAGCAAAAAGATTATGAAGGCACAATTGCACTGGCAGATCGTTTTATTCGTTTAAATCCTCAACATCCGAATTTAGATTATGCCTACTATGTCCGTGGTGTAGCCAATATGGAGCAAAATTATGACAGCTTGCTTCGCTATACCTCATTAAAACAAGCACATCGTGATGTAGGTTATTTAAAAATTGCCTATCAAAATTTTGTCGACTTAATTCGTCGCTATCCTTCAAGCCAATATTCAGTTGATGCTGCACAACGAATGAAATACATTGGCCAAGAATTGGCTGAAAGTGAAATGAATACTGCACGTTTCAATATTAAACGTAAAGCGTATTTGGCTGCGATTGAACGTTCACAATGGGTGATTGAACACTATCCTCAAACACCTCAAGTTCCTGAAGCCTTAGCAACAATGGCGTATGGTTATGACAAGTTGGGCGATAAAGAAACCTCACAACAGTACATTGGCGTGCTTAAGCAAAACTACCCGAACCTCGTTAAATCCAATGGCGAAGTGAATATACGCGCAGCACGTAAAGAAGCGAGCTGGTGGAACCGTGCAACATTAGGTATTTTAGGTCGTGGTGATAAAGCAGAAGTATCAAAAGATGCGGGTTCTGAAACGTCTGATCAAGCAGAACAAAAATCAAGCTTGTTAAATAAAGTGAGTTTTGGCTTACTTGATCATCCAAATCGTGAAGTGTCTAAAGAGCCAGCACGTGCAGATGAAAGTTTGTATGATGGACAACGTAAATAAATATTGATTGCGACAAATCAAGACGGGTTTTTACCCGTCTTTTTTATTCATAGATATTTTTAGACTCAAAACTACGTTAAACTTTAAATTGGTTTAAACGATACATGACATTAAATTTATGGCTATTCCTCAACACACGATAGATCAAATTTTGGATCGCACAGATATTGTCGATCTGATTGGTCAACGTGTGAAATTGAAAAAAACTGGTCGCACCTATTCAGGTTGTTGCCCTTTTCATCAGGAAAAGTCACCCTCTTTTCATGTCTACCGTGATAAACAGTATTATCACTGCTTTGGCTGTCAGGCAAATGGCAATGCCATTCGCTTCTTAATGGATATTGATAATCGAAATTTTGTCGATGTCATGAAAGAACTCTCCAGCCATGCAGGTGTCGAACTTCCCAAAGACAATCATGACAATAAAAAACTGTCTTATAAACGCGAAGTATCCAAACCTAAACCAGCGGTGAAGACTGTAGAAGATAAAGTATTAGATTCTAAACCTGCTGAGCAAAAAACAGATTCTGTTCAGCCACTTGAAATTGATCCTTTTGAAGCCTTTAGCCAATATCCAGATCCTGAGCATTTCGATCCAACCCAGTTTGACTCAGTGGGTTTTGATCAGATCCCTCAAGATGGCAACCTTTATGATCTGTTAGAAAATATTGCACAATTTTATGAACGGCAATTACCAAACAGTAAAGTGGCGCAAAATTATTTTAAACATCGTGGTTTAAGCGCCGAAACAATCCAATATTGGCGTTTAGGCTATGCACCAGAAGATTGGCAACATTTAGAAAAAGCCTTCCCCCAAGATATTGAAGGTTTAAAACTGCTAGGTCTGATTCGTACCAGTGATAGTGGACGTGACTTCGATTTGTTGCGTGATCGGGTGATTTTCCCGATTCGAGACAACAAAGGTCGTGTTGTAGGTTTCGGTGGTCGCGCATTGAATGACGAAATCAAACCGAAATATATTAACTCACCTGATTCTGAAGTCTTTCATAAAAACCAGTTGCTTTACGGCTTGTATGAAGGTCGGAAAGACCGAGCGCAAAATTGGCTCATGGTTGAAGGTTATATGGATGTGATCGCCTTACAACAAAACGGGATTTCTGGTGCGACAGCAACATTAGGTACGGCCAGTAATGCAGATCATTTAAATATTTTATTTAAGCAGAACAATCAAATTACGATTGCATTTGATGGTGATGCCGCTGGACAAAAAGCAGCACGTCGAACCTTAGAAATTGCCCTACCTTTATTGAATGATGGTCGTGAACTTAAATTCTTTGTTCTACCCAAAGAACATGACCCAGATTCGTTGATTCGCAAGGAAGGTTTTGAAACGTTTCAACGGATATGGCAACAATCCCCTTTATTATCGGATTTTGTCTTTGCTTTATTGAGTCAAAACTATGATGTTGCTACACCTGAAGGTAAAAGTCAGGTGATGGCTGAACTCAATCAACTGACTGAATTATTGCCTAAACAAGGTTCTTACCGCTATTTATTAAGACAGTTTTTCAAAGAAAAGTTAGGTTTTAATCGAAAATGGCAACCTCAAGTCAGCTTAGATGCCTCATTGTCTTTTAATATTCGCACCAAAGATGAAGACTTTGCTGTGGCGATTTTGATGCAACATCCGTTTTTATATATTCACTTTGAAGTATTACGTGCATTGATTCATCCAGATGAATTATTGGCGCAAATCTTAGCAGTATTTGATCGTGTCTTTGACGATCTACCAGATGATCAGGAACTTGCAACCTATTATATTTTAGGTGCATGTGGTGCTTATCATTTGGAACTCTCTGAAATCATACAACGCACCAATATTCAGGCTTTGGCTGAGGCGCCTGAAATGGCAGATAAATTGGCTTCAGATTACTCTTTGGCCTTACAAGAGAAATATTTAAAATTAAAGCTTAAAGCACCAACCTCATTGAGTGAATCACGTAATTTACGTAAACAACTCAATGAACTGACTAAACAAATTAGTTTAAAGTTGGTACATCATTAATTTTCTATAACCGCTTCATTGAGCTTATCAAGTATTTTGTAATACAAAAAATTCATATGGCTATTGGCCTCTTCCATTGAGGAGCCATAAGGCTTATATAGGTTTATAAATATACGTTTTTGAAATTTTTCATCACTAAAAAACGCGTTGGTAGGGTAATTAGAATCTGAGTGTGCATTTATACTCTCGACCATAAGTGCATCAAATATCCGCCCTGAGTAATCTAGATAAAAGCAATATAGTTTAGGTTTTTTGGGATTCTTATAGCATCGATCAACTGAATCAATTACCCCCATAATTCCACCCTGAGTAGAGAGGCTATGTAGATCCTTGATTGCTTGGTTCAATAATACATCACTGTCTTTTACAGGCTTTGCAAAGCATTCTACTGACAAACACAATGATATGAATATATATAAAGTTTTAAGCATTTTAATTGCCTTAATTTCATTATTCTAATTTGATCGCACTAGTATATACATCAATAATAGCTGGTGAAGCAAAAACATTAAATCACATTCGTTTTAAAAAATAATCACTTCGCTTTTGGTTTTCTTTCTTGTTCAAAAATATCCTGAATATTTTCTTTCATCCATTCAAAATGTGAAGGATCTTCATCCTGTGCTGCTTGGCGTAGCAAAATTGAAGATGGGTGCAATAACTTTTGCGTCAAACGATGTGCAAAATCCTCAAGTACATGTTGCGTATCCTCACCTGCCTGAATACGCTCTAAGGCATGCGACAACTCCATCTGGCGTTGTTCTTCACCGTGTTCACGAAACTGTTGAATCGTCCCACCTGCTTCTTTTACTTTTTGCTGTGTCACCAACTGAGTCACCAGTTGATTGACCATAACCTCTGCTTCGACCGCAGCTTGACGTCGTTGTGCTAAATTTTCATCAATTACACTTTGTAGATCATCCACACCGTATAAATACACACCATCCAAACTTTCAACTTTTGGATCTATATCACGAGGTACAGCTAAATCGACCATAAGCATTTGTTGATAACGACGTTTTTTTAAAGCGAACTTCACATCTGCATAAGCAATCACTTGATGCAAACTGCCTGTACAACTGGAAATTACATCCGCACGATAAAGCTGAGTAGTGAGTTCATCAAACGGAATAATTTCTACTTCAACACGATGTGCTATTTCTTGTGCTAATTTCTCTGCCCGTTCACGGCTTCGATTACAAATCAGGATTTTTGCAACGCCCATTTCAGCCAAGTGTTTTGCCACCAAGCTGTTCATTTCACCTGCAGCAACCACCATGACTGTAAGCTGTTCAGGCTTACTAAACACTTGCAATGCGAGTTGAGCAACAGCATATCCCATCGAGACAGCATGACTGCCGACTGCCGTTTCAGAACGTACACGTTTGGCTGCATAAAAAGCATATTCAAATATTTGATTCAGGTTTTGCGAGACGATTTCAGCATCTTTTGCGATTGATAGTGCTGTTTTAACCTGCCCAAGAATTTGCGGTTCACCCAGCATCAACGAATCTAAACCACTGGCAACCCGCATTAAGTGCGAAACTGCATCAGTATTTTCATAACGATATACATGATTTGACAATTGCTTTACATCAATACCATTGGTTTGGGCGAGCCAATTTAATACCATATCGGCATTTTCAGCCATGGCATAGACTTCAGTGCGGTTACATGTTGACACCACCACCATATCATTCAAATTTTGGCGAAGGCTTTCTACGGCAAATAAATCTTTTAATCGTTCTGGATTAAAAGCGATTTGCTCACGTAGCTCAACAGAAGCAGTTTGATGGTTGACACCCAATGCAAAGAAAGACATATCAGATCATCATTTCGCTAAATTTGTGCTATTGTGCAATAACGGTGTCATAAAAAGCATACTTGGATTCGGAAAAATTGCGTCAAATAAACAACCGCTTAAGCGGCATGACAATTAAGCAATATTCTACCACATTCTTACTGGTTGGTAGCATGGCTTCTAGTGCTCATATTAGAGCATCTGGAGAATTTTATCATGCTAAATATAATACTAATGCATTAAAACAAAGTATTATTGCTGAATTTTCATTGGCTTATAATGATACTGCAACTGCTTTACACAATTATACTGTGCTCGCAATTCGTAGTAATTCAACCACCATTAAGCAACGTGCCTTGAATGTTGCAATTGAACAAAACGATTTAAAAGCAGCTTTAGACATTGCCACCCACTGGGTTGTACAAGAACCTGAGGACGTTCCTGCAAAATTTTATTTGGCGCATATCGCGCTCAAATCACATGAATATGAACTTGCAGCAGAGACTCTGGACAGTATTCTCAATATTGACCCCAACGCTGATTTAGAAAAGATTTTAGAAGGAATTGCACCAGAATCAGAAGTAGATCGTCAAAATCTGCTCAATACGCTGAGAGCAAGTAAAGAAAAAAACAACCCTTCTGTTTTAATTCTAATTGCCGGTTTGGAAGCGCAAAACGATGAGATCGAACAAGCCTTAAAAACCGTCAATAAAGCGTTAAAAAAACGTTCAAAAGTGACTGGCTTTATTCTGATGAAAGCCAACTTATTAGAGGCTTTGGGTGACCAAGAAGCGACTTTAAATTGGTATGATCGAAGCAGTCGTAAAAACAAGTACAACTATGATATCCGTCTGGCAGAAGTCAAATATCTGATCAAGATTCATCAATCTGAATTGGCCTTAAGCAAATTAGAATCGATTATTCAAGCTTGGCCAGATGCTGAAGAAGCCCTATTTATTGCAGGTTTAACTGCGATTGATTTAAAAAAGCTGGATCAAGCTGAACAGTATTTAGTGGAGTTACGCTACTCGTCACGTTATCAAAACGAAGCATATTTTTATTTGGCAGTAAATGCTGAACGAAAGCAAAATGATGAAACAGCAAAAGCCTATTATCGTTTGGTTGATGGGAACTTATATACGGTTTCACGCCGTAATCTGGTCTCGATTTTTGAAAGACAAGACAAGATGAATGATGCTTTGCGGTTTTTAACCCAAGAACGTGTCAATTATCCACAACATGCAAGTTTCTTATATCAGGCTCAAGCCGAAATTTTAAAACGCATGGGCAATAAAAAAGCAGCGCTGAGATTACTCACTGAAGCAGTGAAGAACTTGCCTGATGATCCTGAAATTCTCTATTCAGAAATACTGCTTCTTGATCCATTTGAAGATCGTGATTTACTTGATAAAGCATTGAAACAACTCTTAACTTTAGAGCCAAATAATCCTGCTTATTTAAATGCTTATGCCTATACGCTTGCACTACAAAATAGACGTTTAGATGAAGCACGAAAGTATGCTGAACATGCCTTAGATTCTGCACCAGATCAGGCCTCGATTTTAGATACGCTGGGATATATTACATTCTTGCAAAATGATTTTGATGCCGCCTCGAACATTTTATCGAAAGCTTATAATTTGAGTCATAGTGTAAACATTGGTATTCGATATGCAAAATCTTTGTATATGCAAGGTGCCTTAGCTCAATTTAATGAAGTGTTACAACAACTCAAACAAAATCATCCAAATGATCCTCAATTAAATCAATTAGATTCATTAATATTACCGCAACATATTAAAAAGAGTTAATGACTTGTATGCGTCACATTCCACAGATCTTTTGCACCCTAACTGCTGTAACCGCTTTTACACTCACAGGTTGTCAACAAGTCGTCAAGCCAGCACAAACCACACCAACGCTTACAGCACCGACAGATGCCACAACGCCCCTGCAAAAACCGTCAAATCAATTTAATCTTGAAGGGAAAATTGGGGTGAAAACACCAAAACAGTCTGGCAGTGCGTTCTACACATGGACACAAGACCAACAAGATTTTAACATCCAGTTGAATGGGATCTTAGGTATTGGCAAAACTATTATTGAAGGAAAATCTGGAGAAGTTACCCTAAACAGCGCTAAAACAGGTTCGATTTCGGCTGAAACACCAGAAGAGCTGCTTGAAAAAGCCACAGGCTGGACTGCACCTATTACGCATATTGTCGATTGGGTTCAAGCTTACCCTGCCACTGAAAATGCACAAATCACCCGAGATAATACTCAACGTATTGCTCAAATCATTGAAGATGGCTGGACTGTAGATTTTAGTTATAACAATCAAGCGAGCTTGCCCAATAAGCTGATTTTAAAACAACAACTTGAATCTGGTCAGGAAAATCGTATTACAATGGTGATTCAAAACCGCTAAATCTACACCTTAGACAATGAAATCTATGATTCGTGTTCCCTCTCCAGCAAAATTAAATTTGTTTTTGCATATCACAGGTCGTCGTGAAAATGGCTATCACGAGTTGCAAAGTATTTTTCAGCTGATTGATTTGTATGACTGGTTAGAATTCATCCAAACAGAACATTCTCAAGCAGAAATCAGTCTTGAAGGTTTGAGTAACGTCGATTTGGAACATAATCTGATCTATAAAGCGATTCAAATTTTAAAACCTTATGCTACACAGCCGACTGGTTTAAAAATTCGTATCGAAAAGAATATTCCAATGGGTGCAGGTCTAGGTGGTGGTTCTTCCAATGCTGCCACCACATTGATTGTGGTCAATCAACTTTGGCAGTGCGGTTTAAATACTGAACAACTGGCTGAGCTTGGGGTTAAATTGGGTGCAGATGTTCCAATCTTTGTTCATGGTCGTAATGCTTGGGCAGAAGGTATAGGTGAACACTTAACATTCATAGACTTAGATCAAAAACAATACATTGTGTTAAAACCTGATTGTTTTATCAGCACTCAACGACTTTTTTCGCAAAAAACATTGACAAGAGATACGAAGCCTACTAAATTTTGCGCCTATCAGCTAAAGCCATCCAATTTTAGAAATGATTTTGAGCCACTGGCAAGAAATTTATATCCTGAAGTTGATGAAGCAATGCAGTATTTAGATCAGTTCGGTACAGCAAAGCTTACAGGTACAGGTGCTTGTGTTTTTGTTGAAGTCACTGAACAAATGAAGATTGATGATGTTTTAAATCATTCACCCTGCAAAGCCTATTTGGTCAACAGTTTGAATGAATCACCACTCACTCATTTTACAGTGTAATGATAGGGGCGTCGCCAAGTGGTAAGGCACCGGGTTTTGATCTCGGCATCCGTTGGTTCGAATCCAGCCGCCCCTGCCATCATTTTTCATCTGTAGATCGTTGTATTTTAGGGGCGTCGCCAAGTGGTAAGGCACCGGGTTTTGATCTCGGCATCCGTTGGTTCGAATCCAGCCGCCCCTGCCATTAAATACAACATCAAATTAGGGGCGTCGCCAAGTGGTAAGGCACCGGGTTTTGATCTCGGCATCCGTTGGTTCGAATCCAGCCGCCCCTGCCATTTTCTCAAAAAAGACAGAACGTAGTAATTTGTATTTAATGTTGATTTACCTTGACAGAGACATGCAAAAACACTAAAATTCTGCCGCATTAGGGGCGTCGCCAAGTGGTAAGGCACCGGGTTTTGATCTCGGCATCCGTTGGTTCGAATCCAGCCGCCCCTGCCATCTAATTCAAATCTGCCAACCGCCAAGGGTGCTTCATGCCCAATCTTGTCGTTTTTAGTGGAACTGCGCATCCACAATTCGCCCAAAAAGTCGTTAGCCATTTGCACATCCCTCTGGGAGCTGCTGCTGTAGGTAAATTTTCTGATGGTGAAATCACTGTCGAAATTACTGAAAATGTGCGTGGTAAAGACGTGTTTATCGTACAGCCCACTTGTGCCCCTACGAATGATAACCTTATGGAAATCTTAGTAATGGCAGATGCTTTGCGTCGTGCAAGTGCTGGTCGTATTACTGCTGTAATTCCATACTTCGGTTATGCACGCCAAGACCGTCGTCCTCGTTCAACTCGTGTTCCAATTACTGCAAAAGTTGTAGCAGACATGCTCACCACTGTGGGTATTGACCGTGTTGTAATGATCGACTTGCATGCTGACCAAATCCAAGGTTTCTTTGATATTCCTGTAGATAACATCTACGGTACACCTGCTTTGCTTGCTGACTTACGTCAACAACAACATCATAACTTGATGGTGGTTTCACCTGACGTTGGTGGTGTAGTTCGTGCACGTGCTGTTGCAAAACAAATGGGTGATATCGACCTTGCAATCATTGATAAACGTCGTCAAAAAGCCAATGAATCACAAGTGATGCATTTGATTGGTGATGTACGTGATCGTGACTGTGTGATTGTTGATGACATGGTTGATACAGCTGGTACTTTGTGTAAAGCTGCCGATGCACTAAAAACTTTTGGTGCTCGTAAAGTGGTTGCTTATGCAACGCACCCTGTACTTTCAGGTAAAGCACTCGAAAATTTAAGCAAATCTGTAATTGATGAATTGGTTGTTACCGACACAATTCCACTTTCAGATGAAGCATTAAAACTTGGTAAGATTCGCCAAGTTTCAGTAGCAAGTATGGTTGCTGAAACAATTCGTCGTATTAACAACGAAGAATCTATTAGCGCAATGTTCGATTCTTATCTATAATAGCGCCAAATTTTCAAAGCCCTACTCTTTGGTAGGGCTTTATATCACTGGGCTGGTCGAAAGTTCAGTCAATTACACTCAATGAGGAAATGTCATCATGGCAAACTTCGTATTAAATGCAGTAGCACGTGAAGAAGCAGTTCAAGGGAAAGGTTCGAGCCGCCGCCTTCGTCTTCAAAATAAAGTTCCAGCAATCATCTATGGTGGTTCTGCTGAACCTGTAGCGGTTACTTTAGAACTTCGCGAGCTTGTTAAAGCTTTAGAAAATAACTCTTTCTTTGAAGAAGTTATTGATCTTAACATCGAAGGTAAAGTTGAAAGCGTTAAAATCCAAGCTTTACAACGTCACCCAGCTAAAAACACACCAATGCACGCTGACTTTAAACGCGCATAAGTGTTAAATGGTGTAAATGAGTGAGTAAACTTTCACTGATTATTGGTTTGGGTAATCCAGGTTCTGAATATGCCCAAACCCGCCATAATGCAGGCTTTTGGTTCGTCGAACGCCTTGCAGAACAATATGGTATTACATTAAAAACTGATTCAAAATATAAAGGAATCAGTGGTCGTGGTAATATTGAAGGACAAGATGTTCGTCTACTATTGCCCACAACATTTATGAACCTTTCTGGTCAAAGTGTTGTTCCCTTTGCAAAATTCTACCAAATTAAACCAGAAGAAATTCTCATCGCTCATGATGAACTGGATATGAATCCGGGCGTCATTCGTTTAAAAACTGGCGGTGGACATGGTGGTCACAATGGTCTACGTGACATTGTTCCTCATATTGGTTCTAATTTTCATCGCTTACGTATTGGCATTGGTCATCCCGGCGCTAAAGAAAAAGTTTCAGGACATGTACTTGGTAAAGCACCAAGCAGTGAACAGACTTTAATGGATGATGCAATACACCATGCTTTAGGCAAAACAAAATTATTGGTTAATGGTGAGATTCAGCAAGCAATGAATCAAATCAATGCTTATAAAGCATAATTTAAACCTAAATTTTATGTTCTTTGTTCAACAATTTTTCTTGCCATGATTCATTTTTAAGAGCAAAATGCGCTTTCAAATGCATCCCCCCATTGAAAATTGTTGATTCAACACAAGATAACAATTGTAAGGGCTACTCTGGAGACGCAAATCATGCTATCTCGTTTATTAAAAGCAAAAATCCATCGTTGTGTTGTTACACAAGCAGAATTACATTATGAAGGTTCTTGTGCAATCGACGGTATTCTTTTGGATTTAGCTGGTATCCGTGAATATGAAGAAATTCATATGTGGAACGTGACTAATGGTAAGCGCTTTACAACCTATGCGATTCGTGGTGAAGAAGGTTCAGGCATCATTTCAGTCAATGGTGGCGCTGCACTTCAAGCTGATGTTGGTGATTTAATGATTATTGCCACATTTGGTGATTTTACCAATGCTGAAGCAGATGCGCATAAACCACGTCTTGTATATGCAAATCCAGACAATACAGTAAATCACACAGCAAACTGTATCCCTGTTCAAGTTGCATAATTGCACGCAGATGATTCAAGACCCGCAATGTTGCGGGTTTTTTATGTCTATTTCATTTAATTATTTTCAATAACAGCTATTTACACCATTATCATTATAATACAGACTAATAATCCATGAGTTAACCTTATCATTCTGAATAATTTCACCACTTCTCTTTTTCAAAGTGACAGGTGATCCAATATTTAATATTTGTGTCTTATTTAAACAATATTAAAAATATCTACCTTCATCCTTTATTCTTCTCCAGCCATCAGAAACAAGTTGTTGTTGTATCCGTGTCATTTCTTCACTAGACAAATTATCTCGATGTATCCGTATTGAAGCAGACGCGTTGCCAGGCCTAATCAAT
This sequence comes from Acinetobacter sp. BIGb0196, assembly GCF_011759595.1. Lineage (NCBI taxonomy): Bacteria > Pseudomonadati > Pseudomonadota > Gammaproteobacteria > Moraxellales > Moraxellaceae > Acinetobacter > Acinetobacter sp. BIGb0196. The sequence goes on along the minus strand of NZ_JAAOZA010000002.1, from coordinate 1,305,076 downwards.
GATGGAATAAATTCTGGAGAATATTGGATAAAATACTTATTTTTAATTCCTCTAAAATTGATTATTTCTGGACTATTTGAATATGACTTATTCAAGCGACCTGAATAAAATGTAGATAAAACAAAAATAAATAATATTAGAAAAATAATCATATGGGAAAATTTGATCTGGTTATCTTTCACAACGACTATCCATACATATTATGGCTATGAAAACCAATAAGACTAAATTCAAACTGACTTAATCCACCATTTATTCAAAACACTTATTTCATGCATATTATTCGATGTTGCCTTAGCAAGTATCCGTTATAGTGAATAATTTAGACTTCAATTATTCAGTTCTTTCAGAACTAAAACCGTCCAACCAACTCCGCTTTGCTTCACAGCCCAAATCTTGTAAATGCTCTCCTCGTAAAGATGCAAGAATCGCATTGCCCTGCTGATCCACCTTAAACTCAGCATACGTTGCTTGCTGATAACATTCAGCTAAGCCTTCTGCAAATAAAAAGCTATTGGATGCAGGATAAAGTGATCTATGCCGATTATCAGGGTTTTTCAAAATCAATTTAACAGTTTGCGCATCTTTAGGCTTTTCAAAATAAGTATGTGCCACCTTTTTATGTTGATCCAATTCAACATAAGCCGTAACCGAAGGCTTATTTTCAATCACTTGATCAAAATAATGCCCTGAAAAGATATGATTTTCATCATTATCACTTGGATCTACATTGTTCTGATCACCCTGATTTAGCTTTTGCGGTGCAAAGTAAAGTTGATAACTCAGCACCATATAATCACCTTGTATTAACGAACGTGGATCAACAGGTTGTAAGTGGACATATATACTCTGACTATTCTTCAGATGCTGTTCATTCTTAAAAATGATGCCTAGAAAAAGAACAATACAGCTTAAAGCAAGACAAAGAGGAATGATTTTTTTCATGTATTTACTCCCTCTTTTGATTGGAATTTATGCAGCACCCAAGTCAGTACCAATAAAATTAATCCTGAGCTAAAAATACTTAGACTTTTAACAAGGAAGCTGACATTCAACGCGTAGTAAATAAACCATAAGGTTAACGCCAAAGTCACTAAAGCAAAACCATAGACAATCTTATCGTGCTGTGGCAATGCCCATGAAAGTATGGCGATACAAATAAAAATTTCAAAATAGCCATAAAATATCAGGACTGCTGCAAAAGCCAATAAAATCAATTGAGCAATCAAGCTAAATTGATTGTGAATCCTCAACACCATAAACAAAGCCAACCATAAAATAGGCAGCCCCAAGCTGAGAATAGGAAGGTATCTAATTTTCTCTAATTCATATTGTCCAAATAGTGTATAAAAACCCAAAGATGAAAGAATAATCAATAAATTCGTCAATGCTAAACTGCGTTGATATTGACTGGGTTGAATACGATGCACCCAAATCATTACCAGATAAAACCCATAACTTAGCAAGAGCAGAAATGAAAAGTTTTCAACAAAACGATTAAATCCAAGCAGAACGTTTAAATCCCAAATCAACGCAATACCTGATAAATATAAGGCAAATAGTTGGATAAAAATAAAGAACCAATGGCTGCGAATAAAATAACTGAGACACAGCATGGCAAATTGAATAAAGAAAATTGGAAAGAATTGGTCAGTTAATTCAAACGTGTGGAAAATCACAGCATTTTGCCCTGCGACCCATATACAATAAGCAAACTGTCTTAAAAATAAAGCTTGTTTGCTTCTTAAAATAAAGGCAGCCAATACCACAAAAATGGCCCCCATGATCAAGGAAAAATTGCCCCAAAATGTCAGCATCAATGATGCCAATAAAACACCTGCAATCCATGCCCCCACTGCGATAGGAATATTATTAAATTTGTTTTGTGGGATAAACTTAATCAATAAAAAAGTAATCAATGCAAACCAAGCGAAAACCACCAGTGCAATTGAAAATAATCCGAGCACTTCGGATTCACGAAACAGACTATTCATCCATTTGAAAATCACCAGCGTAAATGTAATCCCTAAACCTACTGCTGAAAGCACACTGCATAATTGATCTCTTTTTCGATAAAAATAAAGTAGCGCAATCGAAAGTAGAAAAAATGAAGAAATTAAATAAGCGATCTTAAGGTTTATCCATGTAAAAACCATGGCTGTGGCGAATGCTAAATTACTGTCACCATATAAAAATAGCCCCATATGCCAAATTGAAAGAATGCCAAACCATAAGACAAAGAGATAACGCAGCTTTTGATAACAACGAAGACAAAAATAAAACTGAAATAGTGAAAGGAGATTTAAGCTAAATAAAAATGTGACAGGATATTCATCAGCCCAAAATGTTTGTTTAAAAAACAAAAATAAGGTGAGTTGGCTGACAATACAGAGCAATGTAAAAACACCAATATTTGGACGATACAACCACGGCAGTAATAAAATAGACCAGATTAAAAATAGTAAATAACTATCTGCCCCTGTTTGATAAATTTGACCAATGACAGCCAAACTTAAACCAATCATCAAGCCACTTATTGTATGCAAACACTGTACTAAATAATCATGCTGAACTAAAAAAATACTTGTTACAGTACTGAGTAACAAGAAGAGTTGTGGAATTGCTAATTGAAAAAACTGAGGCAACATAAACCAATTTGCAGCGGTCAGATATAAAATACTGACTGCAATTAGAGCAAATCCCAAAACCTGTAAGTGTTTAACAAAGTCATCATTACGCCATGAATAGACATCTTGCTGAATCGTGATCAAGCTGAGTCTCCTTATTTTATGCTTTGCTATTTGTTGATCACTATGACCACAAATATTCTTTTAAATGTATAAGTTTAATTATTTTCTATAGCAACTATTGTTCTATCTATAGTACTGATCATTCTAAAAAAAAGCATCCATTTAGTAAAAAAGTGTCTATAATAAATGCACATCGCTTCAGGGCGGGGTGTAATTCCCCACCGGTGGTAAATTGGACGGATTTTCAATCCTGAGCCAACAGCCCACGAGCTTATCACGCTTAATCGTGATTCGCAGATTTGGTGAAATGCCAAAGCCGACGGTATAGTCCGGATGAAAGAAGACGACGTCACAGCTTAAAAATTTCAATATTCGCTATTGGAAAAGGTTTTGTAACGCCACTATTTCAAATGTCCTGAAATGTTCAACCGTATTTTAACTTTACGAGAGCGTTTCAATGTCTAGTTTAATTCAACCCGAAATTTTCTTTTCTGCACTATCCCCTGCAGACCAACGTATCGAACAAGCAATCGAAGATATGCGCCAAGGCAAACCTGTTTTGGTCATGGACGATTTTGATCGTGAAAATGAAGCAGATTTAATTGTTGCAGCAGAAACCCTCAATATTGAAACCATGGCACGTATGATTCGTGATGGTTCTGGTATAGTCTGCTTAACCATTACCGATGATTTAGCAGATCACCTTGAACTCCCACCGATGGTTCAGGACAATTCAAGTCAATTTAAAACGGCTTTTACCATCACCATTGAAGCAGCACAAGGTGTAACAACAGGCGTTTCTGCAAAAGACCGTACCACTACTATTCATGCTGCAATTAAAACAGGTGCTGTCGCAAGCGATCTGAATCGCCCCGGTCATGTCTTTCCATTGCGTGGTCGTAATGGTGGTGTATTAACCCGTCGTGGACATACAGAAGGTTCTATTGATTTGGCACGTTTAGCTGGTTTAAAACCCGCTGGTGTATTATGCGAAGTGACCAATCCTGATGGAACAATGGCTTCAGGCATTCAAGTTTTAGCATATGCACAAACGCATCATTTAACGCTTATTACTATTGAAGAATTGGTTCAGTATCGTTTAAAACACAATGTCTAAGAAAATATTTTAAGTCATCACATTTAGACAGAGTAAAAAAGCCAGTTCAAATCTTTGGACTGGCTTTTTAATATTGATTAGGTATTCTTGGTTAAAGTGCGATGAAATAACAGCGCCAGTTTTTGTTTTAATTTTTTATAAGTGGCACTGATTAAAATTAAATAGCCAAAATATCAAGCTGATGAATAATAAATCATTGAAGAAATAAGTTTAAACATCTTCCAAATGTAAAATACTTTGACGAATACCGTCTGCACGTAACCATGCAAAATCATAACTTGCATTGGCCAATGCCAATACACGACGTTCAAACTCATCCCAAAGCGGTTTTACCTGTTTCGCTTGAATTCCCAAACCACTCTCTTCTGCGAGATGTTTATTTTTTTCACAAATTTTTAATGCATGATACAACTTGCGCCCTTTAGAAGCAGAATCCATCACTCGTATACGTTTACCCAAAATAAAACCTTCAATATGTCTTAAATCGGCAAAAGGTAGCATCGGAATTAAAATTTGATCGAGCTGTGCATCCAGCCTCTTCCAAACGGCTAAACGTTGCGCTGAATCATATGTATTCCATTGGATCACTTCATGATTAAAACGACGGCAACCACGACAAACAGAATCACCAAATACCGTTGAACAACGACCAGCGCATGGCGTTAAGGTGGGTATCCGACGTTCGTTACTCAAAATTTACTCCTTACATCAACGATGTGACACACTTTTTTGGCACGAAATAATCATTTCGCAATACTATATATGGTATATAAAATATTTTAAAGCACTATATTTAGTATAAAAACCCATATTTTTTTCAGGGAATAAAAAAACACTACAAAGACTAGGGTTTTCTCGCATATTCATGTAAATCACGCTAAAATATGCGCCTTAAATTTTATTCTATCTTAAATATTTGGAGTACTCCATGAACGCTACTGTAGAACAGCTTGCACCTGTAGAACAGCAAGCGACCTCTGGTTGGGTTGTTGCAGCACTTTATCAATTCAAAGAAGTTCAAGATCCTGCTGATCTTCAACAACGTCTTTTAGACTTGGTAAAAACCATCAACCTTTGCGGTACTCTCATTATTGCAGGTGAAGGAATTAACGGAACTGTTGCTGGCGATCGTCAAGCAATTGATGTCATTCATCAATTCTTATTGAATGAAGGCTTTAATAGCATGGAATATAAAGAATCACATAGTGATGAAAAGCCATTCCGTAAAATGAAGATTAAGCTAAAGAACGAAATCGTAACTTTAGGTGTAGAGGTGAAACCTCGTGATCTTGTTGGACATTATCTTGATCCAAAACAATGGAACGAACTGATTGCGCGTGATGACGTGATTTTGATTGATACACGTAATGATTATGAATATAAAGCGGGTACCTTCAAAGGCGCGATTGATCCTAAAACAGAAACCTTTCGTGAATTTCCAGAATACGTAAAAAAAGAACTTGAACAGCATAAAGATAAGAAAATTGCGATGTTCTGTACAGGCGGTATTCGTTGTGAAAAATCAACATCGCTACTGCTTCAAGAAGGTTTTAACGAGGTGTATCACCTTAAAGGCGGTATTTTAAAATACCTTGAAGAAACCCCTGCTGATGAAAGTATGTGGGAAGGTGAATGTTTCGTATTTGATGGTCGTACTGCGGTGACGCATGGTATGGAAGAAGGCGAAAATATTAAATGTCATGCATGTGGTTGGCCACTTGTTCCCGAAGAAGCTGATTTACCAAGTTATGAACATGGTGTTTCTTGCAAATATTGTATTGATAAAACATCTGAGAAACAAAAAGAAGGTTTCCGTATGCGTCAATCACAAATTACTGCTGCAAAACGCAAACGTCTTTAGGGGCTGTTAGCATTTCATAAATGGCTTACGTTGTAGGTTAAAATTGAGCATGAGACGTATACGTCGTAAAGCATGAATGGAGAATAGCGAGACTATTTTCGAGTTTCATAACGAAGGCTGAGATAATTTTAACCACAACCCTGAGCAAGAACAAGGCACTGCTTTGTTTGCAGCGCAAGGTGCAGCGGGGGACTAGCGTGTTCTTTGTCGCTTCGTCGTTACGAACTACTCATTTAGAATGACTAAATTTCATATTTCGTGCCTAGTATCGCCTAAAAAACACGCGTAGTCGCAAACATAGACGAATTGTCAACAGACCCTAACCTTTATCAATTTTAAAATGCTTCACTCAACCGCAGCTCATTGGCTGCGATTTTTATTTAGATATTTTAACAACACAACAAATTCTCACTATATTTTGATAAATGAAAACCATACCATGTTCATAACGCCCTATTTTTATATATAAAATGACTGATTGGATTATTTCGATCATGGAGCAACTTGGTTACTTCGGTATTGCTCTTTTGATGTTTTTAGACAATGTTTTCCCGCCGATTCCCTCAGAAGTGATTATGCCATCAGCTGGGTTTGCTGCATCTAAAGGTCAATTATTATTATCGGGTGTAATTATCGCAGGAAGCTTCGGTTCACTGCTTGCTGCCGCGTTGTTGTATTGGGTGGGTCGAAAAATCCCAAATCAAAGCATTTTTAATTGGGTTGACCGCTACGGTAAATACCTTTTTATCAAATCTGAAGATGTCAAAAAAGCTTTAGATTGGTTTGAAAAATATGGACATCGCGTGGTTTTCTTTGGGCGAATGGTTCCCGCAGTTCGTTCTTTGATTAGTATCCCTGCAGGCATGAGTCATATGCCCTTTTGGAAATTTATGCTCTATAGCAGCGTAGGGACAATCATCTGGACCACTTTTCTTGCATGTGTCGGTTATTATTTTGGAAACAATATAGAACTCATGCAACAAATTTTTAGTCGTGTGGGCTATGTGATCATTGTCATTGTATTAATTTTAGTTGCTTATTTTTTCTATAAAAAATCAAAAGCACGCTAAAAATTATTGTGCACCCAGTATTCAGTTAAAACACACTATTTGTGTGCATTGAGTCGAGCAGACAAATTTGTGTTTGCTTGGCCGAGCTCTGTGTTCTTAACATTAGCCCTTAACATTAGCTGTCTGACAAATAATCAGCGAACTCTAAAAATAACCACAAAGACATTAGAGCTTTCATAAATCAAAATAATCATGCGGAATGAAGCTTGATAGTTCCTTCTCGCTGAGGAAAAGCTAGGATAAGAGGCACCATCTGTTGATTTATGGGTTTTAACAGGATTTATAAAAGAAGCCTATTGTTTATATTTTCTTATACTCCCCGTTTCACCAATGCCGACCAATTGAAACACGATCACCATATATAAATAGCATCGCTGTATAAAAATCATCCAATCGTAATCAATACACCACAGCGATCGTAAAAATTCACCACACATTCGATGTGACCAAAACTTCCGAGCGATTGAGAAATTTGAGTGAATTCAACGGCAAGCACTATACATTCCAAAAAATCATGCATTTCATCAAAATATTATCGCTTTAACCCAATACAAATATATGAAAAATATAAAAATAATTAAAACTGTGTAAAAAAGGATACATGAGTGAATGAAATGATTGCTGTTATCTTAATCACCTGCTTGGCAGTAATAAGTCCTGGCGCTGATTTTGCTATCGTGACACGAAACAGTTATTTATATGGTCGAAATATTGGATTAAGCACTGCTTTAGGTATTGCTTGCGGTGTTTGGATACATGTGGGTTATAGCCTACTTGGCCTGGGTTTTTTAAAAAATCATATGCCCTATCTTTTACAAACAATTCAATATATTGGCGCTGCTTATTTAATTTATCTTGGCTATAAAACATTCACGCAGGCAAAAATAAAACTGGATGAAATTGGTGTTGGTATCAGTAGCTGGCAAGCGTTTAAACATGGTTTGTTAACCAATAGCCTAAATCCCAAAACAACTTTATTTGTAATCAGTTTATTTGCTCAGCTGATGACTTCTACAGGAAATTCGACCATTCAGCTTTTTGCTTATGGTGCGTTTATTTCGTTGAGTCATTTTGTTTGGTTTGGCTTGATTGCCTTATTTTGTGCACATCCCCGCATACGAAATAAAATTTTAGATCGCCAAGTGGTGATCAATCGTGTGATTGGCCTTTTACTGTTTATTTTAGGTTGTAGCCTATTATTTGCACGGTTTTAACTATTGGCGTAAATCACCAACAAAAAAAAGCATGCCACTTTTCAGTGAGCATGCTTTTTTTATACGCGCAAATTAATTTGGTGTGTGGTACATCAAATAAATTTCATTTAGATTTTCAGGAATTTCTTCAGCAATCTCGTCCATTAACTGGCCATTGCGGCGGAAAGATTCCATTTGAGGATCTTCATCATCAATACCACTGAACACCATCATTGGTAGTGTGAGATCAACAACTTGATCTTCATATTCTGGTGCAAACCAAGCTTCTTCATTCAGGAACATTGCATCGACAAAGCCAACACTCCAGTCGCCTAAGCTTGATTCAACATCAGCTTCTTCAATTTCAAAAGGAAATGTAATTCCTTCTTCATTGGCTAAGTTTTGACGAATCGCTTCAAGCCATGCTTTGATTTGTACAATGATTTCTGCTGGAACTTTCTTTTGATTATTATCAAATAGCTCATCAAGCCATTTATCAAAAGTAGGACCAACCGCAATTGCGCATAAGAAACCATGAGTCGCTGCGAAATCTAGACCAAATTCATTTTGGTCACCATCTAGATAATCACTCAGTAGGTCTAAATCTAAAGCACTCATTTTGTTTCCAGTAAATTTGTATCAGATTTAAGCATAGCATTTTCCCACGCCATGCCCAATGAATTTTTAATCTTCGTCATCAAAATCATCGTCATCATCAATGTCATAATCAAAATCTTTTAAATCTTTTTCTAAACGACGTTGAGCAAGTAAATCATCGATCAAACGTCGCTTTTCTAAAGATTCTTTGGCGCTAATTTTGCTTGATGACTCATCGAAACTAACATCATCATCACCGTAGTTATCATCTAGTTCAAAATCTGTAGAAGACACTAAAACTACCTCATAATGAAAAAAAGTGAATGGGTCTAGGCGCTATTTATCTGTCTTCAGAAAACTTGTCAAGTTTTTTCCGTTTTTTTTACATTTAAATGCGAATTTGGGCTTTTTTCGAGCCCTATTTTATGTAATGATATAATCCACCCTGCGTCTTACTATTTTATGACATTTTCTGAATAGAAATCGCACGGGATGATCTTGAAAATAACAATTTCACCCCCACCTATTTGATTGAATTTAAATTCTGAATATTTTATCGGACAGTTTTATGCTGATTTCTTCCGATGGAATATGCGAGCTATTCAAAGATGTATTTTAACAGATTGTGCGATTACGCACGGTTTTTCATTGCCACAGATTCAACGAGAAGAGAGTAAAGATGAGCGAAATGCATTCCCCTACTTCCCAAGTAGCGGCTCTTATTAGCCGAGGCAAAGAACAAGGTTACTTAACCTACGCTGAGGTTAACGATCATCTCCCAGACTCGATCACCGAAAGCGAACAGATTGAAGACATTATCCAAATGCTTCAAGACGTTGGTATTCCAGTTCATGAACGTGCACCTGAAACTGACGATGCAATGTTCGAAGGGAATAGCGAAGCTGGCGATGAAGTTGCAGAAGAAGAAGCTGCTGCAGTACTTGCCTCTGTAGAAAATGAGCCAGGTCGTACCACTGACCCAGTACGTATGTATATGCGTGAAATGGGTACCGTTGAACTTTTAACACGTGAAGGCGAAATTAGTATTGCCAAACGTATTGAAGAAGGTATTCGTGACGTTTTACATTCAATTGCTTACTGGCCAAATGCTGTAGAAGTTGTTTTACAAGAATATAAAGATTATGAAACTGGCGAACGTCGCCTTGCCGATATTTTATCAGGCTATTTAGATCCTGAATCTGACGAAGTGATTCCAGAAGTTTTAGAAGACGAAGCTGAAGTTATCGTTGAAGAAGAAGATACTTCTGCAAAACCGACTAAAGAAGTGAAGTTGGATGATGAAGACGAAGAAGAAGAGTCTGAAAGTGATGACGATTCTGAAGGTGAATCTGGTCCAGATCCTGAAATTGCGAAAGCGCGTTTTGAAGAGCTAGAAGCAGTTTGGAACAGTGCAAAAGTCGCAATTGCGCAACATGGCCGTAACAGTACTCAAGGTACTGAGGCAATGGAAGCACTGGCAACTGTGTTTATGATGTTTAAATTTACACCGCGTTTATTTGACATCATTTCAGAAATGATTCGTGGCACGCACGAACAAATTCGTACCTCTGAACGTGAAGTGATGCGTTATGCAGTTCGTCGTGGTCGTATGGATCGTACACAATTCCGTACATCATTCCCAGGTCAGGAATCAAATCCTGCCTGGTTAGATGAACAAATTGCAAAAGCACCTGCTGAACTAAAAGGCTATTTAGAAAAAGTTCGTCCAGATGTATTGGCATTCCAACAAAAGATTGCTGATATTGAAAAAGACCTTGATCTAAACGTTAAAGAAATTAAAGACATTTCTAAACGTATGGCGATTGGTGAAGCCAAAGCTCGTCGTGCCAAGAAAGAAATGGTTGAAGCCAACTTACGTTTGGTAATTTCAATTGCGAAAAAATACACAAACCGTGGTTTACAATTCTTGGATTTGATTCAAGAAGGTAACATTGGTTTGATGAAAGCGGTAGACAAGTTTGAATACCGTCGTGGTTACAAGTTCTCGACCTATGCAACATGGTGGATTCGTCAGGCGATTACCCGTTCAATCGCGGACCAAGCACGTACGATTCGTATCCCTGTACATATGATCGAAACGATTAACAAGATCAACCGTGTATCTCGCCAATTACTTCAAGAAATGGGTCGTGAACCGACTCCTGAAGAATTAGGTGAACGTCTAGAAATGGACGAAGTTAAAGTGCGTAAGGTGCTTAAGATTGCTAAAGAGCCAATTTCTATGGAAACGCCAATCGGTGATGATGAAGATTCTCATCTTGGTGATTTCATTGAAGATAGCAACATCACTTCTCCAGTAGATGCTGCGACTTCAGAAGGCTTAAAAGAAGCAACACGTGAAGTACTTGAAAACTTAACTGAACGTGAAGCGAAAGTCTTAAAAATGCGTTTTGGTATCGACATGCCGACTGACCACACTTTGGAAGAAGTAGGTAAACAGTTTGATGTAACACGTGAACGTATTCGTCAGATTGAAGCCAAAGCTTTACGTAAACTTCGTCATCCTTCTCGTTCAGAACATTTACGTTCGTTCCTTGAAAATGACTAAGTTGAATTTGTTCAATCTATGAATACTTTCGGGACTTGAAAATCAATCGAGTAACCCCATTAAGTATTTAAGAGAAACACAATGCCTGCACTTATGCAGGCATTGTTGATAAATTAGAGGTGAAAAAATGTTAGACCGCACTCCATCTCGCGAATTACAAGAAGATCTTTGGGTTTTTCCAATGGATTACCCAATTAAATTGATTGGTAATGCGGGTGAAGAATTACGTGGTGCTGTAGTTGAAATTTTGGTAAAACATTTCCCTGAATTTAATGAAGCGACACTTGTTGTACAACCATCACGTACTGGTAAATATCATTCGATTACGGCTCAATTACGTTTTGAAGAGCTTGAGCAAGTGCATGCCTTGTATGCTGACCTTGCTGCTTGCGAACATATTCGTACTGCCTTGTAATGCTGAAATGAATTAAAAAACACGCCACAATGGCGTGTTTTTTTGCACCCTGATTTTATCGGGGAATATGCCCTGCTGGCTTATTTGCAAATGATCAGCAATTGCTTTCACTTTTCCAAACTAAATTTCTTTATAATTAAAGCGATTTCTATATTTTAAGGGCACTTGTCTGTGAACGATGCTGTTCTAAAACCACATCTGATTATTCGTCAATATCAAGACTTAACGCCTTATGCCGAGCGTTTTCAGGAAATGAAATCTTTTTCTGAACAACGTGATGAAAACTCTCCAGATCAACTTTGGATCTTGCAACATCCTGACGTACTGACTCAGGGGCAAGCCGGCAAACCTGAACATATTTTAATGCACAGTGATATCCCTGTTGTTCAATCAGATCGTGGTGGACAAGTTACCTGGCATGGTCCTGGTCAAATGGTGATTTATTTCATGTTTGATTTAAATCGCTTGAAATGGAATGTGCGTACATTGGTCACTTATGCAGAGAACTTAATGATCAATCTGCTCAAGAAATATGATGTCGATGCCTATGCCAAAGCTGATGCACCAGGTGTTTATGTCAACGAACGTAAAATTGGTTCACTGGGCTTTAAAATCCGCAGAGGACGTAGTTATCACGGGTTAGCATTAAATATTGATTGTAACTTAGATGGCTTCCATACCATTAACCCATGTGGTTATGCAGGTTTAGAAATGGTCCGTGTCAGCGATTTGATTAAAAACTACCCTGATTACGAGCAACTATCAAAAGATGTGATTGAGTATTTTCAACAGAGTGGTTACTTTAATGATATTGAAGTCATCGACAAAAAATCAAATGACCATGAAGTCATTCACAAATAAATCGCTTTATTTTTATCTGAAAACAAATTAGAGTAATTACTCTAAAACAAAAGTACAATTTTATATAAGGGACTAACGAGTGATTTCAAGTAAATCTATCAAACCCGCTTTAGAACAAGCCTATGTCAAACTCATGATGGATGTGATTGGCAGAGGTTTGGTCATGGCGAGTCAAGTTGATGATGAAATTAAACATGAAGTATCTGTACTCCCTGTTGGTTTTACATTATCAATGAAAGTTTTTCCAAACGGCGCTTCATTTATTGCCAGAGTCAATCAAAACAAGCAACTTGAACTGGTTAAATCTTTAGACGCTAAGCCGGATCTATCGATTATTTTCAAACATGTTCATCATGCTTTTTTAGTCTTTTCATTTCAGGAAAGTACAGCTCAAGCTTTTGCAAATGACCGTATGATCGCAGATGGAGATGTGGCACACGCCATCCGTTTAGTGCGTTGTCTGAATAAAATGGAAGCATTAATTTTACCTAAACTGGTTGCTGAACTCGCGGTAAAAGAATATCCATCAGAATTAAGTTTAAAAGAAAAATTAGCGGGCGCTGCAAATATCTATCTTAAAGTTGCCCAATCATATTTAAAAGGGAGTGCTTAACACATGGCTAAACCATATTACGAATTTTTCTGTCCTGTAAAAGTGATCGCTGGTCATGCTGCACTCGAACATATTCCTTTCGAACTTGCATCATTAGGCGCTAAACGCCCAATGATCATCACCGATAAAGGTGTGCGTGCCAATCACCTTTTAGCACCTATTGAAGCTGCATTTGAATCTACTGATATTGAAATTGGCATTATTTTCGATGATGTTCCACCTGATTCAAGCCTTGAAACAGTTCGTGCTGCAGCACAAGCGTATCGTGAAAATAACTGTGATGCGATTATTGCTGTGGGTGGTGGCTCGGTTATTGATACCTCTAAAACAGCCAATATTTTAGTCTCTGAGGGTGGCGATGATTTACTTAAGTATTCAGGTGCACACAACCTCCCTCGCCCACTTAAACCTTTTTTTGTGATTCCTACGACATCAGGTACAGGCTCAGAAGTGACCTTGGCTGCGGTCGTATCTGACAATCAAAAAAATGTAAAAATGGCATTTGCCTCAAATTACTTAATGCCGCATGCGGCGATTCTCGATCCGCGTATGACCCAAACATTGCCACCACATCTGACAGCAATGACAGCGATGGATGCCATGACACATGCTGTAGAAGCCTATACCTGTATTGCAGCCAATCCAATTTCCGATGCGTATGCAACTGCTGCTATCAAAAAGATCAGTACAAGTTTATTTGATGTACTGGATCATCCTAGTGATGCAACAGGTCGCTTAGAACTTGCTCAAGCCTCAACAATGGCAGGCATTGCATTTTCTAACTCTATGGTTGGTATTGTGCATTCTCTTGGTCATGCTTTAGGTGCAGTAGCGCATTTGCCTCATGGCTTATGTATGAATCTCTTTCTTCCTTATGTTTTGGAATACAACAAGGAAGTGAATGGTGACAAGATTGCCGATCTATTATTGCCACTTGCTGGTGCTGATATTTACGCACAGACCCCTGCAAACCAGCGTGCAGATAAGGCCATAGAGACGTTAAATACCATGCGTGATCGTGTCTATCATTTGACTAAGCTTCCACGTACCTTGAGTGAAACAGGTAAAGTTACTCAAGCACAGCTGGATGAAGTTGCCGAAAAAGCACTCAATGACGGCTCAATTATTTTCAATCCGAAAGAAGCAACCTTTAAAGATTTAAAGTCAATCTTAGAAAAAGCTTGGTAATTGTCTAAAATTGCGACAATATAGAGGGAGCTATTGGCACTAAGTCTATGTTTGCAGTGATGTAGTCTACAGATGAAATGTTGACAGCCCCCGATAGTAAATAGCCTGATGTTTATCTAAACATCGGGCTTTTATCTTGCAGAATGGGCAGTCACTTATTTTTTGATCAAGATGGCACGTTTTCTGCTAAAAAAGCCAACAAAGTTACTGACAAATGTGACCTTTTAGAGTAGATTGGCGCACTTTTGTTTTATTCTTAGGGGGGATCGTTCGTCTCAAACGATCCTTATAAATATGACTGATCCTTGATCAACGATTAAGAGGATAACGCCGTTGACAGATATCTCTGGGACTCAATCCACAGCAAAACTGAAAAAAAATCTTGTGCTGTGGCATATTATCATTATTGGTCTAGCGTATATTCAGCCACTTACCTTATTTGATACCTTTGGTTTAGTGTCCGACGGAAGCCATGGACATGTTCCAACTTCTTATATTTTTGCGCTCGTTGCCATTCTTCTGACCTCTATCAGTTATGGTCATATGATCAAGCGCTACCCTTCGTCAGGGTCTGCTTATACCTATGCGCAAAAATCGATTCACCCGAATGTCGGCTTTATGGTTGGCTGGTCTTCTTGGTTAGATTATTTATTATCTCCACTCGTCAACATCATTTTGGCTGATATTTACTTAAGAGCCTTATTCCCAGATGTGAATAACTGGATCTGGGTCATTGCACTGACGGCAATTATGACTGTGATCAACTTATTTGGTTCACGTTTTGTTGCTCGATTTAACAGTACCATTGTTGTGGTGCAACTTGCGATCATCTTCTATTTTGTTTATGAAGTTTATTTACTGTTAACTCAGGGTATTTACGCAGATGGCACCTTAAACCCAGATAAAGCTGAATTATGGTCACTTGCTCCATTCTGGAGTGAAATGACTGCAATTGGTGCGTTAATCGGTGGTGCAACGATTCTTTGTTTCTCTTTCACAGGTTTTGATGCGTTATCATCCCTTGCAGAAGAAACCAAAGATGCTGAAAAAACCTTACCAAAAGCAATTTTCTCTACAGCGTTGATCGCGGGTATTATCTTTATTTTTAGTACCTATTTTATTCAGCTATTTTTCCCAAGTAATGCCAATCTTTACTTTAATCCGCTGGATGAATCTCAACCTGTGATGCTTGAAGCACTTGGCAATGCAACCATTCTAACGGCAATTACAGGCATCGCATTTAAAAAGTTAGTGTTGTATTTTGCGGTCATTGCTGTACTGGCTTCTGGTATTTCTGCACACGCTGGGGTATCCCGTTTGATGTATGTAATGGGTCGTGATGGCGTCATTAACAAAAAGATTTTTGGTCATATTAGTCCAAAATTACATACCCCGACTTATAATATTTTGATTGTTGGTGTTGTTGCGTTATCAGCGGGTTTTCTTGACCTTGAACATATTGTCAACTTAATTAGCTTTGGTGCTTTAACTGCATTTAGTTTTGTGAATTTCTCTGTGATTTCACGTTACGCCTTACGTGACGGCAGAACAAAATCACTGAAAGAAATCATCAATTATGTGGTGATTCCATCTCTTGGTTTTGCCAGCGTGTTCTTGATGTGGTTAGAAATTGATGAAATGGCATTAAAACTCGGGCTTGCATGGGCTGTATTAGGTGTTGCCTATTTAGCCTATAAAACTCGTGGTTTCCGCTACCCTGCACCACAACACAATGAACATGAATAATTGATTATTGCATATGTAATCAAATAAGAAAGGCGCTTTATGCGCCTTTCTTATTTTAGTCATATCAACTGCAATTATGCTGCAATAAATTTTTCCGTAATCGCTTTGATTCGTTTTGCATATTGTTTTGCAGTCTCTAAATCACCGCTTGGAATCTCATCTGTACTGGCATCAGCAGGTGATTGAACCAATAAGCCTACAGAACCGCCTAAGCTGTTTACATCCTGACGTGTAGCGCTTTTAGTGTTTGAAGGTGCCAAACCAAGACTGACCCAAATACCACCATGTTGTGAAGCCAAGGTGTGTAAAGAAATTAATGTCACTTGCTTATCGCCATTTAAACTTGCGCTGTTGGTAAAACCACCGAAAACCTTGTCTGCCCATGCACGAGTAAACCAACGCTTAGAAGATGCATCTGCAAATTTTTTAAATTGCCAAGGTACACCGCCCATGTAAGTTGGCGCACCAAATACGATTGCATCTGCGGCATCTAAAGTGTCCCAATCCTGATCTTGAATATTGCCCTCTTGATCCACTTCGATGAGCGTTGCCTGAATTTCATTGGCAAAAGTTTCTGCAATGACTTTGGTATGGCCATAACCTGAATGATAAACAACAGCGATTTTTGACATGATAAGTCCTCTGATCTAGATGATAGGTATATTAATGTTTGATATAACTTGGAGGGGTTGCAGTTAGACCTTGTTTGAGTTGTTGGGTCGATTCCCCAACCAACACTTCAAAGGCATTTTGTTGAATTCCATCAAATACGTGTTGCGCCACTGTATGTGGTGAAATTTTGGCAATATCGAGTGACTGGGTTAAATCTGTGTCGATAAAACCGACATGTACCCCCATCACATGAACATTGGCTTTAGCTAACCATTGCCGAGTTGAATTGGTAAATGACCATGCTGCCGCTTTAGAAATCGCATAACTGGCTAGCATCGTACTGGGTTCCCAAGACACATCCGATAAAATATTGACGATATAACTTTCAGCATGGCTTGCTAAAATTGGAGAGAATTGCTGAGTCGTATTGATCACACCATAAAGATTGGTGTCTAAAACCGTCCGTGTCACTGCTGCAATATTTGCGTCTACAGGACTTTCATTTAAGCGTGCAATACCTGCATTGTTGATTAATAGATTGACATCACCACATTCTGCAACAGCTTTTTGAATAGATACGGGATCTGTAACATCTACAACAATCGGAATAATACCCTGTTGATTAAAATCTTGAAGATTACGCATTCCTGCATAAACTTTCTTGGCGCCACGTTGTATCGCTTGCTGGGCAAGCGCTAAACCTAGACCACGATTTGCACCCGTAATAAAAACGACCGCATCTGTTATTTTCATTAAAACCACGCTCATAAATATAAAACGGTCGATCAACGCTATCAATCAGCAGAAGTTGTATTGACCTGATTAATTTATGATATACTTTTGAAATCTAGTATCAATTAGTTACTACATGGTAACTGGTCATTTCTTGGTTATAACTTTCCAAATTGAGGTAAAGATTGATGACTAATACATTCAATTTTAATATTTTTCATCCAAATTGCCCGGCACGATCTTTTTTTGAAAAATTTGCAGATAAGTGGGTTTTGATGATTATTTATCGACTTCATCAAGATTCTCAGCACTTCAATGAACTGAAAAAAAACTTAACAGGGATCTCACCTAAAGTGCTTTCTCAGAAATTAAAAATTCTGGAAAGAGATGGATTTATCACCCGTACAATTCATGAAAACAATGTGATTCGTGTTGAATATGCATTAACCTCTCTAGGCTTTGAGTTTGCACAAACCGCTTTATCATTTAAGCTCTGGGCTGAAGGCAATGTGCAACATATCATTCGTGCTCAAAAACAATTTGATGCAATTCAAGCAAAAAATGAGCCAGCACTGTTGCAGGAAGCATAAATCTCAACACTCTAAACATGACTTATACTCAGCTCGATATGTTGTAAGCATGATATAAACTCAGCATCATTTTAATAAAACATATCAAAGGGGAAAAAATAATGAAAATTCCACTGCTCTTTATGCTGACAATATCCAGCCATAGTGCGTTTGCGTCCTATGAAAATTCTTGTGATTTAGAGGTTAAACTTTTAGAAAATACGTCTACACGTACGCTATATATCAACAAAGATGGCTTAGGTGAAATTGAGGAAACAACACTCAACATAAAAGGTGTTGTAAAAAAAGCGCAAGCCGCTGGCCGAGCAGATAGTGGTTGTCAACACTATATCGGCAAAGTCTTAGAAGAAAATTTAAGCGATTTCCCGAATCGCTCAGAATTTAAAAAAGGACAAAAAATTAAATTGAATATCTTAATCACAGATTATAAAGGTATACCGAAATCTGAAACGGTGACCTATTTAGGACCAGATAAATAATTAATCAGCTCTGCTATGAAATCAATCCAATACATGCTGTGATCCTTTGCACAAAGACACTTTGATACAATTTAAGCAGCAAAGAGTCATTACTTTTGCATGAATCATCAATTCCAATGCTATAAGTACAATGTGCACTCAACTAAAAATTTTACCTAGTGCAATACACTTAACATCTTATAAATAAAACATGTTAAATGGAAAAAATAATGAAAATACTATTCCTCTTTATCCTAACCCTATGCAGCCATCGTGCGTTTGCTTCTTATGAAAACTCTTGTGATTTGGTGGTGAAGCTTTTAGAGAATACGACTATAGAGACCTTAGCTGTTGCTAGAAGTGATGCACTCTCACACAGGGGTCATATCCATCTTATCTCTTTTAAAGGCCTTGTAAAAAAAGCACAGGTTTCTCATCGAGCTGATACAGGCTGTCAACACTATTTAGGAACGGTGTTAGAAGATAAGATCATCTCAGACATTCGCTACACAGCGAAGAAAGGACAAAAAATTAAAATAAATATTCGGATTAGGGATTTCAAAGGCAAATCCCAATCGGATGAAATCGTTTATTCAAGTCAAATTTCCTTGATCCGCCCAAAAAGGCAATCATAAATGAATATGAATAAAAACCCATCTATACGATGGGTTGTGATTTTTATTTTAATTCTTTAAACCCTTGCTGACGCCATGCTTCATATAGAATTACTGCGGTGGCATTCGATAAGTTCAGACTACGTGAATTCGGTGCCATAGGTAAACGAATCCAATGCGCCTGAGGGAACATCATACGAACATCTTCTGGTAAACCACGTGTTTCTGGCCCCATCAATAAAGCCACAGGTCGGTTTAAATCTGAGGTATGTGGTGTTTCAGTACCTTTGGTGGTTAAAGGATAAATCGCATCAAGATCAATTCCCTGCCCTTTTAAATGATCCAAACACTCAGCAAAGTTTTCCCAAACTTTCATATGTGCCCATTCATGATAATCCAATCCTGCACGACGCAACTTCTTATCATCCAGTTCAAAACCTAAAGGCTTGACTAAATGTAATTGTGCACCTGTATTGGCACATAAACGAATGATATTCCCTGTATTTGCAGGAATTTCAGGCTCGTATAAAACAACATGAATCACGGGAGATCTCTACTTATCAGAATACAACCTAAGTCCTTTAAAAAAGACCATGTCTGTTTTTAAAGAAAAATTTAGGCAGATATTATTGCCACTGTAACTGTTCGCGTAAACTCACCACTTCACCAATAATGGTCAAAGTAGGTGCTTGAATATGGTTTTCTTCAACTTTTGATGCAATATCTGCCAAAGTTCCAACCACCACCTTTTGATCCGGGGTTGTCCCTTTGGAGATCAAAGCCACTGGCATATTTGGACGTTGACCATGTGATATTAGGTTTTCACAAATTTTTTCTAGTCCCACCAAGCCCATATATAAAACCAATGTCTGATTTTCATAAACCAACTCATTCCAAGGTAACTCAGGTGAACCTTCTTTTAAATGTCCCGTCAAAAAACGAACGCTTTGTGCATAATCACGATGTGTAAGCGGAATCCCAGCATAAGCTGAACACCCTGATGCAGCGGTAATGCCCGGAACAACTTGGAACGTAATATTGGCTGCAAAAAGCTCTTGAATTTCTTCACCACCGCGACCAAAAATAAATGGATCACCACCTTTTAGACGGCAGACACGTTTGCCTTCAGTGGCATATTTGACCAGTAATGCATTAATCCCATCTTGTGGCACAGAATGATTTGAACGTGCTTTACCCACATAGATTTTTTCAGCATCACGACGACACAATTCTAAAATCGCGGGGGACACTAAGCGATCATAAATCACCACATCCGCTTGCTGCATCAATCTAAGTGCTTTTAAGGTTAATAGCTCAGGATCACCTGGCCCTGCACCTACCAAATAAACTTCACCTTTTGGTTTTTGCCATTTTGTTAAAGCTTGTTCAATTAGACGATCCGCCTCTATGAGATTGTCATTAAACACCTGCTCTTTTAAAGGGCTGGCATATAAATCTTCCCAAAATATTCGACGTTCATCAGGATTAGTAATCTGTTCTTTAACTGCTTTACGCCATTTCCCAGAAAAATCAGCAAGTTTACCCATTCCATGTGGAATAGACGCTTCAAGCTGGGTACGAATCTGGCGAGATAAAACAGGAGAAGCACCATTGGTGGCAATTGAAACCACCATTGGTGAACGATCAATGATCGCCGGCACCATAAAGCGACAATGTGGAGGATCATCAACACTGTTGACCAACACATTTAAATCTTCACAAGCTTCAAAAACAGCTTGATTGACAGCTTTATCATTGGTTGCAGCAATCACCAAACGATAGCTACTTAAGCTCATTTGAGGATCAAATTTATCGGCATGATATTGCCCATGAGTTGAATGGACAATATCTAAAAGGTTTTGCTCTATATCTGGTGCAACCACATGAATTACAGCACCTGCTTTTGCAAGTAATACTGCTTTGCGATAAGCAATATGCCCACCACCCACAATCAGACAAGGTTGCCCTTGTAGTTTTAATGAAATTGGGAAAATTTCCACAGTGTTCCTCAAAAGTTCAAATCTGATTGTACTAAGCAATATTTATGCACAAAACTGAACCAAATATCGAGTTTTCGACATTTAGTCGATAAATGTTGCACCAGCCATGTACGGGCGTAACACTTCTGGCACTTCAATAGAGCCATCGGCACGTTGGTAGTTTTCCATCACAGCCAATAATGTTCGACCGACAGCCAAGCCAGAACCATTCAAGGTATGTACCAGCTCAGTTTTCTTTTGGTCTGCACGATAACGCGCCATCATACGGCGTGCTTGGAAATCGCCCATATTTGAACAAGAAGAAATCTCACGATATGTATCTTGGCTTGGTACCCAAACTTCTAAATCATAAGTTTTACACGCACCAAAGCCCATATCGCCACCACATAAAACGATTTTACGATATGGTAAACCCAAAGCTTGTAAGATCCCTTCTGCATGACCTGTCAATGCTTCCAAAGCGTCCATTGAATCTTCAGGCTTTACGATTTGAACCATTTCAACTTTGTCGAATTGGTGTTGACGGATTAAACCACGAGTGTCGCGACCATAAGAACCTGCCTCACTACGGAAACATGGCGTATGCGCAGCATATTTCAACGGTAAACGGTCAGCATCGATGATTTCATTACGGACAAAGTTCGTCACTGGAACTTCTGCAGTTGGAATCAAATAGTATTCTTTTTCGCCTTGTAATTTAAACAAATCTTCTTCAAATTTAGGCAGTTGACCTGTACCACGCAATGAGTCTGCATTGACAAGATAAGGTACATAAGCTTCGGTATAACCATTTTTCAAGGTATGGGTATCCAGCATGAACTGGGTCAATGCACGTTGTAAACGCGCCAATGGACCTTTCAATACACTGAAACGTGTGCCCGTTAATTTGGTTGCCGTTTCAAACTCCAAACCACCCATCATTTCGCCAAGATCTGTATGGTCTTTGATTTCGAAATCAAATTGACGTGGTGTGCCCCACTTTAAAACTTCAACATTATCACTTTCATCTTTCCCTTCTGGCACAGACTCATGTGGCATGTTTGGGATTGAGAGTAGTTTTGCTTCTAATTCAGCTTGAAGTTCATTCAATTCAACTTCAGCAGCTTTAATTTCATCACCAATCGCACCCATACGTGCCATGATTTCTGAAGCATCGCCACCAGATTTTTTGATTTGACCAACTTGTTTCGCACCCGAATTACGCTCTGCCTGTAAGTTTTCAGTTCTAGACTGAATTTCTTTACGGCGAGCTTCTAGTGATGCCCATTCTTCAACGTTGAGTTGTACACCACGTTTGGCTAAGGCTAAGTTTACAGCCTCGATATTATTTCTGATTAATTTCGGGTCGATCATAGTCAATCTAAAGGGTAAGAAAAAAACTGACTATAGTGTAAGCTCTTCACTGTAAAAAATACAGTGACAGAGCATTAGACATACATGAATTGTATGATTTGAAGACAATTAAGGTGTAACAGGTTTTTCTACAGTCGCTTCGACTTGAGGTAGACTTGGTAAATACTCAGCTTTAATCAAATCTTTTGCCACTTGATACGGCAGTTTTAACTCAGGCATACCTTCTGCATAAGAGGTAAGTTCATACAATGGATAAACAAAAACCAGACCATTTACACCATAATAATAATTATCACTTAACTGCAATTTATCACGCGTAATATCTTTTTGAATCAACCAATTCGCATTAGCATCATAAAGCTGTTCAGCAACTTTTGCTTCGACGTTTGGTTTAAGAATATCAGTTAGGGCGAGGCGCTTTTGCGTGCTTAGATCGAATGTCACATATTCATTGTGATACATCCCATGAGCAGCACCTGCTGCATAGGTATAAGTCTGGATCACAAAAGTGGCTAAATTATTTTGTTGTGAAATAAAACGAACATAAATTGAATTTTGATTTAAACCTTTAGGTGAAGATTGCGCTTCACTTTCAGCTTGGGCATGATTTTGATCTTTCTCAAATGCGCCAGGTACATCTTTTTTAATACGATTTAGAAAATACTCATCTAGCCAATGCACATTACTTTTAACAGTTTGCAAATCATATTGCGTACAACCATCTTCATCACAAAACTGTTTTTTTACCACATTGACGCGTTCAACCTTGGCTTGAATCAGCGGTATTTGCGCGTGTTGAGTCGTACTTGCAGCTTGATCTGCTTGAGGTGCTGGCTTTTCTTGGCATGCGCTAACCATGAGCATACTGGATAAAAGAGATAAAAAAATCAGACCACTTTTAAAATTTACTTTCATTTCTATATCTTTAAAGCATATTTAGTAATAGCCCTATCATAAAACCAGAACCTTTAAATTAATATTCATAATTGTTAATTATTGAAATTTTGTTGTTTCTGCCGATGTGCTAACTCTTTTATTCAAATTAGCGCCAACATTGTCATTTTGATTGGAATCTACATTTGTATGGGTCTCAACCCAATTACAATGAAACCCCATTGGTATTTACAACATCATGTGCACCACGGCGAAAGCCGCCTATTGCTGGTTGTTGTTTATATTGCTGCACCGTATCTGTGGCCAGCATACTGCTTTTAAAGCAGATTGCTTTACCCGCTTGTAATTTAAGCGCGTGAATCATTCCATGACCAAGATACCACTCAAATAATGTAGGCTTTTCTACTCCAATCGGATTTGAGCCAATTCTTAACAATAAGCCATTTAAATGATATGGGATAATTCCTGATATTTTTAAAGTGGTTGTGATGATTTCTTCAACTGGCTGGTAAAGCTTTTTGTGATAAAGATTGACTTCTTTATCACGACGATGCTGTCTTAAAAATCGCCCAATCATGCAGATTAACTTTTGTCTCAAAACATTCAAAAATGACTTTTGCGCAGTCATCTTTGGGTAATGTTTGAGTTTCAATTGTGTTTTGCGATACATATAGCATCTCAGTTTTTATATTCAAACCCTTGTTTGAGCATAGAATAATCTTGTATTGAAAGCTACCGTATTCCTTGAAAGACATCCATCCTTCGCCTGATCAACATGACTGAGTCTATTGCTGTGTTCTGTTTAATCGGCATAAAAAAGCAACCTTACGGTTGCTCTTCTATTCAATCAAAGTCGTTTATTGATCAATAATGTCTGTGCCTTTAGGCGGCACAAAATTAAAGGTAGACGCAGGGATAGCGGCATTGACCTGTACATTGTTAAAACGCACAGTGGTTGTTTGACCTAAAGAATCTTGCAAGATCATTAAAGTCGGTGCATTTTTCGCCCCAAAACTGATCGTCAAACTTTGGAAAGCACCATCTTTTTGTTTTGGATACAAGGTATAGTAAGTTTTACCTGCATTTGGCTGAGTAATACGATAAGCCTTTTGAATTTGTTCTGTATTACCACTGAGGAGTAATGCTGGTGTATTGGCAACCTGCTCATCTAAACTTTGGCGTACAGCCTGCTGTAAGTCAGGATCATAAATCCACACTGTACGACCTGCAGTCACAATAGTCTGTTTTGCGGGCGTGGTGGTTTCCCAATAGAATTTACCAGGACGTTCAACCTTCATTGTACCTTTAAAGGTTTGATTCATATGCTGAGCGGTTAAACCCTTTTTCTGTGCAACTTTACCTGTTTGAGTCGCTTTTGTGGTTTGCTCGAAATTTGCAGTAAAGCTTTTTACACCACTGAGTTGTTTAACCAGATTGGCAGTTGCTTGTTGCTCCGAAGCAGCAGTTGCTGCAAAAACTGTTGTGCTCATTACAGGTGCAAACAGCGCTGCACTTATAGCCACTGCACCCATCGTTTTACGAAGCATATTCATATGTTCACCTTTTCTATGTCTGTACCTCAATTAAAATATTCAAATAATATTTGGCACAGAATGTAATTTATTAGATTGCTTATCTTAAACCAAATTGAGTCAGTAATAATTGAGAAAATAAGAAGTTTTGTATTGTTATTGGTGCAATATGTTGAAAATTATTCATCATGATGAAGATGGGTTTTTCTTTAATAATAAAAAAAAGTGATAAAAAAACCCGCAATAAAGCGGGCTTTTTTGCACTATTAAAGCTTACGCTTCAACAGATACATAGCGACGGCCAAATTGACCTTTCACTTCAAATTTGATTACGCCGTCAGCAGTAGCAAATAAAGTATGGTCACGACCCATACCAACATTTGTACCAGCGTGGAATTCCGTACCACGTTGACGAACGATAATGTTACCAGCAGTCACAGCTTGACCACCGTACATTTTAACACCTAACATTTTAGGATTCGAATCACGACCGTTTTTGGTCGAACCACCGGCTTTTTTAGTTGCCATGTCTATATACTCCTAGTGATTAACCTGCGATCGTAGTAATTTTCAACTCGGTAAACCATTGACGGTGACCTTGTTGTTTACGGTAGTGCTTACGACGACGCATTTTAACAATACGAATTTTGTCATGACGACCGTGACCAACCACTTCTGCAGTTACTTTTGCGCCAGCTACAACTGGAGCACCGATTTGAATGCTTTCGCCATTCACAACCATTAATACATCATCAAATGTAATAGTCGCGCCAGTTTCAGCTTTCAACAATTCTACTTTAAGGGTTTCACCCTCAACAACACGGTGCTGTTTACCACCGCTTTGGATTACTGCGTACATAATGTACTCCAACTTACCCGTGTCGTCGTGCCGATAAAGGAATATATCGATCTTAAGACGAACGCCACTGGGGGTTATTCAAGGGCAAAGATTTTAAGTGATAATGAATTAAACAACAAGTCATTTCCAGCAAATATTATCATTGTATAGAAAATAATCTACATAAAACGGTTTTTTTAAGATTTCCCCTTTGATAATATGAATTTTTTTTTAAGATACAGCTAAAATTGAAATAGATTTTTAAAACAAATCCGCTACTATGTAGCTCAAAAGAATGATCGATTGAATGTTCAATGCTTTATTCATCTTTGGACAAAGAAAGAACAAATCATTAAGATTCAGGCACGATGTCTGCTTGCAAAAGCAACATTCAGACATGTTAATTGTTACACTAGCAACTTATAACGCATTTGCATGAGGCTCCCACCCGATGACCATCGACTTTAAGCAAGATATTCTCGCTCCAGTTGCAACCGACTTTGCTGCAATGGACAAGTTTATTAATGAAGGGATTACCTCAAAAGTTGCTTTAGTGATGGCCGTCAGTAAACATGTTGTTGAAGCTGGCGGTAAACGCATGCGTCCAATCATGTGCCTACTTGCAGCAAAAGCATGTGGTGCAACAGATCTACAGATGGACCCTTATCGCAAACTGGCAGCAATCATTGAAATGCTGCATACCGCAACATTGGTACATGATGATGTTGTAGATGAATCTGGTTTACGTCGTGGCCGTCCAACTGCAAACGCAACTTGGAACAACCAAACTGCTGTGTTGGTGGGTGATTTTCTGATTTCTCGAGCTTTTGATCTTCTGGTTGATCTCGACAATATGATCTTGCTCAAAGACTTTTCGACTGGCACTTGTGAAATTGCCGAAGGTGAAGTGTTACAGCTTCAAGCACAGCATCAACCCGAAACGACTGAACAAACTTATTTAGATATTATTCACGGTAAAACTTCTCGTTTATTTGAACTTGCAACTGAAGGTGCTGCCATCATTGCAGGGAAACCTGAGTATCGTGAACCATTACGTTTATTTGCAGGTCATTTTGGCAATGCCTTTCAAATTATTGATGATATTTTAGACTATACCTCTGATGCTGAAACATTAGGTAAAAATATTGGTGATGATTTGATGGAAGGTAAACCCACTTTACCTTTAATCTCTGCCTTAGCAAATACCCAGGGTGAAGAGCACGAAATTATCCGTAAAAGTATCGCAACTGGTGGAACAGGCGATTTAGATCGTGTGATTGAAATTGTTCAGAGCTCAGGTGCTTTAGATTATTGTAGTCGCCGTGCCACAGAAGAAACTCAAGCTGCGATTCAGGCTTTGAATCATTTGCCTGAATCTGAGTATCGCCAGGCATTGTATAATTTAGCGCAACTTGCCTTACATCGAATTCAATAAAATTTAACAAGGCTTATGCATATACAATTTAATGATCTTTTCCTCCTTATGCAGGAACAACTTGATAGCATAAAAGTTGTTCCCAATCCTGATATATTAATTGAGTTAATCAATCGTATCAGACCCAGCGACAGCCACAATTTAGAAGAAAGTCAAAATAAATTTGATGCTTTAATTCAAGCACTGCTCACTACACCCAATGCATCTTCTGCATTTCAAGGCTACTTACTCAAGCTGGTAAACCACTATAAACAAGCAGGCTTGTATGCGGATAGTGGGATTTTATCTTTAGACGGCTTTTGGAATCAGCTTGGGCAACGGATTGGTGCACATTTTCTACCTTTATTAACAGACGAATCAGATCTCAAAGATTTGGTTGGCAAAGTGTTTCACCAGCGTAGTGATAAATATTGGCTGGAAAATATCAGTGAAAAGAAATGGGAACAATTGTTCCGATTACTCAATCAAGGTCATCGTTATAAAAACGATAAATTGGGAATTAAACGCGATATTGTCAAAGCCATCACTGTGCTTTCCTATCGAATCAGTGGTATTGGCTTATATCCTGAATTTATCAATGCCTACCCCGAACTTCAAGAATATGAATCACCTTTTTTAGTTCAAAACCGTGAAATTGTTGAGTTTATAGAAGCGTATAAAAAGCAACATCGCGATGAAGATGAATTTGCTGTGGGTATTCCTCCCGATGCAGACCAAGCGTTGGTCATGATTGAACAATGTCGTGATGTGGTACAGAAAATCCGTCGAGCAATTAAACGGATTGGGGTGAGCTTAAGCCTGACTTATTTACTCTCGCTACTAGAACAATGTATTGATCGAATTGAACTCTTACTCAATCTTCTGGTCGAAGATGATCAGATTCGTTATCAGCTCTGCGGTGAATTGCTCACGGACTTAGTCAATGCACACTATAGTGAAACCAGTGTGCGTGATTTACTTAAAACCAACAGTGAGTTAATCGCACTACAAGTCACTGAAAATGCCAGTAAGACAGGCGAACATTATGTAAGTACCGATAAGAAAGGTTTCTTTGGCATGTATAAAGCAGCTGCAGGTGCAGGTGCGATTATTGCAACCATGGCAACCCTGAAAATACTGACTGCACGTTTAGTCCTTGCGCCATTTTTGCATGCCTTTCTCTACAGTATGAATTATTCATTGGGTTTTATCCTGATCCATGTTTTACACTTTACTGTAGCAACCAAACAGCCTGCGATGACGGCGGCCGCACTTGCATCAACAGTTCAGCACCAAAAAGGTTCAAAAACAGCGCAAATTGCTGAACTTGCCGGACTGATTATTAATATTATTCGGACCCAGTTTATTGCAATTCTGGGAAATATTTCGATTGCGATTCCTACTGCCGCATTAATTACCTATCTATGGCAGCTGTCAATGCATGAACCACTTTTGACGCATGCTAAAGCCACAACCTTACTCGCCAGTCTAAATCCATTTACTTCATTGGCAATTCCTCATGCAGCAATTGCCGGTGTTTGTTTATTTTTATCAGGATTAATCGCTGGATATTTTGACAATATGTCAGTCTATCGAAAAGTCGGTCCCCGCTTAAAAGCCCACATAAAATTGAAAAAAATGATGGGACAAGCCAGACTGGACAAATTTGCAGATTATATAGAGCGAAACTTAGGCGCTTTAGCGGGTAATTTTATCTTTGGGATCATGCTTGGAAGTATGGGAACCATTGGTTTTATCTTAGGTTTACCTTTAGATATCCGCCATATTGCATTTGCTGCTGCTAACTTTATTCAAGGCTTAATGACCATCAATGGTTCACCTGATATTGGCCTCATCATAGTGTCTTTCCTTGGGGTGTTGTGTATTGGTTTGACCAATTTATTTGTCAGCTTCACGCTCACCATTATTGTGGCACTCAGAGCAAGACAAGTTCGTTTTTCACAATGGAAACCATTGGCAAAACTTATATTTACCCATTTTTCTACCCGTCCGCTAGATTTCTTCTGGCCGCCAAAACAACCCTTACAACTTGAAGATGAGGCAAACTCACAAAGCAAACTAAATCACTAGGATTTTTGTTATTTTTTGTGCAAATTGTTAAATATTTCACAAAAAGAAATTAGTATAAATTACCTAAATTTACTCACTTGAAAAAAAGTGTACTGGCTAGTACACTTCGGTTGATTAAATAAACTTAACGTACGCAATTTATATACTCTAGGTTAACTTATGCCTTACGTATTGCTCCTTATTGGCTGTATAGGTTTACTTATTGGGAGTGTTGGTTTAAACATTAACCAGATACAACAGTTTGATTTTTCAAGCGTTGTATGGATGAGTTCACACCGTTTAGAGGTCTTAAATGGTCTAGCACTCACCCTATCCTATCTGGGCGGCTTACCGTCAATGATCGTGATTGCAGGGCTATGTAATTTATATTTCATACGTCTAAAACAATATGCAAATGTGCTGATGATCAGTATTGGGCTGCTCGGTGCTGCGGCAATTGGTTGGATACTCAAATATCTGGTCAATCGTCCTAGACCCGATGAAATCTACCAAATGGTGCAAACCTATGGTGCTTCATTTCCTAGTGCTCACAGTATTTATGCAGCGATTGTATGCTGTTCGATTATGTTTATATTTCAAAAGCATCGCCAAGTTAAATGGATTAGCTTGGGGGGCTTTTTATGGTTTCTAAGCATGGGGGGCTCTAGAATTTATCTAGGGGCACATTTCCCAACTGATGTACTCACTGGATGGGGTATAGGTGTCATATGGGCTGCAATTTTATGGCTCATACTGTCACGAGAAACGTTAAGACAGAACAAATTATTTTTAGATAAGAATCTAAACGAGGTGGAATAATGATGTCGGCAAAGCTTTGGGCTCCTGCCCTTACTGCTTGTGCTCTCGCAACAAGTATTGCACTTGTAGGCTGCAGCAAAGATCCTAAATCAGCACAACAAGCTGGTGGTGCTGCCCAAAAAATGCCGCCGACTGAAGTTGGTGTCATTGTTGCTCAGCCACAAAGCGTAGAACAAAGTGTTGAACTTTCTGGTCGTACTTCAGCGTATCAAATCTCTGATGTTCGCCCACAAACAAATGGCGTGATTTTAAAACGTTTGTTTACTGAAGGTAGTTTTGTTCGTGAAGGCCAACCTCTTTATGAGATTGACTCGAGTATCAATCGTGCAAACTTAGACAGTGCAAAAGCAGCTTTAGTACGTCAGCAAGCAAACTTAAATGCCTTGCAGGTTAAAGCAAATCGTTATCGTCAACTTGTCGGCATCAATGCTGTTTCTAAGCAAGAGTTTGATGATTTGCTTGCACAAATCAAACTTGCTGAAGCAGATATTGCAGCGTCAAATGCTGCTGTTAAAAATGCGCAAATTGACCTAGGTTATTCAACTGTTCGTTCACCTATTTCAGGTCAATCTGGTCGTTCTTCAGTCACTGCTGGTGCTTTGGTGACTGCAAACCAAGCCAATGCTTTGGTTACGATTCAGCAACTTGACCCAATTTATGTAGACATCAGCCAATCAAGTGCTGAGTTATTACGTCTACGTCAACAGTTAAGCCAAGGTAGTATTGATCGTAGCAACAACACCAAAGTTCGTTTAAAACTTGAAGATGGTAGCTACTACGGTGTGGAAGGAAACCTTGCATTTTCTGATGCTAGTGTAGATCCAAGCACAGGTTCTGTGACTTTACGTGCAGTCTTCTCAAATCCTAATCATTTATTATTGCCGGGTATGTTTGCCAATGCGCAGATCGTACAAGGCGTAATTCCAAATGCTTACTTAGTTCCACAAGCAGCAATTACACGCACACCAACTGGCCAAGCAATCGCAATGCTTGTAAATGCAAAAGGTGTAGTTGAAAGCCGTCCTGTAACAACTGTAGGTGTTCAAGGTAAAGATTGGATCGTCACTCAAGGCCTAAATACTGGCGATAAAGTGATTGTTGATGGTATTGCCAAAGTAAAACCAGAACAAGCTGTGGTTGCTAAACCTTATCAGCCTCAAGCGGCTGCACCACAAGCAGGTGCTAAACCAGGTACAGCAGCACAACCTGTTCAACAAAATAAATCCAGTGAACAAAAAGCTACTTCAAATGCATAAGGGGTAGACGAATATGGCTCAATTTTTTATTCATCGCCCCATTTTTGCGTGGGTGATTGCACTGGTAATTATGTTGGCGGGTATTCTGACGCTAACAAAAATGCCTGTTGCTCAGTATCCAACAATTGCTCCTCCTGTAGTGACAATTGCTGCAACTTATCCTGGTGCTTCTGCACAAACTGTTGAGAACACCGTAACTCAGATCATTGAACAACAAATGAATGGTCTAGATGGTTTACGTTATATCTCATCGAACAGTGCGGGTAATGGTCAGGCATCAATCAACCTGAATTTTGAACAAGGTATTGATCCGGACATTGCACAGGTTCAAGTACAGAACAAATTACAGTCAGCGACAGCACTTTTACCTGAAGATGTACAACGTCAAGGCGTAAAAGTGACCAAATCTGGCGCGAGCTTTATGCAAGTACTTGCATTTTATTCGCCAGATGGCAGCCTTTCTGGCGCTGACATTAAAGACTATGTAAACTCAAACATTTCTGAACCACTGAGTCGTGTTGCAGGCGTAGGTGAAATTCAAGTCTTTGGCGGTCAATATGCAATGCGTATCTGGCTAGACCCAGCTAAAATGACCAGTTTGCAAGTTACACCAAGTGATATTGCTGCTGCCATTCGTGCACAAAACTCACAAGTGGCTGTAGGTCAATTGGGTGGTGCTCCAGCTGTACAAGGTCAAATCCTGAATGCGACTGTCAATGCGCAAAGTATGTTGCAAACACCTGAACAATTTAAAAACATCTTCCTAAAAAACACGTCTTCTGGTGCTCAAGTTCGTTTGGGTGATGTTGCACGCGTAGAATTAGGTTCAGACAGTTATCAATTCGATTCTAAATTTAATGGTAACCCTGCGGGCGGTGTAGCAATTAAATTGGCAACAGGTGCAAATGCACTTGATACAGCCGCTGCTGTAGAAAAACGCTTAACTGAATTGCGTAAAAACTACCCTGAAGGCTTAAAAGATAAAATTGCTTATGACACCACACCGTTTATTAAGCTTTCAATTGAAAGTGTGGTACATACGTTAATTGAAGCAATCGTTCTTGTATTCTTCGTGATGTTCTTGTTCTTACAAAACTGGCGTGCAACGATTATTCCAACAATGGCAGTTCCTGTGGTTGTACTTGGGACATTTGCAGTTATTAATATTTTTGGCTTCTCGATCAATACCTTAACCATGTTCGCCATGGTACTGGCGATTGGTCTATTGGTCGATGATGCCATCGTTGTGGTTGAGAACGTCGAACGGGTAATGCAAGAAGAACATGCCGGTCCAGTTGAAGCCACTGAAAAATCGATGAAACAAATTTCAGGTGCTTTGGTCGGTATTACCAGCGTATTGACTGCTGTATTTGTGCCAATGGCATTCTTTGGTGGTACTACGGGGGTAATTTACCGTCAGTTCTCGATCACGCTCGTTACAGCAATGGTTTTGTCTTTAATCGTTGCTTTAACTTTTACCCCAGCTCTTTGTGCAACATTGTTAAAACAGCATGATCCAAATCAAGAACCAAGCAATAACATTTTTGCGCGTTTCTTCCGTTGGTTTAACCGCAGTTTTGAAAAAGTAGCAGAGAAATACCAAGGTGGTGTCAATCGTATGACCCATCATAAGATATTCTCTGGTGCGATCTATATTGCTGTGATTGTTGCCTTAGTTGGACTGTACAAAATGCTCCCCTCTTCTTTCTTACCAGAAGAAGACCAAGGCGTAGTTATGACGTTGGTTCAGCTACCACCAAGTGCCAGCCTTGAACGAACAGATAAAGTCATCACAACCATGACCGATTACTTCTTAAATAAGGAAAAAGCACATGTAGATACTATTTTTACAGTTTCTGGTTTCTCATTTACAGGTGTCGGGCAAAATGCTGGTTTAGCTTTTATTAAATTGAAAGACTGGAGTGAACGTACCACACCTGAATCACAAATTGGCGCCATTATTCAACGCGGTATGGCACTGAATATGATTGTAAAAGATGCATCATACATCATGCCATTGCAATTACCTGCAATGCCTGAATTAGGTGTTTCATCAGGTTTTGACATCCAATTAAAAGATGCAAGTGGTCAAGGTCACGATAAACTTATTGCTGCACGTAATGCTATTTTAGGTATGGCTTCTCAAGACAAACGTCTTGCAGGTGTTCGTCCAAATGGTCAAGAAGATACCCCTCAATATCAAATCAACATTGATCAAGCGCAAGCTGGTGCAATGGGAGTCAGTATTGCGGATATTAATTCGACCATGAGCATGGCGTGGGGTGGTTCTTATATCAATGACTTCGTTGACCGTGGTCGTGTGAAAAAAGTTTATGTTCAAGGCGAATCAAACGCTCGTATGATGCCTGAAGACTTAAACAAATGGTATGTACGTAACAATAGCGGCACCATGGTTCCATTCTCTGCATTTGCAACAGGTCAATGGACCTATGGTTCACCTCGTCTTGAGCGTTATAACGGTGTAGCTTCTGCGAACATTCAAGGTACTCCAGCACCGGGTGTAAGTTCGGGAGATGCGATGCTTGCCATGGAAGAAATTATTGGTAAGTTACCGTCTATGGGCTTAACAGGTTTCGACTATGAATGGACGGGTCTGTCTTTAGAAGAACGTGAATCTGGTAGTCAAACTGTTCCGCTTTTGATTCTTTCTTTACTTATTGTATTCCTTTGCCTTTCAGCTTTATATGAAAGTTGGTCTATCCCTGTTTCAGTATTGCTAGTCGTACCTTTAGGTGTTATTGGTGCATTTACTTTAACCTGGTTGGGCATGGTCATCAAAGGTGATCCTAACTTATCATTTAACATCTACTTCCAAGTCGCGATCGTTGCAGTCATCGGTTTGTCTGCAAAAAATGCGATTTTGATTGTAGAGTTTGCAAAAGAGTTGCAAGAACAAGGTGAAGAATTGTTTGAAGCGACATTGCATGCTGCAAAAATGCGTTTACGTCCAATTATCATGACAACCTTAGCGTTCGGTTTCGGTGTATTACCACTTGCTTTATCAAGCGGTGCTGGTGCCGGTAGCCAACACTCAGTCGGTTATGGTGTATTAGGTGGTGTAATTAGCTCAACACTTTTAGGTATCTTCTTTATTCCTGTGTTCTTCGTATGGATTCGTAGTATCTTTAAGTACAAACCTAAAAATCAAAATATTCAGGAGCATAAATCGTGATGCAAAAAGTATGGTCTATTTCAGGTCGTAGCATTGCGGTATCTGCACTTGCGCTTGCTTTGACAGCTTGTCAAAGCATGCGTGGCCCAGAACCCGTAGCTCAAGCGAACATACCAACAGGTTATATTCAAAATAACGGTGGTACATCTATTGCTGAACAAGGTTATAAAGAGTTTTTTGCAGATCAACGCTTACTTCAAGTGCTTGATCTTGCTTTAGCCAATAACCGTGATTTACGTACAGCAACATTGAACATTCAACGTGCTCAACAAGCCTATCAAATCACTGAAAACAATCAGTTACCAACGATTGGTGCAAGTGGTGGTCTGTTACGTCAGGATCAAGGTGTAGGTGCTCAAACACGTTATAATGTGGGTCTTGGTGTAACTGCTTATGAGTTAGACTTCTGGGGTCGGGTAAAAAGTTTAAAAGACAATGCGCTTGATACTTATTTATCGACTGCAAGTGCGCGTGATGCAACGCAAATCAGCTTAATTAGTCAAGTTGCACAAGCTTGGTTAAATTACTCTTTTGCCAGCGCACAACTTAAGCTCGCTGACCAAACATTAAAAGCGCAGCTTGACTCTTATAACCTCAACAAAAAACGTTTTGATGTCGGTATCGACAGTGAAGTGCCTGTTCGTCAGGCTCAGATTTCTGTTGAAACCGCACGTAATGATGTTGCCAATTATAAGACTCAAATTGCACAAGCTCAGAACTTGCTAAATCTGCTTGTTGGACAATCAGTTCCAGACAACTTATTGCCAACACAACGTGTAACGCGTATTACCTCAAATGCTGCGTTCGCTTCTGGTTTACCAAGTGACTTGCTGAACAACCGTCCAGACGTCAAAGCGGCTGAATACCAACTTTCTGCTGCTGGTGCGAATATCGGTGCTGCGAAAGCACGCTTATTCCCAACCATCAGTTTGACGGGTACTGCAGGTTATGCATCTACTGATTTAAGTGATTTATTTAAATCAGGTGCTTTCGTTTGGTCTTTAGGTCCTAGTCTTGATATTCCGTTATGGGATTGGGGTACACGTAAAGCGAACATTAAGATTTCAGAAACAGATCAACAAATTGCGTTATCTGACTATGAAAAATCAATTCAATCTGCTTTCCGTGAAGTCAATGATGCATTAGCGACTCGCCAAAATATTGGTGATCGTCTTTCTGCTCAAAAACGTTTAGTTGATGCAACCAATACAACCTATAAACTTTCAAATGCCCGCTTCCGTGCTGGTATTGATAGTTACTTAACTGTTTTAGATGCTCAACGTACTTCTTACTCTGCTGAACAAGGTTTATTGCTATTAGAGCAAGCAAACTTAAACAATCAGGTAGAAGTTTATAAAACCCTTGGTGGTGGTCTAAAAGCCAACACTGCGGATCAAATTGCACAACCGGCCTCTTCATCTGAATTGAAATATCATTCAAAAGATAAAAAAGTCAGTTAATCTCAGTTTGATAATCAAAGCTCACTTCGGTGGGCTTTTTTTATTGCTTTTTGATGGATAATTTCCTATGTTTAAAGCAAGACATCATCAATGAATATTTAAAATGAAACTCAGTAATTTAGAAACTGTTCCAGCACATGTCATAAAGCAACAGCTTGATGTCGTTTATGGAAGCACGGTCCGCAGTAAACATGTCGGACGTGACTTTATGGCTGGTCTAAAAAATATTGTCGGTGGTGAACTCAAAGGCTATACCGAATTATTAGAAGAATCACGTCAAGAAGCCATGAATCGTATGATTGAAAAAGCACGTGTTTTAGGTGCCAATGCAATTGTCGGTATCCGTTTTTCTACGTCTAATATTGCGCAAGGTGCTTCAGAACTTTTTGTCTATGGTACTGCGGTCATTGTTGAACCGACCACAACACAACTTCCTGACCCATTTTCAAAATAGGCGAAACAGATGGATGGTTTAATTTTTAAAATTGGGCTCACACTGGTTCTGTTTTTTATTGGCTGGGGGTTTGGACGTTTTATCGAACAAAAGCATTTAAAAGAATTGGCAGACAATGAACAGCGGCTTGCTCATATTCGAATTGATACCAATAAGTTCCAAGTCTCTGAAAAGCATGGGCAACTCATCAGTAGTAATGTAGTGATTTCACATGATTATTTTAAATTTATTATCGCGCAAATTCAGAACTTCTTTGGTGGTCGTTTAACCACCTATGAGAGTGTCGTCGATCGCGCACGTCGAGAAGCGATTGTCAGATTAAAACAGGAAGCTGAAAATATTGGAGCAACGCATATCATGGGCTTACGTTTAAGTACTACAGAACTCGGTATGCAAGGTGGGATGGTTGAAGTGTTTGCCTACGGAACAGCAACTTAATCTCACTCATCTTTTTTTAAATAATCATCATGATTTTTTCATCAGAATACATAATCGCTGTTGGACTTTCTGGTTTTGTATTCTGGTGATGTAAAGATCTGGGAATACCTTGACCATAACAAAAATGAAAGAATTTTAACTTCATGAACAGGTTAGACATCATGAAAGCTTTAGCACTTAAAATAAGTATCGGATTACTGTCTATGCTTCCATTCACAATAAATGCAGAATTGATTGTATTGGCTTCGCCACAAAGTCAGGATAAGTACTATGCAGAAAAAATCGATGATATCTTTGATTTCCACGTCGATTATGCAAAGAAAATTATTCAAAATGGTGACAATGTGATGATCTTAACCGATCAACAACTTTACCCTGATTATGTCAAAGCATTGGGTAAACAGCATGTCACCATCGCGCCTATGCAAGATATTTGGATGCGTGATTTTAGTAGTGCCAATCCCAATCAACCTATTCTTTTTCGATATACCGCTGCAGGACAAGGTGGAACCAAAAAAGCTCAAGCTATTTCTGATGATGTTCAAGCAGACTTTAAAGTCTATAGTCAAAAAGCTGGTTTAAAATTTACCCAGACTCAACTGCTCAATGATGGCGGTAATTGGGTTGAAGATGGTTATGGCAATGTTGTGTTAAGCACAAAGTTCTTAGCTGACAATCATTTAACCGAAACCCAAGCTAGAGCACAGCTGATCCGTTTAACGGGCGCTAAACATATTGCATTTATTGAGGCGGATGAACAAGGTGGTTTAGAACATGCGGATGGTGTCGTAAGCTTTATAGATCAGAATACTTTAGTGATTAACACCTATCCTGAAGACCCCGACTACGCCAAACAGTTAAAAATTGATTTAAAACGCGGTATTCCAGATATCAAAATTCATGAAATCACCACGCCTTATGATGGCAGTGAGATCTATGATGAAAAATTTGGTTCGGCTTGTGGTTTATATACTAATATGCTGGTTACGCCTGAGCATATTTATTTTCCGCAATTTGGTATTAAACAAGATGCACTGGCATTACAGCAAATTCGTCGTCTAACCAAACGAACAGTCATTCCAATTCACTCTGCACAGGTGTGCCATATGGGTGGTGGTGTGCGCTGTATGTCATGGCAATTAAGAGGCAAAAATGCTGAATTATTATTAAACTACTTCAATAAAATACATTAAGCATTCGATTTTTACCCTTTCAAATATCCTGTTATTTTAAAAGCATTCATCTTTTAGCTCACTGCTATTTTTACTCGCGAACGAGAAGATGAATGTTTAATAATCAGCATTACTATCCAACTGCTTATATTGCCTATCGATACTGATATTCATCTTTAAAACTTTTAGGAAATTGATATTTTTTCCCATCAAATTTTAAAACAAACCGTTGTTGCGATGAGTGATGATTAACTTCTTGGCAATCCTCGTTTATCACTTGCGTCTGGTAGCGTTTAATTTTGCTATTGACCAAAATATCCGTATATTTCTTGGTTTGGGTTGACCGCATGACTAAGGTAGAAGCGCGTTCTTCAATATCTGCATTACAATGCATATCTATTTCTGCCCGATTACGTGTCACAATCAAGCTGTCCAGAATTTGTTGTTTATTTTTAAGGTCATATAAATTTAAAAGTTGCATAGAAAAAGGAAAGGGCTGTGAGTGACCCGAGTAATTTAATCTTAGACCCAAAGCTCGATTTGAATCAGTGACTTTATAATTTGCAGTATCCAGCTCAATAGAATTTAAGCTAATTGCGTCCGAAACCATGCGTTCTGCAACAGCATAGTGATAAATAAGCTTTAAATTTTTTGGATTAAACTTAAATAAGTCTAAAGCATAATCCCCTTCTTCTGGATGTCCTTTTACAGGAATCCATTGGGCATAGGCCATGATCATATTTGAATTATCGACCGGATCGATTTTACAGTCGATTAAAGACTGTTCAAGCTTTACAATTTTAGCCTGCTTCAATATTTGCGCGACAACTTGAGTATCATCACAAATATTTGCATAAACAGCACTGATCAATAGGAATTGTAGACTGATGATTTTAAAAATTATTTTCATTAGATTTAACATCTTTTTTTGTGCTTAAAGATAGAGACGGAAAATATTAAGAAAAAGCGCTTATACAATATATAAACGCCTTATCAATACAGGCAAAATTTATGAATTTTCAATCACTTTACTTTCATCTTGCGAATCATTTTATAAAGTGTCGATGGTGATAGACGAGAAACCAACACACCCAATTTTTCTTTACGCCCACCCACGACAATATATTCTTGACCCTTTAATAAAGCGGAAACTGTTTTCTGCGCAAAATCATCAGCTTCTAATCCATTTTCAATGGCTTCATCCTGATGTGCCTGTGCTTTTCCTGCACCATTTAAGGCATTGAAAGATACATTGGTTTTTACAAAACCAGGGAAAATAACAGAAACATTAACACCATCTTGTGCCACTTCTGCGCGTAAACTGTTTGCCCACATATGAATCGCTGCTTTTGCTGCAGAGTAAGATGCCCGATATTGCGTCCCCAATAAGCCCGCAACGCTAGAAATATACGCAATTCGCCCAGATTTTTGAGCTAAAAAGGTTGGTAAAACCAATTTGGTCAAAAACACTTGAGAGAAGTAATCAATTTCCATAATCGCACGTTCAGTTTGCATTGTGGTATCAGCAATCAGTGCCCTTTGGCTTAAACCCGCATTGTTGATCAACCAATCAATACGCCCTTTCTCATCTAAGACTTGTTCATATGCATGGCGTACTTGTGCTTCATCGGTAATATCCATTGCCACAGAAATATGATGATCTGGGTTAAGAAGACTTATACGAACTTTTTCAAGTTCTTCTAAACGTCTTGCACTTAAAACCACTTGTGCACCTTGTAAAGCACATTCAGCAGCCAAGGCTTTACCAATCCCTGAAGATGCGCCTGTAATC
Organism: Acinetobacter sp. BIGb0196; assembly: GCF_011759595.1. Lineage (NCBI taxonomy): Bacteria > Pseudomonadati > Pseudomonadota > Gammaproteobacteria > Moraxellales > Moraxellaceae > Acinetobacter > Acinetobacter sp. BIGb0196. Next base: position 1,265,405 of record NZ_JAAOZA010000002.1, on the reverse strand, counting down.
CAAACCACCTTTCCTTCTAAGCTTTCCATTTTATTATGCTCTTGAATATGGTGAATAAATATTAGACCACGTGACCCACCAAATCAATCAAGTGATTTGCTTTTAAAAACTAACCTTCAACTAAAAACTTTTTAAAATGTTCTGCATAATGTTGCGCCTTTTCTACATTGCGAGGATTGTATTCATCGCCAACTTTTTCTAAGCGTTTATAGCCAGTACTGGTGATCATATTAATCACACCATTTAAGGTTTTATCGACCACAAAGTTAAATTTTAACAAAGTCTTAGGGTCACGGATAAATTCTGATACACCGAGGTCAATAATTTTAACCAAATTTTTTAGTGTCACAGGCAAAGCACTGGTATCCCCTTGAATGACCTTTTGAATATTGCTAGTCGCTTCTTGCCCTAAGCTACGGTCTAATTGGTAATACATCACCACTTCAGTTGCATCTGAATCTTCAAACTTTTTAAGAATATGGTTTGCCACAGGCTTTAGACGATCATTACTAAAAAAGGAAATTGACCACGGCATATATTTTTTTAATGCCCCTTCAATCTGATCAAAAATCTGTTCAGCTTCTTTGAGCTTTTTCTTCCCTGTCGCATCTAGTGCATCATTTTTACGTTGTTCATCAAGTAAGGTTCCAAAAACCTGATCCAGCACTTGGCATGACATTTCCGTAAAGACATTACCTAATTGTTTTGCCAGATCTCTTTTTTCGCCATGATTCAAACTTTGGGTAATGCTTTTTAACTCTTGGTAAGTCTGCTGTTTAATCAATAAATCGATTTTATACTGCATTGTTATGTGTCCTTTTGTTGTTTTGTCCTATTCAATTTTGATCTTAGCAAAACTTGAAATATCTTGCATTGTCTTTAACTACTGCTATCTGTTGAATATCAATCACAAATACTCTCAACAAATCAAATATCTAAAACACGCATTTGTAAATATGACTCAGTTAAAACCCCACAATATCCAACATTTGTCATATTTAAGATCGATAAAAACAACAAATGCATCTTGTATTCTCATGTTTTGATTGCTGCATTTAATTCAAGATAAATATGCCATAACAGGAATCAACATTCCTAATGAATATTTGCTACAATGAATGCAATTTTTTACTTACTTTTGATCTGTTTTTACTATGACTGATTCAGCGCAAAATATTGCTACAACCTACGATCCTACCGAGATCGAGAAAAAATGGTACAAGACTTGGGAAGAGAAAGGTTATTTCCAACCGTCTCGTAAAGGCGATTCATTCTGTATCATGATTCCGCCACCGAACGTCACAGGTAGCTTGCACATGGGTCATGGTTTTAACAATGCCATCATGGATGCCTTGACACGTTACAACCGTATGTCTGGTAAAAATACTTTATGGCAACCGGGTACTGACCATGCGGGTATTGCAACGCAAATGGTGGTTGAGCGTCAATTGGCAGCTCAAGACATTAGTCGTCATGATTTAGGGCGTGAAAAGTTCATCGACAAAATTTGGGAATGGAAAGAACAATCTGGCGGCACAATTACCCGTCAAATTCGTCGTCTTGGCTCATCTGTAGATTGGTCACGTGAACGTTTCACCATGGATGATGGCCTTTCAAATGCTGTTAAAGAAGTATTTGTAAAACTGCATGAACAAGGTTTGATTTACCGTGGCAAACGCTTGGTAAACTGGGACCCTAAACTACAAACTGCACTTTCAGACCTAGAAGTTGAATCAGATAAAGAAGAACAAGGTTCATTGTGGCACTTCAAATACTTCTTTGAAGATAAGTCTCTACGTACTCAAGACGGTCACGATTATTTAGTAGTTGCAACAACCCGTCCAGAAACATTACTGGGTGATACTGCTGTTGCAGTTGCTCCAGATGACGAACGTTATGCACACCTTGTTGGTAAAAATATTATCCTGCCGATTACAGGTCGTGCGGTTGCGATTGTTAAAGATGAATATGTCGATAAAGAATTCGGTACAGGCTGTGTAAAAATCACCCCTGCACATGACTTCAATGACTATGAAGTAGGCAAGCGTTGTGAACTTGCAATCATCAACATTTTCAACAAAAATGCCGAAGTTTTAGCTGATTTTGAGTTTATCGCAAAAGCTGGCGAAGCGATTTCTAAAACCATCCCAGCACCAGCTGATTATATTGGTTTAGAGCGCTTTGCTGCACGTAAAAAATTGGTTGCACAAGCTGAAGCTGAAGGTTGGTTAGACCAAATTCAACCCTATACGCTGAAACCACCACGTGGTGACCGTTCAGGTGTGATCATTGAACCATTATTGACCGACCAATGGTATGTCAAGATTGCGCCTCTTGCAGAGCCTGCAATCAAAGCAGTAAAAGATGGCGATATTAAGTTTGTGCCTGAACAATACAGCAATATGTATATGGCTTGGATGAACAACATTCAAGACTGGTGTATTTCTCGTCAATTGTGGTGGGGTCACCGTATCCCAGCTTGGTACGATGCAGAAGGCAACATATATGTTGGTCGTTCTGAAGAAGAAGTTCGTGAAAAAAACAATATCGCTGCTGATATTGAATTAAATCAAGATGAAGATGTACTGGATACATGGTTCTCTTCAGGTCTTTGGACCTTCTCTACACTGGGTTGGACCGGTGATGAAGCAAAAGATAAAGAAAACTATTTCTTAAATACATTCCACCCAACGGATGTATTGGTAACAGGTTTTGACATCATTTTCTTCTGGGTTGCCCGAATGATCATGATGACCATGCACTTCATGAAAAATGAAGATGGCACACCGCAAGTTCCATTTAAAACCGTGTATGTACATGGTTTGGTTCGTGACGGTGAAGGTCAAAAAATGTCTAAATCTAAAGGGAACGTACTCGACCCATTAGATTTGATTGATGGTGTAGATCTTGAAACCTTAGTACAAAAACGTACCACTGGTTTAATGAACCCTAAAGATGCACCAAAAATTGAGAAATCTACACGTAAAGAATTTCCTGAAGGTATTCAAGCTTACGGTACAGATGCGGTTCGTTTTACTTTCTGTGCACTTGCCAATACAGGCCGTGACATTAAGTTCGATATGAAACGTGTTGAAGGCTATCGTAACTTTGCCAACAAAATCTGGAACGCAACCCGTTTCGTAATGATGAACTGTGAACAACAGCCAATTGGTCAGGAAATCCGTCAAGATCTTTGGGAACTTCCTGAACAATGGATTGTCAGCCGTTTACAAAAAGCGGAAGCTGCCGTTCAACAAGCGTTTGCAACCTACCGTTTAGATTTGGCTGCTCAAGCGATTTATGAGTTCATCTGGAATGAATACTGTGACTGGTATGTTGAACTGACCAAACCAGTACTGAATGATGAAAACGTATCAGCTGAGCGTAAAGCAGAAGTTCGTCGTGTCCTTCTTTCTGTAATGGAAGCATCTTTACGTCTTGCGCATCCAATCATGCCATTCTTAACTGAAGAAATTTGGCAAACCCTTGCACCAATGATTGGTATTGGTGGTGAAACCATCATGCTTGCGCCATACCCTGTTCCAAATCCTGAACGTATCAATGATCAGGCTGAAGCGGATATGCTTGGGCTACAAGGCTTAATTGGCGCTGTACGTAATATTCGTGGCGAAATGGGCTTAGGTAATGCACGTTTATTACCTGTATTGCTTCAAAACGCGACTGATGCTGAAAAAGCACAAATTGCACGTATTGAACCACTTTTTAAGGCTTTGGCTAAAGTTGAAAGCATTACCTTCTTAGCAGATGCTGAGCAACCGCCGTTGTCTTCATCTTCTGTCGTTGGTCATGTGTCTGTATTTGTTCCAATGAAAGGTTTGATTGATCCGAAAGCAGAACTTGCTCGTTTGCAAAAAGACTTAGACAAAGTTCAAAAACAGCATGACCAAATTGCTTCTAAACTTGCAAATGAGGGCTTTGTGGCTAAAGCACCTGCTGCTGTTGTTGAAGGTGAAAAAGTTAAACTTGCTGAATTTGTAGATCAGTTAGCCAAGATTAAAGCCAATATGGAACAGATTGCAGCGCTTTAAGCGAAGCTTGCAATTTTGCCTCTAAAGAAGGAAGCTTAATTAAGCTTCCTTCTTTTTTTGAGTAAAATAATTATGGTTATTCAAAAATTAAAACAACATTTCATCAATCAAAATATACGTATCAATCAACCGACTACATTGTTAGAAACGTTAAAATTTGAACAAAAATACGGAGTTAGACTTCCACAAATTTTTAAAGAATATTTTATTTTTTTCAATGGTACAGGTGAAGCCAATTTTGGTGATGAGGGCTATTCTTTCTTTTCTTTAGCTGAATTTAGACCTGTAAAAGATTTAAAAGGGATTGAAAACTTTCCTCATGCAAATTGTTTTGTATTCTCTGAATTCTTACTCTGGATGACTGCATATGCAGTAAAACTAGACGAACATGGCAATGAATTCGGCATTTATGAAATCTGTAATACGCATAATAAGGTTTGTAACAGTTTTGAAGAGTTTATCTCAATGATGATGACAAATGATTGTGATCATCTTTCATGATTCTGAACACTGAATTGAATAATTTCTTGATTTATATCGGGTCAGTATAACTTTCATCAATTTCAAAACCATGTTGTCTCGCTTCTTGCTCTGCTTTGTAGCGAAGTAGTTTAGCCTTTACTTTGTAAGCGTCAATTTCATTCACATCATCAAGACCTTCTGGACAATAACTTTTATAAGATAACAAATTATTTGCCTTATTTATTTCGAACGAAACCGAAAATGCATCATCATAAAAAACACTCATATAGATCCCATCTAAATAAAGATTGAGATCAATTGCATGAAGTTCACCCTCTAGACAATTACAAAATTGTTCAAAAGATAAAATGGATTGATTAGGTAAAATTGTATGCTGTTGCTCTTTTAATAAACGTTCTTCGCATGAAACTGCATATCTAGCATCATGAGGTAAATAATAATTTTTCCATCCCTGTTTAAGTAAGATTGCTAACTTTTGAGTAAATTGCTTATAAGCTTGTTCCAAAGTTGCATTTTCATCACTCCAGCGATCAGAAATATTGTATGAATAAATCTCTCGATCCGCCAAGTAAAAACAACAAAAAAAAGCCTGATCAAAATTTAATGTAACACTCTCTGTACAAAGCTCTACAGGTACATATCGGACATCTTCGTCACCATCATGATCATAGACACACCCAAAATCTATAATCAATCGATTAAGCGACTTAGGAGCTTCTTGAATCAATACATCCATTTGTATATTTGAAAGATTGAGTTGATGCTTTAAATCAATCAAACCATCGTCTTTTAAACTCAGTTTTAAAAAGCCAATTTTTTCAGCATCAATCATGTCTTTACGCTTTTCATCTGATTGGACTTTGAAACTTTCAGTCCAATATGTTGATTGCGAATCATTCATTTCTTTTTGATGAGGATAAGACGTATCTTTTGAACTTTTACTATTTTTTATTACGATGACAACAAGAGTGATAAAAATCAACAAAGCCAAAATTATCAACAAATTTAAAATCATAGTACTCACTTTTTATTAAAAAATTTAAATTATCGCAAAATTATAATTTAAATTATTAAAAATAAATATTTGTTTTTTAAAAATATTAATTACCCTCACCCCAACCCTCTCCCATAGGGAGAGGGAGTATCATTTGATTTCATGAAAATCTGAATTCAAAAATGGAGTTCCCTCTCCTTCCAGGAGAGGGTTAGGGAGAGGTGTCTTTCAATTCAATACAGATATTCCACAAATCCGCTAACACCACTTCAGTCTGATTCAATACATCATCATTCCAATAACGGATAACTTTAAGTCCCAAGGCCTCTAAAAACTGAGTTCTTTCATTATCATAAGCTACGACCACATCTGTATTATGTTGACCACCATCCAACTCAACCACTAAGTCCAATTCATGACAGTAAAAATCAACAATATAAGGCTCAATCACATGTTGACGACGAAACTTTAAATTCATAAATCGTTGAGCTCGTAAAAGTTGCCACATAAGATGTTCGGCATCTGTGGCATCGTGTCGCATAGATTTAGCGTATTCTAATAATTTGGGGTTTAGCTTCATTTTATTTTCCCTCTCCCTAACCCTCTCCCACGGGGAGAGGGGACTTCCGTTACTAATTTTATCTTTATTTGATACACAATAAATTTCTCTCCTTCCAGAAGAAGGCTAAAGAGAAGTAACTAAAATGTTTGTATAAATTCCACCACCTCAATCTCCATCAAACGTGGAAGGAACATTCTTTGAGAATTTAATAATTATTCGATACACAATGGAGTTCTCTCCTTTCAGAAAAAGGCTAAAGAGAGGTGGCTAAAAATATGTGCATAAAATTCCACAACCTTAATTTTCCCCAAAATGTGGCAGAAACACTCTTTGAGAGTTTAATAATCATTCGATACACAATAGGTTTCTCTCTCCTTTCAACAGAGGATTAAAGAGAGGCAACTAAAATATTTGCATAAACTCCACCACCTCAATCTTCCCCAAAATGTGGAAGAAACACTCTTTGAGAATTTAATAGTTATTTAATACCCAATGAGGTTCCCTCTCCTTCCAGGAGAGGGTTAGGGAGAGGTGTCTTTCAATTCAATACAGATATTCCGCAAACCATCCAACACCACCTCAGTCTGATTTAACACATCATCATTCCAATAACGAATAACTTTAGTGCAAAAAAAATTAAAAGAATTTTTCTAAGCAAATTCCACAAAAGAATTAAAAAAGTAGATCCTCTGATCTACTTTTTACCCTGAATTACTCCAAAATCAACCGTGCGCCAATCGGTTGTATCGGACGATTATTTGGATGTCCCATTAACTCCATAAAAGACTCAATTTGCTCATTCGACGCCTGCTGAATTTCCTTAAACACCACCCATCGGACTCCTTCTGAACACGGCGGTGTTGTTAAAGACCCATTAAAACGGTAATACTCTAAGTTATTGGGTAAATAGCTGTCTGCTTTATTTTTTGAATATAGCTGATTACTTTCACCCACATTTTTAGGCAAGGAATTCCAGATATGTTTTAGTTTTTCATTCTCCAATCCATATTGAAACATTAATGCGACAACTGCCAATTCACCTTTGTCTGAAGCGTGCACTAAATGTAATTCCATGGGATAGCTTTGACCATTAATATTGTTTTCACTTGGACTATGTACATGAAATTGTTCCAGTAAAAAAGTCTGCCCATCTAAAACTAAACTTGCTCCTTGATTAAACTCAATCTGCATCGTATGACCAATATTTTGTACAGACTTTGCTGTAGTGTGATAATTAAATTCCAATGGCGGTAAATTCGCAGTCACCGTATCTCGAATATCAATTGGAGATTGATTTACACCTGCACACGATTGAAATTTTTGATTCGCACTCGCCCAATCTTTGGGGTTTTGATAATCCCAATCTGATCCTGCCCAAAGTATTGTTGTAGCGAATAGACTAATTATTGTTAAACTGAATTTAATAAACATAAAAGCCCCTTAATTATTCAAATATTTTCAGCACTGAATGCTCTATTTATAAATGCTCTAGTCATATGAAATACTGTTGTACTAAAGAGCATGATGTGAATTTGGTAAATTTTTTATTAAGATTTTCTACCAAATCTTGTTAGATTATAAGAAATATATTCATTCAAGTTCAAGTCCTTTATTTTTTCCTAAAACAGATGCATGCACTACTCTGTATTTTATAAAATAAGTAGTGCTGGACTAAGCTTTTCCATTGTTATTTTTAATCAAACTCCAAATTTAAACCACTATTCCTTCAGTTGATCTAAAGCTATCCCTTGCACAGGATTTCTTTTCCAATAATAAGGTTGGAAAAATCGAATTACTAAACGCCATGGTGTCATCCAGACAATACGCACATTGCTGTTTTTATTCTTGCTGATGCGTTCCGCCAAATAACCACATGCTTGCTCAGGTGGATTAATCACAAACATAAATAACCATTTCATTTCATACCAGTTTTTAACTTCACCTTGCTGCCAAGAAGAAATCAATAAATCCGTGGCCAACATTTCGGGACTTAATATTCCAATCAAAATATTGTTGTTAAAATTAGTTCGTTATATTTTAAAGAATAATTCAAATTGTATTGCCACAAATATCAGTTGTACCTGTTGGATAAGACTGTGTCATTTTTGTAGCATCTGTAATTAATTCAATTGAAACCTCTTTTCCAATATTGGGGGAGTTGGGTGATATTCCATTTAAACCAGCAGCAATCATAAAAAATGAATTAATTACAGGTAAAGTGTAATTTGATAAGTAACCTTTATTCACGCCATTCACAATAAATCCTGCTTGTTTTGAAATTGGGTTTATATAAATGCCTATGTATTGATAGTCATTACTGTTGTTTGAAATATTTAATTCGACTAAAGAAGTATTCGCATTAGGATCGCTTATAGTAAATTTATTTACAGCACTATTTTCTGTTGATGCATTGGTATACCCAACATTACTTAAAAAGGTTGATTGACCGCCATTTTTCCCGATATGGGCTACAGGAAAAAATAATAATTGTTCTGTACTTAATAACTGATTTTTAGGAACTTTAAATTTATATTCATAAGCATAAATAGAGCTTGATGGTACAGTGATGCCGCTAGAATTGAGAGTAACATTATTATTTGTCGCTAAAAAATATTTCAATGTAGAAGTTGAAAAAATATTAAAGCCAACTTTTTGACCTGATCTATTTGGAAAAATTAAAGAACCTGGTTCTTCAGAATTCAATGTAGCTTGAGTCACATCTAAATCATAAGTACAAGCACTCCATCCACTCATACTTAGAAATCCTGTCAGTAATCCTATTATTAACTTTTTCATTATTGTTTTCTCGCCATTATCAATCTCAAATATAATATAAAAAGATGAATTCGTGTACAAAAACGGATAGAGGCAACTAAAGAATCAAAAATTCCTATTCCTTAAGCTGATCTAAAGCCGTCCCCTGTACCGGATTTCTTTTCCAATAATAAGGTTGGAAAAACCGAAGCAACAAACGCCATGGTGTCATCCAAACAATACGCGTATTGCTCTTTTTATTCTTGCTGATGCGTTCTGCTAAATAACCACACACTTGCTCAGGTGGATCAATCACAAACATAAATAACCATTTCATTTTATGCCAGTTTTTAACTTCACCTTGTTGCCAAGAAGAAATCAATAAATCCGTTGCCACCATTCCGGGGCTGAGTGTTCCAATCAAAATATTACTATTCTTGGTTTCTTTATTTAAAGCATGATTCAGATAAGCAACTGCTCGTTTACTGGTTGCATAAGGCGTCATCCCTGCACTCCACTCGCCACGACTGCCCCAACCTTCCATATTAAAAATTTGCCCAAAACCTTGCTGTATCATTCCTTTTAAAGCCACTTGCGAACCCAACATCGTACCAAGCACATTGGTTTTGATTACACTTTCTAAGTCTGAGCTAGCAATATCGGTAAATGCCCTTGCTGCATTACAGGTACCAGCATTGTTAATCCAAACATTGACCTGACCAAACTTTAAAACTGTTTCTTCCCATAAATTGTGTAAATCTTTATATTGAGCCACATCACAAGCCACCCCATAAATTCGATTTAGTGCATAGCGTTGCGCAAAGTCTGCAACAACTTGATTTAACTGCTCTGCATTTCGTGCCGAAATCATCACAGACCAACCTAACTTTAAGAAAGCTTCTGCCAAAGCAAAACCAATTCCACGCGTACCTCCTGTAATCACGACAGATGAAACTTGATCAGAATTTGATGTGTTCAAAATATTCCCCATTGTGGTGATGAATCAGTATGGACAGCAAACTGGCACGTGATAAAACCCACGACTATATCTCCAATTTAGGACATTGGGCATCAAAAAATCAATTTTTAAGATAGAATCTCCCGCATTCAAAATTATTGAATAATTCATATTCTATGAAAAACAAAATTTTATTATGCATCACCCTTATTTTTCTCATTGGCTATCATGAGAAACCCAGCACCTCAACTGAAAGTGAGCCAACCAAACAAGAAACGCCACAACATGTTCAAACCAAAGCAGAACCTATTGTGATTCCTGCTCAGCCAGAGCCAGACCACCTCGTCAATAATCCAACACAGCTCCCTCAAGGTTATTTAGTTGATACGACATATCTCAAAAAGCCATTGCTCATCGATTTTGATGGAGATGGAAAACTAGATGCTTTCCAAGTCTTAAAGAATCCCAATAAAAAAGGCATGAAATATCTGTTTGAATTCCGTATTTCGGACAGTGATAAAGTTTATTACTATCAAAATAATGAAGAAGATGATGATTTAGATATTTTTGCTAAGTTCGAAGTCGCACCTAAAACAAATATTTATGTCGATGAAGAATATCGCTTTGGAGAAAATGGCGATATTATTGCTAACGAACAGATTGATCCTAAACATTATTTAAAGTTTAACGGTGATGGTGTTTCAGTCAATGTCCTCGAAGAAACCTGTGCTGCATCTGCCTTTTTCTTAACAGATGACAAAATTAAACGGATTTATCTTTGTTAAATCTATTTTTCATCCGCAAAAATTGCATTTGCACCAATGACTTTAGAAATCTTCACTTGGTCTTGCTTTAATAAAGCATAGATTTTCGCTTTAAGTGTTTCATTGGTAAAAGTCCCGTTTAAATTCAGCAAAATGGGTTCATCACTCAATGAACCTTTGCCGTGATACTCTTGATTAATATCGTTGGTGGTTGCCTGATTGACCACTACAAAATGCCCCGCAATACCAGCCGCTTGACTACAAGCTAAACTCTGTGGCGACCAATCCCCTACTTTGATCTCAGGTTTTAAAGCATAGCCTTTGCTAGCTAATATTTTCTTCTGCTGTGTTGTTGCCATGGGAAAACTCAGTGTCTTTTGCTGACCTTTCCAGTTTACCGTTAATTGACTGGATAAACATGATGCTCGAAAAGAACCCGCACTACCTAACTCTGTATCCTCATTAGAATCATCACATTGTGAAATAACTTGAAAAGTTGCTTCTCCACACTGCAACAGTTTAGATTTATAGATTTTATATTGGTGGGGCTGCGCACTCACTGCTTCAGTAAAAAGACAGAAACCAAAGAACGCCATCAAATACACTAAAAAATTGGAATATGTTTTAGACACCATCATTTTTATACACTTCATTGATCGTTTAATCGCAAATTGATTTTATATTAAACATTTATTTACAACTCATTAAATCACACAATAATACACCAACCATTTGAAATTTATAATGATATAAGTTAAATAGCCCTAAGATACAGCTTAAACCAGAAGATGAATACAATAGCATGACAACAAAAGCTTGATAAAAATACATATTTTTAAAATAATGTTAATTCAATCACAAAATAATCGATATGATGATGAAAAATATAATAATATTCAGCAGTGGTGTTTTATCACTATTTTTAGCTTCACATAATTATGCCGCGGCTCCGCAAGTCCCTGAGGAAACGGCAACACAAATTTTTAAAAGCGCAAAGTTTCAAAAAACCAATCTTGGCTGGGAAAGCCGCTGTAGCCTTGGCAATATCTCCTATTATGGTGATCTCAATAAAGATGGTCGTCCTGATGCCGTTGTAGTCGATGGTGGTGTCAGTTGCTACGCAAACACAGGAATTGGATTTTATATTGTTACCCAACAGACCAATAAACAATGGGTGAGAATATTTAACAGTCATGGGACGCCTGAATTTCTATCTACTTTAGGAAAACATGGTTGGCCAGATATTGCCATCAATGACTCAACTAAATGCTTTGCTGTGTATAGATGGAACGGTCAAAAATTTCAAAGAAACCGTTTCGAATACAAAAATCAAGTTTGCAGTCTGGGTGTTTCCAAAAATTGATCATTAAGTTATTTTTTAATTTTAGTTAAAACATTTTATCGGTTTATTTTTAGATTAAAATTTGACTGCCTGGGTTTAAGGTGAAACACAACAAATAAAAATCAATAATTATCAGTATCTTAAAAATAAGCCAGAATATCTTATTGCATCAAGTTAGTGCATAAATTCCAATATAGTGCATACTTTTGCTTTATATCGAGTCTTAATAATATTTTGAAATTGTTGATCTATTTTTTCATACAGCCAAACGCTTCACGGATTCAAATCGTTGGTTATACTTGAACCAATTTGTGACAAATAGCACCAAAAAGAATCGTATATGCAAAACGTTGATCTACTCTTTCTCTTGCTTGGCGCAGTGCTTGTACTCGCTATGCATGCTGGCTTTGCTTTTTTAGAGCTGGGAACAGTTCGCCATAAAAATCAAGTCAATGCACTCAGTAAAATCATTACTGATTTTTCAATCTCAGCAATCGCCTACTTCTTTGTTGGCTATTATATTGCCTATGGACAACACTTTTTCCATACAGGCGCTACGCTTTCAACTGAGCATGGCTACAATTTGATGCGTTGTTTTTTCCTTTTGACCTTTGCTGCAGCAATTCCCGCCATTGTTTCTGGCGGCATTGCAGAACGTGCCAAAATGCGTTCTCAAGCCATTGCAACTCTGTTTATAGTAGCGCTGGTTTATCCTTTTTTTGAAGGGATCGCGTGGAATGGCAATCTCGGCCTACAAAAATGGTTAACGGATACGTTTGGTGCAAGCTTCCATGATTTTGCTGGCTCTGTAGTGGTCCATGCGATGGGTGGTTGGATTGCGCTTGCAGCAGTGTTACTACTCGGTGCACGTCATGGGCGCTATAAAAAAGATGGTCGCGTTAGTGCGCATCCACCCTCTTCTATTCCTTTCTTAGCGCTCGGTTCTTGGATCTTAATTGTTGGCTGGTTTGGCTTTAATGTCATGAGTGCTCAACGCTTAGATGCAATCTCAGGTTTAGTTGCAATGAACTCACTCATGGCAATGGTAGGCGGCACGCTTTCTGCAAATTTCTTTGGAAAAGAAGATCCTGGCTTTTTACATAATGGCCCCTTAGCAGGCTTAGTGGCAATCTGTGCAGGTTCTGATGTTGTTCATCCAATTGGCGCTTTATTTATTGGTATCTGTGCAGGTTTTCTGTTTGTTAAACTGTTCACATACACACAAAATAAACTCAAGATTGATGATGTACTTGGGGTTTGGCCATTACATGGCGTTTGTGGTGCATTTGGTGGTATTGCTGTGGGCATATTTGGTCAGCAGTGGTTGGGGGGAATCGGCGGAGTATCCTTGATGTCTCAGCTTATTGGTACCTCACTTGCCATTTTACTGGCTTTAGCAGGTGGGTTTGCCGTATACGGCATACTTAAAGCCACTATGGGTATTCGTTTAACACAAGAAGAAGAGTTTCGTGGTGCGGATTTATCCATTCATAAAATTTCTGCAAATTCTGAAGATGCAATGTTTTAATCGTTTCTAATACCATGTTTTAATTTTATACATTTTTACGCTATAAAAAAGCGGCTTTTCAGCCGCTTTTTTATTGTATCTAAATGACAATAAAATAATTTCCGCAATACAATTTTAAAATAGAATAGTTAGCCCTTAAAATAAAGATTCAAAACACTGATCTTGAAATAATCATAGATATTTTAATTTTTATATTGCCACTCAATAATAAGACTGCTCATTATTTAATAATTAAGTCTAATTTAAGTTTATTTTTTTCTAATAAGCGCAGATTAAAATGATTAAATTGAGTGACTCATCTCATGCCGTATTCCGACTCAAATAAATTTTTCCTAAAAAATAGTTTATTGCTTGGGATACTATTTTTAATACTGTTCTTTGTATTTCCTGTTGGTGGTGCAATCGATATGTATTTTATCCAACCTTGGATAGATAGCACTGGTCATTTCCCACTCAAAAACAATTGGTTTCTCATTGAAATTAATCACAAGTTGCTTAAACATATCGTCATTGCCTTTTATATTGCGGTATTCATTTCATGGATTGCTTCTTTTAAAGTTGCGAAATTAAAAGCGTATCAATGGCAATTGGGCTATTTATTTATTGTTAGTGTTTTATCCACTGCACTGATTGGCATTTTAAAATCCCACTCAGCCCATGCCTGCCCTTGGTCTATGACTGAGCAAACTGCTCTAGGCTATGTTTGGGATTTTTCTGCAAGCAATGGACGTTGCTTTCCTGGTGGCCATGCCAGCACAGGTTTTTCACTGCTTACAGGTTTTTTTGTATTTAGACGATCAAATTCTAAAGTTGCTTATTTTTTCTTAGTCTTAGGCCTAGCACTTGGTTTGATTACAGGTTGGGGGCAAATCATGCGTGGTGCACATTTTCTTAGCCATAACCTTTGGACAGGCTGGATTATTTTTACATTTAATGTAATTGTGTATCGTATCTTTTATAAAAAATTTAGCAGATAACGATCCTAAACTCTAAACGATATATTGCACAACATTATTTTATTATAAATGCATCTCTAAAAATACATCAGATATTTAAAAACGAATTACTCATTATTCTCACTTATTTGATCGCTTATCTCTTTTCATTCCAATCTAAAAGCTAAATGAAGTGATGCATAGCTATATTTATCACTCAAAGAATTACATTTTTGTCATAATTTAAATATTAAATTATTAAATCAATCTTAATTTTTACAAATTATTATATTTTGTTTATACTTGAGCTAATTTAGTAATCTTATACGTGCAAAATATGAGTAATTTTTCTAAATTCCTCCGCAATTCACTTAAAATTCAAGACCAAAATATTCAGTCTTATCAATTGGATGATGGCAAAGTGTGGCTTAAAAAAGCCTCTGAACGCCACTCGGCTTGGATTTATGTCCCATTAAAATGGGTTGCACGTATACTCAATATTGAAGCGCTAACACCTATTCCAAATTATGGTGGAAGCAAATCGATTTATTGTGAAGTTCATCGTCTGACAGAATTAAACTCATTAGGTATTCCAACGCCACAAATTTTAGCCAATTGTTCACAAGGTCTATTGATTGAAGATGCTGCTGATCATGGTGAAGATGTGATGCAACTCGATCAAGCATTGGCACAAATGGAAGGAAATACGGCAAAAAAACTAGAGTTTTATCGTGAAGCAATCTTTGCAATTCAAGCTGTCCATCACAAAGATAGTTATTTGAGTGAAGCCTTTGCACGAAATATTTTAGTCAATAAGGACAAAGCATTTACTTTTATTGACTTTGAAACTGATCCTGGGGAAGTACTGGACTTAGAAACCTGTCAAATTAGAGATTGGTTATGTTTTATTTTCTCAACGTCATTTCGTTTTAATGATGATGAGCTTGCTCAAGCTTGCGATATTTTTATTGGAGAAATTTATCCAAGTAAATCAAAATACAACGAAATTTGCCGTATTGGAAATAAACTCAACTGGGTCGCAAACTTTAATTTGGGTAAACTTGGCAGTGATGGTCGTAGGATGCAAAAATGTTTAGAATTTTTCCAATATATGAAGAAAAATGAACCACTTCCATTAATGTAGAAATAGGATCATTTATTTTCCAATCATTTTACTTCTCAGTTTTGATATCACACTGAATCGGGATTTTGACCAAGACACTGAGTCCGCCCAACTCCTCACTACGGGATAAAGACAATTCACCACCTAAATGTTGAATGGCTTTATCCACGATTGACAATCCCAAACCACTGCCCACTTCCAAGTGATGATGTACACGATAAAAACGTTTTAAGACTTTATCGTACATCTCTGGATCAATTCCTAAACCACTGTCCTCAATCAAAACATACGCAGAATCATGAATATCTTCAAATACCGAGATATTAATCATGCCTGAGACAGGGGTATATTTTATTGCGTTATCAATCAAATTAAAAATGATTGAATGAAGACTATGTTCTACACTTTTTAAAATCACTGTTTCATTACGGACAAAGCCAAGATCGATATCTTTTTCCATTGCGAGATTCATCAACTGTTCTACACAATTGAGTGCCACATCATTTAGCTTAAATTGAGTCACTTGAACTTCATGACTCAATGAGGAATCTTGCTTTGCCAAAGCAAGCAGTTGCGTGACCAAATGCTGCATCCGAGCCAAACCTTTGCTTAAATTTTTTAGATTTTCCTCTTCAGGAAACTGGCTCATCAAAATTTTCGTTTGTAGATTCAATGCAGTGATGGGTGTACGTAACTCATGTGCAGCGTCTGCCACAAATTGGCGCTGTTCTTGTTGAGCAACAGAAATTCGCTCAAACAAATGATTCATTTCATGGATCGTCGGCAGTAATTCTTCTGGATAGTGAGCATTTTGAATTGCCACCAATGAATTTGAATCACGTTTTGCCAGTTCGGATTTAAAGTCTTCAAGCGGTTTCAAACTGCGACGAATAATATAAACCAAGCCCAACAAAGCAAATGGAATGATCAGTAAATATGGAAGAAACATACTGCCTGCAAGCTCTAAAGCCAAATGCTCTCTGACTTTTTCTTGCTGGCTGATTTGAATCTGATAATTAGCTGTGGGTAAGATATAAGTAATCCAAGTGCCATGCGTTGTATCTTGGCTATAAAAACCAGCCTTTTGTTTAGGTTCAACAATGACATGATGTGGCGTATTTTGCGTTTGACTAGGATCAGCATATGCCCAAACATCTATAAATAAATCTTCTTCATGATAGCGTTTGTGTATATCAAAATGACTTTGAATGGGCCTTGGATTTAACTCCACCCGTTCGGCCAGATAAACCATTTGTGCATCTAAAATTTCGTTGATCTCTTCTAAAGAAATTTTATAAGCGGAAAAAACCAACACGCAACCAAGTAAAATACTAAAAATAGAGGTATAACGAATTAAACGCTTTCTTAAGGAAAATGCTGTTTCCATATCATTCCGCTTTTTGTGGTTGCCCCAAACGATAACCTAACCCACGAATTGTACGAATAATATCTTTACCCAATTTCGATCGGATATGATGCACATAGACTTCAATTGTATTACTGTTGATTTCACTATCAAAAGCATACAATTTATCTTCTAAATTAGATTTAGAAAATATTTTATTGGGATGGGTCATTAACGGAATAAGAATCGCCCATTCACGATTTGAAAGCTCCACCGTTTCACCTTTTAGTGTTGCAATATGCTGTTCAACATCTAAAACAATTTCACCATTTTTTAGCAGATTTGAAGCACTTCCAGTTACTTCTTTCGCTGTATCACCTGTACGACGTAATAACGCATGGATACGAGCCACCAGTTCATCGAACTCATAAGGCTTAATCAAATAATCATCTGCGCCTTGATTTAAGCCTTCAACACGATTTTGTAATTGATCACGTGCTGAAATAATCAGTACTGGTAAACTAGAACGTTGACGAATTTGCTTTAAGACCTGCATTCCATCCATCATGGGCAAGCCTAAATCCAGTAAGACCAAATCAAATTGTTTCTCTGAAATAAGCTTAAGGCCATCTAAACCATTATTCACCCATTCCACATCAAAGCCTTGATATTTCAATAATGTTTTAGATGATTCTGCAATCATAAAATCATCTTCTATCATCAAAATTTTGGTCATGGTTTATATCCTTTCAATCAGCTTTGTACAGCACATTGGTGCAACATATTATTTTTTTGATCTATGACTTGAGTTTGGACATTTAACAAACTCAAAAGACTTGGAAATAAATTATCTTGACTCAATGTTGCCTGTTTTTGTTGATTTAAACAATTGATTTGTTTTGCTGCTACAGATTTCCATGCATCTGAAAACCACATCACCATAGGTACATGGGTTTGTTGAGTAGGTGCAATCGCATAAGGTGCGCCATGTAAATACATACCACGTTCACCTGTAGACTCGCCATGGTCAGATAAATACCAAAAACCTGTGCGATAATTTTCTTGCTGTTTTAAAGTTTCAATCAATTGATTTAGAATATGATCTGTATAGACAATCGAGTTATCATAAGTATTAATCAATTCAGTCGATGAACAACCTTGTATCGCATTGGTTTCACATGTCGGTTTGAAATTTTTAAATTCATTTGGTGCACGTTTATAATAAGCAGGTCCATGACTTCCCATTTGATGTAATACAATCAAATGCGCTTGCTTGTCATCTTTTGGCAATTGACTTAAATATAGGTTTAAGCTATCTACCAAAATACCATCTTGACATTCGCCACCTTGACACCATTTTTTCTCTAAATCTTGAGGGATAACAAATTTTTCAACACGATCACAAGTGCCCTTGCATCCTGAATTATTATCAATCCATGTCACCTTATAACCTGCACGTTGTGCAATATCCAGTAAACCTTCTCGATGACTGGCAAGTTGCTCATCATAATCTTTACGCGGCATACCTGAGAACATACAAGGCACTGAAACTGCGGTTGCTGTACCGCAAGAACTGACTTGAGAAAAATTAATTAATCCCGCCTGCTTAGACAATTCAGGATTGGTATTTTTTGCATAACCATTTAAAGAGAAACTTTCTGCACGTGCAGTTTCACCGACCACCAAAACCATCAGTTTAGGTTTATGTTGTAATGCAACATCTTCGACTAAATGCGCATCTTCACCATAACGAATCAAGGGTAGATTTTTTTTCGGTGCTTTTTTATGAAAATAAGAAAGTGTTGAAGCCACTGCATTTTGCGGAGAAATCATGCCTTTTAAATCACGATGTTCACGAAATATAGCGGCATAATCCACATAGAATACAAATAATAATGCGGCAATTACAGCGAAAGAGCCCGCAATATTTAGGCTTTTAAATAACAGTATTTTGCCAATTTTTTCTGGTTTAATTCTTACCCAAAGAATAATGATGATGGGTAAAACAACAAATCCCAGTGTCCAAATAAAAAATTGTAAAGAAAGTAAGTCTGACACTTCACTAGGATCTGTTTGTACCATATTTTGAATTTGATCAGGCGAAATCACCACGCCCAATGAATTGACAAAATAAGCACTAAATCCACCAATGAAGACCAAGATAATTGCAAAAAATTTTGCTGTCCATTTCCAGTCTAAAATTTGTAATAACAGATTATATAAAGCAACCAGCACAAAACCTGTCGCGATCAGAAAAAGTTGTGCTTTAACCCCCTGATAAGGCGTTAGAGACTGGACTTTATTTAAAAAACTAAAATTCAGACACAAGCCTAACCACACTGCGACAATAAAATTAAAAGCAGTTAGGGAAATTGAGACTTCACGTCGTTTTATACGCTGTATTAAGTTAGACATTACTTTGGCAATACTCTTTTCAATAGTGTTAAGTTAAAAAATGAAGCTTAAACTGAACTTAAAAAGCACTTTCCCAAGCATATTGCGCCACTGATCCTATTTGTAATTACCTTAATATTTCTCATAATCTGAGAAATTTAAAATCAAATAAAAAAACTATAAAAAATTTAGTATTATTTTATAGCTTGTAGATTTTAATCCTGCTTAATCGATCCACAGTAATTTTTTGAGTTAATTATTGGGAGCTGAAATTACTTTAAATCCAATAAATGAGATAATACACGAATAGATTTCTACACATTTAAAAATGACGAAAAAGTAATTTTTATTTTCCATTCAATGCAAAACACATCAATATTTAATTAAAAAATAAAGGTAAAATCACATTAAATCAAAGATATTTATATATAAATTAAATTTTATTAACCACGCAATTTATTTTATGATTTTATAATATATTATTAGTTTAATGATACCTAAGAAAAATTATTTAATCTATTTAATTCAATCAAAAAACGACTAATCATAGCGTTATATACTAAATACTCACCTTGCATATTATAAAAATTTAAGCTCATAATATTATGAATAACGTATCTTTTTAACCCAATATATAATCGGGATGAGACAAAAAATGCCTATCACCAAAATCAAACTTAAATAATTAAAATATCCCAATTGATCGCCAATCATGCCACTTAATGTATACAACAACCCGCTGACTGTTGCCATAATAGAGACCTGAAAAGTAAAATCTGTACCTGCATGTTCTTGACGGCTATATTGCATCACTAAAGTTAAGATTATGACTAAAAGCATTGCAGCAAACAGATCTTCTAAAGCATTAATCAAATAAATTAACCACGGTGCTACAAAGTGCGATTGTTCATATTGAGCTGCTAACCACACGAACCCTGCTAAACTGATCAATTTCAAAATAGAAAACAGGATTAAGGCTTGGTGACGCTGTAGTTTTTTTAGCATTAAACTGGCCAAGCCTGCACCCAATAGTGCAGAAAATGCCCCCAACATAGTGATATAAATGCCGATTTGGGAAAGACTCAACTGTAGATCAACCAACAAAGGTTTGGTAATTGGACCTGTAAAGCCATCCGTTATTTTGATGGTACAAAGCACAAAGAACCATGCTCTTAGTTTTTTATTGACAAAGAAATAAGTTAAATAGGTTTTAAATTTTTCAATAAAATGCTGTGCAACGTCATCCTGTAAATGTGCTAAAGCAGTCTTTTTTAAGTGCTTAGGTTCTTGATAAAACCAAATAGGAATTGTATTTAAAGCCACAATTCCTGCCAAAATCAAAAACGTACTTTGCCAGCTTAGCCAGTCCATTGCCCATAGGATTGCCCCGCCCCCAATAATAAATCCTAAACGAGAGCCAATGACTTGAATCATATTCCCAATATGTTGCTGATCCCCTTTTAAAATACTAACGGCTAAGCCATCCGTTGCAATATCTTGGGTTGCACCAATACTGTTCATACAGAGCAAAGCCATAAAAAACAATAATAAATAGATCGGTTCATTCAGGGATTGAATTGGTAAAAAAGATAAAATGGTTAGGATAGCAATGGTTAAAACTTGGGTTGGAATAATCCAACTTCGATAATGCCCTTTGGAACCATGTCCAAAACTGTCCACAAAAGGCGCCCATAAAATTTTAATTGCCCAAGGCGCCATGAGTAATCCAAAGCCGCCGATATGCGCCAAAGACACGCCTTGTGAGCGTAAAATCACTGGTAAGGCATGGGTCATAAAACCTACAGGTAAACCCTGCGCCCAATACAGTGAAAATAACAACAAATAAGTATGTCGCATGCAATCTAAACTCGAACGATGTCAATATAAATGGGCCTAACTTGATCTTGTGTGTATTGCTTTAATCTACAAATTTTGTAATATTTACATTTTGCAGATAGTCACTATTAAGCAAAAAACTAAAATCAATACAAGAGCAGTCATATAAAAATACAATGTCACAAAACTTTCCGATCATACCAGATCAAGTACCCCAACGTGGTACCAGCACCAGCCGTAATATCTTTAAAAACCTTTACTTAGTTCAAGGCTGGGGATTTGAGGGTGAATTTCCCAACTTACCTAAAGCCGTGGTATTTATTGCACCACACACCTCGAATTATGATGGTCTATATGCTTTCCTCGCCATGTTAGGTATTGGTGTTAAAGTCACAATTTTTGGAAAAGATAGCCTGTTTAAGCCACCTCTCAAAGCACTTTTTGAGTGGATTGGTGTCATTCCCGTACAGCGTGATTCACCGCATGGACTCACCCAACAGATTGTTAAAGTTATACAACAACAAGATAAAATTTGGATTGCCATTGCACCTGAAGGTACACGAAAAAAAGCTGAAAAAATTAAAAGTGGTTTTTATCACATTGCAATGGGCGCCAATATACCGATTGCAATTTTTTCACTCGATTACGAGAAAAAGCGAATTCACTGTTTAGGTACATTGCAACCCACAGGAGATTATGAGCAAGATTTAGCAGAAATTTTATCGCGTTTTAAAGGTAGCTTTTCACCTAAACGACCTAAATTATTATCGATTCCTTTACAAAAACTATTGAAAAATGGCTAGAAAAAATAGAGACAATCTGTTCAGATGTGCAACATATATTTTGATCAAAAGTAATACCCCATGCGTTTTAAACAACTTGGTTTTATAGGCTTATTGGGTCTAGCCCTTGTTGGCTGTGACAAAACAACCAAAACTCCAACTCAGACCACTGCGATTAAAGCACGTGAGCCTGTTATTGCCATTGCTTTAGGTGGCGGTGGTGCAAAAGGTTTCGCTCATATTGGTGTGCTCAAGGTTTTAGAATCTCATGGGATCAAACCTAAAATTGTGACTGGAACCAGTGCAGGAAGTTTTGTCGGCAGTATCTATGCCAGTGGTAAAACACCTTATCAAATGCAGCAGATCGCACAGCAATTGAAAGAATCTGATTTGCGTGATTTGACTTTAAATAGCCAAGGTATTGTTCTTGGTCAAAAACTACAAGATTATGTCAATCGCAATGTTGCGAATAAACCGATTGAGCAATTTCCAATCCGTTTTGCAGCAGTTGCCACACGTTTAGACAATGGTAAAAAAGCAGAATTTATTAAAGGTAATGCAGGGCAAGCAGTTCGCGCTTCTTGTAGTATCCCCAATGTTTTTGTGCCGGCAACCATTGGTAATACAAAATATGTTGATGGCGGTTTAGTTAGCCCAATTCCGGTTCAGACTGCACGTGATATGGGTGCAGATATCGTAATTGCGGTCGATATTTCTGCACGTCCAAGTGGTAGCCAACCTATGAATATGTGGGGCTTATTGGACCAAACCATTAACATCATGGGGCAACAAAGTATTAACAATGAGTTGGCTCAGGCTAATATCGTGATTCAACCTAAAGTTGGACACTTAGGTACGCTTGATCTTAAGTCCAGTAACCAAGCAATTTTAGAAGGTGAAAAAGCAGCCCAAGGCAAAATCATCGCCATTCAAACTGCAATCACTAACTTTAAAAAATCACCTGCTGCATTAAAGCCTGCGCCTCGGGCAAAATTCTAATATCGCAATGGCGTTCATATAATCAAGAATGATTGAAAACGAGAATAATCACGTTTTTATATGCAGCACTAAAATGATCTGCTACATTGATATGGATGATCCGTCATCTATATCAATGATAATCACTAGAGTAGATGTATGAACTTTATTTTTGAACCGTGGCATTGGTTTGTACTTGGCATATTGCTGATCCTATCCGAACTTGTATTACCAGCGTTTGCTGCTTTATGGTTTGGTATTGCTGCAGTTGTGGTCAGTATTTTGTTGTGGTTATTCCCAAGTATGAGTTTCACCCTGCAAGTCGTATGCTGGATTATCTTATCCATCATTTGCACTGTGGCTTGGTTTAAATTCATTAAACCTCTATCTGTAGATAAAACCAAAGCTGGGCTTTCTCGTGAAGCAACCATTGGTCAAACGGGTATGGTCATTCAAACTGGGCTTAGCCATGATCAAATTCGTGTTCGTTTTCCAATGCCTGTTTTGGGTTCTGATGAATGGAATTGCCGTACTTTATCGCCTGTACAAGTAGGTGACCGTGTACGAGTAACTGATATTTTAGGTAATGATTTAGTGGTAAAACTACATTCATCATCTTAATAATGAAGAATAAAGAGGAAAATTAAATGGGTTTTGGTTCTATTGTTGTTTTAGTCTTATTTCTATTTGTCGCTGTGACCATTTTCAAAGGCGTGCGTATTGTTCCTCAAGGTTATAAATGGATCGTACAACGCTTAGGTAAATATCACACCACACTTAGTCCGGGTTTAAACTTCGTCATTCCGTATGTGGATGAAGTGGCTTACAAAGTCACCACCAAAGATATTGTTCTAGATATCCCATCACAAGAAGTCATCACCCGTGATAACGCGGTATTAGTGATGAATGCTGTGGCTTATATCAATTTAACCACACCAGAAAAAGCCGTGTATGGTATTGAAAACTACACTTGGGCAATTCAAAACTTGGTGCAAACTTCACTTCGTTCAATCGTTGGTGAAATGGATCTAGATGATGCATTGTCATCACGTGATCATATCAAAGCAAAATTAAAAGCAGCGATCTCTGATGATATCTCAGACTGGGGTATCACACTAAAAACTGTGGAAATTCAAGATATTCAACCATCGCACACGATGCAATCAGCGATGGAAGCCCAAGCTGCTGCAGAACGTCAACGTCGTGCAACAGTGACCAAGGCAGATGGTGAAAAACAAGCGGCGATTTTAGAAGCAGATGGACGTTTAGAGGCCTCTCGCCGTGATGCGGAAGCTCAGGTTGTATTGGCTGAATCTTCTCAGCGTGCCATTGAAATGGTGACCTCTGCTGTGGGTGATAAAGAAATCCCTGTTGCCTACTTACTCGGTGAGCAATATGTCAAAGCAATGCAAGACATGGCCAAATCGAATAATGCCAAAACTGTTGTACTCCCAGCAGATATTATGAATACTATTCGTGGTGTGATGGGTAGAAACTAATTTAGCGCGGTAAAAATCGTTAAAAAATAGGCAGCCGATGGGTTGCCTATTTTTTAACGTGAAAAATGTCGCTTAAGTTTTAAGGTTGAACAATTGATCCATATTTTTTCGTTATCTATAGTTAAATTTCGCGTTACTTAAAATCCTCTCTTTGCATCTGCATTCGAGATTTAAAGATCAATATTAAAATGAAATTACATAAAATACAGATAGATGAAGACTTTGAAGATGATGGGCTTTGCTCTATTACGTTTTGGTTCGAGGATGCCCCGAGATATATAACCCTATGTCGGGATGAACTAGCGTGTCCAAGCAGTATTTACATTGAGTATACTGATCAAATATATGGATTTGAAACCAGAGACATCGAATATTCATTTGAGAACGGACGATTAACCCTAAAGCTGTTGGTTAATTCGTTCAGATGGAATAATTCCAGTGATGTTGAAATTTATATCCCTGAGGCAGAAATTGACTCAGTGACATCCATCATGGAAAAAATATTTGATCTCAATTAAATTAGCTTTTTCTTGCCAACAAAAATTGCGAAATTTGATTCAATTCCTGTGCATCCTCGCCAAAATACGCTAAAGCTTTAAATGCCTGGTCATGTAATTGTTGCGCATAAATTTTGGCATT
Organism: Acinetobacter sp. BIGb0196; assembly: GCF_011759595.1. NCBI lineage: Bacteria > Pseudomonadati > Pseudomonadota > Gammaproteobacteria > Moraxellales > Moraxellaceae > Acinetobacter > Acinetobacter sp. BIGb0196. The sequence goes on along the minus strand of NZ_JAAOZA010000002.1, from coordinate 1,240,440 downwards.
TTCTAAGCCCATTAAGGCAGGATAGGTCGACTTATCTACTTGTTGATCTTTGCCCGCAGTTTTGCCCAAAGATTCAGTGTCAGACACCACATCTAAAATATCATCTTGTACTTGAAATGCTAAACCAATCGCTTGACCATATTGACGCAATTGTGGAATCGCTTGATCTGTACCGGCAAAAATTGTCACGGCAGACAGCATAATTGCAGCTTGGATTAAAGCCCCTGTTTTATTGCGATGGATATTTTCTAACTGTGCTTGATCGACATGTTTGCCTTCAGCCTGTAAATCCAAAACCTGACCACATACCATTTTTGAACTTGCTGTGGCTAAGATTTGCATTTGTTTAAGAATAATGCCCTGTTCAACAGCTTGACCTTGATCAAATAGACGGCTTCCTAATACCTCAAATGCCATCGATTGCAAAATATCACCAGCTAATAGCGCTGTATCTTCACCAAAAGCCACATGACAAGTTGGCTGTCCGCGACGTAACAAGTCATTGTCCATACATGGCAAGTCATCATGTGCCAATGAATAGCAATGAATAAACTCAATCGCAACCGCAGCTCTACGCACGGCTGCAAAATTCGGATTATTTTGTTTTAAATGTGCAGTTGCATAACTTAAAGCCGGTCTAACTCGTTTTCCACCTAACATCACCGTATGATGCACTGCAGATTTTAATGGTTCTGGCAATGAAAAAGCATCTAAAGCAGCTTGTAAATCTTGCTGAATTTGCACTTGCGCTCGTTTTAAAATTTCTGCATTTACATTGGGAATAGAAGTCACATCTGCCTCGGTTTGTACGAATCGCTAAAACTAAAATCAGCAGTTTTAGATAAATTGGTAAATTTGGTGAGTCAGAACATTCTACTATGAGTCACTATAATTCTCATCCTTTAATTCCAATGCAATCATTTGAATAAGTGCAAAGCATTTATAATTCGTTTTTTAATAGAAACAGCGAGTTTCGGCCCTTTTCTTTGGCAGAACGTACTGCAAACTCTAATTTTTGTAAGACATCCACCTCAGTCGGCTTATTGTGTGGATCTAAATGATAGATTCCTATAGATGCAGTAAGATATTCATTATTACTACCAAACAATATCTTTTCATTGGTGACTGCAAATTTAAGTCGTTCTGCAAGTGTCACCACTGCCCACTCAGTAAGATGTTCAATCACAATAACAAAACTTGCTGAATTTAAACGAAAAATTTCAGCTTCTTCAGTTTGCGCAATCGCTTCATTTAATACAGAACCGAGTTGTATTAAGACCTCATCACCTGCAGTATAGCTATTGAGTTGATTAAATCGCTTAAAGTTATCTAAATCAATTTTAAGAAATGACAAATGCGAGTCACAACTGTTTTGCCAGATTTTATTTAAATAATGCTCAAAAGCAAAAGCGTTCTGTAAACCTGTGACAAAATCTAAATAGAGATGGTCATGCAATTTTTTATTATTTTGCAAAAGTACATTTTCACGGCGCTTCAAACGCGTTATATCCGAGCAAACAACTACAACTGTTTCAATCTCATCATATTGATTACGTATTGCTTTAAAATATGAAAGATAAAATTTTCCTTTGACATAAAATTCTTGCTCAAAATAATTTTTATTTTTTGAGAAATAACGCATTGCTTCAGTGAAATGAGCATAAACAACGGTCGAAAATGTATTGAGTAACTTATCAAACAAGTAAAGCGCGTCACTTTCATAAATATCAGCAAATTTTTGATTTACCCCTAAAAACCGCGCTTCCTGATCAAATAAAGCGATGGGTAAAGGAATTTGTGAAATAAAAGAAACCAGATGCAATTTGTCAATATCTTTTAAATATTCAAAAACTTTGATGTCTTCAAGGCTATCTCGTAGTTTTTTAGACTCTTGTTCCATACGCCACCTCGAAGCCAATAAATTTTTAATCTATTGAAATCAGCATTTAATGTATTAATTTTTTACAACAGCAAATCATCAGAATTGCTATCACATAAAGTAAGTATGATAAAATACTGTAACTATTTTGCCATACACAATACAAAATTAGTACTTTTATTGATATAAATCACAAAAAAATAAACCTTGCGAATGCAAGGCTATTAAAATTTCAACGATCAAATCTCTCAAATGCTATTTGAAAGCACATCAAAAAGATTAAAAACTATCTGCTGGCACTCGAACCCAGCCCTCCATCAATACACGCGCACTACGACTCATGATGGCTTTCTTAACAACCCATTGTCCTGTTTCATTTAAAGCTTGTGCACCCACGCGAAGTGTTCCAGATGGATGACCAAAGCGTACCGCCTCACGTTCACCACCTCCAGCAGCCAAATTCACCAAGGTATTTGGAATTGCTGCCGCTGTACCAATCGCGACCGCAGCTGTTCCCATCATGGCATGATGTAATTTACCCATCGATAACGCGCGCACCAATAAATCTGTATCGGTTTCACCCACCTGTTTACCACTAGACGCGGTATAGCTTTTAGGTTGCGATACAAATGCCACTTTCGGAGTATGTTGACGATTAACCGCTTCACTAATGTCTTGGATTAAACCCATTTTTACCGCACCATAAGCACGGATTTTTTCAAAACGCGCTAATGCAGCTATATCACTGTTGATATCGTCTTGTAATTCAGTTCCGTTGTATCCAATCTCTTCGGCATTTAAGAAAATTGTAGGAATACCAGCATTGATCAAAGTTGCTTGAAATGTACCAATTTCAGGAACCTCTAAGCTGTCTACAACATTTCCTGTTGGGAACATTGCTCCACCATCTTCCCCATCATCGGCAGGATCTAAAAATTCAATTTGAACTTCTGCTGCTGGAAAAGTGACACCATCCAATTCAAAATCACCAGTTTCTTGAACTTGTCCCTGAGTAATAGGCACATGGGCAATAATTGTTTTATGAATATTGGCTTGCCAAATACGAACTGTACAAATACCATTTTCTGGAATCCGATCAGCTGCAACCAAACCATTACTGATTGCAAATGAACCGACAGCAGCTGTTAAATTACCGCAGTTGCCGCTCCAATCTACAAATGCTTTATCGATAGACACTTGCCCAAACAGATAGTCAACATCATGATTTGGTTGTGAACTCTTTGCTAAAATAACTGTTTTACTGGTACTTGAAGTCGCCCCGCCCATCCCATCAATCTGTTTTCCATACGGATCTGGACTACCAATCACACGGAGTAATAACTGATCACGTGATTGCCCCGCTATTTGTGCACGTTCAGGCAAATCATCGAGTTTAAAGAAGACACCTTTACTGGTACCACCACGCATATAGGTTGCTGGGATTTTGATTTGTGGTGCAGCGCTCATTTTATCGTATTCCTTTCAATTCTCTTTGTTGTCTAAAATAATGAATCTTCATTCAGTTTTATACTACCCTTTTTTTGAGTAAAATACTGACGGATTGACTTAAGTATTAAATAAATCTTGTCATAAAGCTTAAATATTAAACAGATTCAGTTTGCTTTGAAAATTTAAAATTAATCTTATTTCATTGAAAATGAATAAAAAAATTAAATATATTATTTTTTGACTTCACAGTTCCTTTCCATACATCTATCGCATACTAGGCTAAAAGTAACCAATCTATTACAATAATTAAATTCGCATAAATAGAGTTGTACACATTGAGCAACGAGTCTACACAATTACAGCGTGGGCTTAAGAATCGTCATATCCAATTGATTGCCATGGGCGGTGCAATTGGTACAGGATTATTCTTAGGTTCAGCACATGTGATCGAAAAAGCTGGGCCATCCATTATTTTGGGTTATGCCATTGGTGGTTTGATCGTTTTTTTAATTATGCGTCAGCTTGGGGAAATGATAGTACATGAACCCGTAGCTGGTTCTTTTAGCCATTTTGCCAATAAATATTGGGGTAAATTTCCTGGTTTTTTAACCGGTTGGAACTATTGGATGCTGTACATCCTAGTTGCAATGACAGAATTAACTGCGGTTGGCAAATACATCAATTATTGGTGGCCTGAAATTCCAAACTGGGTATCTGTACTGTTTTTCTTTGTTGTGATTACACTGGTCAACCTAGGAAATGTGAAGTTTTACGGTGAATCAGAATTTTGGTTATCCATCATTAAAGTCACTGCTATTGTTGCAATGATTGTATTTGGTATTTATTTGGTTCTGACCGCAGATGTAAGTTCAGGAATTGCTTTTTCAAACTTATGGTCTCATGGTGGCTTTTTTCCAAATGGATTTGACGGCTTATTTTATATGCTGGCTTTCCTTATGTTTGGTTTTGGCGGTATTGAATTAGTTGGTATGGCTGCGGCTGAAGCCAAAGACCCAGAAAAAACCATTCCTAAAGCGATTAATCAAGTTGTGCCACGTATCCTTATTTTTTACGTAGGTTCGATGATTATTCTGTTGTCTTTGGTGCCTTGGAACCAGTTGAATTTTGGTGGTTTAGATAAAAGTCCATTCGTAATGGTCTTTAGTATGATTGGGATTGCATGGGCAGCTCATCTGGTTAACTTTATTATCTTAACTGCGGCATTATCTGTTTATAACAGTGGGATGTATGCCAATAGCCGTATGCTTTATGGTTTAGCAAAACAAGGCAATGCACCTAAAATTTTTACCAAAACCAATAAACATGGTGTACCAATTCCATCTGTATTACTTTCTGCATTTTTAATTTTAGGTTGTGTACCTTTAAATTATTATTTACCAGAAGATGCTTTAAGTCATTTGATGTATGTGGTGGTTGGCGCTTTAGTTTTAAACTGGTTAATGATTACACTCACTCATTTAAAGTTTAAGCGTGCTCTACGTTTGACCAATCAAACCAGTAAGTACCCTGCACTTTGGGCACCTGTTAGTAATTTTGTAGTGATTATTTTTATTGGTATCGTTTTATATATCATGTGGGATCAAGGATTTAAAGAATCCGTGTTGATGATTCCTGTATGGATTACCCTGATGTTAGTCCTGTTTGATATTTTAAATCCAAATGAAATAAAGACTGAAGAAAAATAAATCTAACCCAAAGCTATTATTTCGATAATAGCTTTTTTTTCATATGCATATACGGTAAATTATTTACTTATTGTGCCCTTAGCTTAACTGGATAGAGCAGTTGCCTCCTAAGCGACAGACGTGGGTTCAAGTCCCGCAGGGCGCACCAAATTATTAAACCCACACTCACTAATACAATATAAAAATTAAATACTTACACCAAAATCTCAAATCCTTACAACCTTATACAACTTGCTATAACCTCAAATAATGAGTACCTAGACCGATTCTATCTGCATTAGGTACCCATTATGGCTAAATTAGTCAAACCACTCACTGACCCTCAGTGTGCATCTGCAAAACCTCAAAGCAGGCTGAATACAACAAGAGAGTTTGTATTTTGTTGAGAGTAGCCCCTTAATTGGGGCTTTATTCATGGAGTTTAAATAAGCTGCCTAGACGGTAGTGAACTAACTACCCTTTCATACCACTTTCCCTAAAGTTTTCTAAGCTACCTAGACGGCAGTGAACTAGAGGGTACGAATTACACCCCAGCTTATGATTTTCTAAGCTGCCTATATGGCAGTGAACTCAGTTGTGTTCGTTACAATGTTTTGAGTGTTTTTCTAAGCTGCCTATACGGCAGTGAACAGACTCTTTTCATACCACATGTTTCCCTCGGATTTCTAAGCTGCCTGTATGGCAGTGAACAACTACAAGCAAGTTAAAGATGGCTACGCATGCTTCTAAGCTGCCTATATGGCAGTGAACCTACAGCGCGGCACGTGTGGGCGTTTATCATATTTCTAAACCACCTGTTCCTAGATAGTTTTGATAGATATATTCCATATACGCCAAAGAAACATAAGATTGTACAAATCATTAATTTAAGAGTCATTTTGTTTCTTTAATCAAAAGTACATTCTTCTCAACCTAAGCTCATCACCTAAAATATTTAGATTTATTGCTTTAGATTCAAAAAATGGCTTGGCTTTACCTTTAAGAGATGAAATTCTAGGTTTTAAAGACAAAAAAAGGAGGTCTAACAGGAAAACCTCCAATTATTTAATACTCAGTTAATAATTCACTCTTATGCACTCAAGGAAGTATTTCTGCTTATCGCGATGCTTATGATAATGTAAAAACATGTTATTCAATTCAAGATAACGAATACTCTGAATATGGCAAAGAGTTCACAAAATCTGATACACCTATGAGTATTAATTAACCAAACCATCAGTCCCTTTGAATTTCTTGTCATTTGCAGATTAACAGCATCTTGCTCTTTTCGTATTGCTTTTGCGGTCATCATAGCATCACCGCCAGTTACATGAATATCTGTTTTTTGATTGATATTTACATTTCGATTAAATGATTGACTATTAGAAAAGTTAGGGACTACAGACTTAATATTGTTCGGAACTTCGGCATTTTGGGCCATTTTAGAAATTTTTTCTTTCATGTCAGTTGGCACACTAGTGATAGGTTTCTTAAAATATGTTTTCTGATGCGCTCTAAAAGATGGATTTAAAACCATCTCACCTTTTTCGATTATATCATTATGGTTAGAATCCCAAACTGGATTTAAATCATAAGTTGGTGTCCCTTTTTTATATCCATAACCAGTTACAGCAGTATATGTATCTGCCACATCTCGCATTTTCTTACCATCAAAACCACGTTCTCTAAAATAGCGTTCAACATATTTCATTTGCTCTGTAAAAGATAATGAAGCAAAAGAATCTCTAGACATACCATAGTATTTTCCTTTTGTTCCTCCTGATCCTTTCATGAATTGGATTAAACCAGTTGCTGATGATTTTTTATTTTTAATACTTGGGCTAAATGTTCCTGAAGTCTCAAAAGAAATAACAGCTGCTAGATCATTAGGATCTACACCAATTCGCTTAGCAACATCCGCAATAGCTATTGCTTTTTCAGGAGTGAAATTCTTGCTATTAATGCTTGGACTCCAAGATTGGTTTGCAGTCGTCTTAGCATTAACATCTTCCGCTACAACATTCGCCATTCCAACAATTCTATTCACTCCAACTAAAGCCGTTTGTTGAAGCGTTTGGGTTGATTGTTGTTTAGTATTACCTGTACTGGCTTTTTCAGCATCAAGTGCTGTTTGAGCTTCTTTATTGCCAATAAAAGCTAGACCCTTTGCGACAGTGCGACCAAGCTTGATTCCTAAAGTTTCATCACCTATCTTTTTACCTAAAATAAAGTCTGTGGCTTTTTGTTGTAGATCTTTTAGCGTATTACCAAGTTCTTTAATCTTACTAATTGCAGTTTCAATACCACTAGCCCACTTCTCCCAATCAAGAAGCGATTCCCCCCTACGTTTCCATGTTTGATAGTCATCCCAAAGCAAAGCAATCGCAGCCGCTAATGCTAAGACAATACCAATCGGTGATGCCAAAAAGACTAAACGCAAGACTTTGAAAATATTGAGTAGCCCCGAAACAGGGCTATATTTTGGTTATAATAGATTACGAAAATAGGATTTAATATATTGTTTTCTTTACAATACTTGCAATACTCTTATCCATGAAGAAAATCACAAAAGTTATAACTATATAGCCAAGCCCCATAAAGAAAAAGAACCCAATTAAACCACTAGCCCACATCTTCAAAACAAAGCCAATGTAAAAAAAACCAATTACTAATATCGCCGTGATAAAAAACATTAACGAACTTATCGAAGACGTGATAGATGTCACAGCCTTTGATATATATACTTTAAGGTCATTTCTATTAGTTTTTTTGCGTTTCATCAAATATATTAAGAAAAATTGAAGTAAATATGGAACAGCCAAAAATATTAAAATCAAAATATTGCTTGGTATGAAGGCATTAAAGAAATCTAGAACACTTCCTAACCCTTCAATCAAGCTAGTATCAGTACCATGAGTCTGATTTAAATAACTTACATCAGAGTCAGAAATTGTTTGATTTTTCTTTAAAAAATTATTATAAAACAAAGTTATACTTGCTCCACAATAATATGTGAAAATTAAAAATGCAGCAACATAAGCAATATATGTAAGTAAATAAATACAAGCCTCTTCGAAAACTAATCTTGGATTTTCCACTCTATTTCTCTTGTTTTTGTAGATATGTATAAAAAGTGAAGAAAGCTAACCCTTTGTAGAATTATGAATTTAGACATTCTTCAATTTAGTATTTTTATTTGATTTTAAAAGACTTTTATAGGACAACTCAGTATAGAGTTGAGCTTTTTTTTAATAATCTTCCAGTGGTTAAAGATTCAAAAAAGTTAGCATATTCATCTCCTCTAACTGTTCCACCAGTAGAGTAAGAACCTATAGATTTTCTATAACGCACAAGATAATCAAATAATGTTCCATACTTTGTTACCGTATAAGTATTTTTATCGATTTCATAAATAAAATCATTTTCATCTTTGGTGTACATAAAAAAAACATTCAAATGTTCATTCTCACCGCAGATTTCAAAATATTGTTTTTCAACTAAATCATCTACTCCACAATTCTCTAAAAATTTGACTGTAGGATCATCCTCCTGCATTAAATCATTTTGTCTTTCTTTACCAAATCCTAAACCGCGAAAACTGTTATATATATAAAAATTATCACCAAAAAGAAGACCACCAGAACATTTACCCATGGTCATAAGTAACTCTTTAAATTGCCCGTGAATTGAAATATTGTGACTTAGCTCAATTTGATAAATCTCATCTTCTGTGTAGCCTTCAATACGATCTAAATGCTCAATAAAGTGGTTCTTTTCTGCTTTGATGGATGACAACATTTTTATAAGATTGTTCATTTTGATTACCTTTAAATTTACTACCTGTAAATGATCTTTAATTTTCTGAAAGAGAAATCGCATAATAGCGTACTCAAAACTCTCTCCCCTTAGAAAAATGAAAATATCTTGTAAATATAGAAAGAATTTGAACTCCAAATAGCAAATTACACAAACATCCAAATTATGATTGAAGTAGGCATTTTCAGGAATGAGCACCTGTATGAGTACCTTGTAGAAATACAAAATCAATAAAATATATTAATATCATAATCTTATGTTATAGATTCTAGGCTCGCAGGGCGCACAATTAAAGAAGAATAAAAAAAAATTCTCTTTACCAAAATTAAGACAATAAAATTAAGCCTTACAAAAGTTTTCGAACGGTAATTTTAATCATGTTTAAGGCTGATGATAAAAGCTAAAGATTAGATTACTTGCGCCCAAATATTAAAAAACCTAAATATACAAAATTATAGTTATGGATCTAAATCGATATAAGCGAGCTAATTAAGCATCTTATTCAACTCATATAGTGAGCCGAATATATGCTATATTTAGCTCATCTTGGAAAAGTTCTAAGTGGAGATTTAAGATGCAAGAGTGGATTTGGCAAACCAACAACTGGACAAACTTTAGATGGGAAGATGAAATCATCTTACCCAAAACCAGACAGATTCATCAAAAAATTGGAATTCTACTTGGGCAAAGTCAACATGATTTAGCCAAAGAGCAATTCACCTTAAATATTCTACTTACCAATCTTGTTGCATCATCCGCGATTGAAAATGAAACCTTAAATGTGTATTCATTACGTTCCTCACTTGCACGTCGTCTAGGCGTTACGCTTGACCAACCTTATCCAAGTTCGGACAGATCTGAAGGTTTGGCCAATATCATGCTTGATGCGCTGAACAATGTGAAACAACCACTTACTGTTGAACGTCTTATGCAATGGCATCAATGGCTTTTTAATGATCCCGATTGGACAATGCAGCGCTTACGCATTGGTCAACTCAGAGGTTCAGAACCAATGCAGGTTGTTTCTGGTCGATTGGATTATCCGACAGTTCACTTTGAAGCACCTCCTAGAGAAGGACTTGAAGAACGTTTAGAAGCCTTTATAAATTGGTTTAATCTTAGTCTAACCGATGCGTTGCTTGATCCCCTACTTCGTGCGGGTATTACTCACTTATGGTTTATCACACTGCATCCTTTTGATGATGGTAACGGGCGTATTACCCGTACACTGACAGACCTGGCCTTAGCACAAATGGATCAGCAGAGTATTCGCTTGTATGCGATGTCCCCTGTTATATTAAACAAACGTAAAAGTTACTATGAAATCTTAGAGCAAAGCCAAAAAAATGATTCCAATATCACTAATTGGCTTGTCTGGTTTTTAGACACCTTAAATGACAGCCTCGAAACGACGTTAAAACAAATTAATCGAACTGTATTTAAAAGTCAGTTTTGGTATAAATATTCAAATTTAGATCTCCATGAAGGACAACGCAGGGTATTGAATCGCTTATTAGATGGTGGAGAAAATGGCTTTGAACATGGTATTAGTGCCTCTCAATATCAAAAGGTTGCTAAAGTCAGTAAAGCAACAGCTACTCGGCATTTATCCGACCTGTTAGAAAAAGGATGTATAATCAAATTGGAAGGTGGTGGACGCAATACTCGCTATCAAATCAATTCCCTATTATAAAAATAATACCCTTTTTAAAGGTGTTTTTTGCGATAAAGCCAATTTACTTAAAATATTTTTATCGGTTTTGAATAGATAAATCAAAAACTTGAATCCTATAAGGGCGCACAATTGAAGAAGAATAAAAAGTGACTTTCTGTCTTTACAAAGATTTAATATTGAGCCACTTATATTGCCAAATAAACTCAACGTTATTTTGACCATTTGGTTATATTTTATGCAATCCATCAATCACGAAATTATCTAAATTTTACTATTTTCACTTTGAATTTTTTTAATATCTCTATAAATAATCACATCTTTATATTTTTTTCTAAATCCTCGCCCACTAAACTAAACTACATAGTTCATTTTTTTTTCACTAATTCACCCTCTAGAGTATTTACTCTTATTTTTTATATGTTATTTTGTAAATAGAAGTAACTTTGAGTTGTATATTTAAGTATCAAAATTATTTCTCATTCAAAACTTAAGTACTTCAAAGTATTCATTTTATTATATTAGGGAAAAATTAAAATGAAATTAAAACATTTATCAATCGCGATAATTGCTGCAAGTTTGCCAATGACTGGTGTTTTTGCCGCAGCAATGGATCGCTCAGGCCAATCAATTTCGGCATTCCTTCAACCTAATAATTATTTTGAAGCTGGTATTTCAGTTTTAGATCCAACTGTTGAAGGTCGAGAAGCTGGAGATACGCCTAAACCATATCGTGAAATTAGTGATATGGGAGATGATTATTATTTTCCATCTGCTGCGATTAAATTACAACTGACTGATCAAGTCTCATTTGGTCTTTTATATGACAAACCATTTGGGGCAGATGCTGCATATTCAGGTGAAAATGCTTTCGTTTCGTCTGATCACGATACTGTATTACCTCAGGATAGATTAACAGCACTTCGTGCAACTACAATTACAAAGAATGTAAATGAGCAAGTTGTTGCCCGAGCTACACAACAAGCAATTGCTGCAACAGGTTCCCCAACCCCCCCTCAAGCAGTAATTGATCAGATTGCAACACAAATTAGAGGAAATGCTGGTGCAATGGCTTTGATCACAACTGGTGTAACACAAGCTGTGGATCAAGGTATTGCAGGAGCGAATAGTACACTAGGTAAGGGCAACACCAAAGTTAAAGTAGATACCCAAAATATTTCAATGATTTTTGGTTTTCAACCGATTGCAAACTTAAACTTCTATGGTGGTGGTGTTTACCAAACAATTAAAGGGAATGTTAGTCTACGTGGTCAAGCATATAGTTTATATAATGGCTATGATGCAAACATCAAAGAGACTGGCGGTGTGGGTTGGTTAGCAGGTGCTGCATATCAGATTCCAGATATCGCATTAAAAGCATCGGTAACTTATCGTTCTGAAATCGATCATGATGTGAATATCAATGAATCGATTCCTACGCTTGGTGCATTAGCTTTACTCGGTGATACTGGAACTGCTGCGGCAAAAGCAATTGCTGCTGCCAATGGTAAAACGACAATTACGACACCACAGTCTGTTAACATCGATTTACAAACAGGAATCATGGCAAATACCATTGCTTTCGCAAACCTGCGTTGGGTAAATTGGAAAGATTTTTCAATCCAACCGTTAAAATTTGGTAAAGTTTCTCAAGCAATCGGTGGTCTAGTTAACCGTCCAAATGGATTTAACTTGGTTGAATATTCTGATGATCAATATAGTGTGACTGCGGGTGTTGGTCGTAAAATTAATGACCTATGGTCAGGAACTGTTGCAGTAGGTTGGGACTCTGGCGCGGGTAACCCAGTTTCAACTTTAGGCCCTACAGAAGGTTATTGGAATCTAGGTTTAGGTGTTCAATATAGCCCTACGCCTGCAACGTTCATCGCTGGTGGTGTTAAATACTTCTGGTTAGGTGATGCAAAAGCACAAACAGGTGCTCAATCAGGTGGCGATACTTATGTTGCAGAGTTTAAAGATAACAATGCAATCGCTTATGGTTTAAAAATTGGTTATAGATTCTAAGAGTCTATACCGATAAAAAAATCCCACTTTAAGTGGGATTTTTTATGATGGCAATTTCAAACATTAAAAATCATAAAAAGAAACTTCGCCCGTTTCCAAAGAATATTCAGCACCAACGACTTTTAATTTACCTTTGGCAATTAAGTTTTCTAATACGGCTGAACCATGGCGTAATTGATTAACTGAAGCAAAAACATTTGATTTCACGGCATGCATTGATAGCTTTTCTAAGTCATCTTTCAATTCAGTTTGCATTAGAATTTCAACTGAGGGACGAACACGGTTTACAATTGACATAAGATTTGCAGAAGGTGGTGTATTTGGATTCTTCAGCGCTTCAATCGTTGAATGAATCGCACCACAATGGCTATGCCCTAAAACAACAACCAATGGACAGCCAAAACTATCTGCGGCAAATTCCACACTGCCCACTTGTGACGGCGCGACAATATTACCTGCAACACGAATCACAAATAAATCACCGAAACCTTGGTCAAAAACCATTTCTGCTGGAACACGAGAGTCTGAACAACCTAAAATAATGGCAAATGGCTCTTGGCTGTCCATCATTTCAGATCGTTGCTGATGCGTCAAAAATTTAGTCAGATTGGTTTCACCATGTGCAAAACGTTCATTACCCTGTTTTAATCGTTCTAAAGCTTCTTGAGCAGTTAGCATGTCCTTTGTTCCATTGTGTGGAGAGTGTGATTATTTTAATGCCGCAAAATGTGAAAGTCACTGACTAAAAATAAACTCTGTTACAATTTTTGTTATGTAGAGGATATGGGGCTGAATTTCAAAAATACATAGACATAATTCACAGTTTAATTAAAATTATTTAACTAAAATACAAAATAATCTCTATATTAGTTGAGTTGGACACTGAAACTATGGCAAAAAACTTACAAATAAGACTTTCTCGGCAAATGTTGAAAAAATTATGATCATGAATAATATTTTTACTTTATATAATGCCTAGTCTTTTACTCGGAACCCTCTGCATGTCTGAACTGGCCCATAAAAAAATTCTTCATTTTTTAAACAGCATATTGTTAAGTTTGACTGCGATCGGTGTATTGTTTTTAGGTAGTCATAACCATGCAACTGCTGGCACACCAGAATATGTGGATTATTTAAAAATTGTACAAGAAGAACGTGCTTGGGCAGGATTAACGTCTAAAACATTGCGTGTGGGTGATGTTATTTGGTCTTATAGTGAAGGTGGTTCTAAAGATAAGCCAACAGTTTTACTGATTCATGGTTTAGCCAGCAGCCGTGATACATGGAATGATATTGCGCAGTCATTGACCCCATATTACCATGTGATTATTCCAGACTTGCCTTCAGCAGGAAGTACCCAAGTTCCAGCCAATTTTGATTTATCTGTACCGAATGTAACTGAGCAACTTAGACGCTTTATTGAAGCTGCACATATCCAGGATAATTTAAATATTGCAGGACATTCATTGGGGGGAACCATTGCAATGTTTTATGCATCACAATATCCATTTGATACGAAAAGCTTATTCTTAATGAGTACTGGGGGTATTTTTAAATCAACAAATACCAATTATTTAAGAAATCCGATCTATCTCAAACAATTATTAATCACACAAAAAGGTGATTTGGATTTTGTCATGAAAAAGGTGATGTTTAATCCACCTTTTACTGCACGTGTGATTAAAGATGAACAAGAAAAATTGTTCATTGCTAAATCTCAAGACACAGCCAAAATCATCAATCAAATTGACGCACTCAATCGACTCTACACCCCTTCAACCTTTACCACGATGTTAAAAAACATTGAAGCGCCCACCATGATTCTTTGGGGTGAACAAGATCAGATTGTAAATGCCGATGTTGCAAATGAATTAAAATCAGTATTAAAACGCCCTGAAACACCGATTATTCTACAACGTGTTGGGCACATGCCATTACTTGAAGCACCTGAACGTGTTGCAGACCACTATTTAAGCTTTTTAAATAAAGTACAGCCTTTGCAAAACCCATTGTCAGATCAAACACATGGACAAATTGAGTTCAAAAAATGAAAAATCAACTCATTGAACAATTGATCGAAGCCCAACTTGGCTTTTTAGATCAAGAATTTTCACAGGCTGATACGATTAAAATTGAGTTTACTGAATTTTATCATTGGTTTAGAAAACAGCCTTTAAAACAAATTTGGTCTTTTGCACAAATTCATGATTTATTGTCAAAGCAAATTTTAGCGACACCTGCAAACAACTTTCTCATTGAGCAAATCGCTGAGCATATTCGTTTTGCATTGATTCATCCAAGTAATGATGAAGCGTTAATTGAGGATATTATTCCAGTCACCACGATTGATAAAATCGCACAATATGTCGCAAGCAAATCAGGTCATCGCCAAGCTTTGATCAAACGTGTTGTCAATAATCCTGCCTTTTCAAGCATGTTAACCCAATTGATCCATCATTCTATTCAAGACTATATTGATAATTCGGTCATGAATAAAAAAGTTCCTGGTGTGGGACGTTTTATGAAGATGGGGAAATCAGTTTTAGAATCGGTTACCGACACTAATTTAGATGATACGGTTAAGCATTATCTGCAAAAAAATATTATTAAAATTAGCCAGTTGAGTGAACAAGTCATTAATCAACAATTTGATGACAATAAGCTTTATCATTTTCAAGCCAATTTATGGCATAAAATTAAAAAAGTACCGATTGCTGTATTGCGTAATTATGTTGAAATTAACGACTTACCTAAAACTGTAGGTATGGGGCATGAAATATGGGAACATATTCGCCAAACAGATTATTTAAAGAAACAAGTGCATGATGGCGTACTGACTTGGTATGTACGTAATGCAGAACGCCCTTTTGATTTAATTTTAAGTGATATCAATATTGATGAAGCGTTGATTCAAAATCAATTACAACAGTTACTTGAACCTGTTATTCAACAAATGGTTGCTTCTCAACACTTAAAGAGTCGTGCACGGATCTATCTGGAAAAATTTTATTATTCAGATGAAACTTTAAAGATTCTCAATATTGAAAAAGGCGCATAAAGCGCCTTTTTCATGATTAAACAAATTTAATGCAATTTAATTGAGCTTTAGAACTTATAAATTAAACCCAAATTGTAACGGCGGCCATCCAGTACATAATTATAAGTCGCAGTATCTATGCTTTTATCAAATAAGTTATAAATACCAGCATTGAACTGCAACACATTGGAAGGTTTATAGTTTAGACCAACATCAATCATTGCATACGCTGGTCTACCTTTCCCCATCGATGTACGGCTTAAATAGTCAGAAGTTTTACTTCTTACATTTAATCGGCTCCACATTCCAACTTGATCATTTGTTTGCCAATCGAATGTGGTATTAAACATATGTTTCGGCATTTCATTTAATGGCTTACCTTTAAATGCACCACTCTTTTGTTCAGTATCCGTAAATGTATAATTTGTTGCCCAACGAACATCTGGCGTGATTGCCCAACCCAGAGTCGCCTCTATACCACGCATATTTGCTTTATCGACATTGATACGTTGACTGACAAAATCGAATTGTTGACCTAACCAAGAACATCCCATAGTTCCAGAGTCTCCTTGGCAGGTGCGAATTTCAGTAATTTTATCTTTAAATTCACTATTAAATACGGTAAAACCAGCATCTAAATTGTCATTATTATCCCAGTTAATCGATGCTTCATAATTGATACTGGTTTCTGGTTTTAAATCTGGATTACCCACAATCATACCACTTGACTGACCACCACCTGTTGCCTGTCCCCACCCTGCAACAGTGGCACGTAATGCCGGAGTTTTATAACCTGTTGATACCCCACCTTTAACAATCCAGTTATCATTCAAGGTCCAAACACCATAGACTTTCGGGCTAAAATGATCACCAAATTTTTCATCTTTGTCATAGCGTAATGAAGCAGTTACCGTGAATGGCTCTACAATATTCCACGCATCTTCAGCAAATAATGCCCAGCTATAGCGATCTAAGTTTGTTAATTTTGATCCACCAATAACTAACTGATTGCCAAAATCCTCAAGCTCTTCTTTTAAATAACTTCCCCCGAAGCTCAAAGCATGAGAACCTAAATTGATTTGGTTCAAAGTATTAAACGTTGTATTGATTGCTTCCATGCTACGGGATGGATTTTCATTTTCCTCACGTTGAATATAAGAATGTGTCTTTAAATCGCCAATTTCGCCACGATGAGTCAAACTATATTCAGTACGATAATAATCAGTATATGAATTGGTCGGGGGACTGCCATTTCGACCAGGTACATTGGCGATTGTTTTACCTACCGTCTGATCACGGTTTTGAATTGATCGCTGATATTCTAAATCAATGGTATGTTCAGAACTTGGCGTCAAGCTCAGTGTTGCGCCACCCGCACGTATACGTTGCTTATTATAGCCACCAATGATGTCATCTTCATTGCGTTGTGAGAATGTTCCATTCGCCTTTAAGCCAAGTAAATTACGGATTAGAGGACCTGAAACATATAGGTTTGCTTGGTGAATATCTCCAGAATCTCTATTTTCTTGTAGTGTCGTATCCAATTTAACCGAACTAGTCCAAGTATCTGCGACTTTTTTGGTAATAATATTAATCACACCGCCCATGGCATCTGAACCATATAAACCAGACATCGGGCCACGAATCACTTCTATACGTTCAATACTTTCAATACTTGGCATCCAACCTTGCTCGATACCCGAGTTATCACTATTTGGTCGAACTGAACGTGTATTGACCTTTTTACCATCAATCAAAAAAACCGTATAGGCACTACCCATACCACGGATACTAATATCACTTGAACTTCCACCACCTGTTACGACTACACCAGGAACATCTTTAAGTGCATCGGTTATATCTCTATACGCTTTTTTATTAATGTCTTCTTGCGTTAAAACTGAAATAGATGCTGCAGCTTGTTTCACCTCTTGCTCAAAACCACTTGCTGTCACAACAATCGTTTCTAATTTGGTTGACTCTGTAGACTGAGAATTAGTTTTATTAGAAGGTTCTTGTGATTCTGCGGCATAGGCAGTTCCCATCATAACGGTGATAATGGAGAGAGATAACGCAGATTGGATGATACGGTTAGTTGACATAAGGTATTCCAAAGAGGCTAAGAATGAATAGACAATGAAGGTTTAGATACAATGTGTAATAAAAACACCACAGCATTATAAACAATATTAATAACTATTCTCATTTTTATTAACCATTCGGTTAATATTTGGACATTTCTAGGCATATCTTTAAGTTTTTATTCTGTTTTTTAAGATTCATTTAAGCTTATTAAGATTTAAAAAATACAAAAGTTAAATTTAGCTATGCATTATCCATAAAAAAACCTCCGAAATTCGGAGGTTTTAAAGAACAGTCAAATATCTACATTGATATACAGATTATTTGAAATAAGCGCCTTCTGCTTGACTATGGTCAGTCTGATCGACCACACGCCCGAGTTCAGGAATATGCTCTTTAAGCGTAGTTTCTACACCTTGTTTTAACGTTACATCGATCGCAGAACAGCCTTGACAGCCACCACCGAATTTTAATACCGCAGTTAAACCATGTTCTTCATCTTCAACCACTTCTACCAGTGCACAGTTTCCGCCATGCCCTGCCAATCCAGGATTGATCTCTGCCTGAAGAATATAAGTAATTCGCTCTTCCATAGACGCATCTGGACCAACACGTGGTACTTTCGAGTTAGGTGCACGGAAAGTAAGCTGCCCACCAAAACGGTCTTTGTTGTAATCAATTACAGCATCTTTCAGATATGGAATCGACGGTGTATCAATAAATGCAGGAAAATCAGGATAATCTTGTTTGTAATCTGTTGGAGCAATTTCATCAGGTGCACTGTATGCCATACAACATTCAGCACGTGGAGTACCTGGATTTTCAACAAATACACGAACGCCAATTCCTGGAGTATTTTGCTTCTCCAAAAGATCTTTTAAATACTCTTGCGCATTGGGAGTAATCAATAAATTTGGAATTTCTTCTGCAACCGCAGTATTGGTGTTCTCAGTCGACATAACTCTATCCTCAAGCTGAAGTCGGTATTTTAACTGAAGATGAGGCTGAATGAGTGAAAATCAACTAAAATTGTCGGAATTAACTTAAAAAGATGTAAAAAATATAATCTACGCAAATTTCAACTTAAAATATTCGTGTAATAAGTGAATATAAATCATACACAAATAGATATTTACTGCATTTTAGCTTATCAACAAATCGCGCTTTAAAACGCATAAAATGACACTAATGAAAATTTTTATAAATGAAATACTAAGTTTAATTTAAGACATTTTTCGCACTGATTTATTCAATTTATACGACCAATTTATCTGAATTTTGTCAGAAAATGCCACCCAAATATTGAATATGGCATGGATAATGTATACATCTGTATATTAATGATGAAATAAAACGAGATATTTTGCATGTCCAGTTCAATTGATGGTTTACAGTTTCCAGTTCATCCAAAGACTCAAAAAAGTAGCAGCTCGCAAGTCGGTAAAGAAATCATTGCAGAAGCACTTTCCTTGGTTGATCATCTCAGCGCACAGCAAGCTTTAGATGAAAAAAACTGGCGTAAAAATTATCCAGTTTATTTTAAGGCATTGGTTGAACATGGCATTCGTTCAAGTCATAACGCCATCACTATTGCCAAACAAGGCTTACACAAAGCCCAACATAGCTTTGATTTCTTTAGAGATGGACAACGCTATTCTTTAAAAGATATTGGTACAGTTCCAGTACTAGACAAGATTCAAAGCGTTAGTTTTAAAGGTCATTCAGATGCTGAGGTGGAGTGGTTTGTACCCTATCACGGGCAAAAACTACAAGGCGAAGCGCTATATCAGCAAATTCAAAAGTGGCAAGACACTGGCATTATTGAAGCCAGCCATGCAGACGCCCTCAGAGAAGTGATTGCACATCCTGAATGGTTTGATTTATCGGATCGTACCTTAGTTTTATTTGGCGCAGCTTCAGAGGCAGGCCCATTAACATGGTTATCAAAATGGAAAGCCAATATTGTTGCCGTTGATCTACCCAATGAACGCGTTTGGGAGAGAATTCTTAAAACCATTGAAAATGGCAATGCTACACTGTACGCGCCTAGTTTTCAAAAAATCGTCAATAACCATGATATTGAAGAATTAAAAAGTAAACTTGGGGCAAATTTACTGACCCAAATTCCAGAAATTACGCAATGGCTTTGTGATAATCCACACAAGTTAGATTTGGCCTCTATTGCTTATTTGGATGGTGAGAAACATGTACGTGTGTCGATGGCAATGGACACGATTATGAGCCATGTTAGTGAACACAAGAATGATTCATCACTAATGTATATGTGTACGCCTACAGATGTTTATGCAGTACCTGAAGAAGTGATTGAAGGTTCAAACAAAAAGTTCAAATATAGATCAAAATTTGAAACTGTACTCAGCAAAGGGATTGCAACCCTTTCCTTAAAGCAATTCTTTAAGCACCATGATCAACAATTGATTCGCTCTGACAATGGTAAATTCTATGGGATTGCTGATTGTCTGGTGGTTGAACAAGGCCCTAATTATGCATTGGCAAAACGTATTCAACAGTGGCGTGCAACTTTAGCACGACATCAAGGGCAACATGTCAGTATCAATATTGCACCATCCACGACGACACATTCGGTCACCAAGAATCCGTTGCTTAAAGCTGCGTTCAACGGTGCGAGTTTGTTTGATGTAGAAGCGTTCCGTCCTGAAACAACCAATTCAATTATGGCAGCGCTTTGGATTCATGACCTAAGAAATCCTAAGTCTGTTGCAAATCCTGAAACAGAGATGGGGCATCCATTAGAATTGATGATGGAAGGCGCCAATCATGGTGGTTTATGGCGTGTCGCCTATCTTGCTCGCACAGCCTTACCTTTTGCTGCAATTTATGGGTATGCGAGTGATAAATTACCGATGCAAAAACTTTTAACCAAGTTTAAAAAGTAACTCTTCAGGTTTAAATCCCTTTAAATTAAATGCCCAGTGATAAATTTAGCTGGGCATTTAAGTGTATGAGCAGTTTTTTATGTCTTGTTAAATTTCTTATAAAAAGTATAGGCACTCCCCCAAAGCGCCAAATAACATACATAATGCAGCAATCCTTTAACGCCTTAAATATGCTATACCAATGTAAACGGTTCAGTCATTCTAAAATGATTGACAGTTTTCTAACGATCGTTTAAAAACTTATAAAACAACCAATGAGAGAACAACAAATGTCAAATCTACAAGGAAAAGTCAGTCGTGAAATCCGTGGTCATATTTTTTTAATTGGCTTAGATCGTGCAGATAAACGCAATGCTTTTGATAGTCATATGATTCACGACCTATCACTGGCTTTAACTGAATATGAAAATAATCCACAACTACGCTGTGCGGTGGTCTTTGCACATGGCGATCATTTTACCGCAGGATTGGACTTGGTTGAATTACAACCAAAACTAGCCGATGGGGTATTTAATTTTAGCGATGATATTGTGAATCCTTGGGGAACTGTTGGGCGTCAAAGAACAAAACCATTGGTAACCGCGGTACAAGGCTATTGTTATACCGCTGGTATTGAATTGATGTTGAATTCTGACATCGTTGTTGCCAATGAAAATACTCAATTTACCCAAATTGAAGTACAGCGCGGTATCTTACCTTTTGGTGGTGCAACAGTACGTTTCGTCCAAGCTGCTGGCTGGGCAAAAGCCATGAAATATGTGTTAACTGGTGATTTATTTTATGCACAAACAGCCTATGAAATGAACTTAGTCACTGAGGTTGTTGAGGATAACCAACAGTTAACGCGTGCCATAGAGCTGGCTGAACGTATTGCCAATGCGGCACCACTTGCCGTCCAAGCGGCACTCCATTCGGCACATCAAGCCTTTTTACAAAGTCCTGAAGGCGCATTTGCAAACCTACAAAATCTACTTAGCCCTTTACTCGCCTCTGAAGATGCGCAAGAAGGTGTGAGAGCAATGATCGAACGTCGAGCACCACAGTTTAAAGGCAAGTAAACCAATCATAGCGATATACGGCGATAACCTAATAACTGTGGGAACAATCATGCAAAATTTAAAGTATTCAACTGAAATCAAACACTTGAATGGCAATAGTTTTACAAGCCAAGCCATCAGCTTTAAGGCATTGGATGGTTATGTACTGGCTGGCGTACTTTACACCCCAGTCAATACAATCAAAGCAAATCTTGTTGTTTCCAGTGCAACAGGTGTCCCACAAGCATTTTATCGCCGCTTCTCTGAATATGCAGCACAATTGGGTTATCAGGTACTCACTTTTGATTATCGTGGCGTGGCCAAATCTGCGCCACGGCAATTAAAAGGTTTTAAAATGTCATATCTGGATTGGGGAACATTAGATTTAGCAGGTGCAATTGACTACAGTTTTAAACAAGATACGCCCCTATTTTTAGTTGGACATTCTTACGGTGGACAAGCCTTAGGGTTAACACCGAATCACGACAAAGTAAGTGCAATGTATTGTTTTGGCACAGGTGCTGGCTGGCATGGCTATATGCCATTTAAAGAAAAAATTAAAGTTCAGGTAATTTGGAACATTATCTTTCCACCTATGGTGGCGATTACAGGTTACTTACCTTGGAGTAAACTCAATATGGGTGCAGATTTACCTAAAGGGGTCTACCAACAATGGCGTAGATGGTGCAAAAATCCCACTTACTTTTTTGCAGATCCTGAGCAACAAAATTTGCATGAACAATATGCCCAAATTAAAACGCCGATTTATGCAGTGGCCGCTTTAGATGATGATTGGGCATTGCCAAATTCTCGTTATGCTTTTATGCAACATTACAAAAATGCGCCCATGCACTTTATCAACATATCCGCAGACGAGTTTGGTTTAAAACAGATTGGACATATGGGCTATTTTCGTCAAGGTTCGGAGCCAATTTGGGATAAAATGTTAAATACTTTCGAAACATTCATCCACGATTAATTTTAACTCCATAAGCAGCAAGGTCATCTATGCGCCCACAAAAACTTAGGCCTGAACATATGTTAAATACCTGTGCTTTACAATTTAAAGCACATGGTTATGCTGGAACAAGTATGGAGATGTTGGCAAAAGCATGTGGACTCAGTAAAGCATCGTTTTATTATTATTATCCCAACAAACAAGCCTTATTGATGCAGATCTTAGCGCACACTCATCTTTATTTAAATCAATCGCTGTTTAAACTCGAAGATTTTGCTGTAGTGGATGCAAATCAACAATTTCAAATCATCCATGATAAAGCTGTTCATTTTTTTAGTTATGAAATAAAAGGCTGTTTAGTGGGGATACTGTCCTTAGAGGCAAGCCATATTTCTTTAGAAGTCTTGGAAAAAATCCGTGAAATTTTCCAAGATTGGCAAAATGCCTTGTATCAATTATTTCAACAAAAAATGGATCAAGCCGATGCACAAATTTTGGCAAAAATAAGTGTGGCCGATTATGAGGGTGCGATTTTAATGTATCGACTAAATAACGATCTGTTCTATTTAAATCAAGTCAAAGCGCGAATTTCTCAACAACTCTCCCTATAATACTCGACTGATTTGCAACTTCTTGGTGAAAATTAAATGATAAAAAAGATCAAATATAGTTTTTTAGCTTTGCTTTTTATGAGCCTATTCAATACAGCTTATGCACAATGCAATCAACAAGATCAACGACAAGCTTATCAATGTATGCAGCAGCAATTAAAAACAGATAAAGCGAAAATAATAGGGTCTGTTGACAATTCGTCTACGTTTGCGACTACGTGTGTTTTTTAGGCGGCACTAGGCACGAAATATGAAATTTAGTCATTCTAAATGAATAGTTCGTAACGACGTAGCGGCAAAAAACACGCTAGTCCCCCGCTGCGCCTTGCGCTGCAAACAAAGCAGTGCTTTGTTCTTGCTCAGGGTTGTGGCTAAAATTATCTCAGCCTCCGTTATGAAACTTGAAAATAGTCTCGCTATTCTCTTCGTTTCATGCTTTACGACGTATACGTCTCATGCTCAATTTTAACCTACAACGCAAGCCGTTTATGAAATGCCAACAGACCCTGAGCTATATCAACGCATTTATCTGCAATACGATGATAACAACAAGTTATTACTAGAAAAATCACAAAAAGCTTGGCTCAATTATCGTGATGCTCAATGTAATGAACTCATGGGAAGTCTTACTTATGGTGCTTTGGGATTGGCATCAGGATTTGCACATTTAGATTGTGAAATCAATTCCACAACATTTCGACTAAAAGAATTAAGCAGTCTAATAGAAAATCAATAACGATCTTTAAATTCGGCTTTATGTTCTATGCCTTGATGATCAACATGCGCATAGAACACCCCATAACGTCCGACATAGTATTCAAGTGATTGTTCATGATAACTCCAAAAAATAGACCATTCACCAAAATCAAAAGACCCGATCTGACTTTGTGTATTCATCGGCATTTTACTGAGTACATCATGTTGAATATGCCCGGCTTGAGAAAAATCTTTGGTCTGTAAAGCTTGTTCAAAAAACAGTTGCGCCGCTGCATCAAATAACCGTTGGTCTTCATCAGTGATCGGCTTGGCGGGGGTATGTTGCTCCTCAAGTACGGTCGGCTGCTCTACTTGAACTGTAGAATTTAATGGTGCTGTTGCTACTGTTGAACTCGCTTTTTGTCGCTCTTCTGCAATCATCTGTTTAATCAGCTTGGTTTTTTCAGGTAAATCATTATCGTCTTGAGGATTCTGAACCAATTGAGATAATGCTTGTCGTTGTTCTTCAAAAGCTGCATTAATTTTTTGTTTAGCAACCCACCGCCATAACACATATAACGTGATCAAAAATAATAGGACAATGATAAATTTCAACATAGCGTAATCTCAAGCATATAATACGCCCCAGTTCAGACTCATGAGCTAAGTTTAAAGCTGAGTATTTTGATTGTTTTTTTAATAGTTTACCCAGTAAATTGTATAACTATCTCACTAGAGATACCCAGCTTAAACGTAACAATTGTTTTCTTTATACAGATAAACCAGATCTCTTATTTTAATTTTGTAATGCTTTTAGATCACCTGAAGCAAATACGATCCCTTTGCCTGGCACCTTTTTGAGTATTATTGGTTTTACTATATTTTTATATATCGGCTGGTCATCTTTAAGCGCTTTTAAATCAATTTTTTGAATAAAAATCTGATCATTTTTACTATACAGCTTTACCCCACCTTCATCTGAAGCCATATAATGAACTTTCACATGATAGATATTTTGTAGATCTGGCATCCACACAATCACTAAATCACCGCCACGTTCATACATATTGTCAAACACAATCGTATCTGCATCCACTTGCTCAGATTTAACACCAACATAACCACTTGCATCCGCCAGTTGATCGACTAAATATAATGATTTTTTAGCACCCAACTGTATCCCATACGCTGAAAAATATTGCTCTCGATCTTGCTTTTTACGGATACAGGAATAGGTTTTTAATACGACTTTTGTCGAGCGTAATTGATAAGTTTGAGGTAAAAATATGTCTTCATCATCTTGATAACATTGTTTTGAAAGCTGCATTTGAATGTTCAATTGTTGAAATTCTTGTGCATATATAGATGACGTGATCACGACACTACAAATGAATAATAACTGTTTGATATATTGTATTTTCATTTCAATTTTCTATATTTTAGGATAAGTCGTTATCTGTTGTATATCATTTAAAAACAAATGATCAGTTTTATCTGAATTATAGCAATATTTAAAATAAAACATGCTATATAACGCATATAGCATGTTTTATTTTAAATTAATTATTGTAATGTTTTAAACTGCGCTAAGCGTTGTTGCTGCTGTAATTGTTGTTCAAATTCAACACTCCCCTTCGCTACATAATTTTGTAAACCCGTCTGATCAATAAATGCTTTTTTATCCCCCGCATTCAATTTAGCTAATTTCTGCTTCATATGGAAGCGATCCGCTTTATTGGCAAGGAAAATATCTGCATGGATTGCATCCAAAGTTTTAAATGTGTGTCGTATGTCTGAAACTAGATTTGGATAATTGTTATTGTTTAACAAATAATAACCGCCCGTAAATAAACTGTCAGCATAGATGACTTTATAGTTTTTAAAGTAATAACGGATATCTGTCGTCCAAGAGGTTGCACCTGGCAAATGGCCTGGCGTCGCATGTGCTGTAAAGATTTGACGACCGAGCTTTAATTGTTGCCCATCTTTGATAATGATATCTACAGCTACAGATGGAAAAGGCAATTGCTTAGCTAAAGCAAAATCAGTCACGCCGCCATTTTCTAGCATTTCGGCATTGGCAGCACTTGCGACCAATTGAGCACCACTCCATTGTTTTAATTTGGCAAAACCACCAGCTTGATCTAAACGCGCATGACTATTGAGTAGGTATTTTACATCTGTGATTTTAAAACCCAATTTTTCAATATTGGCTTTAATCTGCGCTGCCGATTGATCAATCCCACTATCAATTAAAACCAAACCATCACCTGTATCAAACAGCACCGAAGATAAATTTTCAGTACCGACATAATAAACATGATTAAAAATTTTAAAGGGCTCAATGGGCGTATTCCACGATTCAAACAAACTCATCGGCGGTGCATCGGTCAATGCTTGCTGAGCATTTAATGGTGCTGCTTGAGTATATTGAAAGCTCATTGCGATCAATGAAATAACAATGGATTTGAACAGATGCATATAAGCGATCCATGCTAAAAATGAGTCGCCCATACTTGATTAAATCACGATAATTATCAATTTTTTAATGCCTAAAAAACAACTCAGTACATCTTAAATTGTAAACAATATTTGCAAATTGTATGCGTGTTTTGAAGGACTAATTTAAAACCTTGTTGGCAATTTTATTACTGACCTTAATAGCCAACTGATCGACATAATCACTATAAAAATTCGCAGCAATCAGGGTGACTACAATCGCAGTTAACCCTGAGCAGATTACTGCGAGAGAATAACTCCAATGCCAACTTAAAAATAAGTTAAACAACGGAATACAGATTAAATACAGCATCATTAAATGTAATAGATAAATGGAAAAAGATAACTTTCCTAACCAGACTAAAATCGGGTGATCTAAGCCTTTAGACAATAATGGGCTCATCAAAACACTATAAACAATTAAAATTCCAGCGATGAAATTACTATAATCATAAGTATTCTCCCCTAAAATATGATGAACCCAGCTATAGGCTGCACTGGTATTATGTGCACCTGCTAAATATAGGCCAATCAATAACATAGGAATGGCTACAGCATTTGAAAGTGGTTTGGCATACAAATAAATATAGATACCAATAATAAAACTGGAAATCCCAAAGCTAAAGCCTTGCCCTCGCCAAAGAAATGCAAGACAAGGAATTAAAAGTGAGCCTAGCCAAAAAGCAATATGTTTATAATGGTACAAATAGAGTAGAAAAAATAATGCAAATGAACCCATAAGCTCAATCGTCATCGTCCATAACACCCAGTTTATATCACTTTCTGAGAATAAAAATGCGCCTATAGTTCCTTCATATAATGCATGTTTAAAACTAAAATCTTGTATCGCAAATGCATGTAACCAAGCACCCACATGACTACTATCAATATGGATGACTTTAAAGACCAACCAAATAATAATGCATGAAGTCAGTGCTGGAATCATTAAACGCGGATAGCGTTTAATCATCATATTTTTAATCTTTGCATGAAATTGTTGAGGACTTTTTAAGATCGCATAACTGAGCACAAAGCCACTTAAAACAAAAAATACAAAAACAGCAGCATCACCTGAGTAGAGAAAACCAAAAGGCAAATGATGTATGGCATACACCCAAGCCAAATCTGTTTTCTCATTAGGATCAAAATGATGTAAAAATGGAAAAAAACTCATTGCAAGATGAGAAAATACGACAGCTAAACAAGCTAGACCTCGAATACTTTCTGCCGAGTTTATTTTTGCGGACATCTATGTTTCCCTGTGAAAACAAAAGCCCCAACCTGTGGGACTTTTGCTGACTAAGCCATTAGTCAATATATGTGATGCGACCATCAGCATCATGATGAACTGTAGCGATTTTTTGCTGACGAGAATGTAGAAGTTCATCCACATTCAAATTGAAATGGTCAGCATATTCTTGTGTAGATTTAGCTTCTGCTTCCTTTTTGGTCTTCGCTGGAACAAAGTTACTCCATAACCACAAAGAAATCGCACAAGCAATCAACGCAAATAATCCGCTTTCTAGGGCTTTTGCAAAAGCATTAAAGAAGTAATGTACCAGTTGTGGTTTCTCAAGTGAAAGATATCCCACCAAGATGACAATAGGTCTCCAAAGCAACAACCAAAATGCCCACAGCATTGCCGTCATTGTCGTGGAGAAATAACGACGATGCCACGGTAACTGCTTACGTACATCAATAATCAAAGAGTTTGTTTTCATATTCATATCTCAAAACTTATTCTGACTAAAATGTTAGTCATCATGTCGCATACCACGATCGGGGCTGACCCACCGTGCCCTTTTACTTTCTCCACGTAAAAGAACTTTTGGGAATGCAACAATACTTGCCGTTACTGTAATCAACCAAAATACAAAGGGATACCAAATCATCCAATAGTAGTTTTTCACTAAACTCGATTCGTAACGACTATCCATCCACTTACTGATTGCGAACTGCAGTAAACAAGTTGTACCGAGTAAAATACCTGTTCCCATCGGTAATAATGGGGAGCTCATTGCTGGGAAGCCTGCATACGGTAGCAGCAAGTGCAAGATCCAGAAAATCACCATAATCAGCATTAAATATGACCAGACTAAGGTGAGGATCAACTCAATAATCAAGGGCCATAGAAAATTCAGTTTCGGTTTAAATAATACATCAAAATTCTTAATTAAAACTTGCGCGCCACCCATGGCCCAACGTAAGCGTTGTTTCCATAGACCATCAAAGGTTTCTGGCATTAAAATCCAAACCAAGGCATTCGGTTCAAACTTTACATCCCAACCCGCACGATGCAATTTCCAAGTAATATCAATATCTTCAGTTAACATGTTTGGTGACCAATAGCCCACCTCATGTACAGCACTTTTACGAAAAGCAGTAATCACACCAGAAACTGTAAATAAACGACCAAAAGTACGTTGTGCACGTTTAATCATACCGACAATTGAAGAAAATTCACCAACTTGAATCCGTCCCAGTAAAGTCGAACGAGTACGAATACGTGGATTACCTGTCACAGCCGCAACTGTAGGATTATTGAGAAAATGACGAATCATCCACTGTGCAGCATATGGATCAAGTAACGCATCACCGTCAATACCAATTAAAAACTCAGCATCGGTAAGCAAACTACCCGCTTGTAATGCCATGGCTTTACCTTGGTTTTCAGCCAAATGTACGACGCGAAGCTTGTCATACTTCAATGCCAACGCATTTAAGATTTCTGCAGTATTGTCAGAACTCCCATCATTAATCGCAATGACTTCAAAGTTTGGATAATTCAACTTCAATGCATGACTAATGGTCTCATCCGCATTGTCTTGTTCGTTAAAACACGGCACAAGCACAGCAACTAAAGGATATTCTTCCAATGTTGGCGGTTGAGTATATGGTGGCTCTTTACGTTCTTTCCAATAGAAAATTAAAGCGCCTATCATCCATAGATACGACATAAATAATGGATAATAGAAGATAAAGTTTAATACGGATTGCCACAGGTGTTGAAATGCACTCATATCAGACCTTAAGGAACCAATCGTTGTGGTTTAGAATCAAATACTTTACGCATTTCTGCAGTATTTGGATGATCTTCAATTGGATCATCTGGGTAATAACCCACATGCATCACACCTTGTTGATACAAAGACTGAATCGTTTGAGCAATTTCCGAGGTTGGAATCTTTTGATTATTACGCCAGTTCACTGCTTGTAATTCAAAAATCGTCTTTTTAATCCCATTCGGTTGTTTCTTCACGTTTTGCACTAAATCTTTATAAAACTTAGTTGCATCTGGCGCCTGTTCCATATAAGGCATTGCCATAATTGCAGTAAAGTCATAATTTTTAATCGATTGTTCTAAAGACTGGGCATACCAGTTTTCCGAATATGCTGAAAGTGCAACTTGAGCATATAAGTTACGTGCAGTCAGTAAGAACGGTTGGTAATAACGTGCCTTTTGCGCCAAATCCATTGCAAAGTTATCAATGGTCTTGGTTTTAAAATCAGTCCATTTTTGCAGTTTTGCATCATCATTACGGATTTCTTCTAAATCGGCTGGTAAACCAATTTGTTGATAAGCTTTGATGGCTTCTGGACTGGCATCTTCATAATCTGAAAGTGTTGCATCATCATGGAACAAGATGCCATCAAATGTCGTGGATTTCGCTAAATCTTGATATAAGCCTTCAATTACTTTACGTGCTTCTGGTGAATATGGGCTTAAACGATGATATCCCATATTTAAATGATCACTGTCTTTGGCTTGCTGAGTCACCACCACATCTTTAGATGCAGGATTTGAAGCGGGTAAGTCCCAAGCCAATAACGGCATCCAGGCATATAAACGACTGACCTGAGTACGCGTTTGAATCTGCCATGCAACACGATTGAATAAATCTGCACGCATTGGAAGAGTACGATTTGGGAAATACACCATATCAGCAGAACCATTGGCATCAGGATCAGCAAATGCCTGTAGAAATACCGTGGTTACATTCATTTCACGAATACGGTCTAATAGGTGACCTAAATTTTTCTCTTGCTGCGCTTCATCTGGATCATAAATATAATCTAAATCCACATGCATAACTTTTTGTGGGCGGTTATTGTCAGTAAAATTCATCTGACGACTTTGGATTTCTTGTGCCAAAGAATCCGTAGTCATATTCCCTTCAACAAGAATACGGTTCAAATGACCTAAAGATTTTTCAATATGGTCTGGACCATCATCTAAGCTAATCGTAATAGGCATACCCACTTTTTTAGCCAAAGCAACCGCTTCCATATTATAACGACCATATGGCCACACCATCACACGTGGTGCTTTTAAACCATGTGATTGCAATACTTTATTATTCTTTTTCAAATCACTAAAAATACGATCTGCATAGGCTTTGTCAGATTCATAGGTTTTACTTTTTGGATCGTATTGGCGTGTGACAGCAGCTGGCTCAGAGTTTCCCTGAGGATTGCCTAAAATACCACGATGTAAATTATAACTGTGGCTACCAATTTCAACATAGCCACTCTTTTGCATGGTTTTAAGTTCATCCCACGTCAAAAGTTTTTTACGTGCTAATTTTTCATCACCAAATTGAACCATTTCATTGGCTTTGGGTTCTAACCATGAGCCAACGACAGCGAGTACAACAGGAATTTTACGTTGTTTAATGACCGGATATGCATATTGATAAAAAGATTGATAACCATCATCTACAGTCAACAATACCGGTTTAGTAGGCAGTTTATATTTACCTTCATTGGCTTTAATAATTTGATCTACATTGACAAAATTATAGCCGTTTTTTTGTAGCCAATCTAAATGCAGCTCAAACTGTTTCGTGGTCACGGCATAATCTGGAATCACTGCATCATGATTAGGCGTAATTTCATGATAACCAATAATTGTCAGCGTATTTAAATCAATTTTAGGTAATTCATGCTCGATTGGAGTTTCAGTAGCAACTTGGTCTACTTCTGCCATTGCACTATTATAAAAGGAAGAAAACAATAGTGTTACGCATATCATCGCTGAAGGAGAAAAGTAACGGCTTAGCATATATTTAAATACTCGATCATCATTGTTTTAAATCTGAATTCGTCCGTAGTACATCAATATTGAAATACTAAAATCCTTTTTCAAGACGAATTGAGCCAGAGGTTTTACAACGATGATTTAAAAGAATAAAACTGAAACGAACCTTAAAAATAACTCTGAGCAGAATTATTTATTTGTGACATTTAAACACTTTTAAGACAAAAGTATTGTAGATGATTGTTAAGTATTGAGCAAATAATAAACAAAAAAATAAATCTATTGTGTTTAAAATCACAATATTAGCTCAACAATAGCCACATAAAGTAAGATTTGGATTATATTTTTATCACATTGAAATATGCAGAAATGAAGAAGACTTACTCAACATTTTTAGCGCAACATAGTGTAGTCGTTAGATGATTCATCAAGCATAAAAAAATAGAGATCAATTGACCTCTATTTTTGCGTTCATGCTGATGGCTAAATTGTATTAGTTCCGATCTGATCAGACATTGATCTTGAAAAAGAGAAAGTTACCCGTTTTGATAAAGGTGTCGAATCTTAATCAAACAAAGGTAACTTTCTTATGTTGCATACTAACAATCAAATCATCAAACACAAAGTAGGCTTACTCAATTTAGCTGAAGAACTTCAGAATGTATCCAGAGCTTGTAAAGTCATGGGTGTCTCTAGAGATACCTTTTACCGTTATCAGGAACTCGTTGAATCAGGTGATGTTGATTCACTCATCAATAAATCCCGAAGAGTACCGAATCTTAAGAATCGTGTAGACGATGCCACAGAACAAGCCGTTATTGATTTCGCAATCCAATATCCAGCTTATGGTCAACACCGCAGTAGTAATGAGTTACGTAAAAATGGTGTATTCATTTCAGGTAGCGGGGTTCGATCTATTTGGCTCCGCCACGATTTAGAGAATTTTAAAAAGCGATTGAAAGCCTTAGAAGCCAAAGTGGCACAAGATGGCTTTGAGTTAAATGATCATCAGATTGCTGCACTTGAGCGTAAACATGAAGATGATGTTGCTTGTGGCGAAATAGAAACACACCATCCAGGATATCTTGGAGCCCAAGATACATTTTACGTTGGCAATCTGAAAGGTGTCGGTCGAATCTATCAACAAACTTTCATCGACACCTACAGCAAAGTCGTTCATTGCAAGCTCTATACAACGAAAACACCGATTACAGCGGCAGATCTGTTAAATGATCGTGTACTACCATTTTATCAGTCGCAGGATCTACCAATGCTGCGTATCCTGACAGATAGAGGTACTGAATATTGCGGTAAGGTTGAACAACATGATTATGAGCTATATTTAGCCATCAATGATATTGATCACACCAAAACAAAAGCAGCATCCCCACAAACGAATGGAATATGCGAGCGTTTCCATAAGACGATCTTGCAGGAGTTTTATCAAATTACATTTAGGAAGAAGCTTTATAATACATTAGAGGAATTACAAGCTGATCTAGACGTTTGGCAAAAATTCTATAATACTGAACGAACTCATCAGGGAAAAATGTGCTGTGGTCGCACACCACTGGAAACATTACTTGATGGGAAGCGAATTTGGGCTGAGAAGAATTTAGCTCAAATTTAACCTGACAGGCACACTAAAAAATGGGTAACTGTCAGATCTGGTTTGAGCTAGTACAGCTAAATTAGCCCAAACATTTAGTGAGTTTAATCACGTGTTTTGACATCAAAAAGTTCAATTTCAAAAATCAGATTAGAATTTGCTGGAATGATTTTGCCCATTTTACGCTCGCCATAAGCCAAGTGTGCAGGAACGATTAATTTACGTTTACCACCTACTTTCATCCCCATAATGCCTTGATCCCAACCTTTAATTACACGGCCTGTTCCAATCACTGTTTCAAAGTAATTGCCACGATCAATTGAACAATCGAACTTGGTTCCATCTTCCAACCAGCCAGTATAATGAGTTGTAATCAAAGCACCTTTTACCGCTTCTTTACCTTCACCAACTTTTAAGTCGATAATTTCTAATTCATTTGACATACATTATTCCTATTCATCATTCGGGTTTGTGCAAAGCTTTACACATCACTGTCTTTTGTTCAGTACAATATTCAGCATAACTTTTACACAAACGTTGATAATCTTGCTCAACCTGTTGGGCGTAATTATACGTGTATTTCAACAATTGCGTTTTCCAAAGTTCCGCTTGTTGTGCAAAATTGATTAATTCATCTACATTTAAAAAGCGTTTTTTATTTTAAAAACTTAACTCTTTAATCTCTTGATCTAAAAGCAAATAATTGGTGAGTTTTTTATGATTTTGTGCAGACCCAATTAAAACCCAGCGCCCAACAATCTGTTTTTCAGTTTTATTTTGTACGCCACGTAAAATTTTCATATTGTATTGCTTAAACAATTCTTCGTATTTATCTAAGGTCTCTTGCTGATAATCACATAAAATCCTGTAATTACGAGCTTGATGAATCGCTTCAATTTTTTCTTGAAAATAGACGAGAAATACTAAAACGACCAGTACCAGTAGCGTTCCAACAAATGCTAAATATTCATAACCAGCACCAGCAGCCATACCTAATGCAGCCACCATCCAAATCGTTGTTGCAGTGGTAATACCTGAAATTCGGTTGTCATCTTTAAAAATAACCCCAGCACCTAAAAACCCCAAACCAGTCAGAATATTTGCTGCCAAACGATCAGGATTTTGTACCCCAATTTTGATCGAAAGTATGGTGAATAAGCAGGATGCTAAACTCACCATAATCATGGTGCGTAACCCTGCTGACTTACTGCGATACTCACGCTCTGCACCAATAATCGCACCAATCGCCAAAGCCATCAGTAAGTGGTAGATGTCATTATTCATTGATTTTCTACATAACTATTTTTATCACTCTAGGTATACGAAATTTAAGCAAAAAAAAGCAAGCGATTCGCTTACTTTTCTTGTCAATTTTTATTGGACAACAATGCTTATTGTAACTGTGTCCATTCAATCACAGCTTGAGCATCATCACCAATTAAAGTCCACTCACCATCCATAACATTTAATTGCAATTGCATTGTGCGTTGACATAAAGCTTGAATTGCAGTTGTCGTCGCCTCAGACAACTGCCATACCTGAACATTTGATAATGTTTTGAGTTTAGAACTTCTTTTATACCATTCTGCAACGGCTGAACCATAGGCGATGACAGCCACTTCTTTACAACGCGCTGCCGCTTTTTTAACTTTGTCTTCGTCAGGCAAACCAACTTCAATCCATTTAATCAACTGTCCGGTTAAATCCTTTTCCCATAAAGCAGGTTCATCAGTTTCAAATAAATCTTTGGTAAATTCCAAACGTTCATCTGCAAAACGAGCATATGCCAATACACGCACCATTAAGCGTTCAATCGTTTCAGATGGATGTAATGCCATCGTGAATTGATAATCACCATATTGATGCACATCCATATTGGCAATATTGAGATCAGCCTTATAAATTGTTGCTTTTAATGCCATGAAAGTTCCAAAAAGTTCTTAAATATGGCGCACAGTCTATAAGATTTTCAAAAGGATTACTGCGTTTTTTCCGCCTGATCAATTCGACAATTCAACAAAGCCGTTTCTAAACTTTCCCAATCACGATTGTGCTGGCTAATAAGTTCAATCCGATTATCCAAGCTTTCTTCACCCGATTTATAATTCAAATTTTCTGGATTAAAATTAAATGTCATCCAACCTTGATTGGTATTGAATATCCCTTTGATCCGCAACCAGTCTTTTTGCTCACACAAGACATCTAACAAGTCATAAAAATCGAATTGCCAACGCTTTGAAAATTTCCAACCTGCAACAGTATATCCATTAGCCGTTTCAACATAGTGATAAGGCAATTGTTTAACCACAGGCAGTACTTCATCGGGGTTAAATTGCTTTTGCACTTGGATCAATGGTACAACTTTTCGCTCAACCCCTTGATGGGATAGATCCAGCTGTTGAATATCAAGATTGCCCTGCTCTACCAATACCCAAGTTTGAATATAAGCAAAGTAATCATTTTTAAACTGGTTTAACACCTCATGATCAGACGCAGACATACTATCTGCATGCGAAACCACAACAATTTGTGCAGCTTTTAACTGATCTTGATAAAGCTCTTGATTCACCCATTCAGGATCATGTAAGCGACTCCCATCGATTACTGTCACCAATGCACGCATATCAATTTGCGCTTGCCATTGCGGTTCAGTCAATTGTGCCAAAAGTTGAGCGGGATGACCTAAGCCTGTGGGTTCTATAAATAGTCGATCGGGTTGTTTATCATAAATCAATCGAGACAAGGCAATTTGCATAGGCAATTGTCCTGCACAACATAAACAACCACCGAGTAATTCTTTTACCTCATAGCCTGAGTCTTGTGGTAATAATTGTTGATCTACACCAATTTGTCCAAACTCATTCATCAGCACAGCCCACGTTTCATTTTCTGGCTTCTGTTGAAGCAAATGCTGTAATAAGGTGGTCTTTCCAGCCCCTAAAAATCCAGAAATAATATGAGTTTTGACTGTTTTTTGGCTTAAAATCTTCAAAGGATCGACTCAGCATATTAAATGAAAGAAATTGATGGTTATCACGACGCTTCTTATTATTACTGAAAATTTGCCTATAGTTTCAGGTTTTAAATCTATTTTTTAAATTAAAATTACAAAAGCAATCCAAAACTCCAATATAGCATTCATAAAGATTGCATAATGAATGTTAAGTCTAAGTAACAGCATAGTATGTTTTTTAATCAACTTTTCATATTTACATACATTTTTACCTATTAGTAAAAGTCAATGAGTCACAAAAAAGCAACATAATACAATGATTTGTTTTAAACATGTAAACCAGCCTGTTACGCTTTGTTGCTTAGGTTGCCCATTTTTTCATCTGCACTTAGCATGACACTACTCCCTGTGATCAGCAACGCATTTAACAACTGACGCTCTCACAGGTCGTTATACGATCAATTCGATGAATTAAGGATGCCAAAAATGAAACTCGTTAAAACTCTTTTAGCTACTACACTTGCTTTCACTGCTTTCTCAACATTTGCAGCAACTGATACAGCGGCGACTGAAGCTGAACAAGTTGTCGTATCAACTCAAGAACAACCAGCTGCAGCTGAAGATACTCAAGCTGCTGGTCAACCTACAGCTCAACCTGCGACTGAAAGCGCTGCTGAAGCTCCAGCGACTTCTGCTCCTCAAGCAGGTCAATAAGATTTAATACTCCTCCCGAGTTAGCAATTGGGTTGTCTGAAAAGACGATCTGAATAAAAAGACTAGATCATGCTGCGATTTAGTCTTTTTATTTTTTCTGATGTTATTCACTTAAGCTGATGATCAAAAAATGTATTTCTCAGCATCTACTTTATGTTTAAAACAACCGATAATATTTCAATTTTCACTATTCTGAATCATCCAGATAAATTTAAAATCCAATTTTTAAACCATATTCATGATTGAACAAACTCCGCTAAACTGCCTGAATCCAGGCTACATCTTTTACGGTATCACGCTGTTGAATCAACTGTATAAACGGCTTAAATTCATCTAGATATGGCACAATTTTAAAAGAGATGGCGAAGATCAGCCAGTATGCTAAAAACAAATCTGCCGCAGAGATTTGATGCCCCAGCAAATAAGGATTTGCTTGCTTTAGCCCAATTTTAATAAAGTTATAAATTGTTTCTTCTGTACCAAAGCCTAGACTTCTTCTTCGTTCCTGAATTTGTTCTGTTGAAATACCTAAGCTTTTAATATCCATAAACTCAGTCAAAGGTCCGTGGCAAAAGAATAACCATTTTAAATATTCTCCACGTTTGGGATCACTCAATGCGGGTGCTAAACCTTTCTCAATATATTTGTCTGCTAAATACGCAAAGATTGCAGGCGTCTCAGAAATGACAGAACCTTGATCCACTAAAAAAGGAATCTTAGCCATCGGATTCAGTGCCAAATATTCAGGCTGATTCAAGTCTTTATAATCCACTTGAATAATTTCAACTTGATCTTCGATATCTAATTCTTTTAATAAAGGCAAAACGGTATTTCCACGAGAATGTACATTGGTATAAAGTTTCATTATTTTTTAAATCCATTTTTATCGTGCTTTGAGTATAATCAAAATATCGCCAAATTTGATTAATTTATATGCAAAAGCAAGTGCTTCCTTTCTAAAAAAATAAATAAAATAATTATCAATAGCTTATGAAAAAATAAATTCCATCCTTTCATAAAGGCTCTAAGCTACAGAAAAATTAACTGCAATTTATTTAAAAAAAAATCAATTTATTCTCAATATAGCGATTGATTCAAACCAATAATTTAGAATATTTTTTATATAAATTGCACTTTTAAAAAAATTAAAGTCATCCAATAACATCATTTTTCTGATCTTTAATCTTTAAGATAACTCGTACATACGCCAATTATGGCCCTCTGAGTGCTTTTCTAATTCGAATTATTGAATAATTCAGCTATACTATTTTGCACTTAAATCAGTTTGTAAAATTGATAAATTTATAACTAAAACCTGACATATCAAGACTAACGAGGAATCTAAAATGTTAAAAAAACTGATCGGTTTAGGCGTCATCAGCACCCTACTTGTTGCATGTAGCAAACCGTTACCGACAGATAAGCAAAACTACTCAGGCACGTGGCAAAGTGAGGATGGCAGTGTAAATTTGATGATTACACCTGAAGGCCGTGTTGAATATAGCAATAAACAACCTAATTCAAGTTCATCTGTATCTGCCCCAATTTCTAAATTTGAAGGCAATAACTTTAGTGCTGGCATT
Organism: Acinetobacter sp. BIGb0196; assembly: GCF_011759595.1. NCBI lineage: Bacteria > Pseudomonadati > Pseudomonadota > Gammaproteobacteria > Moraxellales > Moraxellaceae > Acinetobacter > Acinetobacter sp. BIGb0196. The sequence goes on along the minus strand of NZ_JAAOZA010000002.1, from coordinate 1,202,179 downwards.
GGACCACTTTCAACTGAGTTTAAAGTTTCTCAAGCACCGCAACAAACTGCCAATGGGACATGGAGCATGACTGTAGATGGACGTGTTCTTAACAAAGTCAATTAAAAGTACTGCTCTGTCTTTATCAAATTTTTATCTTTTGAATCTATGTTTAAGCGTCAATAGCTTAGTGTTGGCAAATATAGCGTATCACGCTAACCACATTTCATTTAAATTTTGAGACTCTCTAAAGCCCCCCTCATTGGCAATGAGGGGGAAACTTAATCAATTAACCATTTGAAGCTTTTTTATAGATACTGCAAGAAGGATGATGATTTTCTTGTAAACGCGCCACTTTACGTTGTTCAGCCGCTTCAAAACGACAGCGTTTCCAATCATTATCCAGATTTAAAGCTGGAATTTGTTGTGGTTTACCATTTTCATCTACAGCCACCATGGTGAAATAGCAACTGTTGGTATGACGTACTGTACGTTTTTGAATATTTTGTGCTTCAACACGAATCCCGATTTCCATGGAGGTACGACCAACATGGTTGACACTGGCAAGGAAGCTGACCATTTCACCCACATGAATTGGCTCTTTGAAATTCACTTTATCGACTGAAAGTGTCACAACATAACTTCCTGAATAACGACTTGCACATGCATAAGCAACTTGATCAAGTAGCTTAAGGATGGTTCCACCGTGTACATTACCTGAAAAGTTTGCCATATCTGGGGTCATCAAAACGGACATGGTTAATTCTGACTGGTCATCTGTAGCTGGGATCATTTGATCTAATGGAGACATCGTATTCTAGACTCTATTTTGGCAGGAGATTTAAGCCTATTATTATATATCTTTTCAGCTAAAAAACATGTTTAATTCGGCAATTGACCATTCTCTCAATTTATGATTATAAACCTAGTCATTTATTTGAGGTATATCTTATTGGTTTATCAATCATTTTCTATTTTTTACAATATTTCCGCTGCAATCTTGCCATATTTAAGCCGCTGTTGATCCGATAATTGGCATTAAATTTGATAACAATGTTCAGTGTTTACAGGAATGGTTTCTAAAATTATATTAGGCTGTATCACAATTTTCACTTTTTAGACTTAACAAATTTAATCATCATAGATTTCAATAAAGTGATTACTGAAATAGCACATCATCCTTATTCAAATAATCATACAGTGATAAAAGTATAATATTTTTAAATGGATCTATTACGATTGATCTTAGTTTTGAACTTGATATTGCTGCTGAGCAGTTTCAAGACTTTTCTTACTGGCAATAACCACATCTAGATCATGCATACGTTGATTGGCAGCATCGATTCCAGCTTGCATGGTATCCTGACGACCTTTTACATCAAAAATATGCGCTTTTTCGCGCAAATCTGGCTGAATCACAATATCTGCATTTTTTAATTCTTCTGCGGCTAATCTATTTTGCATGATATTGATATTTTGATTAAACAGTCCCCAGACATTCGTGGTTTCCGTGTTAACTGGTTGCGCCAATATATCCACCGCAATCACGATATCTGCACCTAATTCTTTGGCGATATTCACAGGTACTGGGCTAACTAAACCACCATCGACATATTCCTTACCTTTAATTTTGGTGGGAATAAACATGCTTGGAATAGATACAGAAGCTCTCACAGCCTGCCCAGTATTGCCATAATTAAAAATTGTTTTTTCACCATTTTGTAATTCTGTAGCAACCACATACATCGGGATCTTCATTTTTTCCAAAGGCATCTGATCGATTTGCTTATTGACATAATCTTCAACTTTTTGCCCATCAAAAAAACCTTTCATCCCAATTTTGAAATCGCGCACATCGCCCACTTTCATATTGAGTGCAATTTGGCGTAATTGTTCAGGCGATTTTCCACTGGCATAAATTGAACCAACAATACTTCCCGCACTTGTTCCAACAATAAAATCAGGTTTAATACCATGTTGTTCCAGCACTTCGATTACACCAATGTGGGCGTAACCACGCGCGCCCCCACTGCCTAAAACCAAAGCAATCACAGGTTTTTTCTTTGATAACTGTTTGTACTGATAAAAAGTATTGTCCAATCGCGAAGAGGCTTCTAAAACTTGCTGTGGTGCTAATCTACTGGCTTGCGATTTTTTTTCGGGTGTGTGTGCACATGCAGTTAGTAACAAACCACAAAACAAAGAAGCTAAGGTTTTCTTTAACAATGACATATACTCTCAGATCATGGCACAATCTAAATTCGCATGTATATAAGCATAATTAGCAATGATTTGCTGTTGTATTTATTTATTCTGTCATGATTTTCGATTAGATTATAAAAATAAATGTCTAAAATAATCCTAAAAATATGCCCACACTTTTTGAAATTTTTTGGATTTTTTTAAAATTAGGCTGTAGTAGCTTTGGCGGTCCAGCCGCACATTTAGTGTTTTTTAAACAGACTTTTGTAGAGAAAAAGCATTGGCTAAATGAGCAGCAGTATGCTCAACTGCTTGCACTCACCCAACTACTGCCAGGCCCAAGTAGTAGTCAAATGGGCATGGCTATCGGCTATTTGCAACATCGATATTTAGGCGCAGTTGCTGCATGGATTGGGTTTACCCTCCCTTCAGCATTGCTAATGTTTGGCTTAGCACGATTCATTCAACATCATCCAATTTTTAATGTAACCTTATTTTCAACAATCCATTCGATCATCTTGGCAATTATCGTCTTTGCTTTTTTTCAGATGTTTAAAAGCTATTGTAGAACCAAATTACAAGTTGCCTTAATGCTTGTCAGTACTGTGCTACTGCTCCTATTTTCCAATGCATGGATACAACTTACGATTATCCTTGGTACTGGTTGTTTAGCCATTTTAATGACGCGATTTGCATATATTCAAAAGGATTCAAATGATCTTACTATCGCAAAGCAGCATATAAATTTTAAGGTCTTGCCAATCGCTCATCGTCATCATTCAATCTGGTTGATTGGCTTTATTTCAATTTTTTTAGCCTTGTGCTTAGCCATGCTTTTTTCCAACAAACTGCTCTTTCAAGCCAGTTTTAGTTTTTATAAAACAGGCGCTCTGGTCTTCGGTGGTGGCCATGTAGTTCTTCCCATGCTTCATCAAGATTTGGTCGATACAGGTCTAATCAGCAAACAAAACTTTGAATTAGGTTACACACTTGCGCAATTTATGCCAGGGCCACTGTTTAGCTTTGCCAGTTATCTTGGTGCGTATTTGCCCCTTACAACATTTCCCATTGTTAATGCTGCCATAACAACACTGTTGATCTTTCTGCCGTCTTTTTTCTTAGTTTTTTTAGCTTTGCCTTACTGGTCTAAGCAACTTGAGAATCGTTATATTCAAAATTCTGTAATGCTCATCAATGCCGCAGTTGTTGGATTTATCTTGTCTGTGATTGTCCCCATGCTACAAAAAACCATGGGCAATCCATTAGATATTCTCACAGCCTGTTTAATGCTGTTAAGTCTAAAACTTAAAATTTCAATTTTTATCAGTATTCCTAGTCTTTTATTTATTCATTATGCCTTGCTGAATTTCATTTAAAAAGCCAGTGATATCACTGGCTTTTTAAATCTAAAATTTAAGCGATAAATTTTAGAATTAACTGAATCACTGTGGCATTAATTAAGTCGACAAAAAAAGCACCACAAAGCGGAACAATCAAAAATGCTTTATGTGAAGGACCGTACATATTGGTAATGGCCTGCATATTTGCAACAGCTGTCGGTGTTGCACCCATACCAAAACCACAATGCCCTGCGGCCAATACCGCTGCATCATAATTTTTCCCCATTACACGGAATGTCACGAAAGCAGCATATAAAGCCATCGTTAATGTTTGCGCACTCAGAATAATCACCAATGGCCCGGCTAAATCTGCTAATTGCCAAAGTTTTAATGAAAGTAAAGCCATCGCTAGATAAAGTGACAATGCTGCGTTACCAAACACATCGATCGCACGATCAAACATTTTAACTCTTAAAATGCCTTCGAGTACATTTCGAAGAATAACACCGCCAGCGAGTGCCCAAACAAATGTTGGCAGCTCAAACCATTGTCCTTTACTGTAACCTGTCATGAATTCAGCAAAAGCCAGACATGCTGCAAAAAGTCCCAATGTTGTAATCGCATTATCTGCAGTAATCAAACGGACTTGATGTGGATATTCAAAGGGAACATATTCACCAAGATCAGAAACAGCTTGCTGATTGGTCTCATCCACTTCTTTTTGTGTCTTTGGATTAGATAACTGATAACGGTTTATTAGTAGCTTGGCCAATGGACCACCGATGATCCCACCAATAATTAAACCAAAGGTTGCGCTTGCCATACCCAAAGCCAATGCACCTTGGATACCATGCTGGGTTTCTAAAATCTCACCCCAAGCACCTGCTGTACCATGTCCACCTGTAAGGGTAATTGAACCCGCAATCAAACCAATCAGCGGATCTAGACCCATGGCTGTTGCCAACCCAATCCCAACAAAGTCTTGTACGACAATAAATGAGGCAACACAGATTAAAAAAACGACTAAACCAAAACCGCCTTCTTTTAATTTTGCAAAATTTGCACTTAAACCAATCGAAGCGAAAAATACCAACATGAAACTGGTTTGCAATTCACTACTCGTGGTAATGCTATAGCCCCAGAAATTATGGATGAGTAAAGACAAAATTGCGGCAACAAGTCCCCCAGCAACAGGTTCTGGAATATTATATTTACGGAGAAAATCAATCTTATTGACCAGGAAACGACCCAATAACAATACGATGACCGCTGCAATCAACGTATAGAAGGCATTAAAAGAAAATTCCATAAGTAATTGTCCATTCTTTGGCTAGATTTTTTGTTGTATAGATACAGAAATGCTATTCCATAGTAGCAGACTTAAAATCACTCAGATTTAGTGATTACCTAATTGCCTGATATATACAACAAAAAATTAAAATAAAATGCAGATTTTCAACATTGAAAATCAAAAAGGCTCATCGCGATAAATACATTAGCGATTAGATATAAACAGAATTGCAATGCTGCAAAAATTTAGAAAAGAAAATGGTCATGATGTTACTCCTATTATTGATAAAAGATCATTTCATCAAACAATGAGAAATACAGTCCTCATAAGTCATTCGCTTTACAAGAACAGGCCAAAACAGGTCATTTATCTATACGATAATATGAACATAGAAAAAAAGTGGGTTAATTATGCATTTTTTTAAGCAAATGTCTTATGTTTTTACAATATTATTCATTATTTGAAATGATATTGATTTGATGATTATTTTTAATATGAATACTCAGGTATTAAAAAACCGAGGATCATTCCTCGGCTTTTTGGATCAATAAATTTCTAAGTTAAAATTAGAAATTGTATTTCGCCATTAAACCTACACGGTTATCTTTATAAGATTGACCCGCAAAAGTTTCACGCTTACCGTTGATATATTCAATACCTAAATCAATCGGTTTAGCTGGTGAATAAATCACGTTTAACCAAGCTTGTTGAATTTTTTCATTTGCAGTTTGGTTTGATTTGGCAAAATCAGTACCATTGTCAGCAAACAATGCACCATACGCTAAAGTTGAACGCAAGTTAGGTAAAATTTTATATGTTCCACCCACTTGAAGTGCAGTGAATTCATTCTGTTCAATATCACCATTTACAACAGAATACGCATTGTTACTTCCGTATAGGTAATTGCTATTACCAACCACATAAGATGCATCAGCAAAAAGTTTTAAAGGATCTGCAACTTTAAAGTCTGTACCAAGTGCAACACCCCAACCAGTCTTGTCTTTGCCTGCATTATTATCTTTATAATTTTCTACTAAGACACGTGCAGATGCATTACCGTTGCCATCAGCATATGATTGTGTAATTTTACCTGTTAACACAGGAAGACTATATTTAACTGCTGTACCTGTAGCCCCAGCACTATTACCTTCTTCAGCAGCAACCAATAATTTTGTAGTTGGTGCCAAATTGTATGCATAACGTACTTGTGGAATACGTGTAGTACCACCACCAGCGTTAGTTGCAAAGTCAATCATTTCTGGTGCATGACTAGACAAGAAGTTAGATGTTGTTTGACCGAACAACCAGTTGTTATAGGTTAAATAAGCATGACGAATACGAAGGTTTTCATTTACACCATTACCTGCAAAGTCAACTTCAACTTTACCACCAACTTTAGCATCACCTACTGGCGTATTAAAATCTAAACCGATACGTGTAGTTTTTGCTGTCGCGCGGAGTTTATCTCTCGCTTCACCATTGGTTGAACTGATTTTGTTGAAGTCGTCATCACCGCCTTCAATGATATAGTTCGCATCACCACGAACAAAACCATAAATATTGATATCTGCACCAGACTTAGACTTTAAGCCAACTGAAGAAGAAGATGGAGCTGCTTGAACTTTAGATTCAACTAATCTTACTTGCTGCTGTTGCTGTTGAAGAAGTGCTTTTAATTCTTGAACTTCATTGCGTAATTGTTGAATCTCTTGACTGTCAGTAGCAGCTTGAGCTGTATTTACCATCAAAGCTGTTACTGTTAATGCTAAACTTTTGACGATCAATGACTTGCGATTTGTGAATAGACTCATGAAATACTCCTAGCCTTATTTATGATGTGCATCCGTACAATTTGATCTTTTAACCCCAATACTTTGCTAAAAAATCAATTTTTCTTGTTTTCTTCAGTAGTTTCTCAGACACCACATAAAAAAAACTTTGCACATATATGCTTGCTATTAAATTATGAAAGCGTTGAAACTAAGTTAAAACCCAAAAGTAACAATTTGTGTATAATTCTTACACCTTTGTAATCTAGCGTAACTCAACCCCTTTATTAAATCAGTTTTATCGAATAAGACTTTAATTTCAATTCTTTTTTCAGATTAGTATTTCTATAATCATTATATAATCTAAGGCTTAGCTAAAATTTCAAAAAATGAATATAACGCTTCTACGACTATCGTATATAGTTTATTTGATGGAAAACTAGACCATTAAAGGATTTTTATGTTTTTCGAACAGGTTCAAGTGATAGATCAAGTAATTACAAGCCGTCATTCAGTACGTGCTTTTTTGGATAAACCTATCGATTTAGCCATTATTAAAGATATTTTAAATGTTGCATGTCGTGCACCATCTGGAGCAAATACCCAACCGTGGAAAGTATATGTAGTCACAGGTAATAAACGCCAAGAAATGATTGACCGAGTTTGTGCTGCTCAAATCGAATTATTTACTCGACCAGAACTTGCTGATCAGCATACAGCGAGTTTCTCATACTACCCGACCACTTGGATTTCACCATTTATCGATCGTCGTCGTGAAAATGGTTGGGGGCTATATGGACTTTTAGCGATTCAAAAAAGTGAAAAAGAAAAAATGGCTGCACAACATTTAAGGAATTATCAGCTTTTTGATGCACCTGTTGTGCTGTATTTTACTGTAAATAAAATTATGGGGACTGGCGCTAAAATGGACATTTCCATGATGGTGCAAAATGTCATGATTGCAGCCAAAGCTCGCGGTATAGACAGTTGCCCTCAAGCTGCATGGAATCATTTTCATCGTATCGTCTTAGAGGTACTCAATGCGCCTGACGATGAAGAGTTAGTCTGTGCTGTTGTGTTGGGTTATGCCGATCCAGATCATATGGTAAATACATTTATTACCCCGCGTGAACCTGTTGAAAACTTTACCGTGTTCTTGGATTAGAGCAGCTTTATTTAACTGCCTTCAATAATTTAAGTCATTTTAAAATATTTTTATTCGGCTTCTTTCAAAAGCCCTTTTTAAAACTGAGTTCAACATAAAAGTTCCTCATCCTAACCTTCTCCAAAGGTGGAGAAGGAACTTTCAATACCAATATGATTTACTCCACATGAGCATTTTTTTAATTTTTAAAAAATCTATTCTTCTGTATCAGTTGATACAAGCATATTTCAACGAATGAATCATCCCACCTGGCTTGTTAAAGTACATGTTTTCTTATACTAAGGGCTTTTTATCGTAGCTGTCTTTATATAGCTATCGTCTTTTAGCGATCCCCTGCTGTTTCTTACATAATAAATGTCTAGGGATTAAAACCTGTTAAATCTCGAATAATAGACAGCATTAAAAATCAACATGTTCCCACCAATTTAAAATTACACAATAAAAACAAATACTTAATAAAATAAATTCATTTTAATGGTCTCTAAAACCGCAGTTTGTAATCTTTTGTAAAGTAATATTGATAATTAAATAGGCTTTATGACACTATATATGTATTGGCAATAAGCCACCTTATAGGTATAAGCAACATGTCTATCCAAGTCAAAGATTCAAACAACAATATTATCCCTATTCAAAATATCCAGTTTGCGGGTGGTGAACGACATGTTCAAATTTCAGCAGATACATTAAAAACATTGAAAGGGCAAATTCAGATTCAAGCCAAAATCAGTAACACGCAAGATTTGATGGATTACTTGTTAATTGAAAATGTATTACTCAATCAAGGTTTAGAAATTGATTTGGAAATCCCCTATTTCCCATACGCACGCCAAGATCGAATCTGTGCGATGGGACAGGCATTCTCATTAGAACTGATGACAAAATTATTAAATATCAATACTGAGCAATTTCCACAACAGCGTAAATCAATCAAAGTTTGGGATGCACATAGTTGTGTTACTGAAAAACTTTTAAATGAAAACACCCATTTTTTTGAGATTGAGAATGTTCAACCAAGTGAAATCATTCTGCAAAATTCAAAGTTACAAGACATTTTAATTGCTCAAGACACCGTTTTAATCTGTCCAGATGCAGGTGCAAAACAACGGACCAAAATGATTACCAAAGTCATCAATAGCTTAAGGGATCACGAAATCGAAATGGTCTACTGTGAAAAAAAACGTGATGCCGTCACAGGAAAAATTCAGAATGCTCAAGTCAATGCAACTGATTTAACTGGCAAAACAGCTGTGATCACGGACGATATTTGTGATGGTGGTGCAACTTTTATTGGTATTGCACAAGAGTTAAAAAAATTAAATTGCCAACATGTGATTTTGTATGTGACTCACGGGATCTTTAGTAAAGGTATGCACGTATTTGAAGGCTTGGTTGACCAAATTTTTACCACGACGAGCTTTCCACAAACTGAACACCCAAATTTAAACGTCATTTCATTTAGTCGTTTCAATTCATTTTAATTATTTTGGAGAATAAGAATGAGCTTAAAAATCAATCCACTGAATGCAATCGACTTTTATAAAGCAGATCACAGACGTCAGTACCCTGCTGGCACAGAATATGTTTATGCCAATTTCACGCCACGATCTTCTCGTTTAGCAAAAATGTTGCCTGATTTCGACGATAAAATCGTGTTCTTTGGCTTACAAGGCTTTATCAAACACTTTTTGATCGAGACTTGGAATGAAGGTTTTTTCCAACAAGATAAGGCAAAAGTCATAGCTAGATATAAACGTAGAATGGATAACGCATTGGGTGACGGTGCAGTACCAGTCGATCATATCGAAGCTTTATATGACTTAGGCTATTTACCAATCCGAATCAAAGCGCTAGAAGAAGGCAGTCGTGTCAATATAAAAGTACCTGTCCTCACTATTGTAAATACCCTGCCTGAGTTCTTTTGGTTAACCAACTACTTAGAAACAGTACTCAGCGCTGAATTATGGAAAAGCTGTACGACAGCAACGATTGCATTTGAATACAAACGCTTACTGACAGCATATGCGATTAAAACAGGTGCACCTTTAGACTTCGTTGCTGTACAAGGCCATGATTTTAGTAGTCGCGGCATGAGTGGGATTTATGATGCCACACAAAATGGTGTAGGGCATTTAACCAGCTTTATCGGTACAGATGCGGTTTCAGCGATTGATTATGCAGAAGAATATTACGATGCGGAAGGCATTGTAGGTGTTTCGGTTCCAGCAACCGAACATAGTGTGATGTGTATGGGCAGTGAAGACAATGAAATTGAAACTTTTAGACGTTTAATCACAGAGCTTTATCCATCAGGTGTGGTCAGTATCGTATCGGATACTTGGGATTTTTGGCGAGTGATTACAGAATTTACTGTGGAGTTAAAAGACGAAATTCTAGCTCGCCAGCCAAATGCTTTAGGTTTGGCTAAATTGGTTTTTCGTCCTGACTCTGGTGATCCTGTAAAAATCATTTGCGGTGACCCTGAAGCTGAAATGGGCAGTCCAGCTTATAAAGGCGCTGTGCAATGTTTATGGGAAATCTTTGGCGGAACCGAAACAGATCAAGGCTATAAAGTTTTAAATGAGCGTGTTGGTTTGATTTATGGTGACTCGATTACTTTGGAACGTGCTTTAAATATTGTTCAAAGGCTGGAAGCTAAGGGCTTTGCTTCAAATAATCTGGTCTTTGGCATCGGTAGTTATACTTATAATTATTTAACACGTGACACATTTGGCTTTGCAGTTAAAGCCACTTGGGGACAAGTCAACGGTGTTCTACGTGAATTGTTTAAAGATCCAATCACTGATTCTGGTATAAAGAAATCTGCCAAAGGTTTACTTCGTGTAGAAAAAACTGAGGATGGCTTTGTATTATTTGATCAACAAACAATGGAACAAGAACAACAAGGTGAGTTAAAAACGGTGTTTGAAGATGGGCAATTGATTCGAGCATGTCGTTTGAATGAAATTCGGGAACGCTTGGCAAATCAGTTATAACAGCTATTTGCAGAAACCTTGCTTTTATCTGTATTAGTTCCGATCTGATCAGACATTGATCTTGAAAAAGAGAAAGTTACCCGTTTTGATAAAGGTGTCGAATCTTAATCAAACAAAGGTAACTTTCTTATGTTGCATACTAACAATCAAATCATCAAACACAAAGTAGGCTTACTCAATTTAGCTGAAGAACTTCAGAATGTATCCAGAGCTTGTAAAATCATGGGTGTCTCTAGAGATACCTTTTACCGTTATCAGGAACTCGTTGAATCAGGTGATGTTGATTCACTCATCAATAAATCCCGAAGAGTACCGAATCTTAAGAATCGTGTAGACGATGCCACAGAACAAGCCGTTATTGATTTCGCAATCCAATATCCAGCTTATGGTCAACACCGCAGTAGTAATGAGTTACGTAAAAATGGTGTATTCATTTCAGGTAGCGGGGTTCGATCTATTTGGCTCCGCCACGATTTAGAGAATTTTAAAAAGCGATTGAAAGCCTTAGAAGCCAAAGTGGCACAAGATGGCTTTGAGTTAAATGATCATCAGATTGCTGCACTTGAGCGTAAACATGAAGATGATGTTGCTTGTGGCGAAATAGAAACACACCATCCAGGATATCTTGGAGCCCAAGATACATTTTACGTTGGCAATCTGAAAGGTGTCGGTCGAATCTATCAACAAACTTTCATCGACACCTACAGCAAAGTCGTTCATTGCAAGCTCTATACAACGAAAACACCGATTACAGCGGCAGATCTGTTAAATGATCGTGTACTACCATTTTATCAGTCGCAGGATCTACCAATGCTGCGTATCCTGACAGATAGAGGTACTGAATATTGCGGTAAGGTTGAACAACATGATTATGAGCTATATTTAGCCATCAATGATATTGATCACACCAAAACAAAAGCAGCATCCCCACAAACGAATGGAATATGCGAGCGTTTCCATAAGACGATCTTGCAGGAGTTTTATCAAATTACATTTAGGAAGAAGCTTTATAATACATTAGAGGAATTACAAGCTGATCTAGACGTTTGGCAAAAATTCTATAATACTGAACGAACTCATCAGGGAAAAATGTGCTGTGGTCGCACACCACTGGAAACATTACTTGATGGGAAGCGAATTTGGGCTGAGAAGAATTTAGCTCAAATTTAACCTGACAGGCACACTAAAAAATGGGTAACTGTCAGATCTGGTTTGAGCTAGTACATTTTATCGCAAGGTTTCTGCGCTTAAAATACGCCATTATCCATCTCATTTTTACTAAACTTATTTTCTACTTGGCGAATCTCTTCCACCCTGCAATAATCCAACACAATCCGTTACTTTAATAAAATCAAGCGAGTCTTACAGTGACCTTTAACTCTGAACAGGAATTTCTATCAAACTATAATAAAAAGGATTATGAATCCCCTTTACTTACAGTTGATATGGCGATTTTTTCTGTTGATGCGGGTCAACTACAGGTTTTATTGATTAAACGTTCTAATTTCCCACAAAAAGATAAATGGGCACTCCCAGGTGGTTTTGTCGATTTGTCTAAAGATCAAGATTTGATGGCAACAGCACATCGTAAATTGGTTGAAAAAACTGGACTTCAATCACCGCATTTGGAACAAGTTGCGACGCTTGGCAATGCAACACGTGATCCACGTGGATGGGCTGTAACAGCTTTATATTTTGCCCTGATTGATTTCAAAGCATTCCAACAGATTGCCACTGAACAAAATGAATATAGCGAGTGGGTTTCAATTGCTGAGGCAAAAAAATTAGACTTGGCTTTTGATCATTTACAGCTTTTAGATATGGCTGTTGACCGTTTAAGTAGTAAGGCACGTTATACAGCCTTACCCGTCAGTTTGATGCCTCAACTGTTTACTTTGACTGAGCTACAGCAGATTTATGAAATTATTTTAGGGCAAAGCCTAGAAAAGAAATCATTTAGACGGCGTATGATTGAAGCTGGCGCAGTTGAGGAAACAGACCAAACTAAAATTGCGGGCAAACGTCCTGCTCAATTGTATAAGTTTGCGCTAGAAAGTTATGATTTCCATTTTCCTCGAATTTTGGAGTATCCGAGGGAAACCACTTAAGCGCGTTGTATTATTTGGATAACAGCGAACAATGAAAACTTTAGAACAATTAATCAATATTGAAGATTCAGGCTGGATATTGGTACAAGAATGGATGACTCAAGCCACCAACCATATTGAAGTTTTACCCAAGAACAAATTAAGAGCTGAACAAGAGTTACTGAGCATTCAAGTCACAACACGTTCACCTATGGGTTCAATTATTTATGAAACAGGTGGAATACTGATTGATCATGGATGGTTGAGAATTTTAGCTTCAGGACATCCAAAATTAGATCGTGGTATTACTGAATGGAATCATCATAAAACGTTTCATCAATCTGATCTGGAGCTAACCTATCTACTGATTGCTGATGATGTTTTAGGGGGTTACTTTGCTATCAATAATGGAAAATTAGGTGAAGCAATTGGAAAGATTTACTATTTTGCCCCAGATACATTGGTATGGGAAAATCTTGATGTGAGCTATTCAGAATTTTTGACTTGGGCATTCAATGGAGATATTGCTCAGTTTTATCAAGTATTCCGTTGGCAAAACTGGCAGACAGATCTTCAAAGTCTCAATGGCAACCAAGTCTTTAGTTTTATGCCCATGTTATTTACCAAAGAAGGTAAGGATATCGAACAAGTGGATAAAAAAATTATTCCTATTTCTGAGAGTTATGATTTTCATTTTGCACCGACTTTAAAATAACTGAGAGCAGCAAATCCGTGAGCAATCATCTAAAGTTAATCCGAGCTTTTCCTAAAGCTCTATTAGATGATGTTTTAGTAATATCAAAATACTTAGAAAGTAAAAAAATAAAAATTCATGAAAGCTCTCAATGCGAAGTGTTGATTCATCACGAACATATCGTTGTACCATCAAGGATCTATATAACTCAGTTACAATGTATTGAGTTTCATAATTTTTCTTTAACACAACGTCAAATTCTATGGTGTATTCTTACTCGCCATCACAATGGTTTTGTTCGGCAAAGAGCGCTCGAAAGACTCATTAAAACTGACCTTACAAGTTTTATGATCCCTTTCATTTTTCAGTTATTGGGTGAATATGTTCAAGAAATTTTAGAGGCCATTGAACCGATTCTAGATGCAAATAATCAAGGGCTTTTTGCAGCATTTATGCTGCAAAATCCCAAATATGACCAAACGACTCAAAGTAGAATTGTCAGCTATTGGAATGAGTATTATCGGATTAAATATCCAAATTTTAACGATTTTATTGGTTATAAAATTTTAAATAAGCTTAAGAATTTTGTTCAAAATAATCATCAGTAGAGTTACTCCCCCTTAGCCTGATGAGCTTAAAAATGACAAATCAGATTTAGGCTAATACATATTAGATAAACCAAAAGCTTTGATTAAAAAATGATTTGGATTTTGTTTTTCGGGATTTTTTGAACCAAGCTCTGGTTCAAAATATAAAACCACCTGACTTTTATTGATTTTCACAATTACATTATTCAGTTGTTGATTAAATTTAATGGAATAATCAGCTCTCTGCTTATTTAGAATTTTTAGAAATTTGTCCAAACTCAATTTTTTAAAATTTTGAATCACCCAAGGCTCAACTTTCAAAGTTTTACTCTTTTTTAATTGACGAAACTCATCACAAAAAATAGCGCAAAGTTGCTTTTCAAAAAAATGGAGTTCTATCGTACCTAAACGCCAAAGTTCGGTATAACAATCTATCGTTAAGTGATCATCCGGTTTGGAGAGTTCATTCTTCAAGCATTCTATGGTTTGCCCTAATTCTACAAAATCAAACTTTCCATTTAAAATAAAATCTTTTAAATCAATTTCTAACTTCCGCTTCAATTTCATTTATTGGTTTCCAAAAATAACTACATAAGTCCCTATTTGCATTTTTTCCTCTAAACAACAGACCAGTTTTTCTAAAAAATTCATCACTTTGCTATCGTTAAAATGCAGATCTCTAATTTTTAAGATAATGCCTTGTATGGTATTTTGATCAAAATAATTATCTGAACAAGGATCAAAACTACACTCAAATTCATTTCTCAGTGGGCTAAACAACGGAAATAAAGATCTAAATAGTTTAACGACATAAGCAAAATCATCTTGCGGAATAAAATAAGTTCTATTGTTTTTATCTTGTATCCTCTCTAAGTTTTCATCTTCAGCCCAAATAAAGAAACCCACTTTATCAACATATTTTAGATTTTCATCTATGCTCAATTTGATTGTGCGTTGATTAAATTCATTAATTTTTTGAATGATTTTTTCAAGATTGTGATGATATCTAGGATCATCATAATATTCTCGTGCAAGCTCCGCTTTACAATCTGTTGCTGCACAAATTTTTTCAATATTCTGCTGATGATAAGCTTGTATGCAATGTTCTATCTCATCATATTGTTTTAATAAAGCGCAAGCATCTGCGATTGAAATGGTAATTTTTGCGCGTAATTCATGTAATTTTTCTTTATCCATAACACATCACTTTTAATTGCCTCATTCTTTCATTTTCAATATTTATACATCACAACTTTGCAAACTCTATTATCTTAATCAAAACATTTAAAATTGGACAATAACAATGAATGCACTAAGCTACTTTGAAATTCAGTCTTCAAACCCTGAACGTGAAGTTAAATTTTATCATGAAGTTTTCGGTTGGAAATTTAGCAAAGTTGAAGGTCTACCCATTCAATATTTTCAAATTGAAACAGCCAACATACATGGTGGCTTATTGGAGCGTCCAGCTCAAACACCACCCACCCATTGTGGAACCAATGCCTTTACCTGTTCCTTTGAGGTTGAAGATTTTGATACAACTGCTGAAAAGATTTTAGCTTTGGGTGGACAAGTAGCAATGGAGAAATTTGCTATTCCCAATAAATGTTGGCAAGGTTATTTTTTAGATGCAGATCATAATACCTTTGGACTCGTCCAAGTTGATCCCAATGCAAAATAAGCTTGATTGATTAAAAATCTAAATGAATGTTTGAGAAAAAACCTGTCTATATTGGGCTGCATGAAACAGTTGAAATTAAAAGATAGTGAAAAATTTTTAAGAATTTTTATAAAAAATACAGATCATATTAAGTGATTAAGGCCTTACAGCTGATTTAAGCATTCAATTTGTGCTACCTTAATTTTAAATTCTGTAAGGCTTATCCAACTAATGACTGTACGCTTTCTTCATACTTCAGACTGGCATCTGGGACAATTCTTCTATAACCATTCTCGCCAGTATGAACATGAGCAATTTTTAGCGTGGTTATTAGCTCAAATCAAAGAAAAACAGCCCCATGCCCTATTGATTGCAGGCGATATATTCGATGTCATCAATCCTGCATCTGCTGCGCAGAAACAGCTCTATCAATTCCTAGCCAATGCACATCAGCTTGCCCCACATATGCAAACCTTAATGATTGCAGGTAATCATGATTCAGGTTATCGCATTGAACAAGTTGAGCCCCTGCTTGAAAAATATCACGCTAAAACAGTCGGTGTGATTCATAAAAACGAGCTTGGTCAAATTGATTTAGATCGTTTACTGATTCCAATTTATGATGAACAAAAAAATATTATTGCTTGGTGCCTAAGCTTACCGTTTCTGCGCCCAGCCGAAATCACTGGCTTTAATGAACAAACCAATAACAGTCAAAATGCCATTGCCTATTTACATCAACAGGTGATTTCTGAAGCACGAAAACGAAAGACAGATAATCAAGCACTCATTCTAATGTCACATGCCCATATGCAAGGTGGAGAAACCTCTGATTCTGAACGCCCGATTATCATTGGCAATGAGGAAGCACTATCTACTACATTGTTTGAGGATAGCATTGATTATGTTGCACTGGGGCATTTACATAAACCGCAAAAAGTTGGTCAGGAACATATCCGTTATAGTGGTTCACCTATTCCCTTATCCTTTAGTGAAATCAACTATAAACACCAAATTGTCGACGTTAATATTGACCCGCTTAAAACAGATGAGTCACGGGTTTCATTTGAAAGTGTATTTATTCCCCGTAGTGTACAACTGCATAAAATTAAAGGGGAATTGAACGAAGTTTTAGCCAAATTAAAGGCATTAGCAAGCGGTGAAATTGAAAATGTTGACCAGCGTGAATATGTCGATATTGAATACCATACCGATGTTCCACCTCCGCCCAATTTGCGCCAACAATTTGAAGATGCCTTGCCTAAAAGCCGTTACCGCTTAGTTCGCATCTCAAGACAATACTTTGCATCAGAAAAAAATAGCGATGAAATTACTTCAATCAATTTGGAACCACCGACACCAGAAAAACTCTTTCAACAACTTTGGGAAAAAAATGGCTATACCAATGATGATGCAGTCTTGAAAGACTTTTTAAGCTTATTACAAGAAGCCGAAAAAACGCTTGAAAATCAACATGACGTATAGGAGTTTGCTGTGAAAATTTTATCTATACGACTCAAAAATCTCGCGTCTCTTTCGGGTGAACATTTTATAGATTTTGAATCTGAGCCTTTGGCTTCAGCAGGTTTAGTGGCGATTATTGGAAAAACAGGGGCAGGAAAATCAACCATTTTGGATGCCATGTGCCTTGCTCTGTTTAATAAAATCCCACGTTTAAAAGACAGTGATGGTAAATTACAGGATGTTGATGGCTCTGAACTTTTAACCAACTCACCACTGACTGTACTACGGCGTGGTACCGCACACGGCTTTGCTGAATTATGTTTTGTGGCACAAGACCAAAAGCATTATTTGGCACGCTGGGAACTTAAACGTTCCCGTGAAAAAGCAGATGGAAAACTACAAAGTGTCCAACGCTATTTAAAATGCTTAACTGATGAAACAGTGGTAGCAGATAAAGCCAAAGCCGTTGAATCAGCGATCTATAAAATTACCCAACTGAGTTTTGAGCAATTTACCCGTGCAGTTCTTTTGGCACAGTCCGAAGTTACAGCCTTCTTAAAAGCACGTGACAATGAACGTGGTGAATTACTTGAGTATTTAACCAATTCATCCATTTTTGGAAAAGTCGGTCAATTGGCCTATGAAAAAACCAAATTGGTGGCATCAAAACGTAAGGAATTGGAAAATCTTCTCGGTCATATTGAGCTCCTCTCTGAGGAAGATGCCGCTGAATTACACATACAATTCCAACACATCAATCAAGACTATAAAAAACTTGAAGATGAAAAATCGCAACTTGAAAAACAGCAGCAATGGTTTGAGCGTAAACAAAAACTGAATGATGAAATTGTCGTTAAGCAACAGTTGCTTGATACACAATTACAAACCCAACAAGGCTTAATCCCTGAGCGTGAACGTTTAAATCGTTTAGAAATATTCTCAGAGATTCGCTCTAGTCTTTTTCAAAAGCAACAACTGATAAAAACCGAACAGCAACTCGCACCACAAATTCAAAAACAACAACAGCTTTTTGATGCATTACAAGTTCAATTTGACACTGAAAAGACCCGTTTTCTCCAAACTGAAAGTGCTTTAACTGTTCAGCAGAATTTTGAAAATACCCATCGTGACTCTTTGAGTGAAGTACGAAAATGTATTCAGGAGCGGGATTTTATTGGAGTCGAGTTTAAGAAAATTCAGACCAGATTAAATGATTTAGAATCGTCTAAAACCCCACTACTCAATCAACAACAACAACTTGAACATCATATTCAGCAGATTACAGAAAAACGAAATATTTTAAATCAGCAACTTGCAGACACTCAACAGTTCTCAAGTTTGGATAAAGGTTTAACTGCACATGTGCAACAGTTAACTCAATTTATTCAGCACTATCAGTCTATTGAAAATCAATTAGGAAATGTATCTCAGGCTGAAACGAAATTAATTGAGCAAAAAACACAATTACAAGACTCAATTCATCAATTTGGAACTGCGGAGCAACTTGAAACTCAGCTTGAACAAACGCGTCAACAACGTGAATTTAAACTAAGCCAACTCAACCAATTGGCGACGTTACAGCAAAAATTAGCCCAGTTTTTTGAATTAAAGATTGAATCCCAGCAGCTTAATAACCAATTGAATCATTGCTCAGCGCAATTTCAACAACTTGAAAAAACCACAATACAGGCTGAGCAAGATGCTCAAACGGCGAAACAAGCCCGTTTAAAACTGCAAGAGGTTTTACAACAGCAACGCTTATTACATGCTGAAAATGTAGAACATTTAAGAGCTGAATTAGTAGATGGTCAAGCTTGTGTTGTTTGTGGAAGCACAACTCATCCCTATCACCTTGATGATTCTGCTGTATCTAAAGTACTGTTTGAGTTACAACAGCAACAGGAACAACAAGCCACGCTCAAAGAACAAGAAACCTTTAACCTTTGGCAAGCGGCTCAACAAGACTTGACCAAATTGAGTGTCGAACAGCAACAGCTTAAGACCACTCTTCAAAATGTGACTGAAAAAATAAACGTCATACAACAGCTGTGTATTGAACAAGGTCAATCAGCCCAAATCCCGCTGAACTTAACTCAGACACAATCTGAAATTAAGCAACAATTGGAGCAACTTACCCAGCAATATCAGTTTGATATTCAACAATTGGAAGCACAATCTAAGCAATGGATTCAAAGCATCAAAATTCAGCAACAATTAACTCAAAGCATTCAACACACTGAACATTTATTGCAAAATGCCAATAACCTACACAATCAGGTTCAGCATATTGTCAGTTGCTTAGCTGATCGTGAAAAAAATGCATGGCAACAATACAGTATCACCACAGCACAACATATCTTGAGCCAATTAAATACACGTACACAACAACTTGAACAATTTGAGTCATTGTCGAAACAGCATGATCA
This sequence comes from Acinetobacter sp. BIGb0196, assembly GCF_011759595.1. Taxonomy (NCBI): domain Bacteria; kingdom Pseudomonadati; phylum Pseudomonadota; class Gammaproteobacteria; order Moraxellales; family Moraxellaceae; genus Acinetobacter; species Acinetobacter sp. BIGb0196. The sequence continues at coordinate 1,182,519 of NZ_JAAOZA010000002.1, read as the reverse complement.
ATATCTACAGCAACTCAATACTGCTCAACTCAATATAGCGAATGCAGCCAAACAAATTTCTGAAACTGCCCATAGCTTGAACGAGATAAAACTGAAAGGGCAACAAAATACAGAATTGGCAAATCGACTCATTCAAAGCATGACAGGATTAACAGAGGTTAAGCCGAATGAATGGTTAACTCAGTATGAGCATGAATACCAGAAAATTCAGACGCTTTACCAACAACAAAAGCAAAGTTTTAATCAATTACGCAATCAATTTGAGCAGGAAAAAAGTCAGCTCGAACAACTCAACGCCCAGCAACAACACAATCAGAATAGCCTCAATCAAGTGAATCAGGATATTCAACAATGGCTCACTCAGCATCCAGATTTTCAGCCTGATGATTTAGAGCACTTGGCTCAAATCACAGCGGTACAAGAACAACAGATTCGCCAACAACTGCAACATGCTGAACGAATGTTAAATGAGGCCAACTCAGCACTTAACACTATACAAGAGCAATTAACCGAACATAAGCTCCATCAACCCGAAATTGATTTTGAACAGCTACAACAATTGATTTTGGATAATGTGAATGCTTTAAAAACCCAATTTGAAATCCGCGATCAGTTAAAACTTAAACTTGAATTGCATCAGCAAAATCTTGCTAAGCAAAAGCAATTTGCTGATCAGATTCAACAAGTACAACAGGAAGAACATCGCTGGGGCAAAATTTCAGGCTTAATGGGAGATGCGACAGGTAAGAAATTCCGTGATTATGCACAGCAGTATAATCTGGATATTTTACTCGAACACGCCAACCAACAATTGGCGATGTTGTCTCAACGTTATACCTTAAAGCGGTTAGATAACTCACTGAGCCTTGCCATCATTGACCATGATATGGACGGTGAAACCCGTTCTGTTGCCTCACTTTCAGGAGGTGAATCATTCTTGACTGCCCTTGCCTTGTCTTTGGCAATTGCCAATATGGCATCAGGTTCAATGAAAATTGAATCTCTCTTTATTGATGAAGGTTTTGGAACATTGGATGCATCTTCTTTACATATGGTCATGAATGCTTTAGATCAATTGCAGAATCAAGGGCGTAAAGTTGTATTGATTTCACATATACAGGAAATGCATGAACGTATTCCTGTGCAAATTCAGGTACGTCCTTTAGGAGCGGGTGCAAGTACGATTGAAGTGGTGAGTTAGTGTTTAACTCACACTTCTTAATTTAAATTTTTATCGTATTCTGCTTGTATCTTATCGCAATAAGGTTTCATTGCAGTCACTGAATTTTTAAAACCATTCAAAGCTTCATCAAATGTCCGCTGATCTTCAGCAAACTCTTGATCGAATTGCTCTTTATACTTTTGATTATTCAACAACATTTTAACGATTTGCTGTTGATGAACACATCTCCTATGCGCGCTCATTATATTATCATCTTGAGCCGTATTCGCAATTGAATCCATGAGAGATGCAACAAGGGATTCAAAAACCTCCTTAAACGCTTGATAAGTCTTTTGCTCTGAAACAATCGCTTTGTTCAGCTCAGGATTTACACTTGTATTTGCATGAATTAAAGATGTAACCAATAAACATAGAATTGATAGTAAATATTTAATATTTTTCATTATTCTTCCAAACAATTAAAAAAGAAGTGCTTATAAGTACTTCTTTACTTTATTCTTTATCGATCTGCGGGAAATGCATTTGGTGGAGGTGCATATTTATTCACGGGTTTAGCCTCATCTTCTGGTGCTTCCAACTCATATAAAACTGTACCAATTACACCAGCATTCTGAATTGAACCATTCTCTGAGTTCGCAGCATACGCATCTTTAGGCTTACTAAAAGTAAAGGAAGCAACAGCAGATTCACTCTTACGGAAACCTTCAATTTTCAAAGAATCATGTGCATGTAAGACATAACCAGAATTACTTCGGGACGCCTCACTGCCATCAATGACATCTACACCATCAACACTGGCAACCACTTCAAAGGTTTTCGCTGTGTTATTTTCATACTGAAGCTGATAGCTTTGCCCTTCACGCCCTGACAAATAGTAGCTTTGTCCAACACGATACATTGGAATTCGGTTTCCACGATCATCTACAACAGAAAAACTCACTTTTCCTGCAGCTATAGAAATTGCATTGACTGTTTTACCTTTGTAGTTCTTATCTGCATATTGCACGATAGTTTCAGCAAGAGGTGAATCAGATTTACGCTTTAACTGCACTTCAGTCACATGTGAATCAATTTCATCACCCCACTTTGTGCCTAACTTTTCATCAGCTGCAACTTGATTGTTGGCTGCTTCAGCGGCTGCATCTGCACTGGTCGCTTCGGTTTGGGGTTGTGATGCGCTTTCATCTGTTTTTTTCGAACATGCAGCTAGAAAAATACACAACAAAAGACAGAGAAATATATTTATATTTTTCATTATAAAACCTATTTTAAAGTTTATAAGTTACGTAGATTATTATCAAAGTCATAATATCGCAGCTGTTTTGACTGCGCTATTTTTAAATTATTGCAATTGTGTAACATTATAACATCTCAAAAAAAGAGGGATAATATCCCCCTCTCTCGTTTTGATATTTTTAATTAATCCGCAGGAAAGGCATTTGGTGCGGGCGCATAAGTATCCTTAGATTTTTTGGGTAGATCGTATTTAGGTGCTTTTAACTCATACACCACTGTACCAATCACACCAGTATTTTGAATAGAACCACTGGCAGAGTTGGCAGCATAAGCATCATTTGGCTTACTAAAAATAAATGAAGCTACAGATGAGTTACTTTTTCTAAAACCTTCAATCGCAAATGAGCTATAAGGTCTTAACACATAACCACTATTTGAACGTGAAGCTTTACTTCCATTAAGAACATCTAGGCCATCGACACTTGCAACAACTTCAAAGGTTTGGCTACTGGTATTGGCATAACGCAATTGATAGCTTTGTCCATCACGGGCTGAGAGATAATAACGCTCACCCTCGCGATACAGTGGTAAAATTCGCCCACGATCATCCACAACAGAAAAGCTAATTTTTCCAGCGGCTAAAGAAATGCTGTTAATACTGCGTCCTGAAAATTGCTTACTGGCATAACGAATTTGAGTTTCATCAATAGGATGACTACTTAAACGTTTTAAATCAACTTGAGTCACATACGAACTCACGTCATCTCCCCATTTCGTCCCCAAACGCTCTTCTGACTTTACTCGATTTTGATTGGAAATAGGCGCTGGTGCAGCCTTAGCTGTTGCTGAGGTAGGTGATGGTGCAGATTCGATTTCTTGCGAAGTAGCATCCTGAGTTGAAGAATATTTTGCAGTACTACAAGCACTGATTAAAGCACAAAGACATAACCATAATAATAGTTTGGATTTATACATATTCTATTTCCAGTTTTTAAATTTTATTCAAATCAGTATAGTCAAATTGAGGATCATATTACATCTAGAATTGTTGAGTATATTTTAAAAAAGTTAACTGAATAGTTTGCCTTAAAGTAAATTCCAAATGCTTAAACGGATACTCATCAGCTTCATTTTACCAGTACATAGAATTGTTTTTTTATAGTGATTTATCTTAGCCAATGTAAAAATCTAATTACTATTCAAAAGAATAAATACCAACACAAATCAAAAAACTGTATGTAGAAATACAGTTTTTGATTTCATTGATGCAACTACTCAGCTTGTATAGGTCTTAGAGTTAGAATCTGTTCACTACGTCCAAATGGCCCATAAATATCATGTAAGACGGAACTGGTTAAACCAATACCATCGTCACCATATTGTTGTACGGTTTCTAAACCTAACCATTGACCTTGAGGCAAACGATATAAATGAATTTGTAAATCTAAGTTTGGAAAGCCCCAATTAAAAGGGGGTGTTTGTCTCGCCACGACACCATTTGCAGTATCGATCATTCCCATTAACTTCACAAATGACGATGTCGGTCGACCTTCAACCATATCCAAAGTATTGCTAAGCCACACAATACCAGCTCCTTGTCGACGTTGCTCAGTCCTTGCTTCAATCGAATGAATATAGCCACCAGGCCATTGACGTATTTCATCCCAAATTGGTAACTGTTCAGGCGTACCAATAGATTGATCCTCTAAACCTGCAACAATTTGACTATTATTGGTCATCATGCGCCAAGTTCTCGCCACAATGCTTATTTTACCTTGTGTAACCATTTCGGATTCAATCAGTTCAATGGTCTTGCCAGCACGAATCACTTTTGTCCGAATATAAAATTCACCACCCGCAATTAATCCAAGAATATCTAAACTTATACGACCAATTCGAACATCATTTCGAGGTGAAAACTGCTCTAATTCAGCACAAATAACCCCTGTCGCTGGTGCCATATGTTGCTCATGCGCATTCCAAGCCCCTTGAGCATGATGTGTCGATTGATAATGTGCAGTCACTACACCCTGCTCATCGATATGACGCTGAATCAATTGATAATATGCAGACATAAACTTCCCTATCACTCTTAAAAATCATTCGCTATACATATAATTCCGCATTATTTTTGTACTCGACTTAAGCAAAGAAGTCTAATACTAATAGGAAAAATGACCCATAGCGTTCAATATTTTCACACTGGATTGAACGCTTAAATTTAAAGTGAGATATTAAAAAGAGTGACATATTGAAAAGTCAGTATTTGAAAGCCTATATTTAACCGATGAGTAAAACGACAGCTGAAAAAATCAGACAATAAATACCAAAGAAATGCCAGCGGCCATGTTCAAGCCAACTCGATAGCCATTTTAAAGCAACAAGACCTGCAATAAAGCTAAACAGCATCCCAAACATGCTGGGTAAAAGCAGTTGAGCTAAATGAATACTTTGAAAATTCTCGGCATGTAGCAATCGATAAAGCTCTTTTACAATCACCGCTGGGGTTAACACCACTGCCAAGGCAAAACTAAACTCTTCCGCTTTTTGGCGAGCGACACCTAAAAATAATCCTGTTGAAATTGTTGCACCTGAACGTGAAAAACCACGGAACGGCAAGCATAAAGCTTGAACTGCGCCAATCCATGCCGCACTTTTCATCGTCACATCACCAACCTGTCCACGATCTAATCGAGAGGATAAAATAATCAATACACCAGCAGATGCTAAAGCAGCAGCCATTAATTTTGAATTGCTAAACAATTGCTCAATTTCAAAGTGGTTTGCCCCAGCAAAAAAAACATGTTTGATCATCGATTGCAACGCTAATCCAAGTACGCCAGTGATGCCTGTTGCAACAATCACAAACCATGCTTGTTTTTTAAAACGATCCCATGACGAAAAATAGGTTGTGCGCCAAGACTTCCAAAAATACACAATGACCGCAAACATGGTTCCTGTATGTAGCATCACCAATAAAAACGTCATATCAGGCGCTGATGGGTCAAAACCCATCAATTTTTCAGCCACAATCACATGCGCTGAACTGGATACAGGCAGCAGTTCTGCAAACCCTTGTATGATGGCAAGAATAAGTACATGAAAAATAGTCATCAACAATCTCAACGGATTAGAATTATTGATGCCTTATACGTTTACAGCATTAAATCTAAATTAAAATAAACTTAAACCCAGCGAAAATTAAGTCAGGCTCCAAGCCAGTTTTAGTCTGATCTTTAACGCTGACTTGAATAATCTCGTGCACCAAACAAAGCCGTCCCGATACGTACCATGGTTGACCCTGCGGCAATGGCTTCTACCATATCTCCAGACATCCCCATGCTCAACGTATCCCAATCTTCAGCATGCGCATGATGAACTTTAACCTGATCAAATAATTGCTTTGCATCACTAAATGCTTGCGGATGATCAGGTGCAGGAATCACCATTAAACCACGTAACTTTAAATTCTTTAATTGACTGATTTGTTTCACCAGATCTGCCACATCATCAGGCTGACAACCATCTTTACTGTCTTGTGCATCAATATTGACTTGCAAGCAAATATTTAATGGCGTTTGAGTCGCTTCTCGTTGATTTGAGAGACGCTCTGCAATGATAAAACGATCAACTCCATGCACCCACGCAAACTTTTCAGCAAGATGCTTGGTTTTATTGCGCTGCACATGACCAATAAAGTGCCATTCGATCTCTAAATCTTTTAAATCTTCAATTTTTTCGAGCGCTTCTTGTAAATAATTCTCGCCAAAAGCACGCTGACCCGTAGCATACATTTCTTTTAATAGTGTACTTGGATGTGTCTTGGAAACTGCCAACAACTGTACCTGACTCACATCTCGATTTGTAGCCAAACAGGCCTGCTGAATTTGCGCGAGTACATGATTTCGAGCTTGATTTAGATCATTCATTGACAAGGTTCTCATTTCATAAAATTTTCAGCTTCCAAGCAATGAAATTGTTGGTTATGCTGAGTGAAAGGCCTTATTATTCTACAAAATAATTAAGCAAATAGGTTTTTATTCGGGGACATTATGGATATTACAGAATTATTGGCGTTTTCCGTCAAAAACGGTGCATCTGACTTACACCTTTCAGCAGGTATGCCACCGATGATTCGTGTCGATGGTGAGGTCCGTCGTATCAATTTACCAGCACTGGAACATAAAGAAGTTCACAGACTGGTTTATGACATCATGAATGACAAACAACGTCGTGATTTTGAAGAACAATTAGAAACTGACTTCTCATTTGAAGTTCCAGGTATTGCCCGTTTCCGTGTCAACGCATTCAACCAAAACCGTGGTGCGGGTGCTGTATTTCGTACCATTCCTTCCAAAGTATTGACCATGGAAGATTTAGGTTTAGGACAAATCTTTAAGGATCTTTGTGAGTTACCCCGTGGTTTGATCCTTGTAACAGGTCCAACAGGTTCCGGTAAATCAACCACATTGGCCTCTATGATTGACTTTATTAATGACAGTCGCTATGACCATATTTTAACGGTCGAAGATCCAATCGAATTTGTACACCAATCTAAAAAGTGCCTTATCAACCAACGTGAAGTGCATCGAGATACACATGGCTTTAATGAAGCACTGCGTTCTGCATTACGTGAAGACCCTGACATTATCTTGGTTGGTGAGATGCGTGACCTTGAAACCATTCGCCTGGCTTTAACTGCAGCAGAAACAGGTCACTTGGTTTTCGGTACACTACACACCACATCAGCGGCAAAAACCATTGACCGTGTGATTGACGTATTCCCTGCTGAAGAAAAAGACATGGTCCGTGCCATGTTATCAGAATCATTACAAGCGGTTATTTCACAGCCCCTGCTGAAAAAGAATGGTGGCGGACGAGTTGCAGCACATGAAATCATGATTGGTATTCCTGCAATTCGTAACTTGATTCGTGAAAACAAAGTTGCACAGATGTATTCAGCAATTCAAACCGGTGCAAACTATGGTATGACCACATTGGATCAGAGTTTAAAAACACTGGTCGCCAAAGGTGTTATTAGTCCTCAAGTTGCAAGAAATGTAGCAAAACAACCAGAATCATTCTTATAAAATGGATTATTGAGGTTTAAAAAAGATGGACTTTAATGACTTGCTCAACATGATGATTGAGCAAAAAGCATCAGACTTATTTATTACCGCGGATGTTGAACCATCAATGAAAATTAATGGTCAAATTGTTCCTGTGGTAAAAACCAAGTTAAACGGCGAAATTATTATGCAATTGCTTAACTCTATTATGAGTGAAAAGCAGCGTAAAGAATTTGCTGAGACGCGTGAATGTAACTTTGCCATTACCAATCGCGATAAAACTGCGCGTTTCCGTGTCAGTGCTTTTCAACAACGTGATATGCCAGGAATGGTTTTGCGTCGTATTGAAACTCAAATTCCGACCATGGATGAGCTTAAATTACCACCTATCCTTAAAGATCTCGCAATGACCAAACGTGGGATCATCATCTTTGTTGGTGCAACAGGGACAGGTAAATCAACTTCGCTTGCGTCCATCATTGGTTATCGCAATCAAAATTCTAAAGGTCATATCATCACCATTGAAGACCCAATTGAATTTGTACACGAACATGCAGGATGTATTATTACCCAACGTGAAGTGGGAATTGATACAGATTCTTTTGAAATTGCGCTTAAGAATACTTTGCGTCAAGCACCAGATGTGATCTTGATTGGTGAGATCCGCTCTCGTGAAACTATGGACTATGCCATTGCATTTGCTGAAACAGGCCACTTAGTCTTTGCCACACTGCATGCCAACAACGCCAACCAAGCAATTGACCGGATTATTCACTTCTTTGAGTCTGACCGTCATAGCCAGTTGTTTATGGATCTGTCACTTAACCTCAAAGCCATGGTTGCGCAACAATTGATTCCAACACCAGACGGTAATTCTCGTCGTGCTGCAATTGAAATTCTCATCAACTCACCGTTAGTTTCAGACTTAATCCGTAAAGGTGATGTACATGAAATTAAGGATTTGATGAAGCGCTCTCGTGAATTAGGTATGCAGACATTTGACCAAGCGTTATTTGACCTCTATAAAGCGGGACAAATTACCTATAAAGACGCACTTAAACATGCTGATTCTCCAAATGATTTACGTCTACAAATCAAATTGGATGAAGAAGGTGGGGCACAGCTACTCAATTCAAATAGCAAACTCACCTTTGATGGACAATAGTTCAAAAGCAAAAAATAAGCTGATATAAAAAGAGGGGGCTTAGTTAAGCCCCCTCTTCATTTGTTGTATTTATGTGATTCTAGCGCTTACGATAAGCTTCCTGACATGCAGGTTCATCACAATAACCGTACAGATTCAAAGAATGTCCAGTCAATTGAAAGCCGTGTTTCTCAGCTACCGAATGTTGCTCATGCTCGATGGTTTCATTAGTAAATTCAACGACTTTATTACAATTTTGACAAACCAAATGATCATGATGATCTTCTTGCATAATTTCAAAAACAGAATGATTGTTTTCGAAATGATGGCGCTGGATAATTCCAGCAGCTTCAAATTGTGTTAACACACGATATACGGTCGCTAGACCGACATCTTCACCTTGTTCGAGTAATGTTTTATAAATGTCTTCCGCGCTCAAGTGGTGTTGTCTTGAATTTTCTAATAATTCCAAAATCTTGATTCGTGGTAGGGTAACTTTAAGTCCAGCTTTGCGTAAATCTTGATTTGAAATAGGCATATAAAAAGGTCTCTCAACAAATTTTAAGTTGGAATATGCAACAGAGTTGAGATGCAGTATGATCTATCCTTGGATCAATTGCATCATAATTAATTTGGGATAGTGTAGCAAAATGCAAAAAATCATGCTGACGTTATTCGTCGCTTCTTTACTTGGTGGTTGTTCTGTATTTGGAGTATACAAAGTCGATATTCCTCAGGGAACACCGTTAACCCAAGCTCAAGCTTCAAAAATTCAAGTCGGTATGACCTACCAACAAGTACAGTTCTTGTTGGGTAGCCCAACAGTCTCAGATCCATTGAATCCAGGACGATGGGATTACATTTACAACTATATCCCAGGAACTTACGCGAAAAAAGCGAAGATTCCCGCAGCACATGGCCAACATTTAAAGGTTTATTTTGATCAATCAGGTGTCGTAAACAAAATTGAAGGTTTAGAAACCATTCCTGAGTCTCAACCTGGTTTACCTGCTTCTAAAGAAGCAATATTGAATGCGCCCCCACTATAGACACTTTGCGATAAAAAGAAACCCCTCAATGAGGGGTTTTTCATATGCATTCAATTGTTTAAAGCGATTATTGTAAATAACGCCTTATTTAAATAACAATTGTTGATAGCGATTGCCACGACAGTAACGTCCGACAGGATTTGCTTTTGCGCGATTGCGACGAATATCTTTTGGATTAATCGTTAAAGCTCTATAAATTTCAACACGATCACCTGCTTGTAGCAAATGCGATTGCGCTTTTATTTTCACTCCGAAAATACCGAAACTAAAATTTTCAGGCAATTCTACTTGTTGTGCCAATCCACTTTGCGCAATTGCATCGGCAATCGTCATGCCTTGAGAAAATTGTAACTCAATGTGAAATTGTTGCTTTTCGGCAGCATATGCCACCCAAATTTTTGCCACGAGATCCACCTTGACCCTTAAATTAACTGTCCAATATAGGATACCAATGCCAACACAATGCTCAAAGGTAAAACAATTCGTACCGCAATACGCCAAATATTATAAAACGCTTCTGAACTAAAATTGATTGCTTTACGCAGGTGGCTGATTTTCATGATCCAACCCACAAAGATTGAGTAAATCAAGCAAATGACCAAGCCCCAAATCATCAGCAATGGATTAAACAGCACTGCAATGTTTGGAATTGCCCAAATGAATAATGCCAGCAACAACACTACAAATTGAATAAATATTGCGACTTGGCGTTGAGCTAACTGTTCTTTGCCTAGTTGTAATAATAACGCGGCTGAAATGACTGCAGTAAATAATAAAGTATAGGCAGGGATTTGCGCTGAAGCTGCAAAAAAACCAAAGGCAATCACAGCAACCAATTGCGCAATCCAAATCGGTAAAGCTGTTTTAGACGCCTCATTATTCTGTTGAACATTCAACAAGCTGGTTTGCCAATACAAGCCTAAACCGAGACCTGTGGCCACAAGGGCTAAAATCGTTGCATTGCCCCATTCCTTAAACTCTACAGGAGTAACATGCCAAGCGGGTAAGTGTGTACCGAAAACTTGTGCAAGGATTAAAGAAAGCAGCACGCCTATCGTGATCAAACCCACTAAAATTTGACGAGGTGCAAAAGACAAAGCAAAAGCCACCACAGCGGCACCTGCAAATAACAAATGACCTTCTATCGGTAAATTCGCAATCTGCACAGCACTTTGACTGATATTCGATAAAATCCCACCCGCTAAGAATGGAATAAAAATAACAGCCAGCCAACCCACAATACGCCACGATTGAGATGCGTCAGCATCACGAGTTAAGCTAGACAAGGCATTGAGTGCAGTTGTTTTAGAACGCTTTGCTAAAGCAACTTCTAAATAAGTAATCGGCAATGCCAACACCAGCATTGACACTAACCACAATATCCAAAAATCAATTTGTCGATCAGTTTGAATATCCAGACTTGGAGCTAAACCTGCGATAATCATAAATGATAAACAAAATGCCATGAGCGGCGATAACCATCGTGACATAGAATAATCCTGCATGAGGTGTTTCGTAAAAAGTTCTGCTATTTTGCCTTTGTCGATGATGAAAATCAAAGCTTAAAAGAAAAAAGCAAATCACCCCTCGATGATTTGCTGCGCTAGATATTGTTATAATCTTTGTTATTTCTTTTTATCCCCTCTGAATTTTTTTAGTTAGAGAGCTGGTGATTCCCATAATTTCACAATCATAAAATGCCTGTAAATTATGAAAAAAATCTTGCAAACCAATTTTTGCCTTTTTTCTTTTCGTTTTCTTTAATGATCCCCATCATATTTAATTTTACAGCCCCTACATAATCTGCATCATCATGCTGAATATGATTAATTAACCATTTAGACAATACTTCATGCAATTCTTTTTCTATAGAATGCCCTTCTTCAAAACTGGTACGATAACTTTCGATACGTTTAATAAATAAGTCATGTACGCGTTTATGAGGAACACGGTATTTATAACCCGCTTCTTCTTGTAAGCTTTCTTCAAAGGTAAAATGGGATTGTGTATAGTCAATAATATTATCAAGAATTTGCTTAATACGAGTACGATCCGTTGCCATACCGATTTCATCAATTTCATTGATATAATCCAAAATCCGTTTATGTTGATCGTCGATCACATCGATACCCGTATTATATTCTGGAATCCATCTCATCTTCATACGATCACCTTAAAATAATGTCTTGACCTTCAGCAACCATATTAACGGCTATCTCTCTAAATAAAAATGAACTGTATTAGTCGGGATTCATTAAAAAAACTATGAAATAAATTAAGTTATTGTTTATACTTAGATAATATTTTAATCCGCACTAAAAGAGTAAGATATTTTTTAACCAATTATTAAGTTTAAATAATTTTATTGATTGTCTATATTTATTATTTAGAATGAATAAATGATTATGAATGTGTAATCTAAAAATTTTAAACAACCACTCAAATGATATTTTACTTACTATTTTCAACACGATTTCTCGTGATAAAATCACTCAATCATTTTTGCAAAATAAGAAAAAATATTCTTTTGTGATTTTGTTATATTTTTAAATAATTTCTTTATTCAAGTGAAATTTATTTTCTATTTTTATTCCGCTTATTTCATGATTTACTCTTAAAAGAGTTGAAATATAAATTTTATCACGACAATTTTATATAATAGACTTCTTTCATAAGTCCTTTTTAAAACCATAAATCAACATAAAAGCGCCCTCATCCTAGCCTTCTCCCAAAGCGAGAAGGAACTTTCAATACCAATATGATTCATGCCACATAATCATTTTTTGATTTATGAAACAACTTTAATATTTAAACAATTATAACGATATTATTACTCATTTTTTTCAAGAGAATATGATTAAACATTATTATTTTGATTGTCTTCTGTTTGTTGTAGTAGCATCAAAATACTCCGTTAAGTATCAAAGATGACCATCCTATACAATTTAATATGAGACTTTGATCATTCAAAATAATGCGATTTACAATAAATAATTCGAAGTAATTTTTACAGGATTTAGTGAAAAAAACCCTGTAACCGAATGATAAGGAAATTGCTATCGATCTAAGATAATTCTTGCATCTATAGCTAGTACAAAAGCACCTATAAAAACCTGAATGGGCTAGTTAAATTGAATTGTTTTTTATTTTTACAATGATTTATACTTGAAAAACATGGAGTTATCGAATAACACCTCCCCCCAATCATCATATGAATTCATTCAGATCAAACTAATATTGATCTGCCTTGGTGACTCTAACCAAACTTGGATCAGCAGCCTCACGAGCAAGTCTTTCAACATGTGTTGTTGCTGTTTTTATCACTTGACCATCTTTAAATAAAATCATCTCACCAGGTTGGTATGCGGTCCAAACTTCATTTTGAGTTAATGGCTCTGTGGTAATCACGGCAACACGATCTTCTTTTGTCGTAAATTGACTAAAATCAATATCGACATCAATATCGACCAAGCGTGCATATGTAAATGGATACTCGCGTACAATCCAATGCAGCTTCGTTGTCGCATAACTAAACAATGCTTGTCCATTGGAGAGGCAAAAATTAAAAGTGCCATATTCTGCAATTTTAGGTGAAATTTCTTCAAGCAAGGCAAATACATCATTTAAACTCGGTTCAAAATAACCAAATCTTAAAACCAGTTGTTCAAGCAAATAACAAAATGCCAGCTCACTGTCGGTACTGCCTACAGGGGTAAAACGCCCTGACAAATGTGGATGAAAGTTATGTAAATCACCATTGTGCGCAAAAATCCACTGTCTACCCCATAACTCACGAATAAAGGGGTGGGAGTTTTCTAAGGTGATTTTACCTTGAGTTGCTTTGCGAATATGCGCAATCACATTCCGTGATTTGATTGGATAGTTACGTACCAGTTCAGCAATCGGTGACAAGACTGCAGATTGATTGTCGACAAATAAACGACATGCTTTATCTTCAAAAAAGGCAATGCCAAACCCATCAGAATGATCAGAGGTTATTCCTGCACGTTGAGAAAACCCACGAAACGAAAAAGTAATATCAGTGGGAGCAGCGCAGTTCATTCCAAGCAATTGGCACATAGTGTATTCATACAACATTTTATTTATAAGAATATTGTGCATGACTACGCAGCTGCTTGCAAATCTCAATAACTGAAAATAACTGCAAACAGATGCATATTATACCCATGACCTAACCCAGATCAGCAAAATGATTTGGGTACTTTTAGGATATCAAACTCTAAGTACCCTTATTTTTCGGACACTCAGCGATTAACCATTTTGTTTAAAACAAAGTTTTTGGCAATTTCATTGACATCTAAAAAGACAAAATAATCTAAACAATTAAATGCTTCATCGTGATATGCCTGTTTCGATAAACGCGCATTCATTTTCAAATAGACATCAAACAACTTTGGAATTCGTTCATCTTGTGGAAAGCTATACTCTGGATGGCTCGGTTCAAAAGCGGGATTTGCCTTTATATCAATCGACTGTTTGGCAGTCATTTTCTTCAAATGCTGATGCGTATAGTAAGCACGTGCCTTATTGTCTTCCAAACGGATACTGACACATCCCATTAAGTGTTTTGCTTTCATTTTCCATAGCACTGTCGGAACCAAATTTAACCACAACATCGACAATGCACGTCCATTACGATAACGCGGATGTACACACGTACGGCCTATTTCCACAATATTGGATAGATGTGAAAGTTGAGAAACATCAAATTCTTGTGCGCTATAACTACGTGCAAGCTCATGCCCCTGAATCAACTTCAGACGTGTATAGGCAACAATCTCATTGCTCCATTTATCACGTAATACCGCATGCTCACAATCAAGGTCATATAAATCTTGATCTAATCCATTTTCAAATGTAATGCCAAACTGATCTGCGAATTGTACTGCACGAAATTTTTGTACTTCTTTGAGTTGTTTCAGGTCTTCAACCCATTCAAATTTATATTGTGATTGTGCTTTTTTAGGTTTTGGTAACGGTAAATTTAAGTTCTGGAAGTTCTGACGATACTGATTTAATTTTGCGAACATATTTTCGACTCCTTGAGCTTTTACTTACACTAGGCAATCCCGATGACACTTATATGACGAAAAAATGACCGTTTAAAAACACGCTATGAATGGTTAATTTGAAATAAAATCGGCAAAACAAAAAGCCAATGTTTTACACTGGCTTTTGAAGAAAAATAATGTACTGATTAAAAATTATTTCTGAGGCTTGGCACGGTTGGTAATTAACGTTCCTACACCATGATCGGTAAAGATTTCTAAGAGTGTTGCATGAGGTACCCGCCCATCTACAATGTGCGCACTCACAACCCCACCTTTAACCGCATCTAAGGCACAACCCACTTTAGGAATCATCCCCCCGTAAATCACCCCAGTTTCAATGAGACGATCGACTTCTTGAGTACTTAGTCCAGTCAGGAGGTTTTTATTTTCATCTAAAACACCTGATATATTGGTCAATAGAATCAATTTTTCCGCGCCCAAAGCTTCTGCCACTTTACCTGCGACTAAGTCTGCATTGATATTATAAGTTTGACCGTCTTCATCTACACCTAAAGGCGCAATCACTGGAATAAAATCACTTTGGGTAAACATTTCTAAAACGTCAGTTTTAACCCCAGTCACTTCCCCAACTAGACCCAAGTCAATTTGCGTGACTGTACCATCTGCAAGTGTCTTTTCCATCAAGAGCTTTTGAGCACGCAATAAATTACCGTCTTTACCCGTTAAACCAATGGCACGTCCACCATGCTGATTAATCAGATTAACGATAGATTTATTGACGCTGCCGCCTAAAACCATCTCGACCACTTCCATGGTTGCAGGATCCGTTACCCGCATTCCATCAATACGATCAGACTCACGGCCCAACTGTTTAAGCAATGAATCTACTTGTGGACCACCACCATGTACGACAATCGGATTTAAACCTACAGTTTTGAGTAAAACGATATCGCGAGCAAATGAGCTTTCCAACTCTGGATCAGTCATTGCATTGCCACCATATTTTACAACGAGTGTTTTACCTGAAAATCGTTGAATATATGGCAAAGCCTCTGTCAATATTTGCGCTTTGTCGATGCCAGTATGCTGATGTGGCATTCGCCTCTCCTTAGTGAGCTGTAGGAATTAGACTGATGAATATGGATGATGCAAGAAATCAGTGTGCCTGTAGAATATCTTGGGCGATCATAGGATAACGATCACTGAGCATAGACGCAAATGTCTGACGAATTTCATTTAAACAATTTGGACAATCTGCATCAAAACGTACGGTAAAATATTCACCTGTATTTGATGCCCGAATAATGCCAAAACCATGCTCAAAATCAAGGCGAACACCATCGATTTTACTCAGCTCAGCACCAAATTGTTGACTGAGCTGTTCGATCTCATTCAAAACAATTTTCGGATCAGTACGATGGGTACTGATATAGGTATCTTCAGTATAAAAACGATCTGGATAACAAGCTAAGATTTCAGACAATGTTGCTTGAGGGAAACCACATAAGTATTCCATCACACGTAAGGCAGCATATAGACCATCGTCATAACCAAGTCCACGCCCATCATTAAATACATAATGACCTGCGTACTCACCACCAAAGACAGCCTGGCCTTTTGATTGCGACATGTATTTGCGTAAAAAACTGCTACCAGTTCGAATCATCTTGGCTTGACCGCCCAAACGTTCAACCACTTGACGTACCATAGATGAACATTTCACATCAAACACAATTTCATGCTGTGGATGATCTTTTAAACACATTTGGGCAAACAATGCTAAAAGCCGATCCGCTGAAATAATATGGGCATTTTCATCCAATAAAACCACGCGATCACCATCACCATCTAAAGCGATACCAATGTCTGCCTGATGATTGAGTACATTTTGTCGTAATAATTCTAAATGTGTGGCTTGTGAAGGATCTGGTGCATGGTCAGGGAAGTTTCCATCAGCATTACAGCGTAATGCAATCACCTCACAGCCCAATTTTTTTAAAACAAGATTAGCACAAAAGCCTGCGGAACCATTTAAGCCATCAATCACGACTTTGAGCGGTCGGGTTAAGTGAATATCTTTTAATAATGCAGATTTATAGGATAAACAAAATTCAGATTTAATTTGATGAGCCGCTGTTTGAACAAACGATCCTGTATCAAGCAATGGAAACTGCTCACTTTGCAGATAACTTTTTGCTTGAGTGCCTATGTTTTGAATCATTTCAGGAGACGGTGGCTCAAACTGCATAATCCATTTAATACCATTGTCGGTTTTTGGATTATGACTCGCTGTCACCATAATGCCATTGCCCTGCGTATTTCTTGCAGCAAAGTACAATTGTGGCGTAGCACAACAACCTATTTCAGTGACTTCAATGTCTTTATTTTGAAATACCTGTTTGATAATTTGAGCATACGCAGGACTACTTAATCGTGCATCGTATCCTAAGGTGATTTTTGATTGACCCTTTTCAATCAGTTGATCAACTAAAGCATATGCGATTGCCTGAATCAATTCAGGTGGCATCATTTCAACTTTTCCACGAATATCATAGGCGCGGAAAATCTGAAAAGGAAAATCATTCATCTTTTTCATAAGCAAAACTTCTATTTGCTTAACCCTTTATTTCGTCAGCTTAATCTCTCTAATGATAAGCAAGCAATTCATTTATATGAGAATATTTATATCGGGTCAAATGCAATATACTAAAAAACTCTTGATAATATATTCAATTTTATATACAGCGTTATACATACTTTTTGTTACAAATAAACATAATACTAAAAAAGCCTGATAAATCAGGCTTTAAAATAATGAGAGAAATCTAGTTCTTCCCAGTGTGACCAAAACCACCTGCACCACGTTCAGTCGCTTCAAATTCACTTACAATATCAAATTGCGCTTGAACTACAGGCACTAAAACATACTGTGCTAAACGCTCACCTGGTTCTAAAGTAAAGGTGGTTTGACCACGATTCCAAACAGAAACCATCAATTCGCCTTGATAATCTGAATCAATTAAGCCAACCAAGTTGCCCAATACGATCCCATGCTTATGGCCCAAGCCCGAACGTGGTAAAACCAGACCAGCAAAATTAGTATCTTCAATATAAATGGCCATACCTGTTTTAACCAACACAGTTTGACCAGGTTCAATTTGAATCGCTTCTTCTACACATGCACGTAAGTCCAAACCCGCTGAACCTGTTGTTGCATATGTTGGCATTGGCCATTCTTGACCTAAACGTTGATCAAGTACTTTTACTTGAACTTTCATATTGAAATCCTTGGTTAAATAAAGCTGTTAAAGGTTCTTCTATGTCTTCCGATCTGTTCAAAATCAAATCGAAAGAAAAATAAAAGAACTGATTTAAAAAATTAACGTTTTAATAACGCTTTTAAGTTTTGTAAATATTGCTGTGCCTGTTGCTTAGGATCAACATTTTCAGCTAATTTTTTCTTACGACCTAACCAATCCAACTCATCTTGTGGTAATTCATCTAAGAAGCGGCTTGGGGTCATTTGTTTCATTTGCCCACCATTTTTACGCTGTTCAGCCAAAGTTAAGGTCAAACCTTGTTGTGCACGGGTAATGCCTACATACATTAAACGGCGTTCTTCTTCGATCGTTTCAGCGGCAATGGAGTTCTTATGTGGCAGAAGCTCTTCTTCTAAGCCCATAATATAAACAAATGGAAATTCCAGACCTTTAGATGCATGTAATGTCAGCAGGTTGACCTTATCAGTGTCTTCATCTTCCTGCTGCTGCTCAAGCATATCCAGCAACACCATTTTACGAATCACACTTTCAATGTTCTTTTCATCTACATCTTCAGCACGATTGATTAAGCTTTGAATACTGGTATAGAGCATCTCCACATTATCAATCTTGGTTTTTTCTTGTGCAGGCGTTGCAGCCGTTTCACGTAAATAATCGATATAGCCTGCATCATTCATCATTTGACGAATTTTAGGAACAGGTTCATCGTCATCTAACAATTCACGAGTGAAATCATTGATAAAGCCAGCAAACTCAGCCAATTGTGTGGTGGCCTTTTTCGGCATCACCATAGTTAAGCGTTGATCACTTGCCGCAGCCAACAGTGATAAATGATTTTCTTGGGCAAAAAGACCTAACTTCTCAAGTGTTACTGGGCCAATTGCACGTTTAGGCGTATTGATAATACGAAGGAAAGCACTGTCATCTTCAGGGTTAATGATGATGCGTAAGTAGCTCATCACATCTTTAATTTCTGCACGACCAAAGAAAGATTGACCACCAGAGAGCTTGTATGGAATCTGCATTTGACGTAGCTGAGTTTCCAATACACGTGCTTGGAAATTTCCGCGATACAACACCGCATAATCTTTCCAGTTTTTACCATTCATCAATTTATGCGTGAGCAGGTCTTTTACCACACGTTCAGATTCATCATCATCATTACGACAGGTGATGATTCGAATGACTTCACCATGACCTTTATCACTCCACAACTTTTTATCAAAGATATGTGGATTATTTTCAATGACATGGTTCGCGGCTTTTAAAATACGACTGGTAGAACGGTAATTTTGCTCCAGTTTAATCACTTTTAAATTGCGGAAATCTTCTTTTAGCAATGCCATATTTTCAGGCTTTGCGCCACGCCATGCATAAATGGATTGGTCATCATCACCTACAGCGGTGAACTGCCCCATCACACCGACCAATAATTTTACCAAAATATATTGCGCGGTATTGGTATCTTGATACTCATCCACGAGTAGATAGCGAACCCGGTTTTGCCAACGATCACGAACTTCTGCATTGTCTTGTAAGAGACGTGTTGGCATCACGATCAGATCATCAAAATCTACAGCGTTATAAGCCCGTAAATTTCGTTCATATAATTGATACAAGTGGGCAAACTGCACATCTTCTGGTGTTTCACAAGTCGTATGTGCTTGCTCAGGCACAATCAAATCATTTTTCCAATCAGAAATTTTCTTCATGGCTTTAGCAATCAATTCTTTGCTTTCAGCACCCGATAAATTATCACGATGCATCAAGTCCATAAGAATACGCTTACAGTCATCTGCATCAAGGATTGAGAAATTATTTTTAAGTGGGGTATTTTTCAGCTCAATTCGTAATAAATTTAAACCAAAGGTATGGAAGGTCGAAACTGAAAGCCCTTTCCCTTCTTCTTTACCTAACAACTTACCCACACGTTCTTTCATTTCACGTGCAGCTTTATTGGTAAAGGTCATTGCGGTAATTCGATGCGCAGGAATCCCACACTGCTGGACCAAATACGCAATTTTTCTTGTAATTACTGAGGTTTTACCTGAACCCGCCCCTGCAAGTACTAACAAGGGTCCTTGAGTATATTTCATGGCTTCAAGTTGCTTGTCATTCAGTTGACTTGCTTTCGACATTGTTCATCCTCTAAAAACTTCGAGCTCGATTATAGTCATCTAAAGTAGAGTTGCAAAATGCTTAATTTGAATTTTTCCAATATAAAAACCAGATAAAAATCATTTCAGTTAAATTCTGCTTTAGTTTCAAACCTTCTTATTTCAATACTCTATTTTGTTATGAGTTGTTGTTATTCAGTTGACTGGCGATCAAGTGGCGAAAGCATAACCAAAAGCTATCACCCAAAGCCATCATAACGGCTAGCAAATAGCAGCAGCAAGAAGAAAGACTGTCACCGTATCGACTCTAGTTATAATGATAAAAAACCTTAACCTCATCCTTAGACAAATTGATGAGATTTAAGCAAAAATTTGGAAAATAAAAAAAGGAATCATAGCGAACCATGACTCCTTTTCAATGCCTTCAACCAAAAAATACGTTACTGTTGTTACGATTTCTTAGTTTGTCGCATATTAGTTTGCTGCATAAATGCTGATTTCAACACGACGGTTCTGTTCACGACCCGCAGCAGTTGAGTTATCTGCGATTGGGTTTTGTGAGCCATAACCTTGAGTATCAATACGGCTTTGCACGCCTTTACCTTTAAGGTAGTTTGCAACTGAGTATGCACGGTTTTGAGACAATGGAATATTGATTGAATCATTACCTGTATTATCGGTATAACCCGTTACAAGAATTACACTCTTATTGTCTTCCATTAAAGTTTGAGCAACTTTATTTAAAGTACCGTAGAAGTTCGGTTTAATTGATGACTTGTTGGTATCAAATGTAATGCTACCTGGCATAACTA
Organism: Acinetobacter sp. BIGb0196; assembly: GCF_011759595.1. Lineage (NCBI taxonomy): Bacteria > Pseudomonadati > Pseudomonadota > Gammaproteobacteria > Moraxellales > Moraxellaceae > Acinetobacter > Acinetobacter sp. BIGb0196. The sequence continues at coordinate 1,161,595 of NZ_JAAOZA010000002.1, read as the reverse complement.
AAGCTACAGAACCATCTGGATTACGGTTAACTTCTACACCAGTACCCTGCATTTGCTGACGTAATTTCTTCTCTTTATTGTCTAAATAAAGACCAGTACCCGCACCTAAAAGCGCACCAATTGCTGCTGCACGATTATTTTGTGCAGATGAGTTTGCATTACCACGAGACAAACCATAGCCCGCTGCTGCACCGATCAAACCACCAATAGCAGATTTGTCGTACTCCATACCACCGATGTTATTACCAGTTGATTGACAGCCAGAAAGTACTAAAGCCCCTGCTGTAAGTGTTGTAATTAATAGTGCACGCATTGCATGCCTCCAAGTTGTGTTTTTTGTTAACTTAATTTTGGTATAAAAAACAAAGTGCCACTATAGGCATTTTGTTAACAATCACGTATTTTTTTACATTTTGTAATATTTACAATGAAATTTACAAAAGTGATCATCATAATTTATACATAGTCATTAAATGTGTCTTTTTAAATTGCATTGTAACGATTATATTTAAGGCCTGTGGACAATTCGTCTATGTTTGCGATTATGTATATTTCTGGGTGATACGAGGCAACAAATACGAAATTTATTCATTCTAAATAATGATAAACATGGTTTCCAATGTCGCAACGTAGCAGTAAAAAATATCTAGTCGCTTGAACTGGCACTCACAATAAATCATTAGGACTGTTCTATGTCATCTCAACAGCAGAAGCAACCTATTTTAAAAAAAATTACGAAAGGTTTAACCGTTGGCTCAGTGATTACTGGCAGTACTTTTTTTCACGGCCCACCTGTTTTAGCTTTAGGCTTGACCAAATTATTTAAAAAGTCAAAAAAGGTGGATGAAACCAATATCAATATCACCAATAGTTGGTTAAGTGTCAATAATTGGTTGATTGATCATGTTCTTCCCGAAACACAATGGGACATTACCGTTGATGAAAACTTGGATTTAAATATGCAAGGTCGTTATTTAATGACCTGTAACCACCAAAGTTGGGTCGATACCACAGTAAACCAGTATTTTGGTCTAACCCGTATGCCACTCACCCGGTTTTTCACCAAATGGGAACTTATTTTTATACCGTTTGTCGGGCAAGCATTTAAAATTCTTGGCTTTCCAATGATGAAACGCCATACCAAAGAGCAGATTGCAAAGAATCCTGAACTGAAAACACGTGATATGGAAGAAGCACGTAAAGCCTGTGAACAGTTATTAAGCCAGCCTTTCACATTGCTCAATTATCTTGAAGGAACACGCTTTACCCCAGAAAAACATGCTCAACAACAATCCCCTTTTACCAATTTACTTAAAGCTAAGGCAGGTGGACTCGCACTCGCTTTAAATATCTTAGGTGATAAGATTGACGCACTGGTGGACATGACCATTGTTTATCCAGATGGTGCACCCGGTTATGGAGAATTTTGGTTAGGTGAAGTACCACGAATTGTGGTCAATATGCGTAAAATTGAGATTCCTGAATGGGTATTGGGTGGCAATTATGAAGATGATGCAGAATATCGCGAACGCTTTCAAAACTGGGTTGATGATTTATGGACTGAAAAAGATCAACTGATTAGCGCCATAAAACAAAAATATAACCACTAACGTTCAATTGAAGAAAAAATCACAGAATAGGATGGATATGACAGAGCAAGTTCCACCACTCGAAAACAGTACAGAAACGAAAAACGATATGTCACGAGGATGGTGGATCGCTTTTGGTTATGACATCTTTATGATGTTTATCATCGTCTTCAACCTATTCTGTTTATGTGCCAATGCTTTTTTAATGAGTAATTTTGGTGACTGGCTTTTCAATGAAATTCATTTACCGCAAGTTTTACAGTATTACAAAACAGATCTGCATCCATGGGTGATTAAAACGGAAAGCTGGTTTATCACCTTTTTGATTGTTGAATTAGGCATTCGCTGGCTCATCGCAATTATCAACAAACATCATGCGCGTTGGTTTTTCTTTCCATTTATTCATTGGTATGAAATTTTAGCGATTATTCCTTATTTACGTTTTTTACGTTTAATTCGGGTCGGTATTATTGCTTATCATTTTCATGAGTTAGGTTATAAGGTTATTCCTGATAACATTCTAAAACGTGTGCTGTTTTATTATCGAGTGCTGATGGAAGAATTATCTGATCGTGTTGTGATTACAGTCATTGATGGAATTAAACAAGAATTAGACACCAGCTCAAGTCATAAAAAAATCATTCATGATTTAATTGATCATCATAGAGATCGTTTTGCACAAACTTTAGCTGAAGTCTTACAAGAGTCTTTGGCCACTGAACTAAAAGCACAAAGTCATGTGATTACCCATAATGTCGGACAGATTGTACGTCAAGCGATTGAGGACACCCCGCAATTGACCCAGTTATTGCGCATGATCCCAATTGCAGGCAGTATGATTGAAAATCAGATTCAAAATATTGGGCAACAGTTAGGTGAGAACATTACCCAAGGATTGGTTGAACCTTTTACAGAAGGCAATCTACACAATCCAAACGCGACCTATCAACTGATCTCAACCAAATTAAGCCAGTTAAATATTGAAAATCAGAAGCTTGAAGAACTGGTTGAATCTGTGGTCTATGAAAGTTTAGAATCGTTAAGGAAACAAGTGAAAGTAAAACAATGGCAGCTTGAATTAGAAAAAAATGATCAAGTAAAAGATTAAGTGATTCAAAGAATAAGCAATTCATTGAAAATATTTGTATCTTTGCTAGAGAAATCATTCAATATGTTCTAGCATTTGCCCTATTTCACAATTTTTGACGCTTAGATAGAAAATTTAGGTCACACGCCTTTTAAGGAATAATTATGGCTGATATACGGATTACAGGCAGAATGGTTAATTTTACCCGATTAACCTTCGATACTAATGATCATGATGCCATCCGCCAGCAATTAACTTCAATGATGAGTGAAACCTCTTATCAAGGGGCTTTAGTCATTATTGATAGCACAGTTGAACAAGAGCTTATTGCCCTGATTCAACTCATTATCAGTCTAGATTTACAGCCTATGGCTGTGATTGATGGTTTATTGGGTGATCAAGCACGTGCAATTCAATTTCCAGTCTTGCCTGCCGATCGTCCATTGCAACGGATTAAACCGACGAAAGAGCAAGTGGTTGAAACACCAGTAAAAGCTCCAACTGTGGCGACCCCAAATGCAAGCGTTGATACACCTAAAACATTGAGTCATATAACCTCATACCATGATGAAATTTTAAGAACTGGTCAATGCCTAGTTCAAGATCATGGGGACATCATACTGAATGCTGGTATTAACAGTGGTTCGGAAGTGATTGCTTCAGGAAATATACATATCTATGGCAGTGTTCGTGGTAGAGTCATTGCAGGCGCAGGTGGTAACACCATTGCAAGAATTTTTTGTCATTCACTAGAAGCCGAATTGGTTTCTATTGCAGGAACATATTGTGTGGCAGATGACATTCCTCAAGATGTCATTAAAAAGGCTGTACATATTTACTTGAATGACCAGCAAGAGCTAGTGTTTGAAGCTTTGCAATTTTAAGGTATAAATTAACACCATATAAAACTCGTTTAATCGGGTAAAATGACCATAACAGGAGTGGATTCGGTGGCCAAAATTGTTGTCGTTACATCAGGCAAAGGTGGCGTAGGTAAAACTACGACGAGTGCATCTTTTGCAACAGGATTAGCCCTACGTGGTCATAAAACTGTTGTGATTGATTTCGATGTGGGTTTGCGTAATTTAGATTTGATCATGGGCTGTGAACGCCGCGTGGTGTATGATTTTGTTAATGTCATCAATAACGAAGCACGCTTACAACAAGCATTGATTCGTGATAAAGATATTGAAAATCTATATATTTTACCTGCATCACAAACCCGTGATAAAGATGCGTTGAGCGATGATGGTGTTGCTCGTGTAATCGATGAGCTTTCGCAAGAGTTCGATTATATTATTTGTGACTCACCTGCGGGGATTGAGCGTGGCGCGATTTTAGCCATGTATCATGCAGATGAAGCAATTATTGTAACAAACCCAGAAATTTCTTCTGTTCGAGATTCAGACCGTATTATCGGTATGCTCGACAGTAAGACGAAAAAAGTAGAAAACAACGAAGGGCGTGTTCGTAAGCATTTATGTATTACGCGTTTTAACCCTGAACGTGCCGATAAACAAGAAATGTTGACCATTGATGATATCTCAAAAGATATCTTACGTGTACCAACTTTAGGCGTCATTCCAGAGTGCCCTAGCGTGCTTCAGGCATCGAATGAAGGTAAACCTGTCATTCTTTACCAAGAAGCATCTGCTGGGCAAGCATATGATGATTTAGTTGCGCGTTTCTTGGGTGAGGAACGTCCTTATCGACATATTACAGTGAAACCTAAGGGTTGGTTAGCACGGTTATTTGGAGCGTAGAAATGGCAGGATTTTGGAGTAAACTTTTTAGCAATGATGACAAACCATCTAGCGCCCAAACTGCTAAAGACCGCTTAAAAGTTATTGTTGCTTCTGAAAACGGTTTGGGCAAACGTTTAAGCCAAGACAAGATTGACCAAATGAAGAAAGAAATCATGCAAGTGGTTAATCGTTATGTCCGTGGTGTGGATGAACAGCATATTCAAATGCAAGTTCGTTCTGAAGCCAACATTGAAATGTTGGAAATGAATATCAATTTACCTGAAGAACGATAATTTCATTATTGATTAGTCAAGTGAATTGATTCAGGGCAAAATATAGGGCAGAGTCAAAAAGCATTGCTTTTACTCATGCAATATATTTTGCCCTTTTTATTTTAGATTTTTTTCAGCTAAATATTGTATTTATCCTTATTAAACGAAAGATCAATAAGGTTTATATAATGCTGCAAATCAATCATTAGATTTAGAATTATTTTATTTTGAGGAGATGCTGTTATGGCACTTTCACAGCCAGCAACGTTCAATGAAGAATGGTCAGACGAGCGTGTATTTGCCTACTTAGATCAACTTCCTCCTGAAGGTACCAATACAGATTTTCATGTACTTTATCACGCATTTAAACATATGCGCCCGTTTGACTATGAACGCTTGTTAACCAAGTTTGTTGCTGATGGTCGAGACATCAATGCAACCAATCCTGAAGGTCAACGTATTCATGATGTGATCGCAGAATATCCGCGTCAAAAAGAAGGTTTCTTAGATGTATTGGCAAAGTTTGCTTAACGACTAAATACGCGAATAACACGATACAACTCAATATTGTTAATCAATAAATGCCTGATGAATTTCATTGGGCATTTTTATTTTATATAGCCCTCTTTTCCTCAATGTATATCTCAAAATTCTCAAACGTATCCTCATCACTATTGAATACAATGATTTAAATACTTATACACATCAACATGAATAAATAAACTTTTATAGAGTTACACTATTTCATTTTATCTTTAACCATGTTTTAACGTCTTCCAATCTTAATTTAATTCAAACAACAATATGCTGTGTAAACTAAATCCTACAGTTAGTTATCATCCTGCCATAAAAAAACCCAGCTTACGCTGGGTTCTTCGAATCAAATCAGTGCTTAGTGAGCAGCGAATTGGTTCATTGTGTTTTTAGCATCGTCATGCGCTTTAAGTGCATTGTCACCAGAGAAGATTTCTTTGTGATCATCACCGATGTCAGAACCCGCCATTGCTTGGTGTTTAACACAAGCAATACCACCACGGATTTCTTTACGTTGTACGCCAGCAACATAAGCCAACATACCTTCAGTACCGAAGTAACCTTGTGCAAGCTCATGAGTAGAAAGCGCAGCAGTATGGTAAGTCGGAAGTGTAATCAAGTGATGGAATACACCAGCTTCACGTGAAGCATCTGCTTGGAATGTACGGATTTTCGAGTCAGCATCAGCAGCCAATTCAGAAGCATCGTACTCAGCGCTCATTAATTTAGCACGGTCATAAGCAGAAACATCTTTACCTTCAGCAACCCAACGATCGTAAGCTTGTTGACGGAAGTTTAAAGTCCAGTTGAATGATGGGCTGTTGTTATAAACAAGCTTCGCATTTGGAACTGTTTCACGTACACGGTTAACCATGTGTGCAATTTCTTCAACGTTTGGAGTCGCAGTTTCGATCCAAAGAAGATCTGCACCGTTTTGTAAGCTAGACACACAGTCAAGTACAACACGGTCAATTTGAGTACCTTCACGGAACTGATATAAGCCAGAAGCTAAACGCTTAGGACGGTGTAATTTACCATCACGTTTAATTAAGATTTCATCTTCTTGAGCATCAGCAATATCAATTTCAGTTGTGTCTAAGTAGCTGATATATTGAGAAGCAATATCACCTGGCTCTTTAACCACTGGGATTTTTTGAGTCAAGTCAGCGCCTTCAGAGTCAGTACGCGCAACGATGATACCGTCATCAAGACCCATTTCTAAGAATGCATAACGTAATGCATGGATTTTAGAGATAAAGTCTTCATGTGGAACTGTTACTTTACCAGCTTGGTGACCACATTGTTTAGCATCAGATACTTGGTTTTCGATTTGTAGTGCACAAGCACCAGCTTCAATCATCTTACGTGCAAGTAAATAAGTCGCTTCTTCGTTACCGAAACCAGCATCGATGTCCGCAATAATTGGCACAACGTGAGTTTGGAAACCGTCGATTTGAGCAGTGATTTCAGCAGCTTTAGCAGTATCACCAGCTTCGTTTGCTTTTTTAAGCGCACGGAATAAATCGTTAAGTTCTTTCGCATCAGCTTGACGTAAGAATGTATAGATTTCAGCGATTAAAGCAGGTACAGAAGTTTTTTCGTGCATAGATTGGTCAGGAAGTGGACCGAATTCTGAACGAAGTGCAGCAACCATCCAACCAGAAAGGTAGATATAACGTTTGCTTGTAGTACCGAAATATTTTTTGTTCGCAATCATTTTTTGTTGCGCAATAAATCCATGCCAGCAACCTAAAGATTGAGTGTATTTGCTAGAATCAGCATCATATTCAGCCATATCACGACGCATGATCGCAGCTGTATATTTAGCGATATCTAAACCAGTTTTGAATTGGTTTTGCAGTTGCATACGCGCAGCATCTTCTGGGCTAATATCGCGCCATGTGCTTCCGAATTTTGCTTTTAATTCACGGATTGCATCAATCGCTGTTTGGTATGTAGTCATGATATGTTCCTGTAATAATATTAGGATTTCATCAATCGAAGAGCTAAATCCACTCGGTATTTGTTTGTTCAGATTTAGAACACTTCGTTGTTATGGTCTTAGCTTAGATTGACTCCTCAAATTAATCCAATATTCTGAGTTAATTTTCAGTATTTATTTAAAAAATATGTAGATCAAAGTCGTATTATAATTATATTAAAAACCAATAAACCTTTAATTTATAAAATTTTATTTAAATAGCGATCACCCCTGTTTTGCTTAAATATAAGGCAATTTATTCATTTTATCACTATTAGACTTAAGTCTGAGCTTGTAACAAAAAAACCAGAACTGGGTTTTTTTGATATAAAAATATCCTGAATGATCAAGAATTGCTCAAAGCATAATCGGCTGATTCATCGATTGATAAACAATGTTGTTGCTCAAAAATCTGATTGCCTTGATGTATAATGGGCAGATTAGGATTTATTCAAACATGCATCTCAATTTAAAACTAAGACAATAAATCTTGATCCTTCTACAACAATAAATCGCCTGCTGTTTTTTTATCTACTTTTTACACAAAAGCATTTCCTTATGGCATAATCCCCTGTGATTTCTAAATTTTATTTTCGGTATTTTTTTTATGAATCTGGAGCGGGTCGATCTCAACCTCTTAATTTACCTTGACGTTCTTTTACGTGAAAAAAATGTGACTCGTGCTGCTGAACAGCTTGGTGTTACCCAACCCGCAATGAGTAATATTTTACGTCGTCTTCGTAATTTATTTAATGACCCTCTTTTAATTCGTTCTTCTGAAGGTATGACACCAACAGAACGTGCTTTAGAATTACAACCCCGCATCCGTGACGCACTGTCTGATTTATCGATGATTTTGGAACCTCGTACTGAGTTCCGACCTTATACTTCAAACCGTGTATTCCGTATTATGACCTCTGATTATGCCGAAGCGACACTTGTTCCTCGTCTAGTCAAAGCGTTGCGCTCAGAAGCACCGAATGTTGTACTCGACTTTTTAACACCAAGTGACGTGTCATATCGTGACATGGAACAAGGTAAAGTTGATTTAGCCATCAACCGTTTTAATGAAATCCCACAAAGTTTTCACCAAGTTTTAGTATGGCGTGACAGTTTCTCTTGCTTACTCAATAACAAACATCCCGCTTCGAGTAATTTAAATCTTAAAAGTTATTTAGATGCACAACATATTTGGGTATCAAAAACAGGTATGGGGGTCGGTTTTGGTGTGAATCCTGAGAAACAAGCAGGATTGGGTTGGATTGATCAAGCTTTAGAGCGAATTGGTCAAAAGCGTAAAATTTCAGTCTTTACCCGTCATTATCAAATGCCAGCATTGTTGGCTTCAAATGTTGATTTGATTGCGACGTTACCAACCCGTATCGCACGTTTGCAGGCCAAAAGCCAAAATTTACTCATTAAAGATCCGCCTTTTTACATTCCTGAGTTTGAATTAAAAATGGCATGGTGCCCATTACTTCATCATCATCCTGCACATCGTTGGTTACGCCAATTGATTCTTTATGTTGCACGTCAAATGATTGAAGAAGAAAATCGTGAATTTATGCAAAATAATTCGCATTTTTCTCAATATTAATAGGAATTTTCTTAAATTCTTATCATTTCAAGCTTATACTAATTCCAGATCGGTAGTGTGTTACTCACTACCACCCCCTTTTATGTGTTAAAAATATCTCATAATAATGATGATCCATAGGTGGATTCGTGAGCCTGTTCCAGAATATCCTAATCATCGCTGTCCTCATCGCAGGAGCTGGTTTTTTATCTTTAACTGAAATCGCCCTTGCAGGTGCGCGTAAAGTTAAACTCAAAATTCTTGCCGAATCTGGCGATGAGCGAGCACAAAAAGTCCTAGACTTACAGCAAAACTCTGCCGATTTCTTTGCCGCATCCCAAATCGGTTTAAATGCTGTTGCTATTCTTGGCGGTATTTTAGGTGAAGGTGCCTTTCGCCCTTATTTTCTTGAATTTGTCTCGCGTTTCTATGTTGGAAATTGGACAGAAACCATTAGCTTTGTCCTCTCATTTACTTTAGTCACTTCACTGTTTATTCTTTTTGCCGATTTAATGCCAAAACGTATGGCAATGATTGCACCAGAAAAAATTGCGGTTTCAGTCATTAATCCCATCCAGATCTTTATCGTGGTCTGTAAACCCTTAGCATGGTTTATCAATGCGGTGGCTAATTTGTTGTTCCGCTTGTTTAAAGTCAATACAACACGTGAAGACAACATTACCTTTGATGATATTTCAGCGGTAATGGATGCTGGTGCTCAGGCAGGTGTTTTACAAAAGCAAGAACATCACTTTATTGAAAATGTATTTGAGCTTGAAGAACGTAATGTTCCATCCAGTATGACCCCACGTGAAAATGTGGTGTTTTTCACTTTAAAAGAGCCTGAAGAAAGTATCCGCCAAAAGCTAGCTGAATACCCTTATTCTAAGTTTTTGGTTTGTAACGAAACCATTGATCAAGTGATTGGCTATGTAGATGCCAAAGATATTTTGGTGCGTATTCTGAATAACCAGAAAATTAATCAATTACATGAATCAACTATTCGTACAGTATTAACCATTCCTGACTCATTGACCCTTTCTGAACTTCTTGACCGCTTCCGCTCAAGCAAAGAAAAATTTGCGGTGGTATTTAATGAATATGCACTTGTGGTTGGTGTTATTACCCTGTCAGATATCATGATCACAGTGATGGGCGACTGGGTTACACCAATGGATGAAGAGCTACAAATCATTAAACGGGATAACAACTCATGGTTGATTGATGGGAGTACCCCAATTGAAGACATGAAGCATGCTTTAGCCATTGATGAGATGCCAGATGAAGAGAACTACGAAACACTGGCAGGCTTTATGATGTATCAGTTAAGAAAAATTCCTAAACCAGCTGACACAGTGATTTTTGGTGGTTATAAATTTGAAGTGGTCGATGTTGATCATTTTAAAATTGACCAGCTACTTGTCACACGATTACTTGAAAAAGCAGAACCATCAACATCAGAAGATTCTTCACAATAAGTTTCTTTAGCGTATTTAAAGCTTAGCAATTACCTTACTAAGCTTTTTTTATGAAAAGTGGCGCTTTAAGATTAAAACTTCCAGAAGGTTATTGATTAGATTATGGGCTTTTGATTTATAAATTTTAAAAATATGAAAATTAACATGAACACAATTTATAAAATCAAAAAAAATAATAAATTTAAAAATCAATAATTTATATTTTATAACCATTTTGGTGCAAAAATAATATTCATTTTTAAATATCTGTTTTGAATACTCTATTTATTTAAAAAATAGTACTGAATTCAGTATTTCTACAAGGATATTTTAATTTAATCAAATAACTATTAGCATGCTTCTGCTTAAAAAACTAAAAGACTTCTGTTAAAAAAGTCTCATTCAAGGATCGAACTATGCTAACCGTATTAGGTTTGGGCATGATTTTGTGCTTTATGTACTTAATCATGTCTAGACGAATGACTGCACTTGCAGCACTCACACTTATTCCAATTTTATTTGCATTAATCGCTTACGGTCTTAGCTTCTATTTCGATAGCCTTGGGCATTTAGAAATCAAACAGCTCGGTGAAATGATGCTTGACGGTGTGAAAAAACTTGCACCAACAGGCGTAATGCTACTTTTTGCAATTCTCTATTTTGCCATCATGATTGACACGGGATTGTTTGATCCTTCTGTAAAATTTATCTTAAAGCTGGTCAAAGGTGATCCACTTAAAGTCGTAATTGGTACCATTACTCTGACACTCATCGTCTCTCTTGATGGTGATGGTTCAACCACCTACATGATTTGTGTGGCAGCGATGCTCCCACTCTATAAAAAATTAGGTATGAGTCCGTTGATCATGGCATGTTTAATGATGCTGGCAAGCGGAATCATGAACCTTACCCCGTGGGGTGGGCCAACAGCACGTGCTGCAAGTGCGCTGCATGTAGAGGCGAGTGAAATCTTTGTACCTATGGTTCTACCAATGCTGGCTGCTATTCTTTGGCTCTACTTTGTCGGTTTTATGTATGGCCGTATGGAACGTAAACGCTTAGGTATTATTGAACTTGATGTTAGTCATGGTGATGACATTCAAATTTCAAGTAACCCAGAAGCGAATCGTGCACATTTAAGATGGTTCAATGGTTTATTAACCGTTGTACTGATGATCTGTTTGGTGAAAGGTGTCTTGCCTTTACCGATCTTATTTATGATAGCGCTTTGTATTGCATTGGTTGTGAACTATAAAGATGTCGATATGCAAAAATCTTTGGTTGCTCATCATGCAGGTAGTGCCTTAAACGTTGTGGGTATTATTTTTGCTGCAGGGATTTTTACTGGGATTCTTTCAGGGACAGGCATGGTTGATGCGATGTCTAAAGAATTGGTGGCGATTATTCCACAAAGTATGGGGCCTTTCTTAGCACCAATTACTGCTGTGATTAGTATGCCTTTGACCTTCTTTATGTCGAATGATGCTTTCTATTATGGAGTGTTACCGATTCTTTCAGAAGCGGCAAGTCATTATGGTATTACACCTGTAGAAATGGCGCGTGCTTCAATTGTCGGCCAACCTGTACACTTACTCTCACCATTAGTTCCTTCTACCTATTTATTATGTGGATTGGCTGGTATCGAATTTGGACAGCATCAAAAGTTCACCATTAAATGGGCGATTCTGACCTGTTTAGTGATGCTGGTTGCAGCCATGTTGCTCGGTGTATTCCCACTCTATTCAACTCTACACTAATAGACAAAAGCCGATATTTATATCGGCTTTTTTTCATTTTAAATAGATTTTTTCATCATCATCTATTTAAAAGATGAGTTATTTAGAATCAAATCCAATTAAGGATGAATCAAGACATCGAGCAATGCTTGATAATGAATTGAAATGTCATCTTCTAAAATTTTATAGGCACTATCGAACTGCACCATTGGCCAGCCTTCTTTCCAGAAAGGGAAAATATTATGCAGGTCACGCGTCACGGTGGCATCTTCACGAATAATCGCTTGAGCAACTTGCGATAGCACTTGAGCGGTTTCTGCACCATCAATGGCTAAATAATCGATACCTTTTGCTTTTAAAATACGGACACGATCTTTCTTATAACGAATTTTTTTAGCTTGTGCTTCATTTAAATTTAAAGCCAAAGTCACAGCTTCAACAAGTTTGTCTTCAAAGCTTTGATGTAAAGCAACCAGTGCCTGTTTATGTGCTTCTTGACGCCCTGCTTTTCCGCCATCACGAATGATTTTTTGTGCTTCAACATCCAGTTCATCCGATTTCATCGACTGAAGAATGTCTAAAATTTCAATATCACTTAATGAAGCAGAAGAATCTGTCATGGGAGTCCTAAAACAAAAATAAATAGAAACTCTATTTTCGCACAATTTTAAAATTAAGTCAGAGATAATGTTAATCTGCTGCGATGTATCTCGACCTGATCAAATAACAATAAAGGATGATATTTCAATGTCTGTTTTAGCCCTACTCGCTTGTACCAGTTTTTATTCCGCCTTGTATCTCATCTATTTTTATTTTGCTCAACAACCACGACCTCTGTTCCTTGTGCTGGCAGTGATTTTATTCGTATTTGCTTACCGAATTACCCCTGCGGCTGATCAAAAGGAACGACAAACATTTAATCGCACCTTGAATCATGAAAATTGGCTGACCTTGCCGCTTTACACATGCTGGCAATTGTTTATCTTGCCTATACGCTTACTACTGTCCAAATTTTTTGATTAAGACCATTCGATAAAATCCTATCAATAAGCATAAACTGACAATTTTTTGCTTTCTTAATTGAGATTTTTTTGCTATTGATTTGATATGCCAATAAAAAGTGAAACCTTATGAAAGCTGTTGCTTATAAAAAACCATTCGCAATTTCAGAAGCCAATGTTTTTTCCGAAATCGAAATCGAACAGCCAGTTGCAACAGGTCATGACTTACTGATTGAGGTCAAAGCCATTTCAATCAATCCAGTCGATATCAAAATGCGACAGCGTACTTCGCCAGACAATGATACTTGGAAAATTTTGGGTCATGATGCGGTTGGGATCGTGAAAGCAGTCGGAGAAAAAGTTCAAAATTTTAAAGTGGGTGATGAAGTTTTTTATGCGGGTTCAAACCAAAGACAAGGTTCTTATGCTGAATTCCAATTGGTCGATGAACGTATCGTTGGACTAAAACCTAAATCATTGAGTGATGCAGAAGCCGCAGCCTTACCATTAACGTCGCTCACCGCATATGAAATGTTATTTGACCGTTTAAAAATCCAAGACACCAAAGTTGAAAAACCTGTGATTTTAGTCATTGGCGCTGCAGGCGGTGTAGGGTCAATTACGGTTCAATTGTTAAAAGTACTGACTGAGTTTACTGTTATTGCCACAGCTTCCCGTCCAGAATCTAAAGCATGGCTGGCTGAAATTGGCGCAGATTATATTGTGGATCATAGCCAACCTTTAGAACAGCAAATCCTAGACTTGAATATTGGGCTACCTCATTATATTTTTTCAATTAATGGTACAGGGCCATATACACAAGCCATTGCCAATTTGATTGCACCCCAAGGTCATTTTGGTTTAATTGATGATCCTGAAAACTTTATCATTAACCCGTTTAAAGTTAAGTCTGTTTCTGTTCATTGGGAGTCGATGTTTACCCGTTCCACATTCCAAACCAAAGATCTCAGCCGACAAGGTGATATTTTAAATAAAGTTTCAAAATTAGTTGATGACCAAAGAATCAAAACCACTTTGGGGCAAAACCTAGGTCAAATCAATGTTGAGCATATAACCCAAGCTCATACACTAATTGAGTCAGGTAAAAGCATTGGTAAGATCGTATTAGCAGGTTTTTAACCACCCGAATAAAATTTAATTTTAGAAGTCGCTTAAATTTTTATAAGAGGATTTAAACGGCCCTGTGAATACTAATCAATGTAATGAACTAAATATAAATTGAACCTTTTTGTATCATTCAATCATACATGGTGTATCTATCGCGTGGCGACATGGATGTCGCGGTTGAGCGGGGGTACAGGACGTACCCCTCGCTCAACAAAGGATTTTTGTCACTTTTCATCCTTGAAAAGTGAGGCATAGCCTACACAAATTAATTTAAACTTTTCGACCTAAGATGAGGCAGTGCTAATTCTTTAATAATATGAATCAAGTTTTAGAGAAATAGTATAATTACAAAGTTAAATAGAAAAAACTTATCTTAAATCACTTCCACCACAACTTTACCAATATGCTCACCTGTATCCATACAGGCATGTGCAGCTTGGATCTGATCAAATTTAAATGTTTTATAAATCATGGGTAAACATTCACCTTTTGCCCACAGTGGAACGACTTTTTCCATCAAACCTTTGGCAATTTCAGCTTTTTCAGCAGTTGTACGCGCACGCATGGTTGAACCAGTAATAGTAAGACGCTTCATCATAATCTGCCCTAATTTTACTTCTTTGGCCTTTGCACCACCCAAAAATGCGATATAAACCAAACGACCATCTCTACGAAGTAGGTTTAGATTTTGATCTAGATAAGGCGCCCCAACCATATCAAGAATAATATCGACACCCTCATTTTGGTTCTTTTCATGAATGACCTGTTCAAAGTCTTGAGTCTTATAATTAATCGCATCGGTCAAATGGCGAATGGCTTGAATCTTCTCATCAGAACCTACAGTTGCAAAGCTTTTCAAACCGAATGATTGCGCTAACATTAACGCGGTTGTACCAATACCACTTGAGCCACCATGTACCAATAGTGTTTCACCTGCTTTGGCATGCGCCATTTGGAAAACATTGGCCCATACAGTAAAGAAGGTTTCAGGTATTGCTGCAGCTTGAACAAAACTTACAGCTTCTGGAATATTAATAGTTTGAGATTCTGGCACGACACAATATTCTGCATAACCACCACCGTTGGTCAATCCACAAACCTTATCCCCCACTGTGAATAAAGTGACATTTTCACCTACTGCAATCACTTCTCCAGCAACTTCCAAACCGGGAACAGGTGTCACCCCTTTTGGCATAGGATATAAGCCTTGACGCTGTAAAATATCAGGCCGATTAATCCCAAATGCATGGACTTTAACCAAAACTTCATCTGCTTTGGGTTGAGGAATTTCTACCGTTTCATAAGCCAGTTTTTCTATACCACCGGGTTCTGTAATAATGACCTGTTGCATATTCTTTGTAGACATACTTTCTTTCCTATTCCATTCATTGCTTTTCATGTTTTCTGTATTTGAACATAAACCAGTGCATGTGCAAATATTTCGCCACCAATGTCTACAAAATAGCGTGGGTATCCTTACAAAAATATAATTTTCAGTTATTTATACAAATGGCATCACACGGATAAAGACAATAAGAACAAAGATCAAAAACAAACGATGTTGCTGATTTTACAGATAACCATGCACTCGCTTATGGTTTAAAAATAGGTTATCGCTTTTAATTGATTATATTTTTGATAAGTAAGCATGTAATTCTTAACGATTTACATGCTTTTTTATTGCCTTTTTTAAACATCAAAAAATCATATTGATCTTTTTTTGTTTGCTAATTTAATTTTACCCTGGTAATATTCAAACACAAATTAGTTTTACCCAGATAAAAATATCTAAAGGTTTTAAAATGAATACTGAAAATACCTACACTGCCTTTATTGGCAATGACCGTTTAATCACTGATTCTTTGTTAAACGTGGCATTAACCATTAAGACTCAACAAAATACCTCCACACCTGTGTTGATTTTTAATGATCAAACGGGCCAAGCCATTGATGTTAATACCATCGGATCTACAGCAGATATTCAACAACGTTATGCTGAACCTGAAGCGGTTAAAAAAGTTGGACGTCCTAAATTAGGGGTAATTTCTCGTGAAATCACTTTGCAGCAAAAACATTGGGATTGGTTAGATCAACAAAGCTCAAGTGCATCTGCCGTGATGCGAAAATTGATTGACCAAGAGTTAAATAACCCCGATTCAACAAGCAATAAAATGTTGGCAAAACAGGCAACTGATCGTTTTATGTCAGCAATGTCAGGCAATATGCCCAATTATGAGGAAGCCACCCGTGCTTTATATCAAGGTAATCAAGCGCTGTTTTTAGAATTGATTCACGACTATCCAAACGATTTACGGGCGTATTTGATTTTAAAAACGCAACATGCTTTTTAACTACAATATTCGCAACTATATAAAAATAAAATGCGCTAAGCCTTTGGGATTAGCGCATTTTTTATAATGATCGGGACACGATTGATCATTAAATTATTTTTGTTGTTCGGACTCATCACAAGCTTGTTTTAAACGTTGCATTGCCATCGGATCCATAGGTACCGTCATCATTGCATGATAGTTTCGGCATTCTTTGGTCGGTTCCTGTATTCTTGGTTGGTTTGAGGCACAAGCGGCCAATATGCTTGTAATTCCTATCAGGAAAAATGTTTTCATTACATGACCTACTATTAAATCTTAACTTGAATTAAAGCTAAACTTTATTGTATAAATTATGACAACTCGATTTAGGATTAAAACATTTTTAAATAAAAAATTATTTAGCATTTTTTATTAATTTTGACCATTAAAAATTGGTAGGGTTGGGCCTTCTAATGATTTAGCAGCATAACGGCCATTATAAGGATTAGTCGATTTCATCGAAGTACTAAATAAATATAACTGCCCTACTTTGCTATAAACTGGTATCTCAATAGTCATTGGTGACAAGTTAACAATTTCAAAAGTAATATGTCCCTTAAAACCAGGATCGACCTGTCCATCATTACAAGTAATTTGTACAAACAGACGAGCCAATGATCCTTTTGTTTGTACTAAACCAAAGACATTATTTGGTAAATTATATTTATCAAAACTACAAGCTAGTACTTGTTCCATTGGCTTTAATTGGATAAATGCACATTCAGACTCTTTTTTGATATAAAAGTCTTTAATCTTCTCTATAGGATAACCATATTTGATAATCTGATTTGCGCCGCCCCTCTTCAACTTATAATGCTTATAATGCAGCTTTAAATGTAAACAGTTGTGATCTATAAGACTAAAATCTTCACAAATCTGGTGCTGCTTAACCAATGACTTCAAGTTTTGATCAATAATTAACATTTGTTAAATTTCCCGCAATAATTACTTAGAAAAAAAAGGAATAATTATTGCTACAAGTAGCGAACAAAAACTAATCCATGTGGCGAGTGAAATTGATGCAAACCAAAACTTTGTTTTATTCCAAAAATTTATTTTTGGAATATTAGTAGCTTCGCTTTCTATAGCTTCAATATGACTTGGAGTATTATCTGTAGCAAAAAAAACTACTGAAGCTAATTTTTCGCCTACTCGAATAGTAATCTTTGAAGATGAAGTATTTACAATTCTTAGCTTAAGACGTCCACTGTAACCCGGCTCTACTTTAGCAGAAGGTATCAAAACGCCTTTTTGTAGGAATAAACTACCTGTAGAAAGTACAATACCAAACTTATTATTTGGGACCTTTATATATTCATCTACCAATACTACAACTGATTGACGGGATCTAATTACAATTTCATCTTTTTCAATTTGAAAAAGGCTTTTATCATTATAAGAATAATTACTATTCCAAGCTTTCCCTAAAGTTAAGTCCATAGAAAAAGCATCTAAAAGTACTTTCTTACTTTTCTCGCTTTTCTCTATAAATATTTTACTGTCATAAGATTTTTTAAATTTTTCAAAATCTTCTTTATTTTCAGCTAACTTATCTTCTAAAAAAATTATACTCATTAAATTTGCTTTTCATAGATGGATTGTGATATTCGGCCTAATTGCCATTGTCCTTTATAACCATTTACATTACCCATTACCTCTTGAAAAATCACTTGTGCAAAACGTGCATTTTTCTGGATGTAGAATGGTTTTGAGTTCATATTATACAACCCAAAAACCATTGGTCCATTATAACCTGTAGAAAGAACAGCTGATTCAAATAATATTCCACTTCGAAACAAAGTACTTCTTGGGAAAAAACTACATGCTAAATTCTGAGGTAGATTAAATTCCTCAATAGTCCTAGCTAGATATGCACAACCTGGTTCCAAAACATAAATGTTTTCTTTATTTAACTCTACTGGCTTCGATGATGGTGTACGTCTAACATCAATTAATAACTCACCACTTTCTTCGTTAATTTGAAATAATTCTGATAAAGATAAATCTAAGCCAACTCCCTCAGTAGCAATCAAATCACGTTGATTTACATTAGTGATATATTCTTTTTCAATAAAAAATTCAAGAAATTCTGCTGAAGATAAAATCATTTTTAATAACAAAAGCCATTAGTTATACATATGATAAATTATTATTTCACTCATAACACTAATTGCATCATTATTCGATTAAAAATAAAACCCGCTTACGCGGGTTTATCAACCAATTCAATCTGTTAAAGACGAACCAATTCCACAATTTTTTCAGCCAATTCTTCAACCGCTTCTTGAGCAAATGCTACATCAGCACCATGTTCAACATCCGTCACCACCACAACACCAGTTTGACGAAGTAATGCAACTTGGTCGCTTGATAAACCTGCTTTTGCAATCGCAACAACACCTTGTTGAATCAACAAGCTTTCAAGAGATTGTGCATGTTTAAGTACTTGAGCAGATACAGCAACTACAGCCGGTTTTTGACCTAAACGTGCAGCACGAGCTTCAGCAGTGACAGGTTCATTGTGTGCAGTCCATTCAACCGCAGCTTCAACCATACCCGCACCAACAGTCACATTACTTAAACGGTCAATGAAGATAAAAGAACCCGTATAACGACTGTCATGATAACGGTCAAATACCACTGGCGCATCAAACTCAATCGTTACATCTGCAATCGCATTTAAATCAAGCTGTTCAACTTGCATTTTTTCCAATGTGTTGACATTGGTACGATAGTTAATCTTTGCAACCTTAGCCGGAATGGTTTGTGTACCAAACTTCACATTATAAAGTTTGCCCAACACTAAAGGCTGATCAGTCATCCATACGACTGTTGCACGAGCAGAACGTGAAATGAGCGGTTGCTCACCCGCTTTAACCAGTACGTTACCACGCGAAATATCAATTTCATCATTCAAGGTCAAAGTCACTGCTTGACCAGCAATTGCATGTGCTAAATTGCCATCAAAAGTGACTATTTCTTTCACTGTTGATTTCTTACCAGACGGTAAAGCCACAATTTCATCGCCAACTTTCACTTCACCTAAAGCAATCGTACCGCAGAAACCACGGAAATCGAGGTTAGGACGGTTCACATATTGCACAGGGAAGCGGAATTCATGTTTGCTTACATCATGTGTAATTTCAACAGTTTCCAATGTTTCCATCAAGGTTTTACCCTGATACCACGGTGTATTTTCAGATTTATTTACAACGTTATCGCCATTCAATGCAGAAATTGGCGAGAAGATGATATTGGCAGGTTTACGCTCACCCAATTGATTGACAAAATTTTTGTACTCAACTTGAATTTCATTGAAACGTGTTTCAGAGAATTCAACCAAGTCCATTTTGTTAATCGCAACTACGATATTACGAATACCCAATAGGCTCGCAATAAAGGTATGACGACGAGTTTGTGTTTGTACGCCATAACGAGCATCAATCAAGATGATTGCAAGATCTGCGGTAGATGCACCTGTGGCCATGTTACGGGTATATTGCTCATGCCCTGGTGTATCGGCAATGATAAATTTACGCTTTTCAGTGGAGAAATAACGATAAGCCACATCAATGGTAATACCTTGCTCACGCTCAGCTTGTAAACCATCGACAAGCAAGGCCAAGTCAGGTGCATCACCTGTGGTGCCCACTTTTTTAGAATCACGGGTTACTGCTTGTAATTGATCTTCATAAATCAATTTTGAATCATAAAGTAAACGACCAATTAATGTTGATTTACCATCATCCACATTACCGCAAGTCAAAAATCTTAACAGGTCTTTATTTTCGTGCTGTTTTAAATATGCCAAGATATCTTGGCTAATTAATTCTGATTGATGAGACATTGCTCAAAGCTCCACAATATTTTGAAATCGGTTGCTATATCTTTAAATCCTCCTAAGTCCTCCGTTTTCTTGCTGGAGTTCCCCCCTTTTATAAAGAGGGGTTAGGGGAAGATTCATATAAAAAATACTTAGAAATAGCCTTCTTGCTTTTTCTTTTCCATCGAACCTGCTTCATCGTGGTCAATCATACGACCTTGACGTTCAGAGCTGGTGGCTAAAAGCATTTCTTGGATAATTTCAGGCAATGTTGTTGCCGTTGATTCAACTGCACCTGTCAACGGGTAACAGCCCAAAGTACGGAAACGTACCGATTTCATTTGTGGAACTTCACCTTCTTTTAAACGCATACGTTCATCATCCACCATGATCAACGTACCACTACGTTCAACAACTGGACGTTCAGCTGCTAAATACAAAGGTACCAAAGGAATACTTTCTTGGTAGATATATTGCCAAATGTCTAACTCAGTCCAGTTTGACAATGGGAATACGCGGATACTCTCGCCTTTATTAACTTTACCGTTATAAAGATTCCAAAGCTCTGGACGTTGGTTTTTAGGATCCCAACGATGTTTAGCATCACGGAAAGAATAAACACGTTCTTTTGCACGTGACTTTTCTTCATCACGGCGTGCACCACCAAATGCAGCATCAAACTGATATTTATCCAATGCCTGTTTTAAGCCTTGGGTTTTCATAATATCGGTATATTTTGAGCTACCATAATCAAATGGATTTACACCAGCATCTTTACCTTCTTTGTTTTGATGCACGATCAGATCAAAACCGTGTTCTTTTGCCATGTTGTCACGGAATTTAATCATGTCCTTAAACTTCCAGCCTGTGTCGACATGCAACAATGGGAAAGGAAGTTTAGCAGGATAAAATGCTTTTAAAGCAAGATGCAGCATGACAGCTGAGTCTTTCCCGATTGAGTAAAGCATCACTGGATTTTCAAACTCAGCAGCAACTTCACGGATGATATGAATACTCTCAGCTTCAAGCTGTTTTAGATGAGTAAGTCTTTCCTCAGATATAGGCATTGACAGCACCAGCTCACAAAAACGTGTACTTATTACACATATTAAAATTTATATTCATTATAGTGATTTACACCTCAACCCTTTTGCTTGTTTTTTTATATTCATATATAAAAACATCATAAGCAACAACAAGAGATCGGCATGACCACACAAATTATTGCACTAGAACAAATTGATTTTAAGCAATGGCTTCCACTTTGGCGCGGCTATTTAACATTTTATAAATCACAACTCAGTGATGAACAAATAAGATTATCTTGGAAGCGAATCACAAATCCTGAACAAGCTGATATGTTTGGTTTTGCCATCAAAGTAAATGGTCAGGTGGTTGGCTTTGTACATTTGATTGCACATATGAGCATGTGGACAGATTTACCCTATTGTTATCTACAAGATTTATTTGTGGATGAAGCTTTTAGGAACCAAGGTTTAGCACGACAATTAATTGAGCATTGTTATCTGGTCTGCGCAACAAAGTTTGACCGTGTTTATTGGCTCACTCAAGAATCCAATATTACTGCCCAACATCTATATGATCGTATTGCGAGTAAAACAGGATTTATCCAATATAAAAAAGCATTAGCATAAAAAAGCTCACCTTTTTCAAGTCAGCCTTTAAAAAATTGAAGATCTGCATATCAAATAATTCAACCAACAATCAAAAACGAAAAATCGCTTCTTTTGTAAAAATTTTAAAGAAGCGATTTTAGCTTAGTCCCAACTTATCAAACTGTATATGCCGAAACTTGGATATATACAGCCGAAAACTATGGACTTAATGACCGAACAATGCTTTGTCTAAAGGAATTTCAATCCCTACAGAAGCACCTGCATCATTGCCATGTACATCAGAATCACTGACCCAACCATTAATTTTTAATGGCATGGTTGGTTTAATATAATGTGTCCAAGTTAAATCTAAAGCTTTAATTTTGTCTTTTTCTGGGAAGGCTAAGTTGATTTGCTTATCACCAAAGAGAGCAGCAGATTGGTTGACTTTGGCATACAGTGCACGACCAGATAAACGATTCATCACATCAAAACGAATATCACCACCCACAGAAATCATTTCACCATCACCACCCATTGCATGCCCCAATGGGAAACCTTGTTGGTAATAACCATCTTTATAAACATGATGACTATAAGAAACACCTAATGGATCACCATTTGTTTCTGTATTCGCCCATTCAACATAAAGCTGGTACGGCAAATTTTTAAAACTTGAGGAATAGTCAGCACCAGCTAAATACATTTTTTTAGAGGGTAGTAAACCCGCTTCATCTTCCCCAATATATTGCCCATAGAAACTCATAGGAACATTCAACAAAGATTGAAGATTTAAACGCGCATCAAATCCAGCAAGCTGGTTGGATGGATTGCCCACCCCCGTACAAGTGCTATCCGCACACTCATTGTCTTTTCCAATAAAAGCATTCCAGTAAGCTTTTGCACTTCCTGGTTGACCTTCTCCATCAATTTGGAAAGCCCGTGATGCCCCGATTTCTAAATATGGCAATGGTTGTGCAGTTAAGCGCAATCCCATTAAACGTGTATCAGGCACAGCCGTATAATCATTTAACTGCCCAGCAAATGCTTGATATTGCCAAGGGCCAATCCAAGACAACCATTTAGATTCAAAAGCTTTTTGTTCAGCACGTTGTACAGTAAAACCATAAACTGGACGGCTGGCATCACCACGAATCAAACTACCATCATGTCCTGGCCCCCAATATGTTGGGATTTGACCCGCAATAACCCACTGATTCCATAGTTTTCCTGCAATGTATGAACCTTCCACATTGACATCTTGGCCGTTATCAATTTGCGGATCTTTTTCACCATTCACACGAAGCTTTGCATCCCAGTTTTCACCGCCTGCATTAAATTCTAATGAACCCACATATTGTGCTTTTGCACTATCCCCAAAAGCTTGAGGAATATTTTTTTGATCAGTTTCGGCAAATAAACCTAATTTTGCGGTTTGATTATCTGCTTTTAGTACATTTTGAATTGAATCAATAACTTTTTGTTGAGTATTGTTTAAAACTTTTGCTTGAGATAAGGCACGTTGAATTTCATCCCCACTCATTGGCCAAGTCGATGTACTGATTTGAATCACACCTTGCTGATTTAACCAGTTCAAATCTGTCCGAAGATCTTCATTATTTAATACAATTCCCTGTGCAAATACAGGTAAAGACATTCCAAGTAATACAGCAGCACAAAGTGATTTTCTTAAATACATGCTCATTTTTCTCAAGTTTGATTTACAACCACACCTTAATTTTTTTATAAGTTTTTTTCAATGGTGAAATTGTGTTATTCATAATTTATAATTCCATTATCCAAATCAAAAAAAGTGCACCGGAGTGCACTCAATTTCTTTTTAATTCAAGCAACAGCGATCATTCAACTTTTAAAACAATCGCCATCTCTAGCTTTTAAATTAAAATACTTTTAAAAATAACCAGAATAAACCACCTGATAAACAAATCGTTGCTGGTAAGGTAAAAATCCATGCGGAAAGAATCGTTTTGACTGTTGCAAAGTTCAATCCCGTTTTATTGGCAACCATGGTTCCCGCAACCGCGCTGTTGAGTACATGTGTGGTTGAAACGGGTAAACCAAAACCATCTGCGGCAGCAATTGTAGTCATTGCCACAAGTTCAGCCGACATCCCTTGACCATAGGTCATATGATGTTTACCAATACGCTCACCTACTGTCACGACAATACGTTTCCAGCCTACCATTGTTCCTAAACCCAGTGCCAATGCCACAGCAACTTTTACCCAGTTTGGAATATATTGGAGGAAAGAATCTAAGTTTTTGCGATATTCTTTTACCACTTTGCCCTGAGCTTCATCCATTTTTGGAAGCTGATCCGCTTTATCCAAGCGTTTAAAAGCCGTGGTGCTTAAGTACATATCATTGCGTAATGACGATACTTCAGCTTCTGGGATATCTTTGAGATCACCAAATTTTCCAACGCGCTCTCCCAAATGATCAGTCAAACTGGCCAACGCAGGAACAACTTCGGGATTCATTTCTTTGGTTTGGATAAATTTAGTAATGGTTACACGCGCTTGTTCATCTGGAATATCAGCATGTTGTGCATAAATTGCCGTCGCAGTTTGACCAGACAATTGTGAGAATGACTGTAAATGCTGTTGGTCTAATCCTCTATTCAACGAATAAGCCAAAGGCACAATACCGATCAAAATCAGCATGATTAAGCCCATACCTTTTTGCCCGTCATTTGAACCATGCGCAAAGCTTACACCGGTACAGGTGAAAATCAGAATCGCACGAATCAAAGGTGGTGGTGGTTTATTGCCTTCAGGGGGTTGGAACAACTCAAGTTGTTTCTTAAATATTTTTTTAACAATCAAAAATACAACTGCTGCAAATGCAAAACCAATCAAAGGAGAAAACAGTAATGCTTTACCCACTTTAAGCACTTGATCCATGTCTACACCACTTGCACCCGTTGAAGCGTGCAAAATGTAGTTCATGATGCCTACACCCAAAATTGAGCCAATCAAAGTGTGAGAGCTTGATGCCGGAATCCCTAAGAACCAAGTCCCTAAATTCCACAGAATCGCCGCAATCAGCATGGCAAAAACCATAGCAAAACCAGCGCCACTGCCTACATTCATGATCAGTTCAACAGGAAGTAATGCAATAATTCCATACGCAACTGCACCACTGGCAACCATTACCCCAAGGAAGTTACAAAAGCCTGCCCACATGACAGCTACAGGTGCAGGCAATGCATTGGTATAGATCACGGTTGCTACAGCATTGGCTGTATCATGAAAACCATTTACAAACTCAAAACCCAAAGCGATAAATAACGCTGTCGCTAAAAGGATCACTGAATAAAGACTTAACGGTGGAACATGTGCTAAATCTGCACTAACTTGCACCCCAATATAAATCAAGGTAGCAATAATGATCGTCAGAAACACCGGCATAAAAAATTTCGGTGTAGGTACATGGACATTCGTCGATTTAGTAGCTTGAGACGATTGTGCAGAATCTGAGACGGGAGGTAAATTCGAATTCATGCAGAAAGTTAGCGAATATTAGAATGCGCTTATTGTTCAATTAAATTGTGACAATTATATGACAAATAGAGGTCATATGAAGTGAAATTTATAATTATTTCACCTCAGTGTTTCGCTACATAAGCGACAAAATTAATATTTTTATTATTTATAATTAGTATCTTACACCAACAAATTCAATGCAAATTAAGCAAAATATTATATTTCAGGCTGAAATAATATTTGTAATATTTCAGACCAATTTGAACTATTTATCATTTGGTATGCCTATTTTTCATGAAATTTATGACAAATTGATGAAAAAACAAACATGCTTTTAAGTTTATTTTTATATATGTTCCAATAAATTCCGTTTACCGAATCTATGCAAGTTTAAGGCCAACAATTTTCCTTTCACTAAAGTACTCTGCCTCATCAATAAATCATCTTGAATTGCATATGTTAGACAAATAATGTGCAAAAAATAAAGAGGTCATCCAAGCAATGTTTTACACACTTTTTAACAGCTTGCTCTAACAGATCAAGCAATCGTTTACTTTTCAATTTCTAATGTGCATAAAAAAACTCAGCATTCTGTAAACACTGAGTTTTTTGTTGAAGATTATCCTGAAAGTCGATCTTGAATATAAAATTAATACTTATGTTTAATTAAAACTATTTCCACTGATAGCCCATAGACACTGCACCACCAATATTACTACGGCTGTCAGCAGAAGCACCCATTTTCCAAACGATCTTATTACTGTCTGTAATCGCACTCACCCCGATCGCCACAGCAGTTTCCCCTCGGTAACCCGAGACACCTGCACTAACCATACTCATACCCGCTTCAGTAGGTTGTGGTAAGTTACCTACCGCCATCGCACCTGCGATACCTGCATAAGTATCGTTACGCAAGTCATCCATGTTTTTATTGGTGTCATAGAAAGCTTGTTCCAGATTACTTACCCGAGTATCTATAGCGCCCAAGGCATCCCCTACATTATGGAAGGTTCCGCCTGCGACATTGTAGGTAGGTGCACCAATCGAACCATCTTTGTTCAGTGTGGAACCGCCACCTAGATGTTGCGCCACACTGCTATTGGTTTGGTGTAATTGTGAACCGTTAATGGCGTCAGTAGAGCTTGAGGTAATTTCACCATTTGCTAAACCGCTAACTTTATTTGTTGTCCCATCAATCGTGACTTTACCCACATTTACCTTATTCGCTGTAACTTGCTTTGCTGTGACTTGATTCGCAGTAACAGAATTTAACTGAATATCCTCTGCCAAAGCCACTTGATAGTTATTTGAACCATCCGTATTGGTACTACTGTTTACAACAGTGTTCTTACCTGCAGACACGCTGGTTTTAGCGCCAGCAACCTGTCCATGTATTGAAGCAATTGCATCATGTACATTGTCTTTACCTGTATTTCCAATATTACTGGTTTTGATCGTTCCATCTGGATTAACTTTTGCATTTCCACCCAATGCATTTGCAACACTTTCAGCGGTGTCATGCAATTGACTACCATTAATGGCTTGATCAGAATCAGCACTCACCTTACCATCAGCCAAACCACTGATGGTATTGCTTTGTGAATCAGCTTTAATATTACCCACCGTGACCGAATCAAAACTTACATCATCTTTGGTTGCAACTTGATAATCAGTTGAGCCATCAGCCTGAGTGGTTTTTGTTACTTCAGTATTTTTACCTGCACTTACAGTTTCTGTAGAACCTTTAGCTTCATTGGTTTTAGATATTGCAGCCTTTAATTGTGCAACATTGACCGCATCTGTATCTGCTGTACCCGCTGCTACACCAGTAATTTGACGAGTGATACCCCTTGAGACATCTCCCACGGAAAATGCCGCTGCACTACTTCGCCATGTACTGCCAGTATTGCTAGAACCAAACCCTGTCAATGGATCAAAGCCAGCGATACCCGCCGCAGTATCTGCAACTGAGCCTTTACCAAGAGCAACACTACCTTCCAGCTCGGCACGCGTATCCGTTCCAATCGCAACCGCATCTTTACTCTTGGCTGATGAATTAAGGCCAAGCGCAGTAGCACCATCTCCTTTTGCACTCGCACTAACACCTACGGCTACAGCAAGCGCACCACTTGCACCATCATTGTTATAATTACCTTGTTTTATACCCTTATCATTGACACTTACATAGTGGGTCGTATCCCCGGCACCTGCATATAGCTTTTCAACCGCTTGGTTTGTCGCATGTAATTGTGAACCGTTAATGGCATCTGTACTGCTTGCACTAATTTCACCTGCAGCTACATTGATGATTTGACGTTCATCACCGACTTTACCGACACTGACAACGCCATTGGCTGTTGATCCTACACCAGCAAAGTTATAGTCCTCGCCATTAATGCTGACTTTATCTACAGCAGTTGCTGCACGATCTGTGGATGCGTTACCTAAGACCACACTGTTGGCTTGAGTCGTTGTGACATTATTACCGAGGACTTGAGTATTCTCTTGAGCAACGTTATTACTTGCACCAATCGCTGTAGAGTTTTTACCAGTTACAGTATTCAAAAAGCCCACTGCGGTAGAAAAATCGGCTTTTGCAGATGCACCTTCACCAATAGCAACTGAGGATTCACCACCCGCTAAAGCACGACCTGCAGCTAAAGCATTTTTACCAGTCGCCCCATCATTGTTATAATTGTTACCTTGAATACCCTCATCATTAACACTGAAATAATGTGTAGTTGTCGCAGCCTGAACCGCTTTAAGTTGTGATAGGTTTACAGCATCGGTGTCTAAGCTCGCCGCTGCAACATTGCTAATACGGCGTTCTTTTCCAACCGTCCCCACTGACACTTCACCACCCGCCGCCTTGGCTGCGACAATCGTAGTACCTAAGGGTACATAGGCAACTTCACTGTTTACATCACGAATCGCCTCACTATTTGCACCTAAAGCAACACTGTTACTAACAGCTGCCTTTGCCCCACTGCCTAAGCTGGTGGCATCATCTACATTGCTCAACCCTTGACCCGCTGCTCGCCCCAAGGCGACATTACGGCTACCTGTAACGTTATTACCCGCAGTATCACCAAGAGCAATATTACTGTCACCCTTGACGTTTATACCCGCAGAATGACCTTCAGCTGTATTCTTATTACCTACAACATCCTGACCTGCATAAGGACCCACAGCACTATTCATATCTCCGCTAACGTACTGTCCCGTCATAAAGCCCAAAGCAGTGTTAGCACTTCCCTTGGTGCCATTGCCTGCTGAATACCCTACTGAAGCATTAAAGCCCCCCAAAATACGCTGACCTGATCCTAAACCCATGGCTGTGTTTCCTTCACCAATGATATCAACACCAGACCCTACACCAAAAGCTGAATTGTTACGCCCTTTGACATTATTACCTGCTCCTTTGCCAGTCGCAGTATTTGAGGTACCAATCACATTAATACCCGACATTCTACCCAAAGCAGTGTTACCACTTCCCTCCACATTACCACCAGCAGAGTCCCCCACAGCAAGGTTACTATCACCAACAACGTTTACACCCGCATTCACCCCCAATCCTGTGTTGTTGTTTCCCGTGACATCACGACTGGCGTCATCACCTAAAGCTGTATTTTTTTGACCTTTGGTATTTTTTCCACTATTCGATCCAACACTGGTATTCCAGCCCCCATCATTGTTGGTGCCTGCACTTAGACCAATGGCAATCGCGTTCTCACCCGTTGCACTCGCGCCTACACCTACTGCTACAGCATTTTTACCTGTTGCCCCATCATTGTTGTAATTATTGCCTTGAGTACCACCATCATTGACACTGACATAATGAGTTGTATCCCCTGCACCAGCATAAAGTTTTTCAACTGCTTGGTTTGTCGCATACAATTGTGAACCGTTAATAGCATCTGTACTGGTTGCACTAATTTCACCTGCAGCAACGTTGATAATTTGACGTTCACCGCCCACTTTACCCACACTGACGACGCCATTGGCAGCAGCACCCACACCTGCAAAGGCATAATCCTCACCATTAATTGTCACTTTATCTACAACACTCGCTGCACGATCTGTGGATGCGTTACCTAACACAACACTGTTGGCTTGAGTCGTTGTGACATTGTTACCAAGGACTTGAGTATTCTCTTGAGCAACCGTGTTTTTATTGCCTAATACAGTCGTATTCTTGGCGTTATTCAGTGTATTTTCGTTCCCAAGAACATTATTTTTCTCACCGCCAATAACTGTATTACCAAAACCCGCAGTCAAGGACTTAATACTGTCTGTAATTTTATTAAATGCACCAACAGCTGAACTATATTCACTTGCACTTGAAATCTCGTTGGCGACACCCATACCTAAAGCACGACGACCTTGGATTGTATTATTGGCACCTAAAACTGTAGCTCGCTCTCCTTCTGCGATATTCCAAACACCAAATGCAGAAGACCATTGACCTTTAGTTTTATTTTCCGCACCGACTGCAATAGAACGATATCCCTCGGCATTGTTATAACTGCCTACTGCAACACCAGAGAAATCTTTTACAGTATTGTTAGCACCTAAAGCTAAAGCTTCATTACCTGTAACATTGTTATTGTGCCCAATTGCAGTACTAGAACTTGCGCTATTACTTAGCGAATTATTGTTACCAATCGCAATACTATTTGCAGCATCGCTGGTGACATTACCAATAGCAATCGCACTCTCACCAGTTGCACTCGCACCCACACCCACAGCAATCGCATTTAGACCTGTTGCTCCATCATTATTATAATTCCCCCCTTGAGTACCACCATCATTGATACTGACATAGTGATCAGCCGCAGCAGCCATACTCGACATAGTCAATGCTGAAATTGCCAATAACGCACCTGCAACAGTTGTTTTAGCAGAAGATCGTTTACCCCGTGTCTTAGATACCTCAGAAATAGCACACCAAGTGCCCAAAGATTCATTCCAAACAATTTTATAGACCTTATTCATAGTTTTATCTCACATTTATAATAAATTATGTGATTAAGTTAACACTTAAGCTTAGGGTTTCAACATTTTTTTACGCTTGTGCAAAAAAATCATGTATTCCCCTAAATGCATGATTTTTTAGAATGAATTATTTGAATTTTTTTAAATTGTCTAGATCAAAAATCTGTCATCAGGAAGTGTGTCAAGATTGGTACCTTGAAAGTCTACATTCTGATAACATATCGGCTATTTTTAAAATCCGATTTTATTGAGAGTTTTAATGTCCACGCTTACCACGTTAAAAGAGCTTCTTGCCAAACGCATCCTAATTATTGATGGTGCAATGGGAACTATGATCCAACGCCATAAACTGGAAGAAGCTGATTACCGTGGTGAGCGTTTTGC
The DNA here is from genome assembly GCF_011759595.1 of Acinetobacter sp. BIGb0196. Classification (NCBI taxonomy): domain Bacteria; kingdom Pseudomonadati; phylum Pseudomonadota; class Gammaproteobacteria; order Moraxellales; family Moraxellaceae; genus Acinetobacter; species Acinetobacter sp. BIGb0196. The sequence goes on along the minus strand of NZ_JAAOZA010000002.1, from coordinate 1,130,794 downwards.
TGACTGGGCATCTGATTTAAAAGGCAACAATGACCTTTTGGTGTTAACTCAGCCACAAATTATTCAAGGCATCCATGAAGCTTACCTAGATGCTGGTGCTGATATTATTGAAACCAATAGCTTTAACGGCACACGGGTTTCAATGTCTGACTATCACATGGAAGATTTAGTCCATGAGATTAACTTTGAAGCTGCCCGTCTTGCCAAAGCTGCTTGTGAAAAATACTCAACCCCTGACAAACCACGTTTTGTTGCTGGAGTATTGGGGCCAACATCACGTACCTGTTCTATCTCACCAAATGTGAATGATCCAGCATTTCGTAACATTACCTTTGATGAACTCAAAGAAAATTATATTGAAGCCACGCATGCTTTAATTGAAGGTGGCGCAGACATCCTTCTCATTGAAACGGTGTTTGACACCTTAAACTGTAAAGCAGCAATTTTTGCGGTAAAAGAAGTCTTTAAACAGCTTGGTCGTGAATTACCACTGATGATTTCCGGCACAATTACTGATGCTTCTGGTCGTACCTTAACAGGACAAACTGCAGAAGCATTCTGGAACTCTGTGCGTCACGGCGATTTATTGTCGATTGGATTTAACTGCGCCTTGGGTGCAGATGCCATGCGTCCACATGTCAAAACTGTATCAGATGTTGCCGATGTTTTTGTTTCAGCGCATCCAAACGCTGGCTTACCGAACGCATTTGGTGGCTATGATGAAACACCAGAAGAAACAGCAGCCTTCTTAAAAGAATTTGCTGAAAGTGGTTTGATCAATATCACTGGTGGCTGTTGTGGTACAACACCTGACCATATTCGTGCCATTTATAATGCGGTCAAAGACATACCACCGCGTAAAATTCCTGACATCAAGCCTGCATGTCGCCTCAGTGGTTTAGAGCCATTTAATATTTATGACGACTCATTGTTCGTCAATGTCGGTGAACGTACCAATGTCACGGGTTCTAAAAAATTCCTCCGTTTAATCCGTGAAGAAAACTTTGCCGAAGCACTTGATGTTGCATTACAACAAGTGGTTTCAGGCGCGCAAATCATCGACATCAATATGGATGAAGGAATGCTCGATTCGCAAAATGCGATGGTACATTTCTTAAATCTGGTTGCATCTGAGCCTGAAATTTCTAAAGTGCCAATCATGATTGACTCCTCTAAATGGGAAATCATTGAAGCAGGTTTAAAATGTGTACAAGGTAAACCTGTTGTTAACTCGATTTCCTTAAAAGAAGGTTATGACGAGTTTGTCCATAAAGCACGTTTATGCCGTCAATATGGTGCAGCTGTCATTGTGATGGCATTTGATGAAACCGGTCAGGCAGATACTGCCGCACGTAAACGTGAAATCTGTAAGCGTTCTTATGATGTGCTCGTGAATGAAATCGGTTTTCCTGCGGAAGACATTATTTTTGACCCGAACGTTTTTGCTGTCGCAACGGGGATTGAAGAACACAATAACTATGCTGTGGACTTTATTGAAGCAACAGGCTGGATTAAACAAAACTTACCACATGCCATGATTTCTGGTGGTGTGTCTAACGTGTCTTTCTCTTTCCGTGGCAATGAACCTGTTCGTGAAGCCATTCACTCTGTATTCCTTTACTATGCCATCAAACAAGGCATGACCATGGGGATTGTCAATGCGGGTCAAATGGCCATCTATGATGATATTCCTAAAGAGCTGAAAGCCGCTGTTGAAGATGTCATTCTTAACCAAAACCAAGGCGAAAGTGGTCAAGATGCAACTGAAAAATTGCTTGAAGTTGCTGAACAGTACCGTGGTCAAAGTGCTGCCCAAAAACAGGTTGAAAACCTTGAATGGCGTAATGAACCTGTTGAAAAGCGTCTTGAATATGCGCTAGTCAAAGGGATTACTAGCTTTATCGATGAAGATACTGAAGAAGCCCGTTTAAAGTCTAAACGTCCACTTGATGTGATTGAAGGTCCATTGATGGACGGTATGAATGTGGTCGGTGACTTATTCGGCTCAGGTAAAATGTTCTTACCTCAAGTGGTCAAATCTGCACGCGTGATGAAACAAGCCGTAGCATGGTTAAACCCGTACATTGAAGCTGAAAAAACAGGAAGCCAATCCAAAGGTAAAGTGTTAATGGCGACTGTAAAAGGCGATGTACACGATATTGGTAAAAACATTGTTGGTGTTGTGCTTGGGTGTAATGGTTATGACATTGTTGACCTTGGTGTCATGGTGTCTTGCGAGAAAATTTTACAGACTGCGATTGATGAGAAAGTCGATATTATCGGCTTATCAGGTTTGATTACCCCATCACTTGATGAAATGGTATTTGTTGCAAAAGAAATGCAACGCAAGGGTTTTAAAATCCCACTGTTGATTGGTGGCGCAACCACTTCGAAAGCACATACCGCAGTAAAAATTGATCCGCAATACTCAAATGATGCAGTGATCTATGTTGCCGATGCTTCTCGTGCAGTCGGTGTTGCAACCACCCTACTGTCTCCTGAAATGAAACCTAAATTTGTCGATGAACATCGTGCTGAATACGAAAAAGTACGTGAACGTATTGCCAATAAGCAACCGAAAGCAGCTAAATTGTCGTATACAGATTCCATTGAAAATGGTCTAAAAATTGACTTTGCCGCCAATCCACCCGTAAAACCTAACTTCATTGGTTTGCAAACCTTGACCCATTATCCACTTGATACATTGGTGGAATATTTTGACTGGACGCCATTCTTTATTTCTTGGAGTCTGGCAGGTAAATTCCCGAAAATTTTACACGATGAGATTGTCGGTGAAGCTGCAACTGATTTATATAATCAAGCTCAGGCAATGCTAAAAGACATTATTGACAATAAACGTTTCGATGCGCGTGCCGTTTTTGGGATTTATCCTGCAAACCGTTCAGCCGCAGACTCTGTTGAAGTGTTTAGCGAAGATGGTCAATCTGTAACCCATACCTTCCAGCATATTCGTCAGCAATCGGATAAAGTCACAGGTAAACCGAATTTGTCTTTGGCTGATTTTGTTGCAACCAAAGCACAAGCCGAAGACTACTTGGGTGGTTTCACCGTTTCAATTTTTGGTGCGGAAGAAATGGCGCATGAGTATAAGGCCAAAGGGGATGATTACTCGGCCATCCTTGCTCAGTCATTGGGTGATCGTTTTGCTGAAGCGTTTGCAGAACATTTGCATGAACGTATTCGTAAAGAGTTCTGGGGATATCAAGCAGATGAACAACTCTCTAATGAAGAATTAATCAAAGAGAAGTATGTCGGTATTCGTCCTGCACCGGGCTACCCAGCTTGCCCTGAGCATTCTGAAAAGGCGTCTTTGTTTGATTGGTTAGGCACCACGGATAAGATTGGTACCCAATTGACCAGCAGTTTTGCAATGTGGCCACCATCAAGTGTCAGTGGTTTCTACTATGCCAACCCACAATCTGAATACTTTAACGTGGGTAAAATTGCGTTGGATCAGCTAGAAGATTATGCAAAGCGTAAGAATTGGACTTTGGATGAAGCGAAGCGTTGGTTAGCACCGAATTTGGATGATTCAGTTTCTTAATTCGAAACCCTTTTATAAAATAAGAGCAAGTCCCTTTTTATTAAAGAGGGACTTGTACATAAATTGGGAGGCTTGATAGATTCCTCCCTTCAAGAAAAAGTTGATTTTAAATCCTTAACAATTTATTAAAAAATTTTTAAATAATTGAATTTTATAATGATTAAAGAACCCAAAGAATACTTTAATTAACGACTCTAATGCCTACAATAGATCTGCTCGCCATACAGCGAATGATAGAGGTAGCGGTTAGATTTTATTGCAATCATTTTTTCATGTATGATCATTTTATTTGGTCTGTAGAGATAAAACATGTTTGAGATCATTGATGATTTAAAAGCTAAATTAGATCAGCATCGACCTCTTTCATCTACAATTGTCAAAAATCTACACGAAGATCTCATATTACGTTGGACTTACCACTCCAATGCCATTGAAGGTAATACTTTAACCTTGTTAGAAACCAAGGTTGTCCTTGAAGGAATTACGATAGGTGGTAAGGCATTAAGAGAGCATTTTGAAGCGATCAATCATCGTGATGCAATTTTGTATGTTGAAGATATTATCAAAAGACAAGAACCCTTTTCAGAATGGCAAATTCGTAATATTCATCAATTCATCTTAAAAAATATTGATGATGAAAATGCTGGGCGATACCGTCAACAAAATGTCTTAATCTCAGGTGCTACGACTACCCCACCAGACCACACATTGCTCAATGATAAAATGGCTCAGTTTATTGATTGGTATAATCGTGATGCTCATAAATTACATCCGGTTGAACGAGCAGCCAAAGTTCATGCAGACTTTGTAGCGATCCATCCCTTTGTTGATGGAAATGGTCGCACATCTCGCTTATTGATGAACCTTGAATTGCTTAAAGCGGGTTATCCACCAAGTGTAATTACTGTAGAAAATCGATTAGCTTACTATGAAGCTTTAGATCAATGGATGGCGAATGATAATACTGGACCATTTATTCATTTGATTGCTGATGTCGTATTGGATGGGTTTAAACCCTATCAGATGATTTTAGGAATTTAAGAGGGAAACCTTATCCACTATAATCGCTAGGATCATTCAGGATGGAATGACCCAATTATTTACCCTGATCCTGTTCAGACACAAATGCCAATAGATAGATAGCAAGACATTAATTTTAATTGGTCTTTTAGAGATACAAGGCATTTAAATCAAATGCCCCTTGAATCCAAATACCTATTACTTTCTAAAATTAGACAACAAATTATTGGTAATCGACTTATTGTTTTCAACAATTCTGGTCTTTTTAGCCTTTGCTGATTGATCTTCAACACGCTCAATTTTGGTTGCTTTTAACTTGCCGTTATTTTCAACAACGATAAATTTAACTCTTTCATTTCGCTTTGGCTCACCCTCTGCAAGCGGGAAATCCGAAATATGAAAGAAAATATCTTGCTCAAGTCCACCAATAAAGCCAAACCCTCTATCGGCATCGTATTGTTTAATTTTTCCTTGCTGGAATTCAGGCTTCATACATATTACTCATCGCGGTACACAATCGGTGTATTATACCCTGATCTTGATCAATAGATAAAATAGCAAAAATTTGTCTTGATCTGTTGTCATTGCAGCCATAAAAAAGCCCACTTTTCAGTAGGCTTCTATACAACTTAAATTCTAATGTGCATGCCCTGCGCCAACATTACCTTTTGGTTTTGGACATAACCAAATAATCAATCCTGCGAAAATAAAGATCATCGCAAAGATCAAAAACACATGATTAACCGAAAGCGTTAAAGCCTCTTTATCCACCAAGTTGGAAATGGTACCCAACGCCATTTCAGGACTAAAACCACTGTTGACCAAATTACGTTGAGTTTCCTCAACATGCATGGTCGACACGATTTCACTGCGTGCCAGCTTGGTATGATCATCCCAAATGGTCACCGCAATAGATGCACCAATTGCCCCTGCCATGGTTCGCATAAAGTTCATCAAACCCGCAGCAGAAGCCACTTCATCTGGACGTACCACACCTAAAGCAATATTAGACAGTGGGATAAAGAAAAACGGTACCGCAAAACCTTGAATAATCTGTGGTAATGCCAGCGCCATAAAGTCAGCATCACTGGTCCAAAATGAACGCATTAATGTCACGCCACCCAAAATCATCAGCCCAAAACTGGACAAGGCTCTCGGGTCGTATTTAGTCGCAAGTTTGGCAACCACAGGCGACATCATCAAGCTACCAAAACCCATTGTCGCAGTCAGATAACCTGCCCAAGATGCGGTATAGCCCAAGTTAAGCTGTAACCATTGTGGAATAAGCACAATACTGCCAAAGAATGCAGCAAAGGCAAAAGCCAATGAGATTGTTGCGATGGTAAAACCACGGTATCGGAAAATTTGTATATTGACGATGGGATGTTTTTCATAATATTCCCAGATGAAAAAGGCAATAAATCCAACCACCAAAATCACAGCCAAAATACAAATAAAGCTGTTATTAAACCAATCCCGCTCATGCCCCAAATCGAGCATTAACTGTAATGCGCCAATCCAAACGATCAGCAGCGTTAAGCCAATGGTATCAATCGGGAGTTTAGCAATCGGTGTTTCAGCAACTTTTAATAGACGCATCACCCCAACAGCGCAGATCACACCCACTGGAATATTGATAAAGAAAATCCAATGCCATGACCAGTTATCACTGATCGTACCACCTAAAATAGGGCCTAGAATCGGTCCAACAACCGTCGTCATTGCCCACATCCCCATTGCTTGGGAATGCTTTTCGGGTGGGAAAATACGCATCAACAAAGTTTGACTAAGTGGCATGATTGGACCACCAAATAAACCCTGTCCGATACGGCAGATCACTAACATCGCCAAACTATTGGATAAGCCACAAAGAATTGAAAATGTGGTAAATCCAATTAAACTGATGGTAAATACCCGAACAGCACCAAAACGTCCTGCAAGCCAACCGGTTAAAGGTACACAGATGGCTTCAGCAACGGCATAGGAGGTGATCACCCAAGTCCCTTGAGAACTTGATACTGCTAAACTTCCGGTAATATGGGGCACAGAAACATTGGCAATGGTCATATCCAGTACGACCATAAAATTGGCAAGTGCTAAAAAGAAGGCGGCAAGAAGTAAACGCCCACCTTTAAGCTCACTTTGAAACGTTGCTGTATTCATAAGTGATTACTTCGCTGAAGAGGTATCAACCTCAGCATTCATGGATAAACCCACACGTAATGGATGCTCAGCCAACTCTTTAGGATCGAGTTTGATACGTACAGGTAGACGTTGAACCACTTTAATCCAGTTACCTGTCGCATTTTGTGCAGGAATCAACGCAAATGCTGAACCTGTACCACCAGAAAAGCCGATCACCGTACCGTGATACTCTACTTTCTTGCCATAGAGGTCTGAAGTGAGGGTTGCCTTCTGACCAACTTTCACATTTTGCAACTGACTTTCTTTAAAGTTTGCATCCACATAAAGTTCAGCCAAAGGCACCACTTTCATCAAACTTGTCCCAGGTGCAATACGTTGCCCCACTTGAATACTACGACGGGCAATCACACCATCTAACGGCGCTTTAATTTCTGTACGTTGTAAATCTAAAAGTGCTTGATCAAGTTTAGCTTGAGCCACCAATACATCAGGGGTTGAACTTTGTGAGGTCCCCCGAATTAAAGCTTCATTGGCATCTAAATTACTTTGTGCAGCTTTACGCTTAGATTCTGTTTGCGCCAATGCTGCTTTTGCCACATCGACATTTGCTTTGGCATTGTTTAAAGCACTTTGTGCTTTGCTAAATTCTTCTTTAGAGATTGCACCTGTCGCACTTAACTGCTGACGGCGGGCAAACTCTTGCTGTGCTTGTTGATATGCCACATCGGCTTGTGCCACTTGTGCTTTGGCACTGTTAATATCATCTGCACTGACTAAAATCTGTGAGGACAATGAACTGCTATTTGCCGAGCTTTGTGTATATTGACGCTTGGCTTTGGTCAACGCCGCTTCAGCTTCTGCAACAGCGATTTTTGCATCACGATTATCAATAATCGCAAGTACATCGCCTTTTTTCACTTGTTGAGTATCACTGACCAAAACCTCAGCAACTTGTCCGCTGACCATTGAGGTGATTTCAGCAGTTTCAGCACCGACATAGGCATTGTCCGTTTCAACAATATTGCCAAAAATAAAAGCCCAAATTGCATATAGAATTGCAGCTACAACAACAATAATGGCAAAAATCTTCAGCATTTTTTTACGTTTTTGTTTGGCTTCCAAATCCGCTTGCGCTTGATTTTCATCATTTGGAGAGGCATTCGTCGTTTGCGCGTCAGTCATCGCATGTTCCTAGCTTACTTGGACTTGTCAAAACATCTTTGCATTTTGGAGATATAAACTGAAAAACTGCTTAATCATATCTATATGACGTTGCTTGATGGTTGAATAAGTCAACTTCTTAAAATTGTGGTGCCCAATTTTACAGGTAAAAATCATATTATGAGAATAAAAATATTACTCTATAGTTTATCTTTATAAAAGAGGTCAATCTTATTGATATTCATATTTTTTTGAAAAAAAATAAGCCAGCAAAATATGTATTTTACTGGCTTATATTGACACAATGAATACAAAAGTGTACTGATTAGTACACTTAGTCAGCTTGATCAATAGGCATAAGAAGCAATGGCTGTTGCAATCGCCTTACCTTCATTGTTGAACATGGTCATACGCATGGTGCAACCTTTACGCCCCATTCTCAAGGTTTCAGCTTTGGCAATAAAGTATTCACCGCGCCCAGGTGCAAGATAATCCACACGCATATCGACTGTCGCTAAACGAGAAACTTTCTTTAATGTGTCTGGCAATTGGTCTGGTTCTGCACGTTTATACAGCTCCCCCATTGCCACAATTCCACCAATACTATCCAGCAATGTCGCGGCCACACCACCATGTAAAATTTGAAATGCGACATTGCCAATCAAATACGGTTTCATTTCGATATAGCCTTCAATCTCATCATTGACAACACGCATTTGCATATTGTTATGTGAAAAATAAGGCGAACCATTAAACGCTTTAGTGAGTTGGTTAAGCACCACATTTAAATCTGCTTTCGCACCTAAATGTAAATTACCAGTCCACTTTTTTTGCGATTCGCTAGGCGCAGAATCAGTTTTAGAAGAATCACTCATCATCATTTCGAAACCAATATTGAGAAAAATTTTCAGCTTTTTCCCAAAAAATATATGAAAGGGCTACAATATATGCCTAGTTTAATACTGAACATCGAGATTGTTATGACTTATACGTTCAATCGTCCTGCTTTTCCAGCTACTCGTATGCGCCGTATCCGTAAAAACGATAAGCTTCGAGCAATGGTAAGAGAGACTCAACTCACGGCAGATCATCTCATTTATCCAGTATTTGTACTTCCGGGACAAAACCAAAGCCAAGATGTACCAAGTATGCCAAATGTTCAACGATTGTCAGCAGACTTATTGTTGAAAAAAGCAGAAACCCTATTAGAACTTGGTGTATCAAAACTTGCCTTATTCCCCGTTACACCACAACAAGACAAAAGTTTAACAGCTGAAGCTGCGTGGCATGAAGACGGTTTAGTTCAAAATACTTTACGGTTGTTAAAAAAAGAACTACCTGAGATGGTACTCATCACGGATGGTGCATTAGATCCTTATACCACACATGGTCAGGACGGCATTATTGATGATACAGGCTATGTATTAAATGATGAAACAGTTCAATGCCTGATCAAACAAGCCTTAAGCCATGCTGAAGCAGGTGCAGATGTGATCGCGCCAAGTGACATGATGGACGGCCGTATTGGTGCAATCCGCCAAGCTTTAGAAAGTAACGATTTTATTTATACCAGCATCATGGCGTACTCTGCAAAATACGCATCTAGTTTCTACGGCCCTTTCCGCGATGCAGTTGGCTCATCATCCAACCTAAAAGGTGGTAATAAGTATAACTACCAAATGGATGTCGGTAATCGTGCTGAAGCACTGCATGAAATCGCCCTCGATATTCAAGAAGGTGCGGATATGGTGATTGTCAAACCAGGTATGCCATATTTGGATGTGGTACGTGAAGTTAAAGATACCTTTGGTGTCCCGACCTTTGTTTATCAAGTCAGTGGTGAATATGCCATGCTTGCAGCAGCCATTCAAAATGGTTGGTTATCTGAAAGCGTGATTATGGAATCATTGATGTGCTTCCGTCGTGCAGGTGCAGATGGTATTTGGACCTATTATGCGGAAGATGCAGCACGTCAGTTAAAAGAGATGAAGTAAATCATTCCTCCCTTGCAGAACTTATGGTTCCTCACCTTTAAAAAAAGGAAGCGTCCATTACTGATTCAGCCGTGGACGGAAAGTCCCCTCTTTCAAAAGATAAGTAGTATTGCTTTTGTAGGTGGGGATTAAAATTCTAAATTGGTACAGAATACACAATGCATATCGCCATTATCGGTGCTGGAGTAAGTGGCTTACTCAGCGCGCTTGAGCTTGTTGAACAAGGCTGCACCATCACCCTGTTCGATCAACAACATGCTGGACATGCTGCTTCATGGGCGGGTGGCGGTATTCTGTCACCCATGTATCCGTGGAGATATCCCAATGAAGTCAATCATCTGGCACAACACGGCAAACAACTTTACCAACAATGGAATGAGAAACTACAACCTAAAACAGGGATAGACTTTCAAATCCATGACACGGGAATGTTAATTTTTGACGAAGCAGATTTTGAGATTGGACTGAATTATAAAGACCAACATCAAGACCCCATGCAGCATTGTGAATACCTGCAAAGAGAGCAGCTTGAAACCGTCAATCCCCATATTTCAGCACAGTTTCAACATGCAATTTATTTTCCACATTTAGCCAATGTTAGAAATCCGCGACTTCTTAAATCACTGATCAGCTATCTCAAACAACACCCTCAAGTTGAAGTGTATGAAAATACATGGATCGAAAAATTTAATATTCAAAATCAAAAAATTCAGTCTGTTGAAAGTGCCAATGGACAACATTTTGTCGCAGACCAATTTGTGATTGCAACGGGTGCATGGTCAAATTGCTGGGCAGATCAATTACAGCTTTCGATCCCAGTAGAGCCTGTTCAGGGACAAATGATGTTATTTAAAACCCCTGAAAACTGGTTACCCACCATGTGTATGAACAATGTCATGTATTTGATCCCACGCCTAGATGGTCATATCGTATGCGGTTCAAGCATGGACCATATCGGATTTGATAAGCGTCCAAATGTACAAACACAACAAAATATTTATAAAGCCTGTATCGAAATGGTCCCTGAATTGGCAAACTTCCCCATCGTCAAGCAATGGGCAGGATTACGTCCAAGTTCACCGACAGGCATTCCATATATTGGAAAAATGCCTGAACTGAATAATTTATGGGCAAATTTTGGACATTATCGTAATGGCTTATGTATGGGACCGGCTTCAGCACAGCTATTAAGACAATTGATGCTCAATCAAGATACACGTGTTGATGCAAAAGCTTATTCAACCGAGCGATTAACAGCATACGCACCACTCACTCAGCAATCATCTTTTAGCTAAAAAGTGTTTGGTTTTGGCATGAAAGAATTAAAGAGAAGACGCTTAGCCGCTTCTCTCATCTAAAACGATTGATACAATTGCTGATGCCTATCCAGTGATTTACCAATAATTCTCTACAGCAATATTGCCTTCACCACGACGATTCATCGTTAAACCACGGGCTTTTAATGCGGCTTTGGTGTCATCTACCATTTGTGGGTTTCCACATAGCATGACATGAGTGGTATCTGCATTGAATTTTAAATCAGCGGCTTTTTCCAATTCACCATTTTCAATCAAAATTGGTAAGCGATCATGCAAGGCTGCATTGGGATCACGCGTAACAATCGGGATAAATTTAAAACCTGTATGCCCCTCACCAAAAAGCTGGGCAATCTCTTCGATCCGATCGACATAAGCCAATTCAGATTCAGTTCTTACGCTATACACCAAGTTGATTTTTTCGTACTTTGACCAAGTTTCAAAATCTTGTAGCATCGAAATAAAAGGCGCTAGACCTGTGCCCGTTGCCAATAACCACAAATCTTTAGGCAGTGGCAATTGATAACGTGCTAAAGTTAAGAATCCATAGGGGATTTTTTCCAAATAAAGCGCATCACCGACTTGTAGATGCTGTAAATTGGAGGTAAATGCACCGTCAGGAACAACGATTGAAAAAAATTCGAGTGTTTCATCAAATGGGGATGAAACCACGGAATATGCTCTTACCACCAAATCATCACCCACTTTTAAACCAATGCGAGCAAATTGCCCTGCGGTAAACTTAAAATGGGCAGGTCGAGTCATGGTGAAACTGAAAAGTGTATTGGTCCAACGCTGAACAGACAAAACCTTTTCTATGCTAAATTTTTCAATTGACATGATTTCTTCGTGGCATGAAACATAGTCCTCATGGTAGCATGACTATATAATCTATGAATATTAAAATGTTAAGGCTCTACTTATGCGAATGACTTTACGCCAGTTGGCGGTTTTTGTTGCTGTCGCTCAAGAAGGTACCGTGACCAAAGCAAGTGATGCGGTTCGGTTGACTCAAAGTGCGGCAAGTATGGCTTTGGCAGATTTAGAAGATGGACTGGGTGCTCCGCTTTTCGATCGTCTTGGTAAGCGCTTACAGCTTAATGATCTTGGTCGCTTCTTACTTCCTCAAGCTTTAGAAATTTTAGGTCGCTGTGAGGCTTTTGAACAAGCAGCCAAAGGTGAACTACAAAGTATTGATTTACGGATTGGTGCAACACTGACCATCAGTGATTATTTAATGCCCGACTTAATGGCAAACTTTTTACAAGTTCAACCTCAAGCGCATTTACAGCTCCAAGTCGGCAATACCCGCCAAATGATTGAAGCAGTCAACCAATTCCAACTCGATTTGGCATTGATTGAAGGTTCATGCTTCCTACCACAACTTCAATGTATTCACTGGCGCGATGACGAACTCGCGGTATGTTGTTCGCCTAATCATCCACTGGCAAATTTACATCGTGAATTAAAACAGTCTGACTTTCAGCATGTTGAATGGATATTACGTGAAGAAGGTTCTGGAACACGTGAAGTCTTTGACAATGCCATTCTAAAAGATCTTGAAGATGCCAATATCCGCTTAACCCTAGGTCATAATGAAGCGATTTTAAAAATTGTTGCTGGTGGTCTAGGAATGTCCTGTATTTCTAAATTGGCAATTCAGCCTTTGCTCGACAAAGGACAATTGGTGATTTTAAATACACCATTCTGGCAACTTGCTCGCCCGCTATATATGCTGGTACATCGTCAAAAGTACCAAGGACCGGGCCTAAGAGCCTTCCTAAAATTTTGTGAAAATGGTTAAAACGAAAGCTCCTCTTGGAGCTTTTATAGGGTCTGCTGACATTTCATAAATCGTTTAGGTTGTAGATTAAAATTAAGTAGGAGATGTATACGTCGTAATGCATGAATGAAAATAGTGAGGCTATTCTCGAGTTTCAATTTAGGCTGAGATAATTTTAGCCACAACCCTGAGCAAGAACAAAGCACTGCTTTGTTTGCAGCGCAAGGCGCAGCGGGGGACTAGCGTATTTTTTGCCGCTACGTTGTTGCGAACTATTCATTTAGAATGACTAAATTTCATACTTCGCGCCTAGTATCGCCTAAAAAACACACCCAGTCGCAAACGTATACGAATTATCATCAGACCCTCATTCTTAACTTAAAAGCTATTTACCAAATTGCCGTTCACATGGTCGACCATCATGGTTACCATCCATTTGTGTATTGGGGCAATTTTTAATAAAAAATACCGCTTCATCATAAGATGTCATTTGACTGCAATGGGTACGACCATCGCATTGATAAGGTGATTTTGCCGTTGATGCTGTTGTCGATACAGTTGTGTTGCTTTGTACGGATTCTGCTTCATCCTCTTTTTGCACTGAATGGTGATGACTATTTAAAGTTAAAGCATTTTGAGATTTTTCACTAAACTTTACCGGTTTGACATAACCAATCTCTTTACGCTGTTGCTCAACGATTTGCTTCTGTTGTTGTTCTAACAGCGCAAATTTAGCATGTTGTTCTTCCTGATAGGTTTGGTATTGATTCCATGTGGCAAAGCTAAAATAAACGAAACCAAAAACAATCACCAAAATCACCACAGACATAAAACCGAATTTCTGCCCTTCATTTTTGCTTCGTCTTAAAATATTTTTTTGCTTATCAATATTGATCTTCTTATTTTTTAAATCATTACTCATCGCAACATCTAAACGAATCATTTGATGTGCTTTCAATGTTCCATGTGCATTGATGATTACATATTTTATGGTTTCCCCTTTTTTCGGCTGACCACCTTCTTTTGGAAAATCAGCGATGTAAAATATTACAGATTGCGCTGAATTATGATCCAATAAAAGTCCGTAACCTTTATCATGATGATATTCAATGATTTGCCCCAAATAAAACATATAACTTCTCTTTTAAAATAAGTATGAATCGTAAAATATATTCAACTCGTTTCAGATGTTTAGTGTGAATATGCCTTTCGTTTCTGCTGTTTGATCTTGTCCTTTTGTTCTTGTTGATATTGTTGAAGTCTCATTTCAGCCTCAACTTTGTACTGCTTATAACGATCCATTGCATACATTACAGAACTTACCGCAATGAATATCACCACAGCGACGATCACCACCCAAGGATTCAATGTCATGCGTTTTTCAGATCGAATTTTCTTTACAGCTTGTTTGCGTTTGGAATATAGAAATTTAACTTTCAACTTTTGAATTAAACGTTGAAATGCAGTTAAATCCATATGCTTTTCAAGCAACTGCCGATCAATCTGGCTGTTAAAATATAAATTATCCCCTTTAAAATTTTGACCATTCTCCACCACATCTAGTGAGCTCAGCAACGTGGGGCTCTGATCCCCCTCCACAATTTCAATGTTTTGATTCGCCTCACCCACATCGACAACAGCAATTGCATGAATTTCTTCAACGGGTTTAATGTTATCAAATGTATGAGTTTCGTCTTTCAATTCAGTATTCTGGATAACTTTAACGGAAAGGTCAACTTGTGTTTGCGTTACAGGTTCAATCTCTTTGGCTTGATTTAAGTCTCCGTCCCTTTGTTCAATCGCTGGATTATTGATTATTGTTTGAATGGGTTCAATAACTGTTACTTTTTGATCTGCTACAACTAAGTTAATATCTAGAATAGTGTCAGGTAAAACGGCTTGCTCAGCCTGAGTTTTCGTTTGGGGGTTCAATAAGCCTTCATCAGCCAATCCCCTTCTCTTTTTCAGCGCTTTGCGAACATTTCTAATATGTTCATAGGCATTTTCTGAATAAAGATATGGAATAGAGGACTTATTTTTATCATTCACATAATTTTTATGATCTAAACGCACGATAAATTTAGCAAATAAACCATCACTCTGCTCTAAAACGACACATTTAATCCGCTCACCAATTTGAGGAAGAAGCAATTGATTTGAGAAATCTTCTAATTTAAAAACAACTTGTTGATGATGATCACTTAATTCAATTAGACCTTGCCCTAAATCATTATCGAAAAAGGTAACAGTCCCTTTCCTAAACATTTTTTATTCTCTTATCATTAAAAAGGAGGCCCCCTATAGCCTCCTTTGATCATACTAAATTTTAATCTTTTTGCACACTACCAAAAATTTTATCTCCAGCATCACCTAAACCTGGCACGATATAACCTTGTTCATTTAAACCTTGATCAATTGAAGCGGTAAAAATCGTTACATCTGGATGTGCGGCTTCAACACGTTTAATCCCTTCAGGTGCTGCAACCAAAACCATAACACGGATATCTTTACAGCCACTTGCTTTCAATACATCAATTGCAGCAACTAAAGAAGACCCTGTCGCCAACATCGGGTCAATAATCATGGCTAAACGATTTTGTACATCTGGAACCAATTTTTTATAATAGGTACGTGCTTCCAAGGTTTCTTCATCACGTTCTAAACCGAGAACTGAAACTTTAGCACTTGGGATGAGATTTAAAAAACCTTCTAACATGCCAATACCAGCACGTAAAATCGGCACTACAGTGATTTTTTTACCCGCAATTCTGTCTACTGTGACTTTACCGTTCCAGCCATCAATCTCATGATCACACACAGGTAAATCTTTGGTTGCTTCATAAGTTAAAAGCATGGTTACTTCTTGAGCGAGTTCACGGAAATTCTTAGTACTAATGTCAGCACGGCGTAATAAACCTAATTTATGACGAATAAGTGGATGACGAATTTCTTGAATAGACACGGGAGGACACCTAAAAGGATAAAAGTAAATTTCCATTATTATAAATGTTTTTTATATCAGAGATAAGAAAAGCCCTCAACGAATGAGGGCTTTTTTTGTTAATAGCAGGATTTTATTGCGATTAGTGTTGTTGGCTCATCAAGAAATGTAAAGGAGATAAAATTTCTGATTTCAACGCCAAGTTGATGATTGGATCTGGATAAACACCAATGATCAATACCAAAGCAGCAGCGCCGAGCACCATCAAACCACCCACTTTTTGTCCCCAATGATCAACCGCATCAATACGAGGATTATCTGGTGGAGTCATATACATCACGATCATCACACGTAAGTAGTAATACAAACCAATACCACTACCCACCACTACCATAGCAGCCAAGAACCAATGTTCTGTGGTTACAGCAGCAATCACCACCATAAACTTACCGATAAAACCAGCGGTTAATGGAATGCCTGCAAGAGAAAGCATCATCACTGTTAACGTCGCAGTCAGTACTGGACGACGCCAGAATAAACCACGGTAATCCGCAAGCGACTCAGCTTCATCAACATTGTTATATGGGCTCGACATTAACGCGACAGCACCAAAAGCACCGATCGTAGTTAAGGTATAAGTCACCACATATACACTTACACTGCCTAAACTTGCATAACCTAAACTAATCAAAGCAATCAATAAATAACCAAAATGGGCGATCGATGAATAACCCAAAATTCGTTTTAAGTTGACTTGACGTAATGCAAGGAAGTTCCCGACTAAAATCGAAAGTACAGCAATCACAGTTAATACAGTCACGATAGACGGTACAAGAATGAAACCTGAACTTAAAATAAAGCGTACCAATAAACCAATGGTTGCAACTTTAGCAACAGTTGCAAGATAGGTCGCGATTGGCGCAGGCGCACCTTGATAAACATCTGGGGTCCATTTATGAAATGGCGCCAACGATAATTTAAACGCAATCGCAATCACGATTAATCCTGAACCCAACAAAATCATTGGTTGAGCAAGGAAACCTTTTAACTGTTCAATAAAGTCAGCCAGAGACGCAATTTGTTGCGCTTGTGCTAACTGATTTCCATACAAACCTGGGAAGTCAGTAAATGACAATGTCCCTGTATAAGCATAGACGTATGCCATACCCATCAACAAGATTGCTGAAGCTGTTGCAGAAAGTACCAAATACTTTACGCCTGCTTCTAGCGATTTTCCACGCTGATGCGTATATGCCAATAAACCATACACAGGAATTGACAAAAGCTCTAAGCTAATAAAGAACGATGCATAATGAGAACTTGCCACCATCAACATTGCCCCTGTTACAGAGATCAACATCAAGATATAAAGCTCTTCACGATTATCTTTATACGTTTCAATATAAGCGTGAGATAACGTACAGCATGCGAGTGCAGCAACTACTGCAATAAATTGATAAAACAATGTAAATGGATCAACCACAAACATGTTCATCACATTTGATGGTGCAAATGAACCACCAAACATCATGAATAAAATATCAATTGCAGCAAGGTTTAGACCCACCACCGATGCAGTCGCAATCAAATTATGATTACGCTTGATCGAGGTTAGGATCATCACCACTACAGCGGTTAAAGCAACAATAAAAACTGGTGCTAAAGGCATGAGACCCGAAAATGACATAGTGAAGTTCATGACTATTGGATCTCCACATTTTGTTGAGATACGACTTGTTGTGCCGCATCAACAACTTCTTGAACTGGAATATAGCTATTTGATAACCACGCCATACTTGAGTGAGAAATATCAAGGAAGCTTTGTGGATACACACCTAACCATAATAAGCCAAATGCACAGATCAATAGAATTACTGTTTCACGTACATTCAAGTCTTTTAATGGACTTTCATAATGCTTTTTCTGTTCTTCATTTGGCGTACCAAATAAAGCTTTGTGGATCAGGATCAGACCATAAAGACCAGCAAAGACCAAGCTAATCGCCGCAATGATGGTAAATGTTGGGAACTTAGCAAATGAACCCATCAAGATCAGGAATTCACCAATAAAGTTACCTAGACCTGGAATACCCACAAGCGCAGAGACAAAGAACATCAAGAAGAATGGTAAATACTGGAATTGACCACGAATACCACCCATCAAACGTAAGTCACGGGTATGTAAGCGTTCATACACTTGACCACACATAATGAACAATGCAGCAGATGACAAGCCATGTGCCAACATCATGATCATTAAGCCTTGGAACGTCAGAATATTACCGGCATAAAGTGCAAGTAATACGAAACCCATATGCGAAATAGAAGTATAAGCAAGCAGGCGTTTCATATCTGTTTGCTGGAAAGCACACCAAGCGCCGTAGAAAATACCAATCAAACCTAAAATAATCGCAATATCGGCAAATTGTGCAGATGCTGCTGGGAAGAATGGCAATACAAAGCGCAGTAAACCGTACGCAGCAGTTTTAATCAAGATACCCGCTAAGTCTACAGAACCTGCTGTAGGTGCTTGTGCATGGGCATCTGGTAACCAACCGTGTAATGGAAATACTGGAAGCTTGACCGCAAAACCAATAAAGAAACAGATCATCAATGCATAGGCAATATGTGGTGCCTGAGCATCTAAAGTGTTTGCAACTGCAAGTAAGTAGTTATAGTCGAAGCTAATCGTACCTGACATCTGAGAACCGTAGACCACTAAGCCTAAGATCCCGATGAGCATGATCAAGCCTGCGACTTGGGTATAGATAAAGAACTTGGTTGCAGCATAAACACGTGATTTACCGTCTGCGCCTTTATGACCCCAAAGTGCGATCAAGAAGTAGATAGGTACTAACATCATCTCCCAGAAGAAGAAGAACAAGAACATATCAATTGCAAGGAAAACCCCGATTACCCCACCCAAAGACCATAACAGGTTTAAGTGGAAGAAGCCGACATTCTTTTGAATTTCACCCCATGAACAACCAACTGCAAGTACACCCAGTAATGCAGTCAATCCCACCATCAGCAATGAAAGACCATCTACAGCCAAATGAATGTTAATACCAAGTGTTTTAATCCAAGGTAAATAAAATTCTGCTGCCCAAGTTGGAGTCTTCGCCCCCAACTCATAGCTAAAGCCACCTTGTTTCCACAAAATCAGTGTTAAGCCCAATGTAACGAGCATACCGACTAATGCGATATAACGTGGCAAATGTTTATCAAGTTTATCGACCAACCAACACGCGAAACCTGCAATAAAAGGTACAAGAATCAGTGCGGGTAAAATCCAATTGTTTGTGATTTCCATCTTATTTCCCCACTACCTGAATCACGATCAAGATCATCAGCAATACCACTACACCGAGTGACATACTTGATGCATATTCACGTAATGAACCTGTTTGACGGGTACTTGTAAATTTATTCCCACTATTTACGATTGCAGGTAATACCAGCCATAAACCATCAATTGGGTCACGACCTAAAATTTTCGCAATGAGTAAATAAGGTTGAACAAATACAAGGTTGTATAAAGAATCGAAACCAAATGCATTACGGCAGATATTTGCAAGTCCAGCACCAAATGAAGTCGCTGCAAAACCTTGCACCGCTTTATAAGCGAAAGCAAATAACACCACGCCTACAGCTAAACCGACCAATGCGATACCGACTGCAAGGTGTTCTGCACCATGCATTCCTTCTTCAATCGCTTGAGAAACTTCAAATGCAGGGATATGTGCTGCATTTAAAATGTTCATCACTGGCGCTTTTAAGAAGTAAGCCAAACCTGTTGAAAGAACAGCCAAGATACCTAAAGGCGCCCAATACGTTGCACCTTTGATTTCGTGATAATGTGTTTTTTCTTCACCGAAGAATACAACCCAAATTAAACGGAATGTATAAATCGAAGTTAAGAATGCACCCGCAACACCAACCCAATACAATGAGTTATACAATGCGACAGATTGACCTTGCGCCCAAACAGCACCCAAGATTGCATCTTTTGAGAAGAAGCCGATCGTAATAAATGGGATTGCAGCAAGTGCACCACCACCAATCGCGAAGCAAGCAAATAAGAATTTGTTTTTGTAGAACAAACCACCCATTTTAAAGATGTTTTGTTCATGATGGTAAGCCAAGATCACCGCACCAGAAGACAAGAACAATAATGCCTTAAAGAATGCATGTGCAAGCATATGGAACAGACCTGCTTGATACGCTTCTGCACCTACAGCCATAAACATATAACCGAGCTGACTCATAGTAGAGTAAGCCAGAATACGTTTGATATCTGTTTGAACCAAAGCCGCAAAGCCAGCAACCAACAATGTTACAGCACCCGTAATCGAAATGAACTGCATCACTTCTGGTGTCATTTCAAACACAGAGAACATACGGCAACATAAGTAGATACCAGCGGTAACCATTGTTGCAGCATGGATCAATGCAGATACTGGTGTCGGACCAGCCATTGCATCTGCCAACCATGTTTGTAATGGGATTTGCGCAGATTTACCTGCTGCACCCAAGAACAACATCAATGACGTGATCAATGCCAAGTTATGATCAAGTGCGAGAACTTGTGAAGCATTGGCAACAATCGTGCCGATGTGTAAAGTACCAAATTGTTGGTAAAGCAAGAACAATGCGATCAGTAAGAATACATCACCAACACGCGTTACTGTAAATGCTTTAATTGCCGCAAAACCATTTGCAGGGTTTTGGTAGTAATAACCAATCAACAGGTAAGAACACAGACCTACGCCTTCCCAACCTAAGAATAACAACGCTAAGTTGTCACCCAATACAAGCACCAACATGCTTGCAACGAATAAGTTGAAATATGAGAAGAAACGTGCGAAGTCTTCTTCACCACGCATGTACCAAGTTGCAAAGATGTGAATCAGGAAACCTACACCTGTCACCATGCCCATCATTAACAATGACAAGCCGTCAAGATGCAAACTTACACCCGGTGCAAAACCGCCTACATTGAACCAAGTCCATAAATGCTGTGCTTGCGCAACTGAACCCTGCTTAACAAAGTCCATGCCTGCAATCAATGCAAATAAAGCAGAAAGGCCAACAGAACCCGCACCAATAATTGCTGCTACATTTTCAGGAAGTTTATTACGTCCTGCCGCTAAAAGCACAAAGCCAATCAGCGGAAATAAAATCGTTAAATATAAATAACTCATCCGCGCATCTCACTAGCAGCATCTACATCCAGATGATGGAAGCGATGATAGAACTGGAGGACGATCGCTAGACCGATACAAGCCTCTGCCGCAGCAAGTGTGAGGATCAAAATAAACATAATTTGACCATCAGGTTGTGCCCATGCACTTCCTGCCACAACGAATGCCAATGCTGCTGCATTCATCATGATCTCAAGGCTCATTAACATAAATAATAGGTTGCGTCGCACCATTACACCGTAAAAACCCAGTGCAAAAAGGATAGTTGCGACGATCAAACCATGTTCTAAAGGAATGTTGCCCATTACTGTTTATCCTCTGCTGCACTCGGTTCACGTTTGCCTAAGTGGAATGCTGCAACCAATGCTGCAAGCAATAACATTGCGGCAACTTCAACCAATAATAAATAGTGGGTAAAGAGTGCTTGACCAATTGCTTTAGGTCCAATCACTTGAGTTCCAAGTACTGCACCATGTTGGGTATAGTCTGAACCTAATACCCAAACCAAACATAAGCCAACTAAGAAGCTCATGAGTGCTGGATAAGCCCAAGCATCTGAAGTCAACCATTTACGTTCTTGATCAACTGTATGTTGACCAAGGTTGAGCATCATGACCACGAATACGAACAACACCATGATCGCACCCGCATAAACAATCACTTCAAGCGCAGCTGCAAATGGTGCACCAATGATCAAGAAGATCCCTGCAACAGCAAGTAGAGAAACGATCAAACTTAATAAAGCATGTACTGGATTGGTGTTGGTCACAACACGAATCGTCGAAACAATGGCCACGAGAGCCATTAAATAAAATGGCCACATCATGGTAATAAGCTCCGTACATCTACAGGCGCACTTTCACGTTGCGCTTGACCTTTTTCTTTACCATCAATTGCCATACCACTTACACGGTAGAAATTGTAGTCTGGGTATTTACCTGGTCCTGAAATGAGTAAGTTTTCTTTCTCATAAACAAGATCCTGACGGACATATTCGCCTAACTCAAAATCTGGTGTTAACTGAATAGCAGTTGTTGGACATGCTTCTTCACACATACCGCAGAAAATGCAGCGTGAGAAGTTAATGCGGAAAAATTCTGGATACCAACGTCCATCATCTTTTTCAGCTTTCTGCAATGAAATACAACCAACAGGACATGCAACCGCACATAAGTTACACGCAACACAACGCTCTTCACCGTCTGGGTCACGTGTTAACACGATACGACCACGGTAGCGTGGAGGTACGATTTGTTCGGCTGGCACTTCTGGATATAAAATCGTATCACGTTTGCGTGTGACATGGCTAAACACCATCCACAACGAACGAACAATTGATCCTACGCCAGCTAGAATTTTATACATTTTGTACTCCCTGCTGTCCTAGGCCTGATTCATCAGAATCACAGCACCAGTCACCAAAAGGTTGACCAATGCAAGTGGTAAACACACTTTCCAACCAAAATTCATGACTTGGTCATAACGTGGACGCATTAAAGAACCACGTGCCAAGACAAACATCATTACAAAGAATGCTGTTTTCGCAATGAACCAGAATGCATCTGGAATGAATGGAATATTTAAATTAAATGGTGCTAACCAACCGCCAAAGAATAAAGTCACGATCAGTGCTGAAATTAAAATGATGTTGACGTATTCAGCAACGAAGAACATCCCCCATTTCATACCACCATATTCGACATGGTAACCTTCTGCCAATTCTTGTTCAGCTTCTGGTTGGTCAAATGGATGACGATGCGTTACCGCAACACCCGCAACCACGAAGATCATGAAACCAATGAATTGCGGAATCACAAACCATACATCACGTTGTGCTTCTACGATGTCACGCAAGTTAAATGAACCTGCAATTGCCACCACACCCATCAATGAAATCCCTAAAAAGACTTCATAAGAAATGGTTTGTGCTGCTGAACGTAGACCACCTAGTAACGCATATTTGTTGTTGGATGCCCAACCACCAAATAACACCGCATATACTGCAATACCTGCCATTGCCATAAAGAACAATAGCCCGATACTCATGTCTGAAACACCTAAGTAAGGTGAAACAGGAATAACCATGAATGACAGTACTGCAGTCGCCATTGCCACTGCTGGTGCTAAACGGAAGGTTAACTTATCTACAAACTTTGGTGTCCAGTCTTCTTTGAACATGATTTTCAACATGTCGGCAACGATCTGGAACATCCCGCCAGGACCAACACGGTTTGGTCCATAACGGTCTTGCCATAAGCCCAGCAAACGACGTTCAATAAATGACATCAAAGCGGCCAGTAAAACCACAACCAACAAAATTACGATGGCTTGAATCACTGAATAAGCGATTGGCCAGTCTTGTGCCCATGTCGGTAGTGCGCGTAAAGATTCATTCATGATTACACTCCTACCGTTACAGATACAGGTTCAGCAAGTGAAACTGTTGGTGCTTGGCCGACTGGATAACCGATATAACCTGTTGGTAAATATTCAATCACATGCACAGGAAGACTAATCGTCGTTTCGCCTGCTTTAACTGTCAGTTGTTGCCCATCTTGAACATTTAAACGTGCTGCATCTTGCTCGCCCACGGCAAAAGTCGCTTCTGGAATACGCGATTCCATCACCGGCGTTTTAATCGTAAATTCACCTGAAGCGAAAATATGATGCATTGGAACCAGACGGAAACTCTCTGGATTTGCCACAACCGCAGTTGGCGCCACATAGCTACGTGCAGGACGTTTTACTAAGCGATCAAATAAACGAACGCCTGAATCACCACCTTTAAGATGACCACCCACTTCATCTTGGTATTTATTCCAAGCTTGTGGTGAGTTCCAACCCGGTGCCCATGCAAATGGAACCAATGACGATGCATTTTGCGGTCCAACATAACCTTCCATAGAGAATGTTAATGCGGAATCGACATCGACAGGTTGTTTCGGCTCATGTACGTTTAATGGTGCACGCATTGCAGTACGACCAGAGTAACGACGTGGTTCACGGGCAATTTTCAAGCCATGAACACGGTAACCCGCATCAGGTGCAACATCTTGAATTGCTTCAAGAACTGGAACATTTTTGACCACAGACTCAATTACGTCATCCAGCAATGTCCACGAGATCGCTTTACCTTTCACACCCGTTTCAATCGCATGTAACCAGCGCCAAGATTCTTTGATGGCATATTCTGGTTTGTAATAGCTTGGGTCATAAACTTGATAGAAGCGTTGCGCACGACCTTCTTGGCTGACCACTGTTCCATCGCCTTCTGCAAAGCTTGCAGCAGACAAGACAACATCAGCTGCTTTTACGGTTTCAGTTTCAGAGTGATCAAGCACAATCACGCTTTGCGCTTTGTCTAGAGCAGCCTGAACTTGTACAGCAGGTAAACGGCGGAACAAATCATTTTCAACAATAATGATTGACTCATAATCTTGAGCAAATGCTTGTTCTAAGCTTAAACCACCAAACAAAGCCATACCCATTGAGTTCACTTCTGGAACTGTCAATGTTAAGCCTGCATTTCCACCTAGGTTTTGTGCAACTTGTGCAGCAGCTTCCATGATGGCAGCATCTTGTAAGCTAGTACCCGAGATGATTAATGGTTTTTTCGCAGCTTTTAACGTATCCGCAATGGTTTGTGCAAATGCTTTAGCATCATCATCTAAACCAAGAATCGCATCACCGTTTACACCCGCAGCAATCGCAAAACCTAAACGTGCAATATCGTTTGGAGAAGCAACAACTTCACCCTCAGCAATATCAGCCAAACGTGTTTGTGTTGCAGCCAAGATATAGATTGGAGAATTTGCATCCTGACCAATACGTTTTACAGGTTCAGCTAACCAATCTTGGGTACGGCGGTCTGCAGCCATTTGTTTGGCTTTGTTTTTCGCAGCTTGGCGAACAGACAGTGCCATACGTGGTGCAGTTTGCGTTAAATCTTCACCCAAGATCAAGACTGCATCATAGCTTTCGATTTCGCGCATACTTGGGTTATAAACACCCTCAGCTTGCATAATCGATGCAGCAAGTTCAACCAAGTTCTGTTCTTTTTGAGAAAGACCAGTTGAATAATTTTCTTGGCCAACCAACTCACGCAACGCATAGTTTGATTCTAATGATGCACGTGGAGAACCAATACCCAAGACTTTTTTGCCTTGAACATTTTCAATCACTGAATCCAGTGCCACATCAACAGAAACAGTTTTAACTTCTGTTGCAGCACGGAATTGCGGCTGACGTGGACGATCTTCACGGTTCACATAACCCGTACCAAAACGACCTTTATCGCAAAGGAAATATTGGTTAACGTCACCATTGAAACGGTTTTCTACACGACGTAATTCGCCATAACGCTCACCCGGAGAGATGTTACAACCAGAAGAACAGCCTTGGCATACGCTAGGCGCATACTGCATGTCCCACTTACGGTTATAACGTGCCGAATGGGTTTTATCGGTAAATACACCTGTTGGGCACACTTCAGTCAAGTTACCAGAGAATTCAGACTCTAAAGTGCCTGATTCTGGACGACCGAAGTAGACACGTGATGCATTGGCATAAACACCAAAGTCTGTACCACCCGCATAATCGTTGTAGTAACGAACACAACGGTAACATGCGATACAACGGTTCATCTCATGTGCAATGAAAGAACCCAACTCTTGGTTGTGATGCGT
Organism: Acinetobacter sp. BIGb0196; assembly: GCF_011759595.1. Classification (NCBI taxonomy): domain Bacteria; kingdom Pseudomonadati; phylum Pseudomonadota; class Gammaproteobacteria; order Moraxellales; family Moraxellaceae; genus Acinetobacter; species Acinetobacter sp. BIGb0196. The sequence continues at coordinate 1,104,981 of NZ_JAAOZA010000002.1, read as the reverse complement.
ACGTTTGGTAAAACGATAACGACGACGATCATGTTGCGTCATTACCGTCATATCTTGTAAATGACAGTGACCACCCTCTTCACAGACTGGACAGTCGTGTGGGTGGTTAGTCATTAAGAATTCCACAATCGATTCACGGAAATCTTTTGCTTCTTTGTCTTCAATCGAAATAAAGGTATTGTCAGATGCAGGAGTCATACATGACATTACTAAGCGACCACGAGTATCTTCTGGATTCGCATATTGAGTAACAGCACATTGACGGCAAGAACCGACAGAACCTAAAGCTGGATGCCAACAAAAATATGGGATGTCGATGCCAAGACTCAAACATGCTTGTAGCAAGTTTTCCGAGCCATTGACTTCATACGATTTTCCATCGACATGAATTGTAGCCATAGTCGAATTCCTTAAACTTGTTCTACGTGGCTGGCTTGGGCTACAGGACGATCTGTCACTTTAGCTTCAAACTCGCTACGGAAATATTTGAGTGCACCCATCAATGGTTCCATCGCACCTGGTGCGTGAGCACAGAATGTTTTACCAATCCACAATTTGCGAGTCAGTTCTTGAAGATGTTGAATGTCTTCCATCTTCCCTTCACCTTTCTCAATTGCGACAAGTGCTTTGACCGCCCAAGGTAAACCATCACGGCATGGCGTACAGAATCCACATGATTCACGTGCAAAGAATTCTTCTAAGTTACGCGTTGCAGAAACCATACACTGGGTTTCATCAACGACCATTAACAAACATGTACCTAGACGAGAACCTGCTTTCATAATGCTTTCTGAATCCATTGGAAGATCAATGTGTTCAGCAGCCAAGAAGTCAGTCGATGCCCCACCCGGTAACCATGCTTTCAGTTTAAGACCATCGCGCATACCGCCGGCATAGTCTTCAATCACTTCACGTGCAGTCGTACCAAACGGTAATTCCCAAAGACCAGGGAAAGTCACTTTACCTGATGCACCATAAATTTTAGTGCCTGGATCTTTAGATTTACCCGCAGACAAACCGATATACCACTCAGGCCCACGCAACATAATTGCTGGCAAGTTGTTATAGGTTTCTACGTTGTTTACGATGGTCGGACGGCCCCATGCACCTGCAACTTGCGGGAATGGAGGCTTAGTACGTGGGTTTGCACGACGACCTTCGAGTGAGTTAATCAATGCAGTTTCTTCACCACAGATATAACGCCCCGCGCCGGTATGCACATGCAGGTCAAAATTCCAACCTGTATCTAAGATGTTGTCACCCAAATAACCTTTAGCACGCACTTGTTCTAAAGCTTCATTTAAGTATTGTGCAGCTTCAATGTATTCACCGCGAATGAAGATATAACCCTGAGTCGCTTCGAGGGTATAACCTGCAATCAACATCCCTTCGATCAATTGATGTGGAAGTTTTTCCATCAACAAACGGTCTTTGAATGTTCCCGGTTCCATTTCATCGGCATTACAGATTAGGTAACGAGGACCACCATCATTGGGTGCCATCAATGACCATTTAATCCCTGCTGGGAAACCTGCACCACCACGACCTTTTACAGTCGCTGCTTTGATGACTTCAAGAACATCTTTAGGTGGCATTGAAAGCGCTTTTTTAAAGCCTGCATAGCCTTCTAAAGCTTCATAGTCATCAGCACTACGAACAAATTCCTGCTTACTCAAACGCCATGTTAATGGGTGAGTTTCAGGGTTTCCTTCGCCATAAATTGGTCTTGGTTCGGTATTCATACATACTTCTCCAATAACTGTTTCACAGAAGTCACTTCAACCAAACCGTGTGTATCTTCATCAATCATTAGGGTTGGACCTTTGTCACAGTTCCCTAAACAGCAGATCGGCAATAAAGTAAAACGACCATCAGCTGTCGTTTGACCAAATTGGATACCCAGTTCACGTTGGAAAGCTTCTGCTAAAGTTTCCGCACCCATCAAGAAACATGCAATCGAATCACATAATAAAATTACGTGACGACCTACAGGCTGACGGTATATACGGTTATAGAATGTTGCAACACCTTCTAAATCCGCAGTTGTAATTGTCAATAATTGAGCAATTGCATGTAACTGCGCGTCATCCACCCAACCATTACGGCGTTGTACACACTTTAAAGCATCCAAAGACGCTGCGCGTGGGTATGGGTAGTGACCCATGTGATGTTCAATTTCATGGATTTCTTCGCTGGTCAGAATCCCTTCAACATTCACACGTGGCTTTTTATCAGTCAAAATCATCATAATGCGTTTACCCCTTAGCGATCCACGTCAGCCATAACGACGTCAATTGTCGCTAAATAAATGATCAAGTCAGATACAAGACTGCCGTTAATCACGGAAGGAATTTGCTGCAAGTGGGTGAAAGTAGGCGTACGAATACGGGTACGGTAACTCATGGTTGACTTATCTGAAGTCAAGTAATAGTTAGACGCACCTTTCACCACTTCTGCCATTACAGAGGCTTCACCAGCTGGCATTACAGGACCCCATGACACGCTCAAGAAGTGCGTAATCAAAGTTTCAATATCTTGTAAAGTCTTATCTTTTGGTGGTGGAACTGCCAATGGATGATCCGCTTTATAAGGACCAGAAGGCATATTATCCAAACACTGTTTGACGATTTTTAACGACTCTTCGATTTCGCGATAGTGAACCATCACACGCGCGTAAGCATCGCCTTCATACTCTAACGGCACTTCAAAGTCGTAATTTTCATAACCACTGTATGGACGATATTTACGAACATCAAAATCAATACCTGTCGCGCGTAAACCTGTACCTGTTACACCCCAAGCCAATGCCGATTTAGCATCGTATTGCGCAACATTACGGGTACGACCCACAAATACTGAGTTTTTCAATGCAGCAGTATGATATTCCTTCAAACGTTTTGGCATCCATTCGAGAATTTCACGAATCAGTTTTTGCCAGTTGTTTGGAAGGTCATGTGCTGTCCCGCCGATACGGAACCATGCTGGGTGCATACGGAAACCTGTGATCGCTTCAATTGCGTCATAGATTTTTTGACGATCCGCAAACATATAGAATACTGGTGTCATACCACCGGCATCCTGAATCGCAGTACCGATATACAACAAGTGGTTATTGATACGGAATAATTCAGACATCATGACACGGATACATTGTGCACGATCAGGAATGGTAATCCCTGCAAGTTGCTCCACACCCATGACATAAGGCATGTTTTGCGCACAACCACCTAAGTAGTCAACACGGTCTGTATATGGAATAAATGAATGCCAAGTTTGACGTTCAGCCATCTTTTCCACACCACGGTGGTGATAGCCAATATCAGGCACACAATCTTTCACTTCTTCGCCATCAAGCTGCAAAATCACACGGAATGCACCATGCGCAGATGGATGGTTAGGTCCTAAGTTCAAGAACATAAAGTCTTCATCGGCGTTACCGCGTGTTAGACCCCAATCTTCTGGAACAAAACGAAGATGTTCTTGTTCGAAATCTTGTTTAGCCTTGTCTTGCATGTACGGTGTATATTCAGTCGCACGTGCAGAATATTCTTTACGTAGTGGATGACCTTCCCAATAAGTTGGCAACAAGATACGACGAAGCATTGGATGCCCTTCGAAATTGATCCCAAACATATCGTAAGCTTCACGCTCGTACCAATTGGCATTTGGCCAAATATTGGTCGCTGTTGGAACGTTAATATCGTTCTCACTCAACGCCACTTTGATACGAATATCACTATTACGTTCTAATGAAAGTAAGTGATAGAACACTGTGAAATCAGATGCAGGTAAACCATCACGGTTGTTACGCAAACGTTCATCGACCGCAGATAAGTCAAACAGCATCACATAAGGACGTGGTACTGTACGCAAGTACATTAGAACTTCTTGTACACGTGCGCGCTCAACCCAGACCGTCGGAAAATCTTCAAACGTCGGTTGCACGTAAAAGTTCTCGCCAAATTTGGCTTTGAGATCTTCTACAATTGCAAATGCTGGGCGGGAATCAACTGGAGTCGATTCTGGCATAGCAATTTCAGTTTCAGCCATTGGCTTGGCTTCCTATTTAATACAAATTCTGTCAAATTCCCTGATGACCATATCCATCAGATATGTCAAATACTCATCAGAAAAAATTACTCAATTTCATCCATAGAGCGTAAGTTTTTCACTGCAATACGTTCAGCGTTCTTACGGTCGCGTTCTGGCATCATCTTTGGCTTATACACTGGCTGAAGATCATCACCGATTACCGCAGAGAGCGGACGACGTTCTAATTGAATTTGGTCTTGCAATAACATCAAGGCTTGAATCAATGCTTCTGGACGTGGTGGACAACCTGGAACGTACACGTCAACAGGAATGATTTTATCCACACCTTGTACAACAGAATAGATGTCGTACATACCACCAGAGTTTGCACAAGCACCCATTGAAATCACCCATTTAGGCTCAAGCATTTGTTCATACAAACGTTGAATTACAGGTGCCATTTTAACAAAGCAAGTTCCTGCAACGATCATCAAATCTGCCTGACGTGGCGAAGCACGAATAACCTCGGCACCAAAGCGCGACAAGTCATGCACACCGGTTAACGTGGTTGCATATTCAACGTAGCAGCAAGATGTACCAAAGTTAAAAGGCCATATTGAGTTTTTACGGCCCCAGTTTACAGCTGTGTGTACCACATCCTCTAAGCGAGTCATGAACACATTTTTATTCACTTCTTCTTCAAGTGGATCTGTCACAATTTGACGATCTTGAAGCGGATATTGTTCAGCTTCTGGATTCGCACGGGTTAAAGTATATTTCATTCCCGAGTTACTCCTTGTTCAGAGACATAGTCGGTGTTTTATCTTTCACACGACCAGAAGATTGAGCTGGAATAGTTCCAGTAGGATCCATCACCAACTCTTCAATTGAATTGAAGCGAGTAATTTCTGCAAGGTCCATATTTGGTGAACCAATTTTAGGTTTAATCCCTGCGATTTTACGTTTATCTGAAGGTGACCAGTTCAATGCACCTGTAGATAATTCATAAATCAAACCAACGAGTAAAACTAAAATAAATACAGCTGCAGCTGAAAACCCAACCCAACCTACTTCACGTACAGATGTCGCCCATGCATATAAATAGAGGGCTTCCAAATCGAATACAACAAAGAAGATTGCAACAAGGTAGAACTTCGCAGACAAGCGGATACGTGCACCACCAGCACTAACCACACCTGATTCAAATTGCTCTTGCTTCGCACGTCCCCATGATTTACCCCCAAGGAGCAAAGGAACGGTGAGCATAAAGACACATAAAAATGTCACGCCGATCACGAAGGCAATGATTGCCCAATCGTATGGAGTAATGGCACTCATGCGGGGATAACTCCTGGCAGGCCTATTATTTAACAAAGAATGTATGTATTGGCCTTGCAAATACACCAAACACAAAATAAATCTGGTCAATTGTACCCGATTGATGTCATCTGTTGCTAGTTAATAGCTCTAAGTCTTTCGGATGATTTTTTAGACAAAAGCCATAATTTTTCCTGATTCACAGCGATACAGCGCTGACTTATCGTTTTATCAAATTTCTATCCCTATTCTTATTAGTTTTTCCGAAGTTTATTTTTTAATCATGAATTAAAAATGACAAATCAGTAGCTTAATCCGATTCAGTCCAAGTAAAAGCTTCGATTTATCCATGCTTTTCTGCGATTTAATTGGCTAATTTCTACAAATATAAGGATTTACCATCTAAAATATTTTGTTACATTCTATGTGGTAAAATAGTCACATTAGATCAATTAAATAATAAAAATTATCTTATTGTGATAATTTTTAAATATTACAAAGTTATTTATAATTTTTTATACTTTACTATTATCAAAACTAACTTGTTTTTGTGAAATAACCCGCTTTAAACCATCCAGCGCCAAATGTTCAATGCCTACTTTTGACCTACCTTGTGCCCTCCTGTGATTTTCTGATTTAAATTTTCGAAATAGTCAGCACTGTCAATGATGTCATTTTTCGCACACACCACCTACTTAAGCTCACCCAAGCTAAAGCCGTTTGAAAGGTGAGTAACATATCGCCACTTAAATCAGCAAATTGTATATTTAACACCCAATTGCAATAAAAGGTGTTCGTTGTCGCAAACTTAGACGAATTGTCTACAGAGCCTATACACATTGAACTACTTTTATGTATATGCTATTCAATATGAACAACTTTAAATCAATAATTTAGGGGTAAAACAAGATGGAATTCAGCAGCAAGCCAAACTATTTTTTATTTGCACAATTACTGATTCGTCATATTGAAAATTACGTCAAAAAACACGCTGATGCACAAAATGCAATTTTTGATCTAAGAGATGTTTATGAACTTTTCCGTCAAGATCTTGCCGCAACCACGACAAATCTAGAAGGGATTTTAAATATCGCGGATGAATATCGTATTGATACTATTCAAGGTGACCAAAAAATCATTAGCAGTTATAAAATTGACGCTGAACAAAATAGCTTATTGATTGACTTTAATCATGATGCATTACAAGCATTACGAGACAGCAAGCCAATCATTGCGCCTGATGCAACGCTTCAACAATAAGATCTAAACTAAGCAACATCCAGACATAAAAAAACCACCGAAATTTTCGGTGGTTTTTTTATTTGAAACCAAGCCTTCAGTCCACAATCGCATTCTTCTTATTCATCCAGTATTCCACACTACACGAAACCCAAGGATCGCTGTCCTATGGCATCGTGCTCGAAGCTGATGTCTTTGTCAAACCCAGTATCGCATGCTAGGTTGATGGCATGGATCAGTTTACTGACTACAGTATAGACCAACACTGCCAATGACCGTTGAAAACGAAGACGCAAAAATAAACCTTGATCATTCGTAGTGACTTCAAAATCTTCTGAAAAACTCAATTTTATACAAGATCATTAATACCTGTGATAATGTCTGCAATTAAATCAATACTGATGGTTAATACGATATCCCAAGATTCACAATCCTCGCCGATCAAAATATAAATCTCACCATCATCACCTTTTTTCCAATGAACTGGGCTGTTGGCAGATTCTCCTGCCTGTATATAAGCAACAGAATCAGTTGTTATTTTTTTCAATTCTCCCACTTGGTCAATTGAAATATAAATATTAATCTCAATAAATTGGTTGGCAATTTTTATTATAAATGCAGGATGCCCATTTCCATTAAATGCATGATCAATAGTAGTATCAAAATTAGCGTTCACCATTCAAATTCCCTTAATAAATATTATCAACATCAATGCTCAAGCTATTTAGTTTGGTCTACATAATTATGCTTAGAAAGGTCTGACAAAGAGTACGTTTTGATGTTCCGATAGATATCGTTATTTTTACATAACGCGAATATCATACAAATGTAGTAGTTTACCTGCATTTATTGGCGCACAAAAAACAGCATATAAATCTGATTCAGAATCATCAAACCATAATTGGACATCGATTATATATTTATTAACACGATCTCCTTTGAGAGAGAAAACCTCTGTATCCTCCAGTACATCGTCAGGGATTTGTGTCATTTTCACAAATCCACTTAAATGCGCAAATTCATTTACAGCAACTCTATATTCATTTGCCGTTGATGGATAGGCCAGTTTATTTTTTACCAATTCTTCATAGTCATCAGAAATCATAAGATTCAATATTTTTATCATTGATTCTTTATATATTGGAAATTCTCTTAGAAAAATATTTTCATTTGTCATTTTCTGTTCCCAACTTTTCGCATTGCCGTGGATGGAGTAATTCCAATCTTCTAAAAATATAGATCAAAAGGCATCCAACATTTTTGAGTGATTTTTTTGTATTGAAAGTCCCTTCTCCTGTTGGGAGAAGGTTAGGATGAGGGTGGTTTTATCTTAAATAATGACTTTAAAGCTGACTGATGAACCAAGTCAAATAGCGCTTAATTGATAATATTTAACAGCATGATTTAACAATTAAGCTTTTTTCTTTTTAAAACGCTCTACAGGCCAAGACATAGTAAATCTTGCACCACCCAAATCTGAGCTTTGATCGACTTCAATCGTCCCGCCAAACCAATACGCAATACGACTAACAATTGAAAGTCCTAAACCATAACCACCCGAAGCACGGGTACGGCTATCATCTAAACGTGCAAATGCCTCAAACACACGTTTACGGTCTTCCTCTGGAATTCCGGGGCCATCATCTTCTACACAGACATAAGCCATATTGGTCTGGTGATTGACACCACCACTGATATTGACCTGATGATCACAGTAACGTATCGCATTCCCTACTAAGTTTTGTACAACTCGATGTAAATAACGACGTTCTGCATCAACAATGACATCAGATGAAAGTGGGTTGAGATGGATAATCTTTTGCGTTTTTAATGCTTCGGTTTCTACCGCAACTTGCTTTAATACATCAATCAATACAATTTTTTCAAAATCTAATGAAGGTGTACCTTGCTCTAATTTCGCATAGGTCATGATTTCATCAATCAGCGTATTTAACGCTTCGATGTCTTTATCAATCATCTCGACTTGTTGCAAACGATATTCATGGTCATCTTCGTCTGCCAGCATTTCCATACCAAAACGGATTCGCGCCACAGGTGTACGTAACTCATGTGATACCGCACGCATTAACTCACGCTGTGCTTCAATCAAACGCTGTATATGGTCAGACATGCTGTTATAACTGGTGGCTAGACTGGCCATTTCGTCATAACCCTCAACAGGTACACGTTGCGACATATCCCCTGTTCTCATCACATCCAAGGCTTCATTCACCTGTTTCAACTTGCGTTGCATCGGCACAATCAAGCCATACACCCCCAAACAGAGTAAGAACATACTCAGCAATGTAATTCCGGCTGCCAATTTGACGGGCATCCAGTTAAACATTGGAACGGGGCCAAGCACCAACACATCTGTAGGTGAGTTTGGTAAGGGTGAAACAATCGAAATGGTGGTACCGCGTACAGTTGCACTGTCACGCCATAAAATCACACTTTGATCTGACCTTAAACGACCAATTTGCTCGGAATCGAGATTGAGCTGAGAAATCTTTTCCACACCAACATGATAAGAGAAATGTTGTTGAATTTTCTTAAGATATTCTTGTTCTTGACCGGGATAATAGACCAAATAATCCAGAATAAATACTGGAAGCGCCTTCATTTGGCGTTCGCCAATTTGATCGACTTTGATATATAAATAGTGTTTAGGGTCATTTCTGATCCCTATAACCAGATAGGCAATCCCTTGTTCTGCATCATAACGCACCACCGCTTTTTGACTTTCTATACGTTTTTCTTCAGTACGAGATAAGTCAACTTTGCGCGCTTCGAGATAATAAATGGGAAGTTCTAATAGATCAGACGCATCTGAAATCCAATCTAGGCGCTGCTGTTCAGTTTGCTGACGTGCCACACCTTCACTGATCACAAATGAAATTCCATCTGTGAGAGACTCACGATATTCCTGCGCACGTTGATAATTAATTATTTGGACAAGTAAATATCCAAACAAGGCAACCAACACAACAAGAATGACTAATCCTGCATAGATGCGCAAAAATATACTGTGTTTAGACACGCAAACTAACCTTCTTTATGCCTGTCCTGTGATGGACAAGCATTCTAGATGACTGACCCATCGTTTATAGACCAGTCTCTTTAACAAACAAATAACCTTTACTACGTACAGTTTTAATACGTTTCGGATTTTCAGGATCATCACCAATTTTTGGACGAATACGTGAAATACGTACGTCAATCGAACGGTCTTGACCATCATATTCAATACCACGGAGACGTTCAAAGATGTCTTCACGCGATAAGATACGGCCTGCATTCGATGCCAATAACCAGAGTAGATCATATTCAGCACTGGTGAAGTCAACCAACTCACCATTAAGTGTCACTGAACGACCGCCATTGTCGATCACAAGATCGTCAAATTCAATACGTTGTGCAACTTCATCTTCAGGCGCTTTGTCTGTACGACGTAATAATGCACGAATACGCGCAAGCAAGACACGCGGTTGAACAGGTTTAGCAACATAGTCGTCTGCACCCATTTCTAAACCAAGAACTTGGTCCATATCTTCAGTACGTGCAGTCAACATCAAAATCGGTTGATGATAATGTGGACGAACTTCACGACAAACGGTTAAACCATCTGCACCCGGCAACATCACATCCAACACGACCAAGTCTGGTTGTTCAGCAATGATGCGGCGAATCGCACGGTTACCATCTGGCTCTACCCCAACTTCCAATCCATTGCGAATTAAGTATTCCTGAGTTAAGCGAGCTAGGCGCTCGTCATCTTCAACAATCAGAATCTTTGGTAACTTTTCTTCTTGGCTCATCTATTTGCCCCTATATTTGATTTTGGAGTCTGCTACAAATCTCGCAGATTCAACACACTATGTTTTGCAATATACACACGTTTACAATGTAAACAAGACCTCATTCACCAAACTGATACATGAGCGTATCAATTTGTTATATTTTTATTAACTATTGAATTGTAGGCAGTTTTATAAAATCAATACACATCATTTTTAAATTTCTTCAAGACAATCAATAGCTGGACTAATTTTTATACAAAATATTTCATTGTTCATATTCTGTCTCATCAGTTTATCGTTTTTTGAGTTATCCACACACTTATCTATAAGCACTCTGCGGAGTCTTTGCTATGCTATGTGCTTGTCTCATAAGGCATATAACAAAAATGACGCTTTGAGGTAAAAAGATGCAAATAAAAATTTACTTTTCAGGGATAAAATATTCTTGAAATGTCAATATTGATCTACCCTTAAAATTACCGTATCTTGTGTTCTAAATTAAATTAAACCACTAAGTATTGTGTTTAGTCCTCAAACATCGTGACAACAAATTTTGCAGTTTGTCCGATTCAAATGGTCCATAAACATAACAATGATGACAATGGAGCTACGCTGACAATGAACGCCATTACAACCCCTGGTCAACTACAAGTGATTAAACGCACTGGTGATGTTGCCGCTTTTGATGCAGATAAAATCTCTGTAGCAATTGGTAAAGCTTTTTTGGCTGTAGAAGGTCAACAAAGTGCAGATTCAAGCCGTATTCATGATCGCATCACTCAGCTCACAGAGATGGTGATGAATACTTTTAATCGTCGTTTACCTTCTGGCGGAACAATTCACATTGAAGAAATTCAAGACCAAGTTGAATTGGCGCTTATGCGTACAGGCGAACAAAAAGTTGCACGTGCATATGTGATCTATCGTGAACAACGTTCTGATGCACGTAAACAAACCGGTGCTCATCATCACCCAACCTTACAAATCACAGATGCGAACGGTCAGCTTCAGCCTCTAGATTTGGGCAAACTTCAAGCCACGATTGAAAAAGCAAGTGAAGGCTTAGAAGGCATCAATGTTCAAGCCATTGTCGATGAAACAGTTAAAAACTTATATAACGGTGTAAAACAGTCAGACATCTCAACCACGATGATGATGGCGACACGTACCCGTATCGAACAAGAACCAAACTATACATATGTAACTGCACGTTTATTACGTGATGACTTGGTTGCGACAGGTTTAAAATTCTTAGGTTTAGCCACAGATACCATCGAAGGCGATGCACTCGAAACTTATTTAAACAAAGGTATCGAGCTTGAGCTTCTCTCTCCTGAGCTTTTAAACTTTGACCTTGCGAAATTGGCAGCAGCGATCAAACCAGAACGCTCAAACCAATTTACCTATTTAGGTTTACAGACTTTATTTGACCGTTACTTCATTCATTCAAATGATGTACGTTTCGAACTTCCGCAATTGTTCTTTATGCGTGTTTCAATGGGACTTGCATTAAATGAAGAACAGCGTGAAGACCGTGCAATCGAATTCTATGACTTATTGTCTAGCTTCGATTATATGGCGTCTACACCGACACTGTTTAACTCAGGTACTTTACGTCCACAATTGTCGAGCTGTTACTTAACCACCATTCAAGATGATCTATATGACATCTATGGTGCGATGCGTGACAATGCCCTTCTTTCTAAATGGGCAGGTGGTTTAGGCAATGACTGGACACCAGTACGTGCCTTGAACTCATATATCAAAGGTACCAACGGTAAATCACAAGGTGTTGTACCTTTCCTTAAAGTTGCCAACGATACTGCGGTTGCAGTAAACCAAGGTGGTAAACGTAAAGGTGCAGTATGTGCATACCTAGAAACTTGGCACTTGGACATTGAAGAATTCCTAGAGCTTCGTAAAAACACTGGTGATGACCGTCGTCGTACCCATGACATGAACACGGCTAACTGGGTTCCAGATTTGTTTATGCAACGTGTGATTGAAGATGCTGAATGGACACTATTCACACCATCTGAAACACCTGATCTGCATGATTTAACTGGCGGTGAATTTGCTGAACGCTATGCTTACTACGAAGGCATTGCAAAAGAAAACAACATGCTACATAAGAAAATCCGTGCGAAAGACTTATGGCGCAAAATGTTATCGATGTTGTTTGAAACAGGTCATCCTTGGATCACATTCAAAGACGTATGTAACTTACGTTCACCACAACAACACGTAGGTGTAGTGCATTCATCTAACTTATGTACTGAAATCACTTTAAATACCAATAAAGATGAAATCGCAGTATGTAACTTAGGTTCAATCAACCTTGTACAACATGTTCAAGGTGGTGCATTAGACCGTGAAAAATTAGCGCGTACAGTTAAAACTGCTGTTCGTATGCTCGACAACGTGATTGACATCAACTACTACGCAGTTGAACAAGCACGTAATTCAAATATGAAACACCGCCCTGTCGGTATGGGTATCATGGGCTTCCAAGATGCTTTATATGAATTGGGTATGGGTTATGGTTCTGATGCAGCAGTAGATTTTGCTGATGAATCAATGGAAGTGATCAGCTACTACGCGATTCAAACATCAAGCGACCTTGCTGTTGAACGTGGTGTGTATTCAACATTTAAAGGTTCATTGTGGGATCAAGGTATCTTGCCAATCGACTCTTTAGATATCGTTGCAAAATCACGTCCAGAGCGTATGTTTGAAGTTGACCGTACTCAACGTTTGGACTGGGATACATTACGTACTAAAGTTCAAAAAGACGGTATGCGTAACTCAAATGTGATGGCGATTGCACCTACAGCAACCATTTCAAACATTTGTGGCGTTTCACAGTCTATCGAACCGACGTTCCAAAACCTTTATGTAAAATCTAACCTTTCTGGTGAATTTACAGTGATCAACCCGTACTTGGTACGTGCGTTAAAAGATCGTGGTCTTTGGGACTCTGTGATGGTTAACGACTTGAAACACTTCGAGGGTTCAGTACAAAAAATTGCACGTATCCCTGAAGAGTTAAAAGCAATTTTTGCGACAGCATTTGAAGTCGATACACGTTGGATCGTAGATGCTGCATCACGTCGTCAAAAATGGATCGACCAAGCACAGTCATTGAACCTTTATATCGCTGGTGCAAATGGTAAGAAACTAGACATCACTTATAAGATGGCTTGGTTACGTGGTCTTAAAACCACTTATTACCTCCGTGCATTAGGTGCAACCTCTGCGGAAAAATCAACCATTAACACGGGTGCTTTAAACGCAGTAAAAGCAACAACTGTTGCTGCACCAGTGGCTGCGGTTGCTCAAGAAACTAAACCTGAAGCGCCTGCTGAAGAAGATGGTTTCGCTCAGGCAGCACCAGTACCACAAGCATGTTCAATCGACAATCCAGATTGTGAAGCTTGTCAGTAAGTAATCCTCCCCAATCCTCAAGGGGAATAAAGTCCCCCTTTTTTTTTAAAGGGGGACTTAGGGGGATTCAAAAAATCTGAAATTATAAAAGGCGAAGAAATGTTCCATTTAAGTCATAACTATGAGTTAGGCGTAATCGTGCTGATCTTAGCCTTTTTAGTTTTTTACGTGCCTGCGGTCTATGCATTCTTTGCGATCCGTAAGCAGCAAAAGCGTAAGCAAAATAAGTAGTGTGGGTATCTGTTCTTTCGAACAAGAACAAAACAACTATCGGCAAAACTTAATTTTGCTTGCACAGAATAAGCGTATAGTAGTGACATCTTCCATTGTGAGATGTCGAACATAGATATTAACAACGAAGAGAGAACAACGATGTCTATCCTAAGTTGGGACGATTTTGAAGATGATGAACAGAAACAAGCTGCACAAGCTCACCAGCCTGCGCCCGTCGAACAGAAAAAAACGACTGATTCGCAAGTGGTATCTGATACAAAGCAGTCATCGCAGAATGTGGCAACTACACAATCCGCTGGAACCTATACAGCAAGATCAACAAATCCAACCGATTCGTTGGCAAGAGCATCTCACGCCTTAGAAAAGTTAGATGTTGCACCTGGCTTAGAAGAGCTTGAAATGGGTGCACAACGTGTACAAGTTGATGATAAAGCCATGATCAACTGTCGCGCTGACTTAAACCAACTTGTACCGTTCAAATACGAGTGGGCTTGGCAAAAGTATCTAGACGGGTGTGCAAACCACTGGATGCCACAAGAAGTCAACATGAACCACGATATCGCACTTTGGAAGTCTGAAAATGGCTTAACCGAAGATGAGCGTACCATCGTGATGCGTTCATTAGGTTTCTTCTCTACTGCGGATTCTTTGGTTGCAAACAACTTGGTATTGGCGATTTACCGTCACATCACCAACCCTGAATGCCGTCAATACATCTTGCGTCAAGCATTTGAAGAAGCGATTCACACACATGCTTACCAATACTGTATCGAATCTTTAGGTATGGATGAAGGCGAAGTCTTCAATATGTACCGTGAAGTTCCGTCAGTTGCTCGTAAAGCGGCTTGGGGCTTGAAATATACTCAGTCTTTATGTGATCCAACCTTCCAAACAGGTACACCTGAAAACGATCAAATCTTACTGCGTAACTTGATCGCATTCTATTGCGTACTTGAAGGGATCTTCTTCTACTGTGGTTTCAGCCAGATCTTGTCAATGGGTCGTCGTAACAAGATGAATGGTGTTGCTGAGCAATTCCAGTACATCTTACGTGATGAGTCTATGCACTTGAACTTTGGTATCGACATGATTAACCAAATCAAGATCGAAAATCCAAACTTGTGGACTGCTGAATTCCAAGAAGAAATCATTCAGATGATTCTTGAAGGTACTATGCTTGAAATCGAATATGCGCGTGACACAATGCCACGTGGTGTATTGGGTATGAACGCAGCGATGATGGAAGAATATTTGAAATTCATCTGTAACCGCCGTTTAGCGCAGTTAGGTTTACCTGAGCAGTTTGCTGGTGTAAATAACCCATTCCAGTGGATGTCTGAAATGATGGACTTGCGTAAAGAGAAGAACTTCTTTGAAACGCGTGTAACTGATTATCAAACTGGTGGTGCGTTGAGCTGGTAAGGTAAACTGCCACGCGACAAGTAATGCTACTGAAAAAAATCCGACGTTAAGTCGGATTTTTTTCAGAAATTAAAGAGCAATACATCATTAAGTTAAGAATTCACTTTCCAGAAGTCTCCCCAAATTTGCTCAGAAATCTCTAAATACAACTTTTGTCTTTGATCAATATATTCTTTAGAGAATAATTCTTTATTCTCAGAATTTTTTAGAGCTTCAATATTATAAGGTTGAAAACTCAACTTATAACTATTTTTAGCATTCGTGAAATTTGGATTGTTTTTATATGTGTCTTCATTTAAAGACTGTGCCAGAAGGTTTTCTTTTAAATAATGAGGAATTTTTTCATAAACAAACATATCTCTAAATGATTGATTTGTTCCATTTGGAAGCAGTATCAAACCACCTACACGATTTCTATAATCTTCAAATGAACGCTTATCAGCAAAAGCTCCCTGATGGCGCTCATATTTATTTGCCCAAATATGTTCAACCTCAAATGGTTTACCTTTTGATGGCTCATAATATTGAACAAAATTGGTTTGCATACCTGAAATCTGTTCAATAAAAACAGTAATTCTAGCCAATAGAAATTTAACAAATCTATAGTTTTGCCCATGTAATCTAAAACCAAGAACTCCATCAATTTTTTGCTCCATCTTGGCTAATTTTTCGGAAAGTATGCTTCTTAACTCGTCAAAATCTTGCTGTCTAATTTCTTTGACAAGGCTATACATTGTGTAACGAATGGATGTAGCCGAAAATAATTTAAAATTCAATGAACGTCTAACGGAAAAAGTTTCAATATAGCGGGCAACTAAATCTATTTTTTGTTTTACGATAGCATCATTATCCGTTAATTTTAATGGTGCTAGCATCAATGGAATACTTAAAGTTGGTGCGATCCCCCATCTATGGATATAAAAAACATGCTCCAATCCATTAGTTAAATTTCTTTGAGCATTTAAAATAATTAAATACGCATTCAGAAAGAACTTGAATCTTACATCCACAAATGACTCATAGGATGCGTTATTTGAATTATCAAGATCAACTTTTTCAGGATTATCCCTTAACCAACTGTGAAAACGTGTTCCAATTTTTTCAAAGTCTTCATTTTTTGATCCAGCAGAACCTTGACGAATTGAATCTGCATATTGCGCTCGGAACCAAGACTGAAAGAATTTTTGATCTTCGTTTTTATCAAAAGATTTAAGCCTTTGAACTTCCGACTTCCAATATTCGTCTGCTTTTTTTCTTTTATTTTTATCACTAAATTTAGATAGTAAAAATCCTTTTAACATTTCTGACGGTGTTAAATTTAAGCCACGATCATTCATTGTTTCAAAAATCGTATAAGCATTCTCATCAGAATAAGCTGTGATCTGAACTAATATTACCTTTTCTTTCAGCCAATCAATAAAGTTAGCAAAACAAGTCGTAATCTCATTAGGAAAGACCTCGGTAATATCTTCATATCTCGCAGCCATATTTAAAGATGACTCATCAGCATTGCTATCTGTAAATTTACCTGTTTCAAACAAAGCATTAAAACAAGCCAGACGTTCCTCCACCTGAATATTGAAAGTCTTTTCACCAAATTTTTCAGAGAAAATCATTGGTGCAATGTTTAGATTTTCACCTAATTCTTTTTGATAATGATTTAAAAAAATTAGAAACAGCGTCAGTGATGTCAAGCGTTGTTGACCATCAATAATACTTAAGCTTCCGTCCTCTGTTGCTGAAACGACAAATGGTCCTAAATAATAACTGTTGTAGTTCTGAACATCCTTACGTGCATCCTTTGGCGTATATTCATTTAAAAAGGCAGATGTTAAATCTATTACTAATTGCTGAATATGTGTTTTTTGCCAAGAATATTCACGTTGAAAATAATCTACTGAATATTTTTTTTCATTCAATACTTGATACAGTGATTGATGAGATGCTTCAATTTTATTTGAAAGATTAGACACATACACCCCTGTTTTAAGTTAATGATTTATTTGATAATAAAAAATAGCACATTTTTATAAATGTGCTTTAGATTAATTATAAAGTTTTAACTAAGTTAAAGTGGAACTACTGAATTCTGTTTCATCCATTTCAACCCATTCAATACTTCATTTTGACTAAATTCTTTTTTCTCTTCCGACCAAGCATAAAAATCCTTCAGAAGCTGCTCTTCGGTAACAAATAACTTTTTCTCTAACAAACGCAACCAACAAGCAAAAAGTGTTGCTACAATTTCTATATGATCAGACTTACTTGTTCTAAAAAGTCCTATTAAGTCATAAATCTCAGATACATCTTTAGCAAAATACTTATTAAATGCTGATCTATGATCATTACATCTACTGAGAGGTTTGTACTTTAAGTCTCGCTTAGGATCGTAACTAAACCAATCACGATCTTTAAACTCTTTATCTAAATAACGAGCCATAACTGGATCGTACGGACCAGCAGCATGCTGTTTAAAGTCAGCAACTAAATTCATACGTTTTAGCTGTTGGCATAAGTAGATCAACTTTTGAAGTTTTAAATGACCAAAAGTTGGTTCTGTATGCAACTGAAACGTGATTTCAGCAGCTAAAGACAAAAGTTTCACATCATCTTCAACACTTTCATCTACAAACAAATCAATTTGGTCAGCACTTTTTTGATTCGACTGCTTTGCAGCCTCAATTTTCTTTTCAAATTGAATAATACTGTCCGAGGCTTTAGACTCACTTTTCTCATCCGAATCACTCAAGGCATTAGCAACCAAACTATCTGATAAATGAAGTTTGGTTCTTTGTAATTTACCTTGAAGGGTTTGTAGCGTATCAATCATAGAAAAGAGTTGATTTACTTTCTCTACAATTCGCTTTTGCTCATTTAATGGAGGCAATGGGAAATTAAAGTATTCCACAAATTCTTTTGGTAATCTTTTTTGTCCCGCTGTACCAGTCATGTGAGCCTCACCAGTTTTTAGAAAAACTGGTGATTTTAAATAAATCAAAACATATTCGGAATCCAGCCCTACAATTGGTCGAACTATGTGTAATTCTGTTGTACCAGCACCTACATCATTAGTAAGATTTTGAAATACACACGCTTTACTATTTTCAAAACAAGGGGTTATTTTTGCTACACCTATATCGTTATTTGCAAAATGCGTAAAACCTTTCTTTACCTCTGCCCATGTTTTTGTTTCTGCTTCATGTTTGTTTAAATATTCTCGATGGATTAAAGTCATAGGAACAAAACTAACAAATATTGAATCATCAATCATATTATTTCTAGGATTTATCTCTGCCAGACTAGCGAGATTTGTTAAAATCCAATTATCTGGAAGGCTAGTAAATGTATTTTCATACAAATTCTTTTCAGGTAAAAACTTAGGTTTCTTAATAACCCCATCTTTAACTAACCTAGCTTTTTTTTCAACAATATGTTTTAAGAGCTCACTTGCGGGTTCATCCTTTAGATCTTGCTTTACTAACTTACCCATCACAGCTAATTGCAAAATTTTTTGTTTTAACAGCCCCATACTGTATTCAGTAGTAAATAATAGATCAAAGTTTTCAGAAATACGTTGCCAATTCTCTTGGAACTCATCAGCATTGGATGAATTAGTCAAAACGTTTAATAACGTATCAACTAATTGATCATGTGCTTCTGAGCTTAAACTTTGCTGCTCTTCGAGCTGATCACATAGTTGCATTAGTTCATCCACTTTAGCAACGATGCGTTTTTGTTCTTCTAATGGAGGCAGCAAAAATGGAGTAGATTTAATTTCCTCTACTGATGGCATATTTTTCTGAGCAGTTCCCTTTAAATTAGAAAACTTATCAATTTTCATAAAATATGAAGGAAATAAAATTTTAAAATACTCATTTAACATTATTTCTTGATTCAAAGAAATTTTTAGTAATGCCTGATTTATAATGCCTTTTTCAAGATCATGAGGAGCTATTGCAACTTTTCCAACAGTTCCTGAACAACTAATAATGATATCCTCTGCCTGAACTTCAAAGGCTTTTAACTCTTTAAACTTTTCTTCAGAAATATAGTAATTCCCAAGGTAGAAATTATCATTGATAGCATGTTGTTGTTCATAAATTTTATAGCCATCATCCACAAAAAATGACTTTTGAATGGCACTACCAAATGGACCCCGTTTGATTGCGTACTCATGATTTTTTAAAATGTAAGGAATTGATGTTAAAGCCCATTGTCTAGGGATATCACTGAACTTAAAATCATAATCAGCTATAGGAAGCTTTTTAGATTTTTTTAGAACTCCTTTAGTAATAGCTTCATGATTAAGTTTAATTGAAT
Organism: Acinetobacter sp. BIGb0196; assembly: GCF_011759595.1. Taxonomy (NCBI): domain Bacteria; kingdom Pseudomonadati; phylum Pseudomonadota; class Gammaproteobacteria; order Moraxellales; family Moraxellaceae; genus Acinetobacter; species Acinetobacter sp. BIGb0196. Next base: position 1,085,173 of record NZ_JAAOZA010000002.1, on the reverse strand, counting down.
ACTTTACTAAGTTATGGGCATCTTGATCGCTATCATGCTGTGGAATAAGTTTTCCTCGAATTGCTAAATCTAATATAAGTTCACGAAGCTTTTGAACCCCATAAATTGAGTTACTTGAACCTGAACTACGCCCACGCCCCGACTTCTTCTCAGTTTCCGCTGTTAACCAAATATCTAAATGCTCAGTAATGAGTTTTTTAACGTCTGTCATGTTACTCATCCCGAACTATTGACCCAAAGCTTCATCTAAAATAATTTTTAATTGCTGACGAATTTTAGCAACCTCAGCCTCAAGGCTCTCATATTTAGCTAAAAGCTGTTCAGGGTCTTTTACATCCTCTTCAACTTGATGCGGATTTTTAATATCAAGGTTATAACCACGATCAATAATATCTTGAAGTGATACTTTCCATGCCTGTTCATTAGCTACACGACTAGCAAAACCATCACGCTCGCTGCCCCACCATGCTTTTAAAGAGTCGAACTCCTTAAGCTGAAGCGGTTTAGTTTTATTATAGGCTTTTACACCTTGTGGTAATTGATGTTCATAGAACCATATCTCTTCTGTTTTCTTACCTTTGGTAAAGAATAAAATATTGGTACTAATCGATGTATAAGGTGCGAATACAGACTTAGGTAAACGTACAATGGTATGTAGATTACAATCTTCCATTAATTTTTCTTTAATGGCTGTTTTGATGCCCTCACCAAACATAAAGCCATCAGGTAATACCACTGCTGCACGACCATGCGCTTTTAAAAGCTGAATGATCAACACCATAAATAAATCAGCAGTTTCACGAGTCTGGAATTTTGAAGGAAAATTCTTCTCAATGCCTTGTTCTTCAGTACCACCAAATGGAGGATTAGTCAGAACTACATCTACACGTTTATCTGTTCCCCATGAAATCAAAGGATACGATAAAGTGTTGTCTCTACGGATTTGTACAGGTACATCAATACCATGCAGAATCATATTGGTTGTACATAGCAAATGCGGCAAAGGCTTCTTTTCAATTCCGTAAATACTATTTTGTAATATCTTCTCATCTTCAGCAGTTTGAACATAATTTTCACGTTTATGTTCAATTGCAGAAGTCAGGAATCCACCTGTACCGCAAGCAGGATCAAGCACAGATTCACCTAATTGAGGGTCGATCATCTGCGCCATGAAAGTTGTGACTGCACGTGGAGTATAAAATTCACCCGAGTTCTTGGCTGCTTGCAAATCACGTAATAACTGTTCGTAAATATCACCGAAGGCATGACGTTCTTTAGATTTATTAAAATCAAAGCCCTTTTGAATCTGGTTAATGACTTTACGAATCAAACCGCCAGATTTCATATAGTTATATGCATCAGCAAATACATTTTGTACTACACGAGCGCGTGGATCATCATTTTCAACAGCTAAATTTTGTAATGCAGGAAACAATTGATTATCAATAAAATCTTTCAGTTCATCGCCTGTCATACCCTCATCATTAGCAGCCCAATTACGCCAACGAAATTTTTCAGGAATCGGAGATTTAAAAGTTTGACCTTCCAACGAAGCTAAAGCTGCAAGTTCAGTTTCTCGATCATCAACAACCTTAAGGAACAACATCCAAACTAACTGCCCAAGACGTTGCACATCACCATCAACGCCCACATCTTCACGCATGGTATCTTGAATGGATTTAATTGTTCCTGAGATGCTCATATGACAACTACATTAGATTTTAAAAATTTGGCGGCAATTGTATCAATCAAGCAGTTAAGATGCATCATCATATAAGTGATCTCCTAACTCTTTTAAAGCATTTGTATATGCTTCAACCGAACCAAATGACTGAATAATTTCAATGATTGAGCCCATTTGATTAAACGGGGGAATTTTTAAAATCTTTACATCTTCAATTGGCTCAATACCCTGATCTGCATATTTATCAAGTAATGCATCCAATACTTGACGAGCCTGATCATTATATTTGGTGAAATAGTTACGTTTGCGCACATTATTCACACGTTCTTTTTTAGTCAAAGCTGGCTGATCAAAAGCAATGTGGCAAATCATATCAAAAGGATCAAAATCTTTACCCACCTCATCCTCTAATGCTTCAAAAATTACACCTTGCTTTTTGAACTCATCAATTATGAGTGACTTCTTATCAGCGCCTTTCCATTTTCTTAAAAATGCATCTAAAGATTCATAGTCTTTTAAAATATGCTGACGTGTATAATCTTTCAGAGATTCGGTCACCAGTTTTCCCTCATTATCATAAAACTGAACCCGCTCTCCAATCACATTAACAGCAACATCATTTACATAGAATTTTCTCGGTGGTTCACCATCACCTCCACCAGTATCGTTACCACCAGAAGTACCACCTGTTATTGAATCATCATCGGGATAATCTGTATCATCACTTTCATCTTCAATATCTGGCTCATCGGGTGGTACTACAGGTTCATCAGGTTTAGGTTCATAAATGACAACAGGCTCACCATCAAAAGCTGGATCACTAAAAAGCTCTGTCGCTTTCTTGAAATCCATAATCGTAAACCAAGTTTTTCCAAACTCTTCATTGATACGAGTACCACGTCCAATCATCTGTTTAAACTCAGTCATAGATTTAATATGCTGATCAAGCACAATCAATTTACAAGTTTCTGAATCCACCCCTGTAGTCATCAATTTAGAGGTTGTTGCTATGACAGGATAACGCTCTTCGGGATTAATAAAGTTATCTAGTTCAGCCTTACCATCTTTATCATCGCCAGTAATACGCATGACAAATTTACGGTTTTCTTTAACTCGCTCAGGATTCAAATTAACCAATGCCTGACGCATACGTTCTGCATGATCAATATCATCACAGAATACAATTGTCTTAGCATAAGGGTCTGTATTAATAAGAAACTCAGTGATTTTTCTTGCAACAAGTTCAGTTCGTTTTTTTAGAACAAGTCCTTTATCCATATCCTTAAGGTTATAAATACGATCTGTGATCTCATTCCCACGATCGTCTTTTTTACCTTTTTCAGGACGCCATCCTTGTAGGTCTTTATCTATATCTATACGCACAACTTTATAAGGTGCAAGAAAACCATCTTGAATCCCTTGTTTTAATGTATAGGTATAAACTGAATCACCAAAGTAGGTAATATTGGAAGCATCCTTGGTTTCTTTTGGAGTAGCGGTTAAACCAACATGAGTCGCTGAACTAAAATATTCTAAAATTTCACGCCAAGCTGAATCTTCTTTTGCACTTCCCCGATGACATTCATCAATCACAATTAAGTCAAAGAATTCTGGACTAAACTGTTTGTATATATTCTTTTCTTCTTCAGAACCAGTTACTGCCTGATAAAGTGATAAATAGATTTCATAACTTTTATCAATCATACGGTTCGATATTTTAGTCATATGCTGACCAAATGGTTTGAAATCTTTATTCTTTGTTTGATCTACTAAAATATTTCGATCAGCTAAAAATAATATCCGTTTTTTTGCCCCTGCTTTCCATAACCGCCAGATGATTTGAAATGCTGTATAGGTTTTTCCTGTACCTGTTGCCATGACAAGCAAAATACGATTTTGTCTACGTGCAATAGCTTCTATGGTTTTATTAATAGCATTTACTTGATAATAACGTGGGCTACGCCCAGACCCATCATCATAGTAAGGATATTCGACAATCTGTTTTGATTCTGGAGTTGTTAAGCCTTTATGTTGCTCATATAGTTTCCATAGATACTCTGGAGACGGAAACTCATCTAATCCTAGTTCTTGCTCAACTTCCCCAAATAATCCAGTTTGATCATGGAATAAAAAACCATCACCATTACTCGAAAAGATAAAAGGAACTTGTAAACAATCCGCATAGGCTAAAGCCTGTTGCATACCTGCTCCTATACTATGATTATTATCTTTGGCTTCAATGATTGCTAGAGGGATATTTTTTTTATAATAAAGAACATAATCGGCACGTTTACGCTCACCACGAGTGTGTAATTTTCCACGCACCATGATTTGACCATTGGTGAAAGTTACTTCTTCACGGATTTGATGTGCAGTCCATCCCGCTTGTTCTAAAGCGGGATTGATAAATTTACTACATATATCTCGTTCAGATAATTTCTTCTTATCCATTCCAAAGCCATATATTTTATCTTTAGAACTAGGATAATGAATTTTGAACAGTTTTGATAGTTAATCAATAGTTTAATAATTACTATAAAAAAATCATTGATAAGTTAAGAAAATATTCCTATCAATCATAAACTGAGATAGATCGATAAGCCCCAATCAACACTACCCCAACCCATCCAAAAAACACCCCACCAATCTCTCCCGATCATCCACACTGTTTTCACCCTGAAGCTGAACCATTGCCCCATCAATCACAAACAAGAACATATGTGCATCTTGTTTTGAGGCATTCACATTGCTGGTTAAAAGCAATTTATAAATTTCATCAATCAGCCAGTGTCGATACTCAACCACGATTTGATAAGCATTGGGATAGCGCTTTTCAATTTCAAAAATAGCCTTAAACGGTAGATGATAAAACCCTTCCAGATTGGCATGTAAAAAGAAAATATGCTTAAGCTTTTCAAAAACAGTAAAATCTTTCTTTTTTATAAATCATCGTAAATACTTCTTCTTTCAGTGCATCTTTTTGAAAGGTTAAACTCATTTCAATCAAACGCTCTTTAGAATAGAAGTATTTATAAAATGTGGCTTTGGGAATTCTGGCAGACTCAATAATACGGTTTACCCCAACATGATGAAATCCGTATAAGTTAAAGAGTCTTCGAGAGGTATCGAGTACCCTTAAAGCTCGAAATGAAATATCTAAATTTGACATATATCTTCCCTATAAATATTTTTTGTTTTAATGAGATAAAAACCACACTCGATCTTGTTATAAGCAAAGAAGCATCAAAGGCTTCAAAAGGTAACCAAAGTGTATCTCAAGTTTTATTGTTGATATTTTTTGAGGTATAACCAGCCAATGCCTAAAAGCCCAAAGGCTGTTAAACCGTGCTAAACACTAATCTGAAGGTGTACGAATAAAATACATAGCCAACTCCTGAACAATTCAAAATTCTGCCAATGTATAAAAATTATGGTGGCAGAACGAAAGAGGGTTGACAGACTGAACCTAAGAATCAGCACGCCCGAAGGCGTCCCCCTCCCGTCCTACCGCAACAAAAAGAGGGACGAACGAGTCTACATTAAAAAAACAAGTTTTTTCAATGCACTTAGGTAACGGTCTGTCAAAACCGACTGGCAATGTAGGCCAGCCAGCAAAGAATAATCGGAGATTTTTCGGGTGTCAATGTCGGATTTTGTGTAAAATATTAAAATTATTATTATTTTTCAATCAATTAAATAATTGATTATGATTGTATTAAACCAGCGTATTTGATCAATTCAACCGATCAACACGCCTTATTATTTTTAGTTCTGGCATAAGATGCAAAGCCAAAAGCAAACTGGCTTTAAGCAACTTCAGTCTGCCCAACATGATGATAAGAACGATTAAAATAAACCAAGCTTTGATCATGTTCACTTTGTTGAATAGCCACGATACGACAAATAAAAATCGTATGTGTTCCAACTTCTTGAATTTGCTCAATCTCACAATCAAAATTCACCAAAGCATCATCTAAAACCGGTGCACCAGTTTCTAATTCCGTCCAAACGCCATGTTTAAATCGTTCTTCTGGGCTTAATTTAGAAGAAAACGCTTTAGAAATATGCTGATGATGTGCGCTTAAAACATTTACAGTTAAAATTTTATTTTCAACAAAATGCACATGCGAACTCGCCGCTTTATTCATACAGACCAATAAAGTCGGAGGTGAATCCGTCACACTACATACGGCAGACGCAGTAAATCCGTAACGACCAGACAAACCTGTCGTGGTAATGACACTGACTGCACTGGTCAACAAAGACATTGCATTTCTAAAGTCTGTTGCTTCAATCATTTCATTGTTCCTAAATTGAACCGTACTTTTTTAGATTTAGCATTACCCTGCTATTCCGTCATGTAGGCACTGCATCTGGATGAGTTTCTCAGTAGAACTGATGTTCTCTAAATTGTGATCAGGGTTTCCCGTTGGGTCTTGGATATCCATTCACCCAAACAGGTCACCCTTTTTACACCACAATATCGTTGAATACTAGCGGCTAAGTTCTTTACGAACGATTTCTGCGCCAGCACTTAAAGCATTGAGTTTGCCTCTTGCAACTTCACGAGATAAAGGAGCCATACCACAGTTGGTCGATGGATAAAGCTTATCTGCATCTACAAACTGAAGTGCTTTTCGTAATGTGTTGGCAACTTCTTCTGCTGTCTCAATGGTATTGGTTGCCACATCAATAGCACCAACCATTACTTTCTTACCACGGATCAATTCGATCAAATCCATTGGCACACGAGAGTTTTGGCATTCTAAAGAAACGATATCAATTTTAGATTGTTGAAGTTTAGGGAATGCTTCTTCATATTGACGCCATTCTGAACCTAAAGTCTTTTTCCAATCTGTATTGGCTTTGATGCCGTAGCCATAGCAAATATGCACAGCAGTTTCACATTTAAGCCCTTCAAGCGCTCTTTCTAAAGTCGCAACACCCCAGTCGTTGACTTCATCAAAAAACACATTAAATGCAGGTTCATCAAATTGGATAATATCCACACCCGCAGCTTCTAACTCTTTGGCTTCTTCATTAAGGATTTTGGCAAATTCCCAAGCAAGTTTTTCACGACTTTTATAATGCGCATCATACAGCGTATCAATCATGGTCATTGGACCAGGCAACGCCCATTTAATCGGCTGATTGGTTTGTTGACGTAAAAACTTGGCATCATCAACAAAAACAGGCTTTTGACGAGACACCGCACCGACAACAGTTGGTACGCTTGCATCATAGCGATTACGGATGCGTACAGTCTCACGCTTCTCAAAATCAACACCATTGAGATGTTCAATAAACGTGGTGACAAAGTGTTGGCGGGTTTGTTCACCATCACTGACAATATCGATCCCAGCGTGTTGTTGCTCTTGCAGTGACAAGCGTAAAGCATCTTGTTTACCTTCAATTAATTGCTCATCTTGTAATTTCCAAGGTGACCAAAGTTTTTCAGGCTCAGCAAGCCAAGAAGGTTTTGGTAGGCTGCCAGCAGTTGAAGTCGGTAATAATATTTTCATAATCAATAATCTTGTCTATCTAGGTAAATTAAGCAACGTAATTTGCAGACCACTGCTCAAGGATATGTTTGTATGGCTTGATGAACTGTTCTTCAGTAAATTTTCCTTGCTTAATCGCCAACTGGCCACGCTCTTCTCGGTCATACACAATACGAGTAAGTGAATAATCCTGATGCTTTAAACTTGGTTGATAAGATTTACCTGCCACAGAATTTGCATTGTAAATCTCAGGTCGGTAAATCTTCTGGAAGGTTTCCATAGTGCTGATAGTCCCGATCAACTCAAGGTTAGTGTAATCACTCAACAAATCACCACGGAAGTAAAATGCCAAAGGCGCAACACTATTAGGCGGCATAAAATAGCGAACCTGCAAACCCATTTTTCCGAAGTATTCATCTGTTAATGAGTATTCATCTTGTAGATATTCAACACCCAATACTGGATGCACATTTGCAGTACGGTGATACACCTTGCTACTTGAAACACTAAGACAAATCACAGGTGACTTTTTGAAGTTTTCTTTATACGCATTTGAATTTACAAATGCGTTGAAAATTTTCCCATGAAGTTCACCATAATTTTCTGGCAGGCTAAATTGATCTTTATTTTTATTATGTTCTAACAGCAATACACTAAAATCATAATCACGCACATAAGAAGAAAAATTGTTGCCCACAATACCTTCGATACGTTGATTACTTTTGTGATCAACAATATTGGTTTTCAATATTTCAATCGTAGGAAACGTCTCTCCGTTGCCTTCGATATCAATATCAACTGAAATAATTTCTAGTTCAACAGAATAACGATCTGCTTCAGGATTATCCCAATGCGCTAAGGCATTAAAACGATTATCAATCATCGTTAGGGTATTGCGCAGATTGTCATGGCGACTCTCACCTCTTGCTAAATTGGCAAAGTTGGTTGTGATACGCGTATTATTAGAGGGATGATAGTTTTCGTCGAAACTAATGCTCTTAATCGTAAATGTAAAATCTTTACTCATGATGATCTGATACCCTAATTTCTGAAATAAACCTGAATTTTTTTCATGCTCTTTCTGAACCATCCAATTTCTTTTTGGATCTATCCAGCCAATAGTATTTCCCGTATTTTCTGACTTGTATCTGGTCACTCAATTCAGAATCAACGATAATCTTGTCTATCGTGAAGCGCTTGGTGTAATTTATACCGCAATCCGCACATGAATAAAAATGATATAATTTCACAAAAAAGTGAACCAAATTCATGTTTAGGGATGAGTAACATGAATAAATGGATTGTGAGGCTTGGTGTTTAATCAAAACTCAATAGATGAGTAACCAAAAATGCTGTTAAAAGCGTATATAAACAAACTGATGTGATTGCTAATGTGTTGCGCCGTATTGTGTTGGTTGCTATTTGACTTTTTTCTTGGCTTAGTGAATTAAGAAGAAATGAAGATCGAAAGTATTATTTTGATTGATCATTTAACTTTTCTATTGTGAGGCTGTTGGGTAAAAGTCACCTATTCAAAGATTTTAATAACTTAAAATCCGCATATATTTGAAAACAAAATTATTTACTCATTCATCACTAATTTTTTTCATATTTATAGTCTTAAACGATTTCGCTGAGATGTTTATACACCATCCAGTTATATCCAAAATCAACTAAATAACATTGTAATATTTTGGGCAAAATTATAATTTTAAGCATGCAATAATAGAGTCAGTATCATTTTGCAAAGAATAGATTGAAAGTAAAAAAATCTAACAATTCAAACTCACCCAACATATAAAGTTGATCCACTTCACATTATGCGATTAAAATTTGGATAAATTTTTTCTTAAAAATATATAAAAATTTACAATAAAAATGAGTAGCTTAGTTAAGTTTAATCATCACAAAACGAAATATTCCCTATTTATTTTCAGGTTTTTTTATGGTTTTTATAATTAAACAATGTATTCCTCTTAACTTTTCCATTAAAATAAGCCAAATATCTTTTTGTAATTCGTCACCACCCTCTCCTATTGTACCTATTGAGTGGTAACACGAATAAAACATGCCTTTGAAAATTCGCGTGGCTAATAAACTGTAATGACTCAAGCAACTCAGCATCCTATGGAATCCATTTCCAACATCCGTGTATTGGATGAATGGCAAGAAGAAATTCCAGAGGATTTATATATTCCTCCTGCTGCATTCGAAATTCTGCTTGAACATTTCGAAGGACCACTCGACTTTTTAATTTATCTGATTCAAAAAAATGGTTTCGATCTTTTACAGTTAGATATTGCCCCGATTGCAACACAATACTTGTCTTATATGGACGGTATGAAATCGTTAAATATCGAATTAACCGCTGACTATATGGTGATGGCAGCATTATTGGCAGATTTAAAATCTCGCTTGTTATTGCCAAAACCAAAAACTATTCATATTGAAAAAGATCCAAAACAGGAATTAATCGATCGCTTAGAAACCTATTTACGGATTAAAAAAGCAGCTGAACGTTTAGGGCAGATGCCTGTTTTAGACCGAGATACTTTTGCGACCCATGTTGCGATTGGTCATATTCCAAAAGTGTATGAAGGTTATGACGTTGAGATGCTAAAAGATGCATTGTATTGCATTTTTAACCGCCCTGAACCCATAACCCATAAGATTGAACAAGAACCTGTATTACTTGAAGAACGCATTGCTTATATCGAATATATGATTGAATCTGGAGAAGTTCTCAGTTTCCAAGAATTACTCAAGCCAAACCAAGGTCGAATGGGCATGGTGGTTACATTTATGGCAATCTTGGAGCTGACCCGTCAGCAAAAAGTCCAAATTATTTCTTCTGGTGTTGAGGCCCCGCTTGCAATTCAAGGAGCAACGGCATGACCATTGATCAAAATAATGCCTTTAATGTTGATGAATTACATCACGAAGTTCTGATGCAACTTGAAGCGATTATCTTTGCAAGTGATGCCCCTGTATCGCTTGCTCGCTTAAAAGAAGCATTTCAAAATCAGTATTCTAAACAACAGTTGCAACAGTATTTACAGCAATTGTCTGTGTTACAACATGGTCGTTCAATCGAACTTGTCGAAACAGCACAAGGTTATCGTTTTCAAGTGCGGGCAAAATACCGCAACGTGATTGCGCAAGTTTGGCCAGATCGACCAACTCGATTATCGCCGTCACTGTTAGAAACAGTTGCAGTGATCGCTTATCATCAGCCAGTAACCCGTGCTGATATTGAGCAAATACGAGGGGTTACAAATAATAGTCAAATACTCAGGACTTTGTTTGATTGGAACTGGATTAAAGAATCTGGTTACCGAGAACTCCCAGGTAGACCCGCGTTGTTAGTGACAACGCCACAATTTTTAAATGCTTTTGGTCTAGTGTCTTTAGATCAATTGCCTCCCCTACAGGATGCCAAGGAAGCTTTTATGATTTTGGATGCGCAAGCTGCCAAGTCTTAAATAGGTGCACTGTTGATGATTATTTCTAAGGTTATGCTGTCATGAGTGAAAAATTGCAAAAGGTACTCGCACGAGTGGGTTTGGGCTCTCGCCGTTATATGGAAGAGGTCATTGCCGCTGGTCGTGTAAGTGTCAATGGGCAGGTTGCTCAAGTGGGCGAACGTATTGAACCAGGTGATGAGCTTCGCATCGATGGTCGTAAAGTTCAGTTCCAAATTGAAGACGAAATTCGTCGTCGTGTATTGATTTACTACAAACCTGAAGGTGAAATCTGTTCTCGTAATGATCCAGAATCTCGCCCGACTGTGTTTGATCACTTACCCCCGATTTCCAATGACCGTTGGGTGATGGTGGGTCGTCTAGATATCAACTCAACAGGTTTATTACTTTTTACAAATGATGGTGAACTTGCCAATCGTTTAATGCATCCCTCAAATGAAATCGAACGTGAATATGCAGTTCGAGTCATGGGTGAAGTAACGCCTCAACTCAAAAACAACATGACAAATGGCGTTGTTTTAGATGATGGTCCAGCAAAATTTGAATCTTTCTCTGAAATTGGTGGTGAAGGGATCAATCGCTGGTACCAAGTCGTTGTAAAAGAAGGTCGTAACCGTGAGGTTCGCCGTATTTTTGAATCACAAGGTCTAAAAGTAAGTCGCTTGCTCCGTACTCGTTACGGTACTGTGATTTTGCCTCGTGAACTTCGTACAGGTCGTTGGATGGAACTTGATAAAACTGATATCGATAATTTAACCAAAGCTGTTGAACTGAAACCACGTCAAGGCACAGGTTTATTTGGTATGGCAAAACGTCGTACTGAACGTATGCAAGACAAACCTATGGCTGCGCGTCGCGGTGGATTCCTGCGTCAACAACGTCGTGATAGCGAAGGTGAAGAAGCTCACAACCATCAAAATGATCGTCGTGATGCTCAGCCAAGTGCAAACCAATATGGTCAAAATCGCACTGAAAACCGTACTGACAATCGCAATGAACGCTCAGAAAACCGCTTTAATAAAGCACGTTCTGGTGGCAACAGCTACAACAATGAGCGTGCTGACAACCGTGGTAATAGTTTTAATAGCAACCGTTCTGAAAACCGTTATGGCAATCAACAAAACCGTAATCGTTCAGAAGGCCGTTATAATCCAAACGAGCGTCTAGATCGTTCAGATCGCCAAGAACGTAGTGAACAACCTGAAAAGAAAAAACCGTTTGTTGTGACAAAAGGTTTTAAAAAGTTCTAAGTTCTGAATAGACTTAAAGAGCAAAAGCCACTATTTTTAAATAGTGGCTTTTTTTCGTTTAAACTATGCGCTACATCATGCATTAAGGTTTAAATATATTACTGTAGGCTATGCCTCAGCTTGTGCTGTAAACAAAACAGTGCAAAATCCTTTAAGCAATATGATCTTAATATGGTAATAACAGGATGAATAAAAAATACCTGATCCTCATTCCCTTATTTCTTATCTGGTTTTTTGCGTCTATATCGATAGCATATCAAGGGCTGTTTTATTCAGAGTATCTGATCAATTTTCTTAGAAAGAAACCACAGGATTATGGTTATCCACTTTTTCAGGTTGTCATTTTATGCTCAATTTATGGCCTATGGATGTGGAGCTATGCCTATTTACTTTGCTCAGAAACAGCCATTCGCAGACCATTTCTTAGCTATACAGTCTGTTCAATCTTACCGATTGTTATTCCAGTCTATGGCGTAATAATACTGATTTACTCACCACCTGATATAATCACTTTTATTCTAATCAGTTGTGCAACCAGCCTATTTCATTTTTTATTATTGCCTATTCTTATGCCTATCTATCGCAAGTATATTTATCCTAAACAAAACGCATCAGCTTAATCGTTTTATATATCAATAAAATACTCCTTGCGCTACTACAACAGTAGCTCTCCCTGTTAGAAAAAGAGGGAGAGCAACCTGAGACTAAATTAATTAACTTTAGTAATACCCCCCTCCTTTTTCAAAGGTGAGAAGTATCAACTTCGCAAAGAGGAAGATTTGAAATCCTTAACGGACTGACAGCAACTGAATCCAGCAGCTCTCACATAGCAAAAATCTAAATCACCTGCCTGGTTCCTTGTGGAATTGAACTCAGTAAGCGTTTGGTATAGTCATGTTGTGGTGACTGATACAACTCATCCGAATTGGCGATTTCAACGATATCACCGTGGTTCATCACCATAATTTGATCCGAAATATATTTCACCACAGACAAATCATGTGAGATAAAAATATAACTTAAGCCAAATTCATCTTGCAGATCTTGAAGCAAGTTCAAGACTTGTGCTTGAACCGATACATCGAGTGCCGAGACTGATTCATCGCAGATTAAAATTTCAGGTTTTAAAGTTAAACAGCGTGCGATTGCAATACGTTGACGTTGCCCCCCAGAAAACTCATGCGGATAACGATCAAAGGCTTGCGCAGGTAAGCTTACTCTTTCCAGTAATTCTAAAGCCATCTTTTTACGTTCATTATCATTTGCACCAATTTTATGAACTTGCATCGGCTCCATCAAAATCTGCCCTACGGTAAAACGCGGATTAAGTGAGGCATAGGGATTCTGAAAGATAATCTGAATCTTACGTTGATACTGGGCAAACTCTTTTTCAGACATTGCCAAAATATCTTTACCTTGAAATAAAGCTTGGCCGCCAGAAGCTTGTTGCAAACGCATCAACAATAAACCAATAGTGGTTTTACCTGAGCCAGATTCCCCGACGAGCCCTAAAGTCTTCCCTTTCGCCAGTTGAAAAGATGCCCCTTTGACTGCCTGAAATTCATCTTTGCCAAATAGCCCTTTACGACTAAAAAATGATTTTTTTAAATCACGCACCTCTAAAATAATTTCTTCACCGCCAACAAGGCCTCGTTTGCGCTCCGCAAAATCCACCTCAGGCAAACTCACCACATCAGTCACAGGTGCATCTTGGGCTTGCATAAAATCACTAATGACCGGTAAGCGATATGGACGATACGAAAGTTGCGGACGGCATAATAATAATGCTTTGGTATAGGCATCTTGTGGCTGTTCTAAAACAGCTTTTGCTAAACCTTGTTCACGAATTTCACCATGACGCATCACAATCACTTCATCGGCAATTTCACTCACCAATGCCAAGTCATGAGTAATAAACAACATCGACATTTGACGGCGCTTACGTAAAGTCTCCAACAAATCTAATATTTGTTTTTGGATGGTGACATCTAATGCAGTGGTCGGTTCATCGGCAATCAGTAATTTGGGTTCACAGGCAATTGCCATGGCAATCATGACCCGTTGCTGTTGACCGCCAGACAGTTGACTGGGGTAAGCATCAATCTTGCTTTCAGGGGACGGAATCCCCACTTCAGTGAGTAATTCTAAAGTGCGTTGTCGTGCTTGTTTACGCCCCATATTTAAATGAATACGCATAATTTCAGCAATTTGATCACCCACTGTAAACACAGGATTAAGTGACGACATTGGTTCCTGAAAAATCATGGCAATGTCTTTACCACACATTGCACGCATTTGTTTACTGCTTAAACTGAGTAAATCTTTGCCTTCAAAAATAATTTTACTGTTTTCAGCAATACGAGATTGACCTTTGGGTAATAAACCCATAGTTGCCAATGAAGTTACGGATTTGCCACTGCCAGATTCCCCAACCAAGGCCACAGTAGTATTGGCAGGAATCTGAAATGAAATACCTTTTACGGTTTCAATAAATTGCTTATTTTCACCCTTAAAACTCACACTCAGATTTTCAACACTGAGTAGCACAGGAGGTGTCGCTTGTTGTTCTGACATCTTTAGGCTCCTTATTTTAGTTTAGGGTCTAATGCATCACGCAATGCATCTGTAAACATTGAAAATGCAGTCACAAGCACGGCCATCGCTACTGAGGCTGCCACCAATTGCCACCATTTACCTAAAATCAGCTCACTTTGCGCTTCATTCAACATACTGCCCCATGACACCACACCCACAGGTACACCAAAGCCCAAGAAGCTTAAAATCACTTCAGACTTAATAAATGCAACCACCAAGATCGACATCTGAACCAACGCAATATGACTTACATTGGGGAAAATATGCACAAACATCCGTCGGGTATTACTGACACCAATCGCTTTGGCTGCCAGCACATACTCGCGTGAATTATGTTTCATATATTCAGCACGAATTAAACGGAATACCCCAGTCCAACCCGTTAATCCCAAAATTAAAACAATGGAAAGAATGCCCTTTTGCTGGAGTACAGCGGCAATCGCCAACACCAACAATAGATAAGGTATCGAGGTAAAAATGTTATAAAACCAGTTTAGAACATCATCCACCCAACCACCAAAGTAACCAGCGATTGCCCCTAAGAATGTACCGATTACCACGGCCAGCAATGCCGAGATTAAGCCCACAATAATTGAGGTTTCTGCGCCTTTAATGGTTTTGAGTACAACATCCTGTCCCCATTTATCTGCACCGAAAGGCAAGGTTTGTTTGAGTTCACTTTGCTGATCAAGTAAATGCCCACCCAATTGCTGATCAATGGCTTTCATATCTTCTGCAAGCGGATCTTGAATACCGTAGTAGTCAATCGCGCCACCTGAAGCTTGTTCTGTTGCAATTTCAGTATTTAACTCTTTGATCACATCTTTTAAAGGATCAACAGGATTTTCAGGTAAGGCCTCTACAGTTGCGGCTTTTTTTGCAGAATCTTGCGAGTTTTGATCTGCCCCGATAAATGTAGGTGGCGCATAACTCACGGCTACTTCTTTATTCCAATTTGATGCAATCACACCCGTCATGGAGAGTACCAATATAATGAAATAACACAGCAACACCAATAACGACAGCATAGCGATACGATCTGCTTTTAAACGTCGCATTGCCAATCGCCATAAACCGGGAGAAGTCTGTTGTTCTTGGGCGTCTACTTTTTTCGATAAAATTCCGAGCATCATCCCACCTACTTCAACTGTACGCGTGGATCAACCACTTTATAAATCAAATCAGCGATCAGGTTAAAAATCATGGTCGCAGCGGCAACATAGACCGTGATTGCTTTAATCACTGGAAAGTCGCTTCGTTCTACTGCAATAATGACTTCTCGCCCAATCCCCGGAATACCAAAAAATCGCTCAATTAAAAATGCCCCAATCAATAACGCTGGCAGGCTCGACATCACATCGGTAATAATCGGAATAGATGCATTACGCAGCACATGAACGCCTAAAATACGTCCCTCACCCACCCCTTTTGCCCGTGCAGTACGGACATAGTCCTGATTGACTTCATCCAAGACAAAGCTACGGTATAGACGTAAAGTCGGTGCAATACTCACCACCAACATGATTAAGATTGGCAGCAGTGAATATTGCAATAGGTTTTCACTGAGACTATCGCTCCAACCTTGTACAGGAAACCATCCCAGCTTATAGGCAAGACCGTACTGAAATACGATGATATAAACCAAAATACTGATCGACATCCCAATGGTACATAACAACATCACCATACGATCCGTCAATGAACCACGTACTGAAGCAACAGCCAAAGCCAGAATGATTGAAATCACGGTTTGTAAAATTGTCAGTGGAATAATGATGGTCAGCGATGGACCTAAACGGGTCAGGATAATGTTTGAAACCGATTCCCCCGTACTCCAGCTATTGCCATAATCAAAAGTCAGGATTTGCTTAATAAAAATCCACAATTGAACGTAATATGGTTGATCTACCCCAAGTTGCTGACGAATATTTTCAATCTGTTCAGGGTTTGCCATTTTTCCAGCAAGGATATAAGCAGGATCTCCGCCAACCCAGTTAAATAGAAAGAAAATCAGCAACACGACTCCCAACATGGTCGGAATCATTTGCCATATACGGCGCGTGATATATGCCAGCATAGTTCTAATTCCTTTTAATCACGTTGACCGGTAATTTCTTGAAAGAATGCCTTGTTATCCGGTTCTCTGCCCAAGAAATCAACCACCAGCTGCTCTGCTTTCTTTTGTCCACCTTGTGACAAAATCGCTTTACGATAACGTGCTCCAACCTCTGGATTATTTAAGTTATCGCCAAAAGCAGAAAGCATGTCTAAGGCCATCACTTCTGACCACATATAGCCATAATAGCCAACTTGGTATCCGCCCATAATATGACCAAATTGTCCTGGGAATTCTGTGGTTGGTACATACCCTAAGGCGGTTTGGTTTTCGAGTTTTTTCCATACATCTAAAGGCTGGGTTTTTAAAGCATCTGCGGTATGCAATGCCATATCATATTGTGCGTATAAGGTTTGACGAGAATAGAACAAGCCACGACCGTAGTTTTTCACGGCTTTTAATTTACCAATCAATTCATCATCGACACGTGGACAGGCTGGTTTGCAATAATCGGCTAAAGTCGACAGCGTTTCTTTACGACGTGCCCATTCTTCATACATCTGTGACGGTGCTTCAACAAAATCTCGCTCGACTGAAGTACCAGATTGCGAGGCGTAACGGGTGTTTGACAAAATTCCATGTAAGGCATGTCCAAACTCATGCACAAAGGTTTCCAGTTCATCACTGTTTAAACCTTTACGGTTAAAGTTGGTGACTAAGGCTGAAATCGGTTTACGCTGGGTCAGGGTACTGCCACCCTTAACGCCCCACACTGCTGCATGACCATACTTTCCTTCACGTGGAAATTTATCGATATATAAACCACCTAAAAGCTGACCTGTTTTCTGATCTGTTACATCATAATATTCAACTTCATCTTGCCAGACATCAACCTTGGCAGGCTTAAATTCAATCCCATATAGATTTGATGAAATTGCAAATAACCAATCTTGTGATGCTTGGGTCGGAAAATATTCGCGCATTTTTTCTTGGTCAATTTTGTACTTTTCTTGACGCAATTTTTCGCTCCAATAGCCCTCACTCCAACGGTTAATTTCCGCTTTTTCCACTGGGATATTTAAGGTCTTGGCTTTAAATTCACGCAGTGTTTGCACTTCTTTTTTCTCTAATGGCGCAACCGTACTATGTACCTCATTGAGGAATTTATTGACCGTTTCAGGATTCTTGGCCATACGGTTTTTCAATGCCCAATCGGCATAACTGGCTTTACCAAATAATTGTGCAAGTTCATGCCGTAGATCAATCGCCTGTTTAAGCAACACTAAATTCTTTTCAGTACCACGGCGGGTATAAGCAATTTGATAACGTTTACGTGCATCATCACTGTCTGCCAATTCCATAAAAGGACGGTATTCTGGGTAGTCAAAGCCCAATAGATAATTGCCTTTTTCATTTTTCTTTAGATTGGCAATATAACTTTCTGGTAAGCCTTTTAGCTCGGCTGGGGTAAATTCTAATTTTACAGGATTATCTCGAATGTTGCGGGCATATTCTTGTTGAATCTTGGTCAATTCATCTAAAATCACTTTTAAACGTGCTTGTTTTTCTGCGGGAAGTTGTACCCCTGTATCTTCAAAACCATCTAAAATATCTTGGCGATATTTACGGTCAATCTCATCACTGGCTTTGGTTTTTTTAATTTGTTGATAAAGTTTCCCGTCTTGGTACACTTCAGTTTGGAACTGACTGATTTTAACTTCGCAATCTTCTGCGGCTTTACGTAAATCTGCGCTTGGGTCAACATTACTGGCTAAATTAATTGGCCCATAAAAATCTTCAAACTCTGCAAAAATTTGATCCCACTTTGCCAATACTGCTCCAGCAGGCGCATTATTTTTGAGTTTAACTTTGGCAAATTCAGCCAACTTGGTTTTAACATCTGCAATTTTTGCATCACATTGGGCCGGGATATCTTTGGCCTGAAACTTGGGTAAAGTACTGCGTTCAGTTTCTGCAAAGGCCCATTGCCCCATACCCATTGACAACATACAGAGTGTGGTTAATTTAAATCGCTTCATTTTCATTTTCTCCAATCTTTCATTTATTCATTTTCAAATTTCAATCTGTTTATTTTTAAGCTTTTGATAGAGGTTATTTTTTCATATCAAAATACATCCATTCCGATGGAATAATCGGATGCTTTTTAAAGCCGATGACACGTGGTTGCGCCAAAGCATTGCGATAACGCGTCGATGCCATTTGTACCGGCATATACACTTCTAATATCCGCGCCATCTTATGATATAAAGCATCACGCTCAGGACCCGGTTTCAATTTTTGGGTTTGTTCATATAAGCGATCATATTCAGGTATTTTCATGCATGCACTATTGGTTGCATGGATATTCTTTCCATAAAACAGCTGCATAAAGTTATCGGCATCGGGATAGTCAGCAATCCAAGCTGATCCCTTAAACATGGTTTTGCATTGTTTTTCAGCTTTTAAACCTTCCGCAAAAGGCAAGGATTTGGTGGTCATTTTGACCTTGATATTATCTAAGGTCTTTTTCCAAAATTCAGCACTTTGCTGACTACGTGTACTATTTCCATAAACAGTTAATTCGATCAGCAAGGGTTTGCCATTCGGCAAGGTACGCCAGCCATCGGCAGCAACCTTATAGTGATAACGATCTAACAGTAAATTGGCCGCTTTGACGGAATAAGGAATACTGGTTTTATAATTTGGATCATGCCCAATCACCCCATAAGGGATAGGGAATTGTAAGCGCTGTGCATCACCCTTCATCAAAATCTTAATTTGATTATCGGGTGAAAAGGCCATTGCCATGGCACGGCGTAAAGCAATTTTTTCTTTACTCAAACCACCAACAACAGGGTTTTGCATATTCCAGTAATAATAATCAATTGAAGGATCGGCAATACGGGAAAGTTGAATACCTTTTTTAGCAAGTTCGGGTTTAAGCTGACCATCTTGGATGGCTTGAACACTGAGATCACCATCCAACACAAATAAATCAGTTTCATCTTTACTAAATGATAACCAGCGTGATTGTGATTCTTCCATCACTTGAATATCGACCACACCGATTTGCGGCATTTTTTTGCCTTTCATCGCCTCTACAATTTTTTGATCTTCTGGCGTAGATGCTTTGAAATCCCAAACATAACCACGATAATCTGGATTGGCTTTCAGGATAATCCGTGAGCCAGGTGTCCATTTTGCCAAGACATAGGGACCTGTTCCCACAGGATGGGCCATGGCAAAGCCAGACCGATCTCGATAGTGTTCAATCACTTCTCGTGCCACTGCACCAGCTGGTTGATGTGCCAACAACATTGGGAAGTTTTGATCCACTTGTTTTAGTTTAATCACCAAGGTATAACGATCTGTGGCCTGAAGCCCTGCAACAGGTAGATCATAATTAAACTTGCCTGTTTTTTTAGCTTGCTCAAGCACTTTGTCCATGCCTAGAATTTTGTCATCAAACAACCAACTATTGGGCGAATGCAAACTTGGGTCTAACAACCGTTTATAAGAATAAACATAGTCTTGCGCGGTTAATTCACGGGCTTTGCCTTTAAATACAGGATCTTTGGCAAAATAAATTCCTTTTTGAATTTTAAAAGTATAGGTTAAACCATCAGCACTGACTTCAGGCAGGCTCACCGCGGTACGGGGTACTAATTTGGCGGGTGTTGCTAAATAATCGTAGGTATATAAGCCTTCAAATATTGAATTATGCACATGCGCAGAATAAAGATCTTGTGTGCCTGCTGGATCAAAACCCGTTTCTGCAACGGGGAAAACATAACGTAAAACTTTATTTGGATCCGCTGGGCTTTTGGCAAATACATTCATCGTGCCTGTCAGGAGCATACCGCCCAAGAATGCACTAACCCCAATCTGCTTTAACTTTTGCTTTAAATCATCCTTCATCATTTTATTCAACTTCATCTGGTTATTTTTTAACTGGCTGAACATCAAGGTATTGCCAAACGGTATTGATCATTGGATGTGCTTTATAGCCTTGAACTTGTGGTTGCAACAGCCAATTGCGAATACGGGTACTATGAATAATCCAAGGGTTATCTGCCTCTATCTGCCGACTGATTTTTTCATAAAATGGCGTTCGTTGTTGTGGCGGTAAAGTTAACGCTTGCTGATACAGTGCATCATAAGCTTTAGATTGATAGCAACTTAAATTTCCTTTGCCTGAGTTCGGACCATAAAGCAATTGGGCAAAATTTTCTCCTTCAGGAAAATCAGCAATCCATGCCCCACCCCAAATCATATGTTTACACTGTATGGCCTCTTTTAAATTATCGGCAAAATTACTGACCTTAAACTCAACTCGCACCCCAATAGCATCTAAGTTTTTCTTCCATAACTCAGAATGAATGACTGAGCTTGAGCTATTTTCAGTATTATATTTCAGCGTAAACGGCTGCCCGTTGGGTAAAGTTCGATAACCATCTTTGCCTTTCTTATAACCAAATCGATCCAGTAATTTATTGGCCAATAACGGGTTATAGGCAATACTACTTCTATATTGAGCATTGTGCCCTTGCACCCCATCTGGTACCAACATTTCAGCTCTAACCGCTTGACCTTTATAAAGTTGCTTAATCGCTTCCTGTTGGTTATATGCCAATGTAATGGCACGGCGTAGTGCTATTTTGTCTAGACTATAACCACCCACAATCGGATCTTTCATATTGAACATGGTATAGGTGATTTCAGGGTCTTTATTGGGAAAATGCTGAATGCCCTGCTGTTTAAGTTCTGGTTTTAATTGTGTGCCGTTTAAAGCCTGTGGAACCGCATTTGAAGTTAATTTGTCAAAATCCAATTGACCTGACTTAAATGCCAACCAGCGTGACTGTTCTTCCTCAATAATACTCACGACAACCTTACCGACTTGGGGCATTTTTTTACCTGACATTTCTTTGACAAGTTGGTTATCCCATGCCGTTCCTGTCGATTTATAATTCCAAATAAAGCCACGATAGTCAGGATTTGCCACCAGCTCAATTTTACTGCGTGGTACGTATTTACTCAGTTGATAAGCGCCTGTACCTACAGGATGCTGCCCGATACGATCACCATAAAACTCAACAACTTCACGCGCTGTTCCGCTAAAAGTGACATAGGCCAAAATATAAGGAAAATTATAATCTGCACGGGTTAAGGTGAATTGTAGGGTGTATTTGTCTAAAGCTTTAAGCCCTGCAATGGGCGCATCGTAATTAAACTTGCCTGTCTTTTTCGCATTGGCAACCACTTGCTCTAAGCCTTGGATTTTGCCATCAATAAAAGAATAGGTAGGCGAATGGTTTTTCGGATCACTCACACGTTGAATCGAATAAATATAATCTTGGGCAGTCAATTCACGTCGTTTGCCTTTGAACGCAGGATCATCGGTAAAATAAATGCCAGGCTGAATTTTAAAAGTATAGACCTTGCCCTCTTGTTCTATTTTTGGCAATGCTTGTGCCGTATTGGGTACCAATACCACGGGACGAGCCAGATAATCATATTTGAGTAAGGGTTCAAATATCGCCTCTGCAATATTTCCACTGTAGAAATTATAGGTTTTCACCATATCAAAACCATCATCTGGTGCTTCAAAAGCCAAATTCAGGATTTTATTCGGTTGTGCAGGCGTTTTCGCAATCGCCATTTCCCCACAACCCATTGCACCGACCAACAACGCAAATTGTAAAAGCTTGGATTCCAAATTCACACCTATGTATTTTTATTCATCAAATTATTTAAACAGAATACTGGCAGCACCATCATCCTGTCGATTGCTGCTTTGGTGCCGAACCAGAACGTTAAATTAACAATAGTGAAAAATTGAACGATATAACAGTATTAAATACAAAGCGAATATCATGCCACTACACTTACCCCTTTTAAATTTTGTTTATTTTTACCGTAATAAAATTACGTTTACTTAATGTACTCAAATCCATTCTTCGCCATAAAAATAGGCAGAAAAATCAAATAACTTTGATTTTTTTATAATTAAAAATTTATATTTAGCGTCCATAAATGAAATTATCTCCCAAACTTAACTTACTCGTATTTAGTCATAAACCAATCAATACATTTAACATAAGTAACGTAAATCTTGAGCATTTTTTTGTATATTGTTAAAACATATAATGAGATAGTTGGCATACTTAAATTGCTAAAAACAATGTAACAATATTACGAAGTAGAAAAGGATGTCTAAAAATATAAACCGAGATTTAAATATTTACGCTTTGATGGCTGATTCGGTATAGTTTTGGAAAGCTACCATACCCTGAATACAAAAGAATTTCGGGTCAAAATTCTTTTGATAAAATGACTGACTCTATAGATAAAGTGATTATCTCACTTTCACTCACACTTAAAAAAGCCAGCATCTGCTGGCTGATCATCGACATGGAATCAATTAAGTGATTTTAAATGCCAAAGAAATGGCTTGATCTTGTTCTTCAGGATCAGGCCATTTTTGTGAAACAGATTTTAACTTGGTATAGAAACGAGCGGCATCTGGACCATATAAATGCGACTCACCAAATTTTGAACGTCGCAAACCACCAAAGTTAAAATAACTCACTGGGAGTGGTACAGGCACATTAACACCAATCATGCCCGACTCAACTTCCATAAAGAAGCGATGTGCTGACTTTCCATCACGGGTAAAAATCACCGAACCATTGCCATATTCATGGCTATTGGTCACAGCAATTGCCTCATCTAAACTATTGACGCGTAAAATTCCTCGCGCTGGGCCAAAAACTTCTTGTTGATAAAAATCCATATCCATAGATAGATAATCAAATAAAGTGGGACCAATATAATAGCCATTGGCATACTCTGGATGTTTAAAATCACGACCATCCACCACCAACTCAGCACCATCTGCGATACATTGATCAATTGCCTTTAAAACAGATTGTTGCGATTGCGCACTAATCACCGCACCAAAATCTGCAGTCGGATCATTGTATGCGCCAACTTTCAATGCTTTGATTTTTTCTACGATACGTTGGCGTAAGTGATCTGCCGTTTCAGCACCTACGGGAATCAGCAGTGATACCGCCATACAGCGCTGACTGGCTGAACCAAACCCTGCTGAAACAAAGGCATTTGCAGCCGCTTCAAGATCGGCATCAGGCATCACCACCATGTGATTTTTCCCACCAGTAAATGCTGCAACACGTTTGTTATGTGAGGTGCCTTTTTGGTAAACATATTCACCAATCTGTGTAGAACCCACAAAGCTCACAGCTGCGATTTCAGGATGTTCAAGTAATGCATCGACTGCTGTTTTATCCCCTTGTACAACATTAAATACATCGTCTGGGAGACCCGCTTCTTTCCATAACTCTGCAAAAAATAATGCAGCCGAAGGCACTTTTTCAGACGGTTTCCAAACTATTGAATTCCCCACAGAAACAGCCATGGCCATCATGACAGCAGGAATCATGATGGGAAAATTAAACGGGGTAATACAACCTACCACACCCACAGGAACCCGTACAGAAAACACATCGATGTCGCCTGCAACATTACGTGCATATTCACCCTTTGTAATCTGCGGTGCATTACAGGCAAATTCAATTCCTTCAATCGCACGGCCAATTTCACCGATTGCATCGGCAATGGTTTTGCCATGTTCACGACCAATGATTTCTGCCAATTCAGCTGTTTTGGCAATCATTAATTCACGTAATTTAAACAGAACTTGCAAGCGTGTAGCATGCGAAGCTTTTGCCCATTTTTTTGCATTTGCTGATGTCGCAGCTTTTACCGCAGTATCAATCACGGTTGCATCGCCATAAGCACAACGCGCAATTTCTTCACCTGTAGAGGGATTAAATACTGGGCCTGAATGTTGAGTTTCTGTGATATGACGGCCTGAAATATAATGTCCGATCAAAGTATTCATCCTGATTTTCCTTCACGTTGCGACTGAAACTAAATTTAAAATGCTACTGAAGTCGGTCTTTCCATGACCGCTTTGGCGAGGAAGCCCCATATTCCCAAGACCGATAAAGGAAATATTCATATTCATTCCTGAAAATTAAGCGTGGTAAATTGAATGATTGATTGCAGTGCTTTGAATCACTACTTTGCATTAAACAGACAATTTGCTTTTCACTGATTTACGTTGTCTCGCGGGTCTAAGATCATCACGCTTCATAAAGAAGCTACAGAAGATTGCGAAAATCGCCATACTCATGATGTAGGTAATAATCAAATGCGGGCTACCATTACCAATACTTAGTAATTTGGTGGCGATCAATGGTGCAAGTCCACCGCCTAATACACCTGCGAATTGAACTGAAATCGAGATGCCACTGTAGCGAATTTCGGCAGGAAACTGTCGAGCAAATAACTGAGACTGTGGCGCATACATGATCGGGAACACCACACCGATTGCTAAAACAATTGCGGTCCATACCAAGACTGGGTCCTTGGTATCCAACATGCTAAAGAACGGATAGCAATACAATGCAAGGACCACTAGACCAAACATAAACATATTACGCTGCCCAACTTTGTCGGATAGATGTCCACACAATGGCGTCATCACCATGATTAAGCCTGCACCACAAATCGTTGCAAACAAAATGTCTTGGCGAGGAATACCCAACTTGGTTGTGGTGTAGGCTAAGGCAAAAGTAGAGGCAATATAGAACCATGCATTTTCAGCAGCACGGGCAAAGATAATCGTGAGTAATTCGCGCGGATGATTTTTAAAGACCTGCATTGCTGGAACTTTAACTTCTTGTGCTTGTTGTTTTACTTTTTCAAAATCTGGTGACTCAGGCACTTTGACACGGATATACCAACCTACACCTAATAATAAAATGCTGGCAAGGAAAGGCAGACGCCAGCCCCAACTAAATAGACTTGCTTCGGGTAAAAGTGAAACCAAACCCAATGCGATCGAGGCCAACATTAAACCACCACCAGCACTTGCTTGAGGCAAACTTCCCCAAAAGCCTTTACCGCCTTCAGGTGCATGCTCCACAGCCATCAACACGGCACCACCCCACTCGCCGCCCATTGCCATACCTTGAACAAAACGCAAAATCACCAGAAAAAATGTCGCCCAATATCCAATACTTTCGTAGGTTGGCAATAGGCCAATTAAAACGGTAGGAATCCCCATCATAATCAGCGTGGTTAGCAGCATGGTTTTTCGACCAATTTTGTCCCCAAAATGACCAAAGATAATGCCTCCCAACGGACGTCCAATAAAGCCAACAGCGTATGTGGCAAACGCGGCCAATACACCTGTTAATGGATCAAGATTGGGGAAAAACAGTTTATTGAAAATTAATGCTGCGGCTGCACCGTAAATAAAAAAGTCGTACCACTCGATTGTCGTTCCGACCATGCTGGAGATACCCGCCAGACGGTGTGAAGACTTTTTCGGTTGTTGAGGACTTGATCCTTGTATATGCTCCATCGCTACCTCGCCCAATTCTTAGTATTGTCATCCATTCATCACCTTAGAGATAATCCATCCTGATTATATTTATTAAGGTGATCTAATTCTTTTTACACAAATAACTTAAAATAAGAAGCCAAGATTAATATTGATTTATCCTAATAAAAAATTCTAAATAACCTGAGTGCTTCTTATCATCAATGTGAATCAATTGCTTTTTTCAGTCAACACCCTTAATTACTTAAGTAGTTTTTAAAATTCAATAAATAAATCAAATACAATTACTTATACAAAACTCTACCAATATAGACTAAAGTTAAATATAAAAAATGTGATCCATTACAAACTATTCGAAACTCTAAATTTATATGCATCACATTAAAAAAATAATCTATTTAATTTTCATCATATTATAAAAAATCAACGATCGAATACTTGTTATTTCTCGCTATCGCGTTATATTCATTATTATACTAAGTAAGGATGCTTATTATGAACTATAATAAAATCGCATTTGATTTTAGCCCTGCACCGATTGTTGTATTAAGTTATCGACACATGATGGAAATGAATGCTGCATTTGCCAATCTGTTTGGCTATGAGCGTGGGGAATTAATTGAGCAATCCATAGTCAAAATTTTTCCTAGCCTTGAGGATTATGAAAAGGTTGGGAATGATGCATTACAAAGCTTATTGTTAAAAAAAAGCCATTACTACTCTGATCAGCGCTTTATGCAGCACAAAAATGGCGAAATCTTTTGGACACATACCCATGGGCAAACCTTAACACCTGAAGATCCCTTTAAATTGATGGTCTGGCATTTTGAACGTAAAGATCAGGTGCTGTCTTCTAAGCAAAAATTGACTAAACGTGAATCAGAAATTACCCAATTGATTGTCAATGGATTTACCTGTAAAGAAATTGCACGAAAATTAGAGCTGTCGCATCGGACCATAGAAGTACATAAAGCAAATTTAATGAAAAAGTTGGGCGTTCGCTCCAAAGCAGAACTAACCTCAAAAATTATTATTCGAGAAAAATGATATAGACAAAAAAATGATCACAGTTGAATTGCTGTGATCATTGATGAACCTCAAAAAAATTAAGCTTTTTTCACAAATTCTGACTTTAACTTCATGGGACCAATACCATCAATTTTACAATCAATATCATGCCCATCATTACTGTCTACCAGTAAACGAATACTTTTGACTTTGGTTCCTACCTTAACCACTGCAGAAGAACCTTTAATTTTTAAGTCTTTAATCACTGTCACTGAATCGCCATCTGCCAAGATATTGCCAACAGCATCTTTAATCGTCACGCTGTCATCTGCTGTTACTTGCTCGCCATCTTTCCATTCATAACTACATTCTGGGCAAATCAATAAATCGCTATCTTGATAGGTATATTCTGAATTACATTTTGGACAATGTGGCAAAGACATAATAAGCTCAACTTCGGTTCAAATCACAATCATAGCATTTTAAGATTTTTCATCAACTTAAAAACCATAATAAATATAAGGAATAATTTAAAATCAACCGCGATCAATAAAACTAGGCTTTATGATTTAGAACATCCAACAAAACACTGACATGATTTCGCCCTTGATTTTTGGCCGCCGTTAATAAGGTTATAGGACCTTGTGCTATAAGTTTCCGCAGCTCTTCTAATTGTACTGTAACCTGTGATAATTCAACGCGATAACGTTGTTGAAACTCATCCCAACGGTTTTCGCTATCCTCGTGATACCATTTTCTGAGTTCATTTGACGGGGTAATTTCTTTCGGCCATAAGTCAATCTTAGCATCATCTTTTTTAATACCACGTGGCCACAAACGATCAACCAGAATTCGTTGACCATCTGTTTCTGAAACCGCATCATAAATTCGTTTGCTATAAATCGTCATTGTTATTCCAAACTGAAGTTATTCTAAAATTATTCCAAATGATGAGAAATATGGTTGTGTAAAGTAACAACGGGGGAACAAAAACATCGTGTCCCCCATCACAGCTTAGCCTGAAAACAAAGGCGAGGCTTGGTGCTTACTCAGGCAATCAATGATTGAATTGTATTACCCATTTTAATGGATGATAGATGAATGATATAAATATCAAAGAGATCTATAGCGATAGTTTATAGGTCACTCACGCGAGTTTATTGATCTGGAATTGTTGGATTGACCAAGAGACCAAGTAATTGCAAAGACTCTTGCCATCCCAAATAACAAGCCTCAACAGGAATCACTTTCGGGATACCTGACTGGGTAATATTGACTTCCGTTCCAACAAGCACACCTTTTATTTCAATGATTACTTCAATTTCGCCAGCGAGCTCAGGATTATCAAATCGATCAAAATATCGTATGCGTTGGTTGGGAATCAGCTCCGCATAAGTTCCACCAAATGAATGGATTGTACCTGTAGAGAAATTGGTAAATGACATTCGATAAGAACCACCAACCGCAGCATCCATTTGATGAAGTTTTGCTGTAAAACCATGCGGAGGCATCCACTTTACAATTGCATCTGGGTCTAAGAAAGCTTTATAGACTCGCTCTGGTGGTGCACTAAAAACGCGATGCAACTTTACCGTATTACTCATACTCATATCCTTGACTATTATTGTTGTTGAAAATCAAGTTTAGCGCTGTACAAAGCTTTCATTTGTATGGTTTGAGTAGTCTGAAACTTAAAAAAAAGCATATCAACAAGGATATGCTTTTAAAACAATATGCGTCATCTAAAGACCATTATTCTTCATCCTCTTCATCATCAAATATATAGGTTGTACATCCCCAACCATCATATTCACCTTCAAACTGCTCAGCAATTTTACTAAACCATTGCTCTAAATCAACAACATCTTCGTAGTCTGGAATCAGATGAACATATACCGTAATCACCCATTCATTGGGTTGCACTTCTTCATCCAAATACAGTGAAATTTTTTGTTCTTCGTGTAAAAGATAGATTGCACATTTTTCAGCAAGTTCTTGTGTTTTAAAATACACAGAAAACTCGATTTCATGTACCTCTTCTAAATCATCACCATCTTCGTGCATTTGCCAAAGTAGATTACCGTTATCATCTTCTGGGAATTTTTCAAAATCACGAGTCATGGCCAAGCCCTCTTTTAAGGTTATAAATATTATGACTTTTACAATAGCAAAGTTTTATGACAGTTTTAAAATATTGCCTATTCGCACACAAATTACTACTTTTATTTGGCATCAATTTGTAATAAAAATTGAATTAATTCTATGATTAGGGTCTGTTGTTGATCAATATTCATTGATGATTAAACCAATAATGAAAGGTGCATGATGCCAAACTTTAACCCACAACAACGACAAGAAATTCTGTTACTGATTCAACAAGGTCGTAAAGTTGAAGCAGTTAAATGGGTCAAAGACCACTCAGATTTAGGTTTAAAAGAAGCCAAGGATTATGTAGAAAATCTGACAGAAAACGCATACAACTTCGCATTTGCAGATACAGCTCAAAGTGATAGTTCCCGTGATATAAACTTGCAAATTCCTCAACAAGACATCCTTTCCCTAATCCAACAAAATCGTAAAATTGAAGCGATTAAACTGGTCATGGAAAATTCAAACCTTGGGCTAAAAGATGCCAAAGACTTTGTAGAACAGCTCACTGAAAATCCCAATTTAGCAATCAATCAGTTTCAGTTCGATGATGATTTTTATGACAGTCAGCATCCTCGCTATAAGGCAATTCAGTCAAATTTTGAAACTGGTGAAATCTATGTGTTATATCAAGATCATCAAAAAGTGTTGATTGATGAGCATCATCCTGACTGGGATGAAATTATGCGTCATTTTACTCAAGGTGAAACATATGATTCGGCTGCTGCCTATATTGCTGCGATGAAAGCCAAAGCACGTGATAGTGCTGTCAATTCGACACGCAATGTTCAGTCAATTCCCCGCCCATCCAGCGCAACAACCCAACCTGTCGGTATTGAAGATCAAACCAAGAAAAAAGGCTTACCTATTGTTATGCTTGTTGTTATTGCGATTGTTGCTGTGACTGCCTATCAATTTTTTATCAAGCAATAAGATGCAACACCGCGATAAAATTTAACACGGCAATAAAATTGAATGTGCAATGCAGGATGATTAATAAAGTTTAAAACAGTCAAAAGAAAGCCATTCAACTAAACGCTATTGTTCTCATCATTTAAATTATTCGAGATGCGTATGTACCAATTGAATCAAACACAATTACAAACATTGCTTGATCTGCTTGAACACCATCAAACAGAACAGGCTGAACAATTCCTTATTGCACACCTTCAGCTAGATCCAACCGCAGCAAAAAATTTAGTCCGCATCCTGCATGAATCACCAGATGCGCTTCAGGCTTTTAAAGCAAACCCTCAAATTTTATCGGGCGAAATGCCAAATATAAAAAATGAAAGCAAATCTTTTGAATTCAACTTTTCATCTAGTACGGTGAAAATGACCAATCAGGATGGTAAGACCATTGAAATCAATGATCAACATCCCGACTGGCAAGAGATTAAAAAACAATTCCAAATCGATTTGACTCAACCAGATGCTTTATCCAAATTTGCCGAAAATTTTATGCAAGGAGAGACGCAAAATACCTCATCACAAGCAAAGTCTTCATCTTATGATTCAACAAGCCCTACTCACGCTTCGGTTCAAACCTCAGGGGTGGAAGACTTGAATCATCAGAATAAGTCCAGCAGCATGCTGTTATTGATTGGGTTTCTTGTTTTGATTGGGATTGCAGCCTTTTACTATTTTAAAACATGATTGATCAGTATGAAAATTAACTCAGCTCAATAATATCAATGGTTGGTGGTACTCTAAACCGAAAAGGTACACCCACCATACCGGTACCGACACTGACAAATACATCGGCATTTTCATGCTGATACAAGCCTCGTTTATGACCGAGGATAGAAACTTTTTTCATCACATAACTGGTCAACCACGGCAATTCAACTTGCCCACCATGAGTATGCCCTGACAGCATCAACGGACGTGTAGGCAACTGTGGCACCATATCTACCGTATCAGGGTTATGTGACAAAATTAACCACGGCTTGTCTTGAGGTAAATCGGGCATATAACGCATATCCACCTTGCCAGCCCATAAATCCCCGACACCGATTAAGCGAAAATCATCAAATTCAACAATTTTACCTTCAATATCCATCACGTTATTGGCCTCTAAGGCACTGGCCAATAAGGCTTGAATCGGTGGTCCTGGATACTGCTCATCATGATTACCATTTACTGAATAAACCGGAGCTTCGATCTGTTTTAAAATCGCCAGTTCTTCAACCAATTTATTTTCAGGTTCATAGGTCCAATCCCCTGCAACCACGACAAAATCGGGTTGAGCCAAATTAATTTTTTTGACAATTGTTTTAAGCTGACGCTCATGTCCAGAAAACAGACCAATGTGTAAATCAGCAAGCAACGCAACTTTAATCGGTTGAGTGAAGGTTTTCTCCTGCCCCAACGAATATTGTATATGCTGAACATGAACTCGATGTGGTTCAATAAAGCGTGCATAAATCAGCAATGCACTAAGCAAGAAAATAAAAATACTTTCATGTAATGAGAATTTTCCGATATAACCTGCATAAATGCTAAAAAATAACAACGGAATTAATAAATAAGACAGGTAGAATGCCAGTAAATGGACGAAAGACTTAAAAGGATGGATCGTTTCAGTTCTAGATTGACTTAACCATGCTTGGCTTATTCCCCATATCGCAAGCACAATGAAGCAGAGATAAAAAATTGATGTAACAGTTAGGGTTGGAAACATATTCAATCTCGCAAGTCGCGTGTACTTGTCATCTCTTTATTTATCTTTTGAAAAGGCTACATTGGCATTTCATAAATGGATTGCATTTCGGCAAACATCGACGAATTGTCAATATATCCTCAGGCAATTATACTCTAGCTCTGAGAAATCTTAGAAAATATTATGCAAAGAACGATCAATCGTAATACCCAATTACAGCAAAAAGCTCACAATCACCATGCTTCAAAATATTGGGTGATGATCGGTTCTTGCCTATTACTCAGCCTTTCTGCCTGCTCAACCCTACCTCGACAAGAAAATATTAAACCCGAATATGCCTACGATATAGACACCAAAGACACCCCTTTGGCGCAAATTATTTCTCCATTAAAAGCGCAAAACCCTGAGTTAACCGGTTATCACGTTCTTTATGATCCGCTGGAAGCAATCGCAGCACGCATCAATTTAATTGAAAAAGCACAAAAAACTTTAGATTTGCAATATTACATTTGGGACAATGACAAAATTGGCTCATTGGCTTTATACAAAATTATTGAAGCCGCAGATCGCGGTGTTAAAGTTCGTTTACTGATTGATGATAATAATGCCAAACAAATGGAAGGGGTTTATCTCGCCTTAGATCAACACCCAAACATTGAAGTAAAACTATTTAACCCTTACCGTTTTAGAAGTATTCGCCCCATAGACATGGTGCTGGATTTAAAACGTATCAATCGTCGCATGCATAACAAGACCTTTACTGCTGACAATCAAATTTCATTAATTGGCGGACGTAATATGAGTAATCAATATTATAACGTCAGTGACAATTACCAATTTTCAGATGTAGATGTCATGCTGGTGGGGCAAGCGGTAGATGATATTACCCACTCCTTTGACGAATACTGGAATCATAGCTACGCTTATCCAGTGAGAAATATTGTCAATCACAGTACCTACACCTTACGTTATGACAGCCTAAAAGAACAATTAACCCATCATTACCAAGAAATTACGGTTCAAAATTATTTGAATTTAAGTAATCGCACCCATGCTTTTGATCAGTGGCTCAATCAGAATATTCAACTGGATTGGGTCAAAGCAGAGGTGGTCAAAGATGCTCCTGATAAAATTCAGGCCAAAGCAAAAAAAGAACAGCATCTTAACTTCCAAATGGTGAAGCGCTTAGATATCCCGACTCAAAATGTCGATCTGATTTCTGCTTATTTTGTTCCGCAAAAAAAAGGGGCAAAGAAACTGGTTGAGTTGGCAGATGAGGGCGTTAAAGTACGTGTCCTGACCAATTCATTTAAAGCCAATGATGTCGCGTTGGTGCATGCATTTTATGCAAAATATCGAGATAATTTATTAAAAAATGGTGTCGAGCTTTATGAGTTTCTGCCTGCCGTTTCTGAAGAGAATCTCTACGCCAATTCAGAAGAAATCTCAAAGAAAGCCAAAGTTAGCTTAAAAGGCTTAAGCCGTTCTAGCTTGCATGCCAAACTGATGGCTGTAGATAATAAACAAGTGTTTATTGGCTCATTTAATTTCGACCCACGTTCAGCCAACTTAAATACTGAGATTGGGGTCATTATCAATAGCCCACCGTTGGCGATTGCCGTACATAAAACTATGGACGATAATTTAAAAAAATATGCTTATAAGCTGGTTTTAGATTCACAGAATAAAATCAATTGGCTCAAAGAAACGCCTCAAGGCATTGTCACTTTAAGAAAAGAGCCAAAAATGAAGTGGTGGCAAAAAGCAGGAATTAAGGTGATTTCTTGGTTGCCGATTGAGGGCTTTATGTAATCCTGAATAGTTTCACATATATGGTATAAGCACTGAATAAGCAAAGTAAGACCATTCATGAAAATTTGCATAATACATGGTGTTTTCACTGCCTTATATTTTGAGAAAAGTTTAGATCGATTTGCGTAGGCGATGCTCTACTTTTCTCGGGCAATGCCAAAACTTGCGCTGCAAACAAAGCCGTGCTTTGTTTTTGCTCATGTTGGTCAAAGGGGATATCCTTATCGCCCTTGACCAACGGCGGCATCCATGCCGCCAAACGCGATAGCGATGTCAGGTAAAATCGGCTGATGGAAAAAGCAAAAACCATTTTATTTATGTCAAGTTAATAATATTGATCGGTATAATATCTAAAAAACGTTGAGCATGAGTGAGGCAATATCGTTGAGAAAAAATAATGCCTTCACTGTATTTTTGAATCTGGAATCAGGCGTCCTAACTTTTTCTTTTTCGAACAATCCTCGTTATGACTATGCTCCAGTGACAAATATTCTGCCTGCTGATTAAAGATCATGATCATCTATTCTGATAAAGAATAAAGACGTTTTATAAACCTACACACTCTCGCAGACAGCTTCCCTTGGCCTATTCAAAACAGTCAGAGACATCATTTTGAATAGATCGTTAATCTGTTAGGACTTCTTTCTGTAGATCTTCCAAACCTTTTTGCATCATCACTTGCACTTGTTGCGTCAGACTTTCAACCGTATGCCCTTCTGTTGCAATCGCAGGAAAAGTTTTGAGATGCGCCACAACCTTTGGCATTTCCAGCACAGCTTGGACATGTTCGACAAATGTGGTTTCACCAATAAAAGGCACTACGGTATCTAATTGCCCATGTTGATTTACATAGCAAATCACACATACTTGTACAGGTTTCTTGGCTTCGATTGCTGCGCCTAAGATCCGACCATGTACTTTTTTGACTTTTGAACCATCTGTGGTCGTTGCTTCAGGGAAAAACAACACTGGAATATCTTTACTTAAGAACTCAGCGATTTGCTCTCGAATACGCACCGAATCCCCTGAACCACGTTTAATAAATAAGGTTCCACCACCTTTAGCCAAATTGCCAAAAACTGGCCATTTTTCAATTTCAGCTTTCGCTAAAAAGAATACCCGTGCCCCTGAACCTAAAACAGCAATATCCAACCATGAAATATGATTACTCACCCACAATGCTGGTTCACGCGGAATATCGCCATGTACACGCACGTCGACATTAAATACTTCACTTAAACGGCGACAAAAATACTGCACATAACGGGTATTTTTAGGATTATTCGGATCTTTATAGAGTTGATGGCGGTAAACCAGATAAAAGCCTTCTGCAACAGCAGATGTTCCTGATACCAGTTTTTTACTGTACAAAAAGACTTTAGATAAAGCACTTAATTTCGATGATTTTGACTTTTTGATTGCTTGTTGTTGAGTCATAGATATTCACTAAACAAAATGTATGTCATATTAAACTGACACTATTGTATACATATCTAAATCAACTTGCATTCATCATAAAGACAACAACATTGATTTACTGTGCGAAATGAATAGCCAAATCAGCTCAACCCTAAATTGTAGCAAAATTTGCGCTCCATCAAGCAGCTATACATTTTTACTAAATTTTAACTCCCCCGTTAAAACAACAGGAAAACCCAAATTAAGATTTCACCATAAATTCATATATTTATAATTTTATTGCAATACTTTGCATACGGCTTAGGATTTCACACGGAATATCCTTTAGAATGATTTTTCTAATCTAATGTCTGAGTTTTACAATCTGTGGAATACTTTGATCAAAATCAAGGTGGTGAAAAAACCATTTTAGTCAGTGTGAATGTTCAAATCTTAGAAGATCTTGATGCAGAAGAATTTCGATTACTGGCTAAATCTGCGGGCGCGGATATATTAGAGCATTTAAGCGTACAACGGATTAAACCCGATCCTAAGTTCTTTATTGGTTCAGGTAAAGCAGAAGAAATTGCTGAACAAGTTGAGGCAGATGAAGTGGAGTTGGTTATTTTCGACCAAGCACTGTCACCCGCTCAGGAACGTAATTTAGAACGTATTTTAAAATGTCGTGTGATTGACCGTACGGGTTTGATTCTTGATATTTTTGCGCAACGTGCCCGTACCCATGAAGGTAAGCTGCAAGTTGAATTGGCTCAGTTAGATCACCTTTCATCACGTTTAGTCCGCAGTCGTAGTAATCTAGACAGTCAGAAAGGCGGTATTGGTCTACGTGGACCCGGTGAAACCTTACTTGAAACAGATCGACGTCTATTACGCATCCGTATGGAACAGCTCAAAGATCGTCTGGAAAAAGTCCGAAAAACACGAATTCAAGGTCGTGCTGCTCGCCAAAAAGCCAATATCCCAACCGTGTCTTTGGTCGGTTATACCAACGCAGGCAAATCAACACTTTTTAATATTTTAGCAAATAGTGATGTTTATGCAGCGGATCAATTATTTGCCACACTCGACCCAACCTTACGCCGTTTAGATTGGGATGGTATTGGCACGCTTGTTCTTGCAGACACTGTTGGTTTTGTGCGCAATCTCGCTCATTCTTTAGTCGAATCCTTTAAGGCAACTTTGGAAGAAACTTTAGAAGCCTCTTTACTATTACATATCATCGATTCGAGTAGTCCAGATGTCATGGAACAGATTGATGCTGTAGAAACGGTGTTAAATGAAATTGGCGCAGATGTTCCGATATTAAGAGTTTATAACAAGATCGATCAAAGCGGCGAAGAAGCCAAAATCGTTTATGCCAAACCGCACCAACCTGAACGTGTTTATGTTTCAGCCCATACACAACAAGGTTTAGACTTGTTACGTAAAGCGGTCCATGAATGTTTGATGGGGCAAATTCAACGTTTTGAACTGCAATTAAAACCCGCTTATGGCAAGTTAAAAAATCAACTTTACGATCTTAACGTCATCGAATCTGAGCATTATGATGATGAAGGCAACTTACAATTGGTGGTTGCCATGGCACCACAAAAACTGGAACAGCTCATCAATCAGGCACATTTACCGCTCGTTGAAATCCTTGGAAATAAGGCAGAACAATTTAAAAGGCCGTTAGAAGAGTTTGAAATAAAGCGCTAAATCGGTTAAAACGTGAAAGATCAATTTTTATAAATAAACACACATGGATCAGTTAAAAGGTATCGATTGGCAAGCATGGATCTTCACAATAGGACTTATCATCTTCTTTCGTGAAGCTTCTGTGTTGGTGATGTCACAATTTAATCATCCTGAATTGGGCAATTTAACAGGTCTACTCAGCTTACTGTTTGTGTTGGTTTTATGGCGTAGATTCAAAAAAATCCCTGCCCGTCTGGTCGATACCAATAATAAATTAATGAGAGAAAGTGGCTTTGCTTTCTTACCGATATGCGCGGGTTCATTAATCATGCTGGTCAGTATGGGAAAAGAGATCCCATTATTTCTGGTTGTGATGTTTGTCAGCACACTGATTCCACTCTGGATTTATGCAAAAATGGCGAAGAAGTGGCTATAGGAGGCTGATATGTTAAGTGTACTCACTGGGTTTTTAATCACGCTAATTGCCTATTTGGCAGCGAAACCAATTAATAAACGCTTTCCTCAAATTCCGCTTCTGGTCATTGGCATGTTTTTTGTAATTGGAATTTTAATGATCTTTAAAATTCCTTATGAAAAATACAATACCGATATGAATGGTCTATTTAGCCACCTACTCGGTTATGTCACTGTGGCCTTGGCTATTCCATTAGCGGCAATGCGTTATGATGATTTACCACTGAAATCTGTTGTGGGGATCTTGGTGTTTGCCAGTATCAGTGCTGTCGCATTACCCATGAGCTTGGCTTATTTACTGCATATGTCGGAACCGACCATTATGGCCTTTGCTACACGTGCTGTGACTACCCCAATTGCAATCAATATTGCAACTTTATTGCACTCACCAGTCACATTGGTGATTTTGATCGTCATTTTATCGGGCGTGATTGGGGCCGCATTTTCATCGATTATTTTACGCAATATTAATGATGAACGCGCGTCTGGCTTGGCTTTAGGACTGGCTGCACATGCCATCGGAACGGCCCAAGCTTGGCAACGTGGCGCGGTTGCAGGTCGTTATGCAGCCTTTGGAATGGCAGTAAATGCGGTGTTTACAGCCATCTGGCTGCCAACCTTTATACTTTTTATAAAATAAATGTGATTTAGTTTACTTTTCACATGATTGCCTAGAGTAATTATTCAGCTTAAGATGAACTATTCTTTCCCCCATTTTGATAAGGAATCAATAAATGAGGTTTAATAAGTTCATCTTAGGGACATTATTTTCTGTTTTAAGCTGTAGCAGTATGGCAAAAGATATCACCGGTATTTGGAAAAATATCGATGATAAAACTGGCTCATCTAAAGCTGTGCTTGAAATACGCAAAGAAGCCAATGGCACATATACTGGTAAAATCATCAAAATTACCCCACGTCCTGGTTATACTCCAAAAGAAACCTGTATAGACTGTCCAGCGCCTTATACCAATAAACCGATTTTAGGTATGGATGTTCTTAAAAATCTCAAACAAACCAGTGAAGAAGATTATGTCGGTGGAAAAATTATTGACCCACTTACAGGTAAAATTTACTCCATGAAAGCCAAACTCAACTCAAACGGTAATCGCTTAATGTTAAGAGGTTATGTAGGGGTATCTGCACTTGGTCGTAGTCAAACTTGGATTCGTGAATAAGGTCTTATTCACGAATCACAACATTTAAACTTAAAAGAAAATAGGTATGCTTATGAAAAAAGGAATTTTCAGTTGTATGCTACTGGGAATGATCAGCTGGACACATGCAGCTGACATCACTGGCACATGGCGCACTGTTGATGATAAAACAGGTTATGTTCGCGCACATATTCAAATCGAGAAACTAAAAGATGATACTTATATCGGGAAAATCATTAAAGATTTTCCTGCACCCGGTGAAACGGCTTTAACACAATGCCGCAATTGCCCCGCCCCCTTTACCAATAAACCGATTATTGGCTTAACCATTTTACAAAAGTTAAAAGCTGATCCAAATAACCCAAACAACTATATTGGTGGTGAAGTTCTGGATCCTCGTGGAGGAAAAATTTATCACGGTAAAGCCCGCTTAAATGCAAGTGGAAACCGCCTGACCTTACGTGGCTATCTTGGTATTTCGCTGATTGGTCGAAGTCAAACATGGATTCGACAAGAATAATTTGCTTTTCAGTTGATAGACAAACCCACCATTTAAAAGATTAAAATCATTGAAAATGGCACATTAACACTATGCTTGAATCTCGTGAAATTATCCAAAATAAAAGCCACATCTTGTGGCTTTATTCATATCAAAAAACAGGATTATCGACACTAAAAAGTTTTTGATCCTCTAGTCGATAAGCCAGCAGTTGATGCCCCCAGACACAGCCACCATCGACATTTTGGATTTGCGCATTGATACGCTCACCTTGCAACGCTGCCCAATGTCCAAAAACGATTTGATGAGTTTTTGCTGTCTGTGATTCAAATTTAAACCATGGCTGAAAACCGACTGGCATCGGCTCATCTAAAGCATCTTTAAAGCTAAACTCTAAACGACCTTGTGCATCTGTCAGCCGCATACGGGTTAGATAATTGGTAATACAGCGTAAGCGAGCATGACCTTGTAAATCATCACCCCATAAATCTGGTTCAGTGCCATACATCTCTTTTAGAAATGAATCAAGCACAGCAAAGTCATCATGCGCTAAGACTGCTTGCACTTCTTTGGCCAACGCTACGGTCTTTTCCGCATCCCAAATATTCGGGATACCCGCATGGGTCAAAATCGTCTTTTCATTGGGAAATAAACACAAAGGCTGTTTACGCAACCAATCAACCAATTCATCACTTTCTAAAGCATGAATGACATCATCAATATGGTCTTTTTCTTTGAGCTTTTTGATCCCACGTGCAACCGCCAGCAAATTTAAATCATGATTGCCAAGGACTGTCGCAGCATTGCCTTGTTCGCATAATTTTTTGATAAAGCGTAATGCACCCACTGAGTTTTCACCACGGGCGATTAAATCGCCCGCAAACCAAATAAAATCTTGATCAGCATCGAACTGGATTTCTTTGAGTAGTGCTTTCAGTGCTTCAAAACACCCTTGTACATCGCCAATCACATAATTATATCTGACTTTTTCCAGTGCCATTTAAGCCACCATTTGGTCAGATAATGCAACAAACTGAGCCAATGTTAAGGTTTCTGGACGTGCCATTGGATCTACACCAGCATTTTCAAAACCGTCTTCTACCAACATGCCTTTTAAGCTATTACGTAGCGTTTTTCGGCGTTGTGTAAACACATGCGATACCAAACGAGCCAAGGCTTTTTCACTTTTAGCAACAATTGGTTTAATCGCATAAGGCTCTAAACGAAATACCGCAGATGTTACTTTTGGTGGTGGATTGAATGATCCCGGTGGTACTTCAAACAAGAAAGTAGGTTTACAAAAGTATTGAATCATCACCGACAAACGCCCATATTCTTTGGTATTTGGAGACGCGGTAATACGATCAACCACTTCTTTTTGCAACATAAAATGCATGTCTTTGACTTTGTCACCAAATTCCAAAAGATGGAAAAGCAAAGGC
This sequence comes from Acinetobacter sp. BIGb0196, assembly GCF_011759595.1. Classification (NCBI taxonomy): domain Bacteria; kingdom Pseudomonadati; phylum Pseudomonadota; class Gammaproteobacteria; order Moraxellales; family Moraxellaceae; genus Acinetobacter; species Acinetobacter sp. BIGb0196. Next base: position 1,044,871 of record NZ_JAAOZA010000002.1, on the reverse strand, counting down.
GTTGAAATATTATAAGGTAGGTTTCCAACCACACGTAAAGGACGGCCTTCCTGAAATAATTCAGTAAAATCATATTTTAACGCATCAGTTTCAATGATGGTTAGCCGTTCAGGATGTGGTACTCGACCCGGCAAGCCTGCTGCCAAGTCACGATCCAGTTCTAGCACAGTCAAAGCGTCACATTCACCATTTAAAGGTGAAGTTAAAGCGGCTAAACCCGGTCCAATTTCAACAATATTTTCCCCTGATCGTGGGGCAACAGAACGAACAATTTTGGCAATCACACGTTGGTCATGTAAGAAGTTTTGTCCAAAACGCTTACGCGTATGATGCCCTTCATCTTTAGGGTTTAGGGCATTAATTTGATACATAAAATTCTCCACATTGATTGATGACCACTATTGCGTATTCGACTCTAACTTGCTTAGGCCATTAAAGATTTCATCAGATTTAGTCACATTTTCACTCGCTGCTTTATATGCTAAAGCGAGATTCTCTGGTTTTCTAAGAAGATTCATAACCTCAGACTCTGAGATTTTCTTAACATCTTCTTGAATTGACTCTAAGCCCTCACGCATCTCTGCATCTTTAACACGATCTATACCCAGTTCAGTATTTCCTTTAAGTTGTGCTTCAAGGTAGATATTCAATACCTCAAGATCAGCCAGAAAATCTTCCATATTGATTGCTGAATCTTCATCACCTCTGGATATTTTTTGCATTGAACGTAATACACGCTCACCCAAAAAAACTTGATTTTTTGCAATGATAGCTTGAGTTGAAGGATAATTTAAGCGGACCATTCGATCTACCACTAAATTATATTCAGCTTGAATACCAGGTATAATTTCTTGAACAAAAATACTGAAGTCTTGTAAAGCCATTAGTTTATCTCGATGCTTTACCAGAAGATCAATATTAGCATTGATTGCTTCTCCGTCTTTAAGCATTTTATCCATGCCACTATGATTCGCATATTTTTTATGCACTATTGCCAATGCTTGATTAAATTTTTCTTGGCTGTTCTTTAAATTATCTACAGTGAGTGAACCAGCATATTGCACAACATCTTGTGACTGTCTTGGAATTTGCAGTGACAAAACCCTTAAATCACAAACACTGTGATCCATTGCAAGGTTCGAGCAAGCAGATAGCATAGCGGCGATCAATACAGCCGCTATGCTATTTTTTATGCAACGCTTCATGGATTGTGGTTTTATATGGTTGTTCTTATGCTTAATGATTGACATTACTAACTTTCCATCGATGTAAAATTTAAAAATTATTATTCAATAAAGTTAATTCGAGCGAGCGAGATCAAGCGCTAAATCGACAGCGACATGCAAACTTGAACTTTTTGCAAGGCCTGTACCTGCAAGGGAGAGCGCAGTACCATGATCAACTGAGGTACGAATAAAAGGTAACCCTAAAGTAATATTGATGGCTTCACCAAATCCCTGCGATTTTAACACAGGTAAACCTTGATCGTGATACATCGCCAAAACAGCATCAGTATCTTTTAAATGATCCACAGTAAATAAGGTATCAGCAGGCATACTTAAACTCATGTCTATGCCTTGGACTCGATAACTTTCAAGCACTGGATTGATCGTATCAATTTCTTCATGACCTAAGTAGCCACCCTCTCCAGCATGCGGGTTTAAACCACACACTAAAATACGCGGATGATTAATTTTAAATTTTGTTTTTAAATCATGAATAAGAATATCAATTACCTGATGGAGACGCTGTTTGGTAATGGCATCTGCAACATCCCGCAATGGTAAATGCGTGGTCACTAAAGCGACTCTTAAGGTTTTTGTTGCAAGCATCATGACCACACGTTCCACGCCTGCAAACTCTTGGTAATATTCCGTATGACCGCTGAAGTGGATCCCTGCGTCATTGATAATTGACTTTTGTACTGGCGCTGTAGCAACACCAACACTGAGGCCTTGCATGGCATAGTATGCAGTACGGCGTAATTGTTCGATCACATATGCAGAGTTTTGCGAGTTTAACGTCCCTAAAGCAACATCCACGGCTAAAGGAACATGTTCCACATAGAGCTGACCTTGAGCCAAACACTCCGTCTGCCCTTGATACTCAATAAGCTGAACGCTTTTGTTTAAAATTTTGGCACGATCCCTCAACATATTGATATCAGCCAATACAACAACTGGGCGATCATCAATACGATCTGCCAAATCTAAACAAATATCTGGGCCAATGCCAGCAGGCTCACCACTGGTTATATATAAAGGAAGCATCTAGAACTCTTTTAACAGACCTTGCAGAGACAGTATACATCGGTTCTAAATTATCATTTCCAATTCAAGTTCATTTTTATATCGAATATAACGGAAACATGTAAAAAATTAACCAAAACAATTTCTCGAGAGAACTATACGACTCAATTGTAAACATTTTTTCTATTTCAGTTTTAGAGAGCTGAAATTTATAATGAAAAAAATATATATAAAAATACATCACTTATGCTGTAAATCAGCAATAAAATTAGCTCTATTACAGCTTAAGCTTAAAGTCTAAAAGAAATATCCTTTGCAAAACTATACCGCCCTACATATTTCCTTCCATCATTGTAATCTAAGTCAAAAAGTTATCTATTCGACGACTATTCTTTTAGCAATTCATTCTATAAAAATTAACGGATTGAATATCACATCGTAAACAGAATGCTTAGAGCTTACTTTTAGACGCTGGCCGAGTTTCTGGTTGAGCTTGCTCTTGATCAACTTTAGTGAAATCAAACATCGATTCAACGTCTTTCCCACACTTGGCTGGGGCAATATGTTGATCAAAGATTATTCTAACCCGTTAATCAGGTTCAACTTTTCCATAAACTGTATATTCGCCACTTCGGCTTTTATCGTCATCATCCTTCCATTGCACAACCGCATCGACTTCTTCACCAATAGGGATGTGTTGCGTTTGAATGAGTAATCCAATCGCTTGGCAAGGATATGCGGATTGAATTTCTTCACTAAAATCGACAGTCATCCATTTCGCATCCAAGATCGTATCTAATTCTCCTCGCTGTTGTTTTCTTGCTGCTTTTTCTTCCTTGGTTTTTCCTAATCGTTTTATTTTTTCATTTTCCCATGTTTTTTCATTTTTTAGTATGTTCTTTGGATTCATTTGATTGAACTGGGCTTGCTGATCCTGCAAATCCGCTTGAGCAAAACTCAGGTTTAAGTTACCTATACCCAATAGCAGTAGAACGAATTTTATTGAATTTATTATTTTCATTTTTGCCTGACTTATTTTCTGTATATCACCTTAATTATTCATGAATCCCGTCACAATTCCAATATAAATCAGAAAACCTTACAACATTTTATCCAAACTAAGCTTTGCTTTTGGGTACGTTTATCCATATAATGATGCGCTTGAAATTCAATATTTCAATTGCGACTCTAACTCTTTTCAGATAGAATTCGCACTCCTTTTTGTTTGGACAGATTCCATAGTCCAAACCAACTATAATAGGTAGTGGTTTAATGAAAACTCTCAGCGCTAAGCCAGCTGAAGTTCAACACGACTGGTATGTTGTTGATGCTTCTGGCAAAACTTTAGGTCGCCTTGCGACTGAAATCGCTCGTCGTTTACGCGGTAAACACAAAACTTCTTATACGCCTCACGTTGACACTGGTGACTACATCGTTGTGATCAATGCTGAACAAGTACAAGTGACTGGTAAAAAATCACTTGATAAGAAATACTATCGCCACACTGGTTTCCCTGGTGGTATTCGTGAAACTAATTTCGAAAAATTAGTTGCTCATAAACCAGAAGAAATCTTCGAACGTGCTGTAAAAGGCATGTTGCCAAAAGGTCCTCTTGGTTACGCGATGATCAAGAAAATGAAAGTGTACGCTGGTACTGAGCATCCTCATACTGCTCAACAGCCACAAGTTTTGGACATCTAAGGGATACAGCACATGGCTACTAACTATGGTACAGGTCGCCGTAAGACCGCAACTGCACGTGTTTTCCTATCAGCTGGTACTGGTAAACTCGTAATCAACAACCGCACTCTTGAACAGTATTTCGGTCGTGAAACTGCTCGTATGGTTGTTCGTCAACCACTTGAGCTTTTAGAAGTTACTGAAAAATTTGACCTTTACATCACTGTTGCTGGTGGTGGTATCGGTGGTCAAGCAGGCGCTATCCGTCACGGTATTACTCGTGCATTGATCGCTTCTGACGAGACTTTAAAACCTGCTCTTCGTCAAGCTGGTTTCGTTACTCGTGATGCTCGTGAAGTTGAACGTAAGAAACTTGGTTTACGTAAAGCTCGTAAACGTCCTCAATTCTCTAAACGTTAATTCGTTTACCGAATCGGACAAAAAACCTCGGCATTTGCCGAGGTTTTTTATGGATTAACTATTTGAAGTTACTTTGTTTTATCTCGTTTAGAACAGTCCATGACAGCGTCAGTAATCCCATCGGCAGCTTTTGATTCTGTAATCGTACAGCCATTTTCCTGATAAGTTCGAGTTTCCTTAGAAAACTTATGATCTTTCGGAAGCGGTGCATTACATGGCTTATCAGTCTTTACATTGACCATTTTCACAGGTCCATCATTATAGATCGTCACCTTACAACCTTTTACGACATATTCTTGTTTGATCCCACCATACATTTCATCTTCAGAAGCAGCAGACGCAACATCACAGGCCTCATCTGCACTACATAAGGCCCCTGCTCCAGCCACTTCCGCTCCAGCGGCTTCAATTGCTTCAGCAGCAGCCTCTTGTACTTGAGCATCTACAGATTGCTTCTTTGCATATGTATTTGAAATACTCATCATCAACAGCAATGCCAAAGCTAATTTACTGTGCTTATTTATTAAATTCATAGGTTTATCCTTGTTTTCTATCTACTTGATAGCAATACCCACCATAAGCTTATTAAAGTTAAGATGATTTTATTGTCTATTTTTAGTATTCTACTCTATTCACTTCACTTAGTTTTTGGAATATGCCTGTCGAAAATGCACCTCAACAAGGGATTACGTTGTATAGCCACGAGGATGACTTTCGTTCACATTGGATTAGATTTCTTCTTGCAGAAAAACAAATTAAACACACCTTAATCATTGTCGAAGAAGATGATGAAGATTTAGCCAGTTTAAATCCATATAATCAACTACCTATGCTGATTGAAAATGATTTAAAGCTGTTTAATACCAGTATTATTTCTGAATACTTAGATGACCGTTATCGACAAAATAAACTCTATGCGGATGCCCCAGCACCACGCGCAGAGCAAAGACAGTATATTTGGCGCTTTGAACAAGATTGGCTTAAACTTGCAGACATTATGCTACGCCACCCAGACACACTTAATGAAGCTGCAAAAAAGAATGCACAAGAACAATTAAAAGATACTTTGGTATCCCTTACCCCACTTTTTCAACATTATCCTTATTTTATGTCTGAAAACTTTACAATTTTAGATTGCATGTTAGCGCCAATTTTCATACGGTTAAAACATATGGGAATTGAATTACCGAAACAGCAATCTCGTCCAATTTTATTATATTGCCAACGGATTTTTAGCCGCCCTGCTTTTTTAAAGTCGATGACTTTTAAAGAGAAAAACAGATATAGTGAATTTTTGGCAAAATTCTAGATCGCAAATCAATAGAGTATTTTTTAATGTCTGAACAAGAATTGAACTTAACCCCAACTCGACCATACCTTGCACGCGCAATATATGAATGGATTTGCGACAACAATTTAACGCCATACTTACTTGTTGACGCAACCAAACCCTATACCGATGTACCACAACAATTTGTACAAGATGGGCAAATTGTATTGAACATCGCACCACATTCTGTGCATATGTTAAATATGACCAATGAAGCAATTACCTTCTCTGCTCGTTTTAGTGGTGCATCTAAAGATATCTATGTGCCTATAAATGCAGTATTAGGCTTGTATGCACGCGAAAATGGACAAGGATTATTCTTTGATCCTGATGAATATGCCAATGTGCAAATAGATGAAGATGTTTTAGAATCAAATACTAGTGAAGAAGTAGAAACTAAAACTGAGGCACCAAAGAAAAAACCAAGTTTAAGAATTTTAGAATAGAACAAGGAGAACTGAATGGCTTTTGATCTCGTACAATACTTTGCTGAGCAGATAAAGATTCAAAAGCCTCAGCTATTATCTCAATTAGAGCCTGCTCAACGTATAGCACATATTGAAGAACTCAATGCTTTAACGTTGGGTAAACTCATTACGCTATGGCGTAAAGATGATGATGCGTTGTATCAAGAAATTCTTTCGCAAGATCAGTTGTACAGCCAAGAAATTTCTCGACACCTCACCACCTCTACTCAGAATAAATCCAGTTTAGATAAATCTATACTTGAACCAGCAACAACGGAAATTCTTGAACTACAGCTTGCTGAATTAAAGCAGCTTGAAACAGCAGGAAGTTTAGGTAAGCGAGGTCTTCGAGAATTGGTGATCGGGCAAATTGAGCACCTCTCAGGTCAGGCGAAAGATTGGGTTTGGTCAACAAACGAACTAACCGAACTGATTGGCTCTCAACCTGTGCCTGAAGAAGAGATATCATTAGATGAAACGATGAAGGAGTTTAATCAAATGGTCAATGTTCAAAAAGCAGATCTTCATACAGATCACCAAGAAGTCGTAGTAACCGAAACGGCAAATCCTACTTGGGCTAAAATTGCAGAACCTGTGGTGGCACTTGTGGTTTTGTATATTCTTTTTGAAGCAGCGACGAAGCTTTTTGCTTAATTTAGTCTGATAATCAAAAATTATAAAAAGCGATCGAAATGATCGCTTTTTTTCATGTAAAAAATACTTAAGTAATTTTAATCATTTCACGTGATTAAAATCACAGTAATAATATTATAAATGATAAAATATGCACAATCATAATAAACATTCAAATTACTATTAAGTTAAGCTTTTATTGATAAAAATAACTAAGCAATTTATTTAACTTTAAGATAGATTTTTTATAATAACTAATGTTAATTTAAAGCCATGAAACTCTCTAAACGTTAAGAAAAATTAACAGTTTACACAGGAGGATAATAATGCAAGAAATATACTGATTAAATGCCAAGCAATTAAACATTAAAAAAATGATTTTACTGGAAAAAGAACAAATCTAGCGTTAACTTAAACTAACTACGACCGTTAAAAAACAGTTTACACTTTAATTTTTTAATATTAGATAAGTGATATTATGAACAATCAATGTATCAATATCGCAATTTCAGGCTTAGGTTTAACCACCTCTGACGATCTTAAAATAAGACTTAGAAAAATTTTACCAACCAACATTGGTATAAATTGGACAAGTGTTTCAGATCAAAATATAAATTGTATTTTGATCAATGAGCAGTTTTTTGAAAATAATAATATCCAGAATATTATCCAAAATAAAAATATTCCTTATTTAAAAATTTCAAAACATAGTGAACATAAAGAAAGTGCTGAAGATAATTTACTCTGCATCCCGATTTATGACGAATTTACACTGAAAAACTGGGTCAATATCAAATTACTGCATAAGACTGAAACAGAACAATCTGAACTTAGCCAAACTCCAGATGATGAAGCTGATGATCAACTTGAAATCAAAGAAATTGATTTTTTTGCAGCGCTTTTCCATCACGACAGCCGCAAAGTTATATTAAATGATCATCTCGGTACGATTGCGATTATCGACCATCATGCGCATCTGGCATGGCTAGAAGCTACCCGTGAAGAATACCAAACAGATCGCTCGATACACTACACCGCGGCAGTCACTGCGGACTTTATAAAAGTCTCTCGTAAACGACAATTCAATTTAGAAAATTGGTTATTTAACCTGATTTGGAAAAATCCCAATTTAATTACCGTACCTGCAGCTGATAAATATTATCGCCTCAAATTTTGGGTTCAACCCAATGAGCTGGATAAGAAATTACTGTTACAACTAAGTGCATGTTTTATTTCTGGGGCTGAGATTCAACACGTCTCAGACAAACTCAACATCCCAGTCACAACCGTGCAGCACTTTGTTGCTGCGAATTTAGCCATCCATAACGCTGAACTGATTTCAGCAAAAGAAAGCCTATTTGATAAAACATCAAGTGATACTGAGCAAACGGAAGAAAAAGGAGTTTTAAAAAGCTTTTTTAACAAATTAAAAAGTCGATTTAAATTTTAAGGGATAAATACACGATGATTATTCAGAAGTATAAAATTGTTTTTGCAGGTTCAATGGGGGCAGGTAAAACTGAAGCGATTAAATCATTATCAGAAGTACCTGTATTAGCAACTGAAGCATTTAACACCGATGATCGTAGCCATAAAAAACTAAACACAACCGTGGGAATCGATTATGGCGAAGTAACCCTTGATGATGGCAGTAAAGTTGGGCTGTATGGCACACCAGGACAAGGTCGCTTTGACTTTATGTGGGGCGTGATATGCAAAGGCGCGATTGGTACGATTTTGTTGATTGATCATAGCTTAGCAACACCCTTAGATGAACTTGAATATTACCTCAATATTTTTAAACAGTATGGTGAAAACATTGTGATTGGAGTCACCCATATCGATGATGATATGAATAAGCCAACGCACCAATACCGTCAATGGTTGATGGAACGCGATCTAAATTTACCTGTGTTTTTTATTGATGCACGCAAGAAAGCCGATGTGTTATTGCTCTTAGAAACCTTAATCACCACATTAGAAGTAAAATATTTATAGACTATTGATATGTATCCGCTTACTGTAAACGTATTCGGATACTGAAAAGTCACTATATTTAAACCAATTAATTATTCATATAAGTGATATCTATCAAGTCATTGATCATAAATTAAGCTTATGTTTTATATGAACTTTTAGGGAATTTTGGTTATCAATTGATTTTTTGTACTTTGAATCCTAGATGGTTATCCTACCGCGGGGCGACATGGATGTCGCCGTTGGGTGGGGGTATAGGACGTACCCCTCGCCCAACTAAAGATTTTTGTCACTTTTCATCTCTGAAAAGTGAGGCATCGCCTACGCAAAGGGATTTAAACGTTGAATTTAAGGTGTGGCATTGCAAGCTTTTTTATAATTAAACAATTGATTTTTTTACATATAATTGATTTAATTAAAAATATTAATTAATAAAAATTATATTCTTGTGTATGCGTTTTTTGACAGGTTAACTATATTTAAAGCCTTTATTTAAGCAATGGAGAAATAAAACCGAATCCACTTGATAGCATAAAGGAATAAAATCTTTAGCCTTATTACTGTTTGTAAGGCTACTGTTTATAAGATTGCATGAATTGTTGTTTGTGACTTCCCTTGTGCTTTAGACTGATACATCAATAGATCTGCCTGATGCGTTGCATCATCAACATCGTCAGGTAATTCATTGTAAATACCAATCCCCATACTAAAATCGATACCGAATTTTTGCTTTAAGCCACTAAATAAAAAACTATTTCTAAGTCGTTTTGCGTAGTCCTCGATTCCTTTTAAATCAGTATCTTGTAAGATCACTACAAATTCATCACCGCCCATACGAGCAACCACATCAGAATGGCGTGTCGCAGCTTGCAATACATGAGCGAACTCGACTAAAACATCATCACCTTTGCTATGTCCATAGGTATCATTTACCGCTTTAAAGCCATCTAAATCTATAATAGCGACAGCTAAGGTATGTTCTTTTTTGCAATAACGCTTTTTTAGAGCCTGATACTCTAAATTAAAGGCACGAGTATTATTCAGCGATGTCAGAGAATCTTTCATTGCCATTAAGGTCATTTCATTTAAATTATTTTTTATTCTCAACAATAAAAAAGCCACAACACTAAAGAAGCCAAGCCTTACACAAGCATTCCAGAAAGGGATAATCGAATTTGTATACTGGTGCCCTGCACTATAGTCAGCATATAACCAAGTAATCCCCGATAAAATAACCGCAATCATCGCGATATGCTTGTTGTCATACCATGCAGCGATAGAAACAGGAATCAGATAAAACACTGCAAATGAGTATTCATAGCCAGTCGCCAGATCAATTGCACCTAAAATGATGATGATAAAAAGCAAACTAATACGACGTACAACCATCGAACTCATCAACAGATAGGTCTCCAATTGTTTAATCATTTAGACATCATTCCTTGACCAATAGCAGTAAGTTTTTGAAACAGCTTGAATATAAAAAACCAAAAACAACAACACCACGAAACCGAACTAAAGCTATGTTTTAATTAATTTTAATAATAAAATTCAGACTTCATTAGTCACTTATAGTTAAAATATTCAATAAAGTAAAGTTTTGAGTATGATGATTTTTAGCTTCTTATAGATAATTTCTTAATTACTTTGTAGCTAGGTTAATTAGATCAAATAAAAGGAATTGTACAGTATAATTTTTATCAAATTTTTCAGGATGAGCGGGAAAACAACTCTGGTTTACTTCAACTATTAAAACTTTGTAAGTTTTAATCCTATTGCCTATAAACTTTTGATTTATAGCGTCCTAAGCCGAATCGAGACCTTGTGGGTAAGTACTACACTCACGTTGTACGTAACTGGTAGCAATCTACTCTTTTCGATCCCTTACATCCTTGAGATAAATATTAACGAAATCGGCTCGGGATTATTTTCCTAAGATAGATTAATTTTTTTATTTTTTAGGAAAATTTTCCTTCGAAAGTCACTTAATAAAGAAAATTTTCCAAGAAAGTATATTTAATGATTTTTTATTGCATGAATTCTAAAAAAAATGCAAATTTAATTTATAAATTTGCATTTTAGTCACTCTATTTCAATTGGCACACGCTTTAATCTGCTGAGTTAAGACGCATCTTTTAGTGAAGTTGCTTTACTGTCACGCAAGATATCTTCTAAGCCTTTGGTATCCTGATTTAAAAATGCGGTTAAACTCGCTTTTACCTGTTCAAGCGTACTGTGTTTGATTGCAAATACTTCTTTATTTTTCCGCGTCATCAAGCCAAATAATTCGCGTTGTGGGAAAATCAATTTGATATTGCTTTCTATCTTAAATTCAAAATCTTCACTTTTCGCATAAGCATTTAATGTAATTTTTAAAAATGCTTCTGACGCTGGGTTCAACACTGTAAAAATAGTATTTCGACCATCCAGTTGTAATTGTAAAACACGTTGACGGCGCCAACTGATACTTTCAAATTTCGCCAATATCTCAGCAATATCTAAATCGCTCTCATACTCCATCTCACGCTCATCTGTGTGATTAGGATACTGAATTTGAATTTCAAAATTGTTCATTATTTTATAACGCATACCTTTAAAATCTATTTGTAGTGTAACAATACTCATTGAAATTAATAGCAATTTAAACCAAATTTTTATAAATTAGTCATTGATTTTAAAGTGTAAATTGCATAATCGCTCACTATATTTAACTTTTATATGTACTAAGTGTATTTTATCCATTGGTCAAATAATCAAGCCCGTTTATTACTTTTTTTACAGATCAATAAGGAAGCTCACGCTTCCTTATTTTTTATAGAAGATGCGACCTCTAGTCGTTATGCCAAACGATGCTCTTGCAGCATTTTTTTATGCATTAATTGGCGATATTGTTCTGTCATCTCTTCGATTTGACCATTTAGGAATAAGCTGAGCTGTTCTGAAACTTGCGATTGGTTTAAGTTTTTATACACCACATCATATTTCTTTTTACGCGTTAAAAGCCCCAGAAATTCTTTACTTTCAACAACCAGTTGGATATTGCTATCGATCTGAAAAACAGGGTCTGCTTTACTCGAGTGTGTATTTAACTGAATATGTAAATAAAGTTCTGTCTCCGTGTCCTGTACAGCAAAGGAAATATCAGAATTTTCAACTTGTCCCTGTATCAGGAATAAACGACGCCAATTGATCGCATAAAATTTTGCACGAATTTGCTCAATGTCCTCTGCCTCAAATGACACGATATCTTGCGCAGGCAAATTGATCTCGACCTCGAACTTTCTCATTGTTCTCACCTATCCATGTGATGTTTATATTATGAGCTATTAATAGCATTTATATCTTTTTTTTAAAACAAATATTTATGTTAAATCATTAAAATTTATTACTTTTTATCAAATACACATCACAAAAATTAGATTATTTATTGATGAAGTTTTTATTAATTTTTCTATTTTTATATCAAACAGTAAAAAGTATCAGCATACTTTTAATCCCCAAGGTATTTTTAAAAAGATGAGTCAGCATAAGCTTTCATCGTGACTTCAAACAATTGACGTTTAAAATATACATTTCAATTGAATAGGTATACGCTCTATCCCTTTTAATATTATGCAGTTCCACCACATAAAGATGGAACGGCAGGTAACCTTGGTGATGGTTAAAGGCTATGAGCTTCTTAACAACAGCAAACACATCCCTTAATTTTTTCACGAGGCCAATTCATCTTTGCTCGTTTAATTGCCAGCTCACTTGTCGCAAAAAATCCCAGTAGATTTTGATTTTCCGCCTTAGGTAAATGCTCACAAGCTTTGCTTGCATTGTGTACCTCATATACACCATTGGCTTGCGCATTTATATTGATAATAAACTTGTCCATCATAAAAGTTTCCCCCAGTACTCTTAAAAAGACTTTGAGATTAAATCCATAAAGATGATGTTTTCATTAATCCCATAATAAAAGTATGCCTTTATGGTGCAAAAATCAATCTCTCTTTTATTGATTTATTGTTTGGGGAAATTTGTCTTTGTATTCGATTTAGAGTGAATCAACTTTCTATGTCAAAAACAGCGAACACTTAATCCAATTTAATGACTCAACCCAATTGAATTGAGTCATCATCCTCTTCGAATCTTGATAAACAGTTGATTCACAAATGCTAAAACACACTAACTACAATGGATGAACAACGCTTTCTTGTTTTTTCTTTCTTAACCAGCGAACCGCTAGCGCCATCAAAATAATACCAACAATCACCACCAATACAGGAACGATAAGTGATAATACCGATACCACGATTGCCCCAATCCACTCACCTGTAGACACCAAAGGATTGGCTATTCCGCCTGTCGTTGCAGTAGATACACCACGAACCGCAACCGTGCCCATTTGTACGGCTGTTGCTGTACCACCACCAACGATAATCGCAGCCGCCCAGCTTGCAAACTGTGACATTTCACCTGTACTGACCGCCATGGTGGTCAATGTTCCAGCCACCATCGCTGCTGGCGTGGCAATAGTATCTAAAGCATTGTCGACCCAAGGAATATAGTACGCACCAATTTCACAAATGGTTGCGACAGCTAAGCCAATACATACCGATGGTATCGCTAACCACTCAAAACCTTTCATTGGCTCAAACCAGCCCATCAGTGATGCAACACTCATCACCAATAACGGTACAAATACACGAAAACCGCAGGCGGCACTTAAACCAATGCCAATACATAGACTCAGGATTGTTTCCATAATGATTTATCTGCCTTTTTCTCGTTATCTTTTCAACTATTATTAAATTAACAAAAAGCCCTATCACTGGATAGGGCTTTTGCTTAAAACAGGGAGTATCTGTTTTATCTGTGCGGCTTAGCAATCTTATTTTTTAAATTGATTGCCAAGGCATTTGGTACACTGGGGTAAGCGATCTGTACCAATTTCTAAGTAAGTGCGATGTCCGCATTGGACACAAAAATAGAAGCCTGTTCCGGGTTTTTCGCCAGCAGTAACCATTTTTGTTCTCCATAGGTTTTAGAAATGGTGAATAAAGTATAACCATATTTTGATGTATGTCTACTGTCTATTTCCAAAAATGATGGTGTCATTTTTGCAAGAAATGATTTCAAGAGAGAAATTTATTGTTTTGAGAGCTACTGCTTAATCATTAAGTATCGTAAACCATTTAAAGCTCTTCTCTTTCTTGAGATGGCTCATCTGTTCTTTCTTCCTCATAAAAATCATCAGGCATCTGTGACAATACATTTAAAAGGCGCTCAGCTGTGATTGATTCATCAGAATTTACCGTATCACTTTGAGTTTTTCGTAATAAAGACATTTTATTCCCCAAATAAAAACCCCACTTAACAGTAGGGCTTTTTTACAACACTATCAATTACTTTTAATCCTCAATTAATCTTCTTTTTAAAAGAGCAGAACCCCCTCCTTTTTCAAAGGAGGGTTGGGGGAGGATTTAAAGAACGGAACTCATCAAGCCACTTGCCCTTCCAAGAAATCCTGTGCAAAGCGTTGTAATACCCCACCCGCTTCATACACATGCACTTCTTCTTCAGTATCCAAACGACAAGTTACAGGAACTTCAATCACTTCATTCTTACCATCAACCGTGGCACGCTCAATCACCAAAGTTAAGTCTGTACGTGGCGCAATATTACCAATCACACTATACAGCTCAGTACCATCAAGCTTTAAGGTTTTACGGTCAGTACCTGCTTTAAACTCAAGTGGTAACACCCCCATACCGACAAGGTTAGTACGGTGGATACGTTCAAAGCCCTCAGCCACAATCGCTTCAACCCCAGCAAGGCGAACACCTTTCGCAGCCCAGTCACGGCTAGAGCCTTGACCATAGTCCTTACCAGCGATGATGATCAGTGGCTGCTTACGATTCATATAAATCTCAATCGCTTCCCACATACGCATCACTTCGCCTTCTGGCTCAACACGCGCTTTAGAACCTTGTTTGATGGTGCCGTCTGAACGAACCACCATTTCATTAAACAGTTTTGGATTTGCAAAAGTTGCACGTTGCGCGGTCAAATGGTCACCACGATGCGTTGCATACGAGTTAAAGTCTTCTTCAGGAACACCCATTTTATGCAGATATTCGCCTGCTGCCGAATCCATCATAATTGCATTCGATGGTGATAAATGATCCGTGGTAATGTTGTCAGGTAAGATCGCAAGTGGGCGCATATTTGACAATGTACGTGGTGCAGCCAAAGCCCCTTCCCAATACGGCGGACGGCGAATATAAGTACTTTGCGGACGCCAATCATATAACGGGCTTTCTGATTTTTCTGTCACACCCAAATCAAACATCGGGATATACACTTTACGGAACTGTTCAGGTTTTACAGATTGTTTAACCAATGCATCAATTTCAGCATCCGATGGCCAAACATCTTTTAGGTAAACTGGATTACCGTCTTTGTCATTGCCCAATGAATCCGTTTCAATATCAAAACGAATTGTGCCCGCAATTGCATAAGCCACCACCAATGGCGGTGAAGCCAAAAATGCTTGTTTTGCATAAGGATGGATACGACCATCAAAGTTACGGTTACCTGAAAGTACCGCAGTGGCATACAAATCACGGTCAATAATTTCTTGCTGAATCTTTGGATCTAAAGCACCAGACATACCGTTACAGGTCGTACATGCATAAGCCACGATACCAAAACCAAGCTTTTCTAAATCTTCCAGTACGCCAGCTTCTTCAAGGTAAAGTGCAGCAGCTTTAGAACCTGGTGCAAATGATGATTTCACCCAAGGTTTACGTACTAAGCCCAATTCATTTGCTTTACGTGCCAACAAACCCGCGGCAACTGTATTACGAGGGTTAGAGGTATTGGTACAAGAGGTAATCGCGGCAATAATGATTGCACCATCAGGCATTAAACCATCAGTACGGTTTTCAACTACGCCTGCAATGCCTTTCTCTTTTAAATCTGCTGTTGATACACGTGCATGTGGGTTTGATGGACCTGCAATATTACGTGTTACGGTTGAAAGATCGAAACGAAGTACCCGAGGGTATTCTGCTTGTTGCATATCCGATGCCCAAAGACCAATTTCTTTGGCATAACTTTCTACCAATTTGATTTGGTCAGATTCACGACCAGTCAAGGTTAAATAATCAATGGTGTTCTGGTCGATATAGAACATTGCCGCAGTTGCGCCATATTCTGGAGTCATATTGGAAATCGTTGCACGATCTCCTACAGACATACTGTCCGCGCCTTCACCAAAGAATTCTAAATATGCACCCACTACACGTTCTTTACGCAAGAATTCTGTCAGCGCTAAAACGATATCTGTGGCAGTGATGCCAGCTTTGCGCTGTCCCAACAATTCCACACCGATAATGTCTGGAAGGCGCATCCAAGATGCACGACCCAGCATGACATTTTCAGCTTCCAAACCACCAACACCAATAGAAATTACACCTAGCGCATCTGTATGTGGTGTATGTGAATCTGTACCGACACAAGTATCTGGAAATGCGATACCTTCACGGTTTTGAATCACTGGAGACATTTTCTCCAAGTTAATTTGGTGCATGATGCCGTTGCCTGCTGGGATCACATCGACATTTTCAAATGCTGTTTTGGTCCATTCAATAAAGTGAAAACGATCTTCATTACGACGGTCTTCTACAGCACGGTTTTTTTCAAATGCATCTGGGTCAAAGCCACCGTATTCCACTGCTAGAGAGTGGTCAACGATCAACTGCGTTGGTACAACAGGATTAACTTTAGCAGGGTCACCGCCTTGGTCTGCAATCGCATCACGTAAACCTGCAAGGTCGACTAATGCTGTCTGCCCAAGGATGTCATGACATACCACACGTGCTGGATACCAAGGAAAATCATGGTCTTGTTTACGATTAATCAGTTCTTTTAAAGACTGTTCGAGAATAGCTGGATCACAACGGCGTACCAGCTGTTCGGCCAATACTTTTGAAGTGTATGGAAGTTTTGCATATGCGCCTTGCTGGATATCTTCTACGGCTTGACGCACATCGAAGTATTCGAGCTGGGTACCTTGCAGTGGTTTACGATAGTTGTTATTCATTAGTTTTGTGCCTCTTGCATCATTTTGTACTGCGTGTCTAATGATTGGCATAGTACACTGTCGAAAACCCATTTCCCAAATCGTTTATATTTCATAAACTTAGATATAAAAACGGGGGTTTTGGAAATATTTAGTAACAACTTCATTAAAATATTTGCACTAAATCTGCTTTTTTTTGAAAAATAGCGGAAAATAAGATTAATTCTTTAGTATTAGATTTAAGATAAGCGAGCAATTCATGAGCGATCTAGCTTTCTCTTCATTTACCTTGATTGGTGTTGATGCAATCAAATTTCTACAAGGTCAAGTGACTGTAAACGTTGAAGCTTTGGCTGAAAATATCACCCAATACACTGCGATTTGTGATCTTAAAGGCCGTATCCATTTTGGCTTATGGCTTAAAAAAATTAATCCTGAACATTTAGAGATTGTTACGACTCAAGATCAAGCCGAAGAATTTGCTAAACATATTAAAAAATACGGCGCTTTTTCTAAAATGAAGCTTGAAGAAACTGGACAAGTTTTTCCAACATTGAATGGTTCAACGACTGATTTTTCTGCTACAGAAACCGATATTTCAGTATGGGAAATTGCTGCAATTCAAACTGGTCAGGCTTATATAAATCAAGCAATTGAACATGTATTTCAACCACAAGAATTACGCTTACACCAACGTGAAGGAATCAATTATGACAAAGGCTGTTACCTTGGTCAGGAAGTGATTGCACGCCTCTGGTTTAAGGCAAAACCAAAAGCATGGTTACATGTCATTCAAGGTACAGGTCCTGCCCCTGCTCAAGCTGAACAGTTAAATAAAGGTGTTCAAGTAGTAAACAGTGCAGCATTTGAAAATGGTTATATTGCGCTTGTGGTTGCCCGTCCTGATGCTTTAGAAGAGTTAAACGTGACTGTTTTAGCATTACCTGAAAGCTTAAGTGGTGATGTGGCGAGACCGCAGTAATTTCTCAAAATTTTCTACAATAATAAACCTACAACCTTGTAGGTTTATTTAGAGAATTAAACGATTAATTCAATCACAATAATTTCAATAATAATAACTATTTAGATTCACTTCCATAGATAAATACTTTACTAATCTAGTACTGCTTCCAAAGATTTATCGACAATTTATATTTTTACTTTCACCTGAATTTTGTATTCTCAGCCATGCTCTTTTTACTAACTCCTAAAATTTTAGAAAAGTTCAAAGTTTAGGAAGATTCTTTCTGCCTCACATAATAAATCACACCACTCTTATCATCGGAAAAATAAAATGAATTTTCATCTACCCGATAAATATCACAAGGGCGACCATAGACATTTTTGCCCACTAAAAAACCATCCATAAATGTCTGTAATTTTTGCCCTTTACGCATAATCACAATTTTATAACCATGACCAATTGTGGCATCCGTAGAACCATGTAAAGCAACTAAAAAAGAATTTTTGATGGTATCGTCTGTATCGGGATGATCAAAATAATCAAAGCCAAGTGCAGATGAATGCGCAGGGAAATAGGCATAAGGAGGCAATACATTTTTGCAACCTAACGGACGTTTAAATTTTGGATCTGCCAAAATTTTACCATTCGACGAATAACATGAAGCCCAACCATAATCTGCATCACGTTTGAGTGCATAAAAAGTTTCATCAGGCTTATTTTTACCCAAATGATCCACACCTTGATTGGTGGCAAATAAAAAATTACCAACCCATTTCAAACCGACTGCATTGCGTAAACCTGTAGCAAAAATCTTTTGTTGCGAACCATCGGGATTCATTTCTAATACTGTTGCCCGAACTTTTTCTTTCTCAGTACAAGCATTGCAACTTGAGCCGACTGAAACATAAATTTTCCCGTTCCCACCCACAGCAATTGTTCGCGTTAGATGCCAACCACCATATTTATAACTTAAACCATAGTCAGGAAAAGTCACTAAAACTTCGGCTTTATCGGTTGGTTTAATTTCACCTTTGGTAAATTTTCGTCGGGTCAGTTGATTAGTTTCCGCTAAATACAACCAATCTTGTCCTGAAGAATCTGTATAAAATTGGACTGAATTAGGGTTCTTCAGCCCCGTCATATAAGGAATAATTTTGCCGAATTTTCCCGTTTCAGGGTTCCATTCATCCAAAATATAAACGATGCCTTTTTTATTATCAGTCAAATCGTACATATCTGTTACAAACATTCTGCCATCGGGAGCTTTGCTAAAAAAACGAACTCGCTTTAAGCCCTCAGCCGCTGGAATAATTTCGTAATTTGCTGGAAGATTTAAAGAAAAGCGCTTCCCATTTTTTAAGTTAACCTGATGAGGCACAAGATTTGGCTGTTGAGCTAAAATCCCCATTGAACAAACTAAACTTATGAATAAGATTGACAGTACTTTCATCATAGATACGTCTCGATTAATCTTAACAAAAACAGCCTTCTTTTTTATATTATATAACTTGAAGCACGAGTATATAGTCAAATAATTTTGCTAGAAAAATACAAAGACCATCCAAATACAAACCATTATTTTATATTGTTTTTAGCCAAGCGCCGAAAGTATTGTTGTAGTGGATTAATGCATTGACTCTAGTTCTACGGCACGCAGCGCATAAAAAAACAGAACTAAGAAAATAAACAATGACAACATCAAAAGTTATTACTTTAGAAAGCCCTAATCACCATTAATACATCGGGAGAGGGCTCATCCAAGTGCTTAAAATATTTTTATAGCCCAATTGAACAGTTCACTAATTTTCAATGGATATTAAAACCCATGAAATAATTTATTCATGTCTTTACACAAATAATCTTTAAAGTGAAATGCCCGTGCATGTTTTGCATCAAACTTGGCCGTCTGACCATCTTTTTCAAAAATATAAACACGGTCATCCTTACTGACAAGAAACTCACCACCCAGTTTGATCAACAAAGCATCTATCTTATCTTCATCAGCAATACTGTCATCTTGGCTGACTTTGTCATAATTACGTCTAATGCCTTTAATAAACATCGTCTACTCACACATTCTATTTAGCCAGAATTATACCCTTTTCATTGCCTTTAAAATGGCTCTAAATAAACATTATCAAAATCATTCAGCTTGTTTACCCAGAAAAATACTTATAAAATAGCCCAATCATGTGTTATCGCGGCTGCTGAACCCGATCAACTCATGAGTTTTATCTATGGACATTACACAAGAATATTTTGAAAATGAATTAAACCGCAATCGCGCTTGGAGACGTAAGGTAAATTATTTACACCGTGGTCGAGATTGCAGACATACTTCAAGCCTTTGGAAACCAGAAAAAGACTGGAAGCTGCTTTGGAACAGATCGTTAAAAAGATCTCGCTCGAAACAATTAAGAATTGAATATCCACGTATTTCTTCTGCCAAAAGACGAAAACAAGCACAATATGATTTTTGGAAGACTGCTGATTGAATACCCTTTTTATTTGTAGTCGTAACCAATGGCGTAGCCCCACTGCCGAGCGTGTCTTTGCAGTGGGCTATGGCATTTCCACACGTTCCGCTGGAACAAGTAAACACGCCAAACATCGTATTTCTGCCAAAGATATTGCCTGGGCAGATATGATTTTTGTCATGGAGCAAAAACATAAACAAAATATCAAAGAGAAATTCCCCAACCAGTTACAACATAAAAAAGTCATGGTATTGGATATTCCAGACGATTATCACTATATGGATGAAGAGTTAATCGAAATTTTAACAGAGACTATGCAACCCTATTTGCCTTAAATGATAAAGACCTTGCCATCAATCAGCATGACCAATTCATAATCAAAATGATGACAAAACAACCTTAAATTGCCATAACTCAACCCGATCAATATTTAACAATAAAATAAATGATGCAGAATCCGCTAAAAATATTTTCTATCCTTAAAACCTTCACGCTTATCTTGGTGATATGCGCGCTTCTATTCAGTTTTAGTTTTATATTTAGATTTTCTGACTCAAATTCAGATGAGATTCCTTTTACTGCGACTACAGAAAAACTTGGGATATTTGAAAAATATAACAACCAAATCTATGCAGCTGTACCCAGCAATGGTGATTATTTGATCCCAGAAGCAGATATTCAAAGTTTTTATTTACCCAATGATAATTACCAATACCGACAACTAGGTGCAGATAAACACCATGTCTATTGTGGCAATATCATCCTAAAAGGTGTGCAACCTCAACAGGTGAAGACCATTGGGGATGGTTATTTTACTGCTGGAAAAGACACTTGGTATTGCTCCCCCTCCACCGAACGAAATAAGGATTTAGCTGCGCTTCGAGAAGTTTGGCAAATCATGCAACAAAATTTTGCCCTAGGCTCAAAACCACAAAGCTATCTCTACCCCTATTTTAAACTTGAACGAGGCAACTGGCCTTATCGTGTTAATTCCGAAAATGATACGGCAAGTAATGGGACATTCACCTATTTTCAAGGGAAATTGCTTTCTGGAGCCAATCCAGACCAACTCAAACTTGTCTTAGGCGAACGTAACTATGCCTATCGAGTGGATGGTAAAAACGTCTATTACAACAACACTTTGCTCGATTTAAAAGACAATGGAAAACTTTATAGTATTGAAATAGACGGTTTAAATAACCAATATTATTTACTCAATCCTGTCGATGGTATGGTCTATGTCAACGAATTTGCCTTTGATCCCAAATACGCCCCCTATCATCTCTTAAGCGAACATGGCGATCACATTAACCATGCTTTGTTTTATAACGACACGGGGATTTACTATTTTGATCTGAATAAGAAAAAAATGCATCGCGCAGGTGATAATCCGTTTTTAGGCAACGCGTTTAAAGAAATCGCACCGCTGATTTTTTCTGATGGCACACAAATACTCTATCTACAAGCCAGTGAATATCGCAGCAATAAAGGATCAGCCTCTTCTAAATCCACCCATATTCTAAAATTAGCTGAACCACTTCATTCCACATGGCAAAAACTTGGAGATGTAAATTACAACTATGGCACTGTATGGAAAAATGGCAATGCATTTTACTATTTTGATCAGTTGGGAAATAGCCAACTGGTTAAGGCCACGATTTATCATATTCGTGACCCACAAACGATTCAGAATTTACTGAGAACTCAACCACGCACTGACGATATTCGACAATGGATTGAAGAGCAAAAGATGGTTGAAGCCAAACACACAGAATTGCTCGAAGTAGAGACAACTAACCGCTCAGACAAATATTGGGGCTTGTTTATTCCGATCATTTTCGTAGCATTTTTTAGTATGCTGATGTGGATATTTAAACGGTTTAATTTAAATTTTTCCCCATTTTATATACGTAATCATAAACTGATCGTCAGTAACTTGATGATGACCTCTTACCCTTTAGATCAGATCACATGCGTTGAGTTTAGTACCCGTATGACTACAGCGAATGGAGGTTATCTTGGGCACTTTCAAATTTTACAGCGCAATGGCAAACGTAGCAGAATCTTTAATTTTAGTACGCAATTACGTTTACGGAGTGACTCACAAGTAGAATTAAATCAATATATCCAACAACTCAGAAATGAGTTAACACGCCATGGTATCCAGAATACAATACGAAGTTAGCGTGGTACCAACTAAATATCGCATTGGCAATTACATGATCTCAATATATTTTTGATCATTATTGAGTGCACAATATCCACATTATTATTTTGAGCTTTAACATGAAAATCTGGTTATCTCTTCTAACTTTAGGTCTTTTTACCTTTTCTTCTGCACATGCAGATATTCAAACTTTGCAGCAAAACTTAAAAACCAAATATCCTGAGATTCAGGTGAAATCGGTACAAAACTCACCAATTAAAGATGTTTATGAAGTCTATATGGGTGGGCGTATTGTTTATACCAATGAAGAAGCAAAATATTTCTTTGTCGGCAATTTAATTGATCTTAAAGAACAAAAAAACCTGACCGAAGAACGTATGCAAGCGCTAAAAAGTATTGATGTAAAATCATTACCTTTGAAACAAGCCATTAAGCATGTCAAAGGTAAAGGTGAACGTGTAATCTACGTATTTAGTGATCCTGACTGTCCATATTGCCAACATCTTGAAAAAGAATTAAAAAATATCGACAACCTAACAGTTTACTTATTTTTATACCCAATCACCCGTTTACATCCAAATGCTGAAAGTATTTCACAGCAAATTTGGTGCTCTAAAAACCAGTACCAAGCGTGGGAAGACTATTTGATTGATAAGAAACAACCGACTTCAAACAAGTCATGTACGAACCCAATTGAGAAAAATATTGCTTTAGCAAAATCACTCGAAGTCGATGGTACACCAACATTCTTCTTACAAGATGGCACCCGTATTTCAGGCGCACGTGAAGCAGGCGAAATTGAATTACTCCTCAAAGCAGTAAAATAACAGCCCACAGCCTAGAGAATAAAAAATTTCTCTAGGCTTTAATGTTGTTAAAATATCCTTAATTCTTTCTTATTTATAAATAAATTAAAATTTAAATACACTAACTTATACAATAGGCATGTTTACATTTATAATTTTCAAATTATGATAAAAACGTCCTCAACAATGTTCTCACACCATAAATGGAATTATGTTGAAATTAAAACAAGGTATATCGTCAAAATGAAAAAAATTCTATTCGCTACACTGCTCAGCTTTTCATGTATTTCTGCATTTGCAGCAGATACAGCTAAAGGTAATGTTGACCCTACATTTGCCAAAGCACAAGA
This sequence comes from Acinetobacter sp. BIGb0196, assembly GCF_011759595.1. Classification (NCBI taxonomy): domain Bacteria; kingdom Pseudomonadati; phylum Pseudomonadota; class Gammaproteobacteria; order Moraxellales; family Moraxellaceae; genus Acinetobacter; species Acinetobacter sp. BIGb0196. Next base: position 1,021,280 of record NZ_JAAOZA010000002.1, on the reverse strand, counting down.
GCTGATCCAAGCAAAAAACTACCCTGCGGCGTATCAAGAACTTGAACGTCTTGCAAAAGCAGGTAATGCTCAAGCGCTATATAACTTAGGCTATTTAACCCAAACGGGACAAGGCACAACCAAAGACGATAAGAAAGCTTTGAAATATTATCAAGATGCTTCAGCAAAAGGCTACCCTGTTGCAAGTTACGTCTTGGCGCAAAGCTATGCGGTAGGTCAATTGGGCTTAGCAAAAGATGAAAAGAAAGTTCGGGAATACTTAGAAAAGTCCTCTGCTCAAGGATTTGATGATGCTACAGTGGAACTTGCGGTTTTATTATTTGCTGAAGGCACACCCGCATCTGACAAACTTGGCTTACAAAAACTTGATCCTTTAGTGAAAAAAGATTTTGCACCTGCAATTCATGCGAAAGCGTTGTATGACATCACCGATGGTTTAAAGAAGAAGAATGCAGCAGCAGTTAATCAAGGTTTAAAATCAATCCAAGATTTAGCTAAAAAAGGATATATCCCAGCATTAATGGCTGTCGGAAATATGCTGACCAATGGTAATATCATTGATCAAAATCTGCCAGAAGCACAAAAGATTTTCTCAGAACTGGCTAAAAATAATGTGCCTAAGGCAAAAGAGTCTTTGGATGTTGTAAACAAACTGATTGCTGAAAAAGGCAAAACACCTGCTCCCGCACCACCAGCAAAAAAATAGGCAACGCTTAAAAAAATACTCTCGCAAGAGAGTATTTTTTTACCACCAAATACCAATCAAAACACTTACCACAATAAAACTCAATAACGTACTAATCATCAATGGTGTCAGTGCTTTTTCATTTAAACCATAGACTTGCCCAAAAATTCCAAATATAGAAGGCATAGGCAAAGCCGCAATCAAGGTACCTGCATAAATCATCTTTTGATCCAAATCTGTTAAATGAGTCAAACCTAAATAGACCAATATCGGCATACAGATATTTTTAGAAACCACCAAATAAATGGTTTGCAGATTAAGTGATTGAATCGTAATTCCAACCATCCCACCACCAATAATAAATAACGCTAAAGGTGAAGCAGTCTGACCTAACAAGGCAAATACTTGGTCTAATACATGTGGAATTTGAATTTCGAAGATCGCACAGCTCATGCCAATCATCACTGACAAGAACAATGGATTTTTAAATAAAGTCAGAAATGTTGTTTTTAAAATGGAGGCTAAATTGGCTTGTCTTTGCCGCCCTATTTCTGCCAAGGTTAACATCAGTGGCACAAGAAATACGCTTTCAATGATCACAATCAGTGAAATATAAATCATGGCTTCACTCCCCATCAGCAAAGTCAAAATTGCTGCGCCCAGTAACCCGGTATTGGACATTGATGCGCCAAGTGAAAACACAGAAGCATGGGTAAAATGATTGTTAAAAAACTTTTGCCCTAAAATAAAGGCCAAAATAAATAGACTAAAAGTGACGCCTGCATAAACAAAGAAATAAGCAGGATACCAAATCTCATGTAAATCTTTTGCAGCCAGTGCATGAAGTAATAAAGCAGGTAATGCAATTTTGATTACAAAAGCACCAATTGCAGTAATTTGCTCTTTAGAGATCAATTGGATTTTGACAGATATAAAACCCAAAAATAACAGGAAAAATACTGGAAAAATTACCGAAAAAATCATTCAAGCCGTTCCTTTTCCAGATCATACAAATAAAGATATATCCTAGAATATATCTTTATTCAGTTTAAATACGTTTAAAGAATAATGAGTGAATCAAAACTGTTATGCCATCAATATGCTGAGAACAAATCTTTGATTCCGTGCGGCTGACAACGTAAATATTGTGGTGCAATCGAGATTTTTGCACCCAATTTTGCGGCAGCATGCCAAGGCCAGCGTGGGTCATATAAAATCGCTCTTGCCAATGCAATTGCATCTGCTTCGCCTTGTTGAAGGATCTGTTCAGCTTGTTCAGCTTCGGTAATTAAGCCCACCGCAATGACAGGAATATTCACCTGTTTTTTAATCGCATTTGCAAAAGGCACTTGGTAATTTGCACCCACTTTAATATCTTGTTGAATATGTAATCCCGCAGAGGATACATGGATATAAGCAGCACCAAGTTGCGCTAAAGCTTTTGATAAGCCAATGCTTGATTCAACATTCCAACTATTTTCTGCATCCATCCAGTCAGTTGCAGAAATACGTACACCTACAGGATAGTCAGTTGGCACAACTGCTCGAATGGCTTGAAAAACTTCTAATGTAAAACGAATACGATTTTCAAAACTTCCACCATATTCATCAGTTCGGTGATTAGACAATGGCGACATAAATTGATGCAGTAAATACCCATGCGCTGCATGAATTTCAATCAGTGAAAAACCAGCATCTACTGCACGAATCGCTGCTTGCGCAAAGTCTTGAATAATTGTTTTAATTTCATCAATGGTTAATTCATGCGGAGCAATATCATTCGGACTAAAAGCAATATCACTGGCTGATACAGTTTGCCATCCGTGTGCATGATCGGGCGCAATCTGACCTTTCCCCTGCTTCACCAACCAAGGCTTTTCAGTCGAAGCTTTACGACCTGCATGCGCAAGCTGAATAGAAAAAGGTGTTGGAGCAATGCTTTTTACCTTATTGAGTAAAGCCTTGATTTGATCTCGTTGGGTATCATTCCAAAGTCCCACATCGGCATAACTGATCCGCCCTTCGGCTTGAACCGCTGTTGCTTCAATAATACATAAGCTCGCACCTGACAAAGCGTAACTTGCCCATTGCTGTTCATGCCAATAGGTCACTTCACCCTGATCTGTTGCCGAGTATTGACACATTGGTGCAATAATAATTTTATTGCTGAGGGAGAGTGAACCAAATTGAATAGATTCAAATAACTTTGGTTGAGCAGACATAAATTATTTTCCCAATGAATTAGAACTGTTTGGTGACACTGAGTCCTGCACTCCAGTTAATACCATCAGCAGGTTCAAAGAATCGCCCTAAAGGCTTAGTTGAATCATTCACAATGACTGAACCGACATAATTTTTATCGAATAAATTATCGACTCGAGCAAAACTACGCACTTTCCAATCATTGTTTTTCCAGATATAACCGACATTCATACTGGTTACTGTATAACTTGGTGCAGTATCTGTATTGAGATCGTCTACATAGATTTTATCCATATATCGAACATCTACACCTGCATTAAAGCCCTGCTCAGGCAACCAGCCGAAAGATACAAAAGCTTGGTTCTTTGCAATACCAGGAATGTAATTATCTTTAGCAATTGCTGGTGCAACAGTTTCATTTTTTTCATTTAAAATTATGGGGATATCTGAATCAAATTTGGCATCTAAATAACTATAAGACGCTTGTGCTGTTAACTCTTTCCACAACTTTTTATTCCATGACAGCTCTACCCCTTGGCGCAGTGTTTTATCAGCATTCCTATAAGTTGCACGTCCATTGAGTGTTCCCGCAGAAACGATGTCATCTTGAGTATTACTTTGGAAAACTGCGGCGGTAAAATTACCTAGGCGATTTTGTGCTTTTAAACCAAGCTCATAGTTATCACTGGTTGAAGGTTTAAGCGCAAAGTTAATTCCTGCCGTTCCTTCTGTTGGATAGGCCATTTCGGTAAAGGTTGGTGTTTCAAAACCTTTGGCATAACTGATATAAGTACTAAGATCTGGAGTAACTTCCCAAGTAAAGGCAGCCGATGGGAGTAGTTTTTTATAATCGGTTTGACCACTGTCATCGCCATTCAAACCAATGATGTAGTGATCTTTCGACTCATAATGGACATTGCTATAGCGTAACCCTGTATCTAGACGTACAGTCGGCAAAAATTGCCAAGATGCCTGAAGATAAGGATCTAAATTCCATAAGGTATTTCGTTCATCACGGCGTAAATTACCTTTTACCCCATAATGAGGTTTTTTATTATTATCTAAAATATAATTTTCATACCCTTGGCGATTTTCATTCATCGCATCATAAGCCAAGCCTGCACTGATCCGTGTATTCGGCAATAAATCTTTGCCTGTCCAACGTAAATCAGCACCATAAAAATCTCTAGAAAAATCAATTACACCACCCGCATGTCTAGGATTAGCTTGAGCAGTATTAGGAATAGACTGATATTGGGTCACTTCACGATGACCTACATAAACCATCGAATAGATTTCATTTTGGTCGTTGATGGGTTTAGTCCAATTAATACCTGTTTGTGTCTGATTAATATCTTTACGGACATTATATTCATTTATACTGTCGTTCACTTGTTTAGGATTTTGCTTCCATTGCTTACGAGTCAGACCTTGTGGATCATCAGCGGAAATATCCACATGATTGATCAGCCAATTGATCTTAGAACCATCATCCAAATCCCACGTGAGTTTGGCATTGCTCAACACTTTTCTTGCGGCACTGTGGTCCCGATAACCATCAGTATCAAAATAAGAAGAACTGATCACATAGCTCGGTTCATTGGCTTTATCTGCACCACCTTGTAAGGTGATGTCAGCACGCCCTTTATTATTACTGCCACCTGAATATCCTAACTCTACCGAATCACGCCCTGTTCCTTCTTTGGTCGTGGTGAGAATAGTCCCCCCAGAGGAGTTTCCATACAGTGATGAAAAGGGCCCACCAAGTACTTCAATATGATCTAAGCTCGTTAAATCAATATTTGAAGTTTGGCCTTGTCCATCTGGCATCGTCGCAGGAATCCCATCGACATAAAGACGAATTCCACGTACCCCAAAAGTTGAACGTGCGCCAAATCCGCGCATAGACAGTTGTAAGTCTTGGGCATAATTTTCACGATTATTGAGCTGTAAACCCGGAATACCTTTGAGTGTTTCAGTGAGGTTTATCCCAATATTATTTTGATTCTGTTGCTGATCGACTCTATATACCGATGCTGGGGTGTTTAATATGCTGGTATCAGAACGTGTTGCTTCAATTTTGATGGTTGGAAGTTGCTGAGTAGAATCTTGCTGAATGGAATCTTGAGATTCCACTTCAGCATATAAGCTCTGTGTGATACATACCGTTAAGCAAAGTAGTGTTGTATTAATTTTTAGATGTTTCACTCTTTGCATAAAGGTGTCCTCGGGTGGTATTAAAAAATAATTTTAGACCCCAAGCCAACGACAAACGCATTGTCCACCTGATTGGTTGCACCAGGATGTACCACATACTGCACTAAAGGACGAAGCATGAACCATTTGGCAGGGTAATATGAGTAATTCAACTCAACATTATACTCTGCATCTTCATTCAACTGTCTTAAATTTGTTCCTAAACGAGCACCATTCACATAATTAGTATACCGATCGTTCAAATGTACCCGATTTACAGCCAAACCAAGAATATCGTTTGGTTGAGCATCAAACAGACCATAGTATTTTAGGCCAAGTTGCTGTGAATCATTTACGGCTGTCGTCGTACGATCATGAATGGTGAAGTTACCAAAACTATGTAAACCACGTTTCCCCTCTCCAGTTGAAGTCAATTGCTGTTCAAACGCAATCCAACCGCCATATGTTCGATCTTCAGCCTTAGTTCCTGCTTTATAAGCAACATCGTACTGATTTTTAGCCTCATCAGCAGTATTGTAAAGCGTACCAATACGATAACTGCCTGGTAAATCATTCACACCCTGCTTAGGTGACCACACCACTTCAGAAAGAATATTGACACCATCGGCATGCTTTGTATCCAAATTCCAGCCTTGTCGCTCTAAAGCATTATCAGGGTTGTATTCAAACACCCCCACTTGTGCAAATAGTTCAGGATTGATGTGATATTTTAAGCGTGCGCCCCATTGTGAGACTGGTGTGTTATACCAAAGCTTGCCTTGCCATTTCCCCATCTGTGCTGCACAAAATGCATTGCCTTGGAAATCACAAGCCATGGTATTGAATTCAGTACCTAAACCCATACGACCTAAACGCAAGCTTAGTCCTTGATCCTTAAAATTCTTTTCTATATATAATTCGCTGAGACGGCTCCCTGAATTACCACGTCCCCAATTGGCTTGCGAGTTTGCCCATTGTGGTGCATCTGGTGCTTGAATACCTCTGAGTGAAGTACTTTCACCTTGACGTGCTGTAACTAAAGCACGAATAGTCACATCATTCCAACCCGCCAGTTTCCCCATATCTAAGGTTGTACCCAGTCCGAATTGTGTCGCAAATGTTGGCGCTTGGTGCGCATCATAACCACCATCAGCGAGATATGAACTGTCCATGGCAATGGTGCCATCAAATTTGATTCCCTTTTCTGCAAGTTCAGTCCGACTCCCATTCCAATCACCCGTCATGGTTGAGCCGTGTAAATTAAACGCATCTTCAGCTGATGCAAAAGACATCATGCTACATGCAGAGATTGCCAATAACGGATAAGCAATTTTTTTCATGGGAAAGCCTAATCAGGAACAAAACGAATAAAGATAAACCAGTCAACTCTCAATCACTTTAACCGTCTAAATTTAATAGAAAGTTCCAGCTTTAAAATGACTATTTTTTCCTGAAATATCGAGATAAAAAGAATTATTTCAGTAAACAATTCACTAGAAATTTACACATTTTTTTACATATAACTATCAGATATTTTTTATCAATTGGAAAACTTTATTTTATTAATAAACTTTATTTTAGATAACAATCACTTAGAAATAATAGTTCAATCTTATTCAACGATCATATCTATAATTTTAACCTAAAGTCGTAGGCTCAACACAACCGCCCTTTAACGCAATGCAATTCTTGCATACAATATTCAGTCCTCACACCAATGTGACAAGTGCATGCCTGAATTACCTGAAGTTGAAACAACAAAAACCAGTTTACTCCCCCTGATCGACCAGAAAGTTCTTCATGTTCAAGTGCGTGAGTCACGGTTACGCTGGCCTATACCCGAAGATATTCAACAACTTCAAGGTCAAAAACTCGTTCGCTTAACACGTCGTTCAAAATATATTTTGGCAGAGTTTGAAACCCATAGCATGTTATGGCATTTGGGTATGTCGGGTAGTTTTAGAATCTGTGATGAACATGAAGCGCTTAGAAAGCATGACCATCTGATCATTCAGTTTGAAGACACACAGCTGCGCTATCATGACCCTCGACGTTTTGGTTGTATCATTTGGCTGAATGAAGAAAGCCAAACAAAATTGATTGATACTTTAGGGCCTGAACCATTGAGTGATGAATTTCATGCCGAATATTTAGCAGAAAAGTTTAAAAATAAAAATGTCGGCACAAAAGTTGCAATCATGGATAATCATATTGTTGTGGGTGTAGGCAATATTTATGCAACCGAAAGCTTATTTAATTTAGGGATTCACCCTGCACAGCCTGCTTCGAGTTTGACGAAAGCGCAAATTCAAAAATTGGTCATCGAAATTAAACGAATTTTAAAGCAAGCGATTGATTTGGGTGGTTCAACCTTAAGAGACTATAGCAACGCCATGGGTGAGAATGGCTACTTTCAGCAGACCTTATTGGCTTATGGTCGTGCGGGTGAGATGTGTATTAACTGTGAAACCACTTTAGAAAATTTAAAGTTAGGACAAAGAGCCAGTGTATTTTGCCCACAATGCCAGCCATTAAAGATCGCGAAGAGCATCTCACAAAAACCACGAGGAAAAAGTAAATGAAAACTGCAATCGTTCGACATATTCTCGTCAAAGATAAGGACTTGGCTGAACAACTTAAGAAGAAGATCCATGATGGTGCTGATTTTGCCAAAGTGGCCAAACAGCATTCCACATGTAATTCAGCAAAACGTGGTGGTGAACTGGGTGAAGTAAAAAAAGGACAACTTGTTCCTGTGATTGATAAACTGGTATTTACCGCTGCTGAACGTGTACTTCATGGCCCAGTAAAAAGCCAATTCGGCTTTCACTTGGTTGAGATTAAATTTCGCATGGATTTTTAGTTTAAAGATTTACATTCTTTTGGAGACATTGAGAGAATGTTCCACTATTTATCAGCAATGTTCAAATTAGAGTCACAACAACCACCATCACTGAAGCTAAATTAAAATACTTTTGCTTTTCGATCATTCAGGCTTTCAAAGTGTGTCTATCACGTAGCGCAATGACAAGGATGTTAATATTTGCTTTAAACCTTATTGTTTATTAAGACAACAAAACAATAAAAATCTGAGCTGTTCTAGTCACTTTAAACCATCCTATATTTTCGAATCAATTTGCTCAGGTTTAAATTCATGAATAAACTTCGCATAATCATCAATATATGATCTAAATGCTTCTTCCCGAGTGGTAAAGTAAAATATTTCATTGCCATTTCTGACGATGGTTTCAGGAGATTTACCATTACAGTACCCTCCTGCTGAATAGACAGCAGACTTAAGCATTTGAAAACTTTGCTCAGCAAGCTGTTCATCCTTAAAAGCAAAAACCAGCAAAACAAAATCTGGACGATATTGTTTTTCATCACCTAACTTAACTTTACTGATTGCCTTATAAGAGCGAATGCCCTCACCTTTTACTTGAATCACTTTATTCAGAGAACAATCATTTTCAGACCAAGAACTACCACTGTCTTTTTCTATAAACTCAAAATTGGCTTTTAATAAACGTGTTTGTAGGGCCAACAGTAATGTTTCATTTTCATCCACTGAGTCGGTTTCTATAGTGGCATAGCTGGTATCTTCATTTAGCATCTCATTAAAGGTTAAACCACTGGCAGGTCGGTTTCGATCCGCTTGTGTAGATGTTTGAGTATCAGCGGATTGCTGCTCTTTTGGATGCTCTGAACATGCATACAAACTGATAAGTATTGCCATAATCCCTATGTTTTTTTTCATCAGCCCATCCCTATTTTCTTGCTTGCATAAAAAACGGTACTTGATCGTACCGTTTCATTCAACTCTTTTACAATGATTTAATACCTTTATCAGGGTTTAGATATATTAAAATACTGTAATTTGAATCAATTTAATGAAGATTAAGCTTCAGGGCGTTTCTTTAATTCATCACGAATTTCACGCAGTAATGCAATATCTTCTGGTGTAGCAGCTGGAGCTTCTTCAGCAGGTTTACGAATTTTATTGAGGAATTTAACCAACAAGAAAACCACCCACATTAAGATCAGGAAGTTCAATACAATTGTGATAAAATTACCATAGGTTAATACATTAATTCCGGCTTTGGTTAATTCATCCAATGATGAAAGGTTATTTGGGTTATCGCCAAGTACGACAAATTTTTGGGTAAAATCAACACCACCACCCGTAATCACTGTGATTAAAGGCATAATCACGTCTTTCACTAATGAGTCGATAATTTTATTGAAAGCACCACCAATGATGACACCAATTGCCAAATCCATCATATTGCCTTTAACAGCAAATTCTCTGAATTCTGAAAGAATACTCATATTTTAACTCCACGCCGATTTTGCGTATTTTTTATGTGACGAAGTATACATTATGTTTCAACATATATTTCCGCCTAATTTACTCGCTTTTTATTAAAAACCAATATCCTTTTACATTTATATAAAAAAACCGCAATTTATTAAAAAATTGCGGTTTTTTTTCTAGAAATTGAATTATTCCCAGTTTGAACGCTTAGCCACGTGAAGCACGTTTACGTTCATTTTCAGTTAAGAATTTTTTACGAATACGAACTGATTTAGGTGTTACTTCAACTAATTCGTCATCTTCAATAAATTCTAATGCTTGTTCAAGCGTGAATTTAATTGCAGGTGTTAACGTTAACGCTTCATCTGTACCAGATGCACGCATGTTAGTTAACTGTTTCGCTTTGGTTGGGTTCACAGTCATGTCGTCTGAACGAGAGTTCATACCCACGATCATACCTTCATAAACTTCTAACTGTGGTTCAGCAAATAGACGACCACGGTCTTGTAAAGTGAATAATGCAAACGCTAAGCAAGTACCGTTAACCATAGAGATCAACACACCGTTTTGACGTTTCGCAACTGCACCTTGTTTAGCTGTACCGTAATGCGAGAAGCTTGAAGTCATGATACCAGTACCAGAGGTAATGGTTAAGAATTCAGAACGGAAACCAATCAAACCACGTGATGGAACAGTTGCTTCAATACGGATACGGCCTTTACCGTCAACTTCCATATTGGTCAACTCACCTTTACGGTTACCCATTTGTTCCATAACAGAACCTTGATGTTGCTCTTCAACATCAAAAGTAACGTTTTCGTATGGTTCTTGAGTTTCGCCATCAACTTCTTTCATGATCACTTGCGGACGAGAAACACCCATCTCGAAGCCTTCACGACGCATGGTTTCAATCAATACTGAAAGGTGAAGTTCACCACGACCAGAAACTTTGAAACGGTCTGGACTGTCAGTATCTTCAACACGTAAAGCAACATTATGGATCAATTCGCGATCTAAACGCTCACGGATATTACGTGAAGTTACAAATTTACCTTCTTTACCAGCAAACGGTGAGTTGTTTACCTGGAAAGTCATCGAAACTGTAGGTTCATCTACAGACAATGCAGGTAATGCTTCAACATTTTTAGGATCACAGATTGTGTCAGAAATGTTCAAAGCATCTAAACCAGTGATACATACGATATCACCCGCTTGAGCAGAATCTACATCTACACGCTCTAAACCATGGTAACCCATAATTTTTAAGATACGGCCGTTACGTGTTTTGCCATCTTTATCGATAACAGTCACTGGTGTATTAGTTTTTACTGAACCACGTTGAATACGACCAACACCAATTACACCCACGAAACTATTATAGTCAAGTGATGAAATTTGCATTTGGAATGGACCATCAATATCAACTGCTGGTGGTTCAACGATATCTACGATTGTTTCGAACAACGGTGTCATATCTTCTGCTAATTCTTCAGGAGAAGGACCAGCAACACCACGTAAGCCAGAAGCATATACGATTGGGAAGTCTAACTGTTCATCACTACCGCCTAAGTTATCGAACAAATCAAATACTTGATCGATTACCCAGTCTGGACGAGCACTTGGCTTATCTACTTTGTTGATGATAACAATTGGCTTCAAACCACGAGCAAACGCTTTTTGTGTTACAAAGCGAGTTTGTGGCATTGGGCCTTCTTGTGAATCGACAAGAAGAAGTACGCAGTCAACCATAGACATTACACGTTCAACTTCACCACCAAAGTCAGCATGTCCTGGGGTGTCGACGATGTTGATGCGGTATTCAGTATTTGTACGCTTGTCTAACCATTTGATTGCAGTGTTTTTTGCAAGAATGGTAATACCGCGTTCAGACTCAAGCGCATTCGAATCCATAACACGCTCAATCTCACCCGCGCGGTCACCGAGTGCACCTGATTGTTGTAAAAGTTTGTCGACAAGAGTCGTTTTACCATGGTCGACGTGCGCGATGATGGCAATATTACGGAGAGTTTTAATATCAGACATGTAAATTCGATACGCTTTAAATTTGAGGGCAAATTATACAGAAAAATCTTAACTTTTAGTAGTGACAGTTTATTGACAGTTACAAGTTTTTTTCACAACAGCAGGCTTTTTATTTTGTAATAGTGTGTAAAGCGATTAGAATAGCGCCATCTTGCCACTTCCAATTGCTGTGCCATGTCCAATTCTACACCCTCTCCCAATCAGAAACAGGCTCAAATTGATCTTGTTTATGGTCTAGATGATCGCCCAAAACCACTCATCGCTTTTTTTGCGGCTTTGCAACATTTACTTGCGATTATTGTTCCAATTGTAACACCCGGTTTACTGATTTGTTTAGCTTTAGGTGTTTCTCCTCAAGATACCAACATGATTCTTTCCATGTCATTGGTGATTTCTGGGGTAGCAACATTCTTACAATGTAAAAAAATTGGACCATTTGGTGCAGGGCTACTGATTGTTCAAGGTACAAGCTTTAACTTTATTGGTCCAATGATTGGGATTGGTTCAGCCATGGTTGCTGCGGGCACACCAGTAGAAGCGGTTATGGCATCTATTTTTGGTGTGGTCATTGCAGGCTCATTTATTGAAATGGGTGTTTCACGTATTTTACCTTGGGTAAAAAAGTTGATCACGCCCTTGGTTACAGGGATTGTGGTACTGTTGATTGGTTTAACCTTAATTAAAGAAGGTTTAATCAGCATGGGTGGTGGCTACCAAGCCATGGAAAGCCATACGTTTGCCAGCGCCGACAATCTCATCATGTCATGTACAGTGTTGGCAATTATCGTCCTTCTCAATCGCTTCAAAGTGGTTTGGGTGAAAAGTTCTGCAATTCTTATTGCTTTAGTCATTGGCTATATTCTTGCGGGCTTTATGGGCTATTTAGATTTTTCTGGTTTAAAAGATGCCCCATTGATTCAAATTCCGACACCAATGCATTTTGGAATTAGCTTCTCATGGAGCTTATTTATTCCTATGGCGTTTATTTATCTTGTCACGTCTTTAGAAGCAATTGGCGATGTCACCGCAACCTCTAAAATTTCAAATCAGCCTGTAGATGGCCCAGTGTGGATGGAACGAATTAAAGGTGGTGTACTGGTCAATGGTGCCAACTCATTTCTTGCAGGGATTTTTAATACATTCCCAAGTTCTGTCTTTGCACAAAATAACGGTGTAATTCAGTTGACGGGTGTTGCAAGTCGTTTTGTTGGGATTTGGATTGCAATCCTACTCATCATTCTGGGGTTATTCCCTGCTGTTGCTGGTATCATTCAGGCGGTACCGCAAGCGGTACTGGGTGGTGCGGTTATGGTAATGTTTGGTGCAGTTGCTGCTTCAGGCATTAACATTTTATCGGGAATTCAACTAGACCGTCGTGCGTTACTGATTATTGCTATCTCTTTAGGTCTCGGCCTAGGGGTTGCACAAGTTCCTCAAATTTTGGAACATTTGCCAGAATTACCGCGTAATATTTTTAGTTCTGGTGTCGCAACTGGCGGGCTAGCTGCATTAATTTTGAATTTAGTTTTACCCGAAACTAAAAAATAATAAATCTATTCTTTATAATGCCCAGCTTAGACTGGGCATTGCTCTAATTTTTATTGATGGATGGTGAATATGGAGCCAAAAAGCGAAGTTGTCATTCGACAGCATGACTACCTTTCTGGACGCGTGCTATTTGTAAATGCAGCAACGGATGATCTACTTTCAAATTTAGCTCATAACATCGAAGCAAGCATTTGGACTTGGAATTACAATGAGTTTCAATATTTTCAGAATCAGCAGGCAACGGTACATTTTGGTACTGACCTGCCAGAAGCTGAATTTGATCAAGCTGTTGTTTTTGTTCCAAAATCAAAAGAGCTACTCAACTATATCTTGCACAATTTAGTCAGTCGTTTAACCGTTGGTGCTTCGATTTTCTTGGTTGGAGAGAAAAAAGGTGGTGTAGAACGTGCTGCAAAACAACTCCAGCCTTATGGTCGAGCCATCAAGCTTGATAGCGCACGTCATTGTCAAATGTGGCAACTCACCACAGATAAAACCGTGATAGCAAAGCCATTAGCAGAATGGGCGCAAGTCTATAATGTTCCAACACCTGCTGGAGAACTTAGCATTTGTGCACTCCCTGGTGTATTTAGCCAAAATCGTCTAGATATTGGAACTGCAGTGCTTTTACCTTATCTCAAACAAGTGACGTCTGGTAAGATTGCGGACTTTGGTTGTGGTGCAGGTGTCATCAGTGCTTATCTCAGTAAACTTAATCCGAAAAATCGTATTTTTGCTTTAGATGTCGATGCTTTTGCTTTAGCATCAACGCAAATGACGTTTGAAAAAAATAATTTACCTTTAGAACAACTTGAAATAAAAGCAGTCACAGGGATTGAAGATGCGCCATTGTTCTTACACGCCATTGTGAGTAACCCTCCATTTCACCAAGGTATTCAAACAGATTACAATGCCAGTGAAACGTTATGTAAAACTGCGAGACGACATTTAAAATCAGGTGGTGAATTATGGATTGTGGCAAACCGCTTCCTAAATTACCCATTACTCATTGAGCAGAGTTTTAGTCAATGTACGACTAAAGCAGATCAACAAGGCTTTAAAGTGCTGTTCGCCAACACTCAAAAAAGTAGTAAGGAATAACGATGAGCGAAACAGATCATCCTCAACTCCAGCGTAAGCTTGGAGCACGACATTTAAACATGATCGCCATTGGCGGTTCTATTGGTACAGGGTTATTCCTTGCTTCGGGTCAAACGATTGCCACCGCTGGACCTGGTGGCGCATTACTTGCTTATGTCCTGATTGGTATCATGATTTATTTCTTGATGACCAGTTTAGGTGAACTTGCAACCCACAATCCAACATCAGGCGCATTCTTTACCTATGGTAATAAGTATGTAGAAGAAGGTTTTGGTTTCGCACTCGGTTGGAACTACTGGTATAACTGGGCCATTACCGTTGCATTTGAATTGGTTGCCGTTCAATTCATCATGAAGTTTTGGTTTCCAGACATCCCCGGCTTTTGGTGGAGTGCGCTATTCCTTGCGATTATCTTCTGTATCAATGCCTTAACTGTAAAAGGCTTTGGTGAAAGTGAATTTTTATTTTCACTGGTTAAAGTGATTGCCATCATCTTCTTTATTGTCATTGGCTTATTCATGATTGGTAAAATCATGTTAGATCCAACAGATTCAATTACCAAGAATTGGACCGTTGGTGAAGCGCCATTTGTTGGTGGCTTTCAAGCCTTAGTCGGTGTTGCCATGATCGCTGGATTCTCGTTCCAAGGGACAGAGATGGTCGGTGTTGCAGCAGGTGAATCTAAAGATCCGAAAAAAACCATTCCAATCGCTATTAAACAAATCTTTTGGCGTATTCTTTTATTTTATATCTTGTGTATCTTTATCATTGGTACATTGGTTGCGTATACAGATCCAAACCTTGCACTTGCTGCTGAAGGTGATGGAAACATTACCCTGTCACCATTTACCCTGTTATATGAAAAAGCAGGTTTAGCATTTGCAGCAGGCTTAATGAATGCGGTGATTTTGACTGCAATTATGTCTGCAGGTAACTCAGGTATGTATTCATCAACACGTATGTTGTTTGATATGGCACGTGAAGGTAAAGCGCCACGAGTTTTCTCTAAACTCGATCTTCGCGGTGTACCTATGAATGCACTGTATGCAACAACGGCAATTGCGGCACTGTGTTTCTTAACCACCTTTATTGGTGAAAGTGTCGTGTTTACGTGGCTGTTAAACATGTCAGGTATGTGCGGTTTTATTGTCTGGTTAGGTATCGCAATCTCACATTATCGCTTCCGTAAAGGTTATTTGGCTCAAGGCTATAAACTTGAAGATCTCGCTTATCGTGCAAAATTCTTCCCTTTTGGTCCATGGTTTGCATTTATTCTTTGTGCCATCATTATACTTGGCCAAAATGCAGAAGCTGTGCTTGATGGAAAATGGATGAGTGTGTTGTCTACCTATATCAGCATTCCACTGTTCCTTGTTATCTGGCTTGGCTATAAGTGGAAACACAAATCTAAATTGATCGCTTATGATCAGATGGATGTACAACCCATTCAAGTCGAAAAAGAGTAAATCACTTGATGTAAATAAAGCAGCTTTTTAGCTGCTTTATTGTTTTTTATAACAGCAATTCAACCTGAATTAAAAATTAATTTGCTATGTTTCATTGACAAAGTTTTTTTTCTTTATAGAATAACGCCCATTGGATCATTTCCAATCAGAATTTTCACCTTTGATTTTAAATCAAAAAGTAGAGGAGTACGACATGCATCAACTTGAGAAAACTTTAAATTAAGATTAAGCAGTCGTCTACTCACGGGCACTGAATTAATCAAAGTGTCCGAATGTCAGTCAAACCTAGCATTCGCTAGGTTTTTTATTATCATTAAAATTGGAATCGATCATTACTTTGACAATAGTGTTGTAACCGCCTTCGGACAATAAAAAAATTTGCTTCGAGAAAAAAAATGAGCATACAAATGATTTTAAACGCCAAAGCAGAATATGGCGTTCCTGTAAAAATTTATACAAAAGATGTGGATGAAAAAAGCCTAACCCAACTGCGAAAAATGGCACAATTGCAATTTATTCACTCACATATCGCAGTCATGCCAGATGTACATTTGGGTAAAGGCGCAACTGTGGGAAGTGTTATTCCCACCAAGAATGCCATCATTCCTGCTGCGGTTGGCGTGGATATTGGTTGTGGTATGAATGCATTAAGACTTAGTCTAAAAGCATCTCAGCTGCCCGATAATTTAAGTACTTTACGCAATGCCATTGAAAGAAAAGTACCTGTCGGCTTTGAAATGCACAAACAAATCAAAGCTAAGGCTTCAACACTTTCACCCTTAGATAAAAAGCTCCAGCGTATTACAGACAAACACCCTGCTTTAAAACGTATGTTACGCAGTTTTGATGTTACATGGCAAAAGCAACTCGGGACTTTAGGTGGTGGTAATCACTTTATTGAACTGTGTATTGATGAAAATGATGATATCTGGGTCATGCTGCATTCAGGTAGTCGTGGCTTAGGTAATGTGATTGGCACTTACTTTATCGAACGTGCCAAGAAAGAAGCGCAACATCGTTTTGGTCACGTGCCTGATAAAGACTTAAGCTACTTTGCAGAAGGTTCGACAAATTTTGATGATTATGTAGAAGCTGTAGAATGGGCACAAGAATATGCTTTTGAAAACCGACGTGAAATGATGCGTTTAATTTTAGAAGCGATTCGCCCTTTATTACCAAGTTTTCAAATGACCAAAGAAGCGATTAACTGTCATCATAATTATGTACAGAAAGAACTTCACTTTGGTGAAAACGTCTTTGTTACACGTAAAGGTGCAATTCGTGCAGGGCTCGATGAATATGGGATTATCCCGGGTTCAATGGGCGCGCAATCTTTTATCGTTAAAGGCAAAGGTAATCCAGATTCGTTTTGTTCATGCTCACATGGCGCAGGACGTAAAATGAGTCGCTCTAAAGCCAAACACTTGTTTAATCAGCAAGATTTGATTGCACAAACAGTAGGCGTTGAGTGCCGTAAAGATAAAGGTGTGGTTGATGAGATTCCAAGTGCCTACAAGGATATTCATCAAGTTATGGTCAATCAAAATGATTTGATTGATGTGGTTCATACACTAAAACAAGTATTGTGTATTAAAGGCTAAAGCTAAAATAACCCTCAATTTTGATCATGAATCTCAGTAAATTTCGATTTACTGAGATTCATATTTTTAATTAAATTAACAATAACGTACAGCTGGAATATCGGGATAAATCACAATTGCTTGCTGACAAATTCCTTCAGCTAACCGTTGTTGCTCAAAGACAGCTTTCGGCATGGCATCAAAATTATCATAGAAACAAATTTCCTGATCATTTATCGAATAAACCAACGAATGATTTCCAACGCCTTCTAAAGTGTCATAAAAAACAATGATATTACACCCTTGTTCAATATAGGCTTGAATTTCTTGATAGCTTAGCGCTGGACTAATCTGCAACCCTAACTTCTTCGCGTCTTGATAACGGACGATTTCTTTTCCATGAATATTTAAGTCTTCATCTGTATAAAAAGACAGATCAAAACCTATTTTTTTTAACCCAATCGCTAGGCCAATCGTAAAAGTGCCATCCTCTGCATCGTGATGACAAAGTTTAACCAGCTGTTGAATATCTAACTGAATTGAGTAATTTTGCAATAACATCCAAACAGCAAAAATACCGCAATTTGATTCGAGGTCTAATAAAGCTTTAGGCAGTTGCACACTCATTCAATTTTCAAACTTGTAGAAATCACAATCAACAATTATAACGCTGTATGATCAAATTGAGAGGCTTTATCGAAATTACTTAATTTTTAAAGTCACCGTTACTCGTCTATTTTTCACTCTACCTTCAGCTGTTTTATTATCAGCAATTGGCTTGGTTGGTCCTAAACCGAGCGTAATCAATTGCTCTGGATTGACCTGATATTCGTTTAAGAGAAAATCTTTGACAATATTCGCGCGTGTTAAAGAAACTTTATTATTTGCAGCCAAAGAACCAGTACTGTCTGTATGACCTTCAATGTAAAGAACAAAATTTTTATTGTCTTTCAATAATTGTGAGGCAACAGATAAAGCAGGTTTATACTCAGCTTCAATGTCTGTCGATTTCGGTTGAAAATATATGGACAGCCCATTTTTCACTGACTTCACTTCATTTGGATATTGTTTTTGGATTGAAACACGATTTGAATTTATTGGTGTCGACGTACAGGCATTTAATGCCATGAGTACCAGTCCTAAAATAATATATTTCATCGTTAACCTGTAATTATTAATTTCTGATTCAATTTTATTTAGATATTCTATAATTATAAGGACTTTAAATAAAAAAGCGACTCAATTGAGTCGCTTTTTTATTCACTAAATAAAGGATTATTTAGTTACAGTACGGCTACCAGTGATTGTCGCGAATACACGACGGTTCATAGCACGACCTTCTTTAGTTTTGTTGTCAGCAATCGGTTGATCCCAAGCGAAACCTTGAGTAGACAAACGAGATGCATCAATGTTGTACTCGCTTACAAGTGCTGATTTAACAGAGTTAGCACGAGCTAAAGATAAACGTTCGTTTAACTTACGTGGACCAGTGTTATCTGTATGACCTTCAATACGAGCAGTCGCATTCGGGAATGTAGTTAACGCATCAGCAACTTTAGCAACTTCTGGCTTGTATTGATCTTTGATGTTTGATTTGTTTGTATCAAAGAACACACGAAGTTCCATGTTCAAATCTTCAGTAAGAACTTGTGGAGCTGGTTCAACTGGAGTTGGAGCAACTGGAACCACTGGAGCAACTTCTACTACAGGAGCAGCAGGCTTCAAGTGACCACCAAGAACTACGTTAAGACCTGCAAGAGCAGTATAGTTCCAGAATTTTTCGTCAAAGTTATAAGTACCACGAGCTTCAGTACGAAGAGATAAAGCATCGTTTAAGCGCCAGAAAGCACCAACACCAGCATTACCTAAAGTACCTTCTTCGTTGTTATGGTAAGACATGTCATCAAGTTTGTACTTGTAATGACCAGCACCTAACAATACATACGGTTTGATTTTGCTGTCATAGTTTTTAGTGATCAAATCAGAAGTAGCATAAAAGTTACCGTTGATTTGAGTTTGCTTGTATTCAGAACCAGCTACGCCAGTACCGTCAAGATCACCTTTAACTTGGTTATATTCAGCTTCAAAACCTAACCATGGAGTAAGTTCTACACCAAGTGCAGCACCAACGAATAAATCGTCTTGTAATTCAGGACCGTTAGTTAACTCGCCTTTATCACCACCATTGTTGTGTTGAGAGTCTTGGAAAGTGTAACCAAGTAGTAAAGGTGTAACAGTTACACCAGCATTAGCAGCAGCGAATGGAGCGGCAACAAGCATAGCAAGTGCGATACGACTCAATTTCATGGATATCCTCCAGAGATAACAATTGTTGTTCAAGCTTAGCCTAAAATTTATTGGCTATCCTGAGATAAATTTTAATACCCCAGTATTATTTTTAAGCTACTCACGTTGAATCATACAAACACTTGAGGCTTTTTCCAAGTGCTTGATAACTTTAATCAAGTAAATTATTGACAAAATTACTTACAATTTCCGTTGTAATTCGGTAACTTTTTACTCAATTTTTTTGCGTGGATCGCTTATCTTTTTGCTACGTGCATTTTAGCAGTAAAAGAAACTGATAGTAATAAATATTTTACTACGTTAACATTTCAATTAAATTTAATAGAAAAATCATTATTTTTCAAATAAAAAACAAGACTTAACAGAAGACCTTAAGATGTATTTTTATTGTAAAGAGCAAGGCCTAACCTTGTTCGAGCTTATCACCACTATTTGTATCCTTACAATTATCAGCCTAATCTGTTTGCCTCACTATCATAATTGGATGCAAAAACAAGAGATTAGAATCATATCTGCTGGTATTCAACAGCATGTTTCTTATGCAAGAAGTCAAGCTTTAGTCCGACATACTACTGTGGTCATTTGTTCATCCGAAGATTTAATTCGATGTGAAAAAGACAAATGGAACAAAGGATTACTTATTTTTACAGATAAAAATAAAAACAAACAAGTCGATGCTGAAGATCACATACTCCTCAAAACTGAAAATAAAATTAAATATGGCAAGCTAACGTGGGTCGGAAGTGCCAGCAGTAGAGATGTATTGACTTTACAAGGTGATACAGGTTTGCCCAGAGGTTCACCTGGAAGCTTCTATTATTGTAGCCAATATGATGCAGAAAATAATAAGCGCTACAAAATCGGACGAATGGGTGCAATAAATTTAGGACCGCCACCTGAATGTTAAAAACTGTTCTCTACGGTCAGCATATATTCAATCGCTAGACTTTATTCTTATACTATTTTTTATATACTGCTTAGGTTTTGGATATATTCACAGAATAATCATTTGGAGATTAAAACAATGACTGACATCGTAATTGTGAATGGTGCGCGTACAGCTATGGGTGGTTTTCAAGGAAGCCTGACCAGTTTGACTGCGCCAGAACTAGGTGCTGCGACGATTAAAGAAGCCATTGCCCGTGCTGGCTTACAACCAAATGATGTACAAGAAGTCATTATGGGATGTGTTTTACCTGCGGGTTTAAAACAAGGCCCGGCCCGCCAAGCGATGCGCAAAGCTGGCTTACCTGATTCAACCGGTGCTGTAACTATTAACAAATTGTGTGGTTCAGGCATGAAAGCAGTTATGCAGGCTGCGGATGCAATCAAAGCAGGTTCAGCAGATGTGATTGTTGCTGGCGGTATGGAATCGATGACCAACGCACCTTATCTTTTGCCAAAAGCACGTAGCGGATATCGCATGGGCCATGGCGAAGTAAAAGATCATATGTTCTTTGATGGCCTAGAAGATGCTGAAACAGGTCGTTTAATGGGTTCTTTTGCCCAAGATATGGCAAATAGCAAAGGCTATACACGCCAACAGATGGATGATTTTGCGATTCGTTCTTTACAACGTGCACAAAAAGCCATTACTGAAGGTTGGTTTAAAGATGAAATCGTTTCTGTCACAGTTTCAAGCCGTAAAGGCGATGTTGTTATAGATCAAGATGAACAACCATTTAATGCCAATATCGACAAAATTCCTAGCTTGCGCCCTGCGTTTGCCAAAGATGGAACAATCACGGCAGCCAATGCCAGTTCAATTTCAGATGGTGCATCTGCGCTGGTTTTAACCTCTGCGGATCATGCTGCAGCAAAAGGGCTTCAACCTTTAGCAAAAATTGTTGCCTATGCTTCAAACTCACAACATCCCTCTGAATTTACCATTGCCCCAGTAGGTGCCATCCAAAAGGTACTGAATAAAACCGGTTGGGATGTTCAAGATGTTGACTTATGGGAAATCAATGAAGCATTTGCTATGGTTACCATGTGCCCTATCGATGAATTTAAATTGGACGCTGAAAAAGTCAATATTCATGGTGGTGCATGTGCCCTCGGCCATCCTGTTGGTTCTACAGGTTCACGCATCATCCTGACCTTGATTCATGCGTTAAAACGTACTGGTGGTAAAAAAGGTATTGCTGCCCTTTGTATTGGTGGTGGTGAGGCGACTGCTGTAGCGATTGAAATTCTTTAAGCACCTCAATCCTTGAATTAAAAAGAGGCGTCTATTACATGGTAGACGCCTCTTTTATTTTGCTTTCACCTGAACAACTTAAATATCGCTCAATTCATAATTAAGGATTTAAATTGTTCTGCTCTGGAATCGGGGCAATATAGGCAATAATCAGCATCACAAAACCCGCACCCAAGAAAGAAATCACGCGCGTTAACGTTCCAATATGAGATAAATCAAACAGTACCAATTTTAAGGTGACAATCACCAAAATGCTCCCCCCTAAAATCCATAAAGGACGTAATAATTTACGGCTAGCAAAGCTCATCGCAATAAAGGCTAAGCTTACCCAAAGCAAGGTTAGACTCAGTTGAGCAGTGGCATCTTGCCAAAGACTCAGTTGGTTATAAGGTGTAGCAAAATACACATGTAAGGCTCTTAGAACGATATAGCTACTCAGCCATAACAAACTTAAAACACATAGTACTGCAAGTATTCCATGGTCGACTCCCGGCTTCAAAGCTTGTTTAAATTGAAGGTTCAGCATCCAGAAAAAACCAATTAACATGGCGATACTAACCAAATCAAAGGGATTTAAGATTGGTAATAAATATCCTTGAAATGCTTGCTGTGAAAATAGCTGAGAACAAATCATCCAAATCAACATCAGTAACAAACTGCTGCGCGTTTGCCAAAACATTGTCCATTCTGAGTTTTTCTGAAAGAAGCACCATCCACAAAACACTAAAGGTAAAATGACCATGCTGATATAAGGCATCGTTGCAATTAAGCTAAGACTGCTTAGACTTAAACTGATTAAAACACCTAAACTGAGCCATTCACTTTCAAACTGTAGCCCTTTTGCAGGTCTTAACCAGACTGTCGCTAGCACTAAACCTGAAACTGCGATACCCCATCGTTCAATATCACTGGTCCATAGCAACATGCCATTTTTACTAATATCCAGCAATAAAATGAGTGTAAATACATAGACGGGAATTACCCCAATCCATTTTGGAATCAACCATGTTGATCTGGCCTTTAGCCATAACATCAATTCATTCATCAACAGATAAGCAATAACTACAATCAATACACTGTATATATATCGATTCTCTCCCTCTAAGAGATCAAGCAATAATGCAAGAATCATCGTGGTTGCAGAAATCATCAGTAGGCTTAAAAACAACGTCGTTACTGAACTGATCTGTTTGCGAAAATCATCACGGCTATTTGCCAATAACACCACGGCGATATAGCTTAAACATAAGTACCAATACATCGTGGTTGGAAAATCAGGCAATTCAAACAAGTAATAAAGGCTTGAACAGCCTGCAACAATCAACAAGGCAATCGCCATATAACGACTGATCACCGATTGTCGATATAAAGCAAAGCCAAAAATACAGAGGCCTTCAACAGCCCAACCCACCACACTCCACTGACCATGCAGAAGAATCGGTGGAATTAAAGCAAGAAAGATCAATGCCAAACTAAAATAACTTTGAGAAATCAGTTGAATAGATTGATTACGTTTTGAAAGCTGATAAATCCCAGCAAACACCACAGCAAAACCAAGGCTAAAACCAGCAAGAATCAGTTCTTGGTGAAAATACATTAAATATAAAAATAAATAGCCAATTATCGGTGCACCAAAAATCAACGCAACATCTAAACTGGGTTTCAGTTTAAATTGCTCAAGATCCTGTTTGGCGATCAATTGACTAAATCGAAAACCAAGCCAAATGAATACTGCAAGATGTGCAAGAATAAGTATCGTGAGTGATTGTTTTTCTTGACTATAGCCATGATAGAACGCATAACCACCACCAATGATTACAGTCACTAAAAAACCGATCTGATTTAAATATTTCCAAGGTCTTAATGTACTCAGTACAGCAATCGCAATGTTAATCACTAAATAATAAGCCATCAGTTCTGCTACCGTTGCATTTCGCACAGGCAACGTAAATGGTGCAATATAAGCGATAAGCACTGCCATCAATGCCAATTCCACGCTTTGCTGCTTTAAGCTTAAACTCAATGTCAGCGCCATAATTACAGCAAAACACAAACTTGCCAGATAAAGACTCGGAATCACCTGATTGTAATAGGCAAAGAATAAGGTTAAAAATAATCCCGCAAGCCCCAAGCCCTCTATTGCTAAAGCAAAACTACGATTTTTATTTTGTAGTACTACACCCAACGCAGTGATTGCACCATTGGACAAAGCAACAATTGAAAGTTTGACTGCTAAACTTAATTGCCAATGCTCTGTCGCAAAACGCAGCAGCAACACAATACCAATCACCAAAACCAAGATCGCAACTTTCAAAACAGGGTTGCCTTGAAAAATCCATTGGCGAATTTGCCCCATTAAGTTTAGCGACGAATCTTGTGGCGTGCCGATGCTTTGTTGTATAGATGATGGATGGTTTAAATCTGGAGATCGCTGTTCTGACAAATTCAAGTGTTGAATTTGCAATTGAACTTGGCTCAAATAGCGCTCTAAACGGCGTAACCAGCGTAAAAAAAAGAAAATCCAAGCAGTTAACCCTAAACCCACCATCCAGCTCAAATGCAGTGTTAAACCCACAACGGCGATAATCGAGGAGATATATAATGGCACTTTCGAGGTGCTTTGCAGTGGAACCCGTGTCTGTTGCGCGATCTGTTGCAATGGATCTTGAATCGCATCCACATACTGCATCACACTCATGACAAATGCCAAACCACAGATATAGGTCAATATCCGTGCATCTAAAAACCATGCACTGACTGCGATAATGATCAGCATCATTAACCAAATGATGCGAATTTCACTCTGCCCTTTGAGCATATTTCATCTTTCTCGATCCTGAGTAACTCGATGATACAACAGCCTTGCCTGATGATTATGTGAATTCATCAGATATTCAGTAACACAAGGATGACTGTTGCATCTTCGCAAGCGCAAAAAATCACGTACAATAAAGCGGTTATTTGAATTAGGAAAATATCAATGCCACCATTTGTATTGGTCGATGGGTCATACTTTTTATTTCGTGCTTTTCATGCACTCCCACCTTTAACCACATCAACTGGATTACAGACCAATGCGATTCGTGGGGCAATTTCTGCAATTCAAAAACTGATGCGTCGTGTGCAACCAACACATATGGCGGTTATTTTTGATACGCCTGAACCGACTTTTCGCCATGTACTGTCACCGATATATAAAGGTGACCGCCCAAGCATGCCAGAAGAATTATCACAACAAATCCCTTATTTGCATGCCTTAATTCGTGCTTTAGGTATTCCATTACATACGCTTCCGGGTGCTGAAGCGGATGACATTATTGGAACCTTGGCAAAACGTGCTGAAAAAGCTGGTCATCAAGTTTTGATTTCTACGGGTGATAAAGACATGGCGCAGTTGGTCACGGATAAAGTGACCCTCGAAGACAGTTTTAAAGACAAACCGATGGATGTCGACGGTGTAATCGAAAAATTTGGCGTCCGTCCAGATCAAATTATTGATTATTTAACCTTGATGGGTGATGCCTCTGATGGTATTCGTGGCGTACCTGGTGTAGGTGCAAAAACGGCAGCGAAGCTGTTAAATGAATATGGTACGATTGCTGGCATTTTAGAAAATGTTGACAATATCAAAGGTAAAGTTGGACAAAGTTTAAAAGACAATGTTGAAGGGATTGCACTTGATCATCAATTGGCAAGTATTGTTATCGATCTCGATTTAAGCTTGAGCTATGATGATTTAAAGCTGTGTGAACCTGATGTTGAAGCATTACGCAACTTGTATACTGAACTTGAATTCCGTAATCAATTACAATCGCTAGATCATCCCAATAATCCAAATAGCTCAGCCTATAAACAAACAACACAAAGTATTGGCAAAACTGAGCAGCCTGTTGAAAATGAAATTACAGATCAAGCAACAAGCTCGAGTGTTGATGACCGTCTTGGTGAAGCCACTTATCATACTGTTTTAAGTCAAGAAGCATGGGATAAGCTCTTCCAGCGCTTAAGCACAGAAAAACGTTTTGCAATTGACACTGAAACCACAAGTTTAGATTACCGTATCGCTGAAATGGTTGGTTTTTCAGTGGCTTTTGATGCCAACGATGCTTATTACATCCCTTTGGCACATGATTATGAAGGTGCACCTGAGCAACTCAATCGTGATGCAATTATTCAGCAGATCAAACCGATTCTTGAAGATCCAAGTGTTGAAAAAATTGGACATCATTTAAAATACGATGCGCATATTTTTGAAAATCACGGTATCCATTTACAAGGCTGGTACTTTGACACCATGCTGGCCTCTTATGTCTTGAATGCAGTAACAACACGCCATGGTATGGATGATGTTGCGCGCGTTTATCTGAGCCATTTGACCACAACTTTTGAACAAGTTGCTGGTAAAGGTGCAAAACAAAAGACCTTTAATCAAATCGAGATTGAAACCGCTGGACATTATGCAGCAGAAGATGCGCATGTCACTTACCGTCTTTATGAAGTTTTAGAACGTAAGCTGAAAGAAATTCCTGAACTGATCAATATCTTACATCACATTGAAATGCCAGTAGCCAGTGTTTTGGCGACCATGGAAGAAAATGGGATTGAACTTGATCTAAGCTTCTTGGATCAGCTCAGTGTGGACTTTGCCAATACCATTCAAAATCTTGAAAATCAAATTATCGAAATCGCTGGTGAATCTTTTAATGTCGGCTCACCCAAACAAGTCGGTGAAGTTTTATTTGAAAAATTAGGTTTAAAAGGTGGCAAAAAAACTGCAACTGGACAATACAGTACCTCTGAAGCGGTTTTAGAAAAAATCGATCATCCAATTACTGAACTGATCATTGAGTATCGTGGTTTAACCAAGCTTAGAAGTACCTATACCGAAGCCTTAGTCAAACAAGCCAATCCCGATACCCATCGCGTACATACCAGTTACCATCAAGCCTTAACAGCAACGGGACGCTTGTCTTCAACCGATCCAAATCTACAGAACATTCCGATACGTGAAGAAATTGGTCGTCAGATTCGTAAAGCCTTTATTGCACCTCAAGGTCGTGTACTTTTGGCAGCCGATTACTCACAAATTGAATTACGTTTAATGGCGCATTTCTCACAAGATGATGCTTTGGTTGATGCCTTTCAAAATGGCCAAGATGTACACCGTCGTACAGCATCTGAGGTCTTGGGTGTCGCGCTGGAAAATGTGACCTCTGATCAACGCCGCCAAGCCAAAGCCGTTAACTTTGGTTTATTGTACGGTATGTCTGAGTTTGGTTTGATTCGTCAACTGGGCTTTACTCGTGAAGAATCGCAAAACTATATTAAGCAATACTTCCACCGTTATCCGGGTATTTATGAGTATATGCAACGTACCCGCCAAGTGGCATTGGAACAAGGTTTTGTAGAAACCATTACAGGTCGTCGTTTATATACACCAGATATTGACGCTCGAAATATGATGGTGCGTAAAGGTGCGGAACGTGCTGCAATTAATGCACCACTTCAAGGCTCTGCGGCTGAAATCATTAAAATGGCGATGATTGAAGTCAATAAAATCTTACCTCAAGACCAAGCCAAACTTTTACTTCAAGTACACGATGAATTGGTGTTTGAAGTTGATGAGGCTATTGCAGATCAATTGGCTGCACAGATTAAAGATGTGATGCAAAAAGTCGTTACCTTATCAGTACCGTTAGTTGTTGAAGTCGGTCAAGGCAAGAATTGGGGTGAAGCACATTAAGCCTTTACAACATTCCCAGTCCGTCTAGGAAGAAAATTGGGATGACAGATATTTTTTAAATATCTGTCATCCCAACTAAATACTAATATTTTTCAAATCACTATATTTAAATATCCAACATATTTGCCATAAATATAGCTAAATTATCAAAAACTCTAATCTAAATCATGCTCTTCCATTGATAATGTGATTGTTAAACTCATTTCTTTGTAGCTTAAATTTCTTAAAATATTCAGACATAGCACCTTTAACTCTTCAATCATGGTTTGTTGTTTTTCTAAACCATTTTTAGGATCTAAACTCGACCACACATCAATTTCATCAAAACAACCAATCACATACTTCAAATCTTCAGAGAGAACTAATGAATGCTCAAACTGATGTAAACCTTGTAATCTTCCTAATGACCATATCCCGACTTCTGGCTGAACAGCCCCCAGTTTCATTGCCTCTAAAACACCCAAAGCGAGCGAAGCCAAATAAAACTCTGCATTTAAATTATTGGTTTCAATTTTCATATGATTCTATTTTTTACCATTTAAAGTTTACTAATAACCCACTTAGATCACCATTTGCTTTATCTCACAAAAAAAGGACTCGATTGAGTCCTTTTGCTATTTAAACTGGTAAATTAAAGACCTGTTAACAATGCAATCGCAGCATAATCCATAACTTTTTCAGCAATGATCAATGCCAAAATCGCTAAAATTGGAGAAAGATCAATCATTCCCATATTTGGCATGATACGGCGGAACGGGGCCAATAACGGTTCAGCAAGCTCTTGAATCACTTCAATATAAGGTGATCTTGACTGGGTAAACATCACCACCCAACTGAGAATAATGGTCGCAAAAATTAAATAGCGACAAAAACGAATCAGGTCTTGGATCATGGTAACAAAAGTTAAAATGATCAAATGCACAGGACTATTGGGTATTGCACCTTGCAAGTACATCATTCCAAAAATTTTAAGCAGATATAACACCACTAGCAAAACTAATGCAGCTGTATTTACTCGCCCTTTGGCCAAAGGCGGAAAAATTCGCCCAAACATATCCACAATTTTTGTCGCTTTAACTGTCGACATCACCACTGGATTGTATGGACTCACCATGGCCAATTGCATTAAAAAACGAAAGAATACGAGCAAAATCGCTACGTTAATAATAATGCCAAAAATTTGCGCAGAATTTGCACCCATACTGGAACGTTCCTAAAAATCAATAATTATTTAATGCTGTCACTTAATTCTTGAGCCAGTTCCTGACTACGCTTCTGCGCAGCAGCTAAAGCTGTCTGAATATTTTGAGAAATTTGAGCACGATCAAATACTTCTAAAGCAGCTTGTGTAGTGCCGTTTGGAGAAGTCACATTTTTACGCAATTCTGAAGGTGCATTTGAGCTGGTAATTGCCATTTGTGCTGCACCAAGTGCTGTTTGTAAAGTTAAAGCAGTTGCAACTTTTTCATCCAAACCCATATTTTTTCCAGCACGGATCATGCTTTCCATCATATAGAAGAAATATGCAGGACCAGAACCAGAAACAGCAGTCACAGCATCAATCTGTGCTTCAGAACTCACCCAAAGCGTTAAACCTGTCGCAGCAAGTACTTGTGTTGCCAATTCGCGGTCTTTAGCACTGACCTCTGGTTTCGCAAACATACCATGTGCACCAGTTTGAACCAAAGCAGGGGTATTCGGCATAACACGAACAACACGCTCACTGCCGGTTAAGTCTGAAATCGTTTTAATTTCAGCACCAGCAACGATCGAGATCAATAATTTATCTTCGAGTAAACCTTTTAATGGTTTAAGTACCCCACCCAAAACTTGAGGTTTTACAGCAAAAACAACAATATCGGCATTTTTAATTGCTGCGATATTATCATCAGTCACATGAACATCTTTTTCTTGTAGCAATTGTCGAATGTTTTCAAAGGGGTCAGAAACTGTAATACGTGTTGCAGGTAATCCACGACTCAACAAGCCACCGATTAAGGCTTGTGCCATATTCCCACCACCAATGAAAGTAATATTACAATTTAACGCTGCACTCATGAATCACGCTCGACCTTAGTTTTTAGCTCAGAGATTAAATTTGGTTGCCATCCACCCACTTCACAATATTCAGATTGCGCCAACCAAAAACCATTTGGTGTAAACACCCCAAGCATAACATTATCTACACTTAATATTTGAATTGTATGACGCATCCACGGAAAAATATGTGCTTCTTGAATGGCTTTTTTTAAGGGCCAAGCACCTACTCTGCCATAAAGGTGAATTTTTTCACCCCCCAAACGCGGCTTTAATGTTAGCTTATGATTGAATAATGCAAAAGCCAGGCCCATTTTAGAGCTTTCGATCTGAAACACACCAGATGTGAATTGTAGTTGTTGATGAAGCTGAAATTGAACTTCTTGTTCTTGAGGCAATTGTTTAGATTTTGATGCTAAATATTGGTTTTGTTCAATTCGACACAACTGATTTTGATAACGTAAATAATAGAAATGATTCCAATGTAAAGCGGCTTGCGCATCTGTCTTAGACTCAATTACTTCATCTTGTAGCCTTTGCACCATGTCCAAGGCTGGGCGATATGTCCCCTCACCTTTCATCCACATAGAGAGAAGTTGCCGCTGTCTAGCAGGGGAAAGTGATGCCAATTTGGCTAAATCCAATTGTGCAGGATGACCACAAAAGCTTAAATCCTGCTGTACCACCTCATTGAGAATTTCAGCAGCATCTTGCATTAAATAGCTGGTACGTGCCAATGCTTGCTGCATTTTAGGATAACGACTTTGCAAAATATGCCAAAGTTCGTGTCTACACCATGCACGATCATAATGTATATCTAAATTGGAAGGATCGTCCACATAATCGATTTGCAGTTGCTCAACCCATTGGCAAATCTGCTCACGGGAAGTATCGAGTAAAGGTCGCCAAATCAGCAATTGATCGCGCTGATCGATGGATTGCATTGCAGATAGACCTGTAACCCCCGCACCTGATAGCAAACGCAACATTAACGTTTCAGCTTGATCTTGCTGATGATGTGCAAGAACCAATACCTCATTTTCATCTATATGCTGTAAATAGGCTTGATAACGCGCTTGACGTGCTTGATTCTCAAGATTGCCTTGAGCGACTTGAACCGGCTGAAGAATATAAGGAATATTGAGCGCTGTGCATTGTTGAGCTACAAAATCAGCCCACGCATCACTGATTTTTTGCAGTTGATGATTGACATAAATTGCACGAATTTTCTTGGGGAAAAGTTGTGTCATCAGATGTAGCAACAGCATGGAATCCATACCACCACTACATCCGATTAAGAAACGGGTATTTTCAGGAAATTGAGAATACTGTTTTAAGAAGCAAGACCTAAATTGTCGCTGCCAAACTTCATTAAACGTTGATAACGTGCTTCGCATCGTTCTTCCGCAGTCATTGGCTGTAATTCATCAAGCGCTTGTTTTAACACATCCTTGAGTTTTTCCATAACCTCAAAAGGATGTAAATGAGCCCCCTCACCTTCATCAACCACATATTCAACAATACCAATTTCTTTGAGCTTGTCAGCAGTTAATGCAAGTGCTTCACTGGCTTGTTCTGCTTTATCTGCAGTTTTCCATAGAATAGATGCACAACCTTCAGGTGAAATCACAGAGTAAATACTGTGTGAAAGCATAATAACGCGATCTGCAACACCGATGCCCAACGCACCACCAGAACCACCTTCGCCTAAAACAGTTGCAATGACTGGCACTTTAAGGCTTGAAAGTTGCGCTAAGCTGGTTGCAATTGCTTCTGCTTGACCGCGCTCTTCAGCACCAATACCCGGGTATGCTCCCATGGTGTCAACAAAGGTAAACACAGGAAGATTAAAGCGTTCCGCCATATCCAGTAAGCGTTGAGACTTTCTGTATCCTTCAGGATTACACATCCCAAAGTTATGCTGTAATTTTTCACGCGTACTACGACCACGGTGTTGACCCACAACCATTACTGGCTGACCGTTAAAACGGGCCAATCCACCCACCATCGCACCATCATCACCGTATAGACGATCACCATGCAAGGTATCAAATTCAGTGAAGATTTCGCCTACGTAATCCAAAAATTGCGGACGCTCAGGGTGACGTGCAATTTGAACCGTTTTCCAAGCTTGAGATTGAGCAGCTTTATTTTTCATAAGTCGAGTATTATCCCTAATTCACCGATGGATTACGCATCGGAAGTTTAGGTTTAAGTGATATGAAATGATTGATCATTCCATCATCACCAAACCTTTAAGTTAATCGATAAACTGTTCCGACTGAATATTCAATTCAATGTCCCAATGCTTAAATTGCACTTGCTCATCATGCAAATCTGCAACCAGCAATGGCCATTGTTTGGCATCACCAGAAACGCTGAGTTGCCATTGTTGCTCATTCTCTACCGTCAATTCAATGGCAGGAAGCATCTCATCGCTACGACTATGATTTAGTAAAACTGCAAGACGAAGTAACAAACACAAGTACACAAGCTTGTTGCCGCCCACTTTTAACACGTCTAATTTGGCATCTACGCGTAATTTACGACGGTGATGAGCGACCAAATGTGACAAATGGTTTTGATCAATTTGTGAAAAACCAGGGATGTCTGAATGTTGTAACAAGTAAGCACTGTGCTTTTGATAACCACTATGACTAATAGCTAAACCGATCTCGTGCAAATAAGCAGCTCGACGCAACAGATCACTATCATCACTGTTTAAGTTAAGCGTGCTGGCCACAGCATTAAACAAATGTTGTGCTGTTTCAACCACACGCTCAGCTTGTTTTGCATCTGCGCCATAGCGTCCCATCATCGCCTGTACACTACGATCGCGAATATCTTCATGTTGGAAACGGCCGAGCAAGTCATACATTACACCTTCACGCAATGCCCCATCCGAATACACCAATTTATCAATATTCAAGACTTCAAATACAGCATAAAGAATCGCTAAACCCGCAGGTAATACTGCTCGGCGATCTTCTTTTAAACCATCAAATTCCATATCTGAAATATTTTTAAATTTCAGCAATTTATCTTTTAATTTCTCTAAACCTTCACGGGTCAGATTCTCTTGCTCATCACTCCAGCCCATATTGACTGCAATTTGGCGACAGGCTTTGATGGTTCCACTCGAACCAACCACAGTATCCCAGCCAGCAGCTTTATAGGTATTTGCAATCGAAGATAATTCTTTACGCGCAGCAACCACAGCTTTATCAAAAGCTTTGTTGTTAATATCGCCATCAGCAAAATAGGCTTTAGTAAAGGCCACACAGCCCATTTGTAAAGATTCAGTATGAATCGGCTCAAACTCTTCACCAATAATCAGTTCAGTAGATCCACCACCAATATCGATCACCAAACGTCGACCACTATTGGCCATGGTATGTGAAACACCCAAGTAAATGAGTCGGGCTTCTTCTCGTCCCGCAATAATTTCAATGGGTTTTGGCAAGATCTCCGCTGCTTTTTGAATAAATTCATGCCCATTTTTCGCTTGACGCAGCGCATTTGTCGCGACAATTCTGAGTCGAGTCGGCTGTACTGAACTTAAACGCCCAACAAAACGCGCTAAGCAAGCCAAGCCCCGTTGCTGTGCAGCTTCAGTTAAGTTTTTATTTTCATCTAATCCAGCTGCAAGCTGAACCTTTTCTGACATAGAAGCAACTTTCTTAACTTCACCATGATCCACACGAGCAATTGCCAAATGGAAACTATTTGACCCCATATCAATCGCAGCAAGTAATTCTTCATCAATCAAAAAATCAGACATTATTTATACAAACTCATACTGAATTGCTGCTTAGATTAATTCACATACACGCTTTTTAAAAGCCATTTATTTAGACAATTTGATGAGTCATTATTTTTTCAGCATATATGACAATTATGTGACAGTTTCACTGCTTTTTCTAAAGATCCGATTGTAAATATCGTGAGCATCAATTGGACAAACTCACAAATTAGAATGAAAATTTAATCATCCCCCTACATTGTTAAAGATGACTATGTAATACTTATATCCATAGATAGATTCATCTTTAAAATATTTTGGAGCAAAATCCATGTCTGGCAATATCGTAAATACCACTGATGACAACTTTGATGCAGATGTACTTCAATCTGATATTCCTGTAATCGTAGATTTCTGGGCAGGCTGGTGTGCACCGTGTAAAGCGATTGCACCAGTCCTTGAAGTACTTTCAACTGAATTTGAAGGTAAAGTTAAAATCGTTAAAGTTGATGTAACTGCGTGTGAAGCAACTGCGGTCAACTACAACATTCGTAACATTCCAGCATTATTGATGTTTAAAAATGGTGAAGTTGTTGCTCAACAAATTGGTGCAGTGCCAAAATCTAAATTAACTGCATTCATTGAAGAAAATATTTAATTTGCTGAATTTATACATTATTTGTATAAATCTAGGAAAATGAGAAATACGCTTGATTTTCTAGCGTATTTTTTTTCGACTATAATTTGACAAACTTGTTGATCTAACTTATATTCCATGCTCAAGGAACATTAGGATTCTCTTCCTGTTTCTTAAAGGACAACACATAAGATCGCCGTTCGGCAACAGAAATTGTTTTACATATTTCTCCTCGAAAGAACTACATAGATTCTGAGTTTGTTTTTGTGTCTATACAATTTCAACTCACCTATTACACTGCTGGCGACTTTTGCTTCTTTTCTCTTTATCTGTGTTCCACACATCCTTATTCAATCTGACCATTTATGAATTTAACTGAACTCAAGAAAAAACCGATCGGCGAACTCATTAAAATTGCTGAGTTTATGGGCCTTGAAGGAATGGCTCGTAACCGTAAGCAAGACATCATTTTTGCCATCCTCAAACGCCATGCAATGAATGGCGAAGAAATTTTTGGTGATGGTGTTCTTGAAATTTTGTCTGATGGTTTCGGCTTTTTACGTTCCGCTGCAGGTTCTTATCTTGCAGGTCCGGATGATATCTATGTTAGTCCTTCACAAATTCGTCGTTTTAATCTACGAACTGGTGATACGATTACAGGTACGATTCGCCCACCTAAAGAAGGTGAACGTTACTTTGCATTATTAAAAGTTAATCAAATTAACTATGACACCCCTGAAAACTCACGCAATAAAATTTTATTTGAAAACCTCACACCACTTTTCCCAACTGAGCAATTGGTTATGGAACTGGGTAATGGTTCTTCTGAAGATTTGACAGCGCGTGTCGTGGACTTGGTTGCACCCATCGGTAAAGGTCAACGTTCAATTATCGTAGCACCGCCAAAAGCGGGTAAAACGATGTTATTACAGAACATTGCCCAATCTATTGTGCGTAACAATCCTGAATGTTTCTTGATTGTCCTTCTGATCGACGAACGTCCAGAAGAAGTGACCGAAATGGAACGTACTGTGCGTGGTGAAGTTGTTGCATCAACCTTTGATGAATCTCCAGCTCGCCATGTCCAAGTTGCTGAAATGGTGATTGAAAAAGCCAAACGCCTGGTAGAGCACAAAAAAGATGTTGTGATCTTACTTGACTCAATCACGCGTTTAGCACGTGCATATAACACTGTTGTTCCTTCATCAGGTAAAGTACTTACAGGTGGTGTTGATGCACATGCCTTAGAACGTCCTAAACGTTTCTTTGGTGCTGCACGTAATATTGAGGAAGGCGGTTCTCTCACCATTATTTCGACTGCATTGATTGAAACAGGCAGTAAAATGGATGAAGTGATCTACGAAGAATTCAAAGGTACAGGTAACCAAGAAATCATCCTTGATCGCCGTATTGCTGAAAAACGTGTCTTCCCAGCAATGAATATCAAAAAATCAGGCACGCGTCGTGAAGAGCGTCTCATGAGCGAAGAAAACCTACGTAAAGTATGGATTCTTCGTAAGCTTCTTCATCCTATGGATGAATTAGTGGCGATGGAATTCTTGTTGGATCGCATGAAAGAAACCAAAACCAATGATGATTTCTTTGATCAAATGAAGCGCAAAGCTGCCAACTAATTCAATAAATACTTAAAAAGGCTACTCTAAGAGTAGCCTTTTTATTTGGTTGACATTATTTACATAAATATACAATCATCGAGTTTCAACGTTACACGATATTGCAAATATTTGAATATAAAAATTATTCATCAAGATTTTTTATATTTATTAATAACTTATTTATCAATAAACCAATCTAAAAACGCAACTTGATTGTAAAATACTGTTAAAAAAACATCATTTTTTCATCAATTTGGTCAGTTTTTTTAAGATAAACAGTAGCAATTCAAAATGCGCAGTGATAGCATATTCGCATACCAGTTAGACTGCTCATGCAAAAAGCAAAAAACAGGCTAACTTGGGTTTTTTGTCTCTATTAAATTTATGAGAGTGATGCCATGTTATTCAAAAAAATCGCTATTGCTGCTGCAGTTGCTACTACTTTAGCTTTCGTTGGTTGTGCTAAAAAAACTGAAGAAGCTGCTGCTGATGCAAACACTGCTGCTTCTCAAGCTGTAGAAGCTGCTTCTGAAGCTACTGCTGCTGTTGACGCTGCTGCTGCATCTGCTACTGATGCTGCTGCTGACGCTACTGCTGCTGCATCTGATGCTACTGCTGCTGCTGCAGACGCTTCTGCTGCTGCTTCAGCTGCTCAATAATAATCGCTTAGATTATTATCAAGAAAAGAGAACCTTTTAGGTTCTCTTTTTTTTTTGCTTTGTTTTTTACCTTAAAGTTTAAATCATCATAAACAAGCCGCATTAGCTTTCACTACAGCCCCCTTAGATCCCATAAGTACAAAAACATGGCACTATACTCTACTTTGGTTATTGCCCTTTAAAATTGCAAGCGTATTCAGATCAACTTAACCAATACTAGAATAGGTTTACTTATTTGCATTTTTATAAAGATGCTAAGAACTTTCTTAAAATAAATTTATCCTGCATAAGGGCCTTGCCTTTATTCAACAATTACAAAATCTCTCCCCACCCTGTTGTTAATTAAAACCGCATCTAGGTAAACCATTTGATCTTTTAATATAAGGGTAAAAACAATATTCCAGTCTTATCACAGTGATTACAGCAAAGCTGGTTGACCGAATTCAAATGATGTTTATTTTTTGCAATAAAAAACCCCAAGCAGATTACTCAGGGTTTTTATCTTACAAAACTTTTAGATTACAGAGCTTTCATCTTACGACACACAAATTGCCGATTAATCTTCTTGTTCTGTACCCACACGTTGTCTAAATTTTTGACCTGCACGGAATGTTACAACTCGACGTGCTGAGATTGGAATCTCTTCTCCAGTTTTAGGATTTCGACCTGGACGTTGACGTTTGTCACGTAGTTCAAAATTTCCGAAACCTGAAAGTTTGACTTGTTCGCCTGCAATTAATGCTTGGCTAATCTCGTCAAAGAACAACTCGACCATTTGTTTTGCTTCACGACGGTTTAAACTCGTAAGCTCACTTAAATGATCAGCCATTTCTGCTTTTGTTAATGCTGTCATGAGGCCCTCAATGTCGCTTGATAAGTGTCTTCTAACACTTGAATAATATGATCCATACCGGATTTAATCTCAGCATCTTCGAGTGTACGTGATGGATGTTGCCATAACAATGCAAATGCCAAAGAGCGCTTACCTTGTTCAACACCTTGCCCTGTATACACATCAAATAACCAAGTAGAGTCTAAAAGCTCTCCACCCGTTTTTTCGATAAGTTGCTGAATTTCACTAACATTAATCTTATCACTAATTACAAGCGCAATATCACGTCTAACCGATGGAAATCGTGATAATTCTGTAAAATTAGATACATAAGTTTGCAAAACAGCCGATTGGTCGAGCTCTGCGATCCAAGTTGTGCTCAAATCCAGTGCATTTTCCAAAGATGGATGTAGACGACCTAAATAACCTACTGATTTCCCATCCACGAGAATTTCCGCAGACTGACCTGGATGTAACCATTCACGATCAGAACGAACATATTCAACGTGAACACGTCCAGCTGCTAAAATCTCTTCGACCTCGCCCTTGAGATCAAAGAAATCCATAACTTGAGCTTTTCCATGCCAAGATTCAATTTGTTTTGATCCTACAGCAATCATAGCCAAAGTTGGAATCTGTTTCAAATCTTCTATACTTTTTGCGTTTTGATAATCAAAACGTAGCCCTAGCTCAAAGAAACGCACACGACTTTGTTGACGATTGATATTGTACTGAACACACGGAATTAAGCTTGAAAGTAAAGTTGAACGCATGACCGCCAAATCACTTGAAATCGGATTTGCAAGCGCTAATGGATTTACTTGTGAATTCAATTGTTTTTCAAGTTTTAAATCTGCAAAACTAAAACTAATCGCCTCTTGATAACCCAGTGTTACTAAAGTTTGACGTAACTGAGTCAGTTCAAATTGATCCTGATGTTTAGCAAGTTTTACATCAATCACTGGCAGACTAATTTGAATATTGTCATAACCATGTATACGCGCAACTTCTTCAATTAAATCTTGATAAATTGCCATATCGTAACGATGTGATGGTGGTACAACAGTCCATTCACCTTCAGCTTTTACAGTCACATCACAACCCAAACGTTGCAGCGCATCTGTAATAAATGCAGTAGGAACTTGATAACCCAGCAATTGATCCACTTGTGCTTGATTCAACTCAATTGCTTCACGTTTAGGCAACAATTCAGTTTTTTCAGATACAGTAATTGGACCGAAATCACCACCTGCAAGAGTTTGAATCAATTGTGAAGCGCGTTGCATTGCGATCATAGGCAATTCAAAGTCCACACCACGTTCATAACGTTGTGACGCATCTGTATGCAAACCATAACGACGTGCACGGCCTGCGATATGTAATGGTGCAAAGAATGCAGATTCAAGGAAAATCTCAGTGGTTTCATCTGTTACAGATGAGGACAAACCACCCATGATGCCCGCGATCGCCAATGCTTTTACATCATCTGCAATCACCATAACATCTTTGGTCAATTCAATTTCTTGTTCATTTAACAAAACAAGCTTTTCATTTGCACTTGCCTGACGCACATGCACTGAACCTTGAACCTGACCACCATCAAACGCATGTAACGGTTGACCAAGTTCCATAAGCACATAGTTGGTAATATCAACAAGAATACTGTGTTGACGAATACCTGAACGTGCTAGAGCTTGCTCCATCCATGCAGGCGTAGCTGCTTTGGTATTTACATTTTTAATCACACGACCTAAGTAACGAGGACAACCATCCGTTGTCACAACAACTTGCTTCTGATCAGCAATCGTAGCCGCAACCTCTTGAATTTCAGATGCTGTTACAGGCAATTGGTTAATTACCCCAATTTCACGTGCCACCCCACGAATACTGAAACAGTCACCACGGTTTGGTGTGATGCTGATATCAATCACATGATCATCAAGATTTAAATATTCTCGAATATTTGTGCCTACAGGCGCATCAGCAGGAAGTTCTAACAGACCATCAATTTTATCTTCTAGGTCAATTTCTGAAGCACCGCAGAGCATTCCTTGTGATTCAACACCACGAAGTTTGCCTTTTTTAATTTTAAAATCACCCGGGAGCACTGCACCAATGGTTGCAACAGGTGCTTTCATCCCAACACGTACATTTGGCGCACCACATACGATTTGCAAAGGTTCACCCGAACCAATATTCACTGTGGTGACACGTAAACGATCTGCATCAGGATGCTGTACAACAGTTAAAACTTCACCAATCACCACACCTGTAAATGGTTTAGCTGCAGGAACCAGTTCATCCACCTCAAGTCCCAACATGGTCAGTTGATCAGACAAGGTATCGCTATCAATTGCAGGGTTGACCCATGTGCGAAGCCAATTTTCGCTAATTTTCATTTCTAAAACCTATATTCAATATCTATGAATTCCTCTCTGACTCCCTTTAAAAAAGAGGCAGAACCCTTCGTCTCATTATCTTAGACATCCCCTCTCCTTTTAGGAGAGGTCAGGGAGAGGTATAAATTTGTTAAGCAAATTGGCGTAAAAAACGCACATCGTTTTGGTAGAACATACGCAAATCATTGATGCCATAACGCAACATTGCGAAACGCTCTACACCAAGACCAAATGCAAAGCCTTTATATTTTTCAGGATCAATACCCGCAGCTTGTAGAACATTTGGATGCACCATACCGCAACCCAAAACCTCTAACCATCGACCACGCTCATCCATAATATCCACCTCAGCACTTGGCTCAGTGAATGGGAAATAAGACGGACGGAAGCGTACTTTTAAATCTTTCTCAAAAAATTCATTTAGCAGATTAATCAACAAACCTTTTAATTCTGCGAAGCTGGTATTTTCAGCAACGTATAAACCTTCGATTTGATGGAACATTGGAGAATGGGTTTGATCTGAGTCACAACGATAAACACGCCCCGGACAAACGATACGAATCGGTGGTTGCGAGTTTTCCATTGTGCGTACTTGTACACCTGAAGTATGGGTACGTAGTAAATGGTTTGCATCAAAATAAAACGTATCATGCATCGCACGTGCTGGATGATGTCCTGGAATATTCAATGCTTCAAAGTTGTGATAATCATCTTCAACTTCTGGCCCTGTCGCAACAGTAAAACCCGCTTTGGTAAAGAATTGGCAAATACGTTCTTGAACCTGAGTAACGGGATGAATACTTCCTACAGCTTGCCCACGTCCAGGCAAAGTAATATCGATTGTTTCACTTGCTAGCTTTAATTCTAATTCAGCTTTCTGTAATTCAGTTTGGCGTTCAGTCAACGCTGCACTGATCGCTTCACGTACTGCATGAATTGCAGCACCCTGAACTTTACGCTCTTCAGGGTCCATTTTGCCAAGTGCCTTAGATTGTTCCGCAAGCTGGCTTTTTTTCCCTGTAAATTGCACTCGTACTTGGTCGAGTGTAGTCAGGTCTTGAGCTGCTGCAATCGCAGCGAGCGCTTCAGTGGTCAGGGCTTCCAGTGACATAGTAACTCTCAAAGCAATATTTTAGAAAAATAATATAACTCT
This sequence comes from Acinetobacter sp. BIGb0196, assembly GCF_011759595.1. NCBI lineage: Bacteria > Pseudomonadati > Pseudomonadota > Gammaproteobacteria > Moraxellales > Moraxellaceae > Acinetobacter > Acinetobacter sp. BIGb0196. Next base: position 980,819 of record NZ_JAAOZA010000002.1, on the reverse strand, counting down.
ATATTCTAACAGTTTTTATGCAGTTGAATGAAGTTTCCGCTTTACAAAAAATACGATTAGTCACAACTTATTCTAAATAATTTGTATATTTCCCTGTTTGATTCCTGTTGAAATGCTAGAACTTTGATTTATAAAAAGTATAAAATGGATTTAATGTCGCTGAGATCTATAAAAAATGGCACTCGATCAAATCTGGAAACGTCAACTTACACTCGTCACTTATGGCAATGAGTATCTCACTCAAGGGATCAGTTTTTCTCGTTGGGTCAATCATGCCATTTTTAATCAGCATGCTTTTGGCTTTCGTGATTTAACCAACCAGCACCTATTGGCACAGCATTTTCAGATTTGGCTTGAAGGGCTAAAAAAACAAGGGGTGTATCGACTCAGCTTACATAGCGCGAGCATTTTAAATGATGAACAAAATCCAAATGCCAATGTTGAACTGTTAGCCATCCCACACTTTATTGTTAGCCATGATCAACAAAAGAAAACTGCATGGATTTTTGGTAAAGAATTGGCAGAATGGTATAGCGCAGACAATGATTATGAAGCGCCTGAACAACAACGCCCCAATTTACGTACCGAGATTTTTTGGCGCTATGATCTCAATGCAAAATTGATTAAACGGATTGAACAAGATTTAGTCCAACCGAATTGGGATGATATTCAAGTTTATACAGACAATGAATTGTTCGATACTCAATATGCCAAAGGTTTTCCAGAACCTGTAAATAAAGATTTACCGTATTATGGATTAGATGAAATGCTATACACTACTGAGGATTCAATTCTTAAACTTGCACTGTTACCCACTGATTATCAAGCTGATTACGCACACGAAACCTTCTGTCGTATCGATGCATTAGAGGGTTTTATTTTTGCAAAATTAAAGCATCCCTATGATGAAAATGAGCAAATCATGAGCCCTGAAGAACAAATGAATTTGCGCCATTTCCTCCAAAAAGTTGAAGATTTAAAATCAAAATTTATTGTTAAAGTTGCAAATCATTATAAATCTGCACGCTTAACGCCAAAACAAATTGCCTCGCCCTTTGACACGCATGACAATATCAAAACCGAGCAGCGTCAAGCGTTTAACAGCAAGACAAATCCTGAGCATAAACCCGGTAAAACAGGTGTTTTTGCATTAATTATTGTGACCATTTTAATCTGCCTTGCGGCTTATTATTTTGGACTATAATGTCTTATCTATTTGATAAAATGAATCTTAAAAAGAAAGCAACATTAAAGTTGCTTTCTCACTTCCATTAAGGCAAAACCCAAAAGATTTAAACCTTGCCATGCGTTTGGATTTGTCGCATTAACATGATCTGCTGCAAGTCCAATCCCCCAAATTTGATCTACAGGCGAGGCTTCAACAATGATTTGATCTGAGGTACTCAGTAGAAACGCTTGAAGATCATTGTTTTGAGAAAACTTAGCCAAATTACCTTGAACCACAATTTCATAACGATGAGCAATCCAAATCTCATCTTGATAATTTTTGACCAAACGACCTAATGCTTTTATTTTCTTAGGATCGTCTGCTTGTAAAATTTTCTGAAAAATATTCTCATCATTAAATAGTTTGGCTTTCTGCGCCATCATATACTGTTCTGTACTTTGATAATTGACACCATCAATTTCAAATTTTGCAGGAAACCATTGACTTAAACAGCTCTTGTCTATTTTTCCAGAAGTCTTTTGACTATGCCCCCAAAAACACAAATAACTATACTTTTGCCCGTTCTTTACTTGTTCTTGTAAAGTTGTTAAAAATTGAGAATCACTCATTTTATTGTCCTATGATTAATATCCCACTGATACGATACTTCTGTTATGCCATCACCATCATTAGCATGAACCTCTTATTCAATCACGATTCCACTTAATTTTTCATAAAATATTCGACACGTATTGTTATATTTTTTCAAAATTTATCCTAACTTATAAAGGACTTAAATTAAACTCAAAAATTGATCAGCAGCTTTTCGCGATTTTAAATGGATAAATCGAATATGTGAGTATTGAGGATCATTCATCATCGTTATATATTGCTGACGATTTTTTTGATGCGTTTTAATCATCCACCAAATAATCGAATCACGACTAAACATTTTACTAAAACTTTCACGATTATTTGAACTCTCCCAAAGTCTGTGTCTAAAAATAGCACGACGAACAGCTCTCTGTATGGATTGGTAAAGATTGATATAAAAAGGAATATCCAACCAAATTACAGTATCAATATCTCGCCATTTGATCTGCGTAGTTCGCGTATAATTACCATCTATGACAAAACCAGATTTAGCTTGATCTAGTTTGGCCTGAATTTTCTGAAAAAATGCAGTATCGGTAGACTCTTGCCAATCATCCAGCCAGAATAAATCATCCAATTCAATGTAGGTGAGCTTTAATTTTTGAGCTAATCTTATTGAAAATGTTTTTTTTCCTGATGCAGAAGTCCCCACAACATTGATGCGTTTCATAAATTTAAGAACTCTCTAAAAATAAAAAGTAGCCAAATAAGCTACTTTAAATCACGTAACAACCCAATCATCATTCAATCATTTTAGCTGATCTATATCAAAATACGGGTCGTATGCTGAGTATCACTTTATGTTCATTTGCATGCTGATTAATATAGTGCTCAACTGCTGTTACTTCACCTTTAACTTCCGCATCTGCACCATACATCACTTTTAAAACTTCCCCAATTCTGGGTAGTAGTTGCAACTCAACTTCAATTGCACCTTGTTGTAAACCTTCAATCTCAACACGCATACCCACTCCATCATTTTCTATTATTCGTTGTTCTACTCTATGCGAGCTATTTCTAAAACAATAATGCTTTCACGTTGATATTGTGTAATGTGTATGCAAAGTTATTTGAATATTTAAATCATTCGGATGGCCTACTCAATCAGCATAATCCAAATCATCCTCGTCAATATTGATAAAATTTGCTGGTGGTGTAATTTCAAACCTGACGGCTTTAATCGTAAGATGATCGAGTAATTTTGCTTTTGCCGCACGATGCATACCATCCATCACCCTGCCATCAGCAGATAGAATAATTGGATAACTTAGATCTGCCTGTTGCATCAGTTGAAAATGTTCAATCATTTGCTGTGTTGTTGGATGTGTATCTGGAAACCAATACGCTTCATTGAGTTCTTGTATATCGGATAATAGAACTTCATGGATTGGGAAGTCTTGGCTTAGTTCAACCAGATGATGCACATCCCAAATATAAGTGTCTTCACCAACTTGGCGAAAGTGATATTGTTTACGCATAAGACTAGATTCTATAATTTGGTCAATTCAATGCCATAACAAAATAGTTAGAGCAACCATAATGACAGATTTTACTGATTAGTGCTGTATTCGAACAATCAAACTCAATAGAAACTCATCTCGAAAAGTTCCCGCAATAGTTTGAAAATAAATTTTTAGGCATAAAAAAGACCGCTATAAAAGCGGTCTTTTTTAATCATCGAAGATGATTAAGCAGCTAATGCGCCTTTAGCTTTTTCAGCTAAAGCAGCAAATGCAACTGAGTCATGCATAGCGATGTCAGCAAGTACGCGACGGTCGATGATCACTTGAGCTTTTTTCAAGCCATCGATCATACGGCTGTACGACAAACCATTTTGACGAGCACCAGCATTGATACGCGCAATCCATAAAGCACGGAATTGACGTTTCTTTTGACGACGGTCACGGTAAGCGTATTGACCTGCTTTAATTACTGCTTGGAACGCTACACGATAAACACGTGAACGCGCGCCATAGTAACCTTTAGCACGAGCAAGAATTTTTTTATGACGGCGATGAGCCTGTACACCACGTTTTACACGAGCCATTTATAATCTCCTTAGATGTATGGGCACATACGACGAACTGAATTCATGTCACTTACGTGAACCATGACACAACCGCGCAATTGACGAATACGTTTAGCAGATTTTTTGGTCAAAATGTGGCGTTTGAACGCTTGTTTACGCTTGAAACCGTTAGCAGTCGCTTTGAAACGCTTAGCTGCACCACGGCGAGTTTTTAACTTAGCCATAACAACCTCTTTAAACACCTGTTCGGTACGTTCGCACCATTGCGACAACGACCTGCAGGTAAGGGAGGCAATATTCTAAATCATCTCTGTACAAAACAAAAGCAAAACATCCAACAATTTCACAATTCTCCAATGTAATTTTCGATGTAAATTTCACCTAGTTTTATAAGAAAAATCAGGATTAAATCTTTATAATCATCACATCATGATAAAACTGGACAGTTATGACCCCTGCACAGGATGCTTTTGCTGCGCTTCGCTATCGAGATTTCTCAATTGTTACCATCAATCAATTTTGTTTAACACTCGCAATTTTAATTCAAGAAATTATTGTTGCCTATTCACTCTATCAAATTACCAAAGATCCACTTACCTTGGGTCTGATTGGACTAGCAGAAGCAATCCCCTTTATTGCGCTGTCGCTTTGGGGCGGTTATTTTGCAGATAAGCTGAATAAACAAACCATAATGAAAGTTTGCTTATTCTTCTCCTTCCCTTTGCCATTGGTGCTTTGGTGGTTATTTCACAGTTATGATCATGGCCAAATTGGTGTTACTACACTGTCTTGGGGGATTTATGCGGTTATTTTTGGTTTGGGTACCATCCGAGGTTTCTACAATCCATCAGCAACCTCATTAAAACCATTTTTAATTCCTCGTGAACTGTATGCCAATGGTGCAACATGGACCACGATTGGATGGCAAAGTGGTGTCATTATTGGCCCGATGCTGGGTGGTTTTATGCTGGCAGGAATCGGTCGTGAAAACAGCTTACTCTCGGTAGCAGTACTTTTATTTATTTGCTTCTGTCTGATTAACTTATTAAAGAAGCGTACTTTTCCAACTATGGAACAAGACAATCTTTGGGACAGTTTAAGTGAAGGTTTTCGCTTTATCTGGAAAACTAAAATTGTACTGTGGGCCATATCTTTAGATTTGGTTTCAGTGCTGTTTGGTGGTGTGATTGCCCTACTGCCAATTTTTGCAGAAGATATTCTAAAAGTTGGACCTGAAGGTTTAGGTTATTTACGTGCGGCCCCCTCTATTGGCGCGTTACTCACCATGATCGCTTTAACCAAATTTCCACCTACACATCATGCATGGCGAAATATGCTGATTGCAGTTGCAGGTTTTGGGGTGTTTACCATTATTTTTGCATTCTCAAACAACGTCTGGCTCTCTTTATTTGCTTTGGCTATGACTGGTGCTTGTGACAGTATCTCAGTGGTTGTTCGCCAAACCATTTTGCAAGTTTACCCACCTGAAAATATGCGTGGCCGTGTCGCTGCGGTGAATGGGATGTTTGTTTCATCGAGTAATGAATTGGGCGCATTTGAATCTGGGCTGGCTGCAAAATATTTAGGAACAATCACAGCCACTGTATTTGGTGGGTGTATGACCTTGGCTGTCGTCGCAATAAGTTGGGTAAAAACTTCTGATTTATTCAAAGTAGACATCACCAAAGGCCAAGAATAATGAGTTTGGCTGAATAAAAAACAGTAAAAAAATGCACCTTCGGGTGCATTTTCTATTGCGAGAATACAAAATTCGATAAATACTTTGCGCAATTAAACTACTCTCATGCGTATTAAACTGCATGGATTGCCAAACCTATGAATAAAGCTCTTTTTACCACTTGTTTATTGTGCCTTTCAACCTATAGCTATAGTGCGGATAAACTTCCTACAATAAAGGTCAAAGGGGAGCAATCTGAACAAAATGATCCTCAACATTTAACTACACGCATACAATGGGTCAAATTTCCTCAAATTAACTATCAAATCACTGAATTAAAAGATCAAGAGCGTTCAGCGATCATTCGAGTAAAAGCCAATAACGCTGGTGAAGTCACAGAGGCCGATATCCAAGAAAGTACAGGCATCCGTGCATTGGATCAGAAACTTGTAGATGCTGTGGAAAATGCAAAAGTAAAACCCTATTCAAAAAATGGAAAAGCCATTGCTTTAGTCGGTTATCAAACATTTACCTTAACGCTAAAGAATGCAACGGATCATGTTCAGCGTGCTAAGCAATGTACATATAGCTTTAATTCAAAGAATTGGAACAAACAACAACTCGATAAGTCGGTTGCCTTTGTTTATTTAAAACAACCACAACTTGCACTGGATCAATCACTATTAAAGAATAAAGATCGTACAGTAAAGTTTAAATTTAAAACCAATAAACAAGGCGAAATTACCCAAGTTAAGCTAACTAAACGTTCTGGTATTAATGCACTTGATCAACAAGTACTTACAGCCGTAGAGCATGCATCAATCAATGTAAAACGTTCTTATCGTACTTTATGGATCTATAAACAATCCAGCTTCAATGATGAGATTCAATTTAAAATCAATGAATGTAAATAAATTCATCAAGATGCGTCTTTTAAGGTTAAAGATAGTTTTGTGTCTTTAACCTTTTTATTAAAATAATCCGATATACACCAAATAGATAAAAGCATACCGACCACCTTTTGCAATAGTCACAATCAATAGAAAACGCCAAAAGTTCTCTTTCATTAGCCCTGCAATAAGTGTGATTGGATCTCCAATAATTGGGGTCCAGCTTAACAACAAAGACCAAAAGCCATACTTTTGATATATTTTTTCTGCTTTGAGCATATTCTTTTCAGAGACAGGAAACCATTTCTTATCTTTAAACTGCTCGATTTTAAGTCCCAAATACCAATTCACGCATGAACCTAAAACATTGCCAATCGTCGCAACTGCAAGCAGTAAATATGCAGAATATTGTGTTTGTACCAGTAGCCCAAGCAATACAGCTTCTGACTGCAACGGGAGTAAAGTAGCAGCACCAAATGCGGAAAAAAATAAGAGAAGATAAGCCATAAAGTTAGCTAAAGTTGGGTTTAGGTTTTAAGGTATAAGTCAAGAATGACAGTATAAAGGGAGCCAGAAAAGCCAACCAAAATGAAAGATCTGATTTAAAAAATTTCTGCAACAATGTGAGTTGAGCTTTACCCTCTGAAATCGCTTGCCAATCAATTTTGATATGAATAAAGCCGTAGAATAAAACAATAAAATAAAGCGAAAGCAAAACGAGTAAGATCGTGGTATTCAAAAGACTTTGCTGTAATTTACTTTGAAAAATGCCAAAGACCATAGCAAAAACCAAGCCTGAAACACTCATGATGCTAAAAATAATAAACCAGAAGTAATCATATGCGGAGTGATACTGCAAGATGCTACAAAGCATTGCTGTGATTAGCATCACGGCAAAAGAGATAAGGAAGTGCCAAACAAAGTTTTGCTTCATACTCCCCCCTGTTGAATGTACTACTAACAGTTCAATCACCCTAAATTTAGCATTTTTTTGGTTTTACGATACTGAAAATGTGCCCAAATGATTGCCAACAACATAAAGATAATCCGAGACCATTGATAACGTTGCGCAATCGGGTCGATCACGCTTCTAATCAGTGCTGACGCTTGACCATTTAATTGCTCTAAAATATTTTGGATATGCACAATTTCCGCAATATAGAGCATTAAACAACCTGCAATACCGACAATAATACTCCAGTAGATTTTTGGATTCGTTTCTAATATTTTCGTAAAGTTCAAAAAGAAATCTTTCATGACTAAAGCCTGCCAACCATCCAAAAATCGATTATTTAAAAAATAAAAAACCACGTAACGTGGTTTCTCATCTTAACATAAAATACATTTTACACTTTGATTGATAGCGCTCTTTGTATCGCTGCGCGCGCAGTTAAACGCTCAATATATTCTTTAACATAAGGATAATCATCTAGCTCTATTTGCTGCCACTCATAGCGTAATACCCACGGTAAAATGGCCATATCTGCAATCGAATATTCACCAGCCACATATTTTTGTCCAATGAGCTGCTTATTTAAAACACCATACAAACGTTGAGTTTCAGTAACATAACGATCAATTGCATAAGGAATTTTTTCTTTAGCAAATTTACCAAAATGATGGTTTTGCCCTAACATCGGCCCTAGCCCACCCATTTGCCACATTAACCATTGTTCGACTTCAACACGATCTTGCTCATCGCTTGGATAATACAGTCCTGTTTTACGGCCAAGATATTGCAAGATTGCGCCTGATTCAAACACTGAAATCGGCTCACCATTTGGGCCATCTTGATCCACAATCGCGGGGATTTTATTGTTCGGTGAGATACGAAGAAAATCGGGCTGGAACTGGTCATTCTCTAAGATATTGATAGGAAAAATCTGATAATCCAAACCCATTTCTTCAAGTGCAATGGTAATTTTATGACCATTGGGAGTACCCCAATAATAGAGATCAATCATATTTCATCCTTCTTCGTTTTCACGTATTTTCTGAATTTTATTGCGTTAATCGTTTACTTTTATAACATGAATTGGCTTGATTCAGTATGCTATAAAAAGAGATTATTCTAATAATCTATTCTAAAATTATGTTATTGCATTTTATTAAATACAGCACGTTCTCATATTATGATATTAATTTCAAATATCTACTTCAGCAATTGCATCTATATATGCTTTAGCCTTCTCCCCCACAAATTTACGACCAGCATTGTTTCCCAATATCCATTCATCTGGATTAAATAAGTCAAATAAACCAACTTTCACTAAGGTGGGAATCGCGAGGATCAGTTCTTGCTCAATCTCTCCACGTACACCTGAGTTATACAGATTGATATTATGCAACATGGTTGCCACTGTACCCGTTTGTACAGCGCTACCATCCTTTAACTTAACCACAGGCAACACCTCACCTGCTTGAATAATTTTTTGGTTAATACTCGATAGCGCATTTGAATTTTGAATAGATGACATATCAACTCCACTCGATTCAGATTAATTTACCCGCATTTTAACGTAAAAAAGCACTGCTTAATGCAGTGCTTTTTTACCAGATGAATAATTACTTTTTCTTTTTAGGTCCAAGTAACATACCCATTTGACGGCCTTCCATTTTTGGTGCTTGTTCAACAATACCAAACTCTGCTACGTCTGCTTCAATTTTTTGCAATTGTGCAAGACCCAACTGTTGGTGAGCCATTTCACGACCACGGAAACGTAGAGTAATTTTGACTTTGTTGCCTTCTTCAAGAAACTTCAGAATAGCACGCAACTTAACATTGTAATCACCAACGTCTGTACCAGGGCGCAACTTAATTTCTTTCACTTGAACTTGATGCTGTTTCTTTTTCGCATCTTTTTGCTTTTGCTTCAAGTCAAATAAATGTTTGTTGAAATCCATGATTTTACAAACAGGTGGCTCTGCATTCGCCACGATCTCAACAAGATCAAGATCAACTTCTTCAGCAGCACGCAAAGCTTCAGCAAGTGAAACGATGCCTTTTTGCTCTCCATCTGCAGCAACGAGACGCACATCTTTCGCTTTGATCTCATCATTTAATGCAGGACGATTACTTTTAGCACCTTGTTGTTGGTTACGGTCAGGCTGTTTAATCTTTCTTACTCCACAATATACCGGCCGCGTTCGGCTACGGCTGCTTTCACTAGGTCAATAAATGCGTCTATTGACATAGTACCTAAATTTTTTCCAGAGCGAGTACGAACATTCACAGTCCCTTCCTCTACTTCTCGATCTCCAAGTACCAATAGGTATGGAATACGCTCTAGTGTACGCTCACGAATCTTAAAGCCGATTTTCTCATTTCTCAAGTCTGAAATTGCTCGAATTCCATTTTCTTTGAGTTTTGCGACGACTTGCTCACAAGCTTCCGCTTGAGAATCCGTAATATTCATGACACATGTTTGGATTGGAGCCAACCATGGTGGCATAAAGCCTGCGTAGTGTTCAATTAGTATACCAATAAAACGTTCAAAACTGCCAAGAATTGCACGATGTAACATCACAGGATGGTCACGATCGTTATCTTCTGTTACATATGAAGCGTCTAAACGTAACGGTAAGTTAAAATCACACTGGATTGTACCGCACTGCCAGATACGTCCTAAACAGTCTTTTAATGAAAATTCAATCTTCGGACCGTAGAAAGCACCTTCACCAGGTTGTTCTTCCCATTTAAGATTTGCAGCATCTAAAGCATCCGCTAAAGATTTTTCTGCAACATCCCAAAGTTCATCAGCACCCACACGCTTTTCAGGACGTGTAGACAATTTCATTTGAACTTCTTCAAAGCCAAAATCTTTATAAACATCTAAAGTCAGTTTAATAAAGTCTGCAACTTCTTTACCAATTTGTTCAGTTGTACAGAAAATATGTGCATCATCTTGAGTAAAGCCACGTACACGCATAATCCCATGTAACGAACCTGATGGCTCATTACGATGGCATGAACCAAACTCTGCCAAACGAATTGGAAGATCACGGTAAGATTTTAAACCTTGGTTAAACACTTGAACGTGACATGGGCAGTTCATTGGTTTTACCGCATAGTTACGACTTTCTGAATGGGTCGTAAACATATTTTCTGCATAGTTGGCAGCATGACCCGATTTTTCCCACAAAGTGAAGTCTACAATTTGTGGTGTTTTAATCTCTTGGTAGCCATTGTCCTGTTGAACTTTACGCATGTATTGTTCAAGCACTTGGTAGATCGTCCAACCATTGGCATGCCAAAACACCATACCTGGTGCTTCTTCTTGCATATGGAACAAATCTAAAGCTTTACCAATTTTACGATGGTCACGCTTTTCAGCTTCTTCAATACGCTTGATATATGCTGCTAATTCTTTTTTGTCTGCCCAAGCAGTACCATAAATACGCTGTAATTGTTCATTCTTAGCATCACCGCGCCAGTAAGCGCCAGAGATTTTAGTCAATTTGAATGACTTTAAAAATTTAGTATTTGGTACGTGTGGACCACGACACATATCTAAATAATCTTGATGATAGTACAAGCCCATTTGAGTTTCTTCAGGCATGTCAGCAATCAAACGTAACTTATAATCTTCACCACGTGCAGTGAACTCAGCAATCACATCATCACGAGGTGTCATTTTTTTAATGACATCATAATCTTGATCGATAAGCTTTTTCATGCGCGCTTCGATTGCAGCCATATCATCTAAAGTAAATGGACGAGGCATCCAGATGTCATAGTAGAAACCTTCTTCAATGACAGGGCCAATCACCATTTTTGCTTCAGGGAAGAGTTGTTTTACCGCATGACCCACCAAGTGTGCACAAGAGTGACGAATAATTTCTACACCGTCTTGATCTTTTGGAGTGATGATTTGTAAGGTTGAGTCTTCGGTAATTAAATCACTTGCATCGACTAAGCGACCATTTACTTTCCCAGCAACTGTATTTTTAGCCAGTCCAGGTCCAATACTTTGAGCAACTTCCATAACGGAAACAGCTTGATCAAAACTTTTTTGATCGCCATTTGGCAATGTGATAATAAGCATATTTAAAAATCCTTAAGGAGTGATGCCCCGTACAATGGAGCATGTCACCGCGAGATTATGATCGAGGAAGATCCTCAAGATAAAATCGGTGGAACAAAATAAAAAGTGTGTCGAATTTTACACCTTTACAGCATATTTATAAACCTTTGTCTTAAAATTATTCTTTATTCTGATTTAAATTGTACTTTTGATTATCCATCAACTTCCTCTTTTTGGCGCATTACTCTCTAAAGGTTTCCCATGCTTCAAAATCTCGATTTTTATAACAATATAATTTATGAAATTGAGGAATAATCGCTTCGCTTTGTGTGGGTCTTAAAAATACAAAATCATCAACGGCTATTTCAGTGTTTTTAGGCACATTAACCATTTCCTGATTGGTACTCCGCCCATAAAGTGCATGCGGATGAATCCCTCGCGGATAAACATAATGCGCCATCCAATATCCACCATAAACAAATAAAGCTTTAGAGCTATGGGGTAATTTATCTAAAACTTCTAATCCAGGTAACTGGGTAAATGGCAGCACTTTTAAAACAGGGGTTGAAATCCATAGCGCAGCTTGTAAAACACTTAAACCATCACTGTCAAAGTCACTTGGTTTAAGCAACATCGAACCAAAAGAAAGATCATTACACACACTTTGCTCCACGTGGAGGTAAAATGTAGGACTACCACCACCATTAAAACAAAGATCAGCTCGCCATAAATGTGGAAATTGCTGTTGAATAATATTTTTATAATTTTGATAAATGTCTTGTGACTCTCGATACGCGACATCAATCTTTTTAATCACTGAAGGCAGCTTCGTCACATGGGCATCATAGCCCATCAAGCCAGCAAGTACTAAATGCTCAGGATTTTGTTCAATCAATCTTAATATTTCGATGAGTGCAAAATCGGAACGAACACCACCTCGATGCAAACCCACATCAATTTCAATATTGATTTTAAGCTTTAAACTAAACTGTTTTGCGACCTCAAGGTACTGTAATAAACGTGCTTTAGAATCAATTAACCATTGTATATCAGCTTGTCTGCAATTTTGATTCATCGCATAAAAATGCTGAACCGTACTTACAGGCATCGGTTTCCCAAACAACACATCTACATCCAAAAAGTTCTCAAGGATTGGCAAAAGCTGTGGCATATGAAACACCATAAACCGTTGAGTCGAAAGCTTTAGACTAATGGTTTTTAATAATGCTAAGCATGCCAAAGACTTTACCACGATACGTGGTTGCAAATGGCTTCCATATTTAAGCTTTTTGGCAACGTACTGTAGATTTTGTTCAAGCGCCTGATCATCAACAATTAATCGAGGTAATGCACCATTTGACTGTTTTAAATCACGATTTAATTGCTCAAAAAAGTTGTTCATAGTCTACCTTTATGGTCTATTTTAATTTTACCCATTCACTCAACTTTACCCATTAATCAGATAAGAATAACTTTTCTAAATAAGGGTTTAAAAACTTTCTGCTTGGATCAAGTCGTTCTCTCAACTGCATAAACGCATCCCACTTAGGGTATAGGGTTTTAAGTTGTGTTGCTGCCATACTATGCATTTTCCCCCAATGTGGTCTCCCTTGATAATGTTGCAAAATCGACTCAACTTCATCAAATAATTGTCTAGGTGCTTGCTTATAATATTGGTGTACTGAGATGGAAATAGAGTCCCGCTGATAAAACGGACTTAACCAAATATCATCACCTTTGACAAATCGAAACTCCACAGGGAAAAAGGTTTGTGCTTTTGAGTTTTTTAGCGCAGCTAGAACAGCTTGCAAACATTCCACACCCAATTCAACTGGAATCTGATATTCCATTTCATTAAATTTCGTTTCACGTGGTGTCGGGAAAATCTTGCCTGACCAATCAACAAATGTGCTTGGCTTAATAAAAACGCCTAAGAGCTTTTGTAGTTTTGGATTCAATGCTGGAAAAGATTTGGTTAACTCGCAACATAAGGTTAATAACGTATCCTCAGATGGCCATGATTCAGTGCGTGGTTGAACCTCATCCTCAGTAATATCTAAAGTTTTTAAAATCAATTTATCTGCATGAGAAAATGCAAAACACTCGATATGCCGATGTTGTGCTTTCCATTGGTCAATATTTTGAATAAAGTCTTTGACCGCACACAGTCTAACTTGCTCTTTAAGTTTATAGCGTGGTTTATTCTGCATAGTGATTTTAGTCAAAACCCCTAAGCTCCCTAAAGACACTCGCCCAGCTGCAAAAATATCTGGATTTTCATGGCGATTACAATAAAGAATTTCTCCTGATGCTGTGAGTAATTCAAATGCTTGTACATAACCTGAAATACAATGTAAGCCCACACCTGTACCATGTGTTCCCGTTGAAACAGCACCAGCTAAACTTTGCTGGTCAATATCACCCTGTTGCATTAAAGATTGCTGCATCGGTTCTAAATATTGCCCTAAATTAAATAATCGTGTCCCTGCCCAAATACTGGCTTGGGCAAATTCAGTATTGACTTGATCCACACCAGAAAGACCATCCAAAGACAGCAATGTTGCATCGGTACTCACCAAAGGTGTAAATGAATGCCCTGCTCCCACCACTCGAATCTTTGCTTGGGTTTGGACAAGGTGTTTTAACTCATCAAGACTGTCAGGCTTTAAAATCTGCTCAGGGTGAGACTGTTGATAGCCCGACCAATTGTTCCATTTTTGCTGATTTAATTTTTGCTTGTTCGGTGCTTGATTAATCAATTGATTCATAATGCTCATCCTTTAGCGTACAGCCGTTTTTAAATTGCCGTGATTTGTTCTTTTTTCAATTTCGTGTGGTGGAATCGCTGCGGGGCATGTGATTTGGTCATATTCTCGTTGATATTTATCTAGACTCAACTGCGTTGCCAATTGCTGAAATTTGTACTGAATTGCCGCATGTGTCCATTGTCCATATAAGGTATGTGCACCCTCATAAGCTTGTTGCTGATATTCTTCATTGGTGGTGATATAGCCCATATAATCATTGCAATAAGACACCAAGCCAACCTTTGAGATACCATGATGCTTTGAGAACTGTTTTGCCACAGTCTGAATTACACGTTGCCCTGCTGTTGTGGTAATTTCTCCAGGGCAACAAATCAAAGCCAATTGACCAATTTGGATAATCTGTAGCGGAATAACACTTGGAACCAGTGGGCTGTCTTGAATGGCACCTGCTTTAACTTGGCGATTCATTTCTGCAATTAAAGGATCAAAAATGCTTGGTGAAAAATCTAAACTTTTACCCAGCAACTGATTGTCAGGACTTTCTAAAACAATCTCTTTCGGGAATTGTGAGTCATAGAGTGCTTTATATTTGCTGTACTGCAGAGAATTCGAGTTTGCTAAACGTTGCTTACGTACTCGCTTAGCAAGTAAAGACATCACTTTAAGAATCGCTGTAGATGTCCCCTTACCATCTATAGGCGTTCCCCCGAAGAAGCCGACGCCATGGCAAGCTGCACTGGTTTTAGCGCCTTGTATCCCCTGACTAAATTCACTCGGCACATCGACTTGACTCAGATCTACATAAGATAAAACAGCATCGACACTGCCTTGGAGTAAACATGCTTCCATCGCATTGTTGGTATTTTTTTCAAGCGGTATAGTCAGTGCTTTAATCGCAATTTCACTTTGATAACGCCCATTTTGCTCAGCATATTGATATTCTCTTTCGCCCTTAATTTTCTTGCGAATCGCATCTTGTTTGGGGCCATGAAAATGTGGAGAGACATCTCCTGCTGTTGCTTGTGCGAAAATGGCAACAGGGTTTGGAATACCTTGTGTGAATAGATAATGTTCACTTAACGCAGCAGCATAGCCTTTATTGTCACCATCATGTGCTTTGAGATGACTACTCAAACAGGTTGCATGCACTCCAAATAATGAAATAAAGGAACATAATTGATCATCACGATAAAAACCGATTAATTGCATTTCACGGTTTAAGGCGAGATGGGTTTCTACTTCTGTTCTTTGAATCACATCGGGGTTACGATTATATGCCTGCAATGATCGATTCCATGCCACTGGAATATCATCAGGGAATTGGCAACGTTGATAACGAAGTTCAGTTTCTTTTTCAGTGTCTAAGGCATTGGAAATACTGAGCATGACCGCATTTACTACAGCTTCGACATGCTCTGGAACAAAACCTGGGGTCGGCATATTGTATAGAACTTCATAAGCACAACCGCCAGGGCCAGAATGAGTATGAGTTGCCATCAAGACCAAATACTGTTCATTAAATTGCTCAGCTAGTTGTTGTTTTAAGCGTTCAACAACACCACTGCGGATCGCATAAGTAATACAACCAAAATCCAGACAACAAAAAATAATGGGCTGTTCTAAAGCTAAACGACGGATAGTGAATGTACGAGCAAACAACGCTGTACGTTTTTGATAAGCACGATGCGACCACATACCATAACCAAACATGGCATAACCTTGCGGCTGAATGTCTATTTCTTGTTTATCCCAACCCACCATAAACATATGCGGTCATCCTTTATCATTTTTATGTCAGCGAATTTATATCTGCGAATACCAGAAGTAGATTGAATCTTAATCAAAAATATGCGATACAAACTAGGGTAAAAGCAACAATAATATGGGGGGCGAAGCGGACTTTATGAGCTTGCAGCAAAAGGAAATTGCCAATTCTCAATTTTATATTCCACCAATGATACTGACGAGTTTGGTTCATTATGCAGAACAACAACACTGGCAATATGACAATTGGTTCGCAGCACAAAATTTAGACTTGGAACAAATTCGCCAAGGGCATGGTTTTGTTGCTTTTTCAGAACTTTGTGAGGTTATTCATCTCGCAGTTAAAGATACCCAGCAACAAAATTTAGGCTTATTGCTGGGCAGTAGTGAAGGTCAGATTTCAATTGGTATTTTGGGCTTTGCCATGCAAGCCTGTAAAACAGTGGCCGAAGCACTAGAAACGGCACTGCATTATCATCCCATTTCAGGCAGTGTCTTAGATTTAACCGTCAATCTTGTTGATGATTATTGTGAAATTGAACTTTTTGAACGAAGTGATTGTGGTGAGCTAAAAGCATTTTTCTGTGATGAAGTATTTGCCAGTATTATTACCTGTGTCAATATGATGCTAGACCATAGCTATGAGTTAGTCAGCTTGGAACTCAGCTATGATAATTCGGCATACATCAATGATTATAAAAGAATTTTTAATTGCCCAATTTATTTTAAAACGGCTAAAAATATCATCCGATTTAACAAAACACTCTTGTCGAGAAGCCTTAAAAACTATAGCCCTGTCAATTATCAAAGTGCAATTCTGATTTGTGATCAAGCTTTAAAACAATTTGATCAAATGAATCAACACAGTTTGGCAAAAGTGTTAGCACATTTGATTGAAAGCCATCTACCTGAACGCTTTGATATGCAACAAGCAGCGCAATATTTTCATTTTAGCGAACGCCATTTACGGCGTTTACTACTCAATGAAGGGCTAAATTTTCAGTTATTAAAGCAACAGGTGTTAGAAAAAAAAGCCAAACAGTGGATTGAAGAAAATCAATCGATGAGCGAAATCAGTTTCAATCTTGGTTTTAGTGAGTTAAGGGAATTTCGTCGTGCGTTTAAAAAATGGACTGGATCTTCGCCAACGGAATACAAAAAAGCGAAACTGTTGGGTTCAGTTATTCGTATTTGAATGACGTGGTTTGAAATAAGATTCTGCATAAAATCAGGGTTAATATTTATATTAAGCTTACAAAATATTAATTTAATTCAATAAATTAAATATTCCAAAAAATATTTAAATAAGGGTAAAGATGTATAACGATGCATATTTAGCTGGAGTACTCGACTAAAGCCTAAATGAATTCTGACAGGCTTATGCATATCTTTTAAACACGGAAATTAGAACAAATATAGATGGAGCTAAACATGGTCAGTGCCTATGATCAATTACCACGAACCCCTGCAAACTTTGTAGCATTATCACCTTTACGTTATCTAGAGCGTGCAGCCTACATTTATCCAAATCAAGATGCGATTGTACATGGTGCTCGTCATATCTCTTGGCGTGACACCTATACCCGTTGTCGTCAATTTGCCCATCAATTACAAAATCTGGGGATTCAAAAAAACGATACCGTTTCTGTTCTTTTACCCAATATCCCTGCGATGGTCGAAGCGCATTTTGCAGTCCCTATGGCTGGTGCTGTTTTAAATACGCTGAATACTCGTTTAGATGCCAAAACCATTGCGTTTATGTTAGAGCATGCTGAAACCAAAGTTCTTTTGGTTGACCCTGAGTTTGCGGCTTTGGCTAAAGAAGCGGTAGCGCTTATTGCTCAACAGATCTATATCATTGATGTTGCAGATGAGGAATACGAAAACAATGATGCTACAGCACGTATTGGTCAAATTGAATATGAGGATTGGCTGAAAAGTGGTGATGCAGATTTTGAGTGGCATTTACCTCAGGATGAATGGGATGCGATTAGTCTAAATTATACCTCTGGCACTACAGGCAATCCGAAAGGTGTGGTTTATCACCATCGTGGTGCTTATATCAATGCAGCCAGTAATATCATCGCCTGTGGTATGACACCACGTTGTAAATATTTATGGACACTTCCGCTATTCCATTGCAATGGTTGGTGTTTTGCTTGGACTGTTGCAGCCAATGGCGGTACCAATATCTGCTTACGTAAAATTGATCCTGAGTTGGTTTATCAACTTATTGATCAATACAAAGTTGACTATTTCTGTGGTGCACCGATTGTCTTATCGATGTTGATCAACACCCCGAAAGAACAACAAATTAAATTTGAACATCATGTAGAAGTAATGGTGGCTGGTGCTGCACCGCCTGCAGCAATTATTGAAGGAATGCATCATATTGGTATTCAAGTCAATCATGTCTATGGTCTCACTGAAACTTATGGCCCTTCTGCATTATGTGCATCTCAAGCAGGTTGGAGTGACCTGTCTATTCAAGAGCAAGCACAATTACACTCGCGCCAAGGTGTACCTTATCCATTACAAGATGGTATGCGTGTGTTGGATGCTGAAACGATGCAACCTGTGCCTAATGATGGCAAGACCATGGGAGAAATTATGTTCCGTGGCAACATTGTCATGAAAGGTTATTTAAAAAATACCAAAGCCACAGAAGAAGCCTTTAAAGGTGGCTGGTTTCATACTGGTGATTTAGCGGTTTGCCAGCCCGATGGTTATGCAAAAATTATGGACCGTTCAAAAGACATCATTATTTCAGGTGGTGAAAATATCTCATCTTTAGAAGTTGAAGAGGTTCTTTATACTCATCCTGCAATTATGACTGCGGCAGTGGTTGCGCAACCCGATCCACGTTGGCAAGAAGTTCCTTGTGCCTTTATAGAACTTAAACAAGGTGCAGAAACCACACCTGAAGAGGTGATTGAATTCTGCAAACAGCATTTGGCACGCTTTAAAGTCCCTAAAAGTGTAGTGATTTGTGAGATTCCAAAAACATCGACAGGTAAATTACAAAAATTTATCTTACGTGACTGGGCAAAAGAGCGCTCAGTGGGTGAATTTAATTAGTCTACCTGTTTGAATGATCCAATTTACCTTCCTCTTCCCAGTAAAAATAAATGACTGTTTTTATTTAGAAGGTCATACTGGCGAGTAAGGTAAATTGATGAAAGAGTGAGATAAATTGGTGAAAGAGAGCGGTAAATGGGTGAAAATAGGCTTAAAACGTTAATTTCTCATTTCTCGACTTCATTTTAGAAATTATGCTTTTCTTGTCGCTTATTGATAGCACCATTAAAACTTTTTGATCATTTAAACATAGCAAACGATGAATAAACTTCGTACAGAAATAGAACCCGATTTTGAAACAGCACAACAACTTTATCCAACTGTGCTCGAATTGATTGCCAATTACACCGACTATTGCGATGAGTTTGGTGATGAAGATTCGCTTGAATATCAAAAACTCAGTGAAAAGCTCACAGAAATTACCAGTAAAGACATTTCTCAATATGATCTTTGGGAGTGGTGGGAAGCCGAAGGCATCGAAAATTTAAGCTTTGATATTTGCCTACCTGAGCCTAAAATCATCCACAATATTTCAAAACAAGAACTTACTGAAATCGTCCAGCGGATTAAAAGCTCAGATTTTAATACTCAACATGCAAATGAATTCATCAATGCTTTTTACCTCCGCACCATTTTCTCAGGCGGGTATTTCTATAACTTTTTAAAACTCAATTTTAAAGCATTTAAGCATCAATTGTTTCAACGCAATAAAGATCAAACAGGACGATACTTTGAATATTCGGTAGAAGACATTGTGGATCGGCTTTGGGGCGAGTGATTGCCATAAAAATATCACCGCACATCTGTATCAGAAGAAAATAAAACACCTATACCTGATCTAATGGAAAATTCACAAATACCAGTACTCAAATATATCAAGTCTCAACTGAAGATTCCTGAGTCAATCTTCTTAGCGAATGGATAAGAGGATTGTTTATTAAAACTAACCAAAAAATAAAAATAATTGAAAATAAAAATGAATAATAAATAAAAAACACTTAATTAAATCAATATAGGTTACAAATCCGTATTAACCACATTGCAATTAATTTAGAAAAACTTAATAATATGTAAACCAATATCTATACTAAAAATTCAAAGTCATATAATCTATAGAACAAATATTAATCAGCTTACGATAATGACTTATTTAAAAAATATATTCTTAGTATTGATATCTATATTCATTCTACAAACCACTGCACATGCTAAAGCAGACGAAGTTTGCCGAGCATGGTTTGGGACATTAGGAATCAGTAAAGGTGATAAACGGTGTGGGATAAAATGCACAATTGGCGATGTAGGGATGGCAACCTATAGCTGCCCTAATCAATGTGATGATCTTTGTACAGAATCAAATGATTGCCCAGCTGGAACAAAAGCTGTTTTTGGTCAACGTACGACTGCAACTTGCTTACCTATTTATGAAACAAAAAAAGACAAAGGTAAAAGCTGCGATGGATTGGGAAACCCTTGTTCTGTCAGTACAGGCAATAAATTTCAGGTAGAAACAGACTGGAAAGCACCAGTTGGGCCATTAGAAGTTACTCGGGTTTATAATAGTTTATTTTCAGACAATGTCTTATCAGATAATACACCTTTTGGTTCAACACGTGCTTGGACTCATAATTATGCAATGCGCTTATATTTTACATTATCGGGTACGAATATCACGTCTATAACCCTATGGCGTGAAGATGGTAAGGAAATAATTGCAACACCCAGACAAGGTCGCACAACCCCATTACTTGGTACCACTGACTGGTATGTTGACCCAGATACAAGCTTAATTCTAAACCAGTTAAGCAGTGGCTGGGAAATTAAAAACCTCAAGAACAGTCAAGTTGAAACTTATGACTCAAAAGGACGATTAATCCGAATTGCTTACATAGGCAATCAGTTTGTGACTATCAGTTATTCCAATACAACAACCTTCAAAGCAAATACTATCACAGATCAATTTGGTCGAAAACTGACCTTGACCTATGATAGAGCTGGTTATCTTACTAGCATTAAATTACCTAATGCTCAGAGTGTTCAATATTCTTATAGTGGGAACATATTATGGGCTGTTAACCGACCATCTTCAGGCACAAAATATTATAACTATAATGAAAATACTTTGGTTGCACCTTCAAAAAATCCTTATTTACTCACAGGAATAAGTAATGAATTAGGCAATCGTTTTGCTAATTATGCCTATGATGAATTTGATCGAGGTATTTTGACGGAACATGCTGGTAACACACAACAATTCCGTTTTAATTATTCAGAAAACAATACACAAGTTACCGACCCTTATGGTACTCAACGAGAATATAGCCGTTCACGTATTTCAGGCACTCAATATATTGGAACGGTGAAACGAGGGACTACAACAGAAAGTCGTTCAGAATATGATAGCTCTGGAAATTTAGTTCGTTATGAACAATTTGGACAAGTAACCACTTATGAATATGATCTAAGCCGAAATCTTGAAACAAAACGAATTGAAGCGGCTGGAACTACTGAAGAAAGAATTACAACAACACAATGGCATGCAACATTAGCATTACCTATCGAAATACAAGAATCATTACGCAAAATAAATCTAACTTATGATAATGCAGGAAATCTCTTAACCCGAACCATTACAGACTTAACCACAAAAAAAAAGAGAACATGGACATACACTTATAATAATTTAGGTCAAATCCTCACGCTGACAGAACCAACATCTGAAAAAACAATATATAGCTATGACAATACTGGCAATTTACTCACAGTGACTGATTCAGCGGGTTTAGTTACCAGTTACAGTAACTACAATACCTTGGGACAACCCCAAATTATTACTTTTCCAAGTGGGCATAAAATTACTTATACCTATGACAATTTGGGAAGAGTGTTAAAAACGGTAGAAACTCGTTTAAATCCAAATTTTGAAACAAGCTACAACAGCACAAGTAAAGTTGTTCAGTGGGCACAATGGATCACTGATTTAATCAACCAATGGTCCCAATCTGTTGGATTGGGAACACCATTTTCGGAAACAGGAACAAGCAGTCAAACATCCAGCACCATTAGTTTAAGTAGTAGCCAAAGTGCGACTACAACTTATGTTTATGATCATGCTGGACAACTTACTCAGGTGATCTTTCCTGATGGTGAAATACTGAATTATGAATATGATAGAGCACAGCGTTTGGCTTTAATCAGAGATAATACGGGTAATACCGTAAATTACACTCGCAATAATGCAGGTGCTATTACCCACACTGCAATCACTGATAATTACAGCAATATTCTATTCAAAACAGAAACGGTATATGACACATTAGGTCGAGTCAGCCGACAGCAAGGTGATCATCAACAAAATGAGCAATTTAGTTATGATGATTTTAACCAACTGACAGAACAAAAAAATGCACTCAATCAAACTTCAGGCTACCAATATGATGCTTTAGGTAGACCAAAACGACAAAGAAATCCAGCACAAGGGTCGATCCAATATCAATATGACAGTTTAGATCAATTAAAAACGATCACAGATGCACGTGGTAATACAACCACATATCACTACAATGCATTTGGTGATTTAGAAAGTGTAAATAGCCCTGATACTAGATTAACAACATATCAGTATGATGATACAGGTCGTCTTACGCAGTACACAGACAGTCAAAATAATGTTCATGCCTACACATATGACAATGCACAAAGAGTTCGTCAAAAAACAGATGGCAGTGGTTCAAATCAACTCACTACAAGTTTTGATTATGATGGGGGGCAATATGGGCAAGGCGAGCTAACACAGACCAGTAATGCCAATAGCCGTATCCGCTATATTCGTGACAGTGCTGGGAATGTCATTGAAAAGGCCATAGCATTAAAGCCGAACCTACCATTACGAGTTCAGTACAATTATACCGCTGGAGGGAAACTCGCTAATATTCTCTATCCAAGTGGACTTCAAATTACTTATACCTATAACCAGGGTCTACTCAATAATATTAGTTCGAGTACTGGAGGTAAATTACTTCAAAATGTTCGTTATACCCCAATGGGAATCAGTGGTTGGGATTGGGGAACAGGTTATGACCAGTTTCATCTTCTTATAGATACAGATGGGCGGATCAATGACGTAACTTCAACAGGTATTTTGACACGACATTATAACTTTGATGTTGCAGATCGCATCACCAACATCAGTGACAGTAATAGTACGCTAAATTCAGGTTTTAACTATGATGTAATGGATCGCTTAATCCAGCAAAATATCCAGTTTGGCGATAAAAATTCTGTACTTAGTTATAGCTATGATGCCAATGGCAATCGAACACAACAAAACAAAGCTGAAGATGGCATCTCGACAGATACAGCATTTTCAATTGCAAACACAAGCAACCGTATCAATAGCTACAGCTATTTAGCGACAGGTCAAGTCACTCAAGATAATATCCGAAGCTATCAATATGATGCAGCTGGACGTAGCAGCCGAATCCAAAAAAATTCGAGCAGTATTGAAAATCGCTATGATCCACTTGGACAACGTGTCATCAAGTACATTTCAAATACTGGGGTACAGAGTGTAGTTTACTTTGTATATAACGAATCTGGACAATTGTTAGGTGAATACGATCAAAATCGTAATCGCATCCGTGAGTATATTTGGCTAGGTGATCGTTTGGTCGGAATGCTCAGTCAGGAACGTCCAAATGTTTTATTGAGAGTACATACAGATCATTTAATGACGCCGAGAGCAGTAAGTGAAGGTGATGGCGATAGCCGTAAGGTTTTATGGCGTTGGGATGGAGACCAGTTTGGGGATGTATTACCGAACGAAGATGTTGATGCAAATAATATTAAATTCACCATGCCTTTACGTCATGCTGGACAATATTATGATAGTGAAGTCGGAACATTCTATAACTACTTCCGTGATTATAATCCAGCAACGGGACGTTATGTCCAAAGTGATCCTTTAGGTCTATTTGATGGTCCTAACACCTATGCATATGCCTACAGCAATCCAGTTTCTTATAATGATCCAACTGGCCAGTTTGTACCAATATTAGCTGGAGTTGCAATAGGAGCAGGAACTGATCTAGGCATTCAACTGGTATTGAATGGTGGGAATTTCCAGTGTGTGAGTTGGGCGCAAGTTGGGGTTTCTGGAGCTTTAGGGGCTATTGGAGGTGGTTGGTGGTCTGGTTCCTTTAAACACGCGAAATCAAGTGCAAGCTGGTTTAAATTAAGTACAAAATGGAAGAATGTCAGCCCAAGAGCCAGAAAGGCTCAGGACACACCTAAAGGCTATGAACTACATCATTGGTTAATTGAAAGAAATAGTTGGGTAGGTAAAAAAGTGCCAGATGTAATTAAAAATCATCCGTGGAATTTAAAAGCTGTTGAACGCTCTGTACATCAGCGTATTCATGGGAATAGTAAACGTTTATCTCAATATGATCCAATCCGCCAATGGTGGTATGCAACACCCACTTGGGCTAAGGGTGCTGAAATATCTATTGGTTCAGGTATTGGTGCAGATATGGTAACAGGAGAACAATAATGAATCTAAATTATCCTATCGTTATCAAAAGTAATAAATATATTGAGGGAAATATATTAAATGAGAGGAATTTGATTTATGTAGGTGAAAATAATTTCATAAATGGATGTTTTAATAACTCTATAATCATTGATTCATCAGGTTATGAATATAAAATTTTATCAGCTAAGAAAGAAAAACTTATTTTTAGTATTTGGAATTTATTTCCACAATATCGATCAATAAAAGTTTCTTTAGAACTTTCAAAACCAAAGAAAAAGAACTTAGATGAAATAAAAAAAGAACTCACAGAATTATTTTTAAATAATCCAAAATGGTTTAAAAACAGTGATTTTAGTCAAACACAAGCCATTGAACTATTTATCAATGAAGCCAGAACAGTGAAAGAGTTGATCAAAAATATATCTGTTTGGTCATAGATATTTCATTGCTACTTTTGGTCGCAGTGTTGGTGCTACATCAGGTGGAGCTATCGGTTCTACATTGGATCTTGGAGAATAAAGTGGATCAAGTGAAGGCAATGAATTCTTATAATAAACGTCATAAACGTTGGCAGGATCGAATACCATCACAAACTCGATATTTAAGTCATCTAGTTGATACTCAACTAGTCCCTTATTTTGAATCCATTGGTTTTACGCAAGTGGGGAAAGAATATTTAAGTGTAGATAGAAATGATTTAGTTGAGGCTAAAGATATTTCTTTAGAACAAACTACTGATAGCATATTAAAAAGCATATATATATCATTTGATAAGTATGACTCACCTAAATTTCAAATATATTTTAACCTTCGTGAACTTCCCCCTCCTCATGATTTTATATCTTCGGAGAGTTTGGTGAAAAAATCAAATCAATATGTATATTTTTGGGGGAAACCTTGGTGGCTACCTATGTTTTTCTGGACTGAGTCAATGTCAAAGTATGAAATAAATAAATTATTATTAGTTATTGAGCAAATACCTGTTTTTTTGGAAAAAGGTATTAGAGGAAAAAATATTAGTAATAAAGAAGGTCTACGAAAAACTAATATTTCAAAAGAATAACTATCATAGAACACGCTAAATCAGGTGCAAACTGGTATCAGTTAAGTACAAAATGGAAAAATGTTAGCCCAAGAGCCAGAAAGGCTCAAGGCACACCTAAAGGCTATGAACTACATCATTGGTTAATTGAAAGAAATAGTTGGGTAGGTAAAAAAGTGCCAGATGTAATTAAAAATCATCCGTGGAATTTAAAAGCTGTTGAACGCTCTGTACATCAGCGTATTCATGGGAATGATCCAGCTGGAGAAACTTTTAATTTTATTGAAAAATTATGGTATGGAAGTCCTACTTGGGCTAAAGGTGCGGCTGGATCAGTTGGTTCTGGAATAAGTGCTGATTCAATAGTAGGTGAAGAATAATGAATCTAAACTACCCAATTTTAATGCATACCTCTTTATTTATTAAAGGTAATTTAGAGAGTGAAGATCGAATAAGCTATATAAGCGAAAAAGCATTTGATACAGGCTATTTGTCTGGTGCAATTATATTTGATTCATATGGTATGAAATATGAGATTACACAGACAAAAAAAATACCATTACATGACTTACCATTTCCAAAATTTTTAAAGATTATTCTCAAACATTTTGGCGGACATTATGTAGCGTCAAAAAAAAATAGATCAATATGGGTTGTATTTGAAGTAAATCCTATCAGAAAATTTAATTTAGATGAGATAAAAAAAGAACTCACAGAATTATTTTTAAATAATCCAAAATGGTTTAAAAACAGTGATTTTAGTCAAAAACAAGCCATTGAACTATTTATCAATGAAGCCAGAACAGTGAAAGAGTTGATCAAAAATATATCTGTTTGGTCATAGATATTTCATTATTACTTTTGGTCGAAGTGTTGGTGCGACAGCAGGTGGAGCTATCGGTTCTACATTGGATCTTGGAGAATAAAGTGGATCAAGTGAAAGCAATAAATTCTTATAATAATAGTTAAAAATAAGATTGAAAGTATATTTTTATCATTTGATAAATTACATCGAGGAATAGCATCAACCCATCCTGATTATAAAAATGGTCTTAAAGAAGTTGTCCAAAATAACATTTCCGTCATATTTTGACTGGCATTTTATTGGACACAAGTTTTTACGATTTTGACTATTTGTATCCTTATTTTTCAATGAAAAGTGTTTACACTCAATGCACTTACAGCTTTCAAGCCTTTTTTCTTTGACTTTACAGTCACAGAGAAATAACCATGAAATACTTGTACGTCACTATAAGATGTTGCACGATGTAGCGGAACAAATATGTGTCATAGAAGACACACGTCGTATTTATGAAGATTATAAATCTGGTTTAACCAGTATTGAGGAAACCGATATGCCACAATACAAAGCACCCTTACGTGATATGCACTTCGTTTTGCATGAGTTATTAAATGCTGAAGAACATTACGCGAAACTCCCTGCATTCCAAGAAACCGTAAGCCGTGAATTGATTGATCAATATTTAGAAGCTGGCGCGGATTTCTGTGAAAATGAATTATCTCCACTTAACCAAATCGGTGACAGTGAAGGCTGTAAATGGAATGATGGTGTAGTGACTACGCCTACAGGCTTTAAAGCAGCCTATGACAAATATGTAGAATTAGGCTTCCCTTCTCTTTCAGTTCCAGAAGAACATGGCGGTCAAGGTTTACCAGGTTCTTTAGCAACTGCTATTTCTGAAATGGTGGGTTCTGCAAACTGGGCGTGGGGTATGTACCCAGGTCTTTCACATGGTGCGGTTCGTACAATTGAGCATCATGGTTCTGCTGAGCAAAAAGCAACATATTTACCTAAACTTGTTTCAGGTGAATGGACCGGTACCATGTGTTTAACAGAATCTCATGCAGGTTCTGACTTAGGCATTATCCGTTCTAAAGCTGAGCCACAAGCAGATGGTAGCTATGCAATTTCTGGCGAGAAAATCTTTATCTCTGCTGGTGAACACGATATGGCGGACAACATCGTTCACATCGTTTTGGCTCGTCTACCAGGTGCACCTAAAGGCACTAAAGGGATTTCGTTATTCATCGTACCTAAGTTCAATGTAAATGCAGATGGCTCTATTGCAGACCGTAATGCAGTACGTTGTGGTTCAATTGAACACAAAATGGGTATCCACGGTAATGCAACTTGTGTGATCAATTTTGATAACGCAAAAGGTTTCTTGATTGGACCTGAAAACCGTGGTTTACATGCAATGTTTACCTTCATGAACACTGCACGTATTGGTACTGCTGTTCAAGGTTTAACAGCATCTGAATCATCTTTCCAAGGTGCGCTTGCATATGCGAAAGATCGTTTGGCAATGCGTTCACTTTCTGGTCCTAAAGCACCAGAGAAAGAAGCTGATCCAATCATTGTTCACCCAGCTGTACGTAACATGTTGATGACACAAAAAGCCTTTGCTGAAGGTGGTCGTGCATTGGTTTACTTCTTATCTCAATATGCAGATATCGTAGAGCAAGGTGTCACTGAAGAAGATCGTAAATTTGCCGACAATATCTTGTCATTATTGACACCGATTGCGAAAGCATTCTTAACTGAAACAGGTTCTGAATCAGCGAAGCATGGTGTACAAGTATTTGGTGGTCACGGCTTTATTTCTGAACACGGTATGGAGCAAATTGTACGTGATACGCGTATCTCTTGCTTATACGAAGGTACAACTGAAATCCAAGCACTTGATTTGTTAGGTCGTAAAGTATTGGGTACGCAAGGTGCAATGTTGAAAGACTTCACCAAGATCATCCATAAATTTGCGGAAGCAAACAAAGACAATGCTGACCTGAAAGAATTTGTTGAACCACTTGCTGCTCTTAACAAAGAGTGGGGTGATTTAACCATGCAAATCGGTATGAAAGCTATGCAAAATCCAGATGAAGTAGGCGCAGCTGCAGTTGACTACCTATACTTCTCTGGTTATGTAACGCTTGCATTCTTATGGGCTCGCATGGCGCTTGTTGCTCAACAAAAACTTGCTGAAGGCTCTACTGAAACTGGCTTCTATAATGCAAAAATTAAGACTGCTCGTTTCTACTTCAAGAAAATCTTACCACGCGTTCGTTCACATGTTGACGTGATCGCGGGTGGCTTAGATCCATTGATGTCATTAGATGCTGAAGACTTTGCATTCTAAGTAGAATGCCGAGCTAGGTATTTAGAAAACTGTACTCAAGAGTGCAGAAATAGAGAAAGGACAGTCATAGCTTTGGCAGTCCTTTTTCTTTATAAATAGAGCGTTATTTACTTAGACCATCTAACAACATACATGCTTGTTGGTTAAACTGATCTAAGTCTACAGATTCAAACAATAAACAGGTGAACGAACATGCCAATTTATAATGCGCCACTTGCAGATATGAAATTCATTCTGAATGACGTTTTCAATGCAGAGCAATTCTGGCAAGCCAACGAAAAGCTTGCACATGTTGATGCGGCAACGGCTGAAGCAATTTTAGAAGAAATGGCTAAATTTGCACAAAATGTTACGCTTCCTTTAAACCGTACAGGTGATGAAGAAGGCGCTCATTATGAAAATGGCAAAGTCACGACACCTGCTGGTTTTAAAGAAGCATTCCAACAATACGCTGAAGGCGGTTGGATTGGCCTAGGTGCTGAAGAGGAATGGGGCGGTCAGGCAATGCCAAAAATGCTGACCGTACTTGCAGATGAAATGTTATTTGCAACTAACCCATCATTCATGCTCTACCCGCTTCTCTCTGTCGGTGCTGGTATGGCTTTAAATAGCTATGCATCTCAAGAACAGAAAGAAACCTATTTACCTAAAATCTATTCAGGTGAATGGTCTGGTACGATGTGTTTAACTGAACCTCATGCAGGTACAGATTTAGGGATTATCAAAACTAAAGCTGAACCTAATCAAGATGGTACATATAACATTACTGGTACTAAAATCTTTATTACTGGTGGTGATCACGATCTTGCTGACAACATCATTCACCTTGTTTTAGCAAAAACACCTGATGCACCTGCGGGTTCACGTGGTATCTCACTCTTTATCGTGCCTAAATTCCTCGTCAATGCTGATGGTTCATTGGGCGAACGTAATACAGCTGGTCCTGGTTCAATTGAACACAAAATGGGGATCAAAGCGTCTGCAACATGTGTCATGAACTTTGATGCAGCCAAAGGTTTCCTTGTTGGTAAAGAAAATGAAGGGCTTGCAGCAATGTTCGTGATGATGAATTACGAACGCTTGTCTATGGGTATTCAAGGCCTAGGCGCTTCTGAATATGCATACCAAAATGCAGCACAATATGCGACTGATCGCGTACAAGGCCGTAGTGCGACAGGTGTTAAATCTCCAAACAAACCTGCTGACAGCATCCTTGTACATGGTGATGTACGTCGTATGTTACTCAATGCACGTGCCAACAATGAAGCTTCTCGTGCATTTGCAGTCTATGTTGGTCAACAACTCGACATTACTAAATTTTCAACTGATCCTGAAGCTGTAGCGAAGGCAAATAATCGTGTTGCATTATTAACGCCAATTGCCAAAGCCTATTTAACAGACACCGCGTTTAATGCTGCAATCGATGCGCAAATGGTGTTTGGTGGTCATGGCTATATTCGTGAATGGGGCATGGAACAATGTGTGCGTGACTTACGTATCGCGCAAATCTATGAAGGTACCAACGGCGTTCAGTCACAAGATTTAATTGGTCGTAAAACAATTAAATGTAATGGTGAATTCATTGCTGAATATATTGAAGAGATCCGTGATTTTGCCAATGGTCTAGATACCGACTTAAACTTCATTAAAGATGCGACTTTAGATATTGCAACTGAAGTAGATATGATTACGCAGCATATTTTAGAACGTGCAAAAGAAAATGCTGATTTCGCAAATGCTGCGGCAGTAGAGTATCTGCATGTTGTTGGCTTATTAAGCTTCTCTTATATGTTTGCTCGTATTGCCAATGCTGCAAAAAATAAGCAAGGTCAATTCTACCAAGACAAACTTGCATTGACTCATTATTTCATCCAACGCCTCTTGCCTGATTTAAATGCACGTGTTGCTAAAATCAAAGCAGGCGCAGAAGTTATTATGAATTTCAGCGAAGATTATTTTACTAATCAAGCTTAATTTCATCATCAACTGAAATAAAACATTAAAACGCCCGATGATTCGGGCGTTTTTTATTTGCAACTGATGCTTTTTTTAGAACACCTACTGATCTATATCTCTTGAATGTCATAAAGCCGTTAGGTTTGCTTTTCTATGCATCTTAAAATCAAGGATGGTGCAATTATATCGTGTGGCTATAAAAGTTGATCGCAATATAAATCAAGTTACATCAGAAAATCTTACTTTGGATAAAACTTCCGAATTGATTCAGCCATCTCTGGAGATTGGTTTTGTAAAGCATTTGCCGCACTTGTGGCATCCACAGTACTGCGATTTTGACTGACTTTAAATTTCCCTACGATTGAATCTATTTCGATTTCAATCGCCACAATTTCCTGTAATAAAGCAGCGATATAATCATTGGGCGCATCCCCCATTTTCCAAGGTACCGCCTGCGGTGCTTCATGCTGACGAGTCAATCGCGCCAAAATACCCCGCAAATATTTTTCATCATCTATTTTTCGAATTGTTCCCTTCACATGCACAACACGATAATTCCATGTCGGTACTTCCCGATGATGCTCAAATTTCCCTGGATACCAATTCGGTGAAATATAACTTTGCTCAGCATGGAAAATCACATAAGCCGATCGAACCTGTTCTAACAAGGTAAATAAAGGGTTGGCTTTGGCGATATGTCCACGTAACAATCCAGTCTTGCCAGCTGACCGATCCAGTTCAAAAGGAATATGGTTCGCTTCAATTTCACCGTCATAATTAACCATCAAACTTCCCAATGGATTTTTTTCAATTAAATCGAAAAGTTCAGGGAGATTCTCTTGTTTAAAATGAGTAGGAAGATACATGTTTTATTTCCTAATACTCTTTCGAGCCATCTGGACTAGTTTTAAATATTTCAGGTAATTCAGCATCTTCAGTAAAAGCTTCACCTTTAAAAATATTAACCACTTCAATTTTCCCTATAATTTGCTGATTAAACTCGTCTAGTCGCTCAGCTGGAATCCATAACTCCTGACAAAAATCATCACCAACCGTATGTATTTCAAACTGAGCCAGATACTCATCATTCAGTTCAAACCGTGTGACATAGCCAATATAACCACTTGCTTGATCTTTGGTATTCCAATCTAAAGCAATTTTTTCAGCATACTTCTGATTTAAAACAGGATAGAAAATAGGTTGCCAATACAATCTTGGTGGGAAATTTTTAAAGCCACTCTTTGCAATCAATTGATATTCAAAAAGCCCAATTGGTCGGTACAAATACATTGTTATTCCTTTAATTGTATTGAAAATAATCTATCTATAGACTAATCAGATGAAATGATCAATTTCTTAATGAAATAGTTGTTATTTATTCGCCATAAACATTTCACTTCGCTTTTCATGTGCATGAAATTTGCATAGTGTTTAATCATAAATAGTACGCACAAATGGAGGATGTTATGAATAAAGATCCACGTATAGAAAAAATAGAAAACCTCCTCGATAAATTGGGCAATATTGCAGTAGAAGCATTTCATTATATTGCGCTGTTTATCATTGGCTGTATGATCGCTTGGTCAGCGGTACATACAATTATTGAAATTTTAACCGTGAAACAATACGCCAGCATTGACGATATTTTATTGTTATTCATCTATTTGGAATTAGGTGCAATGGTGGGGATCTATTTTAAGACCAACCACATGCCTGTACGTTTCTTAATTTATATCGCAATCACCGCACTCACGCGATTACTAATTTCAGATATTCAGCATGACCATAAAGCAGATATGGATTTAGTGATTATTACGGGATCGGTTTTAATTTTAGCCATTGCAATTTTGATCGTGAGATATGCATCTTGGACATATCCTTCTGTCATTCGTGATAAACATACTGAAAAATCATTACCTCATGGCAAAACACCACGACCAGAAGATGATGAACTAGCTTAGTCTCTTGTCTTGATTCATACGCTTACCCTTCTCTCTAAACAAAATTAAAGAAATTCTTTATGCAAGCGCAAGACATAGAGGAGAAGGGACTTTTTTAAATGTGTTGAAAATTTAATACATTGCTATTGATCATGATGATGCTTTTAAATCACGTTCAGCGATCATTGGGCACTTGTAAATAACGACCATTCTGGAAAATCCAATGCATACCAACCTGCGGATCAGGTAAACCATAACGGCGCCAATCACTAATCAATGTATATTGCGAACTTTCTATATGACCACCCTCCCCATTTACATAACCATAACTGCTACCTGAATACTCCGTCCGGGTTGGAAACTGGTGATTATAAATAATCGTCACACCATTTTGTGGTGGGTAACTTGGGTGTGGGCCATTTGGATGCGGATAGGGCCTGTTCGGATAACTTGGGTACGTTGGATAGGGATGCTGGTATTGAGGTCGAACAGGAATCTCCTGTGACATTTGGCGGCCATATTGATCTGTATATTTATAAGTCGTTGTTGGATATTTCTTTTGAGGGCGCTCAACACTGCGATAATTCGCCCAATCTTTAGCATCTGCCCATGTCATTGTTGAAGTCACTGAAAGCATCCACATCAAGACACTTAAACTGTGTATCTGTTTCATTTCAACCTCCAAACTTGAACGTATACACAACAGCTTAATCCATCATTCAAGATAAATAATGGATGAATTACAGTCGAAATTTAATCTTCTTTATTGTTTATACATCAACTTGGGTAAATTCTGACATCAATCTGATAAAATATAATTTTAATCTGATGAGTGCTGTATTGTGGCTGAACTGAGCTTTGACCGTTTACATCAATTTTTTTGCAAAATCCCAAGTGTGCAAGAGGCATTTATTGATAGCTATGGTTCAGATGGCAAACAAGCATGGTGGTTTAAATTTCAAATCAATATTGACCACCCTTTAGCATGGCAAACTGTGCAAGAACTTGGTCACGTTCTAAATTATATTTCTAAAAATGAACGCCTTCCGACTCAGTTTTTACCCGTTTCTCCTCCTCCGTATATGAATGGTGAAGCGAAACAATTTTTAGCTTGGGTGATTCAATGTAACCATGCAGATTTTTCACCCGATGTGGTGTGTGACTGGTTAGAGGCACGTTTACCAAAACCTGTAGATGATGAAAGCAAATGGAAAATCAAAACTGATTTACATGAGTTAGATCATATTTCAAATAAAGATTTGGATGAGTTAGTGCCACCAAATCCAAAAAACTAAATAGAAAGCGACAGCTAAGCACACATTTCAATTCGTTAACCGTCCCCTTCGCAGCGACAAGCATAGCTTACTTTGAAGGGGGAGGTTTTACAAATGCTTAACTGATCAACACTAAGGTTGAAGAACTGAGTTTATCTTTTTCGGTTCTTAGATTCAGTTTCAGTACGCTCAGCATCATTATTGATGCTTTCAATCAAGCCACCTAAATTATTGTTGAACTGGGCTCGCATTTGAATATATGTTTTTAGATTTCTCGCTTTGATCGGATCTTTAGTTGTGCCCTTGCCTTTTTGATACGCTTCTAGGGCTTTACTTTGCGTATCTTCTTCAGATGATCCATTTTCATAAGCCAAAACAGCCCAACGATAATCTTCTGGTTCATCTTCGATGCGTGCCAAATTATCCATTGCATTGACAGACCCTAGTTGAGCAGCTTGTTTAAAATATTTTTGCGCAAGTGCTTCATCATAGCCTTCATTTTCTTCGTTATAATACCAAACACCGAGATAATTTATTGCATCAGGATCGTTTTGAGCCGCAGCTTTTTTTAAATAAATTAAACCTTTGTTAATATCTATTTGTTTTTCATCATCTGTCCATAAATAATCAGATCCAAGTTCTGTTAATGCCACATGATTATTTAATTGCGCAGCTTTTAGATACAAATTCTGCTTATCTTTATCCGCATCTTTTTTTAATGCAAGCATCAAATACGCATCACTCGCACCTTGAGATGCTTGTTTTTGATAATGCGTTAAAACCTCATTTTCGAGCTGTTCAATATCCTTTTCTGACAAGTATGAGTCAGCAGCATAATCTTCAAGTAATTTTATTTTTGCTCCAATATCACCTTGATTCGAACGTTGCTGAAGCATTTGAAAATGAGCTAAATCACTATCTTTATGATCTTTTTCATAAGCAGCTTTCGTCTTGGCACCCAGTTTTTTTAGAATGTTTTCTGGACAATTCTGGATACTAGATCCCGCCCACAATAAATCCCCCTGCTGTACTGCTTTATATAACCATTTACACTGTTCATCACTGTAATCATCATTCCCATTGTCTAATGCAAGCACGAATGTACGTATGGCTTCAACATCACCTTGTTCAGCAAGTTTTAAAATTTGTGGACGAATTTTTATTAGTTTTTGCCTGATATCATTAGAAATACCAAAACCTTCAGCGATACCCGCTTCTAAATCTAATGATAAATATGCATCAAAATTACCACGTTGAGCAGCTTCCAAACGCAGCTGTTTATATAAATGACTATTTTCAGGTAAAAAACGATAATCTGCTGAATTAGAATAATATTTTGAAAGTAGAAAATAAGCCTCTGCATCACCTTGATCTGCAGCTTGTCTGAATAATTGAATGGCTTTGTCAATATTGATTAAGACCGTTGGACTACCTGTTTGCAATGTTTTTGCTTGAACTACTAAAGCATTCTCTGCAAAACTAAGTGGTGAAATAAACAGACTCAGTGTAAGTAATGATTTTAAAAATGATGTTTGTAATGTTTTCATTTAAAGCTCAGCTTTGTTATTAAAAAATCTACCAAGCTTTAAATTATGTACCGAAATCTCTTCATTTCGATACATATTTTTTTGAATAAATCAAAACGTCGACAAACCACTCCATTCCATAAAACGGTAAACCCCGTATTTAAGTTTTGATTCATCAGCGTATTTGCTGTAATCCACACTCATTTGACGACCATTTAAGTTTGACCAAGCCGTATTAAAATACTGTTCAGCATCGATAAAAACTTGCTGTTGCGGATTGCCAACCACGCGTAAATCAGTCTCCAAATTATAATTTTTTAAATTACGTGCGGTAAAGTTGGCAGAACCTAAAATCATTTCCGCAGATTGCGCATTATGCTTTACGATCATCTTACTATGGCACTGCTCACCTTGGGTATTACACCAACGTACATCAATCCCTGCGTCATTTAACTCTGAAGCCACTTGACGGTTTGGGATACCATTTTTTTGACGACCAAATGCATCTTTATTCGGATCAAGCAAAATACGTAATTTCACTCCACGTTGCTTGGCAGCTACTAAACCTTTAACAATTTGGCGCTCTGATAAATAGAACATGGCTAAATCAATTTGATCATTGGCTTTTGCTGACGCCAACATGTTTAAAACTGCATCATAAATTGCTTTTTCAGTGAGTACTTGAACCTGAGGATCATTTGGATTTTCAGGTAGTTTGCCAAATGCAACAAAAGGCGTATCACCTCCCGAGATATGCGCGACGGTTTGTTCAGTATTTAAAATATCTGTCGCAGTTGCACCGTCAACCATTAATGCAATATTGGAGTGACGTGAACTACCATCATGAGGATTGGCAGATGTGACGATGGTTTTCCAACCTTCTGCAGTATCAACCACGATGGTTTTACGATGATTGGCTTTAAAATTAAATAAATTTAAATAACTGCGGACTGTAATTTTTTCTTCGCCAAATGGATTATTCAGCCAGCCTTTATTTGGATTATTGCCAATATCCTGACAGCATAAATACCATATCCCAGACCAAGTAGGATTAGATGCGCGGAGTGGTGTTAAATTCGTTTCAATCACGTCAATACCACCTAAACGTAATTGACGATATTGTTCAGGCTGAATTCCACCATAAACAGAATTGATTGGATCGGTAATAAACTTGATTTCTAAGCTTGGGTTTACAATTTTTTCATTAATCAAGGCTTGGGTTAATTGCTTGGTTAATTCTCGTTGCTGAACTTTAGAATCGCCGACTTCACTGTTAAATAGAAACATATCGATCACAATGGTGGTCTTGGCTTGCTTAATCAGCTGTAACACATGATCAAAGATATGTTGATCAAGTTGCTGCTTCCCTTGCGCATCAATATAGGTTTCATCGGCCATAAATTTTACATTGGCGTGACGCAATGGTCCGGTAAAATTCAGCCCTTTAGGAAGCGGTTTATAAACATGATAAATCGCAGATGAGAGATATCCTAAGGCCAATATGCCGATAATAATGCCGAAATAGCGACGTTTTGACCAATTCAGTTTGTTTTGAATTTTATTGAAGATACGCATAAGAAAAGACCTAGACCAATTTAGGGTCTGTCAACATTTCATATATAACTTGCGTTGTCGGCTAAAATTGAGCAAACGAGGCATGAAATGAAGAGAATAGCGAGACTATTTTCAAGTTTCATAACGATGTTTGAGATAATTTTAACCACAACCCTGAGCA
Organism: Acinetobacter sp. BIGb0196; assembly: GCF_011759595.1. Lineage (NCBI taxonomy): Bacteria > Pseudomonadati > Pseudomonadota > Gammaproteobacteria > Moraxellales > Moraxellaceae > Acinetobacter > Acinetobacter sp. BIGb0196. Next base: position 943,602 of record NZ_JAAOZA010000002.1, on the reverse strand, counting down.
AAAAACAAAGCACTGCTTTGTTTGCAGCGCAAGGCGCAGCAGAGACGACTAGAGTGTTTTTTGATGCTACATCGTTATGACCTACTCATTTAGATCACTAAATTTCATAGATCATGCCTTGTATCCTCTAAAAAACACTCGTTGTCGCAAATACAGATGAAGTATTGGCAGACCCTTAGAGCCTAGGTCGAATTCCTTTATTTTTCAATAACGATTTGGTGAATGATTGCAAATAATTAGAACTTATAGTCCATACCTATGACAAAGTTACGTCCAATTTGTGGAATATTCGATAAGAAAGAAGTGTGTTCATAAATCTTCTCGTCCAACAGGTTGTTGGCTTTAAAGAATACTTTCGCTTCTTGTTTGTTGGCCAAAGGATACTGATAAGCAACGCCTAGGTTCACCATGTTATAACCTTTGGTTTCTTGTTCATAAGACGCAAATTTATCTTGATTAAACACATGTGAATATTCTGCTGAACCAGACCAACGCTCATCAAACTCAGCATTTACACGAGCGCCTAAACGACCAGCAGGAACACGCGGTGCATTTTCATCTTCAATTTTACCGCGTACGTAGTCGCCAAACAGACTGGTTTTATACACATCATTCCACTGATAAGCGACTTCACCTTCTGTCCCATAGAACTTGGCTTTATCTTGACTATATTTGATCAAACGGAAGTTTTCGTATTGATCCAAAGTTTTGGCATAAATGTAGTTATCAAACCAATTTTGATAGACATGTACATGATAGCTCAACTTGTCATTGTCATAATGAAGGCCTAATTCCACATTATTTGACTTCTCTTTATTTAAATCTTGATTGCCCAACTCATAAGTGTTGGTCGCATAATGCTTTCCATCAGCATAAAGTTCTTGTGCTAAAGGCAATCGTTCCTGATGAGAACCCGTTAAAGAGAGCGTGTAATTTGGTGCAAATGCCCAATTCACAGCACCAGAATATGAGAATGCATTACCATCAAAGTCTTTTTGATCTGAGTCGACCTCCACTGTTTGATGATCAAAACGAGTCCCTAATTCCACATGAAAATCACCAAATTGGCGATGCTCTAAGCCAAATACACTATATTTTTGGGTTTTATTTGGTGCAAGAACCGCTTCTTCACCTGTGATATCTAATTTTTGCTGGCTGGCTTGAACACCCCACACGCCTTCCCAAGCAGCAATCGGATTGTGTAACAACTCAACACGACCTTCATAACCTTTGCTCTTGAAGGTTGTCATTGCTGTACTTCCTTCAATTTCATCATGTTGATAGTCGGTATAACTTGCTTGTGCACGAAGTTTTTTAAAGCCAGCAAAAGGTTCATTGAGCTCAGAACGGAAATCATAACGTTCTGTTTTCATATCAATCCATGGCCCTGCTTCAGCGTGATCATGGTCTTCTTCACCATGATCATGGTCATGACCCGCATGGTCGTCATCATCGTGCCCACCACAATGAAGTGATAAGCCATGGAAATGGCATGACTCATATTCATGGCTATGCCCAGGTAAACCGTATTGATCTTGGCGATTGCTATAAGACACGCCAGCAAAACCACGCTCGCCGATCCAAGATAAGCCAACATTTACATTTTCAGACTCTGAAAATGTATTGCCAACTCGACGCTCTATCGTACTATGAGCATGATCACCATGCTCTTCTGTTACGATATAGTTCGGGGTAATATAATCATTGGCGTCACGTTTTAAGCCTTCTACACGTAATGCAACATTTGAACCTAATCCAACAGTCACCCCAGCATGTGCCATTTTTTCGTCGTTGCCTGTGTTATAACGCAGACCAACATTGCCTTCATAACCATTTTCAGGCATCGCTGTCGGAATCTTGCTGTCAACCACATTGACTAAACCACCCACAGACCCAGCCCCATATAATAATGTTGATGGCCCACGAATGACTTCAATTTTTTGCGCAAGTTGCGGATCTACAGTGACAGCATGATCTGGTGACAAGCTTGAAACATCCATTGTCTCTGTTGCATTCTGAGTCACTTTAACCCGTGCACCCTCTTGCCCACGAATTACAGGGCGACTAGAACCCGCCCCAAAGGTATTGGAATAGACCCCTAATTCATCTTTGAGTGCTTCACCTAAAGTCGTGCCAGCCTGTTGTAGTTTTTCACGTGAAACAGTTTCATCTACAACACCAAAATCTTGACTTGAACGGACCAAGGGATGTCCAACAACGGTAATGGTTTCTAATTGTTGTGGATTTTTTTCAGTATTGGTTTGATTTTCCGCCCAAATAGAAGTTGAAATAACTGCAGAAATGGAAAGTGTTAGGGCACTTTTGGTAAAGGACATGCGATTGCTCTCAAAGCTCAATATTCTTGAATTATGTTATATTATAACATTTCAATATTTTTGCAATAAAAAAAGGAAATCAAAACTGATTTCCTTTGCATTTTAAATTAAATTTATTTTGTTTTCAGAAGCTTATTGATTAAAATAAAACTCATAAGAGAAGCAGTCACCCAATAGAACACATAGGTCGTATTTTGAAAAAATAAATAATATTCAGTAAGACCGCTACACATATAATAGATTACGAACACTGTACCAGTGATTGCTAAGTTTTGAATTAGCAAATTTTTAGCAAAGATATGCTTTATAAAGAAAACCAAAGCAGTCAAAAATGTCAATAATAAACCAACGAATCCAATCAAACCATTTGCTGCTAATTCATGGAAGTAGATGCTATGCATGTGCTGAAAACAATGCGGTAAATCTCCTCGTTCATATAAACGGCAATTTTCAGCTTCAATTTCATACATCCCGATTCCTGTGAAAGGTGAGGTTTTAAACATTTCCAGTGAATTATTCCAAAGGAATAATCTAATTCCCGAACTATTTTGATAATTATTATTACGAATATTGAGTGAATCAGATTGAAAGTTTTCAACTCTTTTTAGTAGTGGAGAATTTGGAATAGCCATATTTATGCCAATAAAACAAACAACCAAACCCAGCATCAAAGTGATTTTTTTTAATTGAGTTTTAGTATAGAAAAGAACTAAAAAGCCCAATACAAATAGCAGCCCTAGCCATGCTCCTCTAGTGCCATGAAGGATTAAAAGAAACATACAGAGTAAGCTGGTCACTAAATATAAATAAGATTGTTTACCTTTTAAATAAAATGAATAACATAGCAAAAGTATTGTGAGCGAAATAAAGCCGATATCATAACTAATCACTGGATTAAAGAAAATACTAAACAGGCCACGATCAAACTGCAACATTATCCCCCAATACAATAAGTAGGGGGTCAACAAAAACAATATAAAAAACAATATCCGATAAAAAAATTCGGCATTAAAATTACTTTTATAATAAATTGTTGGTAAAAAAATGAATGGAATAAACCAAATATACTGGTTAATAATATGCTTATACGTACTCAATAGATTATGCGGAACTGAATCAAGTCGAAAAAGTGACTGATTTAATAAAGTAGTACTTATAAATCCAATACAACAAAATGCAACCAGATAAAAATTTGGTTTTATAATTCCCCCCTTAATTAAAAAATAGCTAAAAAACAAAATAAAAACAATTGAAATATTCCAATGCCTAAAATTATCATTAAAAATATAATGCGTAAATACAACAACAAAAAGGATAGATATTAAAAAAATAAATTTATTATTTTTTATCATCAAAGAATAACTTTCAAACATTGACACTTTAGATCTACTCAATTTTTTGTAATATTCTACTTTGAAATTACATTTAATTCATTGATGTAAACAACAAATTAACGAATAATTTCCTAATATAAGTTTTAATAACCTATTTTCAATGCCTTTTACACTTTCACATGCTGTTTTAGCACCACCTTTGTCCAAACTTTCAGGAAATCGCTTGCCGATTGCAGCACTCGCGATTGGCACAATGACACCAGATTTGTATAGAGTGTTGGTCAAAACTGAAATTTATTTAAATCATCAATTTAAAGGAATCATTTATCCAGATTTATTGGTGGGATTACTGTTCTGCTTACTTTGGTATAGCTTATATCGCCCATTACTATTTAAGTTTTTAGGCATTCAAAAACCATTAAACATTGCTTCTTTTTCTACTTTTTTTCAATTTCTAATTTGGATGATATTGGCGATTATCTTAGGTACAGCAACCCATATTATTTGGGATGGTTTAACTCATTTAGATTTTCGAACTTTCGCTTTTAAAGAATTTTTAGCGCAACCTGTCAGTATATTTGATCGTATTTATCCGATGCATAAAGTCCTACAAATCGGCTGTTCTGCTGCGGCTTTACCTTTTTTAATGTGGATGGGCTTGCATTACTTTTTTAAATATAGAGCCAGTCAAATACGCAATCCTAAAGTAAATTTTTTCTGTATAAGCTTATTTGTAAGCTCATTTTTTAGTGGTTGCTTATATTATGTGTATATTGCCAAAAGTACAGGCTTCGTTCCACAAGACACTGATCTATATGTGCTGATTGGCTTGTTTATGAAATTTTTTACCCAAGGTTCAATCCTTTGTTTCACTTTAGGTTGTCTTTTGTTTCATTATTTAAATGATAAGAAATATTTTGAATGATGCTCTATTTGCCGATTTAGTCACTGAAACTTTCTCGAAATCAGCTTAAATTTATTCGGCAACATGCTAGTTTTTGCCCCAAGTCCTTGTGACTCACCGCTCAAAGAGGCATAATCTCACATTACATTTTTAGGCGATGCGCTGTTTACGTACTCGCTTCCTTAACCCATATAGTTGGATTTTTAACGCTATGATGCGAACTCATTATTGCGGTTCTTTAACCGAAGCTCAAATTGACCAGACTGTAACGCTTTGCGGCTGGGTACATCGTCGCCGTGACCACGGTGGGGTGATTTTCCTTGATATGCGTGATCGTGATGGTCTCGTTCAAGTCGTCATCGATCCTGATACCCCAGAAGCATTTGCAACTGCGGATAAAGCACGTTCAGAATATGTATTAAAAATTGTAGGACGTGTACGTCGTCGCTATGAAGGCACCGAAAATGCCAATATGGTGAGTGGTCAAATCGAAGTTTTAGGTAAAGAAATCGAAGTTCTTGCTGCATCTGAAACTCCACCATTCCCATTGAATGATGAAAATGCCAATATTTCTGAAGAAATCCGTCTGAAATATCGTTTCCTCGATATTCGTCGTCCAGAAATGATTGATCGTTTACGTTTCCGCTCTAAAGTGACCACGTTAATTCGTAACTACTTAGATGAAAACGGCTTCTTGGATGTTGAAACACCAATTTTGACACGTGCAACACCTGAAGGTGCGCGTGACTATTTAGTGCCTAGCCGTGTTTCAAATGGTAGCTTTTATGCGCTTCCACAATCACCACAATTGTTTAAACAATTGTTGATGGTTGGTGGTGTAGACCGTTATTACCAAATCGCAAAATGTTTCCGTGACGAAGATTTACGTGCAGATCGTCAACCTGAATTTACTCAAATCGACATCGAAACATCGTTCTTAAACGATGATGATATTATGGATTTGATGGAAGGCATGACCGTTAAGATGTTCAATGAACTTCTTGGTGTGAAATTCGACAAATTCCAACGCATGACTTATGCAGATGCTATGCGAGATTATGCATCTGACAAACCAGACTTACGTATTCCTTTGAAACTTGTAGACGTTGCTGACATGATGCAGGACGTTGAGTTCAAAGTATTCGCAGGTCCAGCAAAAGATCCTAAAGGCCGTATTGTTGCACTTCGTGTACCAGGAGCAGGTTCACTGCCACGTAGCCAAATTGATGAATACACTAAATTCGTTGGAATTTATGGCGCGAAAGGCTTGGCTTATATTAAAGTCAACGAACTTGAAAAAGGCATCGAAGGTCTTCAATCCCCAATCGTTAAATTCATCGAACCAATCGTGCTTGATTTGTTAAAGCGTGTTGGTGCTGAAAACGGTGACATCGTATTCTTTGGTGCAGATAAAGCCAAAGTTGTAAATGATGCAATGGGTGCTTTACGTATCAAGATCGGTCATGACATGAACATGTCAACAACCGAGTGGGCACCACTTTGGGTGGTTGACTTCCCAATGTTCGAAGAAACTGATGATGGTAAATGGACGTCTGTTCACCACCCATTCACACTTCCAAAATCAAGTGTTGAAGAAGTGAAAAGTAATCCTGGTGCAGCACTTTCTGTTGCTTACGATATGGTATTGAATGGTACTGAAATCGGTGGTGGTTCATTGCGTATCTACACTTTAGAAATGCAAAAAGCCATTTTTGAAGCTTTAGGTATTGGCGAAGAAGAAGCTGAAGAAAAATTCAGTTTCTTATTAAATGCTTTAAAATTCGGTGCACCTCCTCATGGTGGTTTAGCATTCGGTCTAGACCGTTTAGTGATGTTGATGACAGGTTCATCGTCTATCCGTGACGTGATTGCTTTCCCGAAAACTAAAACTGCTGAGTGTCCATTAACTCAAGCACCAGCACCAGTTGAACCAAATCAATTGCGTGACTTGGGTATTCGTTTACGCGAAAAACCGAAAGCTGAAGAAGCTAAATAATTTTTAGCTGTTTCATCGAAAACCCTGCGCTATGCAGGGTTTTCTATTTTTCATATGCATTTTTTTAGATAGGTTCTAATTGAGATAAGTTCTCATAAATGGCATACTATCGCTGTTAACTTTTGAGGTGAAAACCTATGGCTATGCGACCTAATGTACTTCGTCATACAATTATTATCATTGTATTTTCAGTGGTTCAATGGGGATTTATGCGTTATATCCTAAGCCATCAGTTGTTTAATTTAGATACTTATCAACGTATTCTATATTTCAGCATGAGCAGTTTTATTGCTGGTTTCTTTATTATTTCAGCGCTGATTTACTTGGTGTTGAAAGGCAATGCTGATCGCGACTAATAATAATTAAATGTATAAGCTACTTAAAACTTTCTCTCGATTACCTCTAGGCATGATACAAAATATTGCTAGAGGTGTCGGGAATTTATTGTTTATCAGTAATTCTTCAGCAAAACGCATCACTGAATTGAATTTAACTGCGGCATATCCTGAGCTTGATGAACAACAACGTAATCAACTAATTAAGGCCAGTTTAAAAAGTCAATGTATGACTTATGCAGAGTCAATTAAAATTTGGGGATCTTCTCCAGAGTTCGCCTTAGCACAAATTAAACAGGTTTATAATGCTGAGATTTTTCTCAATGCCTTAAAGAACCCCAATGGCTGTATTGGTGTGGTACCCCATTTTGGAGCATGGGAGCTCATGAATGCGTGGATCAACCAACATACTCATCCCGTTATCATGTACAAGCCAAGCCGAAATAAAGACTTAGATCGGTTTATGTTAGAGTCTCGCCAACGCTTAAATGCAACACTGGTACCCACTGATGATACTGGTGTACGTGCGTTATTTAAACATTTAAAACAAGGGGGGTTTACAGCCATCCTTCCCGACCATATCCCCAAAGAGTCTGGGGGTATTTATTCTGAGTTTTATGGGCAAAAAGCATTTTCTTCAACTTTGCTTTCAAAGCTTGCTGCAAAAACCCAATGTTCAGTTGTGGGTTTAACCTGTGTTCGTCGCCCTGATTTCTCAGGTTTTGATATACATTTTACGGCACTATCTCAAGATATTAATTCTAAAGATTTACAGCTTTCTGTCGATACCTTGAACAAAGAAATGGAGCGAATGATTAACATTGCTCCTGAACAGTATTTATGGGGTTATAAACGATTTAGGAAGTTAGAGGGTGGCAGGAATTTGTATAAATCATAAGCAACTCAATAATACTCATTGAGCAAAAATTCTTTTCTTAAATAATCATAATATGAATTTTCTATAATCTTATCTATATAGGTCATTTTATGAATATTTATTCTTTGCAAAATATTATTGTATTCAGCTGAGTTAAATTGATCATTTAATTTAAATTGCAATAAGTGAGGTAGAGTGTCATCTATAATCTCACATTGTTTGGATTTTAATCTACTTTTTATTAAAACATCATACATAATTTGAAAGAAAAAATAATGCGGAATATTATTTTGAGTTTTCCAGAAATTTAACAAAATATCTAAGCAAATCTGTAAAACCTCATTGTCTTTTTTTCCAACAATAAAGCTGTTTAAAACATTCACATTTTGCTCATCAGACCAATCAAAATAATCATGATTACGATCATACCAAAGTTGCTTTTCTGACGTATCACTATGCCTTTGGAACATAAAGTAATCTGCCTCTGATATTTCACTTTCAATTGGTGCTGTCAATAAAATTGTTGCATCCAACCAAATCCCACCATAAACATTCAGTAAAGCCAAGCGAATCAGGTCAGCAAAAAAAGCAGGTTTAAATTTTGGGTTCTTTCTTTTATCCAACACAAAATCTGGTAGATCCAAATAATCTACTATATTACTGTCATCAAGACGGATCACTTGATAATCTGCCTTATGTCGATCTACAGAAGAAAAGCATAACTCAACAATATTTGGTAAGTCACTGTGGATACCTTGCCCCCAGTATTGCCAAATAATTTTCTGATCACTAAATTGCATTTTTCCTTTTAATTGAAATCGTTCCAGCTTATTCGAAAAATAATCATCAATAAATATATTCCAACATTTTCCAACATGTTTTTTTTGCAATTTATTGGCTTGAATACTTAGTTTTTTTCGGACACTTTTCGGAATAAATGTAAAATAAAAAATACGAAATGGGAATTTACTGAGTCTATCAATATTTTTTTTAAATTCTGCTTTTGAATTAAAAATACTTGATATATCACTCATACATAATCTCAACTTTTTTTTAAATTCTGCTTTATTTAACATCTAAAGTGTATTTAGATTTAAACATATTAAATTTTCATAAATACAATCAATTCCAATTTAATTTGAGTTATGAAATCATATTCATTTAATATTTTAAATTGATTACTCTTAACTATAGGCTTAAATCAATAAAATCCAATCTTACAAAATTTTATTCTTACTTGATACAAAAACCTCAAAATTTCACGTTTTAGCTTTTGCATAAAAGCGAGCTTTTGTTTACGTTTCTCTTTTCCCAATTGATTTTCTTTACGATCAATTTCAAGCTGACTTTCAAGTTCACTTTTACCGATTCTATCCGCTTGGGCCGATAATCCAGGTACCATTTGATAAACTAGTTCATCGCCATCATTTAAATAATTTTCAAACATTAAACGATCTAAAGGGACTTCAATATTCTTATCTTTTATATATTTTAAATAATTTCTAGCTCCTTCTAATGATAATATATATCCCGCAGTGCCCAAATGCTTTTCTTTTAATTCTCTCAATAACCTATTATTTTCCAATTGTATTTTATTCAGACTCATCAACACATATTCTTCAAACATTTCTAACTTAATAATATTAATTTTTTGGGGTATCCAGTCCAAGCTCTTAAGGAAACTATTAGCATTATTGCCTAAAAAAACATCATCTTCGAATATAGCGACATGTTTCATTCCTTTAGAAGCAACCATGTTCCATATTTCTACATGACTAAAGAAGCAAGCTTTTTCTCCAGCAGTCAAACCACTATTTATGAGTGAAACTTCATATTTTTCCTCCATTGAAGGAATCTGATTAGGCTGAATTGCATCAAAAAAATAAAATTCAATATTTTGGGCTTCAAACTCATTTATGATATGTAGTCTACGCTCTTTAGCAGTAGCTAAACTGATAACAAAATTCATATATGATATCCGGAACAAGACATAGGTTAAAATAGAATCACTGATCTTACTGTTTAAAACTAAATTTGGTTTTATATCAATATTCCAAAATTTGAATAAAAATCATTTCTCAGATTATTTTGTTGAATAGTTAACCCATTTTTTCGCCTGAAAATCTAATTGAGTAGACTCAATCGAATCAAAAAACAAAATTTACATTTATTAGCAAACTTATTCAATATATGTTATCTACCTTCAAGTACTAATAACGATTTTTTCATAGATGTGAGACTATAAGCAATAGCTTCATTTTACTATTTTTGTCTTGTAATCATCCTTACCTACATACTTTCCTAAGATTCTACTTTTTGTCTAGCTAAGAAAATATAGCGAATAAAACTGGAGCTAAAAAATCCCATTAAATCAAGGGCAAAAATCATATAAAAACCTCTTAGATTGCCTCAAAATAATTCTAGACAAACACAGGTGGACAACGATTTTGATGCAACAACTTAAATCAGATTCATTTAAATTTTATAGATCGATATGCCGATAATTTGAAAATTTGATGAAACAATCGTAAAACTTCTCTCTGAATTTTACTGAGTATAGTCATTGCTTCTTTCTGCCGATGTTGTTCAAGCCTGTCAGATTCGTGGCGAATAGCACGCTCATTCTCTAAATGACTAGGAAAATTATCATATTTTTTATGTAAATAAAAATCTTGAACACAAATTGCTGGCACCATTTGATAAGCTTTATACTTTGCATATTTCACATGACAACCAAATAATATGTGATCGACTGGAACTAACTCAGGCATATTACAAATAGATGCCAGAAAATATTCTGCTGCTTCTCTTGATAAGATATAACCTGCTCCGCCGAGATGCTTCGCTTTAAGTTGATATAGTGCTCTATCATTGATTATCGCTTTTGGAAAAAATGAGAGATCCACTTTTTTATCAAAAGCTTCTAATTTTATAAGATGTATATTTTTAGGAATCCATGAAAAATCATCAATAAAATTTTGTAGATTTTCTCCAAAATGTACATCATCTTCAAAAATTGCCATATATTCTAAATCTTGTTCGACAATTTTTTTCCATAGTAATACGTGACTTAAAAGGCAAGCCACCTCACCCTGTGTTAAAAGACCTGTCCGTGTTAGTTCAATACCTACACTTTTCGCATTTTCTACAATCGTTGCAGGTGTAACTGCATCAAAAAAACTAAATGATACTAAGTGCTTTTCAAACTCTGAATAAATATGCTGTCTTCTATCAAGAGCAGAATCTAAACTAATAACAAAATTCACTACAAAAACGATCTCTACGAACACAAAAAATTGATTATATAACAATTAAGCGATCATAAAACCACAGGACTACTCATTTAATTGATTTTAAATAAATTAATCTTTAGAGCTTCTGGTAAATTCGAGTTTCGTTTTAAACGGAAGGTCGGCAAGTTGAATAAAAACCCGACTGACTTCTCTTAAAATTTTTTGCAGTCCTTTCGGCTTAAATACAACTTGGTCTCGCCATTGGAGGCTTGTCGTAAATTTTTGCTCATTGGGATTGAGTATATAATCTTGAATACATAATGCAGGTACTAATTGGTAAACACCTGCGTTTCGTTCAGAAATATATTTTCTGAAGATCATTTGATCGACATGGTCAAAAACCTCTTGTTTTTTTAAGTATTCAACAAGCTCCATCGCGCCATTGTAAGATAAAATATAACCTGCAGCACCAAGATGGGCTTTTCTCAACCTTCTTAAAAAAAAGTTCTTATTATTAAAAACCTTAGTTCTATCTAGGTCCAAAAATACTTTGTCATAAGCTTTTTCAGTTTTCACAATATCATGACTTAACCAATTTGAATCTTTTAAAAACAATTCAGCATCTTGGCTGAGATGAATATCATCTTCAAAAATTGCGATTGCTGGGATTTTTTCATCGATTGCTTTTTGCCAGAGTGAAACATGACTCAATAAACATGCCAATTCATTTTGACTTAAATCATTTTTACAAAGCGTTAGATTAATTTTTTCTGCTTGAGCTAGAATTGAATGTGGCTCAATAGCGTCAAAAAAAGAAAAAGGGATGTCTTTCTCTTCAAATTGCTGTCGAATATGTTCTCTACGGTCTTCTGCTGATTTTAAGCTAATAACAAAACTTTTCATAAATTACTCTATTTATTTAAAACCTACCGACTTAAAAAATAGGATACATTTTAGCTGATGTAATATGCGATAAAGCTCTAAAATAATTTTACCCACTCCCTTCTTTTTATTGTATTTCCTTCTTGTCAAACGCTCTTTATATAAATGACTGGCAAACTTAACGCTATCTTTGCATGAATACAGGGTCACATCCTGAATACATAAAGCAGGTTTCATTTGGTAAACAGAAAAAATATTATCCGTGATCACAGATTCAAACATTAAGTGATCTAATGCAATTAACTTATCTAATGTCTGAATGTAGCCCAGCAATGTCTTTGCGCCATCTAAAGACAATATATAGCCAGCAGTGCCCAGATTTTTACTCTTTAATTGAAAAATAGCTCTATTATTATGATCATTAAAAGCCTTCACTTTTTTGCCTAATGCAATTCTATGTGTAAATTCCTCTAATTTAATAAGATGCCAACTTGGATCTATCCATTGACTATCAGAAAGAAATTCAGTTACATCCTCACCCAAATAAATATCGTCTTCAAATATCGCCATATACGGGATATTGTCATCAACCATTTTCTTCCATAAATAGGCATGACTCATAAAGCAAGCAACTTCACCTTTTGTTAGAACTTGCTCATCAATGTTTAAATGCAGCGCTTGTGCGAAAATAGCAGCAGGTTCTGGAGTTAAAGCATCAAAAAAATCAAAATCTACATTTTTTTTACCAAACTCACTCAATATATGTTGTCTACGTTCAAGTGCTGTCGATAGGCTAATAACGATTTTTTTCATAGGGATGTGACTATAAGCAATAGCTCTATTTTACTATTTTTTTGTCGTACTAGCATCCTCACTTACATAGTTTCCTAAGAAATATCGAGGAAACTACCTTCGAAATACATTTTCTTTGAAAAGTAATGACTGAGTGTTTTTCGTTCTTTTCCTGCGAGTTTTAACAATCTAGGCGCTTCAACAGGAGGATAATTAATAGCAAAATCAATTAAAATTTTTTCTTTAATCCATTGATTTTTCACTTGATAAAACAAAGCATTTTCATCGCAATTAATTAAAGTGATACTAGGGAAAGATCTCCTTAATATTTTTTGGCAAGCAACATAGGCCACTAAATATTCTAAATTACCGATTCTTTGAAAAATGTCTTTGCTGTTTTCTTGTGTATCTCGAATATTTTCTACATAGCGCTTGGGTGTTTGTTGAATTGCTAAATATAACTCATCATACCAATATTTAAAAAAAGCATTATTTTGAACAGTTGCCAACAACCAATTTTCCAATACTGGATAATCGATCTGCGTGGTATTTTTTTTACGATAATATGAAAAACATTCTGTCTGATTCTTTTGCATCAACTCAGAAATCCAGTCTAGATTTCCATAGACAATAATACTGGCATCTAACCAAATTCCACCATACCGATATAACAGATCAAATCTAAGTAAATCAGCCTTTTGTTGAGGCGTTGCATTCGTCAATAAAGAAAAATCAATATCACTATACTGGCTGACATTTTCAGGATTAAGTACACATACTTGATAAGATGGATTTTTTGCTTGAGTATTTTGAATACATTTTTCAACAAACTCAGGAAAATCACCTTCCCAATACATCCATATCTTTTTAGGTAATTCAATGGGTGTAGCAATAGGATTAAAAATCAGTTGTCCTGCATAGTTATCAATTTTTTGATTGGTATGTCTAATTTTGTAATAGTACATCATATGAAATTTAGCTAAATAAAATAATTTTTTAAAAATTTTCATATAAAAAATCCAATATTTTTTACAAAAAAGCAGAACCAATAAAATTTAAACTATACAGTATTTAAAATATTCATTACTTCATTTACTAGAACATCTTTGTACACTTAAAAGTAAAGATGTTTAAATGCATACATCCGATCACGCCACATACGTTTTTGCTTCTTAAAACCATAAGAATGGTCACGATTTTCTTTCTCTTTACGAGATATTCCTTGTGTTGCAACTGTACCTAAAATATCACTATCCAAACCTGCTGGGCGAACAAAAGCAGGCCAAACACCTAATCCTTTTCCATTCTTACTCAGCCAAGTTTGGAAAAAGATATCAACAGGCATGGCAATTGTTTGACCTTGTGCAATAAATGCTTCAGCACCTTTGCGTGACCAGATTAAACCCAAACCACGAATAGGAAAATAATAAGCATGCCACAATGAATAGTCACCCAGCTGAGTAATGTCTTTGGCTAACTTTTTCTTCTTTGCTGCTAAATTCACCAGATACCAATCTAGCGCTTGATGGCGATCTAAATAAGCTAAAACTTGATCTATAGATTGTTTGAAATCAGCTGTAATTTTCATATCATCTTCTAAGACAACAAGATAATCCGCATCACTTGCTAAAAATTTCTGAGCGCAGCCATAATGACTGAGATAACAACCCAGTTCTGAATTGAGTAAACGTCTTCCTAAAGTTTGCTGCGTCAACGCATCATCATAATCCTGAAAAAATGACAATTCTTTGCCACGTCCATCATAAGCAGAAAAACGCTCAAATTCCCAGTTTACCGCCTGTAACTGTTCTGTTGCGCGAGCAAGCCGCTCATCACTACCATCTAAATTGATCAGATATGTTTTAACTTTCATGATTGGCTTCCTACGATAAAACTTTGGCTGAAATCACTGATTTAGGTAAATAGTCATATAATTTATCGATCATTTTACGACGTACCTGCGCAGCATTCTCAGAATTCAGTTGATCTAAACTTTGGATACAACCATATTTAATATTGTCTTGATTCAATGCTTCTACAAACGCAGCTAAGCTTTCAGCATTTTTCAAATAAGCCAAAGCTAAATCAGGCTTTAAAACAGCTTCATTTTTTTGAATCTTTAAATGATTCATCAATGAAATCGGATTTAATTGTTCGACACTTCTAAACTTATACTTAATCTGTGTTTCTAATAGGTCTGGATGACACAATAAATATTCACTTAAAATTTTACGATCGACACAGTGTGGATAATGATGGATTTCAAAAAACTCTTTAAATCCTAAAATATCAGCACCCAGCATTTGTGCAATCACATGACCGGGTTGAATCGGTTTATTAAAATTACGATTTAAAAATTGACGATATTTCAGCTTGGTCTTGTAACTAAAGCAACTTTTCCAGTGTCCATAGGTGACGATTTTATCGCTCTCAAGAAAATCTTCAATTTGAGCTGGTGAATTAAAAAAGAAGTCATCATTTAAGTAGATAAAATAATCTGAAAGCCCGTTGATATTCCATAACATGCTTTCAATTGACCGGGTGTTAAACGTGGGTAGAAATTGCGTATAACCGGCAAAAATCTCACAATGATCAACGACACGAATTTTATTTGCATCACAAAGACCTTGCGCTACAAATTCATTTAAAAATTCAGGCTGCTGATTATCTGTAACAATGAAAATATGACGGCAAAAAGGCACATACTTCAATATAGATGCAATGTTGTAATAGATCTCATCATTACTGGCAAAACGTGTATCGCTCACAGCATCTGAGGCATCACCACCTGTGAGATATTGCTGACGTTTACGTTTTAACTCAACATCATTGCCATCGACCCAAGCAATCACGATATCAAGGTTTTGCATCTATATTGTTCTCAAATGTTCTAATCATCTAAATAAAGTTATTGCCAAGCGTCTTTAATCCAGTCTGAAGGCAACACATAGCGATACCATTTACCACCACCACCCGTCACGGCATCAGGTGGATTAATTTCTCCATGGAAAATAATGATTTTGGCATCTTGTGGCTTGACTGGTGGTTTAAAATAAGCCAATGGTAGCTTTTGCAAACAATGATATTTATAACTCTTACACCAATCTTTTGGCCAGTAGCTAAGTTTTTGCTGCTGATCGACATACCAAGACAAATATTCTTGTTCATTTCGAAATTTATGACTAATTTCTTTAAAGTTTTCACGGAAATAAGGCAAGATGTCAGGAAAAGTACTCAACTTAAAACGATAAACTGAGCTATTCCCAGTCACACGCCAAGGACGTTTCCAGTCGTGAATAATGAGGAATTCACCTGGGTAGCTAAAGAAGTCATCAATGTTGTCTACAATGACCACATCAAGATCTAAAAATAATAAATTACCTTTTAAACCATATAAATCAGGTTCAAAAGTCGATAACTTATTCCATCCACGTTCAGGACTTCCTTCAGGCAATGCTAACGGCGGAATTGGAAAGCATTGAACCTCTGGATTAATACCTTCTGTACGGTCAGTCAAACACACCATTTGGAAATCAATTGTGGTATGTCGTTTGACCATGTTATATAGGCGATTGACATAATCAGCACCATATTTGCTGCCCCACTTCATACACAAAACGATATTCTGTTCTGATTCAACTAAATTCGACTGTAAATTTGATTCATTGACCTGCATGCATCAATCTTCCACCTGAGCAATCCCTATATCATACCATTACCATCGCCAAGTTACTGTATTCGATTGCATATGCTGAACAATTTGTTTCATGAGAATATGCTATGATGCGTTAACAATTTACATTGATCATGATCATTTTAATTGTTCGATATTTTATTGAGCAATCTTTTTTGAATGAACGCTCTGTGAAATTGAATACAACTTTTGCAAGCACATTTTCTATATTAGGTTTTTATGAAAATAGCAGTCGCTGGAACAGGTTACGTTGGCTTATCCAATTCAATGATATTTGCACAACATCATGAAGTTGTTGCAGTAGATATTTTAGAATCTAAGGTTAACTTGCTCAACAATAAAATATCGCCCATTCAAGATGCGGATATTTCATTATTTTTAAAAGAAAAATCATTAAATTTTACAGCCACGACAGATTATCAAGCAGCTTATCGCAATGCAGATTTTGTGATTATTGCGACCCCAACGGATTACGACACCAAAACTAATTATTTTAATACGCAAAGTGTCGAAAGCGTGGTTCAGCAAGTCTTAGAGGTCAACCCCAATGCAGTGATGGTGATTAAATCAACTGTCCCTGTCGGCTTTACCAAGAGCTTAAAAGAAAAATTCCACACTGAAAATATTATCTTTTCTCCAGAATTTTTACGTGAAGGAAAGGCATTGCATGACAATTTGTACCCTTCCCGTATTATTGTTGGGGAAAAATCTGATCGCGCAAAACTATTTGCTGACTTATTGATCGAAGGCGCCATCAAAAAAGACAGCCCTGTTTTATTTACTGACGCAACTGAAGCTGAAGCAATTAAGTTATTTGCCAATACCTATCTCGCTATGCGCGTTGCCTATTTCAATGAACTGGATACCTATGCGCAAATTTTTGGTTTAGATACTCATCAAATTATTGATGGTGTTTGTCTAGATCAACGTATTGGTAACCACTATAACAATCCGTCATTTGGTTATGGTGGCTATTGCCTACCCAAAGACACCAAACAACTTTTAGCCAACTATAATCACGTTCCAAGTAATTTGATTCAAGCCATTGTTGACTCAAACAGTACGCGTAAAGACTTTATCGCAGACTCGGTGATTGCACGTAATCCCAATAAAGTTGGTATTTATCGCCTAGTGATGAAAAGTGGTTCAGATAATTTTAGAGCGTCCGCAATCCAAGGTGTGATGAAACGCATCAAAGCCAAGGGAATTGAAGTGATTGTCTATGAACCAACTTTACAAGAAGATGAGTTCTTTAAGTCCAAAGTCGTCAATGATTTAGAACAATTTAAACAGCAAAGTGACGTGATTATTGCCAATCGGGTTTCTAATGACTTAAGTGATGTATTAGATAAAGTCTATACACGAGATATTTTCGGAGCAGATGAATGAAAGTCCTCGTCACAGGTGCAGCAGGTTTTATTGGCTTCAATGTTGCAAAAAAACTTTTAGAGCGTGGTGATGATGTTGTCGGCTTTGACAATATGAATGATTACTATGACCCCGCATTAAAACAAGCCCGATTAGCAGTTCTCAAAGATACGGCAGCACAAACCCAGCAAACGTTCACTTTTATTCATGCCAATCTTGCTGATAAAGCAATCGTTGATCAATGTTTTCAAGATCATCAATTTGATCGGGTGATTCATTTGGCTGCACAAGCTGGTGTCCGTTACTCATTAGAAAATCCATTGAGCTATGTCGAAAGTAATTTAATTGGCTTTACCAATATTATTGAAGCATGCCGTTATGCCAAAACGCCACATTTAACCTATGCCAGTACCAGTAGTGTTTATGGTGCTAATACCACCATGCCATTTAGTGAAAAACATGGCGTTAACCATCCAGTACAGTTCTATGCGGCAACCAAACGTGCCAATGAGCTCATGGCGCACAGTTATAGCCATCTTTTCAATTTACCGACAACAGGCTTACGCTTTTTTACTGTCTATGGTCCTTGGGGCCGCCCAGACATGGCTTTGTTTAAGTTCACTAAGAATATTATTGAAGACCAACCTATTCCTGTATTCAATCACGGCAACCATACCCGCGACTTCACTTTTATTTCAGATATTGTAGAAGGTGTGATTCGTTCAAGTGATCAAATTGCGCAACCTGATCCAAACTGGGACAGCAAAAATCCTGATCCATCGACCAGTTATGCACCTTTCCGTATTTTCAATATCGGCAATAACAATCCAGTAAAATTGATTGAATATATTCATGCCATTGAAAAAGCTTTAGGCAAAGAAGCAATTTTAGAATTACTTCCATTACAACCGGGCGATGTGCCGGATACTTTTGCGGATAGCAGTGCTTTAGAACAGAGAGTGGGATACAAACCATCGGTCTCTGTTGAAGATGGTGTTAAGCAATTCGTAGATTGGTATCGAGATTTTTATCAAGTTTAATTAAGGCTTTTATTTAGTTTAAAGCTAAATTTTGGCATTTGAATTTTTTTCAATTCTTTCAACAGCCAGATCTAAGCACAAAAAAAGGATTCCACTAGGAATCCTTTTTTAGCATTCAGCCACTTATTTTACATAAGTCAGCCAATGTGCATATTTTGGATCTTTACCTTGAACAGCATCAAAGAATGCTTTTTGAATCTTCTCAGTAATCGGACCACGAGCACCTGAACCTATTTCACGATCATCATATTCACGGATCGGCGTCACTTCAGCAGCAGTCCCGGTAAAGAATGCTTCATCACCAATATAGAATTCATCACGGGTAATACGACGTTCAACAACTTCAATACCCATATCTTTTGCAATGGTGATAATTGTTTGACGCGTAATCCCATCCAATGCACCGCCAGCAATATCTGGTGTATGTAGTACACCATCTTTGACTAAGAATACATTTTCACCTGAACCTTGGCATACATAACCTTGAGGGTCCATAAGCATTGCTTCATCATAACCAGAATGCGCCACTTCTTGGTGTGCAAGAATAGACAAGGTATAGTTACCTGAAGCCTTGGCTTTACACATAGTCACGTTAGGGTGATGGTGCGTAAATGATGAAGTTTTAACACGAATACCTTTTGCCATTGCTTCATCGCCAAGGTAAGCACCCCAGCTCCATGCAGCAACTGTCGCATGAATGGTATTATCAGTTGCAGCGATACCTAATTTTTCCGAACCAATGAAAATAATTGGGCGTAAATAGCATGACGCCAATTTATTTTCACGGACAACATCAATTTGAGCTTGTTCAAGAGTTGCTTGATCAAATGGAACTTTCATTTGATAAATTTTTGCAGAATTTAACAAACGTTTTGTATGGTCTTGGAGACGGAAAATCGCAGTACCGTTAGGTGTTTCATAAGCACGGACACCCTCAAAAACACCCATACTATAATGTAATGTATGAGTTAAGACGTGAATTTTAGCTTCACGCCAATCAACCATTTGTCCATCTTGCCAAATAAAACCATCACGATCAGCCAAATTCATGGCGCACACTCCAAATTTTTACACAATTATTCACTTTCCAAAGCGAAACTCGCTGTTGGATCAATTAATCTTTGCCATAACTTGCAAACGACCTCTCGGGTATCGTGCCAATCCGCAGCACTCACTTGCATATTATGATTTGCAAGTGCCAAACGGTGGCTCTCGGCGCGTTCACTGAGATAAGCTTGAATCAATGCGGATACATCGTCGCTGGATAAGCAACCTGCCTTTGCGGCATCTTCAAGGATTCGTACGTTGTCGGAATAATGGGCGAGATCAGGATTCGTCCCACTCCAGGCTAATACGACATACTGTGCCATAAATTCGATGTCAACGATACCACCTGCATCCTGTTTTAGATGAAAAATTCCATCTTTTTTCTGATCTTTTGAGGAACCCAAATGATCTTTCATCTTCTGACGCATGTTCAAGACTTCTTTGCGAACCGTCTCTTCTTCTCTCGGTAATGTGAGAACCCTGCAACGCAATTCTTCAAATTTTGCTCTTAGGCTTTGCTCACCTGCGATTGAGCGTGCGCGAACAATTGCTTGATGCTCCCACAACCAGGCACTTTTGAGTTGGTACTGTTCAAATGCTTTTAAACTGGTGACCAATAAGCCTGCTTCACCAGATGGGCGCAAACGGGTATCAATTTCATAGACTCGGCCATCTAAAGTTTGTGTGGTCATCAGAGACATAAATTTTTGCGCAACACGCATGGCAAATTCAAAACCGCTTATGGCCTTTTGACCATCGGTATCTGCTTGCTCATCCATATAATGAATAAAAACCAGATCAAGATCTGAA
Source organism: Acinetobacter sp. BIGb0196 (assembly GCF_011759595.1). Lineage (NCBI taxonomy): Bacteria > Pseudomonadati > Pseudomonadota > Gammaproteobacteria > Moraxellales > Moraxellaceae > Acinetobacter > Acinetobacter sp. BIGb0196. Next base: position 922,954 of record NZ_JAAOZA010000002.1, on the reverse strand, counting down.
CCATAGCCCAGTTCAATGCCGCCTACTTTGCCATAACCAATCACAGCATAGGCCATGTGGTCTAATGAACAGCGTAAGCCTTCTGCGTCGACAGGATAACCATGACGCTTGGCAACCGTCTGATAAGCCAAATTTAATGTCGCGATCACAGAAACTTCTGCAATATCCGTTAAAGCATCCGAAACTTTCATCAACGGGCTTTCTGCTAGTACATCGCTTGCGGCAACGGTCAGCACATTAGATTTTTTAAATAAGCGCAATACTCGCATTTGATCTTCAACTTGATCGATTTCAATACGCAGTAATTGTTGGCGTAGTGAGTCTTCCAAATAATCTCGTCGAGGCAGTTCAAAATCCATGGATAAAAACTCATCCAGCAGAACTGGATAATGTGTCAATTCCTCACAAATCCATGGACTGACTGTCGCCATTTTGACCAAACGTTGCAGCGCCCCTTTGCTTTCAATCAGCATCACCAAATACACAGTACGGCGCATTACAGATTCGACCAGCGGCATCAATCGCATTAAAGCCACTTGCGGGCTATTCGACTGTAAAACTGCCTCAACCAAATGCGGCCAAAATTCTTTTAAACGCTGTACAGCTTTAGCAGGCAGTTTCTTGATTGCATGACCATACCAAAACTCATGAATCAGATTTTGTGCATTACTGTCTAAGATCTCATTGAGTTGGCTTTCCAGCTGACTAAAACTTTCAATCGGAGAATCTAGCCCTTTTTCTTTAATCAAATGCTCAAATTGAAAAGTCACTTTACTGCGCTTTTGGTTGAGAAAATCAATAAAAGCATCCCAATCATCAAAACCCAAGGTATCAATTATTCGCTGACGAAGTTCAGGCTCGGTTGGTAAAGATTGTGTTTGCTGGTCATTCAAGGCTTGAATAGCATGCTCTACGCGTCGTAAGAATAAATAAGCATCTTCAAGATCCTCAACGGATTGATGATCGAGTAAGCCTGCCTCACCCAAATGTTTTAGGCTAACAAGGCATTGGCGGTCTTGTAATTCTAATTTTGCTCCGCCATAAATCAGCTGAAAAACCTGCACAATAAATTCAACTTCACGAATACCACCAGCGCCCAGCTTAATATCGTCTGCAATATTACGCCGAGCCACCTCTCGTTCAATCATGGCTTTCATTTCACGCATGGCTTCAAAAGCGGTGTAATCTACATATTTACGAAAAACGAAGGGGCGGGTCATGTCTAATAAACTATCACCGTCTTGCCCACCTGTGATAATACGCGCCTTAATCCATGCATAACGTTCCCACTCGCGCCCATGCTGGCTTAAATATTTTTCTAAAGCCACATGACTTATTGCCAAAGCTGAACCATCCCCCCAAGGACGTAAACGCATATCCACACGAAATACAAAACCATCTGCGGTAATATGATCCAATAAATAGATCAGTTTTTGCCCCCACAAAATGCAAAATTGCTGTACATCAATACACTTACGCCCATTGCTTTCACCTTGTTCATCAAAGGCAAAAATCAGGTCAATATCACTAGATAAGTTCAGCTCTTGTGCGCCAAGCTTGCCCATCCCAATGACGATCAAATCTTGAATCTTACCGTTATACCCCATCGGTTCGCCATGTTTTGCCAGCAAAGGAATTCGGGCAAAATCTTTTGCTGCAACGATACAGGCATCTGCAAAATCAGACAGTTCTTGTGTTAACTTCACCACATTGGTCAGTTGGTTGGCATCTTGCCAAATCCAGCGAAACATTAAGCGTGCACGAAGAATACGTAAGACTTTCATCCACGTATTTTCATCTTGAATATTGACTAAATGATCGTAAACGAGTTGTTGAATTTGTGCAGTACTGAGCGATTGTTGAAATTGATCAATTGCATAATCATGTTCTAAAGTGGCTTGATGTAGACTTAATACTTGTTCTGCATACTGACTTGCATGTAATGTTTTTTGCAATTGCTCAATGTTCATTGAAAAACCTGTACTTATGTTTTATCAACTTATTTATAGCAGTTTGCTTTACATTTAGGGAGGTTTTTGTACTTTTCTTAAAAACAAAGCTCAAAAAACCACCACTTACAATCAATCTAAATTGTTCAGATATAGAATTATGAAATTTTTATTTTATCTTGCTTGATTTCAGGACAAACCAAAGTTTGATGGGTGTTTTTTGCAGCGGGTAACGCAACAATAAAAGTCGTTCCCTCTCCTGTTTTAGAGCTTACAGAAATTTTCCCATGATTGAGATCCACAAACCGTTTACATAGAACCAGTCCTAATCCTGTTCCTCGTTCTCCAATGGTACCTTTTATACTGGCTTTGATCTGTGGTTCAAACAGTTGCTCAATTTGCGACTGCGTCATTCCTAAACCAGTATCATGAATAATAATTTCTATATTTTTCCCTACTGGGTGCGCAACAATGGAAACTTTTCCAGAACCATCAGTACGGGTAAATTTTAAGGCATTAGAAACCAGGTTTTGAATCACCGAGGTCACCATATTCATATCTGCAAAAACGCTTAAATCCTCAGCAACATTTTCAATCAGTTGTATATTTTTATTTACTGCCAAAGGCTTAAGCACATCGTAAACGATCTTTGTGGTCTGTTTTAATTTAAAATTAATCGGATGATAAACAAAGCGCCCACCTTCTGCCATCGCCCAATTGAGCAAGTTTTCAAGTAGGGAATAAGTTGATTGCAAGGTATCATGCAGATAATCTGCAATATCCTGTATACCATCATCAGTTAATGTTTCTCGCTCGTTTGCTAAAACATCCGAAAAGCCAATTAACCCATGAAACGGCGCACGTAAATCATGTGCAATGACTTGGAAAAACTTGGTCTTACTAAAATTTAAAGCGCGTTCTTGTTCATATAACTCATAATAATCTTGAGATTCAGATTTACGCGCTAAAATCGTCACCAAACCTGAGCTAAGCTCTTCTAATAAAGCCTGCTGTTTGCTTGTAAATCTTGTATCTTTATCATCATAAAAATAAACATGTGCAATAGAATCATCATCTTCTAACTTAAAGTCATAGCACAATAAGCGTTGGTGTTTGATTCCAATTTCAGCCATGTATTGCGAGAATTTTTCATAATTTTTATGGGCTTCTGAAACGATGAGCTGATTGCCAAAATACGGCGATAAACTCAATTTATGCGGAACTGACGCAGCTTTGAAATCACCGCCTTCATTTGCAACCCAAATATAAGGCTCGTTATGAAAAGTAAAAAAAGCATTTTCCACATTGAGAACGGCACGCGCTACACGTAAATAGCGTTCAATTTTATTATTTGAGGTATAGACCCCTAAAATCAGCGATAGTCGACAAGCACTGAGCTGTTCGGTTTGATGAGCTTCTAAGAATTCTAATTTCATGTTTACCTCATTTGCACTTTCAGTTAACACATTAGCTATTTAAATCGCCCACTTTTAAATATCAATTGCTTCCAAACACATCAAAACTTAAGACAGATTGCAAAACACAGCTTTGGAAGAGCACTTACAAATGTTCACATAAAACAATATAACAGCAATACAATCAAATAAAAACAATGGGGTGAAAATTTCGATAAATTTCACATTTTTTTCAATATGAGCAATCAGTTAGAGCCTTATATATTTTTATGATTTGAATAAAAAAACTAGGTATTTTATAAAAGCCAATGGTTTAAAACATGGTGATCAAATTAATAAATCAGATATCAACCTATTGGCATCTATAGCCAAGTTTAGGGATGCAGAAGTCGCTGTAAAAAGACAAAATAGTAAAATTCGGCATCAACCAGAGCAAGGATATACCTTGAATGAGTCAGGAAATACGTTATTTTTAATTCATTAAAAAGAGTATTTCAAATAAATAAACCACACCATACAAGATCATAAAAATCAGAGATAGCAGAGTTAAATTTAAAATGAATTTGAGTATTTTATACGTCTTGAAATGCTTTTCACGAAATTGTATTGAATACTGTCTAAATGGCGCAAAAAATTTAAAAATCGCACTATACAGCCCTCTTTTATCTTCAGGCGTGTTTGGAACAACGGTACCTTTAACAAGGATACGATAAGCACTGTTAAAAATTCGTCCAAATAGGTTCATTGGACGATCAACATCACACATCAGAATTAAACGCGCTGAATTAGCTGTGTTATATGCAAAATGTGGATAGGTTTCATCAAAGACAAAATCTTTACCATCAAACCAAGTACGGGTTTGCCCATCAATATTAATTTGGCAATTTTCAGAGTTAGGTGTCAGCAAACCGAGATGATACCTAAAACTACTACCAATAGGATCAGCGTGTAAACTCAGTTCAGAACCTGCTGGTAACAGTGAAAACATGGCACCTCGAATAGCAGGGACTTGATTAAGTAATGTCAAAGTCTTGGGACATAACCTTTGCGCGGAAACATGCGTTGTTCCGTACCATTTTAAGTAAAATTTACTCCAACCACGTTTGTAAAAAGTGCGAAAACCAACATCATAATAACCGTCTGCTCCAGGTGTCTTGATCACTTCAAACACACCCGATGACTCTAATGCTATTGCCTCATCTCTAATCGTTGTCCAATTGGCTCTAAGTACTTCAATATTTTCTAAAAAGTCAGCATCTAATATTGGCTTTTTTGCAAAGCTGCGTGTCGTCATATACAGAACACAATTAAATGGTGCAAATATAGGCCAACTTTTTCTTAAATATTGTGAGAGTGACTCATAACGTGCTTTTCCTCGCCAACGGTATACATAAGTCATGGCTGCTATCGAATACACGATTAAACCAATGATGATCATAATACTTAGATTCATTATAATTTTACTCCGATTATGATTTCTGTATCCTCATGGTGTGTCCTTGATTTTCCTTAAATAAAACTAATCTTCTTTACTAGATAAGCCGCACTGAGATCATTTAATTATTTTTCAAAATAGCGGGAAAAATAAAATATTTTCAAATTATTTAAAATACTTTTAACTATAACTAATTAATTTTCCTATAGGCTAGAAATATGTACACCTTTGGTTAAGTTTTAAATGATTGAAATTAAAAATATTAACTGTCGTTGTTAAGTGATCAGGTGCTATTTATCGCATACTGATATTTATTATAAAAATGCGTCATTAAAGAGGGATCGAAGGAACACTAGAAATTACGTAATTTTAATTAAGCATCGAAACCATCATTTAAATGCCAATCTATTAATTGCGTCATACTGATCAAAATCAGTTTTTTCTTTTTTAAAGCATTCGCGTTGTTATTGGGTTTCTTAGTTTTTGATAGCACTAATTTCAGACAATAAAAAAAGCCCTCAAGTCTAAATATGCTTGAAGGCTTTCCATAATATATGGTCCCGAGGGTCGGACTCGAACCGACACGTCATCGCTGACAGTGGATTTTGAGTCCACCGCGTCTACCAATTTCACCACCTCGGGAGAGGTTGTGTGCGTATAATAGCGCGTTTCATTTTCTTGTCAACGACAAGTTTTCACATTTGTTTAATTTTAAGGCATATCTGGTTTTTTTGGATTATAAAACATCAATTTCAGCCATTAATTTGAAAAACGACTATACTAGCGGCAGTTTTTAAATCCCAAATGTCAGTTTTTCTTCCTCATGATGCAACTCTCCGATTTTAATTTCGAACTTCCCGACGAACTCATTGCGCGCTACCCACTTGAAACACGTAGCGCTTCTCGCCTTTTATATCTCAATGCAGATGGTTCATACCAAGATCTTCACTTCACCGATGTTTTTGATTTATTCAATGAAGGTGATTTATTGGTACTCAATGATACCAAAGTGATGAAAGCACGTTTAAAAGGTAAACGCGCCTCTGGTGGTGCTATTGAAGTTTTGGTTGAACGTATTTTTGATCAGACCATTGCACATTGTCATATCAAGGCCAGTAATTCGCCTAAAGCAGGTGCTGAGTTATTTATTGGCAAAGATGAAGTTAAAGTGACGGTAACAGGGCGTCATGAAAACTTATTTGTGGTGGAATTTTCTCAGCCTATTTTGCAAGTTTTAGATTTATACGGACAATTGCCTATTCCGCCTTACTTTAACCGTGAAGCAGAAGCCATTGACACAGAACGCTATCAAACCGTGTTTAACGATCCAACCAAATTAGCAAGCGTAGCAGCACCGACAGCAAGTTTGCACTTTGACCAAGCCCTATTAGAAAAATTAGAGCAAAAAGGCGTAAATAAAGCGTTTGTAACCTTGCATGTGGGTGCTGGAACATTTTTACCAGTACGCACAGATCAGATCGAAAATCACATCATGCACAGTGAATGGTGTGATGTGCCTGAAACAACCGCAAAATTGATTCAAGAAACCAAAGCACGTGGCAATAAAGTAATTGCCGTCGGAACGACAGCAACACGTGCCTTAGAAAGTGCAGCGCAAGCGTCTGGTGGAAAAATTGCCGCATGGACAGGCGATACACAAATCTTTATCTATCCAGGGTATCAGTTCTGTGTGGTTGATCGCTTGATCACCAACTTTCATTTACCAGAATCTACCTTGTTAATGTTGGTGTCCGCATTATCCAACCGTGACAATATTATGAACGCATATCAACATGCTGTTGCAAGCAAATATCGTTTCTTTAGTTATGGTGATGCAATGTTGATTGAAAACGCAAATGGCTAAGGTCTAACGAAGCGTAATCTCTTTAAAAGTTATTGCTTAGTCAGACTACCAATATGCAAAGTGTGGTTTAAACACGACACTTTGCATTCAAAATCATTTTTTCGTTACAATCAGGCATCTAAGCACTTGTCACAATAATGAATAAAGATGAATGATTTACTGACAAAAATTCAAAATGCCTTTAGTCAACAACACGCCAACAATGGCAAGACTCAGCACAATATCCATGCGATCAATCAGTTACTCTCTTCAAATCAAGATTTTGAACAGATCATTGCAAGCTTAAAGAATTGGCAAGATGATCCGAGTCTGTCTATTCAAAATTATACGTTTTGGCTTTTTATCGCGATTGCAATTGGCTTATTTGTACTGGCTATTTTTACCCACCCGATACTCTTACTGGTTGCGGGTGCGAGTGTGGCTTTTGCTTTCTATAAACGCACTTCAACAAAAGCCCTCAATCAACTGGTTGAAGATACTCATCAAAAGAACCTAGAAGCAAAATATCAAATCCGCTTCTATCCCAATGCCTTCGATGAAAATATTGAGTCTCCCTATAATTTCCCGTTATTTAGTTTAGGGGATCATGAAAATACCATTGGTCATTGCATTTATGGCGCTTGGCAGGTCAACGGTATCAACTATCCATATATGCTGTTTAATTATCATTATGTGGATGAAGTCGAAACTCGTGATTCAGAAGGCAAGAAAAAGACCGAATATCGCCATTATGATTTATGGGGGATCATCCTAGAAAACTTCCCTGCTCAAGGTATCAGTATTTCATCTAAACAAAATCGAGCCTGCCGTCTTGGGGTAAAATGGTCGAGTGGGGATATTCGTTTCGACAATCAGTACCAATTAAGTGGTACAAATGAAATGCAACTTGCCAAATTTTTCACACCAAATCATGTATTAATGCTTGATCAAGCCATGGCTTATTTTAAAGGTGATTTTTATGTTCAAGCCCAGCGCCCTTCTTTGTGCTGGCTGTTTAAAACAGATATTATCAAAGCGCAAATGCAAGTTGATAAAGTTCAAACTGTCTATGATTTGGCTGCACAACTTGAAAGTATGAACATGCCTGATTATGAACAGCTTAAAGATTCACTGATCACGATTTTACAAGAAGTCCAGCCTCATTATGGGACAAATAAAGTTGAAAAATAAACAATTTACTTTGTCGATACAATAATTTATCGCATACTTATCAATCTGGAATTCGAACTTTAATATCCTTCAATCATGATTATTTGCTATGCCTATAGAAACCGTTGAGCGATTACTTCACCTACGCACAAGAAAAAATAAACATGTGATGCGCAATATCGCTCGGCTTTGGGAAATTGGACAACAGGCTCAATCTGCACAAGATATTTTAGATGGCTTACATCCGTGGGGAGAATGTAGAGAATTATTTTTTCATAACCTCATCCCCAGACTGCTGTTTATGATTGGGGTACTGACTGCAATTTTTGGTTGGCTGATTCATCACTATATTCCCTACCCACTGAGTCTATTAGCAGCCTTGTTATGCTGTTTTGCTGCTTATTTAATTTATGAGCAAAGCGATCCAATTGATGAAGTGATCAATTTTTTAGAACAGCGTATGATGTTTCTCCGCTACGAGTTAGATTTTAATAAAACCCCAAGTCATATCTCCACAACAAGCAATACCTTTTTGGTCATAAGCAAGTTAAAACAAAGTTTTCCATTGTTTTCGCAAGGCAATGTGTTGAATGAGATTGAACAATTTGCATCCACCAAATGGTTTGATGGTGAACAAGAACATCATGTGATGTTATTTCAGTATCATTATATCGATGAGTTTTCACTGCCCAATACTCAGGGTGAAAAACAGAAAATTAAGGAAACTCATAAAAACCAATGGGGCGCTTTTATTTTTCAATTACCCGCCCTCGGCTTTGCCGCCAGTAATAAACATCATGAATTTATTCCGCCCTATACCCAAATATGGAAGACTGCGGATATTCTGGTCAGTCAAAATTTATATATTTTTGGCTATGATCAACATCAACTTGCCCGTACCATTAGTCCAAGTATCACCTTAAAATTAAGTGATTTTTTTCAACACTATTCAGGTGATATTGTTTATCATTTTGAAGAAAATATGCTGTGCTATATGGGAAATCAAGATCTCTTTCGCATTCGTCGTAAAAAACAAAAGCTTCAGGATATTTCAGCACTTCGTGGACATTTAAGAACATTAACCATGCCTGAATATGAAAAATTTAAACAGTGCATGCTAAACTTGATTTCATAAATCAAAAGGAATAATCAAAATGGGTTTAATCATATTTATTGGGATTTTTATTGTTCTGATCGTTTGGGGTATTCTGGTCAGAAATAACATTGTGCGTTATTTCAATGCGACACAACGAGCATGGGCTGAAGTTGCCAATTTTGAACGCCAGAAAGTAAAAACACTGGAAACTTTAGAGCAAACTTTGGCGCAATATACACAGTTTGAAAAATCAACTTTGGAAAAAGTGACCGAGTTACGTCAGCAAATTTTAAATCTAAATCTAAACAATACCGATGTTTCTCAATTACAACATGTTGAAAAACTCAATCAAGATTTAATGAAAAGTTTAAATGTGGTGGTTGAAAATTATCCTGAACTCAAAGCGGATACTTTGTATGCAAAAATGATGGATGATATTCAAGAACAAAATGAAAATGTCGGTGCAGCAATCACCATATTTAACCGTAATGTTGAAGAATTTAATAACACCATCGAAATTTTTCCAAACAATATGATCAATACCATTACTTTGGCAAAGAAAACAATTCGTCCATTTTCAGACAATGTGGTCACTCAGAATTTTGATTACAAGCCTAATTTTAACTAAGCTTTACTCTATATTGTTGGAAAAACCCATCCTTCCCAAAGAAATATTGGGAAGGTTCTTTAATCAAACATCACTTGAATAAATACGTAAAAAACAAATAATGACAATGGATTTATCAACAAGCTTGGTAAAAAACAATGGTCAACAATCCAGTCCTTGCATGCGATTAAACTAAAATTTCAAATCGCCTGTAGGATTTAAATCGGGTATAAATTACCAGCAAATAACACCAACAGCATTACTTAGAATTACCAACCCTATGTTGAAACTCTTTTCCCCCTCCCTCTTTCACCTTCTTTTCAAAAACTGGAATGTATTTGAGATTATTTGGCTTTTTAGTTTTATTTTCATCGGCTGTATCATTACCTTAGTTCAACAGGATACATGGTTTAATTTCGTGGTATTACTCAGCGGAATTCTCTGTGTAGTATTAGCAGCAAAAGGCAATATTCTTAACTATAGTTTTGGTTTGTTTAATAGCTGCGCTTATGCATGGATTTGCTATAACAACGGGCTTTATGGCGAAATGGGACTGAATCTCTTATTCTTTGTCCCAACCGCTTTGATCGGCATGCTACTTTGGCAGAAACATACCAAAGAAAAACAATTACAACAGGCCTATACCCTTCGGCAGGCTTATTTGATTTTGATCATCCTGAGCAATATAGGTTGTATTGCGATACTCGGTTATCTGCTTGCCCAAATTCCCACTCAAAATACGCCTTATATAGATGCAACCACCAATATCCTTGCAATCACAGCAACGATTTTAATGCTGCTGCGTTTTAAAGAGCAATGGTGGTTTTATATTACTTTAAATATCTTCAGTATTTTAATGTGGGCGATCCGAACCCTTGATGGTAGTGGTGATGGTGCAATGATGTTATTGATGTGGTCAGCCTTTCTGATCAATGCCATCTATGGCTACTATAACTGGAACAAACTTGCACAAAACCACTCAAACCCATCCTATTGAATTTAAAAACTATGAAAAAAATCGGACTGACACTCGGTAAATATGCACCCTTACATGCAGGTCATATGCATGTATTTGAAACAGCATTACAAGAAGTGGATGAGCTGTATGTTTTGATCTATCAAAGTTCAATTACAAGCATCCCTTTAAACATTCGCGCCCAATGGATCCGAGATTTATTTCCTCAAATTCATGTAATTGAAGCATGGGATGGGCCTAAGGGATATTCCAATGATCGGGCGTTTGAAATAGAACAAGAAAATTACATCATTCAAAAGCTCAATGGCGTGAAAATTTCGCATTTTTATAGTAGTGAATTTTATGGTGAGCATGTCAGCACAGCGCTCAATGCAATTGACCGTAGAGTGGATGAATCACGTCTACAGGTGCCGATCTCCGCTACAATGATTCGAGCAAATGCCTTTCAAAATCGGAAATTTATCCCCAACTGTGTCTATGCAGATTTGATTAGCAAAGTCGTCTTTGTCGGTGCAATGTCTACAGGCAAGTCGACTCTGGTTGAAGCGCTTGCGAAAAAGTATGCAACAACTTTTGCCCCAGAATATGGGCGTGAATATTGGGAAACTCACCAAGTTGATCGTCGTATCGGTTTTGAAGATTTCAATATTATTGCAGATCGTCATATCGCCTATGAAGATCAGGTCACTTTAGATGCAAACCGTTATTTATTTGTAGATACCAACGCGATAACCACAGCGATGTTTTGTATGGATTATCATGGACGACTACCTGAGCACCTCAAACAACTTGCACTCGAAAATGCACAGCGCTATGACTTATTTTTCTTGTGTGAAGATGATATTGCTTATGACGACACTTGGGATCGTAGCGGCCCCCAAAAAAGAGCTATTTTTCATCAGCAAATTATTGCGGATCTCAAACAACGTCGGATTCCATACATCGCTTTAACAGGAAGTTTAGAACAACGGATTGCCAAGGTTGAACAAGTATTAAATCAGTTTGATAAATTCAATAATTTTTTTGGATCAGCTTTAAAGCCATGATCAGGAATCGATTATGGCGATTGAGTATATTTGACTCGAAACATATCGCCTAAATCACCATGTGGAAATTTGAATAAAAATTCAGCCATAATCCTGTTTATTTTCAACATAAAAAATGACATTTCGATCATTTTCTGATATTTTCAAACCGCTAAAAAATGACTATTTTTAGAACAAAACGATCAACTAAAAATGATCAACTTAATAAAAAGACAATCTAAAGATTGGAGTAAATCAAATGTTAAAAAAATTATTCATGATGTTATGTCTGTGTTTTCTCTGGCAAGCCCCTGCTCAAGCGAAAGGCCTGTTAGTTTTTAATACAGGCGATGAAATGTTTAAAGTTGGCCCATTTCCACAAGAAGTGTTAAGTCAATATGAAGATCTTAAAAGTTTAAATGCAGGGTATAAATGTAGTCACTTTGGAATCTTATGGGCAGATGTCAAAACATGGGACTGCACCTTAGTCGGCATGACCGATGCAGAACCAGATACTTTTTATGAATTACCTGATGATGTCATTTCAACCTTAAGTAAAAATCCTGAATACCAAGAAAATAAAATGCAGCGTAATTTTTGGAATCATTATGGAATATTCATCATGATTCTGGGAGTTATCGCCTTGATCATTATCGGTCGTAAGGCAAAAGACTAATTTTTTATCTTGTCCAAATCTAAGCTCAAAAGCGAACCACTATTCGCTTTTGAGCTACATAAAAATAATACCTTGATATTCAAACAATAATTATTCAACGATAAAAAATGATTCTCACATCAATCTATTGATATTCAAGCCGCTAAATCAATAATTTTAAATTTAACATTATGAAAAACAACATGACTGGTATTCGACCATAAAATCAGGGAAAATAGCCCCCTTTTGCAATTATCAATCAGCGAACTGTTTTTTCGCCAGATTTAGGTTATTTATGAAGTTTGAAAAATTAGGTCAGTCGGGGCGTGCTCGTCGTGGTCGTTTAACTTTAGAACATGGTGTGATTGAAACGCCTGTGTTCATGCCTGTGGGAACTTATGGCACAGTTAAAGGCATGTTGCCACGCGATATCGAAGATATCAAAGCACAAATTATTTTAGGCAATACCTTCCACCTTTACTTACGTCCTGGACTAGATGTTATCCGTGAACACGGCGGTTTGCATGAGTTTATGAAATGGGGCAAACCGATTCTTACTGATTCAGGCGGCTTCCAGGTATTCAGTCTAGGTGCTATGCGTAAAATCAAAGAAGAAGGGGTTACTTTCCGCTCACCTATCGATGGTTCAAAAGTCTTTTTATCTCCTGAAATTTCAATGGATATTCAACATACATTGAACTCAGATATTGTGATGATTTTTGATGAATGTACGCCATACCCAGCAACCCATGAAGAAGCACAAAAATCGCTTCAACTGTCATTACGTTGGGCGAAGCGTTGTAAAACACAACATCACGATGTTTTAAAAAATAGAAACGCATTGTTTGGAATCATTCAAGGCGGTATGTATGAAGACCTTCGTGAAGAGTCTTTAAACGGTCTTAAAGAAATTGATTTTGATGGCTTTGCGATTGGTGGTTTATCTGTGGGTGAACCCAAAGAAGAAATGATCAAAGTTTTGGATTATCTGCCTGCAAAAATGCCAGAAGATAAACCACGTTATTTGATGGGTGTGGGTAAACCAGAAGATATCGTTGAAGCAATTCGTCGTGGTGTCGATATGTTCGACTGTGTCATGCCAACCCGAAATGCACGTAATGGTCATTATTTTGTTACCGATGGTCTAGTTCGAATTCGTAACAGCCAATATCGTCATGATCAAAGCCCACTGGATCCACATTGCGACTGTTACACCTGTACCAACTTCACCCGTGCTTATTTATTCCATTTAGAAAAATGTGGTGAAATGCTCGGTTCAATGTTGGGCACGATCCACAATTTACGTTATTACCAACGTTTTACCCAAGATATTCGTGATGCTTTAGATCAGGGAACTTTTGATGAATACGTGACTGATTTCTATCAACGTCGCGGTTTAGAAGTTCCTCCTTGTCCTGCTGACTAATGCCCCAATATAAAGTTGAATTGAAGATTAATTCAACAGTATTTGCGCTGAAACCCAAGACAAGGTAAATTGCTGAACAAGTCAATTTAAAAGCCATGAAAATGGCAGATAATTTTTAACATTAGGAAATTAGAATGAGCTTATTTATTTCTTCTGCTCACGCTGCAGCAGCGCCTGCACAAGGCCCAGGCATGATGGCAAACATATTGATGATTGTAGTATTTGTTGCAATCTTTTATTTTCTCATCTGGCGTCCTCAAGCAAAACGTGCAAAAGAACACCGTACTTTAATCGAAAGCTTAGGTGTTGGCAGTGAAATTGTCTTTGCAGGCGGCTTAATGGGTCGTATCCTAAAAATTGATGGCGACTTTGCAGTGGTTGAATTAAGCAAAGGAAATGAAGTCAAAGTTCAACGTGCAAGTGTTATTTCAGTACTCCCTGAAGGCACATTAAATAACCTTTAATCATAAAACGGTCGTGCACTTAGCACGACTTTTTCATTTTAAGAAGAAAGCGAATGCGTTACCCTGCATGGAAATATATATTGATTCTAGTGGTACTAGTGATCAGTACATTATATGCGCTGCCGAGTTTGTATCCTGACGAACCTGCTGTTCAAATTTCTGGTGCCAAGGCTGGTACCACAATTGATCAGTCTGTCATACAAAAAGCAGAGCAAATTTTAAAAAGTGAAAATATTAGCAGTCATGATAATACCTTCACCAACAATGCTGCCCTTCTGCGTTTAAATACGTCTGAAGCACAGTTAAAAGCAAAAGATGTCCTCAGCAAAGGTTTGGGTGAGAACTATACCGTTGCATTAAACCTTGCACCAACCACACCTGAGTGGTTGCAAAAAATTGGCGCTAAGCCAATGAAGCTTGGTTTGGACTTACGTGGTGGTGTTCATTTCTTACTTGAAGTAGATATGGACAAAGCTATTGCACAACGTATGGAAACCTCAGCAACAGACTTACGTCGTGAGTTCCGTGACAATAAGATTAAATTTAATAGTCTTTCATTGAACAACAATACCATTACGATTCAGTTTGCAAATAATGATGACCGTGCAGCGGTAATGGACTTTTTACGTCGTGATGGGAATAAGTTCAATCAACAAGCTTTAGCAACGGATACAGGTTCTACGCTTAAGTTGACTTATAACGATGCGACCAAGCAAGATATTCAATCTTATGCACTTAACCAAAACTTAACGACTTTACGTAACCGTATTAATGAGTTAGGTGTGGCTGAAGCATTGGTACAAAGCCAAGGTAGCAACCGTATTGTGGTTGAATTGCCTGGTGTACAAGATACTGCCGAAGCTAAACGTGTCTTGGGGCGAACTGCAAACCTTGAATTCCGTTTAGTGTCTGATTTAAATGATCAATATATTGACCGTTTCACAGGTAAATATAATGGTCAACCTTTACCGCCAGGTACTGAAGTTTTTGCTTACGAATCTTTGGACAGTGGTCGTGAACTATTATTAAATCGCAGCCGTATCCTTACGGGTGAACGTGTACAAAATGCATCAAGTGGTTTTAGCCAAGATAGTGGTGGCGCTGAAGTAAATATTACTTTAGATACTGCTGGTGGTAAGTTGATGTCAGACGCAACCCGTACTGCTGTTGGCAAACGTATGGCGGTTTTGTTTATTGAAAATAAACAAAAAATCACCTCTGTTGCTGATCCAGTTACAGGTGCGATGACAGAAGTTCGTACCCCATATACTGAATCTGTGGTGATCAATGCTGCAAATATTCAAGCTGTTTTAGGTTCATCTTTCCGTATTACCGGTTTAGATTCTCCTCAAGAAGCGGCTGAACTTGCATTGATGCTACGTGCAGGTGCTTTAGCTGCACCAATGTACTTTGTAGAAGAACGTGTTGTTGGTCCAAGTTTGGGGCAAGAGAACATCGACAAAGGCGTATTATCAACTCAAGTTGGTTTCCTGCTTGTTGCAATCTGGATGATCGTGTTCTTCCGTCTATTTGGTTTAATTGCTGATGTAGCATTGGTGATTAACTTGGCAATGCTTCTCACCATCATGTCTTGGATCGGGGCTTCACTGACCTTGCCAGGTATTGCCGGTATCGTAATCACCATTGGTATGGCGGTCGATGCCAACGTACTGATCTGTGAGCGAATACGAGAAGAAATGCGCTGGGGGGCCTCGCCCAAACAGGCCATTATTGCCGGTTATGATCGAGCATATAACACCATTCTCGACTCAAACTTAACCACATTCTTGGTTGCATTTATTCTGTTTGCTATTGGTACAGGTCCGATCAAAGGCTTCGCTGTAACGCTGATGATTGGTATTATTTGCTCAATGTTTACTGCAATTACAGTAACACGTGCAATTGTTCAATTGGTGTATGGCAGAAAACGTAACTTGAATAAGTTGAGCATATAGGAGATCGAAGATGACTGATGTGACTCAACCGAAAAAGAAATATGGTCGCCCTGATGATGAGCATGTAATTAATTTCATGAAGATTGCCAAACCAGCGGCAATCATCTCAATCCTTTTGACCATTGCAAGTATCTTCTTTATTGCAACCAAAGGCTTAAATCTTGGTTTAGATTTTACTGGTGGTGTTTCTGCAGAATTGAACTATCAATATGCGGCAAAACCAGCAGACGTGATTTCTAATTTGGATAAAGCTGGCTTTAAAGATGCAGTTGTACAAACCTTAGGTTCAAACAAAGACTTAATTGTACGTATGCCTGCGCAAGACCTTAAAGTTGAAGACTTAAGCAATACCATCACCAAAGCGGTTCAACTGCCGAATAACACTGCTGTTGTTCACAAAGTTGACTCTGTCGGTGGTCAAGTCGGTAATGAGCTATATTTACGCTCTGCAGGTGCTGTAGCGCTTGCAATGCTGCTTATGCTGATCTACGTGACCATTCGCTTCGAGTTTAAACTTGCAGTTGGTGCAGTGCTTTCATTACTGCACGATGTGATCGTAACGATTGGTATTTTTGCAATGATGCAATGGCCATTTGACCTTACTGTTTTAGCGGCTATTCTTGCCTTAATCGGCTTCTCGTTAAACGATAACATTGTTGTATCGGATCGTATTCGTGAAAACTTCCGTAAGATTCGTGGCGCGACACCATTAGAAATTGTGAATATTGCCTTAACTGAAACCTTAAAACGTACCATTCATACCTCGATGACATTATTGCTGGTTGTACTTGCAATGATGTTCTTGGGTGGTGATGGCTTACACTGGTTCTCAGTTGCTATGTTTATTGGTGTATTTGTGGGTACATATTCTTCAATCTATATCGGTACTGCATTTGCATTGTGGCGTGGTCTTAACCGTCAAGACTTTATCGTACAAGTTAAACCTGAATTCGAAGATGAAGAGCATATTCCTCACTAAGTTTCAGTTTTAATTGAAAAAGCTCATCTTTGGATGGGCTTTTTTATGCTTAAAATTTAACATCACAACGCAAAGAAGTTGTTCTATTCATAAGACCTTACTCTGCCCCACTATTCAGCATCTGTTGATTTACATCATATAGCGATGTCAATACAGAATAGATATACGAGGTAAATTGTGACTACTGAGCATAATATTTTGCAGTTGGATAATACTTGGTCTTTTCCTTCCATTTTCCATTGACCAGATTGCGATCTGTGACTTCAACTTGATCACCTCTTGGTGAAGTAGCATCCTCAATAAACTCTCGAACCAGCAATAAACCTTTTCTAGGTACAACTTGATACTCAGAACGAATATGGTAGCAACAGCCACTTTTATTAAAGGCGATGATGCGTTTGCGCTTTTTGTCTAGCTCGAACATGCCTAAATTTTCTTGAGTGAGTGCAGACAGTTCCTGACTCAAAACAAATTTATTCTTGCTTTGATTAAACACATAAATGTCATACACAGGACCGCCATAAGAACCATAGTTACCATTTCTAATCGCGAGGTCTTCTGTTCCATCGAAGTTAAAATCATCAAAAATCAAAGGGCTTTGTTCGTCATAAAGCTGTATAACATTAACACTCGGTTTAAACTTTTCATCCAAATACATAGTCAGGTCATCAGAGTGAAATGCTTGAAATACCGCTTTACTGCCCTTTTTAAATAGCTTTACTTCGGCCTTAGCTCCACATTCATCTTTTTCACATGCAATATCAATTACGGCATCATAGTGTTTCGAGCCATCTTGAATTTGAAAAATTTGTGCATGCGTTATAGACAAGGAAAATGCCAGATAGATGCCTAAGCTGTTACAGATTATTTTAAATGGTTGATTCATCATTTTTTATTCAGTCAGTTTTTATCAAAATCATAGCATTAAAATTGCTTAAATAAAAAAACCGCCCGAAGGCGGTAAGGCTCCCTCCTTTATCAAAGGAGGGTTGGGGTGGATTTAATCCGATAATGGCTTAGTGCCCACCACCATTGATTGCTTTTGTCATCTCTTCAACAACTTTCTTAGCATCACCAAAGATCATCATGGTTTTGTCATTGTAGAATAAGTCATTGTCTAAACCTGCATAACCTGTTGCCATAGAGCGCTTGATCACCATAATGGTACGTGCTTTATGTGCTTCAAGAATCGGCATACCATAAATTGGTGAAGTTGGATCATCTTTAGCCGCAGGGTTAACAACGTCATTTGCACCAATCACCAGTACAACATCAGTCGCAGGGAAATCAGAGTTGATCTCGTCCATTTCCAAGATGTCTTCATATGCAACATCAGCTTCAGCCAACAATACATTCATATGACCAGGCATACGACCCGCAACTGGATGGATTGCAAAACGAACCGTTACACCTTGCTCTTTCAAGATTTCACACAATTCTTTCACTGCATTTTGTGCACGACCTTGCGCCATACCATAACCTGGTACAATCACAACACTGTCAGCATTTGACATCAAGAAGCCCGCATCATCCGCAGAACCAGAACGGTAATTACGTTGAACTTGCTCACCTTTATCAACTGATGCTACAGCCGTACCACCCATCGCACCACCAAACAATACATTGATGATTGAACGGTTCATTGCTTTACACATGATGTAAGACAGAATCGCACCTGATGAACCCACCAGCGAACCAGCAACAATCAGCATGTTGTTTTCAAGTGTGAAACCAATACCTGCCGCAGCCCAACCTGAGAAGGAGTTCAGTAGTGAAACCACCACTGGCATATCACCGCCACCGACTGGTGCAATCCAAACCCAACCAAATGCCAATGCCAGTGCAGTCATTGCCCAGAATGCTTGCATATTGCCTGTGGTAAAGAAGTACACACCACACGCCAGCATAGCCAGGAAAATGATCGCTTGAACGGGTTTAACCCAAGCACCTGAAATGGTTTTTGCCCATTTCTTTGCAGCTAACTTACCATAAGCAAATACAGATGCAGTAAAGGTAATCGCACCAACGAAACAACCGACGAATAATTCAAATAAATGAACTTTACTCATATGCGCATGCTGTACACCAGCAGCGGTTAAAGCAGATTCGTTTTGCGCAAACAAAGCTGTAAGTTGGTTATTATGTAAAATTGCAGCAATTGCAATTAATACCGCAGCCAAACCTACAAGTGAGTGCATCAATGCTACTGTTTCTGGCATTTGTGTCATTGGAACTGTACGTGCACGCGCAATACCGACAATTGCACCCAACACCATTGCACCACCAATCATCCATACAACAGGATGATCTGCAACAAAGAATGTGGTGATTACCGCAATCGCCATGGCAATCATACCGTAACGGTTACCAGCAATCGCAGTTTTAGGACCTGAAAGACCACGTAACGTTAAGATAAAAAGGACAGCACCGACAAGGTAGAACCAATCTGCATATTCTCGAATGATTTCCATAGATTAGCCCTCTTTTTTCTTTTGTTTTGGCTTAAACATTTCAAGCATACGTGCAGTCACTGCGAAGCCACCAAAAATGTTAATACTTGCCAAGAACACTGCAATTGCACCAAGTACACTAACAACATTCACGGACTGGAATTGTACACTTGCGTCTACAACACCAGGAATTCCAACAGTTTGTATCATCGCACCTACAACGATAATTGAGGACAATGCATTGGTTACTGCCATTAACGGCGTATGCAATGCAGGTGTTACACCCCAAACCACGTAGTAACCAACAAAGATGGCTAAGACGAAAATAGTAATAGTTTCAACCATGATGACTCTCCTTAACCACGCTTCAGCAGTACTTGACCGCCATGAGTTACTAGAAGTGCTTTTTGAATTTCGTCTTGTTGATTGATGGCAAAGTTTTTCTCTTGATCAAACAAAGTTTCTACGAAATTGAAAACATTACGTGCATACAGTGCCGAAGCTTCTGTCGATACTGTAGAAGGAATATTTGGAATACCTAAAATCGTCACGCCATTGTCAGTGACAACATTTTCACCATTTTTAGAACCTTCAACGTTGCCGCCTGATTCAACTGCCATATCTAGGATGATTGAACCTGGTTTCATTTTGCCAACAGTTTCAGCTTTGATTAAGCGAGGCGCATCACGACCTGGCAACAACGCAGTAGTAATCACGATGTCTGCATTTGACACGGCTTTATCTACGATGATGGCTTGGTCTTGAATATATTGCTCACCTGGCATCCAGCCATAACCATTTTTAGCGGCATCGGCAGCTTTTTGTTTTTCTTCATCAGACATCGGTACATCTAACCACTTACCACCAAGCGATTCGACTTGGTCACGTGCAGTTGGACGTAAATCTGTTGCTTCAACAACTGCGCCTAAGCGTTTTGCAGTTGCAATGGCTTGAAGACCTGCGACACCCACACCCATAATCACGATACGAGCGGGTTTCACAGTACCTGCAGCGGTCATCAGCATTGGGAACATACGTTGATATTCCGCAGCGGCCAATAACACCGACTTATAACCTGCTAGGTTGGCTTGAGAAGACAACACATCCATATTTTGCGCACGAGACAGTGTTCGTGGCAAAAGCTCTAACGCAAATGCAGACACTTGTTGTGACGCAAATTGGTCAAGTTCAGTATTACGGTATGGGTCAAACATAGCTACCACAGCTGTTCCTGCGGCAAGCTTTTGAATTTCCTCACCTTGTGGTGCACGGACTTTCAAAATAATTTGACTACCTGTATAGGCATCATCTGTAATTTTAGCGCCGACTTGTTCATAAGCACTGTCAATATAAGCCGCTTTTTTACCAGCGCCTCGTTCAATGACAATACTATGACCAGCACTAATCAACTTTTTTACTGTCTCTGGCGTAGCGGCTACGCGGTTTTCACCGACGACAGATTCTTTTGGGATTCCAATCTGCATGAGCGTTCCTCAAGCTAATTTTTCTTCAAGTAAACATCGTAAATAACCCGATGTTTCCCCCAGATGCGTTGTTATGAATTTTTGGATTCTAATTGAACTTTTTTAAAATACCACCCAATATTTATTTAATAAATACCCATATTTTGAACTGATGATTCATAAATATAATTGTGCGACATACCCTATATTCAATTTATTGTATTTTTCTCGTATTATCCTGCTCAGTTTTTTTGACATATCCTGTCTCCAATTTTTAAAAATGATGTTTTTTTAAGCTTATTTGGATATTTTAAGCTGCTTACCCTACCCTACTGATTGGCATTTACAGCAGTATGATTCACTTTTAAGCATTCCAGCTTGCTGTTTAAATACTCCATAAAACAATAGATTTAGCACAAAAACTAACATCCCTATTGACCTTTCTGACAAATTACATGGTTTTTTTATCAGCTTATATTGGCCTTTTCTATCATTTTTTCCGTCAAAAATGTAAGTCGGTTTTTATTACATTTTTTAATTTCATTAATAAAAAAAAGTACTTGGAATAACCATTAGAATTACCCTAGAACTGAGTCTAAAGCAATTACAAAAAATTTTAGTTTTTTTTTATTTGCCATTTTGTCAGTTAATAATACTCGAACAGCTTGAACCAACCATTACGATGTTGCACCTTTTTTGTGCAAAAAATAGCATATTGAATTTGAGCAGTTTATAAACAAGGATTTCAAGGTTGATTTTTATACAATTTTTATTTCAATCTATTTAAATGCTACTTAAATCCACACAAAAAGAAGTAAGCAAGTGTGTTTTATATTCCTTTTATTGCGCCAATTCATTCTTTTTTTGTATTTCCACTGATTGAAAACAACATTTATACTGCTTGTTCAAATTTACATGTCGTATAGCGACATCGTCAATGCAGTCAAATTCATGAAACTTTCTTTATCCAATACCCAACTCGGTTCGATTTTCGCACTTGGTGCGGCTTTCTTATTTAGTACCAAAGCTATTTTTATTAAACAGGCTTACGCATTATCGCCATTAGTCGACAGCACCGTGCTTATGGCATTGAGAATGGCAAGTGCCCTGCCTTTTTTCCTTTTACTGTGTTGGTTCAATCGCCATCATAATAAAAATATGACAGGAAAAGATTGGGCCTTATTGGTTGCTGCAGGTTTGATGGGCTATTACCTTTCAAGTTGGCTCGACTTCGCTGGTCTGATGTATATCAGTGCATCGTTGGAACGTATTATTTTATTTCTCTATCCAACACTGACAGTCATTGCCACAAGCTTTATTTATAAGCAAAAACTCAACTTTAGAACCATACTAGCGATTGCATTAAGCTATGGTGGTACAGTGATTGTGATGCTACAAGAGCAAAGCACAGTACCGCATGAAGGAAATTTCTGGCTAGGCGTGAGTTTAGTCTTTGCCAGTGCGGTTTGTTTTGCGACGTACTTACTCATGACCCCACGTTTAATTCAAAAATTTGGTTCATGGAATTACACTGGTTTGGCATTAAGCATTGCATGTTTTGGTACGCTAACCCATTTTATCATTGCAACACCCCAGCCAATTCAACTGCTTACTCAACTTCCGATACAAGTCATTTGGTATGGTATCGCCTTAGGCTTATTGGTGACGGTTTTACCGACGATTTTGGTCGCGCAAAGTATTTCTCGTTTAGGTGCTGCACAAGCAGCTATGATTGGTTCGATTGGCCCGATCCTAACCATTATTTTGGCTGTGGCTTTGCTCGGTGAGCATATGAATGCGATACAATGGTTTGGTTGTTTACTGAATATCATCGGTGTCATGATGATTACTTTGTCTAAAAAGAAACTTGCACACTAAATTGTGCAGAAACTTGGAAGGAATATGCATTTTAAAATTGTATCGCCGAGTGCCTGTGTAGATGTTGAAAATATCCAGTTGGCACAGTCGCATTTGGAACAGTTAGGTCATACAGTCAGTTTGGGTGAACATGTATTTTCACAACATCGCTATTTGGCAGGTACAGTTGAACAACGTATTCAAGATTTAAAACAAGCATGCTTAGATCCAAACATTGATGCAATTTGGTGTGGTCGTGGTGGTACTGGCGCTGCAATGTTATTGCCATTTTTAGATGAGTGGATTTTGAATAAACCCATTATTGGCTATTCAGATACCACCGTGTTATTAAACTATATTGCGATGCATCATGGGCAATCTTTACATGCGCCTGTATTTCAGGAAATTGCCGTTAAAAATTTAGACAATAGTCCTCTGTCGTATGATGCTTTAAAAACCATCAGCCTGTTATCCGCGGATATAAACCAACACGGTCATTATCCCTTATCCAGTGCAAATGGTTTTGCTCAAGATCAGCACATTGAAGATGTTAAAATCTTAGGCGGAAATCTTACTGTACTGTGTACTTTACAAGGCACACCGTCTGCCTTAAAACTGAATCAGCCGAGTGTTTTACTGATTGAAGATGTAGGCGAACCCTATTATCGAATTGAACGTTCATTGACTCAGCTCCTACAAAGTATTGATACCTCAAACTTAAAGGCTTTGGTTTTGGGTGATTTTTATCAATGCCCACAAAAAAATGTCCCGCAAAGTATTGTTGAGATTGTGAAAGAACATCTCAATCCACTGCACATCCCACTTTACCAATGTGACTGGTTTGGTCATGGTGAAGTCAACCGTCCATTTTGGTTAGGGAAAACGGGCAAAATTGTAGATTCACAACTGATTATTTACGGCTAGGTTATTTAATGACTGGCTTATTTTAGTACAGGGTTATTTCAGCTCATTGAATATAAAAATAGCCAATACCTTGCTTAAGATAGGCCTCTACGAAATCCTAGTCAGTGCTTACTGGGATTTCCTAAGAGCATCAAAGCAAAGATAAACAAACTATATACTTTTAATACTGAGCCATACTTCACTTGCATAGTGCTTCTTCTAATCACTTTTCTATATGACGGTTTTCTTGTTTAACAGCCCCTTGATTGTTCATTCATAAATACGATCAGTTGCTTCGGTTTTTTCTTGGCATTTCCACTTGACCTTAAGTTAACTTGAGCTTTGATACTGACGGAAATTTCCAGTCAATCAAAAGAGTCATCCATGAATTCCAGATCAGAATCCGCTCAGATCAAATCGTTCCAAATGATTAACCCAAATACACTTTATAATCCAACAGCATTTGCGTATAGTCATGTGGCTGAAGTACGCCATTATTTGCGTATTTTGCATATATCTGGACAAGGTGGTGAAAACCAACAAGGACAATTATCCCAAGATTTTGCACAACAAGTTCATCAAGCTTTTGTCAATCTGCAACATGCCCTACAAGCGGCTGATGCATCATTATTGGATATTGCTGTTTTAAGAGTGCTTGTGGTCGATCACAGTACCAAAAAACATCAGTTTTTAATTCAGGAAATGCAACAACTTTGGAAAGATCAACCTTTCCCTGCGTGTACACTGATTCCTGTCCCGTGTCTTGCTTTACAAGGAATGCTCATTGAAATTGAAGCAACTGCCTATTGTATGTAACTCCAAGAACTAGGATATTTTTATGAATGCTCAACTCGATATTAGCCAAAATAAAGCATTACTTTGGCTGATGGCGATTGCCTGCGGTTTATGCGCAGGAGCAAACTATTATAGTCAGCCGCTGATTCACTCGATTCAACTCTATTTCAATATGCCAGAATCACAAGTGGCACTTACAGTGACTTTTGCCCAAGTGTCTTATGCGCTTGGTCTTTTATTCATTGTGCCCATGGGTGATATTGTCAATAAAATCAAATTTATTCCTTGGTTAATGTTTTGTGCCGCGATTGGTCTATTGATGTGTGCTTTTGCTGTCAATTTACCCATGCTTTGGGTTGGCACAATTATTACAGGTCTATTTTCAGTTGCGGCTCAGGTTTTAATCCCACTTGCAACAATGGCAGTTAAACCTGAAAAAACAGGTGAAGTTGTTGGCTTTTTAATGAGTGGGCTTTTAGTCGGGTTATTGCTTTCCACCAGCCTTGCAGGTTTGTTGTCTAACCTGTTTAACTGGAAACTGATTTACTTTGTCAGTGCGGTATTAATGTTGATTCTTGCCTATTTATTGAAAAAACGTCTGCCACATGTACCTGTGTTTAAAATGAGTTATGGCAAAATTTTCTACTCGATGGGTGTGTTGTTAAAAGAAGAACGTCGTTTAGTCTATCGTGCAATTATTGGTGGCTTTGCATTTGCAGCCATGAGTATTTTATTTTCAACGATTGCTGTTTTACTGACCTCTGAACCGTTTAAATTACCTGATGTTTTGGTTGGTGTTGCAACGATCATTGGGGTATTTGGTGCTTTAGCCACTGCAAAAATTGGTAAAATTGCAGACCGTGGACATACCAGTATCCTGACATGGATTGGGGTAGCGTTGATGATCGTCAGTTGGGCGCTGCTTTATTTCGGTGGAAAGTACCTCACCAGTTATATTTTAGGGTATGGCCTGATTAGCTTTGGACTCGCTGTGGTTCATACCAGCAATCAAAATATCATTTTCCGTTTACGCCCAGATGCGAAATCTCGGATTAACTCTATCTATATGACAGCCTATTTCACAGGTGGTGCATGTGGTTCTGCTTTAGGGGTTTATGCATGGCATCATGGAGGTTGGACCATGACTTGTCTTGTCGGTGTATGTTTGGTTATGGGTTCTGCACTATTTTCTCTGCTAGATCGTCTATATCTTAATAGAGCACAGACTATTTAAAGCATTCTAAAATCAAAATCCTTCAAAATTTGAGGGATTTTGATTTTTTAAGAGACTGATTATTTTAATAAAAATACGGACACCCAAATCATTCTATTTGAATAATATTCACTGTAACCATTGTCTGAAAAAACCGATCATAATATATTCACATCAATAGTCTGCGATATAATTCCAAAAATGCGATGTATACAATTTCAATTTAAATGGATATACGGGTTACTATCTTGAAGCTATATGAATAAACAGTTGATGAGCAGGATTATACAAAAGATAAACCTCTGACCTTTAAAGAATTTTTTACAGAGCAATCTATGTTTTTGGAAAAAACATCCAAATATCCATGATTATTCAAGTTTAAAATTGATACACTTTGGTCAAAATGATACCCCTGTTTGTCTTTGCTAAAGCGTGATTGACGATACTCAAGCAAGGTTTTACTCAGCTCACACAACAGTCAACATTCATCCTGATAGATCAATCAAGAGTTTATCCCTTATGAAAAAAATACGATTAGCATGCTTACCGATCAGTTTTTTATGTACTTTTTCAAGCTTGGTCTTCGCTGCACCAATAGGAAATGAAAACTTATTAAGCCAAGCTTTTATAAACTGTGACAACAGTGCCCAAGGTATTATTGAACAGGCAACTTGTCTAAAAGATGAGGCGGAACGTCAAGATGCGCGATTGAATAGTACCTATAAAAAATTACAATCGCATTTGAGTGCTACCCAAAAAACGAAACTGGTTGCATCACAACGCATTTGGCTACAATCACGTCAAAGTGATGCTGAACTGGAAACAACACTGTATGGTCAATCACAGCCAGACAACTTGCAAACTGAACTTAATGATATACAGCGTATCGCAGGCCGTACTGCACAATTGCAACGCTATCTGAATTTACTTCAATAATGCGAATCAAAGCATAAAGATATTCAAGAACACATACCGAGATCAAGATAAAACTAAAGGTCAAATATATGAAAAAATTTAAAACTACTACATTGTTGTTCATCTCTCTTCTTCCTTTTGCAGCTTTTGCCGATGATGAAATGCCTCGTCCCCTTCCAGATGATTCTTATATTCATGCCAAATTAAGCAGCAGTTATGGCCAATGTATCAAGCAAAGTGGTGCAGTAACATTTGAAATGCAAAGCTGTATGGACCAAGAATATGCTCAACATAAGAACCGCGTTCAACAGGCCTTTGCCAAAATCATCAGTCGTCCAGACAGTGTGAAAAAAGACCGGCAGATGGATGAGATCGCAGCATGGTGGGAAAACACCGACAAGTATTGTAATTGGGATCCTAAAACCGAAGGACAGGGACAAATGTTAGATGCACAGTCTTGTCGTCTGAACCGTATTGCAAATCTTGCGGATAAACTCAGCCACTATTGAGTCTTAAAAATTAAAACTTAGCATCCCATAGCATTAAACAAAGTAATGTTGATTGGCATATTGTGATCCGTGAAACTGGGCTTATCTATGCCCAACGATTGCATACTCATCCTCATATACTCACTTGGACTTTCTGAGAGTCTGTCAATCTTGTTGAGTAAGTAATTGATGCCCGAATGTAGCTAAAAAGTATTTTTATAAATTATTGTCATTCACAATCAATACAATAGCGTATCTGCTATTTTGAGGTTGTACTTTTGGATAAATTTGCCTTCTTAAAGAATATTCAGGAATGGTCTGATCAGTATCCATGGCTAGAGATGCTAACATCATTATCAATTCTAATTTTTTTCGCCTTTGTCGCAAATTATATTGCAAAACAAGTTGTTGTTCGTGGAATACGTAAACTTATTTCAAAAATGAAGTTTGCACACAGTGAAATTTTTTCCCAGCATAGTGTTATCCGCAGAGTGGCGAATATTGTTCCTGCCATTGTTATTTTAAATGGTATTACCACAGTTCCACATTTGTCCTTAAAAGCGGTTGGCCTGATACAAATGGCTGCACAGGCTTTTATCTTCCTGACCATTGCACTGGCCATCAGTGAACTTTTAAATGTCTTTAATCTGCTTTATCAACGTAATCCCAAATCACTGAATAAGCCCATCAAAGGCTATCTGCAACTGATCAAGCTGATTCTGTTTATCGTTTGTGGTCTGCTGATCTTGGGTACCTTCTTAAAGAAAGATGTTTTTACCCTGCTTGCTGGTTTTGGTGCGATGGCAGCAGTATTGTTACTGGTTTTTCAAAATACGATTCTGTCCTTGGTGGCATCGGTGCAAATCTCTTCCTACGATATGGTTCGTATCGGTGACTGGATTGAAATGCCAACATTAAATGCAGATGGTGATGTTATTGATATGTCCTTACATACCATTACCGTACAGAATTTTGATAAAACCTTTACCACAATTCCCACCAATAAGTTGGTGACGGACACCTTTAAAAACTGGCGTGGGATGAAATTGTTGGGGGCGAGACGAATCAAGCGCTCAATCTTTATTGATCAAACCAGTATTCATTTTATTACCCATGAAGAACAACAGAAATTAAAAGCTTTCCTGTTACTGGATCAATATCTGGATAATAAACAATCTGAATTGGACAGCTTTAATCAACAATTTGAAGATCAGTCAGTCTATAACCAGCGCCGCCTAACCAATATTGGAACATTTCGGGCTTATGTCGAGTTCTACTTAAAACAACACGCTGGTATTGCTAAAAACCAATCCCTAATTATCCGTCAGTTACAACCAACGAGTGAGGGATTACCGCTGGAAATCTATGCATTTGCCAATACAACGGTATGGAATGATTATGAGGCAATCCAGTCTGATATATTTGACCATCTGATGGCAATTATTCCTGAATTTGGACTAAAGATTTATCAGGCTCCTTCTGGTTCAGATTTACGCTCATTGTCAAAACATGCTGAAAGCAGCTCTGAACTTCTGTCCTGAGTTATTGGTCAGGGGTTCCTGCCCCTGATCATTTGCATTAAAAATGTTACTGAATCAAACCCAGTAACTTGTTCGAGGCAGTTCATAGTGTTAACTTTAAATTTCAATGTTTAGTATTATTTAATGTGTAGTAGCTCAAACCTGATCTGACAATTACCGATAATTGATTGCGCTGATGTAAACACTTTCTAAATCTGTAAATTCATTAACAGTAGTTAAACATTCTAATGTTGTTAACTTTATGGAATTTCTAATCGGACTATGCGGAACACGTAAAATTTTATTCATCAGCAATAAAGGTTGCCCCAATTCAAACAGATAATTGATTTGGGTTAAACCACTATTCTTACCTGCTTGCTCCTTGGTAATTTTATTTCTAGGTATTAAACTTACATTTTTAATAGGCCAAATTTTTTCAATTTGCTGTGTCTCTGGATGCTCACTTGATGGCATTGCTATAGCCAAATATCTAATTTCTTTTGAAATATGAATACCATATCTACTAACTAATGTATCTTGAGGTAAATGAAACCATTGGGCTGTACCATCATTAAATGCATTAAAGTAAGTTTGATCTCGTCCCGTTTGCTCAGCCAATGACACCGTCATTATCAAATCAGTGTGTAAAACTTGCTGCATGCCATGATAAGGAATACGAGCAGGTTCCTGCATATATAGACTTTCATCCAATGTATTTAAACCCCTTCCGCCAATATCAGCATTCCCTATTTTAGCAGTTAAATATTCCAACAACCAATAATGCCCGTTTTTGTCACTCTCAGGAACGTTAGGCAATAAGGCAAATGCGCCAATGCCAATTTCATCTATTGCATATTGATAAGGATTCTTTATATGCTGCTGATCGAAATAACCTGGATATAAAGCAAAAGCACCGAATACAGGTCGACTTTTTGAATGTCTGTTACTTGTGACCTCAGTCTCAGTGGTAACCCTTATCAATGCATCACGATAATGATGCATTTGATTAATCGCATCATCTGGCACGTAATCCGTGTTATTCACATTCTCAGCACCAAAACGATCTTGCTCAGTTTTGATTCTGTATTTCGCATCAAATAACCAGATGAATCGTTTTCCATTCGATAATTCAATTTCTAAAACAATATCAGGTTCCTGACTGACTAAATATGAACGAATTTCCCGCCCATTTTTAGTAAATTTTGGTTCATGTACCAATCGAGCTTTAACCCCATCCGACCGCTTAAACTCAAACGCTCCCACAAAACCATCTTTTAACTGATACTCAAAAAATTCATTTAACACTAACTTATTCTTAGCCGCACTGATTTCCTCAAATCCTAACTCATCCCGCAAAATATTCTTAAGTGTTAAAAAGCACCAAATTTCATATATCTCCGCCACAGACTTCAGTGAGATATTTGACACATTCCCAAATATATCTAGATAGAACTTTAAATCCTGCCACACTCGATAAACAGTGCTATAACCTGTTTTTTGCTGTAGTACCAATGACTCTTTACTTAAACCAGCATAGCGTCCAACATCATTAAAAAAATTTTGCTCCAATATTTTTTGCAAAGGGCGTTGCCATTGATGTAACTCATCTAAAAAAGTATCAGAGAGGCGCTGTTTATCCAATTCTTGATTACTTGCTCTTATAGCCTTTTCAAATGAACCTAGTTTTTTTTTGCAAGTTGTGACAACTGATTTGATAAATCTATTTTCAGGAATATCTACACTTAATTTTTTTGTCTCAATTTTATAGCGTTTATCAAAACAACCATTCAAACCATCTTCCTTAATTTTCAAACCAGTCCGATGTGTTATCCGTCCTTTAAGTCGATCCGCTTTGATAAATGAGTGTTGTATTTGTAATCTGCTATGAGGGGCCTGTATAACAACTTTCAAACCCTGTTCAAATCGCTCTCTTAATTGTGCGAAATTCGCCAACCACATTAAAGGGAACTGCCCTCGGTGCTGACTCTTACCTGAATTTTGTTCTGTTTTTTCAACCAAGCTGAAACGCCATAATGGAAATACTTGATCTATCTCCTGGTACATTGCAGGTAAATCTGCATGTAAATCCATTTTTGTAGGAAGAACCTCAAAAGATAATTCATGTTTGAATACTTGATCATCAATTCGATATTCGAGAGGTAGCCGCATCCAACCAACATGATTACCCGTATTGACTGTACCTATAATACGTGCAGGCATTCTTAGATGAGCTTCTATAAATCGGAAACCCTCATTCAGCAACTGGTTCTTGTGTGCTATTTGAGCTGAATGAACCTTATTAAGGAAAACCCATTCAAATTGATATTGTACATTTTCGAAGAACAGATATGAGAGTAATTCAATTTTAGATATTTCATCATTCTGATTTTGTTCGAGAGTTACCTGTTCAAATTTTAAGTCTTGGATCTTTAATGCAGGCGAAAAATAAATAAACGGACGCCTATGCCCCAAAACAGCATTTCCATCAAGTAAAGCCTTACTACTACAACCTCGTTTATTGAGAGCCTCTGTATAAGCCTTCTGACGCGTTGTAATGTCATTTGACCAAATAGAAAACTCAAAATCAGAAGTTTCTATACGAAGTAATTCTGGCATAAGTGCCCATCCACATTATTTAGTTTACGGCCAGAAACTGGTAAACCCTGAGCGTTCTAATCGTAACTGCATCCAGCTTATTTTTTTTAGGCTTCTACATTCCACATAATTATTTTCTTCATTGGTAAACTCTCGATACAAATCTGGACGCTTTAATTCCTCTACCTGCAAAAATTCTATCTCCACTAGATTTGCAAACTCAACCCGAATTGATTTATTCAGTTGCGATAACAACGAGTCCGATGAAAGTGAATTTGCCAATTTATCACTATCACCTTCTATACGCGGTAAAACCTTACACATGAGAAAATCATCCCATACCGCCAATAGTTCAAATTTTGTCTGGGGATTTTGAGCAACAACAGCAAGTAACAATTCATTTAATGCACGATAAGCCAGCTTAAATGGCGTTTGATCTAATACTTTATTAACTTCTTTAAGAAAACTAATAGTTTTCTCACCGTTAGGATCTATTTCAGGAAAGTTGCATAAATTTGATGAAGATAAAATTGGATAATATAGTGTTTTATTCTGCGTTTTAGGCTCAAAATAAGCATTAAAATCATTCGGGAAAAAATCGCCAAAATCAAAACTCAGTGCTCTATCAATTACTTTTCTAGAAAATCCATGTGTAGTTTCATCCATATTTACAGTACCTGCTACTAGCAAGTTAAATGGAATTCCTAATCCATATGTACAAAAACCATCCCAAACACCATTGTATTTGGCCTTATCTAAACCTAACTTCGTTCGGAAGCTATTAGTATCCTCTAGCTCATTAAATACATTTGGCTTCAGCAATGGATCTGTATAATAGCTAAATGATTCACCTATCCAATTCCACTCCCTCGTTTCCAGTACAGATAAATAGTCAGCAAAATATTGTTCAATAGGTGCTAGATTCATTTCATCTAAGCATAACCAATAAGGAAGAATTTTATCTAAATTGGAAATATTACCCTTCACAGCTAGACGTTCACCACAACCTTCTACATCACTTACCTTCAACTCAACTCCTGCATCAATAATTGCTTTCCATGCTTTAACAATGAAGATCAGAACATCTGATGTAATATATTCAGCTTTCCCAGTTAATCTAGAAACATAACCTAACAGATCACTTGGCTCATGCCAGTCAGGTCTGACTGATATTAAACAATAAGTCTCAGAAAGGCTGCCTGAAGATTTAGCTTGTTCACGTATGAATCGGGTTTTCCCTGTACCAGAAATACCAGCAAGGAGTAAAAATGGTTTATAAAGCCTAAGATTGTTAAAAGAAAGAAGATTATTTTTTTTAGTTCCATTGTTGAGACTATATGCTTCCTTGAAATCAAAATCAGCGACTTGCATAACCTTTTTTATTTCTAATGACGCATATAATGTCTGTCCAAATGTAGCTGAACTTAAAGCACTTGCTTTATATTTTATAAAATCTCCATTAAATTTTAATGTGTAGTTTGAGTTTGTATCAGCGCCTTTATATTGCTTGTACAATACATCTCTATTTATAATATCTATTACATATTGATCTTCTTCTTTTGTTTCTATAAATAAATATTTAAAAATCTCCTCTCCTATTCCTACTTTTAATTCTTCTATCAGTTGACTTAGTAATTCATCTTTCCTATACCAAAAAAGACTAATAACTAAATCATTTACGAGTATTTTCTCCCCTCTTAAATATTCATCTAAGATTTGCTCCTTCCAATCTTGACTTAAAAATGCATACCAACTCTTAGTTGGATAGTTCTGTGGTATATCTTTTAGATAAAATGCTTTATCAGCAAAATCACAAAACTTTGCCATGTCCGCTTCTAAATAGCGCCCATCAAGTTCCCTATTTTTAACACTCAATAGAAAGAAAATTAGACCTGAAAAAGTTTCAGGCTTGTTCACATTTTCATTAATATAATCCCTAGCATTAATGAGTCTTTCTATAGAGATACATGACATTTTTTAGCGTTCCTGCAATTTCTTAATTTCATTAATAATTTCAAATAGCACGGTAACAGTAACCGAATTTCCTAGTTGCTTATAGGCTTGCGAATGAGATACATCGAATTTAAAAGTATCAGGGAATCCTTGAAGCCGCCCCGCTTCCCTTACTGATAATTTTCTTTTGATATCCCACAACTTAGGAACCCGATTGGCGATAATAGTTGGGGCATATGTATCTAAACAAGCATAAAAAGCTTCCTGAA
This sequence comes from Acinetobacter sp. BIGb0196, assembly GCF_011759595.1. NCBI lineage: Bacteria > Pseudomonadati > Pseudomonadota > Gammaproteobacteria > Moraxellales > Moraxellaceae > Acinetobacter > Acinetobacter sp. BIGb0196. Next base: position 889,538 of record NZ_JAAOZA010000002.1, on the reverse strand, counting down.
TCTGTGTTTTAGCCACATCACCAACATGAAAACGTAAAGAGCCATCTGGCTTTAAATAAGAGAAAACACCATGTTTGCCTTTTTTAGTATTGCCAGCATACATCGAGCTATCATGTTCAACTCTTTCATTAATGTGATTATATTCAAAATGATAATTAATACGTTCCAACTCAAATGTACTAAGACTTAATGCTTTATCATCTACACCTATGTCAACTATCTCTCTTAAAGTTGTAGTTCTATCTTTATTTTCAGGAAATTTGAATTCAGAAGAATCAATATCTTTTCTTATGGCTACACAATACCATCTCTCACGGTACTGAGGCACTCCAAAATCATAGCTATTTAAAATGGTCCAAAAAGGTTTATAACCAGCTTCTTCTAATGCCTTTAACGCAATACTCATGGTCTTGCCATTATCATGCGATTTAAAACCCTTAACGTTTTCTAAAAGTGCGAATTTTGGTTTTTTTGCTTCCAATATCCTCAGTACATCAAAAAATAATGTGCCTCTAGTTTGATCCTCAAACCCCTCACATTTACCTGCATAACTGAAAGGTTGACAAGGAAAACCTGCTAGCAATAAATCATGCTCAGGAATAGATTTCTCATCAATTTTAGTAATATCTCCAAATGGGAGATCCCCATGATTTAATTTATAAGTTTTTTGTGCATAACTATCAAATTCAGATGAAAAAACGCACACGCCCCCATTTCGTTGAGCGGCTAATCTTATTCCACCTATCCCCGCAAACAAATCTATAAACTTAAAGTCATGTTGAGGATTTGGGGCTAAGCTAAGGTTACCAAAAACTTTATCAAAGAAATCTATTTGCCCATGCCATAGATTTTCTTTTTTCAGTAAATTAATAACTTTTTTTTCTAAAAGACTCGCATTATCAATAAGAGGATTACAAAAAAATTGACTCTTAGTAGCTATAGCATTTATCCATTGATCAATTACAGACTTGACACTTGAATCATGAGGTACATGCCACACCGCTAAAGGCTCTAATAACTGTTCAACTTTGATCAGAAAACCTAATCTTTCATTCATGATTTAACACTACAAATCCTAATAAATTGAAAAAAAACCGCCCTATAACTTTTTAAAATGGCTATAAAGTCATTTTTACAATATGTATATCGAAGTGGTAAATCTTATCATTAGACTACAATTAGGCAAGCATAAATTTCCCCCCTAATTTACCGAACTTTCATTAAAAACATATTAAGAAAACTAGGGAATCATGAAGTTTAGTTTTATGTAAAAATACAGTTCCTTAATATTTTCAATAATTAATTATCAGACTACTATAGAAAAAGCTACCATTAATTCATCTGATATACTGTTTTTCAAATCCATGCTCTTGGAAATAAGAATATCCTGATTATTCACCTAAAACTCCTCTACTACATCCCCCTCCTCTATATCCATTTCAAACTTCGCATTGGCAAAACCCTGTCTTGCCATTTGATCGAGTGCCTCCTAATTAGATCCTACCTACTTACTTTGCTGATCAATCTCACGTGCTGTGTGAATTGCAGACTGCAAATCCACACCCTCTTCTCTTAAAGTTAAATCCACATAATACACAGGTGTCGATAGCTTTGTGTGGTTGACTATCCTCTTAAAGTTAGTTACAGCGGTAGACATGAAAGTAAGCCATTGGATGCTGCATGTTAATAACTCAGTCGTGCAGCCAATGTACAAATACTATTAAAACCCGTGGTTCTAAAAATAAATGTGCCCAATTCATCCGAATCATCTAAATTGACGTGCAAAATCCAAAAGACTTAAAGTTGCCTCCTTGCACCAATGAGCAAAAATCAGGTGATAGGAATGAGTATTTTTCTATATGTTAGTTGCAAAGTCACTGACCAGTTTCCCCCATTGACTACTCGAATACCTCTACGTACCAATAATCAAACAAGCTATATTTTTCTATAAATTAAATAGACAAAAAAGCCCATGCTCTAGCCATGGGCTTGGTTGTAATAGGAGAGGTTTTTAACAAAAACATATCTCTTTTATTGCGTTTCAAGGGCCTTTAAAATTTATAAATAAACATCATATTGAGTAGATTTTTCCACTTGCCACCATCACCAGCTGCAAGTGAGCTGGCGGTTCCACCAATAAACGGATCATTTTTGCTCATCATATATTCGGTATATAAAGTAATCTTTTTATAGTCCCATGCCACCCCCATAATATTACGCTGAGAATCATCAAAGCCTTTTTCTTTCTTATTAAATCCACTGAATACCATATATGGCGTTATATTGAATGAGTCCCATACATTTTTAAAAGCATAGCTGGTGTTAACCGTATAAAAGAAGCCTTTGTTTGCAATGTCATATTCACCATCATATGAACCAAAAGTTGAACTATAAGGACTGAAACGATCTTTATTGCGAATTGATTGCTTACCGCCTGTGAGCATGACATTTAAATTCTTATAGTGAATACGATTAAAGAGTGCCCAAGAGTTTCTTGCACCATCATCAGCATTTTTCTTATTTTCAATTTCAGAATACCAATAACTTCCACTCACAGATACATTAAGATCCTCAGTCGCTAAAAACTTAAGGTCTTGATCCACTCGTGCGATCCACATATTTTTCTCATTCAGATCTGTCTTCATCAAATCAGCTGATTTCACCATATTTGCAGTATAACGGGCGGCATCCTTACTTTTTCCATAATAATTTCCGCCATCAGCGACAAAATAGGCCAAATCAACTTTGGTGGATGAGGGCAACTCAAAATGGTAGTTAACACCTAAATTCATCGTATCCTGAAGTCCCATCGTTGTATTGATTCCTTCATAGAAACTACTGTCCCAAAATTGCCCTGGCCCAAAAGGAATCGGCTGTAAACCAACTTTAACATTGTCTGTTGAGTTTAAATGATAGCCAGCATTGGCTTGTACCAATGTGGAAAAATCACATAAGGTATCAAATTGATAACAACGATATTGAAAATTCCCAAATATGTTGGGAGAGCTATACCCAATATTTAAAATAGCTGTATTAAATTTTATTTTTTGATCAGAAGCCTTATTCTCAAAGTTATTTTCTTGATAACTTGCTCGTAGTTCACCAGAAATAGTTAACTTAGAATCTTTATCCTTCCCCTCAAATTCAATCGCAGCATTTGCAACGAAGGACACATTTAAAAGTAGTATGAATATTGTATATTTAAACAAATCATGTTTCATAAAATCATCCTTGATTATCATTTTATTAACAGGTCAATAGACCTTAAATATTGAAAAAATAAAAAAACTAAAAACCATTATTCACTGCAAAGGCCAAAAGATGACGATCGCTTTTCTTTGCACCAATGATCTGAATACCAATCGGCATTTTATTTTCATGACAAAGCGGAACATTGAGTACAGGATTTCCCAAAAAATTCCATACATTGGTCAGGCTGAGCAAAGCTGATTTAATATTTATAAAAGCGCCATTTAAATACAAACCTTTTTGATACAGATCAGTGGCTTGTATCGGCAATGTCGGCATGATGAGGTAATCGTACTGATCAAAAAGTTTAGCAAGGTCTTCTTGGTACTTTTTTTGAAAATCTAATGCGTTCACATATTCCCAGCCTTTGGTTTCTTGGGCTTGTAGTAGTCTCTCCAACACATCTTTCTGAAATAACGTTGGAGAATGCTGTACTTGATGATGATGGACGGTATACGCCTCACTATTTTGAATAGCGTAAAAATAGCGATGGATATCTTTAAAAGTCGTTAAAGCACTCGATACTTCATCAATTTGATTATTCCAAAGTGAAAAAACGTGCTGCTTTAATTTCTGGTATAAAGGGTAATCATAGTTTTCAATAAAATTATCAACAGATACCCAACCTAATTTCGGTGATCTCGCTGCTAACGTATTGGAGACAACTTGATGACTTTGTTCATAATCTCCTTGTTTTAATAAAGAAATAACCAAATCAATATCTTGAGCACTTTTTGCTAATATGCCTAAATGATCTAAGCTCTTAGACAAAGGGAAAACACCTTTCATTGAAAACTGCTGATAGGTCGGTTTAAAACCCACAACTCCTGTTAAGCTTGCAGGTATACGAATCGAGCCACCTGTATCAGTCCCAATTGCAATAGGTACAAGTCCAGCAGCAACCGCTACAGCACTACCACAACTCGATCCACCTGAAATTTTTGCAAGGTCCCATGGGTTTTTTGTCGCACCATGTGCAGAAATATCCCCTGTTGGCCCATAGGCAAACTCATGTGTGTTGGTTTTTCCAATAATCACCGCGCCTAAAGCTTTAAGTTTTTGTACGCATTCAGCATCGACTTCAGGTAAATAGTCTTTGAAAAAATTGGACCCCATAGAGGTTATAAGTTGCGCAGTCTCAATATTATCCTTTATCGCAATCGGTATACCCTGTAACGGGCTAAGATCTATTCCTTGATTAAAAAGTTCATCTGCATATTCTGCTTGTTGTATCGCATATTCATCATCGATATAACAAAATGCATTTAACACTTTATGCTGATTGATTGAATTTAAACTCTGCTGTGTAAGTGCTTTGGCAGTAATTTCTTTTGACCTAAGCATTTTCGCAATTTGCTCAACATCAAGTTCAGAAAAATAGCCTTTTACTGGACACGTTAACATTACAACTCCTTGTATATAAAAATATAGATTCAGGAAACCAGATGAATTGTGCCCAAAGCCAATAGCGATGTAATTGCCATGGAAACCACATTGCCTATATATGGATGTTGGTATTTAGGAAGCTTGTTTGAAATAAAAGCGGCTAAAGGTGGAGCAACACATGCACCAATAAATGCACCTAAAATAATGGAGCTTAGACTTCCACCGAAGACTAAAACAGAGACTGGTGCAACTGAAGAAATCGGAATATATGTCGGATACCACCCATATTTTTCCCATTTACTTTTCCATAGAATGACTGCCGTCAAGGCTGCTAACATTTGACTAATTAATATGTTTCCAATCAGCCCACTTCCATATGAAATACTTAAAGGGTTCAGATAAATTGCCAACAAAGCGCCAATGATTAAGCCTAATCCAGCCCATTCATTTGCAATAAATTGAGATTCAGAGAAGTCTGCAAGCGCTCGTCTTACAACCCAAAATGAATGTGTAGCCTTTGGTTCGATCTCTTTTTCTTCTTCAATTGGCTCTTGCTTTTTTGTTTCTGTTTGTTTGACCAAACAACTTAAATTAAATTTTTTAAAAATAAGAAATGCGATTAAGCTACCAATTGCCATACCTAAGACATTACCAATAATACTTGGCAAATTTAAGGGAACACATACATAGTTGACGATGATCAACGAAGAAGGCGTTACAAATAGTGCCCCTGCAACTGCACCAATTATTGCTATTTTAAAGCCACGCCCATACATAAGTACTGTTGCAGCTGGTAATGACACAAACGTCACAAATGTGGGTTGCCACGAGTTACTTTCAATAAGCGTCCATCCCCAAATGATATTACTCAGAATCAAACTTAAACTTGAACTCAATAAAATCCATGGAAATAAACCGGTCCCATAACTTAGTTGAAACCCTTGCCATTTCGAACGCATTTTTGAAAAATAATAAGCAATGCCTGCACCCACTAATAAACCAAGTGATGCCAATTCACTTTTATAAAATTGAGCCTCACTTACATCACCCAGCCCCCACCTTAACCAAGTTAAGGTGGATGTTGGTGGTTGCATTGTTGCGTAATTATCCCAAATTTGGAGGGAGTACTTTTCAACTACTCCCACGATGATAATTGTAGACAGCATGACCAATGCTGCGATGACAATATCAATCATTTCAATCCGATAATTCTTTTTCATATATCCCTCACATGGATTAGCGAGGGAAAATATTGTGAGATTTATAGCCTAACATCGTGTCATACATGTCAGTTCGTCTATCTCGGATTAAATCATTATGCTTGTTCCAAATCGGCGCACCACGTGCAGCAACCAAATCAATATCCGCATACAGAATCATTTCTTTTTCTGCATCTGCAACACCCGCGATTGGCCAACCATTGGTGCCTGCAATTAATGAGCATCCAAGAAAACGTTCACCTCTATCAGCTCCAACTCGATTTGCAGCAGCGATATAGACGTTATTGACATGTGCAGCAGTCATGGTGAGATATGAAGCCATACACTTACCACTTTCATCAAATAATGGCGGTGGTGTCCAAACCCAATTATTTACACTACAAATAATATCCGCACCTTGTTGGGTTAATATTCTTGGAACTTCTGGAAACCAAATATCCCAACAAATTAACATCCCAATTCTTCCGATCGGTGTTTCAAATACTGGGAAGCCTGTATCACCAGGCGTAAACCAAAGTTTTTCAAGATTCCATAAATGTGCCTTACGATATTTCCCAATAAGCCCGTCGGGTCCGATTAAAACTGAAGTATCAAAAAGACGAACACCCTCTCTCTGCGATTCCTGAAACTAAATAAATTGAATGTTTCCGCGCAAAATCTTGCCAGACTTGAACACTTGGTCCATTTGGGATTTCTTCTGCGTGATCAAATGCCTCTTTTCTATTTGTGAATAAATAGCCTGTATTTGCTAACTCAGGCATTACGATAAGATTTGCACCATTGTTAACAGCTTGAAGCGCCAAATCTAACCCATGGCGTAAATTCCTTTCTCGATTTTCCATACCCACTTGTGGATCAAATTGTATAACGGCCACTTTTACTGGGCTAACTGAAGTTTCTTCCATGTTCTTACCTCATTGATTATTCAAATCAACCCAAACGTTTGGGTTGTGTTAAAAATCTAACCCAAACGTTTGTCCTTGTCAAATTTTAAACAACAATCCAATAATTTCTCTAACTTTCAAGGGGGAAAATGCTAAAATGTTGCTTCTGGCTATTGTGGTTTCATATGAATCGATCAAATAAAAATGTAACTTTAAAATTTCTTTCAAAAGAACTCGGCTTACATGTTTCTACAGTCTCAAGAATACTGAACGGCTCTATGGATGATGCCAGTTCCGCAGCAGCCCCAGAAACCATAGAAAAAGTAAAAAAATTAGCAGCTGATTTAAACTACCGACCAAATACTTTAGCAAAAAGTTTACAGAGCCAGAAAACCAATGTAATTGGGGTTTTAGTTCCAAAATTATCAGATCTTGTATTGGCAAATATTTATGAAGGCATTGATGCCGCTGCAACCCAAAATAATTATTTTACATTCGTTTCCAATACCAATGATCTGCCTACCAACCAAAAAAAATTGGGTGAAATGGCCCTTTCTAGAAAAGTAGATGGTTTAATCATTGCTGATGCGCATACAGGAACTGAAAATTCACATCAGTTTTTTAATGAATTAATAGCACGAGACATCCCATTTGTACTTGTAAGTCGTAGTTTAGAAAATTTCACCTCTGTTACTTGTGATGATTATCTTGGTGGAAGCTTAGCAGCAGAACATTTAATCGCTGAGGGTCATCGTCGAATTGCGATCATTTCGGGTGAAGCTTTTGCCAGTACAGGTCTATTACGAACCAAAGGATTTAAAGACTATAGCGCCAGTAAAAATATAATGATCCCAGATGACTACATTATCAATTGTGGTTTTGATGTTGACTCTGGCTATCAAGCTGGACTTGAAATTCTATCCAAAAATGAACTGCCCACAGCAATTTTCACTGTGAATGATTTTATTGCGATTGGTGTAATGGGCGCAATCAAGGACAAAGGCTATATTCCCGGAAAAGATATTGCAGTCATTGGGTTCAACAACATCTCTTTAACCGCTCAACTTCCTATTCCACTTACAACCATAGCTTCGCCAATGTCCGAAATGGGATTCACCGCGATGGAATTATTATTAAAAAAAATAAATAAGGAACAAGTAGACTCTATAAAGTTAGTCCCAAAATTAATCAAAAGAAATAGTACCTTAGATTATTTAGTTGAATAACTGAAATATATCGATCATTAACGAATGTATGTCATTTATAAATTTTAATTATTAACAATGCTGTCTTTAACAAAGTCTGACTAGAAAGCACAACTCATCTCATTCTCAGACATCATATTGATACATAAGAAGATGAGGTACCGAATAAAAACCTTCTTAATAGGCAATGGATTGCCTTAATGTCTTAATTAACAGCTCATATAAATGATCGACCGCTTTTGAATTAAGCGAGGCTCTACTTCTATATACAGATGCTTCCATCGGTACTAATGGGCCTAGTCCATGCTCCGCTCCTAAAATTTCTAAATGCGGAGGCGCGCTACATTGTGTAAAAACTGCGACGGCCAAACCACTTTCAACTGCTGCAATTTGCCCGATTAAACTAGAACTATTATAAACTACACGATAACGACGACCTTGCAATGCGAGCGAATTAATCGCACTTTTTTTGGCTAAACTGGTACTTTCATAAACAGCAATCGGTATCGGATCTTCACGCCATAATTCAAATTGGGGAGAACCTACCCACACCATTGGCTCATGAAACAATAAAGTGCCTTGACGGGGGTTATCCCTTGAAATCAAGGCTAAATCAATCTCGCCATTTTCTATACGTGGGATCAATGAAGTCGATTGTTCACAAATAAATTCTATTTCAACGCCGCTATAACGTGGTGCAAAACGCTTAAGCACTGGCGTTAAATATTTAGCAGCATAATCATCGGGTACGCCAAGTCTAATCCGACCGGTTAACTCTTCTCCATTAAAAGCCATTTGTGTTTCATGATGTAGATCAAGTATCCGTCTTGCATAACCTAAAAGAAGTTGCCCTTCAGAAGTAAGTTGAATTTGTCTATGCGTTCGAATTAAAAGTTGGCATTTTAAAGCGCCTTCCAATTTTTTTAACTGCATACTGACAGCGGACTGTGAACGGTATAGCTCAGGTGCTGCATTTGAAAGAGAACCTGTATCAACAACTGCGACAAAACATTTTAACCAATCAATCTGTAGATTTTGTAGATTCATGATCATCCCAAATTATTCGATTTACGAATAGTATATGCAAGAATTATGCGCTTTTCATTCTAACTTTCTAAGTCCATAATTTATTAAGAAAAGAAGGAAATTTCCCCTAATTTTCATCAGCGATCATTAGGTATATAGCTCACTAGAAAATTTAAAAAGATAAGGAAATTATTTTGTCGAATGTTGACCCAGATATTTACAGTTTAAGTTATTCCCAAGTTTGGTCAGGCTTTAAAAGCCTTCTTCCAATTTCATCTTTCGTGGTGATTTTTGGGGCTGCTTTCGGCTTAGCTGCAACGCAAACAGGACTAGACAATAGCTCTATCATGTTAATGAGTAGCTTTGTTTTTGCAGGAGCATCTCAATTTGCGACTTTAGAACTATGGGGCGCGCAAATATCACTGATTCCCTTAATAGTCACAGTTTTCTTTATCAATGCTCGGCATCTTTTAATGGGCGCATCTCTTTATCCTTGGTTACGCCACCTGCCTCCCATCAAACGATACAGTATCTTGTTGGTTATTTCTGATGCCAATTGGGCACTCTCACTACAAGCATTTAATCGTGGTGAATCAGGGATGGGCTTATTGTTTGGAGGGGGCCTTGCGCTTTGGCTCGCGTGGGTTTTAGGCACAGGACTGGGGTTCTATTTTGGTAATGTTATTCATCATCCTGCATTGCTGGGATTAGATATGGTCATGGCTTGTTTTCTACTGGCGATGGTTGTGGGCGGGCAAAAAAATCTCAGAATACTCATCATCTGGACAATCGCAGCCTGTAGCTCATTATTGGCTTATTGGTACTTACCAGAAAATAGTCATGTCGTTGTGGGTGCCTTATTTGGCGGAATTGTCGGAATTTTCTGGAAAGAGAAACAGCTATGAACCTAGAAATTAGCACCACTTATCCATTAATTATTATTTTTATTATGGCCATTGTGACATTAGCCACTCGCTGGGGTGGTGTTTTAATTATGTCTTATGTACCTATTAGCGATCGTGTGCAACGATTCATTAATGCAATGTCGGGATCTGTACTGGTTGCACTTTTGGCCCCTATTGCGGTTGAAGGTGATCATGGCGCTCGTTTAGCATTACTGACGACATTGATCGTTATGCTACTGCTTAAAAAACCACTGTTGGCGATTGCAGCAGGAATATTAGCAGCAGCCTTATTCCGTCAGTATTTTGTATGAAATAATAGGGAGCTCAAAAAAGCTGCCTTTGGCTATATTAAACCTAAACAAAATCGAGCAATGACTACACATTGCGTATAAGCGACATCGGGTTCATTTAGTGAAACTAGAGTGTATTGTGATTCATTTCTTTGAATAAAAGAATCAACCAATTAATAAATTCACTTAGTCTTCTGGGTTGATTGTTTCGCGATTCATATAAAACTGACAAAGACATCGGTGCACAGGTAAACGCTGTTAATACTTCAATAAGGTCACCCTTTGCCAATTGTTGTCTAACACCAATTCTCGGAATTTGAATAATCCCTAGTCCATTTAAACCTGCAGCTAAATAGGCATCCGTTGTGCCGACACTGATTAGACTCGGAGTTGGTACAAGGTAGGTTTGATTATTTTGATTGTATTCAAAAGCATTTTGCGACTGGGTGTCCGCATGCGAATAATCAACAATATAATGATTTTTGAGGTCATCTAATGATGTTGGTCTACCATAATGTTCCGCATAGTTGGGACTAATACAATTAACCATTTCCATAATACCCAAATGGCGTCCTATTAAATTACTGCTTTCAAGCTGACCACCACAGATTACGCAATCTACTTGTTCCTTGATAGGATCAATACGATAATCAACCCCAAGCAGCTTAATCTGTGTTTTAGGATATTGTTGAAACCATGCAGGTAGATGGGGAGCCACCACGCTAGAAAAAACCGACTAGGCATATCGATGTTAATCACACCACTGAGTTCTTCACTTTGTTGTTGAAATTGGTTATCTAAGCCTTCTAACTCATCCAATAATCTTAAGCATTCGACATAATAGCGCTGACCTGCTTCTGAAAGAGAAACGTGTCTTGTGTTCCGATAAAGTAAGCGAGTTTTTAAATGATCTTCAAGCTTAGTGATTGACATAGAGATTGCTGACTTAGGAATCTTTAACTGTTCTGAAGCACGGGTAAAGCTACCATTTTGTACAACAGCGATAAAACGTTTCATCGTCTCAATCTTATCCATACACTACCTCTAATTGTTCATTATTTATGAACAGTCTTATCTGATTACTCTTATTTATCAAGACAATTAATTCCTGTACTTTAATTTTATCGACAGTTAATCAGCATAATATGAGGTCAGTACATGAATAAAATCGCATTCATCACCGGAGGGAGTCGTGGAATAGGTCGAGATGCAGCACTTAAACTCGCTGAGCAAAATATTGACATCATTTTGACTTATCATCGCAATGAAAAAGCCGCTCTAGACGTGGTTGAGAAGATTAAAGAAAAAGGTCAAAACGCATTTGCCATTCAATCTGATATTCGAGATATCACATTATTTGATGATTTGGTAAAAAGCTTGAGTTTCGTATTAAAAGAGCAATTCGGTCGTGAAAGTTTTGACTACCTACTCAATAATGCGGGGACAGGTTTACATACAAGTATTGAAGAAACTAGTATTGATGATCTAGATGATATGCTCAATATCCATGTAAAAGGCCCATTTTTTCTCACTCAAAAATTGCTACCACTCATTGAAAATGGCGGTCATATTGTGAATATATCCTCTGGTCTAACACGCTTTTCTATGCCTGGGTCAGCTGCATACGCAATGGCAAAAGGCGCTGTGGAAGTCATGACACGTTATATGGCAAAAGAATTCGCCTGCAAAGGGATTCGTGTCAACACGATAGCGCCCGGAGCTATTGCGACTGATTTTAGAGACGGTGCCGTCCGCAATAGTGAACAAGTTCAGGGGATGATCGCATCTATCACGGCATTAGGCCGTGTTGGTGAAGCTGATGATGTTGGAAAAGCAATCGCTGCGATTTTTAGTGAAGGATTTAACTGGATCACAGGTCAGCGAATAGAAGCCTCTGGTAGTATGATGTTGTAGTTTTAACTCGCACAGCTTTAACATATTGGTGGAGTTATGCAAATTTCATATAACTCTGCCATATCGGAGTTCTAAGCAAATACAAAAAATTAATATTTATTAATTTTACAAATTCTATCTTTTGAGTATGGCTATTGATTTTAAAATAAAGCACGTATAATCCGCACTTGCTTTTTTTCTATCTTTTTCAGGTTGACTGTATGTCTGAGCTCCAATCTTTAACACCTCGTATTTCGGTCGCTCCGATGATGGATTGGACAACTCGTGACTATCGTTTCTTTGCACGTTTGTTTAACCCCAATATTATCCTCTATACAGAAATGGTCACCACAGGTGCCATCATCTATGGTGGAGCAAATCGTCATTTGGATTATAACCATGAAGAACATCCGATTGTTCTACAGCTCGGTGGTTCAAATCCGAAAGATCTTGCAACTTGTAGCAAAATGGCTCAAGACTGGGGTTATGACGAAATCAATTTAAATGTGGGCTGTCCAAGTGACCGTGTGCAAAACAATAAGATTGGTGCCTGCTTAATGGCAGAGCCTGATTTGGTTGCAGAATGTATTGCTGAAATGCGTAATGCAGTTGATATTCCAGTTACTGTAAAACACCGCATCGGTATTGATGACATGCAATCTTATGAAGAGATGCTACATTTTGTCGATACCGTTGCGAAAACTGGATGTGATAATTTTATCGTACATGCCCGTATTGCTCTGCTTCAAGGGTTATCACCAAAAGAAAACCGCGATGTTCCACCTCTACGTTATGAAGATGTGTATCGTTTAAAACAAGAGCGTCCTGATTTGCTGATCCAGATCAATGGTGGGGTTAAAACTTTCGCTGAAACGCAAACACATTTAAAGCATGTTGATGGGGTCATGATTGGTCGTGAGGCTTATCACAACCCTTACCTGTTGGCAGAATTAGGTCAACTCTGGAACTTAGACTTACCTGATCGCTTTGATATTATCGATCAAATGCTGCCTTATATTGCCAAACGTATGCAAGAAGGCGCACCTCTATCGATTATTACGCGCCATATTTTAGGCTTATTCCAAAATCTTCCCGGTGCGCGTAAATGGCGCCAGGCTTTAAGTGGCGGTAATGCCAAAACATTTGCAGATGTTGAAAATGCCATTATCAATATTAAAGAAGCAATGAAGCGTACAGAGGATTATATTCGAGAACAGTCTGTCTGATCACGACTGAAAATTTCTACGATTCAATACAATCTTAATCCACAGCTATCTTTTCAATCAAACGATGGTCTTTAAAGATCATCGTTGAAACTGTTTGATCATGTATTCAGTACATCGCTGAATGACACCATCTGCATTTTTACTCCAGACCATCACAACATCAGACCATGCATTTTCTGCATCCAAAGCAATCAGTCTTACCTGTTTAGGCAGAATATGTCTAAATTCTTCAGGAACAATACAAATTCCAATTTCAGCAGCCACCAATTGCAATTGTGAAATTTTACGGGACTGAACCGCCGCTTTCTTTGGAGAAAAACCAGCACTTAAGCATAGGTTTGCAACCAAATAACTTAAACCGCCCCGTTCTGCATGTGGTGTAGAAACAAAATTTTCATGCTTTAACTGTTGGATTTTAATACTGCGTTCTGAAACTAAAATATGATTTTGATGAAGTGCAACGTATAAGGGCTCAGGGTAGAGCGTGGTTGCATATAACTCATCTAAGCGATTTAAGACAGGTGGGCGAATAAAACCAACATCAATATTTCCTTTCATCAGTGCAAGAATTTGGTCTTCAGATGACAAGGTGTTGATCTCGAAATTAACATTGAGATACTTTGAGGTTTGATCAAATACTTTAACTTTTTCTAAGCTCATGGTAATAGTGCTTGAGTGTGCAATTTTGATGAGCCGATTTTGTCCATCTGCAATATCTTTAGCATTTTCAATAATATGATCTAAGTTAAGCAAATTATTTTTAATTTGAGCATAAAAGAACTGCCCTGCTCGGGTGAGTTTTATTTTTTTATCACTGCGGTCAAAAATTTCAAATCCTACTTCGTCCTCCAAAAGCTTAATCTGGCGACTTAAAGCAGATTGGGCAATAAACAACTTTTCAGAAGCTGCAATAAAACCACCTTCTTCCACAATTCTAATCAAATAATTAAATTGTTTGAATGTCGCCATATCCATCTCAAAATTAGATCAATCATGCTTCTTTCTATATTAGATTAGATTGTTTGATTTCACTAGACTTTACTTAAAGCGACTTAGATCAGAGAGAAATAGTATGAGCATATCCAAACAATTACTGGTTTTTATTTGTATTATTTGCGCTGTTGTTTTACTCAATCTTTATGATGGTTTTATCGCAAAACAAACAGGCAAATCGCCCCGACAGCCTGAGTTTATTTATTTACAGGACTGATTCAGCGGAACAGATAAAGTATGTTTTTTACAAACGCGTGCAAGATTTCACTAAAGCATACTTTTTTATATTGGTGACGCATGTTGTTGTTCTTTTTTTAAAATCATATTGGTAAGTAATATACTTGCCAGCAAGATCATCACTCACAAAAGCGTCTTTTCGAAAATGAGCACGTATAATACAGCCGTGTAAATCAGGTGCTGGAACACGTTTATACTTTCAACATATTTGCTGTGTTGTTGAATATTGACCTCCCAGCCCAACAGTTGCTTGATCTTTTGAATCTCTTCTTGTTTGCTGATCTGTTGGATATTTTGCAAATTACAGACTTGAATTGCATTTGCTTGAGGTTGAAGGATTGACCATCCCAACAAGTTCTGTATATCACGCATTGTCGTTTTAGCTTCATCCAATTGGTTGACCGCCTGAAAATGACGAACCGTTGAATAAAGATAATATCCAATTCCGCCAATCAACAGGATCGCCAATAGGGTTATTTTAAGATCGGGGATAGGTCGATTAAAAAGCCGCTTCATTCTCTAAGCTGTCCATGTCTATGGTCTGAATGCTATACAGCATTTCAAGCGACTTTTCAGCATAGTTAACGACCAAACTTATTTAAACAACGCCAATATTTATCTTTAAATAGGCTGACATCGATTTCAAAGTTGTTCTGATATTTTTCAACAACCTGATCTATAACTTTGGCAGGTTTTCTAAACTCTTTACAAGCAAAATACATGGTTCTTAAGTTATTACCGGTTTCTCGTCCAATATTTAAATACCCTTCAAAATCCTTTAGCTCATTTAATAATTCTTCTTCAATCGCGTTAAGCAACTCATAATCTGTTGCAGACGGCATACCACTTGAGTTCTGACCAGCATAAGGTATTTCTACCAGCAGCATCCACGGATGAGAAGCCTTTTGATCCCATGTTAAAAGGGTACTGTTTAAGATCGCCACCAAAGGCAAACCTTCATTGGTCTCCCCCTCCAAACTGATATATTCATCTTCATCAGTGCTTGAACGGGTTATTTTGTCTAAGCGAGAAATTTCACTGTTCTTTAAAATTAAAATATTCTTTAAACGATCGATAGGCATTAATTCTTTTTCAGCATCTTGTCTGAATTGTAGCGAAACTTGATCTAGCTTTGTGATCGAATCATATTCACCCAAATAATTATCCAAAAAGATATAAACCGCTTGTAAGAATTCAGCTTTTTGAGCTTCATTATATTGATCATGTACAACCACCAGATCAGTTTCATCTGGATAATCCTCATGGTCTTTTAAATAAAACGATAGCGTTTTTTGACTAAATTCATGACCATGCATACCAATACTGGTTTGCTGAATATCACTTGCGGGTTTAAGTGCGGTAAATTTCCAGCCGGGAATTTCAGGGGCTGCTGCCACCAATTCCTCGACAAACACAATGTTCGCCACAACACCATCTGGCGTTAAAATCAATTCAGCTGTTTGTGGGTCAAGCATCCCGGTAAGGAAAAAAATTCCACCATGAACTTTGGCCAATTCAGGCGATAATTTATCAAAGAAATCTGCCTGAATCGTATCTTGATTTAACTCATCCACAATACGATGGAAATCCTGTTGATGCTGCTCAAACCATTGCCAAAATTCAGCATAGCGGTTTCGATTGATTTGTATTTGTTGTTCTTTCTTTCCAAATAACTTTTTGAAAAAACTCATTTTGATTGTTCTCTGTTATTGCGTTTATTTCAGATTAATTTAACTGAATTTTTATGATTTTTAAATGCATCTAAACTTTTACTTAAAAATACCAAGCGCTTATTTGATCCGATCTAACTTTTTCAACACTTCTGCAACGGCGACCATCGCAAAACTAGAAGTCACCACCACAGCCGAGCCATATCCACCACAGCGCAAGCCTGCACTCGCACATACATCAGCGCTGGAAAAAGGATTATCAATTGAATACACACAAGTAATGCCAAATTTTTCTTTTGGTTTCTTACAAATGCCTTTGGCGCGCAACTGACTCCGCAATTTTGCAAGCATCGGATCTTGTTCTGTTTTAGATAAATCAGCAACACGAATTTTTAGAGGATCAAGCTTACCACCTGCCCCACCCGAAACAATCAAAGGAATTTTATTAAAACGACAATGTAACATAAGTGCAAATTTTGCTTTAACGTCATCGATGCAATCTAGAATAATATCGGGAACATTTTCTAAAATTTCTTTCACATTGTCAGGGCTGAGATAATCATCAATCAAATTGATCTTGATCCGAGGATTAATTGAACGGCAACGTTCCGCCATGACTTCAATTTTCTCATGACCTAAAGTAGAGGTCATTGCAGGCAATTGTCGGTTGATATTTGAAGCAGCCACTGAATCCATATCGACCAGTGTTAACTCACCAATCCCTGTACGTGCTAAGGCTTCGACCGCCCATGAGCCGACTCCACCAATACCAATTACCATGACATGACTTTTTTCATAGTGATTGAATGTCTCTTCTCCATAAATTTTGGCTACGCCTGCAAAACGGCGCTCATATTCATCATTTTGGAAAAGTTCAGTCATGGTTCAAATCTAGGCTCAAAAAATCAAGCTCATTTTATCAAAGATAAGCAGTGAAAATGAAAAATTAAATTTGCAATGCTAAGATCAAACTTTACAAATATAAAAGTTCGAACAATGCAAAATTCACAACAGATTATTTTATGCATTCCTGGGGTATGGAAAAATCATCAGGAATTAGTTCATGCCATGCTTGAATGCGACACTGGGTATATTTATGCGGGGATGATCATGACATCACTGCATTCTGATCATTTTGTTGAAGTTGAAGAACATAATCATGATCCTGAAGTAAGTCGTATATTCAGATTATTCAGTATGCAACGCTTTTCAGACCATGAGCTCGATCAAATCGATCAGCACAATATGGTGCTCTACCTCATATGCAAAGGTGGTTATTTTCAAAGTGTACAAAATGCCCTTAAGCTTGGACAAGCGTTATTAAAGGCAGGTGGATTAGGTATAAAAATAGAAACAGCAGGGCTTACACATAGCAAAGAACAATGGCTCGAATTTTCTGCAACGAATTTATTGGATATTTTTAAAGCATTTATACCAGTTGTTT
Source organism: Acinetobacter sp. BIGb0196 (assembly GCF_011759595.1). NCBI lineage: Bacteria > Pseudomonadati > Pseudomonadota > Gammaproteobacteria > Moraxellales > Moraxellaceae > Acinetobacter > Acinetobacter sp. BIGb0196. The sequence goes on along the minus strand of NZ_JAAOZA010000002.1, from coordinate 871,910 downwards.
CTGATCAAGAATATCTTTATTCGTGCGGCATGCATCAGTTTGGAAAACCGGATGGCTGTATTTCATCTAGTGTCAATGAAGCCAGTTTCACCTTAAATCAATTTCTACTTTATATTTTAGCCGAAGATCCTGATTTTAAAAAAGGTGATACATTCAGGGCTGAAGAGGATATGGAAAAATTCAACCTTTCTAAACGCTCCTCATCTGAGTTTTTTGAAGCAGATTCACTTTATTTTAACTCTTTCGGTATATGGCAATTAAATTCGCCACTTCCTTAAAAAGCAACATCAAGTTCTCTTTTAAACGAATAAAAAAAGCCCTGCATTCTATACAGGGCTTGGAGAACTGAAATATATTGTGATTTATTGATTAGACTATGAAGCGATTAAATTACGCAGTACATAATGCAAGATACCACCTGCTTTAAAATATTCCACTTCATTCAAAGTATCAATACGGCATAACACCTTGAAACGATCTATTGAACCATCGACACGTTTAACCTCCACATCTAAAGTTTCATGTGGTTGTATGTCATCAGAAAGTCCATAAATCGACAGTTGCTCATGCCCAGTTAAGTTGAGTGATTGACGAGTTTGACCATCCACAAATTGCAACGGTAAAACCCCCATACCAACCAGATTTGAACGATGGATTCGTTCAAAACTTTCAGTAATCACCGCTTTTACTCCTAAAAGGTTGGTGCCTTTCGCCGCCCAGTCACGTGATGAGCCTGTACCATATTCCTTACCTGCAATGATGACCAACGGCGTTCCATCTTGCTGATACTTCATCGCAGCATCGTAAATGGCTAACTTCTCATCTGTCGGGATATAGAGGGTATTACCACCCTCTTCGCCATTGAGCATTTCATTCTTAATACGAATATTGGCAAAGGTTCCTCGCATCATCACTTCATGATTACCACGACGAGATCCATAAGAGTTAAAGTCCTTTTGATCGACACCTTGCGCTTCTAGATAACGACCTGCTGGACTGTCTTTCTTAATATTCCCCGCAGGAGAAATATGATCTGTTGTGACTGAGTCGCCAAGAACGGCCAAGATATTTGCATTAAGAATATCTTTAATTGGTTTCGCGGGTTGATCAATACCTTCAAAGAACGGAGGATGACGAATATACGTTGAGTTTTCATCCCATTCATAGGTTTCAGAGTCTGGGATTTGAATTGCTTGCCATTTTTCATCACCATCAAAAACTGCCGCATATTCTTTATGGAACATCGCTGTATTAACTTTTTGCAGCACCTCATCAATCTCGATTTGACTCGGCCAAATGTCTTTGAGATATACTGGTTGACCTTGTTGATCGTGCCCTAATGCTGTGCTGGTAATGTCACTACGAATAGTACCCAATAAACCAAACGCAACCACCAAAGGCGGTGATGCAAGCCAATTGGTTTTTACCAGTGGATGTACCCGCCCTTCAAAGTTTCGGTTGCCTGAAAGTACCGACGCAACATTCAGGTCATGGCACTGAATAGCGTCTTCAATCGGTTTAGGTAAAGGTCCTGAATTACCAATACATGTGGTACAACCATAACCAACGAGGTTATAGCCCAACTGGTCTAAATAAGACATTAACCCTGCCGCTTCTAAATAATCGGTTACCACTTTAGAGCCTGGTGCAAGAGAGCTTTTCACCCATGGCTTACGTTGAATGCCTTTTTCGATGGCTTTCTTTGCCAACAAACCCGCAGCCAACATCACACTTGGATTAGATGTATTGGTACATGAAGTAATCGCAGAAATCACCACATCACCATCCGTCAATGGATAGCGCTTACCGTCAATCACACAATGCGGTTCTTCATTTTGTAAAGCAGACTGTTTTGAATCAATTGCAGTACCCGCACCACCTTCATTGGCTAAACGTTCCTTTTCTTCACCTTTAGCTGGCTTAAGATCCAGCGCCATTAAGGCACTAAAAGTTTGTGGGATATCAGGCAATGCCACTCGATCTTGCGGGCGTTTCGGGCCAGCAACACTGGCTTCAACGGTTCCCATATCCAAAGCAAGCACATCGGTAAATACAGGTTCATCTCCGGTATGACGCCATAAACCTTGTTCTTTACAATAAGCCTCAACCAATGCAATACGGTCTTCTTTACGACCCGTTAAACGCATATAGCCTAGAGTGATTTCATCAATCGGGAAAAAGCCACATGTTGCACCATATTCGGGTGCCATATTGGCAATGGTTGCTCGGTCTGCAAGAGGCAAAAATGCCAACCCATCACCATAAAATTCAACAAATTTACCCACCACGCCTTTTTTACGTAGCATCTGAGTAATGGTTAAAACCAAATCCGTTGCGGTAATCCCTTCACGCAATTTCCCTGTCAATTTAAAACCAATCACTTCTGGAATCAGCATTGAAATAGGCTGTCCAAGCATGGCCGCTTCGGCTTCAATTCCCCCCACGCCCCAACCCAATACACCTAAACCATTGATCATTGTGGTGTGTGAATCTGTACCGACTAAGGTATCTGGAAATGCAAATACCTCACCATCACTTTCACCCAGCCACACTGCTTGAGCTAGGTATTCTAAATTGACTTGATGGCAAATCCCTGTTCCGGGCGGTACCACACTAAAATTATCAAAAGAAGACTGTCCCCAACGGAGGAATTGATAACGTTCTCCATTACGTTGCATCTCAATTTCGACGTTCTCATCGAAGGCATGATCTGTCCCAAAGTGATCCACCATCACAGAGTGGTCAATGACCAAATCTACTGGAGATAAAGGGTTAATTAAATTGGGATCTTTATTGGCTTTCTGTACAGCTGCACGCATCGCAGCCAAATCTACCACAGCAGGTACACCGGTAAAATCTTGCATCAAGACCCGTGCAGGGCGATATTGGATTTCTTGATCTGAAGTCTTATTTTTTTGCCAATCGACAATCGCCTGAATATCGCTTTGCCTCACGGTTTGATCATCTTCAAATCTAAGTAAATTTTCCAATAATACTTTGAGTGATTTAGGCAATTTTGAAATATCACCTAAACTCGCTTGAACCTGTTTTAAATTAAAAATTTTATATCTTGTATCCCCTACAGTTAGGTCTTGTAGAGAATTTAAACGATTGATATGACCATATTTTGCCATTGGTTGAACCTCCAGCTTGGCGTTAACTTTCTTATTGGCTACTTGGAGTACTTCTTTAAATCTAAGACAAATATTTATTTTAGGTGTTGTTGATTGGTTATTTTTATTCAAATTTACATCGGTAAATGTAAGCATTCATGTGAGTTTTTCCACAACACACCTGCCAATGTTGCTTGATCCATTGCCAAACTTTCAGCTAAACCCGCCAAGACAAAAGGCAAGTTCACTGGTGTATTACGGGTATGCTGTTGGTCAGATGTCTGGCAACACAGTGGTGTCATATCTGGGCAATCGGTTTCTAGCACTAAATGTTGCGCACCAACCGCTTGTACAACTGCATGCAGTTTTTTGGCATTTGGATTGGTAATTTGTCCTGTGACACCTAGTTTAAAGCCTAATTTAATAAAGGCTTTTGCCTCTTCTATTCCCCCACTAAAAGCATGTGCAATACCACCATGTTTAAACTGGTTCTGTTTCAACATTGCAAGCACGTCAGCATGTGACTTACGAATATGTAGAAGAATGGGTTTATCGTATTGTTGGGCAAGTTCAATTTGGGCTGAAAAAAAATCTTGTTGTTTTTGAAAAATCTCAGCTTGTTTATGCTGTTTAAGAAACGTGTCTAAGCCAATTTCACCTACCGCAATACAAACTTCAGTTCTCAGTATATTTTCCAAAGCATTTAAATGCTCTAGACGGTGTTGTTCGATATAAAAGGGATGCAACCCCGGCGCAAGATGGCTACGGGGCGCATTATTTAGCTGATTTAAAAATTGCTGAGTGTCTATCAAATCTTGAAAGCGTTCATATAGAAACCCAATCAAAATCAAATGTTCTACACCCACCTTTTTTGCTTGATACGCCAATTGTTCCCGATCCAGATCAAAATCAGCAACATCAAAATGCGTATGTGTATCAAACAAAGGCCAAGGCATTAGGATTTCGCTTTCCCACTTGCAACAGGTGCAGAACTGCTTGGCTGATCAACTTGCATCTCCGCTGGGAAATATTGACTTTTCAACACGCCTTTTAACTGATCGTAAGGAATCATCAAACGCGGTAAGCCAACAACATAAGGTCCTATATCATATTCACCATATTGTAAAATCAGACCTTGTTTACCCAAATAGAAATTGTCTGATAATGTAAACTTCCACGCCTGTTCATATTCATTGACGCTTTCAGCAAGTTTTGAATCGATAACCCAAGTTTTAAATGCATCATGTGCCAATTTTTCAAATTTAGCTTTTTGATTGGCTTCAATGATTTGATCCAAGCCAACTTGTTTTTTACTCACCAAATCAAAGTTAAAATAGGTTTGCGCAGATGCCCCATGTGCACCGCCTAAATAACTACTGGTATTTAATACCACCGTCGCTAAAGGTTTATCTGAGTTTAAAATTTTAGGACTTAAACTAATCGTGATCTGGCCACTCGCCCCTAATGTTTTAAGCTCTTTATCCATCTCAAGGAATGAATTTGCATAAGGTTGCACACGCTCTTGCAATTGCTGAACAGGGGTTTTATTGGCTTGCACCTCACTTGCTGAAGCTTGTGAAGCCGTTTGTTGCTGATCTGCATCTTTTTTTGCTTTACTCAATTGCGCGATATCCAGCATTTTATCGAGATTATCAAGAATCGCTTGATCAATCGTTTCATCAACAAAAGCCTGATTGCTTTTTAGTCGTTCTATAGAAAACTCAGGGCATGTATTGCCATTACACTCAGGCAGTGTCAATTTTACTTTTTCTGTATCGCCCTGTAATAACATTGATGTATCAGGCACTTGAGATGCAGCACTTTGATCAACTGCTGGTTCTGCTTTTTTCGAGTCAGATTTTTGACATGCAGTTAACCCTAAAGTGATCACCAGAATTGAAAGCGCTAAAGTACTTTTTTGATTTAACATTTCACAAACCTATCCAACGAATCAAGCCAAGATTTTTTAATCTCTATATTCATTAGCCTATTCTTCTCTATACAAATCCTCAATCAAAATTTGTATGAAAATTGAAGCGTTATTGCAATACGTGGCTCAAGTTTATTAATCGCTGAGTCAATTCAACGAGGACCAACTGATCTTAACCGTTACGCTTTAGAATCCAGCTAAAATGGCAGAATGATCAGGATACACCTTAGAACATACGTTGATACACTTCAGGCTTGAGTATTTTTTGCGTCTGTTCTTTACTCAAATAAATATCCAACTGGGTACCATCTTCGACAATTTCATTGGCGCGATAATGTAAGCCAACACCTTCACCATCAAAGAACCAATCGGCTTGCCCCCAATATAACTTTTTAGGCGCATTCTTTTTCACATCGCTATTTTGCTTTTCCAACCATTCTGCATATTTTTCTTGGACCCAAGTATTCAATTGGTTCTGATGTTTGGCATCAATCACATCTAAAATACTTAAGCTTTTCTTCAATTTCCGGTCAGCAACAAAAAAGTACTGTCGTTCTTTGATACTGACGTCCGCTTGTAAACTATTGACTGAAACTTGCAACAAAACATACTGATTGCGTTGTGAAGCCATACGCGTTTGCATATGCAGTTCAAACGCTTTATTTTTCGGGAATTCTTCTTGCCAAGTATCTGACTTTTTGACAAAAGCATTAATGGCCTGTTGTAAGGTCATGTTCTGTTTTAAATCAATCTGTGCCTGAATCACCTTGGACTGACTATTTGCAATCCACTGATTTAACCAATTGTCTTGGGTTTTAATGGTTTGAATATCAATTTCAATACAATTGTTCTTTTCACAAAACGGTAAAGCATAATCAGCTTTGGTTTCTTGAATATTTAAATAAGGTAAAACCTCAGCGGCTTCTTGTTTAGGTTGTAATACAGAACCATCTTTGTCCTGATCTTTTTTAGAATCACATGCAACCAAAACCATTGTACTTAAGCAAAGCACTGAAATTATTTTTTTTGAAAATTGCACTGCATAAATCCCTTTGGACAAAAAGCATTGTATTTTGATACAAAAACAGCTTCACAAGGAAGCTGTTTTTACATTTTGCAATAAGTTAGCTGAACTTAATGCTCACGTGTAGAACGGAATTGAATATCCGGATAACGCTCTTGCATTAATTGTAGATTTACTCGGCTTGGTGCGAGATAAGTTAAATGCCCACCACCATCGACAGAAAGTTGGTCATGTGCCTTTTTCTTAAATTCATTAAATTTCTTTTCATCATCACAAGAAACCCAACGCACTGTGTTGATGTTCACTGGCTCATAAATACAATCTACTTTGTATTCTTCTTTCAAACGATACGCCACCACATCAAACTGAAGTACACCTACAGCCCCAACAATCAAGTCATTGTTGATTTGCGGCATAAACACCTGCGTTGCACCTTCTTCTGAAAGCTCTTTTAAACCCTTTTGCAATTGTTTAGATTTCAATGGATCTTTTAAGCGTACCCGGCGGAACATTTCAGGTGCAAAGTGTGGAATCCCCGTAAAATGGAGCTTTTCACCAGAAGTGAATGTATCACCAATCTGGATCGTACCGTGGTTATGTAAACCAATGATATCGCCAGGCCAAGCTTCTTCAAGTTGCTCACGTTCACCCGCAAGGAATGTCAATGCATCACTGATACGTACATCTTTACCAATGCGCACATGATTCATCTTTAAACCTTTCTCATACTTACCTGAACAGATACGCATGAAGGCAATACGGTCACGGTGTTTTGGGTCCATATTGGCTTGGATTTTAAATACAAATCCACTGAAGCCTTCTTCCGTTGCTTCAACAGTACGTTCATGTGTTGGATGTGCTTTTGGTTGTGGTGCCCACTGAATAAATGCATTTAATACATGGTCAACCGCAAAGTTACCCAACGCTGTACCAAACAACACTGGTGTTTGACGACCTGCTAAAAACTCCGCTGGATCTAGCGGATCATTCGCCATTTGCACCAATTCTAAAGATTCTTCAAATGAAGCAAAGGCCAAATCGCCTACTTTTTCACGAATGTCTGGATAGTCATATCCATCACGAATTTCAATATCTGTAATGGTCGAACCAAAACCCGCTTTATATACATAAAGCTTATTTTCAATGATGTTATATACGCCAGCGAAGTCACGCCCCATACCCAATGGCCAAGTAATCGGCACACAACGGATTTTAAGCACGTTTTCAATTTCATCAAGCAATTCTAATGGCTCACGGATTTCACGGTCCATTTTGTTGACAAAAGAAATGATCGGGGTATCGCGCATACGACACACTTCCATCAATTTGATGGTCCGTTCCTCGACCCCTTTTGCACCATCAATCACCATCAACGCTGAGTCAACGGCAGTTAAAGTACGATAGGTATCTTCAGAGAAGTCTTCATGTCCCGGTGTATCCAGTAAATTGATGACATGATTTTTATAAGGGAACTGCATGACCGAGGTAGTAATCGAAATACCACGCTCTTTTTCCATTTCCATCCAGTCAGATGTCGCAGAACGGTCAGACTTTCGACTTTTAACCATACCTGCAACTTGGATTGCTTTACCCCACAACAACAGTTTTTCTGTCATTGTGGTTTTACCAGCATCGGGGTGGGAAATAATAGCGAAGGTACGTCGCTGAGCGACTTGCGCCGCTAATTCATCTTTAAACATAAAAAATCTACAATATGTACACAGTTATGTACACATTTATAAATATGTACTTGAACTGGAAAATGGGAATTCAAAAATTGGCGATATTGTATCAGATTTAGCGTCGTTTTTAACGATTGTTGCTATATATCATTAAGCACTTTGATCTCGCAGATATAGCAAAAACTCTAGAAAGAGGATGAGCGATACGGACGATAAGCAAATCGTTTTAAAGATCAACGTAGATCTCAATATACAGTGATGATGGTTAAGTAAAACGCGATTAAGCTCAGCTTAAACCTCTTTTGAATGATAGTAGTAAGTCTTTAGCTTGCTGAATATTTTTATATTTAAGGTATGGCTTTAACCATACTATAATTGGTTTCCAAACGGTCTACAGGTAGCGGCATTCCTAACAAATAACCTTGTAATTGCTGACAACCTAAACGTTTAAGAATCTGCGCCTGCTGTTCAGTTTCAACGCCTTCTGCCGTCACCACCAGACCCAAACGAATCGCCAAATGAATAATACTTTCTAAAATGATTTGTTCTTTTGAACCTTCACACAAATTACGGATAAATTCTCGATCGATTTTTAATTCGTCTACCGGTAAATCTTTTAAATACAAGAAACTCGAATGCCCCGTTCCAAAATCATCAATTGCCAGTCGAATACCTAAATTTCTTAATTTCTCAAAGGTTTGAATACTGTCATCAATATGATGCATCGCTGTAGATTCAGTAATCTCAATAATTAAATTACCATTTTTGACATGGTATTTTTGAATTAATTTTTCTAAAGTTTCAATCAAATGCTTATGTTCAAATTGTACAGCTGAAAGATTTACGGCGATGGGACCAAAAGCATATTTTTTATCTTCCCATTCTTGAATTTGCTTACATGCCTTCTCTAAGGCCCAATAGCCCATACGAATAATCAGACCGGTTTGCTCAGCGCCATCAATAAACATACTCGGGGCTAATAAACCTAGGGTTGGATGCTTCCAACGGATTAAAGCCTCTACCCCACAAATTTGGTAGTCGGCTGTGAATTTAGGTTGATAAAATAGAATAAATTGTTGTTCTTCTACTGCTTTATATAAATCGTTAATGAGTTTAGATTGACTTCGGCTTTGATGTTGTTGGTCTAATGAACTGCTATAAACACTAAAAGTATTACGCCCCTGCTCTTTAGATTGCATCATGGCGGAGTCAGCATTGATCAATAAGTCTTGTAAGTTCTGCCCATGGTCAGGGAAAAATACGATGCCAATACTGGCAGAAATATTGATTTCTTTACCTGAGATTTGAAAACCATCTTGTATTTTTTGTAAGAATAATTCGGCAATCGCTTCAGCTTCATTACGATTAGAGTCTTCAAGAATCAGAATAAACTCATCTCCACCAATACGAGTGAGCCTTTGCCCATCCTTAAGTAAAGGGTATAAACGCTGGGCGAGTTTAACCAGAAGCTCATCACCGATATGATGACCAAATGCATCGTTAACTGATTTAAAGCGGTCTAGATCAATATAAATAAAAGCAATTTTAGACGGTATATCCTTATAATCTAAAAATAAAGCATCAGTATATTCAACAAGGAATAATCGGTTTGGAAGTTTAGTCAAATTGTCTTGAAGTGCTAAGTCTTCAAGCTCTTTATTGGCTTGTAATAACTGTAAACTACGTTCTTCTAATCTTCGTTCTAAAATCGCCACACAAAAAGCAGAAACAAGTATTAAACTCGCTACAAAAATAATGGTAAACAATAAAATACCTTGCCCTTCGTGTAATTGACTTCCAAAATGATGGTCATGCACCGATGAGATCGTTGCTGCTGCCATACCGATATAATGCATTCCCACAATACTGAGAGCGATCATGATCGATACAGCAATTTTATAAAGCATCTTATGGTTAAAAGAATTCTTATATTTAAATGCGAGCCAGAAAGACAAGCCAGAACCACTAATTGCAATGATGACAGAGAGCATCACCAAAATAGCATCATAATCAACTTGTTGATTTGGAATAGTTAATCCCAGCATGCCAATATAATGCATCCCTGAAATTCCCAGTCCCATCAACAACCCACCTAAAATCAACCGTACAATCGGCAAGGTTTCTTGAGTGGTCAACCATATCGCAAAAGTCGAAGCCAATGCGGCAATAATATAGGAAATCACGGTTAATGTTAGATCAAAGGAATAACCTTGTGGTAGATCACAAGCCAACATTCCGACAAAGTGCATTGCCCAAATCGCGAAGCCAAAAACCATGCCACTTAAGCACAAGATAATTTTCTGTAGGCGGGGGGTATGTTGGGTAAATATGAGTTGTTCTAATGAAATAGCTACGTAACAGATGATAACTGCAATACATGCAGAACCTATTACGAGATTACTATCATAACTCATATAACTCATAAAAATTTACTTCCAGTAATGAACCTATTTTTGTTATAAGCAACCTCTATATATACAACGCAAAATTGCGAGAAGGTTCACCTTTTTTAAAGAACGTTCGTTTTACTTAAAATATCACTATCCTATTGAACGTCAAGTTATTTTTTGAATCGAAATAAAAAAAGCATATCCGAGATATGCTTTTTTATTTTACCTAAATAGAATTTTTAGTTATTTACTTGTTAGATGTGCCAAATCTAACAGAACATTGGCAGCCTCATTCACAAAGGTCTCTTCCTCAGGCAATGACGGACGTTGGTTTACCTTCATTTTTGCTCTCGATTCAGCCAATGCATCCAAACTTGCTTGGTAACTTTCCCAATTTGAATATGGCTTTAATCCTGTTTCAGTACGACGCTTGTTCTCCGCAGCCAATGTTCTTGCTTCAAGCGCCACCAAATCTGCTTTACGTTTATCGATATCTAAAGAGATTCGTTTCTGATCTTTAGTTTCTTGAGCAATCGCTTTACGCGTCTCTAAATATTGGAACTGTGGATCACCTGCCGCACGAACTTTTGATTTTTCACCAAGCTGTGCCACATACGGTTGAATTGAACCTTCACGTTTAAACGGTGCAGTTGGAATCGTATCCCATTTCAAAGCATTTTTAGCTTTACGCTCACCAAACTCTTCATCATAAATATCCACCAGTTTGATATCTGGAATCACACCTTTGTTTTGGGTGCTACCACCAGTCACACGGTAGAATTTACGTTGCGTTAAGGTTGCTTGACCATAGGCAAGACTATCCAATTGAACTTGCGCAGTCCCTTTACCCGTGGTCGTACTTCCTAAAATTACAGCACGATCGTAATCTTGTAAGGCAGCAGAGTAAATTTCACTGGCAGAAGCAGATGCTAAGTTAACCAAAACAGCCAAAGGACCTGAATAAGTTTGCGCACCACCATCAGTGTCTTCAAACACACTCACATTGCCGTTACCATCACGGATTTGAACCACTGGGCCTTCTTTAATCACTTGCCCAATCATTTTGGCAACTTCTTCTAAAGAACCACCGGGGTTATTACGCAAATCAATAATAATCCCTTCAACATTTTGTGCTGCAAGTGACTTCAATGCTTTATTGGTATCTTCTGAAACAGAACGGTATTCAGTCCCTGCACGACGTGCGCGATAGTTCAGATAGAAAGATGGGATTTCTAAAACACCAAACTTATGTTTTTTACCATCACGTGTTAGCTCTACAGTACGTGAACGCACACCGGCATCTTCTTCTTGAATCACATCACGAGTAATGGTCACAACTCGTGCTTGGCTCATAGAAGCGCCCGCAGCCAACAATTTCACTGACACCTTGGTGCCACGTTTACCACGAATCAAGCCAACAATTTCAGAACTTGGCCAACCAATCACGTCGACCATTTTATTGCCATCTTGTGCAACGCCAATAATGCGATCACCAGATTTGACCTGTCCGGTCTTACTTGCAGGCCCACCATCTACAATGGTTTCAATCTTGGTATAGTCTTCATTACCACGCTCAGGGCGAATAGAAACACCGATACCTTCAAGTTGTAAGGTGGTTTGACGATTCAACTCCATAGCATCAACAGGTGGGAAATAATTGCTGTGTGGATCGTAGGTCAAGGTCATTGCATTGAGGATACGTTCCAGTACGTCATCACTCTTGGTTCTACCGATACGCTCTAGTTGGCGGGTATAACGCTTGGTAAGTGTTTGAACAGGTGTAAGATCTTCTGACGCTGCCAAATCTTGACCATTAGCCAATGTTGGATCATCTTTTAATGCTTTTTGTTTGGCTTGATCTTCTTGCTTAGCAATAGTGAGATTGATTAATTGCGACACCAGCATCTTACGCCAATAGTTTTGCAACTCGGCTTTGCTGGCAAAGAACTCAGCTTTCTCACGATCTGCATCAATAAATTCATTTGGCTGATTTAAGTTCTGTGTCTTTTTAAGTTCAGCCAATTCAAATTCATAAAATTCTTTTAAACGTGCACGATAATGCGCATGAATCGCAAATGGGCCAGACAAATCGCCTGCTTTTAATTTTGCGCCGAGTGTTGCACCATATTGTTTTTTATATTGTTCAATTTCTGAAGCTAAAAATAAGGTGTGCTCTGGATCAAGGCTATCAATATACATGTCTAGAATACGATTTGATGTATTTGCATCTAAACGCATATTCAAATAATGCTGACGGTCAATCAATGTTGCAAGTTGACGTGTCACTAAGGCTTGATCTTGTGAAGGATGAATCGATTGAGACACGTTTGTAGCATTGGTTTCCGCCATTGCCTGATTGATGGTATGAGTAAAGAATAAACCACCTGTTGCAAGTGCTATAGCGCAAGCGAGAGTTTGAATTTTCATAAATTCTTAATACTTCCTTGGGTTTTCCAATTTCTATATCGTTTTTCAATCTGAACTCAACAGTTTCAATATCTTAAACGACTTTATCTGTTTATGTTGTGTAGTTTTAGCATAATCTGTACTGAGTAAGTGTAGCAAATCATTGCAGAAATCGGGTATTGTTTCCCAGTTTATATAAATACAACCGTGGATTCCTATGATCGGCGCATTGATGCTTGATATTGCAGGCACAGAACTTACTCAAGAAGATATTGAACTATTACAAACTCCGCAAGTCGGTGGCATGATTTTATTTTCAAGAAATATAGAATCACCCGCTCAAGTTCGCGCTTTAACCGATCATATGCGCCAAATTCGCCCCGACATTCTTATTGCCGTTGATCAAGAAGGTGGACGAGTACAACGCCTAAAACAAGGTTTTACCCTACTACCAGCCATGGGGCATTTTGGTGAGCTTTACTTAACTCAACCTGAAAAAGCCTTAACCCTGGCTGAACAATGTGGTTGGCTCATGGCAATTGAAGTGCTTGCAGTGGGGATTGATTTTAGTTTTGCACCTGTTTTAGATCTGAATGACATTAGTGATGTGATTGGCGATCGTGCCTTTGCAAAAAATGTACAAGATATTGTGCCACTTGCCAGCGCATTTATGAAAGGAATGCAACGTGCGGGTATGGCAACCACAGGAAAACACTTTCCTGGGCATGGTTCTGTGAAAGCAGATTCTCATGTTGCTGCAGCAATTGATCCACGTGAATACCAAGACATTTATAACAATGATATGCAAAGTTTTATTCAGCTACAAACCCAGCTGGATGCACTTATGCCTGCACATGTCATATATGAAAAAGTAGATCCAAATCCTGCTGGTTTTTCACCTTACTGGATTCAAACGATTTTACGCCAAGAACTTCAATTTGATGGTGTGTTATTCTCGGATGATTTAAGCATGCAAGCAGCTTGTGTTGCAGGTGGAGCAGATGCACGTATCCGTGCTGCCCTCGACGCAGGTTGTGATATGGGCTTGGTGTGCAATAACCGTGAATCGGCATGTATCGCATTGGCTGGGATAGAAAACCTACCTTTGCCAAATCAAGCACGTTTAGAACGTATGCGTGGCAAAATTCCACAGATCAGCATTGGTGAAACATTTGATCTTGGACATGAATGGCAAGCTGTCAAAAAAGTCATTGAAGGATTTAAAAATTCACTTTAAAACCAATAGAGAGATATCCTTAGGATATTGCGCTAAATGACTTAATTTCCTTGCCCCTCTTGATGACAAGCGGGGGCAAATTTCAAGCCTTTAATGATTAATAAGCCTTTAATGATTAAAGAGATTTAAGCTATCCTCCTTTCAAAGGGAGGATAGCAAAGGATCAAAAAAGACGACGAAGCAAAATTAAATTTTTAGTCGTGTTTTAATTGCTTTTCATCATGCCCCATTAGAAAAAATAAAAGTTAAGGATAACTATGTCAGACCAGCAACTTTCTAAGCACCGCCATATTTCATTTACAGCCCATTACACAGGCTATATTTGGTATCAAATGGGCATTTCTCATCCCTTATTTGCCACATCCAAAGGTAAAACTTTGGCTATGATTGCCCACCCAATAGAAAGTTGGGGAGAAAAATATGTCGGTGGCAGTATGCGTACCACACTCAAACAACGTCATACCATGTTGGATGAGCGTTTAGCTGAACTGATTGAACAGTCTCCAGACTTACAAGTATTGGAAATAGCCGCTGGACTGTCACCAAGAGGCTGGTGGTTTAGGCAACATTATCCCTTGATTGATTATCGTGAATTAGATTTACCCGATATGGCAAAAACCAAGCAAACGGCGCTTAAGCAAATTGATCACAATAGCCCAGATGTGTTGTCTGTTGACTTATTTACAGAGGATTTTAAAAAAGCCTTTGAAGTATTTGATCCACAACGACCACTTGTCGTGATCAGTGAAGGTTTAATTAACTACTTCACCAAAGAACTGTTACAACAATTGATTCAATCGATTGCCCATTATGGGCAAGACTTTAAGAGCCTGCATTATCTCACCGACCTTTACCCTGAACCGGTAAAAAATAAATTGGCAAAAGTGATTTGGAACAGCAGCAAGCTGTTAAAAGTCATGTCACGAAGTGCTTTTACTTTTCACTTTGTCACACCAGAACAAGTCAGAAATTTTATCTACCAAGCTGGTTTTCAAAAAGTTGAAGTGATTCAGCCCCGTGTCTATTTCAATACAGATTCAACTGAATACAATACTGAAGAACATCTAGGTGATTTGGTGTGGATGATTGATGCACAACGCTAAAGTAATCATTTATTGAAATTTGGAGACTTAAATCCTTCGAAACATTAACACTTCGAGATTTAAATACTTCAATTCTTAGAAATAAAAAAACCAGTCCAAAAAAACTGGTTTTTTAACAGATCAATATATCAAAAGCTTAAGCCACCGCGCCTTCTTGCGCTATACATAACTGCACTGCTTGAGTCTGGCGTGCAATAAACCGTAATAAGCGATCTGCATTTTCAAAGCTACCATGCTTAAATAGTGCGCGAACACCAGCTGCAGAGGTTTCAAAAATCAAACATTCAATCGCAAACTCACCTTCATCATCACTTAAATTTAAAGCCAAATCACGGGTATGTTGATTTACAAAAGCTAAATCTTGTTGATGATCAAAACGCATCAATAAACCAAAGTAATTTAAATCAACCACGTCAACCTGAATCACTTTATTTGAATGGCGATGTGTCAACTGACGATGTGGATCAAGCACTTGAATACGATTTTCACCACGACGCTCGATATGCTGCATTTGTTCCCGTGTGAAATTGACAATACCATCCAGTCCTTGGATCGACCCACCCTTTAAGTAAGTGGTGAATAAAGTCATGGTTTCTTTACGACGTTGTAATTGTGGAACATGATCGGCATTGGCAATCATTGCAAACTGCATATCTGGGCATTGCAAAGCAAAGTTTGCATTTTCATGAGGTAAGGTAAAACTGTCGTATTGACCACATGCCACCAGTGTATTCACTTGAGGAACCGGTACATGGCTTAACCGCAATAGACGATTACAATTGATTTCATAACGTTCTTGTTCAGTATTTGAAAACTCAGCCATTTGCTTAAAGAACAATCTTTTGGCTGTGGGCGACATGCGTGTTTTATCAAGCTTGGCATGATTGACTAAATACAAAATCACGGCCTGACCAAACTCGCCCATACGTTGCTCTTTCATCAACATCAATGATTCTTCTAACAACATGCGCCAGCTTTTACGAGTTTCTTGCATCACCCCCATCAAGATCATTTTTTCGACCAGTTCAGGGCGTTGATCAACAAAAAATGAAGCAATCACAGAACCTAAAGAAATCCCCACCACGGCAACCTTTTCAATCGCGACAATATCAAGCCACTGTCCCAACATACGAGAAAGATCAGGTAATTCTAATGTTCCCGCAGATAAACCAGAGTCGATATTGGTGATTTGTTGATTGGCGCCCATAGAGGGCAAATCAATCAAAATGACTGGGCCACTTTCAAAGAACTGCTCAACACAATACTTATATGAGTTAAAGTTTTGGAACGCTCCGCCCACAATCACAATCGGTGTATTGTGAATTGTTCGTGGATCTGCGATCGCCATATACTCAATTTTCCAGCCATCAATCCAAGTTGTTCTTGGCTCCTGCTTAAAACTGTTTTTGTGGTATATGTCGAAAAAACCAAAGCTTGATAAAGATTGGTGTGATTCTGTGTCCATTTGGATAATGGAATTCATATCCTTCCTCCATCCTTGCTTTATTCTTTTAATATGCAAGATTTTGACCCGCATTATTCTTTCAAATTCGTGATACGCATGAATTCTGTATCACATCAATGTCCTTATTGTTTCATTCTTACAGATGTGTGATTTATACGCAATCGCTAAATTGACCGTTTATCCAGTTTAAATGGCAAAAGATTTTGCAAGATATTTAACGCTTCAACGCTGCAAAATAAGTTTATTTCAGTGAAATACTTCCTTGGCTTTACTTAGACTGCTACTATCAAAGGGAAATTTTTAATGATCAAATAAACTGCTATGCAAGACTCAATTGAACAGTATATGCAAACTGTAGGGAAGCAAGCACGCCAAGCCGCTAGTGTTTTGGCAGGCGCAACTACACTTGCAAAAAATAATGCCTTATCTGCGATTTATACTGCTTTGGAAAATAGTCAACCGCAAATCTTGGCCGCCAACCAAATTGACATGAGCAAAGGTCGTGACAATCAATTGGATAGTGCTTTACTTGATCGTTTAGAACTCAACCCCACACGCTTTAAAGGGATGTTACAAGGCTTAAAAGATGTCATCAGCCTTGTCGATCCGATTGGTGAAATCACGGATCTTACTTTCCGTCCAACAGGTATTCAGATTGGTAAAATGCGCGTGCCTTTAGGTGTGGTCGGTATGATTTATGAATCACGCCCAAACGTTACCCTTGAAGCCGCCTCACTTGCGTTAAAATCTGGCAATGCCATCATTTTACGTGGTGGTTCTGAAGCATTAAATTCAAATCAAGCAATTGCTGAAGCCATTCAACATGGTTTAAAAGCAGCGGGCTTACCTGAAACTTGTGTACAAGTGATTAACACCACTGACCGTGCTGCCGTGGGTCAATTGATTACCATGTCTGAGTATGTCGATGTCATCGTACCTCGTGGCGGTAAAGGCTTGATTGAACGCATTACCAATGAAGCAACTATTCCTGTGATTAAACATCTTGATGGAAACTGCCATGTTTTTGTTGAGGCTCAGGCGGATCTACATAAAGCACTTCCTATCGCATTAAACTCAAAAACACATCGTTATGGTGTGTGTAATGCAATGGAAACATTGTTGGTTGATGAAAAAATTGCGGAAGAGTTTTTACCCCGTATCGCTGAGCTTTATGCAGAAAAAAACGTTGAATTACGTGGCTGTATCAATGTTCAAAAAATCTTAGGCAATGCTGTAAAACCAGCCAGTGAAGAAGATTGGTATGAAGAATATCTAGGTCCAATCTTGGCAGTGAAAATTGTAACGGGGATTGAAGAAGCCATTCAACATATTAACAAATATGGCTCACATCATACCGATGCGATCATCACTGAAAACTTTAGCTTAGCGCGTCAATTCTTGACCCGTGTAGATTCAAGTTCAGTCATGGTCAATGCTTCAACGCGTTTTGCTGATGGTTTCGAATATGGTTTAGGTGCTGAAATTGGTATTTCTACGGATAAAATTCATGCCCGTGGCCCAGTCGGTCTTGAAGGTTTAACCTCGCAAAAATGGATTGTTTTAGGTGATGGCCAAATTCGTCATTGATTCCAAGCTTGAATAACTCGACTCAGCATTTATCCTAAACATAAATGCTGAGTTTTTTATTTTTAATACACAGTTAAAAACATCAATCAATTTAAAATTTTGATAAAAAATATGTGCTTGTCTTTTAGAAAGACGCAAAGATTGCCTTTGGATAGGACAAGATTATTTACAAGAAACTATAGAATGCTGATAGATTAAAACAACAATGAGTGATAATTTTTAACAATCAATTGATAAATATTAATTATTAATCAATATCAGGTCGATAGTCCAAAAGTCTAATCACCTAAAGTCTATCTAGGACAAAAAAACTACACATGGTACAACATGACTGCTGATCTAATTTGCCCTTTATAAACAAGCATAATCAGATCAATCAGGATGACTTTTTTAAATTATAATTTCGGGTATTCAAACGTGTCTACATCAGTATTAGTAATTAACTGCGGATCTTCATCAATCAAATATGCGCTTGTTTCTGAACGTCGTGAAGATCGAATCTTTGGTTTAGCAGAAAACCTGGGCTCTGCTGATGCACGTATTAAAGGAATCACGGCGGGCAATCAACCGCTTGAGCTTTCAATTCCCTATGCAGACCATGAAAAAGCTTTAGAAACCATCTTAGGTCGTTTATCACAGTATAAACCTCAAGCCATTGGACACCGTGTTGTTCATGGCGGTACCTTAACCAAAGCTGAGTTATTGACGCCTGAAATTGTAGAAAAAATTCGTGAAGCAACACCACTTGCACCGCTGCATAACCCAGCTCATTTAGTCGGTATCGATGCGACAATGCGTCTATTCCCTGAATTACCGCAAGTTGCAGTATTTGATACAGCATTCCATCAAACCATGCCTGCACATGCATATCGTTATGCTTTACCAAAGTTCCTGTATACACAACATAATGTTCGTCGTTATGGTTTCCATGGCACCAGTCATGCCTATGTTTCTGAACGTGGTTCTGAACTTGCGGGTAGCTACAAACATGGCGGTTGGTTAACAGCACACTTAGGCAATGGTAGCTCAACTTGTGCTATCTGGAATGGTCAAAGTGTCGATACATCCATGGGTCTCACTCCGCTTGAAGGCGTGGTCATGGGTACCCGTAGTGGTGATGTTGATCCAAGTATTCATAGCTTCCTTGCTTCAAATCTAGGCTGGGACATCTATAAAATTGATAAAATGCTGAACAGTGAATCAGGCTTACTGGGCTTATCAGATCTTTCAAATGATATGCGTACCTTGATTGAAGCTTCAGAACAAGGCAATGAAGATGCGACTTTGGCGATTGAAGTATTCTGTTATCGTCTAGCCAAATCACTTGCGGGATTAAGCTGCGGTTTACCGCGTATCGATGGTTTATTCTTTACAGGCGGTATTGGTGAAAATTCTGCCTATATTCGTGAAAAAACGATTGCTTACTTACCACACTTCGGTTTCAACCTCAGCAAAGAACAGAATGACGGTTTAAAACGTGGTACAGAAGGTCGAATTGATGCTGGAACAGGTCCTCAAATTTGGGTAATACCAACTGATGAAGAAGGTCGTATTGCTAAAGAAACTGTTCATGTTGTAGAACACGAGGTACAACAGGCCGCAAAAAAGCCTGAATCTGATATTGCGACAGCTTAAGCTGTCGTAAGTCTTGTACGAGCTTTGGGTATACATGTTGAAATAGCAGCATACTCAAGCTCGTTATTAAAAATGATCTTGAGCAGATTTTTGATATAAAGCTGTTTTGTAATCGTTTAAGCTGGCATAAATATATAAACCAGTCTTGTAGATGAATATCCTTTTGCGATCACTGTATACACCACTAAAAAGATGTTGAGTGAAACAGATGATTGGAGATATTCATCTTCAATTTACCCATAAATTCACATATTTTTACTGATTAAAGAATCGTCTATGAAAACAATTTTATTGGTTCCAACTGGGGAAGGCGTAGGCTTAACGTCTGCGTGTTTAGGTTTAGTCTATGCATTGGAATGCCAAGGCGTTAAAGCAGGCTTTGTAAAACCATTTTCACAAGAATTAGTTGCTGAACCAGACCGTACCACTGCGCTTTACCGTCATATCTCAAAATTAGATACGGTTGAACCGATAGCTTATACAAAAATCACGCAACAGCTCAATGATGGTGAAACTGATGAGCTCCTTGAAGAAGCAGTCAGCTTACAACGCCAAATTGCAAAGTCCCATGACATTGTGATTGTAGAAGGCTTAGTCCCTACTGCACGTGATGCTTTTGCCAGTGATTTAAATGCCTCTTTGGCGCAAGCTTTAGATGCCAAAGTTATCTTTGTCAGCAATGCCAATATCGAAAAACCAGAGCAAACTGCTGAAAAAGTTGAAGCACAAGTACGTAATTTTGGCGGTGCATCATCATCGCGTAACGCAGGCGTATTGTTTATGCGTACCCGTGGTCTACCTGCTGAATCTGCACAAATTCCGGTGACCATTGATCCAAGCTTACGTTTAGTTGCAGATACTGAAAAATTTAAAACCGAAATTCAAAAAACTCATGCACACATTGGTTCAGCAGCGTTTCCAATTATTGGCTTAGTTCCATTCAGTGACACCTTGAGTGTGCCACGCATCTCAGACCTAGCAAAACAAATTCAAGCCACATGGATTAATCAGGGCAAAGCCAACACACGCCGTGTATTGCACAGCAGCTTAATTGCGTCAAATATTGAACATGAACTACAAAAATTCGTTGCAGGCGAACTGATTATCAGTGCTTCTGATCGTATTGATGTGTTATTGGCCAGTAGTTTAGCCACCAGCAATGGCATTCCACTCGCAGGTTTAGTTTTAACTGAACACCATGAGCCAAATCCATTGGTTTTAGAGTTCTGCCAGTCTGCAATCAAAAATGGTCTACCGATTTTACATACACCACTCAGTACCTTTGAAACCGCACAGCAACTTGCCAATTTAAGCAATGAAATTCCTGTGGATGATACTGAACGTGCCGACCAAGTGACCCGCTTCGTTTCAAGCCATATTGATCCAGAATGGTTAACCCAGATGTTGAATGGTGACTATAAACCGCGTTTATCCCCTTCTGCATTCCGTCATGAATTGGTACAAAAATCTATTGCTGCAAAAAAACGTATTGTACTGCCTGAAGGCGATGAACCGCGTACCATTCAAGCCGCAGCAATTTGTCAATCTCGTGGTATTGCGCAATGTGTATTGTTAGCAAAACCTGAAGCGGTGCTTGAAGTCGCTAAAGCACGTAATATTGAACTCCCTGTGGATTTAGAAATTATTGATCCAGATCTGATCCGTGAAAACTACGTGATGCACATGGTTGAATTACGCAAAGGTAAACTCAACGAATTACAAGCACGTGAGCAACTGCAAGATACTGTGGTACTCGGTACGATGATGCTGGCACTTGATCAAGTCGATGGACTGGTTTCTGGTGCTGTACATACCACTGCTAATACGGTGCGCCCTGCATTCCAGTTGATCAAAACTGCACCAGAATACTCATTGGTCTCTTCTATCTTCTTTATGCTGTTGCCAGATGAAGTTTATGTATATGGTGATTGCGCAATCAATCCAGATCCTGATGCTGAGCAATTGGCGGAGATTGCAATTCAATCTGCAGATTCGGCAAAAGCATTTGGTATTGATCCACGTATTGCCATGATTTCTTATTCAACCGGCACTTCAGGTGCAGGTGCGGAAGTTGAAAAAGTTGCAAAAGCCACGGAAATTGCCAAAAAACGTCGTCCAGATTTACTGATTGATGGTCCTTTACAATATGATGCTGCATCTGTTGAAAGTGTTGGCCGCTCTAAAGCACCAGACTCTCAAGTGGCTGGGCGTGCCAATGTGTTTATCTTCCCAGACCTCAATACAGGCAATACCACCTATAAAGCAGTTCAGCGCTCTGCCAATGTCGTCAGTGTTGGTCCTATGCTGCAAGGTTTAAATAAACCTGTAAATGACTTGTCTCGTGGTGCATTGGTAGATGATATTGTCTTTACCATTGCATTGACGGCGATTCAGTCAGAACAACAAGCTGCACATTAATGCTGATCTACTAGACATAAAAAAACCACCCAAATCAATTGGGTGGTTTTTTATAATATGCTGACTAAAAGTTATACTGATATCCCCATCGAATCAATTGCTATTATGGCAATCAGACCGCTTTATTTTCAATGAAATTAAAGCTTAGAAGAAATAGTTCACGCGGAATAAATAATTACGCGGAGTACCCGGCATAGAACTTGAACGCCAGTATTCTTTATCTGTTAAATTATTCACAGCAAATGTCGCTCCCCATTTATCGTCTTTATAACCAATCGCAGCATCTACACGAGTCCAGTCAGGCATTTTGATCAAATTTTTATCCGTAGTATAATAAGAACCAACATAAGTCGCACCCACTTCGCCGTACCATTTCTCTGTTGGTAAATAACGAACAAATAAGTTACCTGTATTTTCGGATATTCCAGATAATTTTTTATCTTTTAGACGATCTTCATCTTTTACAGTAGTGCGGCTATCATTTTTCCATTTCGCGTCGGTATAGCCATAACCACCTCGCACATAGAGATTATCTAAGACTTGACCGATAAAGCTAAACTCTACGCCTTGTGATTGTTGCTTCTGCCCCACTTCCCAATCATTTGGTCTGTTAATAGAGTCTGGCTGGTAGCGTATATTATTTTTAGTAATATCAAATATAGAAAGCTGAGTGCTTAAACGACCATCCAACCAATCACTTTTCACTCCAATTTCATATTGTTCATTATATTGGGGCTCAGCATCATATAAGCTTGGATTTATTGTAGTACTCACCCCTAACAATCCTCGACCACCATAAGGTGAAAAGCTTTTACTATAAGAGGTATAGAAACTTTGGCTTACAACAGGTTGCCAAATAAAACCGATATTTGGACTTACACTATCATCTCGATATGATCGTTTACTTTGATTACGAATATCATTAGTTGCAAAATCATAGCTGTCATAACGAAGACCTAACATCATTTTATATTTTTCATTGAATGAGATTAGATCTTGTAGGAAGAAGCTTAATGAAGTTGCATCAGTTTCACTATGTGAAGTCTCTGCTGGGCGTGAACCATTGAGTGTAGACCAACCAGAAGATAAAGAACTATCTGAAGTATTAAATGGATTGACATAGCGATAATAAAGACCAGCCTTGTCGCCACTTGAATAATTCCCAAGAATTGGCTCTCTTTTTTCAATTGACCAATCACTACCAAACATAACTTTATGATCTAAAACACCAGTTTTGAATTGCCCCGTAATATCAAAGGTATTCATTAATGTTTTATTGGTGGTTTGCTGCCAAGCATAGTTTTGACGTATTTTTCCTTGCCAATCACATTTTTTGCCATCGTTTTGTAACCCAGCTGCAGAACACCATGTGCCACCAAAGAAGTTATCAAAATCCTGAAAAGACTCACGATGACTCAATGCCCAATGGAATTTCCAATTCGGTGCAAATTCATATTTCAGATCAGTTCTAAATGATTTCGTTTCATCAACAATATTATCATTACTTCCCGCAAAACCTGTTTTAAGGGAAACCCCAGTAGGCAGTTCATTGTAGACTGGACCACGGTCAGGCGTTCTATTTAAATTGTCGTAAGTAAATTCCGTCGTCCAAAGTAGTTTTTCATCGTCGCTACGATAAGTGATACTTGGTGACAACATCTCCTGATTAAAGCCAATCGCTGAACGAAAACTATTGGTATCTGACTTTTCTCCAACCAAACGGACAGCCCAGTTATCATTGAGTGCCTTATTAATATCAATGATTCCACCAACATTATCATAAGAGCCAACATAAGCTCCAACTGAACTTTTTGAATCAAAATTAGCAACCTTAGTCACCATATTGATGACTCCACCACCCGAACTTCGTCCATATAATACTGACGCTGGTCCTTTTAAAATTTCAATCCGTTCAACATTGGCGGTACTGCGTCGGAATTGTCCGCTTTCGCGGATACCGTCACGATAGATATCATTAGTATCAGCATTAAACCCACGAATAGAGATCCCGTCATTTCTTGTATCATAACTGGTTGAAACGCCTGGCGTGCCTTGTAACATAACACTTAGATCATTTGCGCCATACAGCTTATATTTCGAAACATCAATTGTATCAACAGTTTGAGGTATATCTTTTTTATCTAAACCATTTCTCGTAACATTAGCTTGTTTATAGTCTACGTATGTTTTTATTGGATCCCCATCAGCCATTGCCTCAATTACAATCGTGGGAAGCGTTGCCATACTTTTTTTCTGTTCTTCACTGCTATCTGTATTTGCAAATGTTAGAGAGGAAACGAAAAGCCCTCCCGTCGACAGCATCATTAAAGTTAAGCTTTTTTTAACAAAAGGCATGATTGCACCGAAAACATAATGAGAATAATTATCACTATAATACAATTTCTCACCAAAAATTACAATAACATGCTAATTTAACTACAAAATGATAATGGTTTAAAAAATAACCGTGAAAAGTACATTAAAATGGATAGGGTTATTTTTTCTTATTTAGAAATCAAACTAAAAAATAACTTTAATACTCATAATTTAAATATATGAGTCTCTCATTTTGAGAATCTTAAAATTTTTAGATATCGTTTTATTTGTTGCTTAATTTACATTCATCTAGATATTTTATATTCGCTTGGCTAACCAAACAGTATGCCCTGTACAATCACGATCTTCAGCAATCATCTCTATCACTTCAAAATTATACTTTTTCAATAATTCATGATATTCAGCGGATGATAAGCTGGCATGATATAAAGCATCGCCAAACATCTCTCCAACCACTTCACCCTGTGATGGTCCACTGGTAAACATTAAAGCAGCGCCAGCTTTTGTATATTGATTAAAAATTTCAAACATATCTCGCTGATCTTGTTGCGTAAGATGAAAAAAGCTATCCCAAGCGAGTATTGCATCAAACTTGCGATCTAAATTTACTGTTCGCATATCAGCTAAAATCCAAGTGTACTCAGGAAAATTCTGTTTTGCCATTTCAATCATCACATCAGAACTATCAACACCTGTCACAGTATTCGCTTGCTCAATCAAATAAGCAGCAATTGGTTTTGCAGAGCCACAGCCCAAATCCAGAATATGGGAGTGAGCTGGAATTAAAGTTAAAAAGCGATCCAACCACGCTTTTTCATAAAGAAACTTCCCGCGTAATTCAGTCCATGCACGAGCATGCTTTTTATAAATTTCAATAATATTTTCCGCAAGACGCGTATAGTTTTCCATGTTGTTGTTATTCAGCCCAAACTTTTGACTCAACAGAGTATAGAGCTTTTCACCCTGTAAAATCTGAAAATTTATTTCAATACTGCTTTATCATCATTTATATAAAAAGTAGAAAAGTTGACTTGATCAACCAAAATATAAGCTGAGTTTCTCAAATAAAATCATAAAACTTTAGGCTGAAATTAGATCTAAGCCACCACAAAACAAGCAATATCACGTATAATTTAGCCCGCTAGCTAACAGCCCGCTCAAGAGATTTTTGATATGACAACTATTATCAAACAAGATGACTTGATCACATCGGTCAAGGACGCGCTTCAGTTCATTTCGTACTATCATCCACAAGACTTTATCCAAGCGATGAGCCGTGCTTATGATCGTGAAGAGAACCAAGCTGCAAAGGATGCAATTGCACAAATCTTAATTAATTCACGTATGTGTGCAGAAGGTCATCGTCCAATCTGTCAAGATACTGGTATTGTTAACGTATTTGTTGACGTGGGCTTAGATGTTAAATTTGATTTAACCATGAGCTTAGATGATGCGATCAATGAAGGTGTACGCCAAGGTTATTTAGAAAACAGCAACGTACTCCGCGCTTCAGTTTTAGCAGATCCTGCTTTTGGTCGTAAAAATACCAAAGACAATACACCTGCTGTAATTCACTACAAACTCGTTCCAGGCAATAAAGTCGATATTACTGTTGCAGCGAAAGGTGGTGGTTCAGAGAATAAATCTAAACTGGCTATGCTTAACCCTTCTGACTCGATCGTAGATTGGGTACTTAAAACTGTACCAACGATGGGTGCAGGTTGGTGCCCTCCTGGTATGCTCGGTATTGGTATTGGTGGTACTGCTGAAAAAGCCATGATGCTTGCAAAAGAATCACTCATGGAAGAAATCAATATGGACGAATTACTTCGCCGTGGTCCACAGAACCAAATCGAAGAATTGCGTATTGAAATCTTTGAAAAAGTAAATGCATTGGGTATCGGTGCACAAGGCCTTGGTGGTTTAACCACAGTACTTGATATTAAGATCAAAGACTACCCTTGTCATGCTGCTGGTAAACCAGTCGGTATGATTCCAAACTGCGCTGCAACTCGTCACGCTCATTTCCAGTTAGACGGTTCAGGTATTGCGCATATTCAAGCGCCTTTACTTTCAGATTACCCTGAAGTGACTTGGGATACGTCAACATCTAAACGTGTTGACTTAGACAATATCACACAGGAAGAAATGAACTCATGGCAACCGGGTGATACATTATTATTGAACGGTACCATTTATACAGGTCGTGATGCTGCGCATAAACGCATGGTTGACATGTTAAATAAAGGCGAACAGTTACCTGTAGATCTCAAAGGTAAATTCATTTACTACGTGGGACCTGTAGATCCTGTAGGCGATGAAGTTGTAGGCCCTGCTGGCCCAACAACAGCAACGCGTATGGATAAGTTCACACGTCAAGTCCTTGAAGCGACTGGCTTGTTCGGTATGATCGGTAAAGCGGATCGTGGCCCTGCTGCTGTTGAAGCAATCAAAGACAATAAAGCGACTTATTTAATGGCTGTTGGTGGTGCTGCTTATTTAGTATCTAAAGCCATTCGTGAAGCAGAAGTTGTTGCATTTGCTGACTTAGGTATGGAAGCTATTTATAAATTTAAAGTACAAGATATGCCTGTATCTGTTGCAGTTGATGTCAATGGTACTTCTATTCATGCGACTGCACCTAAAATCTGGCAAGCCAAAATTGGTAAAATCCCAGTGGTTGATGCTGTTGCGCAATAATCTGATCTAAAGCTTAGATTAAGCTTGAGCATCACTTAAAAAGCACTCTATGATTAGAGTGCTTTTTATTTTGGGTCAGATCATGAACTTTATAAAATATATTATTTTTCCGGGGTTATTTGTATACTTGATCTCTATTCAAAGTTTTGCTTCAAACACTGATAGTGATGCCGTTGACCGACTAGCACAAGGTATCATTACCAATCAAATATGGCGCCTACAATACAATGAAAGTGCAAAAAGGATTTATCAAAATCAAGCAGAAAATTTAATCAAAAACGGATTAAGTACAATAGAACTCACTGATAAAGAAAAACAAATCATCCCTCAAATTGTAGAGATTTATCAAGCAATACCAGAAAATATTCTCCGAGATCCACAATTTATCGCCCAAACCAAACAAATTCTTTTAGAATCGTTAAGTTCTCAAGAAATTGAAATGCTCTCTCAGCGTGACACAACGTCAAGCCAAGAGCTGTACACAAAACTTGCCAATATTGACACAGAAATATTCCTAGAAAGCAATGCTGCTATTCATAAGGCAATCAATGACCCTCAATTTATCCAACAATATCGCAATAAAATTGGAGAAATTATTCAGCAATTGCATCATTTAGATGAAAATAAATAAAGGAAAACCTATGAAAATTATGCAGTTCGTTTTAAGTTTAAGTTTATGCTGTATCGCAGTGTCAAGTTTTGCATCTCCAGCAACAGATAAAAGTGTCGACAAATTGATGCAACTCTCCAATATCTCAGAGATATTCAAACAAAGTACTCGTGATATGCAACCCTACTTTGACGATCAAGCAGAAGCACTTGTCCGCCAAGTGACGGGTACTCAAACATTGAATATCGATCAGCAAAATGCAGCACTACAAATTAGTGCGCTGTATAGTGATATTCAACAGCAGCTGGTGACTGACCCAGAATATCTCAACATGTTTAAATCATTATTTAAAAAGACCTTTACTGAAGAAGAAGTTCAAGCCAATATCGCTTTTTTAAGTACACCGATTGGACAATCCATCAATCAAAAGATGAACACGCTTATGACAGAAGTCATGCAAGAAACCGCAAAGTTTTCTCAAGAAAAAATGCTAAAAGTAGAAAATCAAAAAGCCCTGAAAGAAAAAATGGAAACGATTTTAAAGCCAATTCTTCAAGTTGAATAAGCTTTTACTCAACCATTTTATGATGTGAATTACAACCAGAACTTATATAGGTATTTTATGAAATTACTCCAACACTTACTATTTGCAAGCGCATGTATCAGCACAAATTTTGCTTTTGCAGCACCCGCTTCAGATCAACAAGTTCAACAATTATTGAAAGTTATGAATATTGATGAACTGCTACAAGAAACCATACAACAGATTCGTCCTCAGCTGGATCAACAAGCTTACCAGATCATTCAAATGACAGTAAAAAAAGATCAGCTCAACCCACAAGAACAAATTGTCGCCAATGAGCTTGCTGACAAAATGTATGAGCAAAGTAAAAAAACTGTTGCGTGGGATCAAATCAAACCAATTTATCTTAAGATTTATAAAGACATATACAGTGCTGAAGAAGTTCAAGCTCAAATTGATTTTTATTCAAGTGCAATTGGACAGTCGATTTTGAAAAAAACACCTCAAGTTGCCCAAGAAACCATGAAAGTCATGAATAGCCAACTGATAAAAAGTGTACAAACTGCATCTGAAGACTTTAAAGAAGTGACTAAAAAATTAGATGCTTTAAAAAAGGCTGCAAATACTCAATAAAACAAATAAGAAAAGAGAGCCTCGCTCTCTTTTCTATATCAAACATCATCTAGCGATAGATTACCAAGTCATTGGGTTCCAAAGTTTAAACTGCTGCCCCAAGTGCACATCATCACTCACTTTGTACGGCTCACCTTTGATTTTTTCTTTAGGTTTGATCACTCGTCCATCCGCCGTCACTTCAGCCACGAAATTAAGACCAGGAGTCTTTAGCTGAGTCATTGCAATTTCTTTTAAGCCTTGTCGGGTAGGCATTTGCATTAAAGGCCCTACACGTAATAACCCAGCTTCACCATTTGGCCCACCGCGAAATTTTTCTTCTTCATATTTGACAAAATATTGCCCGCCAGCTTCTACTGAGAAGTAAGCAACTTTGGGTTTCTGGAAATGAAAAACCGTTAATGGCCGACTGAGACTTAATTTATAGTCACCTTCAGCCAGTTCAATCCAGTAATAATGATTACTGATCAAGCTTGGAATTTTCTTACCATTCAGAAAAAAATTGTTTGGAATAATTTCTTGTCTATTCCAACGACTGTCTGGTCGATAAAAATACACAATTGCAGCTTGAGGATTCTGTGGTTTAACCAGCTTAAAGTATTGCCCCGGTTTTTGATTGACCCAAGACCCCGTAGAGAAGGATGCAACTTTATATTGTTCAAGCTTTTCATGAACCAACGAATCTTCTTTTTTGAAATCGATTGGATCTAAAGTTGAAACAACTTTTGCAGGTTGCTGTTCAACAGATTGATGACTTTGACAAGCTGCCAACCCACAACTGATCAAAACGACTAGACCGATGTAACGCATGATTTTCCCTCACCGCGTATTTTTATTTTCGTTTTTAATAAACCCTATTGTCTACAGCCAGCTTAACATTTCAATGACCATTTAAAAATAAAAAACGTGCAAATAGTCAAGCTACTTGCACGTTTCAGATGAATTGCACTGAGGATGAATCAGAATCAGACTTTTAAGCTGATTTTGAATCTAATACCTTCAAATCTACTTTTTCAACTTCAGTATTTTCATGCTTTGGTTGACGTTCAGACTTGAACTCTGGTGCAGCTTTATCATTAATCACCGCTTCATTGATAATCACAGTACCAATGTCTGAACGACTTGGTAAGTCATACATGGTTTCAAGCAATACATTTTCTAAAATAGAACGCAGACCACGCGCACCTGTATTACGCTCTAACGCTTTTTTCGCGATCGCACGTAAAGCAGAGTCTTCAAAAAGAAGGTCTACATTTTCCATCTCAAAGAGATATTGATACTGACGAGTTAATGCATTTTTTGGTTCAGTTAAAATCTGCATCAAGGCTTCTTGATCAAGCTCTTCAAGGGTTGCAATCACAGGTAAACGACCAATGAACTCTGGAATTAAACCAAATTTCACCAAATCTGCGGCTTCAACTTGACGGAATAATTCAGATACTTTCTTACTATCGTCTTTATTCTTTACGTCTGCGGTGAAACCAATGCCACCTTTTTCTTGACGTTGTTGCACAACTTTTTCAAGACCAGAGAACGCACCACCACAGATAAACAAGATATTTGCAGTATCGACTTGAATAAACTCTTGCTGTGGATGTTTACGTCCACCTTGAGGCGGAATTGACGCAACAGTACCTTCAATCATTTTCAACAATGCTTGTTGCACGCCCTCACCAGACACATCACGTGTAATCGAAGGGTTTTCAGATTTACGGGTAATCTTGTCAATTTCATCAATATAGATAATGCCCTTTTGTGCTTTTTCTACATCGTAATCCGCTTTTTGCAAAAGTTTCTGAATAATGTTTTCAACATCTTCACCAACATAGCCAGCTTCAGTCAATGTTGTTGCATCAGCCATTGCAAAAGGTACATCAAGCAAACGCGCAAGTGTCTGTGCAAGCAATGTTTTACCTGAACCTGTCGGTCCAATCAGCAAAATATTACTTTTAGCAATTTCAACCGCATCTTTGGGCTTGTGACCTGTTTGAGATACTTTTAAACGTTTGTAATGGTTATACACTGCTACTGAAAGTGTTTTCTTTGCAGTGTCTTGACCAATTACATATTGGTCCAAAGCCGCACGAATTTCATGTGGTTTTGGCAATGGACGTGTTGCCCAATCGCCTGTTTCCACCTGTTGACTCGTTTGCACTAAGTCTAAGCACACATCCACGCATTCATTACAAATATATGCGTCCTCGCCTGCAATCAGCTTACCGACTTCAGACTGCGTTTTACCGCAAAATGAACAATGCTTTTGTCCTTGAGGAAGATCGGACATTTTCACTCCAAATTCTTAAATCTTATCTATAAATGTTTAGTCTTGAGGTCGTTTACTTAATACCTGATCCACTAAACCATATTCTTTTGCTTGCTGTGCAGTCATAAAATTATCACGATCTGTATCTTTAGCGACAGTTTCGTAATCTTGACCACTATGTTCAGCCATTAAACGATTTAAACGTTCTTTGATGAATAAAATTTCACGTGCGTGAATTTCAATATCCGATGCTTGACCACGGAAACCACCCAATGGTTGGTGAATCATCACACGCGCATTTTCCAAGCAATAACGCTTACCTTTTGCACCAGCATTTAATAAGAAAGCCCCCATAGATGCAGCTTGACCCATACAATAGGTCACTACATCAGGCTTAATAAATTGCATAGTATCGTAAATTGCCATACCCGCAGTCACTGAACCACCAGGTGAATTGATATATAAATGGATATCTTTATCTGGATTTTCAGCTTCTAAAAACAGCATTTGCGCGACAATAAGATTCGCCATGTTGTCTTCAACTTCACCAGTTAAAAAAATCACACGTTCACGTAAAAGACGTGAAAAAATATCGAAAGAACGCTCACCACGTGAAGATTGTTCTACGACTACTGGCACCAAAGCGCTTTCAATTGATGGAACATACATACGTTATTTATTCCTGAATTCTTGTTACTTCACTCATGTTCACAATATGAGGGATAATTGCTGAAAATGCAAAATATTCCCAACTTAATATCAGATATTTTTTGCATAAGTATTGTGAATGGAATGATTAAATCCATGTTTAAGCTCATAAAAAAAGGCGCCAAAGCGCCTTTTTTTAGATCAAACAACTTAGCCTTGTTGGCGCGCTTGTTGCTCTTTTAACAAATCTTGGTAGCTAACAACTTCATCAGTTACTTTAGCAGCAGCTAAGATATGATCAACAACTTGATCTTCTAACACTACGCCTTCGATTTGAGCACGTTGTTGCTTATCAGTTTTGAAATATTCAATCACTTCAGTCGGATCTTCATAAGAAGAAGCCATATCTTCGATATAAGCATCAACACGTGATTGATCTACTTCAAGTTTAGCATCAGCCAATACTTTGCTTACCAATACACCAAGTTTAACTGCTTTTTCAGCTTGTTCTTTGAACAATTCATCAGGAAGCATGCTGCTGTCAAATGCTTTAGCACCTTGAGCACCAAACTGCTGAGTAAATTGTTGAATCATTTGTTGACGTTGACGGTCAATTTCTTGAGCCAACATAGATTCAGGAACTTCTACGTCATTTGCAGCAACAAGTGCATCAAAAGTTGCACCTTTCACTTGGTTACGTAGGCCATTTTTAACTTCACGTTCCATGTTTTTGCGAACGTCAGCTTTTAATTTCTCTACGCCTTCTTCTTCAGTTAAACCGAAGATTTTAAGGAATTCAGCATCAATTTCAGGAAGTTTTTGTTTTTCAACAAGTTTAACTGTGATTTTGAATTGAGCTGCTTTACCTGCTAAGTTTTCAGCTTGATAGTCTTCAGGGAAAGTTACATCAATCACTTTCTCTTCGCCTTTCTTCATACCAACGATACCGTCTTCGAAGCCAGGGATCATACGACCAGAACCTAAAACAAGTTTAAAGTCTTCAGCAGCACCGCCTTCAAACTTCTCACCATCAACAGTACCTTCAAAATCGAAAGTTACTTGCATGTCTTTTTTAGCCATGCCTTTAGTTTCAGTCCATTCAGCGCGTTGCTTTTGAAGGTTTTCAAGCATTGCATCAACGTCTTTATCTGTTACTTCAGATGATTTACGTGATACTTCAAGACCTTCAAATTTAGCTTCAACTTCAGGATAAACTTCAACTGTAGCTTGATAAACTAAAGCATCATCTTTGTTTTCAACTTTGTCGATGTTTGGCATACCAACAGCGTTGATTTTTTCTTGTTGAATTGCTTCAAATACTGTGTCACGAATGATGTCGTTTACAACTTCTTGGTAAATACCAGCGCCGTATTCACGACGTACAACGTTTACTGGCACTTTACCTTGACGGAAGCCGTTGATCTTCACAGTTTTGGCAGTGCGTTTCAAGCGAGCTTCAAACTGCTCGTTAATACGGCTCGTCGGTACAGATACATTTAAACGACGGGCAACGCCCGAAACCGCTTCAGAAGTTACTTGCATGGCTTCCTCGATAGAATTTAATAATTACAGTTTTTCAAAAAGTGCCACATTATATGACAACATTTGAATATATACAAAACACCTGTGTAAATCATTTTATTTCGGTCACGGATTTCCCCATTATGCCGCTTTTTTAAACCAATCCCCTTCTTTGTAATCAAAAGCCAGAAATCCGCATATTTTGAGAAATTTACCAAATTCAAATGCTTTAGTGACAATAGAATAAATTTATTTACATTTTGAAATATCTAGAAATAAAACTAAATAAATAAAATTCAAAAAGTTAAGTGAAAATTCAACATATTTTCAATTCATTTTCTCATCATAAACTTTTAAAACTATCGACAAATTCAATTTCAAACAGATGAAATAAACAATAAGAATCATTATTATTCGCATACAAATTTGCACTACTCTTAGTGAGTTTAAGTATGTCTTTTATCAAATCACGCAAAAAGATTGTTACTACAGCAATCGCTTCATCTCTTTCAGTTATTGCAACGTCAGCCATCGCTCAAGACGAAATTGCAAAGCTTCCAACAATTAAAGCACAAGCAACGACTGAACAAGGTTTAAAAGTAGATCAGTCTGCCAATACAAAATTTGTTGCGCCACTTTTGGATACACCTAAATCTGTATCTGTTATTTCAAAACAGCTGATTCAAGATACTCAAGTAACAACACTTGCAGATGCACTTCGTACAGTTCCAGGAATTACCCTTGGCGCTGGTGAAGGTGGTAACCCAAATGGCGACCGTCCATTTATTCGTGGTTATAACTCTGAAAGTTCGATGTATATTGATGGGGTTCGTAACTCAACTTCTCAAAACCGTGAAATGTTTGCTATCGAGCAAGTAGAAGTCACTAAAGGTTCTGCTTCAGCAATGGGTGGTGCTGGAACTTCTGGTGGTAGCATCAATATGATTTCTAAAGTCGCTAAAAAAGGAGACTTTTTAGAAGGTTCTGTTGCTGGTGGTACAGATGATTACCAACGTATTACCCTAGATGGTAATAAAGACTTTGGCAATGGGATTGCTGCTCGTGTCGCTGTGATGGGTCATCATAATGAAAAGGCTGGTCAAGACGATGGCACTGAATATAAACGTGCAGGTATTGCACCAAGTATTACTTTTGGCTTAGACACTGCGACTCGTGCAACGTTAAGTTACTACTATTTAAAGTCAGACGATACACCAGATTCGGGTGTTCCATATCAATATGATACAACTAAAAAAGCAACCGTAGGTAAGCCTGTAGATGTTAAGCAAGGTATTTATTATGGTTGGTTAGATCGTGATTTCCAAAAACAAGAAAATCAAAACGGTACATTAAAGTTAGAACATGACCTTACTGATAGCCTCACTTTAAGTAATACGGCCGTTTATAGTAAATCAAAAAATAATTATTTATGGACTCAACCTGATGACAGCCAAGGAAATATTGTCAATGGAAAGGTTTGGCGCCGTGTAAACACCAATCTTACCAGCACAGACAGTTTTACTGATCAATTGGCTTTAACAGGTAAATTGAATACGGGTGCTTTCAAACATAAATTTAATGTGGGTGCAGAATACTCTAAACAAGATTCTGATCGTGGAACAAATATTGTTACTGATCCAAATACATCAAAAATTGGTGGTAGTTCAAGTAATAACAATGCAAATAACGCATGTTCACTCACAAATTCGAATGGCTGGTGTACTGACTTAAATAATCCTAATTCTCATGATGCATGGTTAGGCAATGTAAAAGCCAATCCGAATGTCACCAATATTACCTCTAAAACACAATCAATCTATGCTTTAGACAATATTGAAATCACGCCTCAGTGGTTACTTGATCTTGGTATCCGTTGGGATAAATTCGAAACGGACATGAAATATAATCAAGATTCAGGTTCAGGTGCTACAGCAATTAAAGCTGGTACACATTATAACTCTGACAATGATTTCTTTAACTATCAATTGGGTGTGACATTTAAGCCAGCTGATAATGGTTCTATTTACTTAAGCTATGCGACTTCTGCGAATCCTGTTGGTGTAGATGCAGGTGATGGTTCTGAAGGAATCAGTGTTCCTGGTCGTAATACGTCGGATGAACAATCACGTGCAATTAATAACTTAAAGCCAGAAGAAGTTAAAACCTATGAAATTGGAACAAAATGGGATCTTTTGGGTAATAAGTTAAACTTAACTGCTGCTATTTTCCGTACTGAAAAAGAAAATACACGTGCTTTAGACACAGACGGTTTTACGCGCAATATCGGTGAAACTCGTGTTGATGGTATAGAATTAGGTGCTAATGGTAATATTACCAACAAATGGGCAATCAGTGCTGGCTATACCTATCTAGATAGTGAAATCGTAGATGCTGGTTTTACAAAAAACAGTGATGGAAGTTACTCTCCTAGCTCAACAAATGGTAATCAAGTTCAAAACGTTGCTAAAAACTCCGCAACACTTTGGACGACTTACCAAGTGCTTCCTCAGTTGAATTTAGGTGTTGGTGCAATTGCCATGGACAAAGTTTATGGTGATGCTGCCAATACTAAGTATGTATCTGGCTATGTACGTTATGATGCAATGGCTCGTTACAACGTCAACAAAAATGTTGATTTACAGCTTAATGTAAACAACCTTTCAGACAAGCGTTATTTTACTAAAGCCTATGCATCTCACTATGCAACAGAAGCTGAAGGTCGTAATGCTGTCTTATCAATTAACTTTAAATATTAATAATTAATACTTTAAAAATTAAAGTGAAATGGCTCCTATTCATAGGGGCCATTTTTTACTGATAATTTAGTTCGTTGAATCTTTGATTGAAGAAAATCTCACCGTTATTAACTCTCACTTAAAAATATAGAAAATAACTCTATAATTTCCAATAGTTATTTTTTACCATTCATTAAAAACACTTTAAATTTCAGCAATATGATCAAAATCAATCAATCATATCCCCTATAGTTTTCTTTAATTATCTTTAATAAATTAAACAGTTTTTCCGTATGAATAATCACTTACAGTCATTGTTAATGAAAATAATTATCATTAGAATTCGCATCTAAAGAATTCTGTTACATGATTTAACATTTCCTCCATATTTACTGTACGTTCCTCACACTCATAAATGAATGTGCAGTTATGGAAATTCTAAAGTTACTCTTAGGGATACCTACAATGGCCAATATCAAAAGCCGTAAACATAACAAAGCGAAATCACTTGTTGCTTTAGCTGCTACCCTTCCTTTTATTGCACATGCTGCAACGACTGAGAGTGAACCAGTAAAACTTCCATTGATTACTGTAAAATCTGAAGTGGAAAATACGACATATAAGGCAGATCAGATTAGCTCTCCAAAATATACTCAACCATTACTTGATACACCTCAAACAATTTCCGTAATAAAAAAGGAATTATTACAAGAACAAGGGGCAACATCTTTAGTTGAGGCTTTGCGTAATACACCAGGAATCACATTACAACTTGGTGAAAATGGTAATACCAGTGCTGGTGATGCCTTTCAAATGCGAGGTTTTTCAACCCAAACATCAACTTATGTAGATGGTATTCGTGATCTAGGCGCTATAAG
Organism: Acinetobacter sp. BIGb0196; assembly: GCF_011759595.1. Taxonomy (NCBI): domain Bacteria; kingdom Pseudomonadati; phylum Pseudomonadota; class Gammaproteobacteria; order Moraxellales; family Moraxellaceae; genus Acinetobacter; species Acinetobacter sp. BIGb0196. The sequence goes on along the minus strand of NZ_JAAOZA010000002.1, from coordinate 835,072 downwards.
CCGTGATGTATTTAACTTAGAGCAAATTGAAGTCGTCAAAGGACCTTCTGGCTCAGAAGCAGGACGTGGAGCTGCGGCAGGCTATATTAACCTTGTAAGTAAATTACCTTATCTACAAAATAGTCGTTCTATTTCAGCAACCTATAACACTGCTGAACATGCTCGTCTGTCTGCTGATATTAATCAAGCGCTCAATAACAACACTGCTGTTCGCTTAAATGTTATGGGACAAAATGGTGGTATCGAGGGCCGTGACTATATTGAAAACAACAGCTATGCCGTTGCTCCTGCAATTGCTTTCGGTTTAGATACAGATACTCGTTTCTATTTATATTCACAACATGTTCGTCAGCGTAATATTCCAGATGGAGGTATTCCTACCATTGGTCTAAAAGGCTTTTGGAATACAGATTCAGATTTAGCCAAAGCACCTAAAGTTGATCGCGAAAACTATTACGGTCATATCGATGACCATGAAGATGTCGATGCAGATATAGTAACTGCAAAAGTTGAGACAGACCTTACTGAGAATTTAAAATTTACAAATATCTCTCGTTTTGGCAAAACCGAAATGGATCGTGTTTTAACAGGGATCAATACACTAAGCAGAAATAATTCCACGGATCCATCGCAATGGACCATAACCCGCTCTCGCCAAGGTGTAGACCAAGAGAATAAAATTATTGCAAACCAAAGTACAATTAATTGGGGAGTTAAAACAGGCACTATCGAACATGATGTTGTTTTAGGTCTAGAATTATTAAAAGAACAACAATACACAAAAAGCTTATCAACGCAGACACCAGGTACTAAAGCACCAACCACACCAAATGCAAATTTATATCACCCCGATCGATATCAAGTTTTACCAAACTTAGTTGATACAGGTGGCTATTCAAATGGTACGACTGATACAGCAGCTTTATATGCATTCGATACATTGAAATTTGGAGAACGTTTCCAACTCAGTGGTGGTATCCGTGTTGATTATTATGAAACTGATTTCAAAGGTTTATCAGTTGCTACAAATGCAACAACTTTAGCTATCACCAAAACACCAACAAATTTAACAGCAAACGATACTTTGGTCAGCTGGAAACTAGGTGGCTTATTTAAGCCTACAAGCAAAAGTAGTGTTTATGCCGCTTATGCAAAATCGTTAACGCCTCCAGGAAGTGCTAACTTTAGTCTTTCTGCAGAAGGGATTAACAGTGCTGCGGCTAAACCACAAGAAACTAATAATTATGAAATAGGCACAAAGTGGGATTTGCTTAATGACCAATTGGCTGTAACAGCTGCTGCTTATTATACTGAAAATGAAAACCAATTTACTCAAGATGTGATTACTAAAGAATCCATTCAAGAAGGCAAAACGATAGTCAAAGGTATAGAACTCGGTGCAGTTGGTAAAATTACAGATGCATGGAATATTTCTGCTGGTGTTGCTCACATGAAAACTGAGCAAGAAAATCAACTCAGTATTAATGCAACAACTGGTGCAATTACCAAAACGAATAATGTCCGCTGGTCGCCAGAATGGACTGCAAGCTTATGGTCAACTTATGATATTAAAGGCTTTAAAGTTGGTGTTGGTGCACGTTATGTAGATGATCAAAAACGTGTCATCACTGACAGTACTTCACTTGCTGCAATGCCTTCTATTCCAAGCTATGTAGTATTCGATGCTTTAGTCGGTTATACATTCAATAAAAATACATCTGTAAATTTAAATGTCTACAACCTTGCAGATAAAGACTATATCAGTACATTAAATAATGGTGGTGGACGTGTGGTGCTTGGACAACTTCGTTCAGCAGCATTAACGCTGAACTATAAATTCTAAAATTCAATTAAATTTACATTTAGTTGAATGTCAAAAAGTAGTACATTCTCTGTGAATATACTACTTTTTTATTTGCACAAAATATTGTTTCAAGGAGTGATTAAATTCAATGATGCTACATATCCCCGAAGTCTTAAGCAAACAACAAGTTTCTGAGTTTAGAAAATTATTGGAAGATGAAAAACTTTGGGTGAATGGTAGAAACAGTGCAGGCGCTCAGGCACAACAAATTAAAAATAATTTACAAGTTGATGTGCAACATGAAGTCTATCAAATGATTTCCACACAGATTTTAAAAATCCTAAAACAAAACCTTTTAGTTCAATCTGCAGGATTACCAAAACATATTTTACAGCCTATGCTAAATTGCTATCAGGATTCAGGAAACTACGGCAACCATGTTGATAATGCAGTGCAATATTCGTCACTGACAGGACAAATGATCCGTACAGATGTTTCGATGACAATATTCTTATCCGAACCAGATGAATATGAAGGTGGTGAACTGATTGTTGAAGACAACTACGGTAGTCATGAAGTGAAACTTGATGCAGGCGATGCAATTCTCTATCCAGCTACGAGCCTACACCGTGTCGAACCAGTAACGTCTGGACAACGAATTGCCGCTTTTACATGGATGCAAAGCATGGTTAAAGATGATTGGCAACGTAGTATGTTATTTAATTTAGATATCACCATTATCAAACTACGTCAGCAATTGGGTGATAATGAAGAAGTGGTTAGTTTAACCAGTCATTATCATAACTTACTTCGTCAATGGGGCAATTTATGATTTCGACAACAGCAAATACTCCTATTACTCCACTCACTCAAATTCCAGCATATTTACAGACAATTGCGGATTACGAGAAACAAGCAGAACAGCATCTGCCTGAAAACACTTGGCACTACTTGCAAGGTGGGGCGATGGATGAGCAAAGTGTTCAAGAAAACTTACAACAATTTAAAAATATTCAACTGATTCCAAGACTGCTCAATGACTTAACTCAAGGCTCGACAGAGTGTGAAATTTTAGGGCAAAAATTTCCTCATCCAATTTTTCTTGCACCGATTGGACATCAACAATTGTTCCACCCAGAGGGCGAAGCTGCGGCTGCACTGGCAGCCGAAGTTTTAGGAAGTAATATCGTACTGAGTACTTTCACCAATACCGATATGCGAAGTTTAAAACAAGAAAACCCGCTAAAATGGTTCCAACTGTATTGGCAAGGTGATCGTGAAAAATCATTGGCCTTAGTTCGACTCGCAGAACAACAAAATTTTAAAGCGCTTGTGATTACAGTAGATTCACCGCATACAGGGATTCGTGATCGTGAACGTCGGGTGAATTTTCAATTGCCAGAAGGCATGCAACACCCCCATACACCTACCCACATTCCCCTGCCCGAAATTTCTGAGCATCAACATCCTGTATTCAACGGTTTAATGCAAATTGCACCCAAATGGGCAGATATCGAATTTATAATTGCCCATAGCCATTTGCCTGTAATTTTAAAGGGTGTGCTACATCCACTCGATGCAAAAAAAGCAGTCGAAATCGGCGTAAAAGGCTTAATCGTTTCTAATCATGGTGGGCGAGTACTCAATAGCAGTATTTCCCCACTGACCGCCTTAGCAAAAATTAAGGCCGTTGTTCCTCATGATTTTCCTTTACTTTTGGATGGTGGAATCCGTCGTGGTACAGATATATTTAAAGCATTGGCTTTAGGCGCATCTGCAGTGCTGATTGGCCGTCCTGCGATCTACGGGCTCACTGTTGCTGGTGCTTTAGGTGTGGCCCATGTGATTAAAATTTTAAAGGAAGAATTTGAAATTACCATGGCATTAATGGGAACTGCTACCGTAAAAGAAATCAATCAAGAATATATTTTTCAAGATTAAGTCATTCAAAGAAAATTTTTCTCTCAACTGATATTTTTTATGCAAATTAAGGAAATTATTTCCAAGATAATTGTTTTAGAATTAATCTCAAGTTAAACCATTTGTAAGTTATCAGTGTTTAGATTTATCTCGTGTTACCCACGTATAAATTTATGAAAATTTACTGTGTTTTCATCTTAAAAACACTTGTAAATTGAACAGATAGACACAATCTATATTTGTAGTAAGTTGCCTTTACCCAAGAGACGAGCAACAACAACTACACAAGGAGTTACCTCATGATGTTGGCTGATCCAAGTAAAAAATATCGTCGCATGTACCAACGTGTAGACTTGCCTGACCGTCAATGGCCAAATAACGAAATCAATAAAGCGCCAATTTGGATGAGTACCGACCTTCGTGATGGTAACCAAGCGATTTTCGAGCCAATGAACATCGAACAAAAATTCAAAATGTTCGAAATGTTGGTCAAAATTGGCTTTAAGCATATTGAAATTGGCTTTCCTTCAGCATCACAAGTTGATTTTGATTTCACCCGTAAGTTGATTGAAGAAGGTCATATTCCAGATGACGTTTATATCGAAGTCTTGGTGCAAGCGCGTGATCATTTAATTGCACGTACTTTTGAGGCTTTACAAGGTGCAAAACGTGCCATTGTGCATATCTATAACTCAAATTCACCCACTTTCCGTAAAAAAGTATTGAATGTTGATGCCAATGGTGCAAAACAATTGGCAATGAATGCGGCAAGCAAAGTAAAAGAATATGCAGCCAAACAGCCTGAAACTGAATTTATTTTTCAATACAGTCCAGAATGTTTTACAGCAACAGAATTAGAAGTTGCTAAAGATGTTTGCGATGCAGTAACTGAAATTTGGGAAGCATCGCCTGACAATAAAGTTATTTTAAATTTACCTGCAACTGTTGAGGTATCTGGCCCGCATGTCTATGCTGACCAAATCGAATGGATGCATCGTAATTTGCAACGTCGTGATGGTGTGATTATTTCAGTACATTGTCACAATGACCGTGGTTGTGGTATTGCAGCATCTGAGTTAGCGATCATGGCTGGTGCTGATCGTGTTGAAGGTTGCGTATTTGGGAATGGTGAACGTACTGGTAACGTTGACGTTGCTGCAATTGCATTAAACATGTACACACAAGGTGTGGCATGTGAGTTAGATTTCTCAAACATTAATGAGATTATTGCCACAATAGAAGAATGTACTGGCTTGCCTGTACACCCACGTCACCCATATGCTGGTGATTTGGTCTTTACTGCTTTCTCTGGTTCTCACCAAGATGCAATTAAAAAAGGCTTTGAGTTCCAAAAAGACGAAGAAATTTGGGATATGCCTTACTTACCAATCGACCCTAAAGATTTAGGTCGTGATTATGATGCTGTGATCCGTGTCAACTCACAGTCAGGTAAAGGCGGTATTGCGTACTTATTAGAGTCTAACTATAACGTGGTTTTACCTCGTCGCTTACAGATTGAATTCTCACAAATTGTTCAGCAAGTTGCAGATGAAGAAGGTGTTGAAGTTTCAGCTCAACAAATTTGGACCTTGTTTAAAGACACCTATGTTGCTGCAAAAGATGCACACTATTCAGCGAAAAATTATAGATTGTCAGATGAAAATGGTAGCCAAGTGATTGAGCTTGATGTGGTCATCAATGGTGAAACTCAGCGCTTACGTGGTGAAGGGAATGGTCCAATTTCTGCGATTTTAAATGCACTTCAATTACCAATTGATGTCTTAAACTACGAAGAACGCAGTATCAGTTCTGGTGCACATGCAAAAGCATTGGCATTGATCGAACTTCAAGTCCAAGGTACAGGTAAATCTGCATTCGGTGCTGGTGTGCATGACAATATTGTTACCTCTTCAATTGAAGCAATTATAGCGGCAACCAATCGTTTGATTGACCAAGGTGTTTTAAGTACTGAACAAGTCATCGCTGCTGCTGTATAAGCGATATCAGTTAAAAGACTTTAGAAAGGATGCCCCCTAGTGGTATCCTTTCTTTTATTTATTGATGTTATCAAGCAATCTCTTCGAACAGCTTTATATCTTTTAAAAATAATTTAAAGATAAAAAGATACATGGAAATTTCATCCATGATTGTTTGAGATCAGACTGGTGTTGGCGAGTAGTGAACACGTTTGGCGATGAGAAGCAAAGTTTGACAAGATCGCTCTCTGATAAAGCTTAGCTTTTCATTTTTTCGAAAGAAGAATACGTTGAGCCTCAGCAAAGTCAAAACATTCATTGTGACTCTACTCGACATCATCACTCATCCTGAAGTGAACTTTAATGATAAAAGCTATTGTGAAAACCATGGAATATCATTAATTTATTAGCCATACAGATGACTTAGATATCTCTAATATCCGTAATTTATCGACCTTCTAAAATTTTAAGGTGAACATTTCCAGTGTCTTTTCCAGCTGATTCAGTGGGGCTCGTTACTCCACAAAAGTTTGAATTTGAAGAACCGTTAGAGCTTGAGTGTGGTCGAGTATTGCCACGCTATGAAATCATGGTGGAAACCTATGGTGAGCTCAATGCAGATAAATCAAATGGAATTTTGATTTGCCATGCACTTTCAGGACATCATCATGCGGCTGGCTATCACCATGAAGACGATAAAAAAACCGGCTGGTGGGATGCATGTATTGGGCCAGGTAAAGCCATTGATACCTCGAAGTTTTTTGTGGTCGCACTCAACAATATCGGGGGGTGTAGTGGCTCAACAGGACCCACTTCACCTAACCCTGAAAATGAAAATCGCCCATACGGTCCCGACTTTCCATTAGTGACTGTACGTGATTGGGTTAAAACTCAAGCCCTCCTCTCTGACCGCTTAGGGATAGATGTTTGGTATTCAATCATTGGTGGTTCTTTAGGTGGCATGCAGGCTTTACAATGGTCTGTGGACTATCCTGACCGTTTACAAAAATGTGTCATCATTGCCAGCGCACCAAAGCTTTCCGCACAAAATATTGCATTTAACGAAGTGGCACGTCAGTCCATTTTGTCTGATCCAGATTTTCACAATGGCCGCTATTTAGAACTCGATAGTTATCCAAAACGTGGCTTAATTTTGGCACGTATGGTGGGTCATATTACCTACCTTTCTGAAGAAGCCATGAAACAAAAATTTGGCCGTGATTTAAAATCAGGCAAGTTTATGTATGGTTTCGATGTTGAGTTCCAAGTTGAAAGCTATCTGCGTTATCAAGGTGAACAATTCAGTCGTAACTTTGATGCCAATACTTATCTGATCATGACCAAAGCTTTGGATTATTTCGATCCATCACGTGAATATGAACAGTCACTGACTAAAGCATTATCTAATACCAAATGCCGCTTTCTAGTGGTGTCATTTACAACAGACTGGCGTTTTAGCCCAGAACGTTCGCAAGAGATTGTCAACGCCTTGATTACCAATCAAAAACCTGTGAGTTATTTGGATATTGATGCTGAGCAGGGCCATGACTCATTCCTATTCCCTATCCCCTTGTACGTCAAATCCTTACGTGCATTTTTAGGTGGTATTGAACACCTTAATTCAACACCTAAGGAGGCTTTGTAATGCGTATTGACCAACAGCTTGCAGAAAAATGGATCAATGCTGGTGCAAGTGTGCTCGATTTAGGTTGTGGTGATGGCGAATTATTGTCACAAATGAGCAAAAAACAGCAAATTCATGCTTACGGGCTAGAAATCGATCAAGAAAAGATTGCAATTGCCGTCAGCAAAGGGTTAAATATTATACAACAAGACTTAAACCTCGGTTTGGGACGCTTTGCCGACCAGTCTTTTGACTATGTGGTTATGGCACAAGCTTTGCAAGCTGTAGATGCACCTGATGTGCTTCTGCGCGATATGGTGCGTGTGGGGAAACAAGCAATTATTACGTTTCCTAACTTTGCGTATTGGAAAACACGGTCTTTCCTTGCACTGAAAGGCAAGATGCCTGTTTCTGATGCCTTACCGTATATGTGGTACAATACACCTAATATCCACTTATGCACCTTTCGTGATTTTGAAGCATTATGTGCTGAAAATCAGATTCAAATTATTGATCGACTCGCTGTAAATGGGAACCAACAAGGTAGCTTTTTAAGTAAAGCCATACCGAATTTGTTCGGCGAAGTCGCTATTTATCGAGTGAGCGCTCTATGAAGAAATTATTATTAGGCAGTACGTTATTTTTTGGGCTAGTGAGTATTCAAGCCCATGCGGACTATGTACCGCAGCAACAACAATCTGTATCAGCAATGGCAGCACAATATGCACATATGAATGTGACAGATTTGCAAAAAGCAGCGAAAGCTGGCCAACCTGCTGCACAATTTTATTTAGCAACACATTTCCAGGCTGGTACTGGCGGTGTATCTAAAGACCTTAAACAAGCATTTACATGGTTTAAAGCTGCGGCTGACCAAGGTATTTCTGCGGCTCAGTTGAATGTTGGTCGTATGTATGCTGATGGTTTAGGCGTTTCTAAAAGCGAAACATCTGCGCGTCAATACTTTGAAAAAGCAGCGAGCCACGGCGATAACCGTGCAAGCTTTAATCTTGCGGTGATGGAAGAGCAAAAGAAAAACTACATGGGCGCTTATCAGTGGTATGAGCTTTCTACACGTGATGGTATGTTAGACAATAAAGTGATTAACATGTCGCAAACCAAAAAAACTGCTTTGGCTGCTAACTTAACTCAAGACCAAATTCGTACTGCGACACAACGTGCAGATCAATGGATTCAAGCTCAATAATTTGATTTTCATCGATCATAAAAGCACCTTCGGGTGCTTTTTTTACTGCTATCCATTTAAGTATTTCAACTGGGATTGTTGACAATGCAAGACCTATTCAAACAATTAATTCAATATGAATGCGGGTTGCATCATCGTGATCGTCAAAACTTTCAAATACTTGATCAACGGTTACATCCAGATTTTAAAGAAATTACCAAATCAGGGTGGGTTGTGCATAAAGCCCAAATGATTGAAGCACTTTTAAACGATACAGATACCGACATCATTCAAGCACAGGATTTTCAAGTTCAGTCGTTATCTGATCATAGCGTTTTACTGACCTATCAAAGCCATCAAATCAATGTGGCAACTCAAGCTCAATACAATGTGGCTTTACGCAGTTCAATTTGGGTTATGAATGATCACGGTATATGGCAAATGATTTTCCATCAAGGCACCACTTGTGCATTTGAGAAGTAAATCGAGTTCTTCTATGTATGGAAAAATATGCAAAAGAAAAAATATTATGCTTCACGCAAACAAATGATTCCTTTGGCGATTTTTGCTGGAATTTTGGCCTGCCCCTTTTGGGCTGCGACCGTGCTTTTAATCTTGGAAATGTCTGAATGGAAGAATGGCTTAAAAAGTCTCTTTTCGCTATTTCTTGTTACGCCATTGGGTCTCATTGCTTATTTTTTCAGTAATAAAGCTATTCAGATGTTTAGCAATCAACGTCCTATTTTAACCCTCTCCCAAGACATGATTAGAAGCATTGATTTTAAAGGTAGAGTGATAATTAAAAAACACATTAAAATACCAGAGATCTATGAAGTTGAGCTCAAAAAAACCTTACTTGATCGACAATACTATTTACTTTTTATCATGAAAGATAACAGCAAACAGAAACTCAATGTTGGACTAGGTTTTATGAAAAATGAGGATGTTCTCGATTTAAAACAACAGTTAGACAAACGCATTAGCGCAAAAGCAAAACATATCCAGTAAAGCGTAAAGGACGAGAGAATTTAGCCGCATTTTATGACACAGATTAAGTTAAAATAACTCAATTTTAAATTTTGAGTCTGCATCATGTCATCAAAAGATTGGTTATCACAAGGAACACTGGTACTCGCAAGCAATAACAAAGGCAAAATTGCTGAATTTGAAAAATTGTTTGCTGAATTGACTTTACCCGTTGAAGTGATTCCTCAAGGTCAACTGAATATCGAAGACGCGATTGAAGATGGCTTAAGCTTTATTGAAAATGCAATTATCAAAGCACGTCATGCGAGCCGTATTTCAGGTAAACCTGCGATTGCAGATGATTCTGGGATTTGCGTTCCCGTATTAGATGGAGCACCTGGAATTTACTCTGCACGTTATGCAGGTGAGCATGGCGATGATGCAGCCAATAATGCAAAATTGCTGGAAAACCTTAAGCCTTTACGCCAAGACGATCAAGCGATTGAAGCAATGTTCGTATGTGTATTGGCATTGGTTGAACATGCAGATGACCCTTTACCACAAATCTTCCAAGGGATCTGGCAAGGTGAAGTACTAGAGCAAGCTCGAGGTGAAAATGGCTTCGGTTATGACCCACTGTTCTGGTTACCTGAGCTAAATATTTCAAGCGCAGAAATGAGTAAAGCAGAAAAGAACAAAATTAGCCATCGTGGCCAGGCGATGCAATTGTTTAAAGCAAGCTTGAAATAAGCAGTTAAAACCAGCCGTTTAAAATCATACGATTTTGTTAGATTCCTCCTCGCCTTTGAGCAAAGGAGGAATATGATGGATATCGCTAAAGCTTATCTAAAACGAAGCAAAATAAACCGATAAAACTATAAAAAATGAATCAACACACCATATAGGACGCATACCACACAACTGACTATCGTTCCCGAAGCAATATATTTTGCTGAAACCCCAGTGCCTTGATAGTGGGTTTCCAATGCGACAATATTGGCAGCTGGCGGTAAACAAAACAGTAAAAACATCACCCCAATATATTGATGGATCTGTGGAACAGGTAAAAAGAAATAAGCCAGACTGCACAATACAACACCACAAACTAACTTTAATATTGCAAGCTTAGTACTGGACAGTAAATCCTCGATATGGACTTTGGTTTTTCTTAACCACATCCCCAATACACACATACCGGTAAAACTCATACTCCATTTAGCCAGAGTATAAATCCAATTAATCCAATCATTTGTCTGAAACTGTTGCACATCAAAACAACGTAAAAGCCCTGCAATGATCAAGGCAATCACAGGTGGCGATTGCAGTACTTTTTTGATAAGCAATTGTTTGGATTGCGGGGCTGAACTTACCGAAGTCACAGCCCAAGAGTTTCCAAAAATTGAAACCCCGATATAGAGCGGTATCATCAGCATACTATTGTCTGGACCAAATATAGCCAAGGCAATCGGAAAGCCGAGCCATGCCATATTGGTATAGCTAAAACACAATGAAGCTAAACGATCTTTAGACAGCGTGAGATAAATAAAGAAAAGCGTAAAGCACGAGAAAAAAGCAAATAAGATTAAAGCAATACTGCCCGATTTATAAAATACCATATTGTAAATAATCACAATCGGGATAAATAAGCGAGCCAGCAGCAAAGACATGAATGATTTTAAGTTTACTGAAAATTTGCTATTTGCCAGTATCAGCCCACAGATAAATGATAAAACTGGAAATAACAAAGCCACAATACAACACCTTATTCTCAAATCATGAACATACTAGCATTTTCCAAATATAGATGACGTTTAACATATCAAAATAATTTATAAATATTGTCTGTCTTTAAATTGAAATATTAGTGTCACTTTTTTGTCATGGATAACTGTTGTTATAGCTGTTAATAAATAGGAGTTAAAACTATGGCTGGATTATCGATTTGGCATGTACTTATTTTTGCAATCGTTGTGATTCTACTATTTGGTACATCAAAGCTAAAAAACTTAGGTAAAGATGTTGGTGGTGCCGTAAAAGATTTTAAGAAATCAATTAAAGAAGAAGAGGCAACAACTGCTTCACTGACTGAAACGCGTACACTAGAACATCAAACTAGCAATACTGATGTGAACTCTACAGTAAAACACTAATCGGTGAGGCGTAGATCATGTTAGATGTTGGATTTTCAGAACTGTTAGTGTTTGGGATCATTGCGCTCTTGGTATTGGGACCAGATAAACTTCCTGAAGCTGCGCGTTTTGCTGCCAAATGGTATAGCAAATTTAAACGTGCAATTAGTAGTGTCCAAAATGACATCGACCGTGAATTACGTCTTTCTGAATTTAGAGAACAAATGCAACAAGAGATGCAAAAAATTCAAGAACTTGAACAAAAAATGCAGGCTCAAATGCAAGAGTTACAACAACAAAAAATTGCTGTAGAACAAGAAAGTCATCTCGCAATAACAGACAATAAAAAAACTCACACCACTTATCATAAACTCGATATTACGGTTCCCGCTATTTATATGTCAAAGACTTGGTTAGATAAACAAAACTGTACTGTAACTCGACCACAAATTGTTCTTGTTAAAGAAGTACCGCAATTGAAGGTGGCTGTATGAGCGACTCATTAGCACCACAAGTACATGATGCCTCGTCTACCGAGATGCCGGCTTTAGATGCAATGCCGATTACTCAACACCTGATGGTATTACGTAAGCATTTATTTAAAATTGTTGGCGCACTCATCGTTATATTTTTTTGTTTATTGCCATTTGCCAATAAGACCTATATTGCATTATCAGAACCACTCAGAAAACAATTACCTGCAACCTCAACCATGATTGCAACTGATGTTACAGCAACATTCATGGCACCGTTTAAGTTAAACTTCTTTATTGCGCTGATGTTGGCGATGCCCTTTATCATCTATCAACTTTGGGCTTTTATTAAACCTGCATTATACGAAAAAGAAAAAAATCTAGCATTTCCGTTGCTGTTTGGCAGTATTGTGCTGTTTTATTCAGGGATCGCTTTTGCTTACTTTATTGCATTGCCATCCATCCTGCATTTCTTTATCAGTGTTTCACCAGAAACCGTCGCGCCAATGACGGACATCAATAGTTATTTAAGCTTCTGCCTAAAATTATTCTTGGTCTTTGGCGTAACCTTTGAAATCCCGATCATTACTTTAGTGTTAATTTTAGTTGGTTTCGTCACCACTAAAACATTGGCTGAAAAGCGCCGCTTTATCGTGGTGGGATGTTTCTTCGTATCTATGTTTATTACCCCACCAGATGCAATTTCAATGATCATGCTCGCAATTCCAATGTGGATGCTATTTGAGCTGGGTTTATTGCTGGGTAAAGTAATTGAAAAACGTAAAACTGTAGATGCTTAAGTATCAAAATAAAAAAGCTTTTTAATATTTAAATGACTTCTTTTGAGGTCATTTTTTATTTTAAGAATGTTAAATTCTTTTTAAAAACAATTATAAAAACAAGTCTATCGCTTAATCTTCTACCCTTTTATTCAAATACATTAGATCTATTTCACAAGTCGAAAGTGATCAGGTTGAGTGAATTATATTGTGATTAAAAGTCCCTTCTCCCCTCGGGAGAAGGTTAGGATGAAGGGGATTTTATGTTGATCTATGCTTTTAATAAGCGCTTAGAAAAGAAGCCTATTATTAAAATCTCTTTATGAAACATCTCTATTAAAAAACAACTACAAGTTAATCCTGTTGATTCAATTCACCAAGCACATATCATGCTCAAATCAGTCATATCTCAATGTTTATAGAAATTGAACAGCACAGTAATTATCTAAATACAAATATGACAATCCTATTACTTTCTTAAAATAAGATTAAATTTAACCAATATTAAATATAAGAGTAAGAGATCTTACACATTTGTTCTGTATGTTTTTAAGCTGAATCAAAATCACATTTAATCAAGACTTAAAGCCAAAGGGAATCGTATGACAGACCTCACGCCATATCATGAAAATCAAGAGTTAGATAACAATACTTCGAATAACACACATTTCCGTGACATTTTAGAACAACGGATTTCTCGTCGTAGTTTAATTACAAAAACAGCAAGTGGTGCAGCTGCTCTCGCTTTAGCATCGAGCCTAGTCGGCTGTAATGACGACGATGACAATAATTCAACACCAACCACGACCGTTAAAAAACCAGAAAAATTCACCTTTAACCCTGTTGCAAAAAACCTCAATGACATCGTCACTGTTCCTGCTGGTTATGAAGCAAATGTGCTTTATGCTTTAGGTGATCCATTAACGCAAACGATCCCTGACTGGGATGATAACAATGTTCCTTCAGGGGTCAGCTTTACAGCACGTTCAGGCGATTGTCATGATGGTATGAGCTATTTTGGCTTAAATTCCAATAGCTCTAAATATGATGCGAAAGCCTCAAACCGTGGCTTATTGGTCATGAACCATGAATACATTAATCAAACCTTCTTACATCCTAAAGGTGCAACAAAAGTAAATGGCCGTCGCCCAGAAGATGAAGTGATTCGTGAAGTTAATGCACATGGTGTCTCCGTCATTGAATTAAAAAAAGATGCAACCACACAAAAAGTAGAGATTGTAAAAAGCTCTCCATTTAATCGCCGTATTACAGCGTCAACGGTCATGGACTTTGCAGGCACAGTTGCAGGTTCCGATTTGGTAAAAACCAAATACTCAAGCTCAGCAAAGCAAACACGTGGCACACATAATAACTGTGGTAATGGTTATACGCCTTGGGGAACTTACCTCACCACAGAAGAAAACTTTATTGGATACTTTGTGCGTAATAAAGGTGACGATGCAAAACGTAGTGCGGCTGAAATCATCGCACTGAATCGCTATGGTTTAAAAGATGGTGCCAGCTCACGTTATGGCTGGGAAACTGCGATTGGGGCAATCGAGAGCCAAGACTTATATGACCGTTGGAACTCTTCAATTACCGCTGACTCAGCAGACAAAGATTATCGCAACGGCGCAAATACCTTTGGTTGGATTGTTGAAATCGATCCGTTCGATAGTCGTTCAAACCCCGTTAAACGTACATCTTTAGGTCGCTTTGCACATGAAGACTGTCGTTCAAGTCGCTTAATCGAAGGGGAAAATCTGGCCTTCTATATGGGCGATGACTCACGTGGCGAATATATCTACAAATTTGTATCTGATGCGAAGTGGGATGCAAAAGATGTGAATGGTGGCTATCGCGCTGGCGATAAATATATGAACAGTGGCAAGTTATATGTTGCGCAGTTCAATAATGATGGTACAGGTAAATGGATTGAATTGGCATACGGTAAAAATGGTTTAAATGATAGCAATACAGTCTATCCTTTTAGATCTCAAGCCGATGTCACTACTTTTGCACGTTTAGCCGGTGATTCGGTCAAAGCCACCAAAATGGATCGTCCAGAATGGGTTGCGGTGAACCCAGAGAATGGTGAAGTCTATGTCACCCTGACAAATAACTCGAACCGTGGTACAGCACATGCATTAGATGCTGCAAATCCACGAAACTATAGCGACCCAGAAGGCGGTAAAGGCAATGTAAATGGTCACATTATCCGCTTCCATGAAAAAGATAATAAAACCACTGCTGAAAGTTTTACTTGGGACATCTATCTCTTTGGTGCTGAAGCAAAAATGGCCAGTAACATCAACTTATCTGGGTTAAATGATAACAATGATTTATCTTCACCAGATGGTATGTGGTTCGATCCACGTGGTGTACTTTGGATTCAAACGGATGATGGTGCTTATACAGATACCACCAATTGTATGATGCTTGCTGCACTCCCTGGTAAAGTCGGTGATGGCGCAAAAGCAATATCATCTGCTGGGCAAGAAACGATCGTGGGTAAACAAGTCACTGATGAAAACCTGCGTCGCTTCCTAACAGGCCCAAAACAATGTGAAATCACGGGTGTCACCATGACACCCGACTACAAAGCCATTTTTATCAATGTTCAGCATCCTGGTGAAGACTCACCTAGCTTTGATAAGCCATCAAGTAACTGGCCTGCCTCACAAAAAGATCCAAGCAATAAGACCGCTCGCCCGCGCTCTGCAACTGTCGTCATTACTCGTAAAGATGGCGGTGTAATTGCTGGCTAATCAACTAAATTTATTGTTTTAAAGCCATAGTGATGAAAGTTGCTATGGCTTTTTATTTTTCAATAGCGCGCTTAATCTCTACTAACTCGCCCATATGTTCACCTTGTTGCGTTTTTTCGACCCAATCAATCTGAGTGTGACTCATGGTTAAGAAGTTGGAACAGCGTGTCCCATAAATTGGACTTTGAATAAATGTTGAAGACAACAAAGCTTCCATCTCAGGATTAATTCCAGTATTGGGCAGTAAATCAGGAATAATTTTACGTTCATCTTCTAAAATATCCCAAACAGCGAATTGTAGATCTTGTTCAGAGATAGAAGGAACTTGCAGCATGGGTAAAAATTCTTGGGTAAAGCGTTTACGTAAATGCTTGGTTTTTTCCCAATCGTCTGACATCAAGCCATTTGAAACGACAAATACACCTTGGGATAATACTTGAGGGGCTTCACCACGATTACTCATATAAACGGCTTGCTGTTGATCACCCACAAATAAGTTAAAACCTGCATAATCTCTTTGCCGCTTTTCCAGTGTTTGTGCAAAACGAATCGGTGTTTGATCTGACTCTAAAAAAGCTTGAATCAAATAGCCTCGTGTAGTCGGATAAGTTTGTTTATCAGCACCATCACGATAATTGGTAATCACTGCCCAACGTCCCTGTGGTGTGACCCCCATCCATGTCCCGCCGGATTGCAAATCTTGCCCTGCAATAATCGGACTGTTCGACCATGACTGTAATTGAGTGCTTGGACGATGGTAGAATTCGTCACGATTTGAAATTAAACAAACAGGTAAATCATCCAAAACTTGCCAAGCCAATGCCACAATACACATAAAATACATTCCATGAAGTTTACACATTGAATGTACAACATTTTTAATATGTTTCAGCTAAAATCTGTGCAAAATAGAAAATCAAGGATTAGGAATGCTCACCTACCCGAATATTGACCCAATTGCGATATCACTGGGTCCACTCAACGTCCATTGGTATGGACTGATGTATCTCTTGGCATTTTTATGTGCTTGGGGACTTGCTACTTATCGCGCTAAACAACGTGCTGACTGGAACTCTGAAATGGTTTCAGATCTGGTGTTCTTTGGCGCACTTGGAGTTGTGCTCGGTGGTCGTGTAGGCTATGTCTTATTTTACGAGTTTGGCAAATTTTTAGCAGATCCTATCTGGCTATTTAAAGTCTGGACTGGTGGTATGAGTTTCCACGGGGGCTTCCTTGGTGTAATGATTGCCATGCTTTTGTGGTGTCATAAATATAAGAAAACTTGGTTTGAAACCCTGGACTTCATTGCGCCCTGTGTACCAACGGGCTTGATGTTTGGTCGAATTGGTAACTTCATCGGTGGTGAATTATATGGTCGTCAAGTTTCTGACCCTAACTTTGCGCTAGGTATGATCTTCCCGACTGATCCACTACATTTGGTTCGTCATCCATCTCAGCTCTATCAAGCGCTGTGTGAAGGACTGCTGCTGTTCCTTATTCTATGGTTCTATAGTGCTAAACCACGCCCACGTTATGCCGTATCTGCAATCTTTCTAATGGGTTATGGCTGTGCTCGATTCTTTATGGAATTCTTCCGTGAACCTGATGCGGATCAAGGTTATATCCTGTTTGGCTGGATGACCAAAGGTCAAATCCTTTCATTCCCAATGATTCTGATTGGATTGTGGTTGATTTGGTACGCTTACCAAAAGAAAATTTTTGACTGGGGTCCACAAAAAAATACTTAAGCCTTATGGGCTAAGTTTAAAAAGGTGAAGCTAAGCTTCACCTTTTTTATGCTAAATTATCATTATCCAATTTAAACGAAATCACTATGCTTGAATTTTGGTTTGATCCTAAAGTCTCGGTTGCAAAGAAGCTCATTTTTCTTATTTTATTGGCACTAGTCAGTATTGGACTATATTGGTACCAGCCTCTAACCCCTGATAATATTTTACTTTTTGCAGGTACAGGTATTATTTTTCTGATTTGTCGATACTGTAAGGTTCATTTTGCAGCTCAACGTCCAACAGGATTTCTTTATCGTTTATTGACCTGGATTCCACTGGCTTTAGTTTTGGCATTGGTTTTTAAAAACATGAACAATGGTGAAATTTTAATCCCAGGCGCTCAAGGTATTGGCTTTATGGCCCTAGCGGTTTGTATTTTTTCACCACTCTCGCTACTCAATAAAAACTCATCTGAACAAGTATCTAAATAATGTTAGATTTTTGGTATTCAGCGCGCTGTAGCCGTGAAATGAAAGTGATCATCTCAATCTTAACCTGTGTGATAATTTATTATTGCGCCACGATTGAGAAGTTAAGTCCAACGTTTACCGTGACATGTTTAGCAATTGGAATCTCTACACATTTGTTAAGAATGCTGGGGCTAAAAATTGCTCAACATAATGTCTATGCTCAAGGTTTTAAAAGTTTATTTTCAATCTACCCATTGCTTGCACTTATGCTTTTAATGGCTTTTTTACCCGCACAACATAAAATATTGACCTCGATTCAAGCGGTTGGCTTTGCTGCATTGGGTCTATTTATCATGTCAATTTATCAAAATCGCGCAAAACGTTTTGACTAAAGGTGTTGTAGTAAAAAAGCATAGTAATAAAAAAGGAAGCCTTTCATTCCAAAAGCTTCCTTTTTTATCTTTTAATCCGTAATAGATTAAATGCTTTTGACTGTGAAACTAAGCAGCTAGACGATAATATTCATAGGTTACATTTGGGTCTTTATACACATCGTAACTACGTTGTCTAAAATCAGAAACCCATTGAGAACCTGTAAATCCGGCAATATGGCCATAACGATGGCGACTGGTACTGTTGATGATATAAATATCACCTTCTTGAGGATTATCAAAGTCAGGACGGATTTGCTTATAACCAATCTCAGTTAAAGTCGAACCCCAATCTGAAGCCGCAACAGGATGATCAGAAAAACGTGCACCAGCTGATTCAAGCGCTATACGCACATATCTTGCACAACGATGTGCAGTAGTACTACGTGACATACTGACAAGTTTTTCAGTAAATTTACTAATATCGATTAAGCTTTCTTTCTTAAATGCTTCAGTTTGATTTTTAAAAGTTTCAAATGCTTTATTTTTTAAGTATTCATCTGGTCGAAAATTATTATTTTGATTTTCCGATCGAATCTGAATATGAACCGTGGGATTCACGTATTCATTCATATTAACATTGTGGTCGTAAATCATGCATTGTCCTCAAACTGCCCTTTTGAATTGATTCAAACCACCTTGTTTAAACCAATAACAACTTTTCACAAGCCATGAATAGTAATCAGCAATTCTTAAAATGTAGACTTAAAACATGTAAAAAAATATGTAAGTGTTAATAAATCTCATTTGTAACGCCTCAAGCTACTGAAACTGCTGACATTACACAATTCATCATTTAGGTTTGTTTGTTTAAAATTTAATCAATAAAAGTTTACTCGGCCGTATCATTAAAATATTTTCTTAATTTAATCAACACATTAAACTGTCAATTCAGTCACACTTTTGTTTTATAAATGCAGCAAAATCGTATGCTAAAGAAAGATTTTTTCAATAAAAAGCTGACGTTATCAACATCAGCTTTTTAGAAATTATGCCGTCGGTGCTTAATAACAATCCCAGTTATACACCACTTTAGAGAAATCTCTTTTTTCAAGATCATCAGGATGAATAAAGAAGTTCCCTACACCTGAGTCGCCCCACATGATCTCAATACCTTCGGCTTCACCTGTATCAATCTGCAACAGCAAAATATAATCTTGAATAGATTCATTGTATTCACGCGGATCAGATTGAGTAAAAAATGGATATCCCCCTAAACGATGTCCGCTTGCTGAAAAAACTTCACTGTATTCATCACAAAACTCTTCTTCATCGTCTCTTTCATAAGGGTCTGTGACTTTTTGGGCAAAATCAAAATTGTTCATATCAATATAGCTTTCAGCCTTCTCAAACTGAATCGCAGATTGCCCTGCGATAGGACTATAAATATCGTCCTCAGCAAAACTTGGAAAATCGCTTTGTAAAAGTGCAAGATCTTGCTCAATCTTGTCATAGAAAACCACGCGAAAGCCATCTTGCTTTTTTTGATCATCAAAATTGAGACCATATAAATCATCATGCGGATTGATAAAAAACTGTAAAATTCCAGACTTTGGATAATGTTGATTTTCTGGCACTTCTGCAAAATTGATCTGCGCCAATAATTGTAAGTCATCCCCCTCCGCGCTCTGTGGATATTGCTTTCCTACAGGTAAATAAGGATTTCCACCCACTTTACTTTGCCAAATCTGTAAATCTTCAGCGGGCAATAATGATATTTCTATACTGTCTTTTTTTGTCGCAATAATTTGCGTTTTATAAGGCTGTAAACATGCTGGGAGCTCATTCAAATTTATACTCATTTTCAAATACTCTTAGTTTTAGATGTTAGATGGATGCAAAACAGAAAATAATCTAGCTTAAAAAGAAAGTGAGATTAGTATAAACTCTGAAGCTATTCAGAAACATTACGAATGGGTAATCATGCGACATAATCTGTCATTTGTGTCGTATAAACTCCCCAAATTGGAAACTATATGAAAGCGTATTTAGACCTTCTACAACATATCCTAGACGATGGCGGTGACAAAGGTGATCGTACTGGTACAGGTACTCGTTCTGTATTTGGTCATCAAATGCGTTTTGACTTGTCAAAAGGGTTTCCTCTACTGACCACTAAAAAAGTTCATTTCCGCTCAATTGTGATTGAACTGCTGTGGTTCCTAAAAGGCGACACCAATGTTCAATATTTAAAAGACAATAAAGTTTCAATCTGGGACGAATGGTCTACCGCTGAGCAGACTGCCCGTTTTGGACGTCCTGAGGGTGAATTGGGCCCAGTCTATGGTCATCAATGGCGTAACTTTGGCGCAACGCAAAAAGACAATGGTTTGTTTGAAAATGATGGTTTTGACCAAATCAGTTGGTTGGTCAATGAAATCAAGACCAATCCAAACTCACGTCGTTTGATTGTGTCTGGCTGGAATCCAAATGAAGCCGGTAAAGTTGCCTTACCGCCATGCCACACTTTATTCCAATTTTTTGTTCAGGATGGAAAGTTGTCTTGCCAACTTTATCAACGTAGCGCAGATGTTTTTCTAGGGGTGCCATTTAATATTGCCAGCTATGCTCTACTGACTCATATGATTGCTCAAGTTTGTGGTTTAGGCGTAGGTGATTTTGTCTGGACTGGCGGTGATACACATTTATATGTTAACCATTTTGAACAAGCAAAACTTCAGTTAACACGTGACCCCTTACCATTGTGTCAACTCAAGTTAAATCCTCAAATTAAGGATATTTTTGACTTTAAATTTGAAGATATTGAAATTACAGGTTATGAGTCACATCCTGCAATTAAAGCACCTGTAGCTGTTTAAATATTTTAATTCAGTCTTTCCTTATTCCCTCCTTGCAATAGGAGGGAAAATTTTCCAATGGATAATAAGCGAATTCATTATGACATTTAAAAACTTTGAAATTGTGCATGTCGTTGCAATGGATCAACAACGCTGCATTGGTAAAGCGAACGATCTTCCATGGCATATTTCAGCAGACCTTAAGCACTTCAAAGAAATCACCCAAGGTGGTGTTGTGGTGATGGGACGAAAAACGCTTGAATCGATGGGACGTGCATTACCTAAACGTGTCAATTGGGTAATTACCCGTGATCAGGATTGGAGCTTTGCTGGGGTTAAAACGGCCCATAGTATAGATGCTGCTTTGGAGCAAGCGATTCCTGATGTATTGGCATCAGAAAAACCTGCCAGTATCTTTATCATTGGTGGTGGTGAAATTTTTAAACAAACCATGCACATTGCCGATCGTTTAGAGCTCACCCACATTGAGCTCGATGTACAAGGTGATGCGTATTATCCAGAAATTCCAACGGAATTTAAAAAAGTTGCGAGCGAGTCACATGTTGATGACAAAACAGCTATTGCTTTTGAGTTTGCAACATACCGAAAATAGCACTGAACTTTATGAACAAAAATAGTGGCTTATGGATAGCTTAAAAACAAGATCAATACTGCATACACTTGGAATGGGGATAATCCATTCCTTGTTTAGCTTATTTGTCATATTGAGCAGCCTGTGGTTTTGTTTCGCGATTTGGATTCAACACCCCTTAGGAAAAGTTTTTAGTTATATCATCATCCCTATTTGGATTATTTTTGCACTGAGTATTCTTGGAATCTATTTTACTAAAAATATATTTAGCCGAAAAACTGACAGTCTGATCTATATCATCGCCTTTATTATCAGCTTAATTTGGTACTTTAATATTCCTGCGCAGCAAGATCGTCAATGGAGTCCAGAAGTTTCCAGAATTTTTACTTACGAGCAACAAGGTAATCTTGTCACGATTCATAATGTCCGCAACTTTAATTGGCACTCCCCTGATCAATATGACGAACGCTGGGAAACCAGAAGCTACAACTTAGATGAGATTACAGGCGTCAATATCATCACCTCTTATTGGATGGGACCACAGATTGCCCATACCTTGGTCAGCTTTGATTTTTTAAATCAACGTCCACTTGTTTTTTCCATCGAAATCCGGAAAGAAAAAAATGAAAACTTTTCTGCAATTGGTGGTTTTTTTAGACAGTTTGAGCTAAGCCTAATCGCTGCAGATGAAAAAGATATTGTTTATACACGAAGTAATATTCGAGGTGAACAGGTTTATTTTTTCCCGATTCAATTACCGAAAGCAGAGACCAAAGCATTATTTGAAGAATATCTTTTGAAATCTTCCGCTTTAGCAGAACATCCAAAGTGGTACAACACCCTAACCAGTAACTGTACAACTTTGGTTTTTGATATGGTTCAGGCGATTTCCCCTGAAAAATTACCAACAGATTATCGCTTATTGGCTTCAGGTTATTTACCCAATTATCTTTATGATTTGGGTGCATTAAATCATCAATGGTCAATCAAAGAATGGTATAAAAAAGCACATATCAATCCAAGAACGGCTGAATATGCTCAGTTTAAATATCAAAATAGCGATAACTTTTCTAAAGTGATTCGTTTTGGTTTACCTGAAGACCATACTCAATAATGTATAACTTTAGTCAGCCCGTCTTTATGGTTTAACTCAATTTTGTTTATATAATGATTAAAATTAGGAGAATACGCATGTTTAAATCCATAATCGCAACCACATTCATCACAGCAACGCTCTTGTTTTCTGGATGTGCATCTACACCAAGTGCCGATCAACAAAGCCAAAATTTAAGTTTGTTGCAAAACAAAAATTGGACACTTACGCATATTGGTGCAACAGAATATAAAGCAACGTCAAATGCTCACAACGTACCAAGTATTCAATTTGGTTCAGATTTACGGGTAAGTGGTGCAGATGGTTGTAATCGCATTATGGGTGCCTATGCGATCAAAGGACAACACTTAACCTTAGGACAACTCGGCTCTACTCGTATGTATTGTCAGGACACTATGAAACTTGCGGCTGACTATACTGAAGCACTTAATAAGGTGAAAGGTTATCAAGTCTATGACAAAACGTTAAAGTTAGTAGATCAATATGGCAATCGTGTTTTGCAATTTACAACGCCATAACATCACCGAATCACTTATTTGTATACTCCTGTTTAAAAGCTTAAAATTTTAGGCTTTTAAACCCCTCCAATTATAAAATCCAATACCAACAGTGAAATCGAATAAAAATTTTTAACTCAATCAATGAAAGACAATAATTTTACTACACACGCCGTCTTATCAATGGGATTAGAATAACAACAACTTAAAGTTTGGATATTTCTATGAAAGTTATTGGCCTTATCTTGATCTCATGTCTACTTTTATCTGCATGTAGTTCAATGAATGTAAGACCTACGGTTGGGGTAAGTATGGGAACATCTGTTAAATAAAAAAACAGCGCCGAAGCGCTGTTTTTTGATCAATAAAAATTATGGGCATGTAATCGTATTAATACCATAAGGACTGTTTAAATTTGGTCCGTATGTCCCATCAGTACTGTAATCAGTAGTTACTGAAGATAATCCTAAATTATACGTCGTTCTAAATGGTAGGGTTGCAACTTGTGAAGATGCACCTATTTGAATGTTAAGCCATTGTGCATAAATCTTCGGATAACGAATCACAAAATCAAATTTCCCTTCAGCATCTGTTGTATATGTTGCCGTTGCCCCTTGACCTAAGAATGTTGGTACTTTAACAGGGATATTGTTGACTTCACTATTGGTAATCGCGCTATATGGTGAACTTACTGCACATCCACGTAATGGATTCACTATCGTTGATACAATATAATCATCTGTTGTATCTGCTGGCGTTCCATTGTTATTCATCACTGCACCATTGGAATCAATATAATTATTTGGATTATCTAAATAATAATTATCACCAGGTCCAACCCATTTTGCTTTTGGATTAGATCCAGCAATAGGTGCTAAGGCCCAGATAAAGCGACCTTTTAAATAGCTTGTTGGATTTATATCCATTTCCACTTTTTGATTGGCTAATGGCTTACCATCGAAGTCCACAACGCTAACCGAAAGGTTTCTTGTATAGTACACACCATCAGTCGAAGTACCTGTTTCTGTAGGATTAACACCGATGACAATAGATGCAATAGGATTCTGTACTGCTGATTGTATAACATCAATACGTGAGATTTGAGTTGCGTCTAAATACCCAGCTTCACTGAATGTTGCTGTTAAATTTAAATCGTCACTATCAAATGCCGCAGCAGTATATGCCGCATTACGAGCATTCTCATCAATCTTAACTTTAAATATGGCTTGTCCATTTTGGTCTGTAGTAAGTCCAGATGCACCAACAATAATTGTACCATTTTGAAGAAAATCATTAATGCTCAGGTTTACATATTTATTTGCAACACCACCACCACTTTGATCTACTAATGTTACTTTCACATCAGCCAAATCATTGCGTACATTTAGAGTAGCTTTATTTGATTCGATTCGTAAGTTATAACGCGCAGGTTGAGGTGCTGTTGGTGAAGGTTTAAATGCAGTTAAACGATAAATCTGTGTTGTTAAGGCGCCATTTGTATTGGTATTACTTGCTGTGAGTTCAATACCACTTGCCAACAATAAATCTGCATCCGCAGTATTACCATCGACTTCTACAGAGAAGAAAGCATTTCCTGTTGAATCTGTTTTTACTGTCTGTGGTTTACTTGTATTTGTTGGATGTCCATCACCAGGTGTACCAATAATTAATGTTGCAGAATTATTCGCAGCTAAAGTTACCTCTTCATCTTTAACAGGCAAACCATTATTATCCAGCAATTGCACTGTAACAATTGTTTTATCACCAGAAACACTTAAACTGGATTTAGAAGAGCCTATAGTTAAATGATTTGGATTAACAGCTTCAAAAACACTGAACTCTAACGTAGATACAACATCAACACCTTTTGGATTTTTTATCGTACCTTTGATTTGAATTGCCTTAGAACCCAAATCAATTAATGCTTGCTTAGCAGCACTTGGAATGTCTTTTGGAATCACAATTGTTATTGGCGTCTGACCATTTGCAGCAGTTACTAATGAATCATTACTTAATCGAATTCCAGCATCATAAGCTTCTTTATTTAAAGCTAAGTTAACTGGATAGCCTGTATTCGCACCTAATTCATCTTTTACTGCAACTTGAACTTGATAACTCTTACCAAATTCTAATTCTTTTTTATCAGCAGTTAAACGAAGGTTTACAGAATCTTGAGGAATAGCAACTTGAATAGTACCCGTCTGCTGGATACGATCACCATTGTTAAGGTTGGTTCCAACTACAGCAAAAGTAATACCATTCTTAATTAAGTTTGCATCATATAAACCTTCTGAAACTTTAATCGTAAACTCTGCTTCCCCTTTACTATTCGTCGTAACAGTAGCATCTGACAAAGACACTCTTGAACCTGCTAGACTTGATAAAGCAATCGCAACTGGAGTATTCGGAATAATTGTTCCATTCTCATCTTTGGCAATTACTTTAACGCGTACTTCACCGCCTAAGACCGAAACGGTTTGGACATCATAGCTGAGATTTAATGCATCTAAATTTGGAATTGAAACCGCAGGTTTAGCAATTTCAATCTTACGTGTCACTGTATAAACCGAACCATCTTTACGTAGCCCCTTAATCGCAACAGTAATACCATTTGCAATTAAATTTGTTAACTCTGTACTATTACTCGCTTTTACCTTTAGATTAAATGTTACTTTGCCTTGAGCATTAGTCACCATTGTCGTTGTGGTATTTGTATCAAAACTAACACCATTATTGATCGAGGCCTCATTAAGTCCTATTGACACTTTTTGATTCGGTAAAATTTCACCATTGGTACCCATCGCATCTACTGTTACAGTAATAGGTTTTTCTTGATTTGTATCTAAAACCAAACTACCTGTAGGCACACCAACTTTCAAATAATCTAAATCAACTTCACCTTGTATTACTGGCGGTTTAAAATTGAGATTCACTGTACTTGCTGCAGCAGTACCATTGACTGATTTCGCAATTAGTCCTACCCCATTTTTCACCAATTCTGGCTGAGTTAGATTATCGATATCTGCTTTATATTGATAGGTAAATGTAGCATAGCCTGTTCCATCTGTAAGTGCTTCTGCAGGGCTGGTTAAGGTCAAGCCTAAGTTTTGTAGTTCTGGAACTGAATAAGCTTTACTAAAGCCTAGATTAATAGTCTCTCCTTTTAATGGGCTACCTTTTATACCTATAGCTTTAACTTTAACAACAATAGTCTGATCCTTCGTGTAATCATAAGCTGCATTAATTGGATCTATTGAAAGATAACTTAACGCTTCCTCAGACTTTGCTCCATCTTTTACGGCTATTTTAATACTGTTCGTTACACTATTATCCGCCGTAAATGTTGCTGTAATTCCTGACTTTACTAAAGCTTCAATCGCTTCTGAAGTCATCGCATTTGTTTTTATAGTGAATCGGACATAACCATTAGCATCAAATGTTTGCTCTGCATTTGCCGTACCATCTCCTGCAATAAACGAAACACCATTGGAATTAGCCTCTGAATTTAAACCCAGCTTTACTTTACCTTGAGTTGCTGCTTCACCTTTATTATTAATTCCTTTAACTCTAATCGTAACCGAATCGTTTTTTGCATTAATTTGATATGAGGAATCGATTTCAAGACGTTGAAGTCCAAGCTGGTTGGATGCACCAGTATCTGCAGTCGTTACTTTAACCGTTGATGTCGCAAAGATATCAGCAGATTCACTATATGCTGCTTTTAAATTAATACCTTGTTGAGATAATGCGATTGGATAAGACGATGCAGATTTAAGTGTAAATGTCGCGTAACCTTTGGCGTCCGTCATCACTTCTGGTTGATCAATCGTTACACCATATGCCTCACTCTTATCAGTAAAAGATAATTTTACTTTTCTACTAGTGAGAAGCTTTCCATCACTATTCTTTGCAACAACGATTACTTTCGTTGTTCCACCTTGAGCAACAATAGGGTTATCTTCAGTAACTATTTCTAATTTTTGAACAATTTGAGTAACATCTTTAAATGTAATTGATGCGTTAGCTTTGCTTTCAGCTTTAAACTCATCTACTAATTTAAAATCTAAATTTGCAGAAGTTGAAGCCAATTTAGCAATATCATCTGCTGTTAAATCGCTATTTGCAACAATTGTAAAAGTAGCATTACCAGAACTATCAGTAATTAAACTTGAACCTGTTGAAATAGAGAATTTACCTTGCATTTCAGCAGGTAAGGCTAAAGAGACTGTTTGATTCTGCTTTACGCCACCATTTTTATCAGTCACTTGAGCAGTTATAGAAGCTGTGCCTTTTGGTAGATTAAGCACAACTCCCTGTTGGATTTTAAGGTTATATTCACTTTGAATTGTACTTGTTTTTTTAATATTCAGTGTATAAGTCTGTTTAATTGTGGTTCCATCTACAATTGCTGTAAGTTGTACTTTGCCAGAAGCAGCATTCATTGCAGGAATATTTAGTTCAAATACTGCGAGACCATCATCCCCTGTAGTCACTTGTGAACTCTTACTCGTTACACCCAGATTTTCACTATCTGCAATCGACAAATTGATCAATTTAGCCGCTACACCACCTTTATCACTGTTCAAAGCTTGAACTGAGACTAAAATTTTAGAATTATCATAAACAACTTCAATTGGCTTAGCATCTGCACTTTGTAGAGTCACTCCCAAGCTTTCCACAACTTTTTTAGGGTCTGTGGTTGAACCATTTCCATCAGTCCCACCGCCTGTTCCTCCTGTATTTTTATTATCATCTCCATAATAACCTCCTCCACCTCCACCGCAAGCAACTAAAGCCAATGAAGAAGCAAGAACTGTCGCTTTTACCCCAATTTCTTTTAAACTTGTTAAATAAGTCATAATTTGTTCCGTTTTATTTAGTATAAATTTGCCCTAAAAATACTTTTATGGCTTTTACACGAAATGTACTCAAATCTACAATTTTTTTCAATCGAATACTTGTGATATGTTGAAAAAATATAATTTGACAACATTCCAAGTGTAGGTATTAGACAGTATTTCTTAAATATTGATTTAAAATACTTTGATATCATAGAATTAGGAGCAGAAATGTACGACATCATCATCATTGGCGCAGGAACAGCGGGTATTAGTGCATATAAAGAAGCAATCAAATATACATCTAACATACTGATTATCAATAAAGGTCCATGGGATACAACCTGTGTGCGTGTTGGTTGTATGCCAAGTAAAGTTCTCATTTCAACTGCAAATCGAATGTATGACATTCAAAATGCCAATGAAGTCGCTTTAGAGGTAAAAGCAGAAATCGATACACGTCAAGTTATGCAACATGTCAGAGATTTACGTGACCGCTTTGCCCGCGCGACGCTTAAAGATGTAGAAAGTTGGGAAACTGCGCATAAAATTGATGGCGAAGCTAAATTTGTAAATGCAAATACTGTTGAGGTCGATGGAAAACATTATCAATCTAAATCATTTATTCTTGCTGTAGGTTCAACGCCGACCTATAACCAAGATTGGAAAAATAAAATAGGCAATAAACTGATTACTTCAGATGAAGTATTTGAGCTTGAAACACTGCCTAAGTCTATTGCCGTGATCGGCAGTGGTGTGATTGCAATTGAATTAGCTCAAGCGATGCACCGCTTAGGTGTAACTACGACTGTTTTTGCAAGAAGCAAAAAAGTGGGGGTGCTTAGTAGCCCTAATTTACAAGAAATCGCTCAAGCGGAATTATCTAAAGAACTGAATATTAAATTTGAAATTTTACCTGATTCAATCCAAGATCTTGAAAATGGTGTTGAAATATCATTTATCGAAAATAATGAATCTAAATCCATACAGGTTGACTATATTTTAAATGCGACTGGTCGTGCTACAAACTTATCAACCTTGTCCCTCGAAAACATTGATCAGACATTCTCAGATTTAAAACAATTACCGGTTCATCACACCACTAAACAATTGGCTGATTTCCCAATATTTATTATTGGTGATGCTTTTACTCAAACACCTTTACAACATGAGGCTGCGAATGAAGGAAGAAATGTCGTTTCAAGTTGTTTAAATTTTCCCAATATTCAGCATTTAAATAACCTATCCCCTTTAGGTATCGTGTTCTGTAGTCCTGAAATGGGGATTGCTGGGCAAAACTTTGCCACGTTGTCAAAATCAGACACAACATTTATTACAGGTTTTGCCTCTTATGAAAAGCAAGGTCGTGCATTGGTTTTAGGTAAAAATAAAGGTGCTGTTGAAGTTTATGTAGATCAGCAAAGCAGAAAACTCTTAGGTGCTGAACTTTTTGTTGAGTCTGCCGAACATATGACCCACTTACTCTCTTGGATCATTGCAGAACAGCTGACAATTGATGAGATATTAGCAAAACCTTTTTATCATCCAACCTTGGAAGAAGGCTTAAGAACGGCATTAAAACATGCCCGAAGACAGCTTAAATAACGTTTTTACCTATCAAATTAAGCTCTATTTTAAAGAATAGAGCTTTTATTTTGCTTCTTAATTTCTTATCTTTTTCTTTCATCTGGGCATAAAAAAACACCCCGCTCGCTAGAGATCGGGGTGTTTTAGATTTAAAAGCTGGCGATGACTTACTCTCACATGGGTAACCCCACACTACCATCAGCGCTAAGAGGTTTCACTTCTGAGTTCGGGAAGGGATCAGGTGGTTCACTCTTGCTATTGTCGCCAGCAAACTGTTATGGACTTGTTCGGGTCTTATTTAAATGCCTTACTTCGTACCAAATGAGTTTAACAGAACATTTGAGTTGGGTATTGTAACTAGCTTTACAACTAAATCAAGTATGTTTGATCTTTTATGAATCAAATGATGCTTCGTATACAACTGCTTGGGTGTTGTATAGTCAAGCCTCACGAGCAATTAGTATTGGTCAGCTTCATGCGTCACCGCACTTCCACATCCAACCTATCAACGTCGTAGTCTTCAACGGCTCTTTAGAGGACATAAAGTCCTAGGGAAATCTTATCTTGAGGTAGGCTTCCCGCTTAGATGCTTTCAGCGGTTATCCCTTCCGAACATAGCTACCCGGCGATGCGACTGGCGTCACAACCGGTACACCAGAGGTTCGTCCACTCTGGTCCTCTCGTACTAGGAGCAGATCCTCTCAAATTTCCAACGCCCACGGTAGATAGGGACCGAACTGTCTCACGACGTTCTAAACCCAGCTCGCGTACCTCTTTAAATGGCGAACAGCCATACCCTTGGGACCTGCTTCAGCCCCAGGATGAGATGAGCCGACATCGAGGTGCCAAACACCGCCGTCGATATGAACTCTTGGGCGGTATCAGCCTGTTATCCCCAGAGTACCTTTTATCCGTTGAGCGATGGCCCTTCCATACAGAACCACCGGATCACTAAGACCTACTTTCGTACCTGCTCGACTTGTGGGTCTCGCAGTTAAGCGCGCTTTTGCCTTTATACTCTACGCGTGATTTCCGACCACGCTGAGCGCACCTTCGTACTCCTCCGTTACTCTTTAGGAGGAGACCGCCCCAGTCAAACTACCCACCAGACATGGTCCTCGTCCCGGATAACGGGACAGAGTTAGAACCTCAATATTACCAGGGTGGTATTTCAAGGATGGCTCCATAGCAACTGGCGTCACTACTTCAAAGCCTCCCACCTATCCTACACAAGTAAGATCAAAGTTCAATGTCAAGCTGCAGTAAAGGTTCACGGGGTCTTTCCGTCTAGCCGCGGGTACACCGCATCTTCACGGCGATTTCGATTTCACTGAGCCTCTGCTGGAGACAGCGCCCCCATCATTATGCCATTCGTGCAGGTCGGAACTTACCCGACAAGGAATTTCGCTACCTTAGGACCGTTATAGTTACGGCCGCCGTTTACTGGGGCTTCGATCAAGAGCTTCGCTTACGCTAACCCCATCAATTAACCTTCCAGCACCGGGCAGGCATCACACCCTATACGTCCACTTTCGTGTTTGCAGAGTGCTATGTTTTTAATAAACAGTTGCAGGGGCCTGGTTTCTGTGGCTGCCAATAGCTCAAGGAGCAAGTCCTATCACCGTCAGCAGCGTACCTTCTCCCGAAGTTACGGTACCATTTTGCCTAGTTCCTTCAGCAGAGTTCTCTCAAGCGCTTTGGTCTACTCGACCTGACCACCTGTGTCGGTTTAGGGTACGATTCCTGTGTAACTGAAGCTTAGAGACTTTTCCTGGAAGCATAGTATCAGCCACTTCGCTAGTAAACTAGCTTGCTATCAGCTCTCAGCATAGAGCACCCCGGATTTGCCTAAGATGCATGCCTACTGCCTTTCACCTGGACAACCAACGCCAGGCTGACTTAACTTTCTCCGTCCTCTCATCGCATTACACAGAAGTATTGGAATATTAACCAATTTCCCATCGACTACGCCTCTCGGCCTCGCCTTAGGGGTCGACTCACCCAGCCCCGATTAACGTTGGACTGGAACCCTTGGTCTTTCAGCGAACGGGTTTTTCACCCGTTTTGTCGTTACTCACGTCAGCATTCGCACTTCTGATACCTCCAGCATACTTCTCAATACACCTTCATCGGCTTACAGAACGCTCCCCTACCACGTATACATAGTATACATCCGCAGCTTCGGCATATAGTTTTAGCCCCGTTACATCTTCCGCGCAGGCCGACTCGACTAGTGAGCTATTACGCTTTCTTTAAAGGGTGGCTGCTTCTAAGCCAACCTCCTAGCTGTCTATGCCTTCCCACATCGTTTCCCACTTAACTATAATTTGGGGGCCTTAGCTGGCGGTCTGGATTGTTTTCCTCTTGACTACGGACGTTAGCACCCGCAGTCTGTCTCCCGGATAGTACTCATAGGTATTCGGAGTTTGCATCGGTTTGGTAAGTCGGGATGACCCCCTAGCCGAAACAGTGCTCTACCCCCTATGGTATTCGTCCGAGGCGCTACCTAAATAGCTTTCGGGGAGAACCAGCTATCACCGAGTTTGATTAGCCTTTCACCCCTATCCACAAGTCATCCCCTGGCTTTTCAACGACAGTGGGTTCGGTCCTCCAGTTAGTGTTACCCAACCTTCAACCTGCTCATGGATAGATCACCCGGTTTCGGGTCTATACCCAGCAACTAAACGCCCTATTAAGACTCGATTTCTCTACGGCTCCCCTATACGGTTAACCTTGCTACTGAATATAAGTCGCTGACCCATTATACAAAAGGTACGCAGTCACCAAACAAGTTGGCTCCCACTGCTTGTATGCATGCGGTTTCAGGATCTATTTCACTCCCCTCACAGGGGTTCTTTTCGCCTTTCCCTCACGGTACTGGTTCACTATCGGTCAGTCAGGAGTATTTAGCCTTGGAGGATGGTCCCCCCATATTCAGACAAGGTTTCACGTGCCTCGCCCTACTCGTCATCATTATATGTGCCCTTTCGTGTACGGGACTATCACCCTCTACGGTAGCACTTCCCAGAGCTTTCCGCTAAAACACATATAACTTAATGGGCTGATCCCCGTTCGCTCGCCGCTACTGAGGGAATCTCAATTGATTTCTTTTCCTAAGGGTACTGAGATGTTTCACTTCCCCTCGTTCGCCTCGCATGACTATGTATTCATCATGCGATACCTACCTTATGGTAAGTGGGTTTCCCCATTCAGAAATCTCCGGATCACAGGATATTTGCCGCCTCCCCGAAGCTTATCGCAGGCTATTACGTCTTTCATCGCCTCTGACTGCCAAGGCATCCACCACATGCACTTAATTACTTGACTATACAACCCCAAACAGTCGTTAATCCCTACAAGGAGGATCAACAATGTGAACTTAATCACTTCTATTTGTTGCCTGTGAATTTAATCACTATACAGCTTCAATTTAATTCATATACCAAAACGCTTGATTCAGTTTTATCGCTAGTGCTCATTTCATTCAACATTAACAATTGCTTGCTAACATCAACTAAAACGAGTTTAAACAATTATTTCAACTCAAATATATTCTGTTAATGATTCACTACCGCCTCGTCAGCGAGTAGTTAACTGTGATAAATCACAGAACTTAATAAGCTATCTGCTTACTAAGTTCTGTAATCACTTAGTCTTTAATTAGTGGTGGAGACTAACGGAGTCGAACCGTTGACCTCCTGCGTGCAAAGCAGGCGCTCTACCAACTAAGCTAAGTCCCCAGCTTAAGATCTTAATATATCTGCTCTTCTGTGTTCAGTAGACTTGGTGGGTCTGACAAGACTTGAACTTGTGACCCCACGCTTATCAAGCGTGTGCTCTAACCAACTGAGCTACAGACCCTCAGATACATCAATGAAGAACAACTTGTTGTGGATTCTTACCAATCGTCAATCTTTCGTTAAGGAGGTGATCCAGCCGCAGGTTCCCCTACGGCTACCTTGTTACGACTTCACCCCAGTCATCGGCCACACCGTGGTAAGCGTCCTCCTTACGGTTAGACTACCTACTTCTGGTGCAACAAACTCCCATGGTGTGACGGGCGGTGTGTACAAGGCCCGGGAACGTATTCACCGCGGCATTCTGATCCGCGATTACTAGCGATTCCGACTTCATGGAGTCGAGTTGCAGACTCCAATCCGGACTACGATCGGCTTTTTGAGATTAGCATCCTATCGCTAGGTAGCAACCCTTTGTACCGACCATTGTAGCACGTGTGTAGCCCTGGTCGTAAGGGCCATGATGACTTGACGTCGTCCCCGCCTTCCTCCAGTTTGTCACTGGCAGTATCCTTAAAGTTCCCACCCGAAGTGCTGGCAAATAAGGAAAAGGGTTGCGCTCGTTGCGGGACTTAACCCAACATCTCACGACACGAGCTGACGACAGCCATGCAGCACCTGTATGTAAGTTCCCGAAGGCACCAATCCATCTCTGGAAAGTTCTTACTATGTCAAGACCAGGTAAGGTTCTTCGCGTTGCATCGAATTAAACCACATGCTCCACCGCTTGTGCGGGCCCCCGTCAATTCATTTGAGTTTTAGTCTTGCGACCGTACTCCCCAGGCGGTCTACTTATCGCGTTAGCTGCGCCACTAAAGCCTCAAAGGCCCCAACGGCTAGTAGACATCGTTTACGGCATGGACTACCAGGGTATCTAATCCTGTTTGCTCCCCATGCTTTCGTACCTCAGCGTCAGTATTAGGCCAGATGGCTGCCTTCGCCATCGGTATTCCTCCAGATCTCTACGCATTTCACCGCTACACCTGGAATTCTACCATCCTCTCCCATACTCTAGCTTCCCAGTATCGAATGCAATTCCCAAGTTAAGCTCGGGGATTTCACATCCGACTTAAAAAGCCGCCTACGCACGCTTTACGC
Organism: Acinetobacter sp. BIGb0196; assembly: GCF_011759595.1. Taxonomy (NCBI): domain Bacteria; kingdom Pseudomonadati; phylum Pseudomonadota; class Gammaproteobacteria; order Moraxellales; family Moraxellaceae; genus Acinetobacter; species Acinetobacter sp. BIGb0196. The sequence goes on along the minus strand of NZ_JAAOZA010000002.1, from coordinate 800,495 downwards.
CCAGTAAATCCGATTAACGCTCGCACCCTCTGTATTACCGCGGCTGCTGGCACAGAGTTAGCCGGTGCTTATTCTGCGAGTAACGTCCACTCATCTTGGGTATTAACCAAGAGAGCCTCCTCCTCGCTTAAAGTGCTTTACAACCATAAGGCCTTCTTCACACACGCGGCATGGCTGGATCAGGGTTCCCCCCATTGTCCAATATTCCCCACTGCTGCCTCCCGTAGGAGTCTGGGCCGTGTCTCAGTCCCAGTGTGGCGGATCATCCTCTCAGACCCGCTACAGATCGTCGCCTTGGTAGGCCTTTACCCCACCAACTAGCTAATCCGACTTAGGCTCATCTATTAACGCAAGGTCACAAGTGATCCCCTGCTTTCCCCCGTAGGGCGTATGCGGTATTAGCATCCCTTTCGAGATGTTGTCCCCCATTAATAGGCAGATTCCTAAGTATTACTCACCCGTCCGCCGCTAGGTCAGTTACCGAAGCAACCTCCCCCGCTCGACTTGCATGTGTTAAGCCTGCCGCCAGCGTTCAATCTGAGCCATGATCAAACTCTTCAGTTAAAAATCATTAGTGACTTAAGGTCACAATTCTGGCTCATCAATGTACTGACAAATTCTCTCAAATAAACTTCGAGTAATTTAAACCAATCAATCAATGATAATATTTCGATCAATCAATCAGTAAAAATCCACACAAGTTGTTCTTCATATTCTCTTAATGATCTTCTCAATGCTTCGTCAGCATCAAGCTAGGTCGGCTATACTACTCTCTATCTCTAAAAAGTCAATCAATAATGTTAATTATTTTTTCTAACAAACCCAACTTCAACCTCATCTTAAAATCTCAATTCGAAATCTTAACAACTTAATCAAGTGCCTGATTTATCAGAAGTTTTATTTAACATCACCGCCGATGGATGTGCATTCTACAGCATTCCCAATCCAACACAACCCCTTTTTTTAATTATTTTTCATTTTATCTATCACTTGCTTATTTATTCTTCTAAATTGGCCTTATTCCTGTTTTTTGGTCTATTTTTTAAGCATGATCAGCACAGGACTGCTCGATTTATTTGATAATTTATTGTCTTTATCTATTTCCTGCCATTTTAAAGGGCGGCAATCTATATATTCACAGTAACCACCCTCACCTTGATAATATTCATCATTGAGATGTAGTTGATAAACAAAACTTCCAACATAACCCGCGGCTAAGCCAAATTTATAATCACCACGGCTTTGTGCTTGAATATCAATTTTGGTATTTTCATCTTGATATTGCCATTCAAACTCGCGTGGTAAATACATCTCCTGATGATTTACTGTTGTCACTTTAGGGAACACCCGATGAATATTGAAACAGACCTGTCGATCAAGCATTTTTGTTTCATTGTTTTGAATATCTCGAATATAGACACGTGAATGTAAAATATTATTCATCTGATCACGACTATGCATAAAAATAATCTGTAGATCATCATTCACTTGAATCAATTGATATGTATACAGCGCATAAGGCAGATAAGGAAAATTCACTGTTTTCATATATTCAAAAACAGCATTTTGTTCAATTTGGTAATTTTGATCTTTGTATTGAATTGTCCCTTTACAATGCGCAACCAAAGACCAGTGCTGTGCAAATCCAAATTTCAAATGAATAAAATGAGAAATTAAAGGCATTGTTGTAATGCTTAAATTCACACTCAATTCGTCATCTTGTCTTTGAATAGTAAAATCAGGAATTTTTCCAAACACTTTTTCTTTTTGACCAAATGTATAGGTCACATTGCTATTTTCATCAAGGTGAAATTGGCATTCATGCTGAATTGAGTATGAGTTTAATTGTCCCACCATATGGGGGCTGGAGCTGACCAGTAAGGTTGCTGTATCTAAAGCAGTTGTTGAGATTTCATTGTTATTGCAAAAAACAGGACTATTGGGCTGTCCAATCAAACTAAAAAAATTGAGGTAATGCAACGGTGCAGGTAAATTGGCAAGCACTAATTTTTGATGAATAATTTTATATCTGTCTTGTGGGGGATGACAGCAAAGTTCTATAGGCTTTTGAGCTTGATTCAGCTGTTTAGACTGATCTAAGAAATCTTGAAACAACCGCATATCAAGCCCCCTTACCTTTTTATCTTTTTACATTTTATTCAACAGTAGTCTTTCTCGCTAAGAATGTTGTCACAAAACCAGAAATCGCATAGATAATCGAAATGACTAAAATCCCTACAGGAATATTATAAGTGATTGCTGCAAGGATAAAAACTGCTATAGGCAACACAAAGAATGGAACACGTTTACGGTCTACTGTTTTAAAAGAATAATATTTGATATTTGATATCATCAACAAACCTACTGCAATGATAACAAATGCATTGGTCGCTTGAATTGCAACATCTTTTAAATCAAAAATATAGGTAAAATCTTGTCCAACCCATACCCATGCAATAATAATAATCGCTGCCAATGGGCTTGCCACACCGATGAAATAACGCTTATCGACCACACCAATTTGTACATTAAAGCGGGCTAAACGAAATGCAGCACATGCGGTATAAACAAAACAAGCAGCCAAGCCAATTCGCCCGAGATCATGCAAACTCCAGCTATACATCAAAATTGCTGGCGCAACACCAAATGCCAAGAGATCAGAAAGTGAATCGAATTGTTCACCAAAAGCACTTTGTGCACCAATTGCACGAGCAACACGACCATCTAAACCATCAAATAGTGCTGCAAGGAAAATCGCATAAACGGCTTGAGTGAAGTCACCATTCATACTGGCAATGATCGAGTAAAAGCCAGATAACAACGCAGATGTTGTAATCAGGTTAGGCCACAAATAGATTCCGCGACGTTTGACCTTCTGCCCTTCATGGGTATGCTCTTCTTCTTCCACTTCAAAAGTAATGCCATCAAATCCATGGTCTTGATTAGAAGAGTTTGGGCTTTCTGGTTTATTTATATTTGTCATTTTTTGAATCCTATCTATGGCTCTTATGGAGCTGTTGATATCTCACTTAAATATTTTATCACATTCATTTTTAAGTGAAATTGATGTGAATTACTCAATGTATTTCGTCTTAATTTGTAATTCACACCATCGTTCATGTTTCTGTTGATATCCAATCGAATGGATTATTCACCCACTAACCAGCGAACAGCAGCATGTCCACCATTTTCACTCATACGTAAATGTGGGAACAACCATTGTAATGCCTCATCAGCATCGTTAGAGAATTTCCAAGGTGGGTTAATCACCAACAAACCACAACCATTCAAGCCGACTGGTGTGTCATCTGGCCAAACACAAACTTCACAAACCAACTGACGGCGAATCCCTGTTTTCATCATTTTCTTTTCAAAACGATCAATCATGGCACGGTCTTTAATTGGATACCAAATGGCAAATACACCTGTTGGCCATTTTTTATGTGCGGTGGCAATCAACTCGACCAATTGCGGAAAGTCTTTACGTTCTAATTCATAAGGTGGATCGATCATCACCAAACCACGTTTTTCTTTTGGTGGAATAACCCCCAAAAGACCTTCATAAGCATCACGCTCATGTAAACCCGCACGTTTATCGCGAATATTAAAATACAATTGTTGGAACACATCACGCTGCATTTCAAAAATAGTCGCTTTATCAATATCACGCATGCCTTCAAGTGCAAACCACGGTGAACCTGGATAAGCGCCTTTACCTGAACCTGCACGCATATCTTCAACAATTTTAAGATATTGTTTTACACCTTCAGGCGCATTACGTTTAATCGACTCATCAAGCTTAACCAGACGATGAATCCCCGTTAAGAATTCACCTGATTTTTGTGCTTCAGAAGTAGATAAATCATATTTACCTGCACCACCATGTGTATCTATATAGCGATATGGTTTGTCTTTAGTATTTAGACGTGTCAAAAGTTGCAGCAATAACACATGTTTCATGACATCGGCAAAGTTGCCTGCATGGAAATGGTGACGGTAATTCATGTTTCGATTAATTCCTGAGTTCAATAATCATTTTAACACGAAAAAATATTTCTTCACTGTCCATCGTTTGTTCTAATATAACAACATATCTTTATTGCACTATTTTTTGGTAATTTATGGAAGCGCTGCTACTCCCAAAGTCATGGAATGTTGATCAAATTCTTGATGATTTAGATCAACATGGATTTACCATTATTGATCATGCTTACTCCGCTGAATACGGACTTCAACTGGTTGCAGAATGTACTTCAAATTTAAATCGCTTTCGTGAAGCAGCAATTCAAAATGGTGTGATCAGCAATATTCGCAGCGACCATATCTTGTGGATCAATGAAGAGCTCACGATCGCACAACAACATATTGATGCACTCAAACAGCTCTCGCAAATTTTAAACTACTCATTTTATTTAGGCATTCAGGATGTAGAAGCACATTTTGCTTGCTATAACGCAGGTGAATTCTATGCACTTCATCGCGATAATCCACAAGGTAAAAATGGTCGTATGATTTCTACGGTGTATTATCTACACCAAGAATGGCAGGATGACTGGGGCGGAAAGTTACACTTACAGGATAAAAATAATGTTTGGCATACAATAGATCCCCAGCCTAATCGTATTGCCATGTTCCAAAGTGATTTATTACATGAAGTGCTAGAAGCCAAACATCAGCGACTATCAATTACCGCATGGCTAAGAAGCGACAATACTGTGTTGTAATATACTCAGTTTTCAAATTTGCAACGCTGTATCTCTATAGGCCAAGCTTTAAATTATTGAAATAGACCTCATAATACTCTTCATAAATTCAGAGGATTCAGCACATGTTTGATAATACAAAACAAATCATCTCGCGTATTGGGGAAACAGATCAATTGTATTTGTCAGGCAATACACCTGAACTTGCACTTGAACGTGGGGACTTACGCTTACAGCTGGTCACTCAAAGTCATTCAAAGCAGGAACAAATTCATTTCTTGCAAGAAGCCATTGTTTTACTTGAAACTGCACGATTTGAATATGAAGAAATGCCAATGTCAGTCTACATTCAGCTTTCTTTGCATTTGGCCAAAGCCTATATGATTTACTTTGAATTGACCAAAGAATCACGTTATGCCTTGATTACGCAGCAGATTTTAAAACCTTTGGCACAACATCATCATGCTGATATTTACTTTATGTTGGCTTATGCATCTGTGAGTAAAAATGAATTTGCACTGACTCGTCACTGGCTGAGTAAATATATCAAGACAGCTGATTTTGATTTAGCCTTACTGCAACAACACACTGCCTTTAGACCTGTTCGCAATGAAACTTGGTTTAGTCAAATGATTCAGTCTAAATTACATTGATCAGCACTATGCACATTCAAAATAACTCAATTTGTTATTCGTTTTGATCAATGCTAATTTGATCGATGCGAAATAGAAAAGATGGCCATAACGGCCATCTTTTTTGTTGCTCTGGGGGAAACTAAATCATTAGGCTGTTAGCTTATATGCATCTAGATGTAATTGTTGGTTTAACTCATCAATCCAAATTGCCCAAGCATCATCTTGTACCAAATGACTGATTAATAAGTCACGTTGAGATTTATTCCAAAACGGCGCTTCATGTAATGAAAGATTTGCTGGCAATTGATGAGTGCGTATATATAGCTCAATTGCTGCTGGACTATTTGCCAAACCAAGTTGAGAAAATAGTAATTCTAAGGATGGTGTGTTCGTCCTGAGCATATTGCCTCCTTATATAAATTTATTTGTCATCTTTTATTCAATTAACTTATAAGAAAATAATTTTAAAAGATAGTCTAGATTTTAATTTTCTTGTTTCAATTTGTGATTAAAAAACAAACAAATGTTGGCTTAATATCAATTATCGATTCTCAGAATATTCGATTTGAAGCATAAAAAAAGCACTCAAAATAGAGTGCTTTTTCAAAATTAATCTTTAACAGATTAATTTTTAATTATTTAAGCATATCAGCAATAGCTGCGCGCTCTTCTTCAAGTTCTTGAAGTGTTTTGTCCATACGTTCACGGCTGAATGCATCAATTTCTAAGCCTTCAACACGAGTGTATTCGCCATTTTCACAAATTACAGGAACACCGTACATCACACCTTCAGGAATTCCATAAGAACCGTCAGAAGGAATACCCATTGTTACCCATTCGCCATTGGTGCCAAGCGCCCAATCACGCATATGATCGATCGCAGCATTTGCAGCAGAAGCAGCAGAAGAAAGACCACGCGCTTCAATGATTGCAGCACCACGTTTACCAACAGTTGGAAGGAATACGTTTGCGTTCCAATCAGCATCGTTGATTTTGTCTTTTAAGCTTACGCCATTTGCAGTTGCAAAACGGTAGTCCGCATACATTGTTGGAGAGTGGTTACCCCAAACTGTAAGGTTTTTGATATCCGCTACAGCAACACCCGCTTTTTGAGCAATTTGAGTCAACGCACGGTTGTGGTCAAGACGTAACATTGCTGTAAAGTTCTTCGCTGGAAGATCTGGAGCAGATTTCATTGCGATATAAGCATTTGTATTTGCAGGGTTACCTACAACAAGTACTTTAACGTCACGGCTCGCAACTTCGTTAAGTGCTTGGCCTTGACCAATGAAGATTTCACCGTTCACTTTCAACAAGTCAGCACGTTCCATACCAGGACCGCGTGGACGTGAACCAACCAATAACGCGTAGTCAGCATCTTTAAATGCAACTTTTGGATCATCAGTACCGATCATGCCAGCCAATAATGGGAAAGCACAGTCATCTAATTCCATCATTACGCCTTTAAGCGCAGCTTGAGCTTTCTCAAATGGAACTTCTAACAATTGCAAAATAACGGGTTGGTCTTTACCAAGCATTTCACCGCTAGCGATACGGAATAATAAGCTGTAACCGATTTGACCAGCTGCGCCAGTAACGGCAACGCGAACAGGTTGCTTCATGTAATTATCTCCAATGAGGATCGTTAATGTGATTAAACGGTTAAATCCGTTTTAATCGAATTATCATAAACGGCAAAGATTGTACTCCAATCCTTTAACAGTTGCATGTAAAAGAGAATGCTTTTCAACAAAAGTATGATAGGAAATATAAATAAAATTCCTCAGAAGAACTAATAAGTCCCTTTGATCGAGAATGTATTTGGGCAGTTTGAAACAATGTGATTTGAACATTGTTTATACTGACCATTGACCCGATAACACACTTGAACCTCGGTTAACACTGGGTTTGATGATGAACTTTGACAAGTAAAACGGATACTGTCGTTATTCATTCCCGGGTTTAATCTAACAAATTGAGTTTTTAACGCATTATGTTGCACATTCTTGTTTTCAGAGCTGGTTAAATCTGCAGGAATTTTCAAACGATCTGCTAAATTAATCACAGTTCTAAAATATTGACTCGCGTTCATTGGAACACAGCCACCCACGCTACGCCACAACTGAATACGTGCATTTTCCTCAGGCATTACCCGTGCAACCACCTTAGCTTGTAAAGGGGTCAAACTTGCAGATGTATTGGTGGTGCAATTCCGCTCTGTCGTTTCAGGCAACAGACCTGTGATTGTCAATGAATAACCTTCGAGACATTTGCGTTGCTTTTGTTTTGAAGAATCAAGTGCACAGACAGCAGGTGTCAACTGGACTTGCATGACATAGCCTTGTAATTGCGGTGCAGCATGTAACTGCACATTGAGCCCAAACAATCCCGCAAAGCATAAGCTCCATGCTAAGCAAGATTGTTTCAATTTACGCAAAATTTTGAAAATCATTGATTTACCAACAAAGTTTCATCCAAGTCCAAATAGTTTTATTGTGAAACACGGGTTGGAATAACAGGCATACGACTTTCAATCGCTTGAGGCCCTTGTCCCAACAAGATTCCATAATGTGCTGCATTGGTCATCACATTTTTTACATAGTCACGTGTTTCATTCAGAGGAATAGATTCTGTATATTGATCTGCTGAAAGATTTTGATAATCTGGCTGCCAACGTTTCGCGCGATTTGGCCCAGCATTATACCCTGCTGTTGCCAAGACAGGATTACTGCTTAATTGACCATGAATCATCGACAGATAGAAAGTACCATAGCGAATATTGGTATTGGCATCACTGAGCGCAGCAGGATTATAAGTTTCACCCATTTGTTTTGCCACCAACTTTGCAGTGCCTGGCATGATTTGCATCAAACCACCTGCACCAACATGTGAGCGAGCAGCAGTCACAAAACGGCTTTCTTGGCGCATTAAACCATAGGCCCAAGCAGGATCAATACCCGCATTACGGCTATGACTCACCACCAACGACTGATGAGGTGTTGCATAACGATAAACATAGTTATGTTTTTTCTCAGTACGTTCTGCCGCATAAATTGCACGATCATACCAGCCCATATCAGTTGCACGTTTTGCCGCAGCAAGCAGCAACCCATCATCATGTTTTAAGTATGCCTGACGTACCGCCCAGTTCCATTCCCTATTGGTATAAGTTGCAGGCGCATTAATATTTCGTAAAGTAAATGCACGACGGAAATGAATATCGCTATTTAAGCGTTGTTGGTCATCAGTTGAAGGCTGTTCTCTGGCAGGGCTATCATTATACTTTTGCCCCAAATGATCTTTGGCAAGCAGATTATGATAATCATCACCCGACATTGCCAATCGTTGATAGATATCTTTGGCAGTTCTTTTAGATTGTGCATCATTGCGTTGTTCTGAAGCACGCGCCAACCAATATTGCCAACGGTCTTCTTGCTTTTGTGTCACGCTCATACTGTCTATTGCACGAATCACACTTTCCCAAGCCCCAAATCGAATGGCTTGTCGTGCATAAACTTCTGCTTCTTCTGCACTGAAAGGCACACCATAGCTTGCATCAAAATTTTGCAGTACTTCACGATTAAAATTATTTTTCATAACGGTCGTTCCGCCGATATAACCGACAGTACGATAAATATATTTTTGCACATCCGCTGGTACACCCTGAACCAACTTTGGTACTGACTGTAAAGCGCTGGTTAAATCCGTATCTGCTGCACGACCCAGTGCATAAACCAAATAAGCATAATCTTCTACATTGTTTTTGGGTGCAGACCATAAATAATTTAATGGATTGGCTTGGATTTGGTTCAATTGGGTTAACGATAAATTAACGCCAATCGTTTGTGCGGTAGCGATGGCTAGACCAGACTGCCCGGCTCTCAGTTGTGCATATAATCGTTGTTGGCGATCTTGTGCGGTCATGAGTGGGCTACTAAGCATCATGCGGCCTAAACCATTGCATGATTCAGGTTGAGAGTTGGTTGCCAACCAAACATCTTTAAATTCAGCATAGACCAAAACGTCACCAGTTTTCGCACGAACTTGAGCAACAGCACAACGTTCTGCTTGATCTGGATTAGAGACATATTGCAATACAGGTTGCGCGCTGGCGTAATCTGCTTGTTTAACCTTCTCTTCGACATAATCCGCAGCCAACTTTTCCGCCATCGCTGATTGAGGATAACGTTGCGCAAAGCTAATAATATTTGCAGAAGGTTGAAAGGCGAGATTTGAATTCAGTGACCAATACTCAGGATAATAGCCCAAAGCATCATTTTGCATTGAAGAACGATATTGTTCTAAAGCACTTGGATTATTTGCATTGCGTAAAGCATCATTAAACTGCTCTTCAGCAGCATGAGCCACTTGCAGGCTTGTACATGCAACTGTTCCTAAAAGGTAAAGTTTTAATTTATTTTGCTTAAGTTGCTGCTTTAACACCGTTTTTCTCTCAACCTGCATGATGTGCCTTTAACATACTGATGCACTTATTTGTGCCTAGTTTAATTATTCTAATCCATTTCTACTGTTGTGTTATGTAACCTTATGATTCATCATTAATATTGTTCTCTATTTTTTCTTCATAATTTTCATTTTCAATGCCCTACAATCCAATAAATGGCAATAGCCGCTAAATATTTTCCTGAGTTCACTCTAAATGCTATAAAATGGCGCGCCTTTTATGAGTCTGTTAAAATAGCAGGCTTAGTACACATTCAAAATTCCCTTTATTCATAGGAAAGACGCCTCCATGACGGTTCAAACCTTCATTCCCAATGGTGCCAAAGCTGCCTCAGAAAACACTGTAACCCAGCCACAGCACACCCCAGCCGACGGTGCAGTAAAAAAACTGTATATCGAAACGCAAGGGTGTCAGATGAATGAGTATGACAGTCATCGTATGGCAGATCTTTTAGGCGACTCACACGGTTATATTTTAACCAAAGATCCAAGTGACGCAGATATCCTGTTAATGAATACCTGCTCAATTCGAGAAAAAGCCCAAGAAAAAGTATTTTCTGAGTTGGGTCGCTGGCGCAAATTAAAAGAAAAAAATCCTGATCTCGTCATCGGTGTTGGTGGATGTGTTGCTTCTCAAGAAGGCGACAACATTCAAAAACGTGCACCGTATGTCGATATGGTTTTTGGCCCTCAAACCTTGCACCGTTTACCGCAAATGCTGGATCAGCATGTTGAGCAAATCGAAAAACCGAAAAAAGACAAAATTAAACTCGTAGATATTTCATTCCCTGACATTGAAAAATTCGACTTTTTACCTGAACCGCGTGTTGAAGGTTACAAAGCGTTTGTTTCAATCATGGAAGGTTGTTCAAAGTACTGTTCTTTCTGTGTGGTTCCCTATACTCGTGGTGAAGAAGTTTCTCGTCCTTTGGATGATGTCTTGGCAGAAATCGCTGGTTTGGCTGAAAAAGGCGTTCGTGAAATTAGCCTTTTAGGACAAAATGTAAATGGCTACCGTGGTGAAACTTTTGAAGGTGAAATTTGTACCTTTGCAGATTTATTACGTCTGGTTGCAGAAATTCCAGGAATCGGTCGTTTACGTTATACAACCTCACATCCGCTCGAATTTAATGAAGATTTAATTCAATGCTACCGTGACCTACCACAAATGGTTTCACATCTGCATTTACCAGTACAAAGTGGCTCAAATGATGTGTTACAAGCGATGAAGCGTAACCACACCATTGATGTCTATATCGAAAAGATTGCCAAACTGCGTAAAGCTCGTCCAGATATGCATTTATCTTCAGATTTCATCATCGGCTTCCCTGGTGAAACTGATGTACATTTTGAAGAAACCTATCAGTTTATCCAAGATTTAGACTTTGATCATTCTTATAGTTTTGTTTATTCAAAACGTCCTGGCACACCAGCGTCTGAATTACCTGATGACACCTCTGATGCAGTCAAGAAAGAACGTTTAGCCAAAGTTCAACACTGGATTAAGCAATCAAGTATTCGTAAAACCGATGCGATGTTAGGGACCATTCAACGTGTACTGGTTGAAAATGTTTCTAATAAAGATCCAAATTTATTGGTCGGTACAGCTGACAATACACGTTTAGTAACATTTGTAGGTGACGCCTCTTGGGTCGGACGCTTTGCAGAGATTGAGGTTACAGAGATTAAGACCCTAAATTTAGTTTATGGAGAACTCTTGAATCTTGAGCCTGACGTGGCGTAATGTAAGGGTATAGACTTTACTTTAAAAAAGGATATCTCTTGACTGCAGCGATTCGACGTACAGTAGCTTTTCCAGGTATTTCAGTTGAACGTTTAAAAAGCATGTTAGGTGCTTATAACGGTCATCTGAAACAAATCGAACAACGTTTAAATGTCAACATTTCTCATCGCAACGATAACTTCTATATCGATGGTGATTTAGAAGCAGTTGAGAGAGCTGAAGGTTTATTGCAGCGTTTGCATGCAGAAGCTGAACTCTCTCAGCAAATCAGTGCTGATACGATTCATTTGATGATTCAAGGCAGCCAAACTGACCGTGAGTTACAAGACGACCTTTCAGACAATGAGCATACCGGTTTAGATGATGTCTGGTTGCAAACGCGTAAAGGTCGAATCAACCCTCGTGGTGCCAATCAAAAACGTTATGTACAACGTATTCTACAAAGTGATATTTCTTTCGGAATCGGCCCTGCAGGTACAGGTAAAACCTATCTTGCAGTCGCTGCTGCGGTAGATATGCTAGAACGTAATGAAATTCAACGTATCCTTTTGGTTCGCCCTGCTGTTGAAGCTGGAGAAAAACTTGGTTTCTTGCCGGGTGATTTAAGCCAAAAGATCGACCCATATCTACGCCCGCTATATGATGCGTTGTATGAAATGCTTGGTTTTGAAAAAGTTGCAAAACTGATTGAGCGCCAAGTGATTGAAGTTGCACCACTTGCTTATATGCGTGGTCGTACATTAAATCATTCCTTTGTAATTCTCGATGAAGCACAAAACACCACCCCTGAACAGATGAAGATGTTTTTGACCCGTTTAGGTTTTGGTTCTCGTGCAGTGATCACCGGGGATATTACACAGGTCGATTTACCACGCGGGCAACAGTCTGGTCTTGCTCACGCATTGCGTATTATCGAAAAGATCAAAGAAATTCACATCACTCGCTTCCATTCCCGTGATGTCGTTCGTCACCAGCTGGTACAAAAAATTGTAGAGGCTTATGAAGGATGGGACAGTGAACAATACCGTTTAAGTGCTGAAGCACGTGCAGAACGTAAAGCACGTCAAGAAGCCTTAATTTCTGAAAATGATTCTGCCGCAGATGCTCAACATGAAGAACATACTGCTGCAAATCAGGAAAATGTTTAAGGACTGTTTTTGAAACTTAGCTTATCGTTACAACAAGCGTTTGAAGCACCAGAATTGGTGCTCAAACGTGTCTATGTAAAAAAAGTCATTGAAACAACACTACGTCATATTGATGTAGACCAAGATTGTGAAATCGGAATTGCGTGTGTTGATGAAGATGAAAGTCACAAATTAAATTTTGAATATCGTGAAAAAGACAAACCCACCAATGTATTGTCTTTTCCAAGTGAAATTCCAGAAGAAGTTTTACCCATGCTCGATGCATTACCCATCGGTGATTTAGTCATTTGCATCCCCGTGGTTTTACAAGAGTCGATTGAACAACAAAAGACACCGATTGAGCATTTCACTCATATGCTGGTTCATGGCACCTTACATTTAATGGGTTATGACCATGAAACTTCTGATGATGATGCTGAAGAAATGGAAGCACTCGAAATTGAAATCTTGAAAAAACTAGGCTTTGAAAACCCTTATACTGTTAAAGAAAGTTGATTTTATAATCAACCCCAAATCCCTCTGCTCTAGAGGGATTTTTTGTTTCATTCAAATGAGATGCCTTTCAAAAACAGATCTCATTCGAAAATCTAAGTATTTGAATACATCATCACGGTGTATTATCGGAAACTCTCCCAAATCCCTACTTGCCCTTCTTTGACGCGTGGAATATTGCCTAATTTAATCCAAGGCATATTATCACCATGAAAATCACTCCCCACAGAGACTTTTAAACCATATTCAGCAATCATTCGATCAACCATTTGTCGTGTTGAAGCGGGTTCCATTGCGGGTGGAAGCTCAACAGCATCACCACCATATTGTGCAAAGATTTCAATTAAATAACGGGTATTTGTTGCTGATAGATCATAACGTGTTGGGTGTGCCAATACTGCAAAACCTTGACTTTCATGAATCACCTGAATGGTTTCTGCCAAACCTAAACCATCAAATTTTACATAGGCTTTTTTACCTTCCTTAATGTATTTATCAAATGCCTGCTGTGCGCGCTGAACAAAACCCTTTTCTACAAGCGTCTTGGCAATATGCGTCCGAGTAATCCGATCAGGTTTACCATCCACCTTTGCCACAACTTCTGCATAAATATCCTGATGAATCAAAGGAATTAACAGATCACAGATTTGCTTGGCTCGCTCAGCACGAATTTTCTTCTGTTGCGTTAAAAGCTGTTGTAATGGTTCAGGATTTTGCATATTGAGCGCAACAATATGCACACCATAACTTTTTTTAGTCTCAGGTCTGGACCATTGACTAGAGATTTCTACACCTGAAATGATTTGAATTGGTTGATTTTTTGCAAATTGTTCAGCTTGTATTAAGCCATCCATGCTATCGTGGTCCGTCAATGCAAGTGTATGTATGCTTTTCTCGATGGCAGCTTGAACCAATAACTCTGGCGTCAGAGTCCCATCAGAAATATTACTGTGAGTATGTAAATCTATGCCTTGCATCTTTTATACTATCCCATCAACCTGAACAGACTAGATACTTTAACATGAAAGCACTTTTAGACTTTGTGCCCCTCATTATTTTTTACTATTTACTTAAAACGGTTGATCCTAAAGATAGTCATCACCCGCTATTACAATTAATAGATTATACGGGTGGAACAAATAACAATGACATATTAGTTGCAACTACTGGTTTAGTTCTATCTATGATCATTATTTATGGTGGGTTGTTTATCCATCAAAAATTTAAACTTGAAAAACAACAGTGGATTATCTTATTAATAACAATCGTGATGGGAGGCATTACGCTTGCATTAAGAGATGCAACTTATATTAAATTAAAAGCAATTCTTATTAATTTTGTATTTGCGACAATTTTGATCGGTTCACCATATTTTGCCAAAGATAAAAAGCCTCTCATTCAACGTTTATTAGATCCAATATTAGATCTAACACCAAATGGATGGCTAAAACTCAATTTTGCTTGGGCAGGCTTATTTATCACAACAGCTTTATTACATATTTTCTTTGCATTTATTTTTATGGATGGAAAATATTGGGGGGAATTTACAGTATTTGGTGACATGATACTGATGATTTCCTTTATGATAGCCCAATTTGTTATATTACGAAAACACCTTAGATCCACTGACGAATAAAGTGTTTTAGAAAATCGAGAAATATCATGCCATTATTTGTAATTACGTGTACAGATCAAGCAGGTACAGTAGAAAAACGTCTTGCTGTACGCCCACAACATTTAGCTCGACTCGAGAAGTTAGATGCTGAAGGCCGTGTCATCGTGGCTGGCGCGATGCCGATTGATCGTGAAAATCCACAAGCAGGTTTTTATGGCAGTACTTTAATTCTCGATTTTGACAGCCGTGAAGCTTTGGATGAATGGTTAAAAGACGAACCTTTCTTAAAAGAAGGGATTTATAGTCATATTGATGTTAAACCATTCAATAAAGCATTGCCTAAGGGATAACATAATGCGCGTTGTCGTCCAAAGCTTACTTAGCCTGACTTTAAGTTCTTTTGTACTTTTATCACCTGTTGTATCGGCTGAGACTACTCAATCTTCAGCGACTCAAGCAACGACGGCAGCGCCTACTCAGGCGGCCCAACCTGTTGCACCGCCAAAACCGAGTATTATTCCTGCTGTAGCAGGTGCAAATTCCAGCACCCAAACACAGGCGCAAGCACAAGAAAACAAACCTTTAACGGCTGAACAAATTAGCAAAGAAAAAGCGTCTCAAGATGCCAAAGCTAAAGCTTTGGTTAAAGACCAAGCAACACGTTTACAGCAACTTGAAAAGGCCAATTTAGAAGCCCTTTCACAGAACCAAGAATTACAACTCAAAAATGACAATCTGGGTGTACAAGTTCAAGTTCTACAAAGTGAACAAAGTGCGCAAATGTTCTTATATGGTGCTGCGACCATTGCTGTTGGTGTTTTACTTGGCTTTTTAATCGCAAGCTATATCTATACCAAACGTCGTCGTCAGTGGTAAGCCCACTGCTTTGACTTTGCACTTAGAAAGTTTCACGCTATAACCTGATACTGCGAAATGTCAGGTTTTTTCATTTTAATTATCAAAAGGTAATCTGCTTTGTCAAATGCCATTCAAACTGCCGATTTAGACTGGCAATGTATTGATGGAATTGAAGTTCCAATTTCCAAACAATTTGGTGATGTCTATTTTTCTAAAGACAACGGGTTACTTGAAACCCGACACGTATTTTTGAATGGTAATGATCTTTCAACACGACTTGCAGATTTAGATGATTTTGAATATTTCTGTGTTGGTGAAACTGGCTTTGGTACAGGATTAAATATTTTGGCATTGTGGCAACTTTGGCACAATGTTCGTCCAGATAATCATAGCCACCTACATGTGATCAGTATAGAGAAGTTCCCCTTGTCTAAACAGGATTTAACCCGTGCGTTAAAGGTCTGGACTGAACTTCAACAATTTTCTGATCAGTTGATTCAACACTATCCATTGCCCATCGCTGGTTGTCACCGTTTAAACTTTCCAGAAGCGCGTTTTTCAATTGATCTGTGGTTAGGTGATGCACATGATGTATTTCCAGCAATGATAAAAGCCCAACAAGTTAACGCATGGTTTTTAGATGGATTTGCCCCTTCTTGTAATCCAGACATGTGGGAAGACAAAGTTTTAAACAATATTGTCAGACTGTCAGATTTTGGAACAACTTTTGCCTCATTTAGCGTGGCAGGTGTGCTTAAACGGGGTCTAAAACAGCATGGAATCACTATTTCACGTCCGCGCGGTTTTGGTCATAAACGTGAAATGCTAAAAGCCATTTGGAATGCGCCTGAACAAGCAGCCGAAGAAAATCAATCTCAGTCAATGGACCTTGCAGCGCAAAACATTCAAAAAAAAATAGGGAAAAATCAAAATAATTTAAATCAACGCCACATTGCCATCATTGGTGCTGGAATTGCAGGTTTAAGCTGCGCATGGGGATTTGCCCAAAGAGGACATCAAGTTACGATTTACGACCAATCAGCGCCTTTAGCAGGTGCTTCTGGTAATCCTCTGGCCTTATTAAATCCGAAACTATGCCCTATCGAGCAAAGTTCGGAACATTTAATGACCTTGGCTTGGCAACATGCCCTACAGCACTATCCAAAATTTCAGGCTTTTCGTGCTATTGCGGTTCAACAATTAGCACAAAAAAATGCTGAACATTTACTGGGTTTAGCAGCGCAATATCCTCAAGATTTACTCAAAACTCAAACAGCCGATGATTTAGAGCTACAAACCACGCTAGAGAGCTTACAGCTCACTCAAGCGGGTTCAATTTATCCCCAGCAACTCAAAGACCAAATTCTTGAACATCCGCTGATTCAATTTAAACATGCTCACATTCATAGTATTGTTCAATCGAATCATCATCAATTAACACTACAAAATAGCCAGCACACAGATCTTGGTGATTTTAATCATGTGATTGTATGTTGTGCCAAGGAAAGCCATGCTTTTTTTGATCAGTTCCCGATACTCAAACCGATCCGTGGACAAGTCAGTTGGCTCAACAATGTTAAACACCGATTAGATCCGCAATATGCTTACAGTTATGGTGGCTACTGCATGCAGCTTGATGAGCAGCATTTGATTTTAGGTGCTTCTTTTTATCCCAATCGTGATGACACTGAAGTTTTGCTTGAAGACCATGTGCATAACTATGAACTTATCCACAGTGTGTTTCCACAATACGCAGAATCACTCTGCAAAGTAGATGAATGGCACGGGCGTGCTTCTGTACGAGCCCAAAGTCTGGACTATTTTCCATTACTGGGAAAAGTTGAAGCTGAGAAAGAGATTTATACATTTTCTGGGCTTGGCTCTAAAGGTTTTTTATTTGCGCCCTTGTGTAGTGAAATCTTGGTGGCTTTGGTCCTTAATCAAGCTTGCCCGATTCCCCAAAATTTATTGCAAAAATTAAATCCAAACCGCTTTCAAAAGAAAGTAAAAGCCAAAAAACCTTATTTTAAACCGATTCAATCATGATTCTTTTTTATTGATTATCGTAATAAAAAAGCGCCTTTCGGCGCTTTTTTATGAACCCTGTTCTAATGGGAGACCTGCATCACGTGCTGCACGTGTTCCCCCCATAAGTACAACGTAATCACGAGAATCATCTAAACTCTCTAATTTTTCAGCAGCTCGAGGCGCTTTACTTCCACCACCACATAAAATGTAAATGGACTGATCCGAATTCACTTGAGTCAAGCTCTCAGCACTTAAACCATCTATAGGCTGATTTACAGCCCCTTTTACATGGCCTTCGGCAAAGGCTTTTGCATCACGAACATCCCAGATAACTGCATTTTCTGGGAACTCAAATGTTGTAATTTCTAATTTACGGATCATTGTGCACTCCTTTGATGTAAACAACACTTGGCAAATGAAGAAAACATCCCTAGCATCTCAGATATTCTTTCCATTTGTAAAGGTCTAAACTATGCCATCTTTCGATATTGTTTCAGAATTAGAGATTTTTGAAGTAAATCATGCTGTTCAAAACACACAAAAAGAAATTGCAACACGCTTTGACTTCCGTGGTCAGGACGTTTCAATCGAAATTAATGAAAAAGCCAAAGAAATTAAAATTTCAACTGAAAGTGATTTCCAGTGTGAACAAGTCTATAGCATGCTTGAAAATCATTTCTTTAAACGTAAAATCGATATTCAAGCCCTTGATCCACAAAAAATGACGGCTTCAGGTAAAAATATTGTGCAAGTGATCAAGCTTAAAGATGGACTTGACTCAGATACCGCAAAAAAAATTAATAAAGCCATTAAAGAAAGTGGCGTCAAAGTGCAATCTTCTATCCAAGGTGACAAGATACGTGTAACTGATAAAAAGCGCGATACATTACAGCAAGTTATGGCATTTTTAAAAGAACAACAATTCGGTGTACCTTTACAATTTAATAACTTCAAAGACTAAGGTCTTTAGCAACACTATAGGTTAAGACATGACTCAGACCAACCGTTTATCTAAACTTGTGAAAGCGACTTCTAAATTCCCTAAAGGCAT
Source organism: Acinetobacter sp. BIGb0196 (assembly GCF_011759595.1). Taxonomy (NCBI): domain Bacteria; kingdom Pseudomonadati; phylum Pseudomonadota; class Gammaproteobacteria; order Moraxellales; family Moraxellaceae; genus Acinetobacter; species Acinetobacter sp. BIGb0196. The sequence goes on along the minus strand of NZ_JAAOZA010000002.1, from coordinate 781,757 downwards.
TCGTAGTACGCTCTGGAGTAAGGCGTTTGGTCGAGTTGTGCCTATGGTGGGCACAGCCAATATTAAGTACCTAGAAGTCAGCCATTCAAAAGTTGTGGTGGAAATTAAAAACCACCGTGCCATGCAAAACCATATTGGACAATTACACGCTGTTGCAATGGCGTTGATTGCTGAAACAGCAACAGGCTTTGTCACAGGTATGAATGTTCCTGATAGTTCAATTGTCTTGATCAAAAGCATGCATATTGAATATAAACGACCATCTAAAGGTGATATGACAGCAACAGCGACATTGAGCAAAGAACAAATTTTAGAAATGCAAAGCTCTGAAAAAGGTGAAACGCTGGTTCCAGTCACCATTATGGATGAGTCTGGAAAAGAGCCTGTAGAATGCCAAATGGTGTGGGCTTGGGTGTCAAAAGAACGCCTAAAAAAGAAATAAATACAAATCTGCAAATGTAAATAAAACTTACTGCTCAGTAAGTATAAAATTTACCAAAGTACAAATAATGAGTGACGATTATTCACTATATTCATGCTTATTTACTCATCAAGATGGTGTTATTTCCACCACCATCTTGAACTATTGAGATTTGAACTATAGAGAATAACCATGCGATCAGCTACGCCAAGAAAAATTATTGTACTCAGCCTCATTCTAAGCCCTATTTTGTTTCTCACTGCATGTGCCCAAAATCCAAATCACGTTGCTACTACTGCAACGGGCAACACATTAGCAGCGAATTCAACCACCCAACAAGCGCAACAAAATAAAGCCATTGTGACTGATTTTTATGAAGGTGTATTTCAAAAGCATCAAGTTAAAGCATATGCAGATCGTTATATTGGTGACCAATATATTCAGCACAACCCGCGTGTTCCAGATGGTAAAGCGCCCTTTGTAAATCACTTTACCCAGTATTTCCAAAAAAATCCTGAAGCAAAAAGTGTAATCAAACGTGCTGTCGCAGAAGGAAATTTAGTATTTTTACACGTTCATTCAGCTCAAAATCCACAAGATCGTGGTGTTGCAATTGTCGATATCTTTAGAGTCGAAAATGGAAAAATTATTGAACACTGGGATGTACAGCAAGCTGTTCCAGAATCAAGCGCCAACAGCAATACCATGTTTTAACACAGTATTTAAATCAAACGATCTAAGCACCTATTCCATAAAAAATCCCAAACAATGTTGGGATTTTTTATCTTGAGCATTTAAGCACTTTGCGACGCTAAATACTTCTGCTTTACATCTTCAGGAATTTGGCGTTTATTTCCCGCAACATCTACAGCAACAAAAGTAAATACACCTGCAGTCACACGTTTGGCAGCACGAGAACTGTCATGACTATCCCAAACTTCGATCTGCATTTGAATCGATGTATTACCGACCTTTAAAAGCTTGGTATAACAACTGATCACATCCCCCACTTTTACGGGAACAAGAAAAGTCATCTGATTAATCGAAATCGTTGCACAACGCCCTTTACTAAAGCGTTCTGCATGAATTGCACCAGCCAAATCCATTTGTGAAACAATCCAACCACCAAAAACATCACCACTCCAGTTTGTATCTGCTGGCATTGCGATGGTTTGTAAAGACAGTGTACCTTCAGGTTTTACATGAGAATCTGACACAATAACTCCGAGCCCGTGAATTACTTATGGGCATTCAATTGTTGATCTAACCATTCTTGTAATTGGTTAGCACGTAACGCACCACTTATTCTAGCAACTTCCGTGGTTTTATTCATTAAAACCAAGGTTGGGATACTGCGAATATTAAATGCACTACTTAACCGTGGATTCGCTTCAGTATCAATTTTAGCAAAAACCACATGGGGGTTATTTTTTGCAACTTCAGCAAAATGCGGTGCCATCATTTTGCATGGGCCACACCACTCTGCCCATAAATCAATCATAATTGGCAAATCACTATGACTGACAAAGTTACTGAAATTTTGTTCATTTAACTCAATAGGAGCAAGTGCAATCAAATTTTGATGACATTGACCACAAGTGGGTTGAGCATTTAGTTTATCTTCGGGAACTCGGTTTTTTGCGCCACATGATGGGCATACAATAATCATCTAGCTCACTCCAATATGTTGATGTAAAAACTCTAATTGGGTCAAAATTGATTTTTCCAACCATTTCCCATGATAAATATCAAAATGTGCCATATCCCATTCATGATATTGCACAAAAGGTGCAATATTTGTTGCCGTTTCTCGGCTAGATTCAATGGGGATAAAACTGTCTTTTTTAGCCGCAATAAATAGCACAGGAATATTAATACTTCTGACAGTCTGAATTGGTCTAAAACGGATTAAATTAAAAAATACCCGTGCCGGAACTTCACCACTCCAAAAGTAGTCTGGATTTACAATCGACATATAGCCGTTATAACTATCTTTGGTCGGAATAAAACATAAATCAAAGGGATGTACCACAGGTAAGGTTCGTGGAAGCATACCAACTTTTGCCCCCATATAATCTTGACTGGATATTTTTAATGCCTTGGGTAACTGTTGAATTGGAAACAATTTTGCAGTTTCTGCCCCATCCACATAAGGCACTTGCACCATAATAGCTTGGACACTCTTTAGCTCACTTGCAAGACTAAGTACATAGCCTCCACTCAAAGAGGTCCCCCAAAGCGCTATTTTTTTTGGATTAATTTTCTTTTGTGTTGCGACATAACTGACCACGGTTTTCCAATCATCCAACTGATTCTGCAATGAAATCAGTTCACGAGGAAAGCCTGTACTTCCTCCCCAAAAACGATAATCAAACAGCACAACCGCATAGCCTGCCTGTGCAATTTTTTGCGCATAGTTCACCAACTTAAATTGTCTTAAACATGCAAATCCATGAGCCATAATAATAACAGCAGGTTTTTTTAGATTTTTAGGTCGATAAAAATCTGCCGCTATGACTTCTTGTCCAATGGGGATATATAGTGGTTCAACTGTATATGCGTACATACACACTCCATTGCGTTATCTTTTATAGATATTTCTTTTATAAATCTTTTATCGTTCAAACTCAGTTCTGAGCTTAATGCTATTATATATAGCATATTGGATTTTAAATCATATAGGAGTGACGAAATGAGTGAAAATGTTGGTTTTGCTGGTCAAATTGGTCCAGAACATATTGCTCAAGTGGCAGAAAAAGGCTTTAAGTCTATAATGAATAATCGTCCTGATATGGAAGGCGGAACAGAACAGCCTACAAGTGCTCAAATTGAAGAAGCTGCACGTGCTGCAGGTTTGGACTATGTATTTCTACCTGTCGTTGCTGGTCAAATCACAGAAGTTGATGTCAGAAGCTTTGCCAACCGCTTTAACGAGCTTCCAAAACCAGTACTCATGTTTTGTCGTACAGGTAATCGTTCAAATAACCTCTATCAAATTGCAAAACAAATGGATTTATTAGATGACGAATAAATTCTCATGAATATAGAAGGCATTCTATTGAATGTCTTTTGGTTCACCTTAAATGGAAAAGCTTAAGTTTTTACAGCAATTCGAATAGATTGCACTTTTAAAATTTTGCAACAATTTAAACAGATCTGTTTAGTGAATCAAACAGGTATTGTACCTATGCTTAAATGGTTATATGACAAACTAAGCAAGTTCACGATATGATCTTTGGCATCGTTTCGTCTTTTCCATAATTTAAAAATAAAGGGATCTTCACATGCAACAGGCTCTATTTGGTGGTGGCTGCTTTTGGTGTACCGAAGCCGTATTTTTACAGCTCAAAGGTGTCAATCACGTAGTCAGTGGTTATGCTGGCGGGCATACTCCCAATCCAACTTATGAAGCAATTTGTAATGGGGATACCAATCATGCTGAAGTGATTTTGATTGAATTTGATGAACAGCAAATCAATTATCAACAATTACTCACGGTTTTTTTTGCAATTCATGATCCAACTACATTAAACCGCCAAGGCAATGATATTGGAACACAATATCGTTCGGTGATTTATTACTTCAATGAACAGCAAAAACTTGAATCTGAACAATTTATTGAGCAGCTTAAAGCAGATGGTTTAAATATTGTGACTGAACTCAGTCCAGCACCCACCTTCCATCCTGCCGAAGAATATCATCAAAACTTCTTTGCCCGTAATCCTGCGCAAGGTTATTGTAATTTTGCCATTCCACCAAAATTACTCAAACTTCATAGCCAATTTCAAGATCTTTTAAAAGAATAAGATCACTGAAAATACTTCACTTTATATAACAAAAGTGAAGTAACCCAATAGCCAAAATATCAACATAAAAAAACCTCCTTAAAAGGAGGTTTTAAAATATTTGTAATTATTTAAATTAATTATCACTCATAAAGGCAAGATCATTTAATCCTGCTTCACTTGCACGAGACATCACTTGTGCAACGGTATCATAGCGAGATTCTTTATCCGCTCTCAACTGTACAGCTGGTTTTACTGGCTTTTGACCTTCTTCATCAAATCGTTTAGCCAATTCATCTAAAGTGATGACTTTATCATTCCAAGCCACATCGCCATTCTGATTGATACTGATGGTAATTGCTTCAGGTGGAGGCGCGATTACTTCAGCAGTGGTCTTTGGTAAAGTTAATGGTATCGATGGGTTAGCAACGGTGGCTGTCACCAAGAAGATGATCATCAATACCAACATAATATCGATCAGCGGAATGAGATTCATCTCATTCATGCCAGAATCGTTGTCTTCTCCCAATTGAAAAGCCATTAAGCTTGACCTCCAACTAAACCTTTACTGGTAGATTCAGATTCAACTTTTTGCGTTGAAGAATCTTGTTGTAACATCGTATCAATTAACAAACCATGTGCTTGATCTTGCAACTCATTTGACAATGTACGGTTAAAACGTACGCAAATGTTATATGCCAATACCGCTGGAATCGCAACAGCAAGACCTAGACCAGTCATGATCAGTGCCTCACCAACTGGCGTTGCAACTTGAGCTAAACCTGCTTGACCACTTTTACCTACAGCAACAAGTGCGTGGAAGATTCCCCATACCGTACCAAATAAACCAACAAATGGTGCAAGTGAAGCAATCGTTCCTAAAACTGAAACACCTTTTTCAGCATTGGCCTTTTCTGCTGAGATTTGACGTAGTAACGCTTGTTCTGCAACTGCTTTACGTTGGTCAAAGCTTAATGGCGCAAGCTTGGCTTTTAATGCTTTTAAAGCCTGAGCAAGGTGATCCTGAGCAACCTGCTTGAGTTGACGCGTGCCTAGAATACGCAAAATGAACACAGTCCACGTTGCAATAGACATTGCCAATAACACGAAATACAGTGTCTTACTGACCGCATCAGCATGTTGCCAATAAACTGAAAAGTTCATATGCACATTTCCTAATTCTTAAAAAAATTATTTACTTTTTAGAGACCGACAATGCAAAATCTTGCCTAATTTTAAATGGTACACCCGCACCATTTTCTCTATAAGCTTTAAATTTTGCAGATTGAGTCTGCTTAACAACATAACTATCTAAACTTGAATTACCACTAGATTGAAGAATACGAACATTGGTAATATTTCCGCCCGCATCCGCAGTAATTTCTAGATTCACAACTTTTGTTCCATCTTCTGGAGACATCAGTTTAAGTAATTGCTCTTTTGCGATACGTGGACTACGACTCCAAGACACCTGACCTTCATTTACATTACGCGGCGTGTTTCTTTGCTCTTGATCACGACGTTGACGATCGCGCTCATCTTGCTCACGTTTTTGACGATCACGTTCATCTTGTTCACGTTTCTGCTGTTCCGCACGCTTCTGATCATCTTGACGTTTTTGCTCATCTTGACGTGCCTTATCCTGCTTCTGTTGCTCTTCTAAACGCTTTTGTTCTTCAAGCTTTCTTGCCCGATCATCATTTTCTACAGGTTTTTTCTGCTCAATGATTTTTGGCTTTACCACGGGTTTAGGCTCAACTTTCTTCTCTATAGGTTTCGGTTGAACTTTAGGTTTGATGGGTTCAGATGGAGGAGGTGGCGGCGGTGGAACATCTTCTTTTAACTTTAAAAATTTGATTTTTAAAGGTTCTTTCTTTATTTGAGGCAGTTCAAATGGTTTCATATGACTTACCCCCCACAACACACCTACGTGCCCGACAACAACTGCTAACACTGCAGCAAGGACTTTTTTCTTCATCGGTGGTGGCGTTTGAAGTGGTGCAATGGAAGACTGACTCATAAGAATCTAAATACCTAAAATTGAGCAAACTACAAAAAATTATTCAGTTTGTAGATTAAGCTCATCGGATAGAACAATTAAAGTGCAACAATGATAAATGAGAAGTGTTTTCATTTGCAACTGGTTTTTCAATGTTTTTAATCGATTTTACAAATTAAAAATAAAAAAAGGATGCATAAAGCATCCTTTTTTACTACTCATATTAAATGAATATTCACATGTTATTGAAAAACAACAGTCTTATTGCCATCGACAATAATACGGTCTTCTAGATGCCATTTGACCGCTCTAGCAAGTACGTTACGTTCAACATCTTGGCCTAATTCACGCAGTTGATCCACAGTAAAATCGTGGTTTACTCGTTCTACATCTTGCTCAATGATTGGGCCTTGATCCAGATCAGCAGTCACATAATGCGCTGTTGCCCCAATCAATTTAACGCCTTTTTCATAAGCCTGTTTATATGGATTTGCCCCCACAAAAGCAGGTAAAAATGAGTGATGAATATTGATCACTTTCATTTCCCACTTTTGTACAAACTCTTCATCGAGAATTTGCATATAACGCGCGAGAACCAATAAATCATTCCCTTGCATTAACTCATCGATCTTTGTATAGGCTTCACGTTTATTTTCTTTGTTGACAGGAACCACATAGAAAGGGATACCAAAGTTTTCTACTGATTCGCGTAAGTCTTCATGGTTTGAAACCACTTGGGTAATTTCACAAGGTAAGCCACCACGCGAATGACGCCACAACAACTCAAGCAAAGCATGGTCAACTTTAGACACCAAGATACCGACTTTTTTAATGTCGCTCACCAAAGCTAAACGCCAATGCATACTATAACGTTCAGCCACATTGGTTGCGAAAGTTTGAATGAGACTCTCACGACGGGATTGCAAATGATCAAGTTCAAACTCAACACGCATAAAATAACGCCCGCCCTGAGCTTCAGTTGCGTATTGATCAAGCGCAGTAATGTTCGCGCCCTGATGATACAAAAAGCTCGATACAGCTTGCACGATTCCTGGCTTGTCTTCACAAGTAATCAGTAGACGTGCTGTGTTGGCAGTAGTCATGTTCATGTTGATGGATATCACTTATAAGTTAATTTAAAAAACAGCCGAATATTTTAACGCTTTTTCATCAGCTTTCAATCTTGATTCAGCATCAATCGCGTTTTACCGCAGATAAACTGGCAAATAATTCCGAAGAACCGAAGCTTTCTAGCAAACGTTCATAGGTTTCACGACTTTCACCACGTAAATAAGGACCTTCTAAAAACACCATCTGGCGCAATGCTTGCCAAATCCATTTTTCATCTAAATGGTTGGAATCACTTAAATGCCCAGACATATATAGGAAGTTGGTCCAGTTGGTCAGGACAATCCAAATATTGATGATGAGTGCTTCAATTTCAGAAGGTGTCATCTGCATCAGCCCTGCTTCAACAAAGGCATGATAAATTTTTTGCCCTTGTTGCATCACCTTGCCAGCAAAGCGAGGATAAATTTTTCTAAAGTCGTCATTATTTTCAATTAAATGATAAACATCACGATGTAGAAAGCGATATTCCCATAGCTGACTGCTTAAAACTTGGAAATAACGGATTTTATCATTCGCATTGACTCCACGGTCATCGGGTAATGACAGCATATCTAAAGTTTCTTTTTGGTATTGTTCCATCAATTCTTTGATGATTTCTTGTTTGTTTCGAAAATGATAATACAAATTTCCAGGACTGATCCCAAGCTCTGCTGCAATATGATTCGTTGTAACTGCACGTTCGCCGCGCTCATTAAAAAGTTGCAGACTAATCTGCAAAATTCGGTCTTTCGTTTTCAAAGTTTTGGAGCTCGACATCCTATTACCATTTTTAACCGTTAGCACAAGCTAACATAAAGTGACTTGACTATTTAGAGTATTTACTCTAAAAATTATATTATATTAACCTATTCGTAAATGGTGTTTGTCATGAACAGTCATACAAAAACAAATTCAATGACTTCTTACTCACCTGAAGTTCAACGTATGCATGACATTCTTGAACAACAGAAAGTCGCTTATCAACGCTACCCTGTTCCTACAGCAAAGGAACGTATTGAACGTTTAGCTCGCTTAAAGAAAGTTCTGGTAAAATACCAAGATCAATTTGCAGAAGCAATCAATCAAGACTACGGCAATCGTTCAATCAGCGAAACTAAAATTGGTGAACTACTCACATGTTTAGAACAAATTAAATATTATAGCAAGCATTTAACAGCATGGATGAAACCATCTAAGCGCCATGTGTCTATCTTACACCAACCAGCCAAAGCTTGGGTGCAATATCAGCCTTTAGGTGTGATTGGAATTATTGCACCATGGAACTATCCATTATTGCTTTCTGTTGGCCCACTGATTTGTGCACTGGCTGCTGGAAATCACGCAATACTCAAAATTTCAAGTTCATCTTCTAATTTTGGCTTCGTACTTGAAAATGCACTCTCAGAAGCATTTCCACAAGAATTGGTTGCCGTGGTCAATGGCGGTGGTCAAATTTCCGATGCATTTTCACATTTAGCATTCGATAAAATCATTTTTACTGGCTCTACCAATGTCGGTAAAACCGTGATGTCCGCTGCTGCCGAAAATCTAGTGCCTGTTATTCTTGAGCTTGGTGGTAAATCACCTGTAATCGTACACCCTTCAAGCGATCTCAATCTGGTCGCTGAACGTATTGCTTTTGGTAAATTGTGGAACTCTGGTCAAACCTGTGTAGCACCAGACTATATGTTCCTACCTAGAGGAAAAACTGCCGAGTTTATTGAAAGCTTTAAACAAGCTGCAACAACAATGTACCCGACGATTCGTGATAATCAAGATTACACCAGCATCATCAACGATAAGCAGTACAACCGTGTTCAAGGTTATTTAGAGGATGCACGTCAACAAGGCGCTGAGTTGATTGAAATCAATCCTCAAAATGAAGAATTAGCGAGTGTACGTAAAATTGCCCCAACATTCTTAACAGGTGTTCTACCTACAATGGACATTATGAAGAATGAAATCTTTGGTCCAGTGCTTCCAATTATGGAATATGATCAAATTGACGATGTAATTGACTTTATTAATGGCAGACCGCGTCCACTTGCTTTATACTATTTCGACTTTGACAATGCCCGCGCAGAATACGTTTCTCAACGTACCCATTCTGGGCATTTCGGTCAAAATGCCGTAGTTACCCATGTTGCACAAGACGATTTACCATTTGGTGGCGTTGGTGCATCTGGCATGGGCAAATATCATGGCCCAGAAGGTTTCTTTGGTTTATCACATGAGCGTTCAGTAATGTCTATTCCTAAGCTATTTAGCTTAAAATTCATATTAGCGCCTTATGACAAAGCCCTAAATAAGATTTTAGAGAAAACTTTCTTACGCTAACTGATCAAGGCATGATCTATCAAATTAGATCATGTTGCGTTTTGACGAATTCCGCTTGTCTTTTAAGCGGAATTTTGGTATAAAACGCCCCTTGAATGAATTCAATCCGTTTTATTTTGACTGGCCATACAGATTTGCTGTTGGCTAAATCAATGGAGTTACACCATGTCTAAGGTTTGCCAAGTTACCGGCAAGCGTCCAGTCGTTGGTAACAACGTCTCACACGCCAACAACAAAACTAAACGCCGGTTCGAGCCGAACCTGCATCACCACCGTTTCTGGTTAGAAAGCGAAAAACGTTTTGTACGTCTTCGTCTAACCACTAAAGGTATGCGTATTATCGACAAATTGGGCATTGAAAAGGTTGTTGCTGACCTTCGTGCTCAAGGTCAAAAGATCTAAGGAGTCTGAACCATGCGTGATAAAATTCGCTTAGTTTCTACTGCTGGTACAGGTTATTTCTATACCACTACTAAGAACAAACGTACTATGCCGGAAAAAATGGAAATCAAAAAATTTGATCCAAAAATCCGTCAACACGTAATCTTCAAAGAAGCTAAAATTAAATAATTTTAGTTTTCTTAAAAAATACGATCCATTTGGGTCGTTTTTTTTGCCTTTTTTTTCTTCGACTTGTTAAACTCTTTAGCGAATTTGGCACTGATTGTGCATTTTATATGGCTTTATACAAAGTCATTACCTTAAGAAATGATTTTTTGAATGATTTCTCCTGAAGATTTAAGGAGTATTTAGTGCCTCATGATGTAGATCTGATTATTTTACTTGCAGTTGGTTTTGGTATAGCCCTGATCTTTGGCTATATCGCTGCACGATTACGCCTGCCACCTTTGATTGGTTATTTAATTGCGGGAATTATCATCAGCCCCAATACCCCAGGTGTTGTTGCAGACATCGCGCTGGCCAATCAGCTTGCTGAATTAGGCGTCATGTTCTTGATGTTCGGTGTCGGAATGCATTTTTCCCTCAACGATTTAATGCAAGTCCGAAAAATTGCCCTCCCTGGTGCAATTTTACAAATCGCGGTTGCGACCTTACTGGGTATGGCAGTTTCCATCTTTTGGGGCTGGAGCTTTGGTTCTGCACTGGTCTTTGGCTTAAGTTTATCCTGTGCAAGTACGGTGGTTTTACTCAAAGCATTAGGTGACAAAGGGCTACTTAACTCGGTGAATGGTAAGATTGCCGTTGGCTGGTTGCTGGTCGAAGATCTGGTCATGGTTTTAGTCTTGGTTCTACTGCCTGCAACAGCGGTAATTTTAGGCGGACATCCTATTGCAGGACATGAATCTGATCAAAACATTTGGTTAACACTCGGCATCACCCTATTAAAAGTAACTGGTTTTATCGCCTTTATGCTCATCATTGGGAAACGCCTTGTGCCAATGATTATGCAATATGTGGCACGTTTAGGCTCTAGAGAGCTTTTTACTTTAACCGTAGTCGCAGCGGCAGTTTCAATCGCTTATGGCTCATACGCAATCTTCGGCGTTTCTATGGCACTTGGAGCGTTCTTTGCCGGAATGGTGGTTAAAGAATCAGATTTTAGTCATCGTGCAGAAGAAGAAACCTTACCTTTACGCGAAATTTTCTCGATTTTGTTCTTCGTTTCTGTCGGGATGTTATTTGATCCACGTATTATTGTGGAACAGCCTCTGCATATTTTAGCAGTCATTGCCATTATTATGATTGGTAAGACGCTGGCAGCGATGGCATTGGTGTTATTTTTCCGTTATCCCATCAATACAGCATTAACAGTGGGCGCCAGTTTGGCACAAATTGGAGAGTTCTCCTTTATTCTGGCAACCTTAGGCTTGTCACTGGGATTACTTAGCCCTGAAGCGCAAAACTTAATCTTAGCGGGTGCTTTATTTTCTATCACCCTCAATTCATTTCTATTTTCTGCGATCGAACCTGTGCAAAACTGGATCCGTGAACGTTCGCATTTGGCGCGCTTACTTGAGCGTAGCGGTGATCCATTGGCAATGCTTCCAGATGAAGTTGATCAAGCATATTTACGTGATCAAGTGGTGATTGTTGGTCATGGTGAAGTCGGACGTCGTATTACCAAAACATTGATGGATGATGGCATCAAAGTGGTCATCGCTGAAGAGAACCGCGAAATTGTAGAGAATTTGCGTGAAAAAGGCATCGCTGCGGTTTCTGGTCGAGCAACAGAACCCAGTGTTTTGATTCAAGCCCATATCCAACATGCACGGCTATTGGTGATTTCACCGATGGATATTGTAGATATTCATAAAATTGTCGATACAGCCAAGCTACTTAATCCTGAGATTCAAGTGTTAGTTTGTGCTGAAAATAAAGAAGAGGCTGAAGTGATCCGTAAAGATAATGTTGGTGAAGTCTATTATGCAAAAGAAGAAATGGCGAAAAACATGAGTAATCATATTTTAAACCAGATCCAAATTGCTCATCATCATGAACCAACACATTGAATTCGGCTCATCTTTAAAACGCAGCTAAAACCACACGACTGTTCTTTGTAGACCTTGGAAAGTCGTGGTGCTTCATTATGTAATGGTATCGATAACCATGTTGGATGGGGGATCGCCACCCCATCTAAGCAGAGATTTAGAACTTCTAGAATTTGATGCCATTTGCGTATGTCAGGTTATTTGCATACAAAGAAAAACGCACTCGAAAGTGCGTTTATTGTATTTATTCTAGAATAAATGAAATCACTAGCTCATAAATTTTGGTTGCTCATCAACAACTTCAGCGTGCCATTCATCTGCCTGTTTTTCAAGTAACGCAAATAATGCAGCCTGAATCATCTGTTGCGCAATCGCTGGCGTTTGATCACCCAGTAGTGCTTTCACTTCTTCATTAAATTGAATAGTGACCAATGGCTCTTTTTCAGAACCTGCATTACGCAGTGCCAGCTCCCCACTTTCGAGCTGTACCAACTCCAAAATAGCTTCCTGATTTCCAAATAACTCTTTTAACTGTTCGATAGACATAAATCCTCCATGCTCAACATGGGGCAAGGTGCTGAATGCACTTTGCATCTTGTAGATATTTTATATAGTCATTTAAAACAAAATTTCAAGTATATCTGATCAAAAAGATCAGAATTCAACCATTTCATTACGAAAACCATCAATAAGTTGCGATAAATCTCGGTGCCACTCTCTTAAAATCTTTGTATCAGGCAACCAAGCTTGTGGTGTTTGCGTCACTTTGATAATTAAGTTTGATGATGTTTCATCCTCTGGTTCTGGCGCACTTGGTTCAGGTGCATATTGACAAAGTCGATACGCTCTTTTGAGTTCAGCAATAAATCCTTCTTTGGCTAATTTCTGCATCACTAAAACTTCTGGTGAGACTTGTCCTTTAGCCGCCATATTTTCTTCGATTGACTTTAAGGTTGGGGAAAAATCATTTAAACGGTAATAACGTACCAACTCTTGCAGAAATGCTAAAACCGCGCCATGTAAATGAAATACTGCTGCTTCACGATGTGCTTGAGCTTGTTGAACATTTTCAGTTTGTTCTCCCTGCATACATGCAAGACGAGCAAAATAAAGTTTTTGATTGGTACGGTCTGCATGAAAGCGAGCTACACGTGACATGGAAGTTCCCTAAGATTTTGGCATTCGTTACAGTCTTAGCTTAATCTTTATTGAACAAAAATCACAATGAATTTTATCCATGTTGTATGTCAATAAAATAGATAGCGCTCTTTTTTTTCAAAAATATCAATTTAAGCTTTTATTTTTATCATGATTTGACGAGATTATTTAAATACTAAAATAAAAAAGGAGCAATAAATGCTCCTTAGACTATCTGCCAATTATGCTTCTGGCTTATCTTCCGCTGCTTTTACACGAATTCCATGACCATGTAAGCGCAAGGTATTTAAACCTTTAATCGCTTTAACTGCTTCTCTACCGTGTGGCATTTCAACAAAAGCAAAACCTTTTGATTTACCCGTTGCCGCATCGAGTACTAAAGTACAAGTATCTACTGTACCGTATTGCTTAAATAACTCTAACAATTCAGCTTCAGTTACAGTACGTTCTAAATTACGAACTAAAATTTTCATCTCACAACCTTAAAATATAAACGAGGCAAAAAACATCAAAAAGCACTCGCCTACCTACTTTTTGAATGAAAAACGATTGCTATAGTTTAATCTAGATCTATACCAAAATCTAAATTAATCGCCCGACGCTCGATTAGGGCACTTTTTACAGTTTGCTCTCGCTGTCTATAGTGAGTTTCTGTGCTACATAAATTTCGAGTTAAATCATTGAGAAAATAACTTTCAATCTTACGCCCTTGTTCATCTGTTTGCGTATGTGCCCAAAAACTTAAATTTTGTTTGGTTAGAATAAGTTCATTTTGTGCGCGTGTTAAAGCCACATAAAGTACACGGCGCTCTTCTTCAACTTCATCGAAATTGCCTTGTGCACGTGCATTTGGGTACTGTCCAGCAGAGACATTTGCCACATAGCAAACCTTTTGTTCTGTACCTTTAGCAGAATGGATGGTAATTAAAGTCACCACATCATCTTGCGACTGACGCTCAATTTCACTGATTGAAACAGGGTCAAGTACATATTCTTCTAAGAACTCGCTCAGTTGGGTATGTTTAGACGCCAGTTGCTTGACCAGATCAAAATCACCCACTCGTTTATGCCAATCTTTTTTGGCATAGTTTTCTTCAAGTTGGTTAAGAATAGCCTCTACACCGAGTTTTACACAGGCTTCAACTTCGGTTTTTAATACACTCATTTGCTTCATGATCAGCAATGTATTGTCAGGAATGCGCCCAAACTTCTCTAATTTTTCTGTAATTTTCTCAATATCTGCATCCAGTAAGAGCTGTTGCGCCAGCTTACTCGCACCGACGTCGCCCACGCCATTCCATAAGGTTAAAAACCGCATCCACGCAATATCATCCAATGGGTTAGCAATAACACGCAATAAACTCAATAAGTCTTTGACATGCGCTGTTTCAAGCAACTTCATCCCTCCAATAAATCGGTAGGGAACAATGGCTTGGATAAAAGCAGCCTCAATATGTCTTGCCGCAAAGGCTGAGCGCACCAACACCATATGGTCATGCCAAGCTGAACCTTCCAATAAATGCCGCTCTTTGATGTCGATCGCGATCCATTTTGCTTCATCAAACTCATTTGGAAAAACATGCATTCGCGGTTTAATACCATCACCACGATAAGCTTCCAGTTTTTTATCGTAATGAATCGAACTTTGATCGAGTAACCAGTTGGAAAAATCTAAAATTTCTTGAGTAGAACGATAATTTTTTTCTAATTTGAAAATCTCTGCATCTGGCACACGCTCTTTAAAATGGTGGATATTTTCAAAATCCGCACCACGAAAACCATAAATCGACTGTGCATCGTCCCCCACGCAGAACAGTGATGTTTTATCTTTTAATGGTTCAAGAATTGCCCACTGCAAAGGATTGGTATCTTGCATTTCATCAACTAGCATGTACTGGCATAAGCCCGCAACATAATCCGCTAAACCATCGGACTGCGCCAAAGCAGATGCAACCACGGCGAGAATATCATCGTAATCTAGAAAACTACGTGCCCGCTTACGGATTTCGTACTCTTTCATGATTTCAGCGATTTGCTCTTTATCGTCTAAAAACTCAGGCAGTTGCTTTTCTAAAGCCAAACTTAGTTTTTGCCGAGTATTGCGTGCAAAGGAATATAAATCACAAAGCTGTTGTGGTTTAGGTAAGGCGTTGGGATTCTTTTTATCATCCTTTCCACGAATCAAACGGAACAACATCAATTGATCATCACGATCTATGATCGAAAATTGATCTAATCCAAAAGCTTTTGGCACGCGTCTGAGTAAATACATGCAAAAGGTATGAAATGTAGATGCGCGTAACCCTTTGGCCTGATCACCTAAAGCAAGCTCTACCCGCGCCACAATCTCGCTGGCAGAACGGCGGGTAAATGTCAAAATTTGGATTTGATTGGCAGGAATGCCTTGATCAATGAGATATGCAGCTCGTGCCACAATGGTTTTGGTTTTGCCACAACCTGCCCCAGCAAGAACTAGACTATGTTTTGTTTCAGTCGTAGCAGCTTGTTTTTGTTGAGGGTTTAATTCATCAATCAGGTTGGCTAAACTCATTTTCACTCATCATTTTATGGATGGCTGCTAGTTTAGCAGAGCTATAGTGAAATTATGCATTTTAACCCAAGAATCAAGTCGTGAATTGACGCTTAAATCAGGACATACCAATGAAGAAAAATTCAAGACAATAAAATTTATCACCCATAGCAGAGATTAAAGGAGAGCTTCGATAATAAAAACAACCCTATAATCTTAACAACCGTGCCACACTCTCACAACAGCGTTCTAAATTTTGCTCACCATGCTTTAATGCTGTTGCTAAATCACATGCACCATCAACTATTCCAAAAATTGCACTAAAGCCTTCTGCATAAAGCTCATCGACGCCTTCACCGATATGCCCTGCAAAAGCAATCACAGGTTTATTCAACTGCTTGGCAACTTGCGCCACCCCAAAAGGCGTTTTGCCAAACTTGGTTTGAAAATCAATACCGCCCTCACCAGTAAACACATAATCCGCTTGTGCAATTTTTTCCTCAAGTTGGGTTTCTTTAATCACAATTTCTACACCAGAGCGTATTTTTGCTCCTGTAAAAGCCATAAGTCCGAAACCCAAACCGCCTGCAGCACCAGCACCCTGTACATTTGCAACATCAACATTCAATTGTTGTTTCACCAACGCAGCAAAATGATCAAGGTTTTGATCTAAGATCCCAACCATCTCAGCAGTTGCTCCTTTCTGTGGCGCAAAAATAAAAGAAGCACCATTTGGACCACATAACGGATTGTTTACATCACTGGCAATAATAATCTCAGTCGCTTTTAAACGCGCATCGAGTTGTGAAATATCAATGCTTTTGATCTGCTGAAGCTGCCCACCACCCACTTCTACAGGGTGGTTGTTTTCATCTAAAAATTTTGCCCCTAAAGCCTGTGCCATCCCGGCACCAGCATCATTGGTAACACTACCACCCAGACCAATAATGATTTTACCAACACCCAAATCCAAAGCGGCTTTGATCATTTCCCCTGTACCCAGAGTTGATGTAATTAAAGGATTGCGTTGAGACTTCTCGATCAGATGAATACCGTTTGCCAGCGCCATTTCTATAACAGCTGTTTGACCGTCATCAATTAATCCCCAATAGGTCGATATTCGTTGCTGAGCCAATGGACCAGTGACCTCAACATATACTTTACGACCACTTCGTGCAGCGACCAAAGCATCGACTGTTCCCTCACCACCATCTGCCATAGGTACATGAATAAACTGTGCATCAGCAATGACTTTTTCAATGCCACGTTGCATTGCAAAACAAGCTTGTTCGGCTGTTATACTTTCTTTAAATGAGTCAGGCGCAAGAACAAAAACTTTAGACATGAGCAAATGCATTTTGGTGAGATTCAAAAATTAACATAACGATTTTTCGAGTATAGATAAACTAATAAATTCATAATTAAGACTAAAGAAATGACAACTATGCAACGTGTAAACCTTAGTAAGACCGCCCCAGAACTATATAAAACGGTCATCGAACTTGAAAATTTATCTATGCAAAAAGTTCAGCAAGCTGGGCTTGATGTTGGATTCTCTCATTTACTCAAATTAAGAGCTTCGCAAATTAACCAATGTGCTTTCTGTGTTCGTATGCATACCCAAGATGCAATTAAAGCGGGTGAGTCAACTGATCGTATTGCGTTGATTAGTGCTTGGCGTGAAAGTGAATACTTTACTGAAAAAGAACGTGCGGCTTTAATTTTAATTGAAGAGATTACTTTAATTGCCAATCAACATTTTCCAGATAGCGCTTATGAACAAGCTGCACAGCATTTATCCAGTGATGAAATCACGGCGATTGAATGGGTTGCGATTGTGATCAACACATGGAACCGTATCGCCATTTCCAGCCAGTATAAAGTCGCGAAATAAGCTAAGTTTCAACACTTAAATCATTTATCTAGGTAACACCTTGCTTTTCAGAAATGTTAATTGAGATAAGATTTAACTGAATACTGCTCTAGTTGCATAAATATTTACGCCAAAATGCAAAACGCCTGATGTCATTGATCAGGCGTTTTGTTAAATGCACCTATGATTTCAAACATTAAGTAAAACCTTAATGGCTCGCGGGTGGGATTTGTTTAATTGCTGCAGCAAAGGTGAGATAGTTGACTCCTTGGAATAAAATATCCACACCTAAAAATAATCCGAGTACCCAAAAAGGAGAGTCTGGTGATGCTAGAATAATTGCACCTGTTGCCAAGGTTAAAAGCCCTGAAAATAATGTCCAACCCCATCCAGACATTGGTTTCAACATAAATGCATTAAAAATACGAATAAAACCGCCAATCAATAAAGCAATTGCCAGTAAATTGGTTAATACCACTGCAGTGGTAATCGGAGATTTAAATGCATAATAACCCGCTGCGATATACAACACACCAAACAACGCCCAAAGCCAGCGGAAGCCACCATCAAAAATTTTAAATGCTGCAATCAGGTGTAAAACCCCACCAATCATCATTAAAGCACCAAACAATGCAACAACCGTCAATGTTGCCATACCCAGTGAAGCCAATAGCACTAATCCAAAGATCACCAATAAAGCTCCAAGCAGAAGATACCATTTACGGTTTTCATGGAGTTGATGACGAACTAAATCATTTCCTACAGTACGCATAATTCTTCTCTTGGTTGTTATTCATTCATTTTATTGTTGATCTAATTCAGGTGTTTGTCTGTATAAAATCTGCATCTATACCAGAATAAAGCTTTGTTTGAGCAGAATCTAAGCGATAAACAGCACAGCTCTATACACTACTTCACCCAACCCATTTCTTGTGCAGTGAGTCGACTGATCATGGTATCTTCTAGATCTTCAGGTGTCTTACTTTTGCTTTCTGAAAGCGCAATATAGCCTCCCATAATTTCTGCACGCTGTTGTGGATAACGTGGTTGTTGTTCAGGATTGGCATAGCCTGTCGGATAGAGAGGCTGCCCTGTTGTAAAATCATATTTGTCTTTTGCACCAAAGGTATGCAGTAACTCATGTACAAGAACGACTTTATTACTCGAACTTTGCTTCGGCGATGCAAATAGATTCACAGAACCAATACGCCCACGTTCCAATGCAGTAGAGTGTTTCAATACTTTCTGCAACTTGGGATCATAATAATTTAAATACAGGGTCACTGATGGTGAGCCATCTTCGCCTTGATGCTGTTTCCATGCATAAAATCTAAATTTTAAGCTCCACAAAACTGTATCCAAGATACGACCTGATTCTGGGAACTTAGGTGGCAAGGTATTTAATTCCCGTCCAAGCTGAAAATGAAACGAAATCGGTTGCCCACGAAATGCTTGAGACTGCAAACCTAAATAATGTTCAATTTCCTCAAGATCATCTGTTGAGATTTGCTGAATATAGGCTGCTGTGGAGCGTTGACCATCTGCATTGATTGGATGTAATAAAACAACGATTGGCTTGCTCCAATCTTGATTCATATCACGCCATGCGTTCACTGCAACAATCAGCAGAATGACCAGTAAAATACCAACTCGAATCTTTTTCCACATTGAATATATTCTCAATTTTTAATCGCAATAAAAATGCTGACCTAGGCCAGCATTTTTAAATATTTATGGATTAAGCTTCTACCCATTTCCCATCTTGGTAGACCAAAGACCATTTGGTTTGTTTACCTTCTGGGGTTTCTGAACCAATATATTGCGCTTGGTTTTTACGGCTAAACTTAACCAATGTTGGATTACCATCTGGATCTTGATCAGGTGCTTGCAAGATGAACTGATACTTAGGATCAAGTTGATCTGCAACTGAACGTAACTCCGCAACCTTCGGTGCACGTGTTTCGCGTACTTTAGGGAATTTGCTTGCCGCCAAGAATAAACCCGCTGCTCCATCACGTAGAACAAAGTAATCATCATGTTTGACTGAACGTAAATGTTCCATTTTGATTGGGTCGACACGAGGTGGCGCTGGCTGACCATTTTTCAAAACTTTACGGGTATTGTCACAACTCATACAAGCGAAATATGGACCAAAACGACCCGTTTTCAACTGCATCTCGCCATCACATTTATCACATGGAATGGTTGGACCATCATAACCCTTGATTTTGAACTCGCCTTCTTCCAGCTCGTAACCATCACAATCCGGGTTATTTCCACAAATATGTAACTTGCGACCACCATCAATCACATAGCTGTCCATTGCAGTACCACATACTGGACAACGTTTTTTCGACATTAAGTCAGCAGTTTCAGCACTGTCATCATCAGAAAGTATAGCCAACGACTCAACTGGTGTTAAATTCAATGTCCCTTTACAGCGTTCTTTTGGTGGCAAGTTATAACCAGAACAACCAAGGAATACACCCGTCGTCCCTGTACGAATCTGCATCGGGCGTTCACATTCTTTACAGTGAACAGCTTCAACTTCTACAGGTTGATTACGGCGCATGCCGTTTTCGCCCTGTGCTGTGGTTAAACGCTTTTTAAAATCACCGTAGAAACTATCTAACAGCTCTTTCCAATTACGTTCACCATCTGCAACTTTATCCAATTGACCTTCCAAATCTGCAGTAAATGCATAATTCATCAGGTTATTAAAATTCTCGTCTAGACGATCGGTAACAATTTCACCCATCTTCTCTGCAAAAAGACGGCGATTGTCGAGTTTGACATAACCACGATCTTGAATCGTCGAAATAATCGCAGCATAAGTCGATGGACGACCGATTCCACGTTTTTCCAACTCTTTTACTAAAGATGCTTCAGTAAAACGTGCAGGTGGTTTAGTAAAGTGTTGAGAAGGATCAAGTTTCTCAAGTTTGAGAATTTCACCCACTTTGACTGCAGGTAATAAAACATCATCATCAGACTTGTTCTGACCACGCACTTTGGTAAAACCATCAAAAACTAAAGTACGACCTTTGGCTTTGAGTTCTACACCATTCGCATCAACCAAAATCGTTGAGGATAAATACTCTGCTGGAGTCATTTGACATGCAACAAATTGACGCCAGATCAAATCATATAAACGTTGTGCATCACGCTCAACACCCGCCAAACTATCGCCTTTTAAGGCAACATTGGAAGGACGAATCGCTTCATGGGCTTCTTGCGCATTGGCTTTATTCCCATAACGATTTGCTTTAGCAGGTAAGTACTTCGCACCAAATTCAGTTTCAATATGATTACGCACCATACTGACAGCATCATCACTCAAGAATGTTGAGTCAGTACGCATATAAGTAATAAAACCAGCTTCATATAAACGCTGTGCAAGCATCATGGTTTTCTTTACAGAGAAACCTAAACGAGTACTTGCAGCTTGTTGCAAGGTTGAAGTGATATAAGGCGCACTTGGATTGACCTTCGTTGGCTTATCTTCACGTGTTGCAACTTTATATTCAGCATCTTTTAAAATGTTCAATAAAGCATCTGTTTGCGCTTTATTTTGTAATTTTAATGTTTTGCCGCCTTGTTTGACTGCTTCTAAACGAATTTCATCTTTTGCAGAATGAGTGTCTGCAAAAACTTGCCAGTATTCTTCAGGAATAAAGGCACGAATCTCACGCTCACGCTCGACCACCAATTTTACTGCAACCGACTGTACACGCCCTGCAGAGAGGCCACGTGCAATCTTTTCCCACAGTAGTGGTGAAACCATGAAGCCCACCACACGGTCGAGAAAACGACGAGCCTGTTGCGCATTCACACGGTTTAAATCTAGACGTGTAGGTTGTTTAAATGCTTCTTGAATGGCATTTTTGGTAATCTCGTTAAAGACCACACGATGGTAACGGCTATCATCACCACCAATCACTTCTCTTAAATGCCATGCAATCGCTTCTCCTTCTCTATCCAAATCCGTTGCGAGATAGATTTCATCTGCATCTTTGGCTAGTTTTTTGAGTTCAGCGACCACATGTTCTTTGCCTGGAAGCACTTCATATTTGGCTTTCCAACCATGCTCAGGATCGACACCCATACGATTGACTAAAGCGGATTGTGCTTTTTCAGCCTTCTGTTCATCCGTCAACTTGGTACGCGTTGCAGGCTTTTTTTCTGCCGATTTACTTGAACCACCTGTAGGTAAATCACGAACATGACCTACCGAAGACTTCACAATGTAATTTGAGCCTAAATATTTATTAATCGTTTTCGCTTTTGCAGGCGACTCCACAATCACTAATGCACGTTTTTTCCCAGCATCAGGAGAATTTGCTGTTGTGCTTTTGGATGTGGACCGAGGAGCGTTCGCCATAATAAACCACTGTTCCTATTATTAAGTTAAATTTCAGCCAATTTAAGTAAATATGCCTTCATATCATCAAGCTGTGTTGCTCTGAGGTCAGATTCTTCATCCCAATAAAGCCCTACACAGTTGGCCTGCATATCAATAGCATAAATCCCTTTTAATGCAATGGGAAAATCTTTAAATTTCTCATCACCGAGGACCACTTGAAGCTTTTGCTCTTCTACACGGGCGCGCATCAAAGCTAAGCGTGCATCTGGAATCAGTACACTATAATAAGCCACCATACTCGCACGAGACTCTGTTGCCATCGGGATTTTCGTCCACTCTGGTGCAGCCACTAAACGTGGGTGTAAGCCCATCTTGCGTGCTTTCTCTCGCATTAAACCTAATGCTTTTTCTCTAGGGCTTACGCGTAAGCCAAAAATTGAGCCCAATACAAAAACAATAATAACGAGCGCAACCCAAAGACCAGTGTGTTCCATAGTTCACCTTTTAATTCCTATATTAGAGTTGCATAAGCTGAATATAAAACGCAAGTTTAAAATTAAAATTACCGCCAATTACTGATTTTGAGGTCAGTTTAATTTCTTATTTTTCATTTATATTTTTTTCATAAAGCTCCATCCAGCTTCCCAATGACTGAATAGCGCTTTGCAGCGTTTGTCCTAATTCGGTAATTTGATATTCCACTCTAGGCGGTACTTCTGGGTAAATCTGCTTGGTTATAAGTTGGTGTTGCTCCAGCAGTTTTAAATGTTTCGACAACTCTTTTTGTGGAATCGGCGCTAAAGCCTTTTGTAATTGGCTAAATCGAACAGGATGTTTTGCTTCAATAAGATGATAGACAATTGGCAATACCCATTTTCCCGAAAATAATCCAACAAATCGCATAATCGAACAATTTTGCTCATATTGCAGTGTCGTCATTTTTCTACCTTACATAAAGCTACATTTTATAGCCTTTGAGTTTAGTCTATTTCAAACCAAACAACGACTAAGTCACCAATTGGTAAGTACTTACTTTGACAAATAAATTTTCACAATATAAGAGTTTGTAGACATTTTAGTGAAAAACATGCGATTAAAGAATAAAACGGTTTTAATTACTGGCGCAACCAGTGGAATCGGTTTTGCAGCAGCACAACGTGCAATAGAAGAAGGTGCTTTTGTTGTGTTTACTGGCCGAAATCCAGATCAAATTGTACTGACACAAGCACAATTCGGCAGCCAAAGTTTGGGCATCCAATGTGATCACTCAAGCTTAGTATCACAAGATCATTTTATTGAGAAAATGCAAGAATTATCCATTAAATTCGATGTGATTTATATCAATGCAGGCAATGTTAGCCATGAAGCATTTGGACAATGGACCGTTGAACAATTCGATG
Organism: Acinetobacter sp. BIGb0196; assembly: GCF_011759595.1. Taxonomy (NCBI): domain Bacteria; kingdom Pseudomonadati; phylum Pseudomonadota; class Gammaproteobacteria; order Moraxellales; family Moraxellaceae; genus Acinetobacter; species Acinetobacter sp. BIGb0196. The sequence continues at coordinate 758,331 of NZ_JAAOZA010000002.1, read as the reverse complement.
CGATTTTCGATACCAATGTAAAAGGTCCATTTTTCCTGATACAACGCTTACTTCCAATGATCAAGCCCCATGCTTCAGTCATTTTATGTGGTTCGACCAGTATTCATATCGCCTTAGAGAAAAGTAGCGTTTATGCTGCCTCAAAAATCGCCTTGCGTTCTTTGGTTAAGACCTTATCTAGAGAACTTTTAGCCCAGCAAATACGATTTAACTTACTTTCACCAGGACCAACCTTAACCCCTGCCCTCAACAAAGTTGCGAATACACCCGCTGAAGTTGAACAGCTCAAAGCCAGTATTGAAAATCTTGTGCCAATTCAAAGGTTGGCGGATCCAGTCGAAATTGCCAATGCCTTTATTTATCTTGCTTCTGATGAAGCTAAATTTATTGTCGGTAGCGAACTCTTGGTCGATGGTGGCGTAGCAAATTTATAAGCATAAGCAAAGTTATAAAACTATAGTGTATGGCTTAATAAAAAAGCGCTAAATATTCAAATCTAAGTGCTTTTTTATATTGCTCTGAGCAGCTTAAAAATCGCCCTAATTTAAATACATTTCATGGCTATAAACAACTTCATGACCATTCCAATAAATATAGCCTTTTTCAATCAATTCTTTAAGCAATAAACGGATATCAGATTTTGGAAACATTTGCTCCAATAAATCACGCAACTCATAAATATCTTTAGGTTTATCGGTTTTTAAATTATTCAATTTATGAATAACTTCAATTTGCACTGGATCTATTTTTGCAAAGTTTTTAAACAAAACCTGATGTACTGCACCCACAGAGTCTTGCTGATCCATTTCCTGTAACACCTGATCTGAATCAACACGTAATTTTTCTAAAATTTGATCAATTTTTTCAAGTTTGATATTGGGTTGTGCTGCGGATTCAGTCTCAACTGGGTGTGCTAAAACAGGCTTGTCGATGTCAAGACTTGTCCATTGTTTCAAGACTTTTTTACGATAAGCCACCTGATCATCAAAGCGTTTGACAATTTTTAAATTGATTAACATGCCGACCAGATGCTGAGCTTTTTCTGGCACAACTTGTAAAATATTCACAATAGAATTCTTTAATTTTTCAATGGTATTCGGTTTGCCTGTCATCTCTCCCAAGGCATCGCAATACTTTTTAACCATTTGCAAATACGGCTTATTTTGAATGGTTTGTAGACTAGGTATCGAGTACTTGTTGCGTTGACGTTCCAACGTTGATTCGACTTGAATAAAACTACACGCTAGATCAGCACTACGCATCAGATCCAACAATAAGGAACAACTTGGCATCGCAGAAATGACCTCAATCTGTATCTCTGGCTCTAATAATGCCAATAATTGCCCCACCACAACTGCATATTCATATTCTTTTTCAGATGCATTCGGTACTTCTAAAATCACCACTTGACCACTGCTCACCCAGCTTGAAAATTCAGTTAAATCTTCCAGTGAGTACTGGAATTGTCCCGTACAATTGAAAAGATAAAGTGTTGGGTAATGTTCAATAATCTCCCGCAGCATTTTGGCTGTAGGCATATTATTTTCAAGATCGAGAAGAACAGCTTTATTCGGCATGGTCAAAAAGTTTGCTACTGAACAGTGGCAAGCATTACAACCAGCTTTCAACAAAAGGTCAAATAAAATTGGAAATTTAATCCTAAATTCCCAATTCCATCTGACTTAAATGTATAAGTTTTAGATTTTAAAGATAAATATTATTGGATGGTTGCAATCACTTGATCAGCCTGACACGTGCTCCCGACTTCTTTCAGCAATTCAATTTGACCACTTTGATGTGCCAAAACTTGAACTTCCATTTTCATGGCTTCCATAATTGCCACAACTTGCCCTGCACTCACTTGCTCTCCGGTTTGGACTTTCCATGCAATGATGGCCCCGTTAATAGGCGCTTGTAAGTGCTCAGGTTGAAGTGCTAACTCTGTGCTTTGCACTGGTTGTTGCTCCACCTGAACTGTACCTTGAGCAAACATTCCTGCAGGTAGGCCTAGACGGTGTAATTTCCCATCAATTTCGATATAGCTTAAAACCATCGTTTGTTGATGCTGAGGAATCGCACGTCGAGTTGATTTTAAGTCTTGTTTAAAGTCATTTTCAATCCAGCGCGTATGGACTTTAAATTCGTCGGTAAAATCAGGTTCATTCAGCACGGCACGATGAAAATCTAAAACTGAAGCCACCCCCTCAATTTTAAACTGCTTTAAAGCGCGTTTTGCGCGGCGTATTGCGATTTCACGCGTTTCCCCCGTCACAATCAGCTTTGCCATTAAAGAATCGAAATGGCTGGAAACCAGAGAACCTGTGCGCACGCCAGTATCGACACGCACACCATGACCGAAAGGTGCTTCAAATAAACTTAGTGTACCAAATGCTGGAATAAAACCACGACTAGGGTCTTCTGCATTGATACGAAACTCAATGGCATGACCTTGTGCTTTAGGGGTTTCTTTGATCGATAATTCTTCGCCCAAAGCCACCTGAATTTGCTCAACCACCAAATCAACTCGTGCTGTTTCTTCGGTCACGGGATGTTCAACTTGCAACCGCGTATTGACTTCTAAAAATGATAGCGTCCCGTTTTGGCTCAATAAATACTCGACTGTCCCTGCTCCAACATACTGAGCAGCCTGACAAATATTTTTTGCTGAAGTTAAAATCTCTTGGTAAATCTCATCACTGATAAATGGTGCTGGAGATTCCTCAACTAATTTTTGATTGCGGCGCTGTAAAGAACAATCGCGCGTACCTAAGACCACCACATTCCCATGCAAGTCGGCAATCACTTGCGCTTCCACATGACGAGGATTGTCTAAGTACTGCTCAACAAAGCATTCGCCACGACCAAAGGCCGCTTTTGCTTCACGGACAGCAGAGTCATAGAGTTCTTTCACTTCTTCAAGCTTCCAAACCACTTTTAAACCACGACCACCACCACCAAATGCCGCTTTAATTGCAATAGGCAAGCCATATTGTTTTGCAAAGGCTAAAGCCTCATCTGCATTATTCAATGGGTCTTGTGTGCCTTGTACCAAAGGAGCACCCACTGAAGCAGCGATTTTACGTGCTTCAATTTTATCACCCAACTTGGTAATTGCTTCAGGAGATGGGCCTACCCACTTCAAGCCTGCATCAATCACAGCTTGTGCAAATTCAGCCCGTTCCGATAAAAAACCATAACCAGGATGCACCATGGTGGCTTTTGATTTTTTAGCAATATCAATAATGGCATCAATATTTAAATAGGTTTCTTTTGCGGTTGCGCCAACCAACCCCCATGCTTCATCTGCAAGTTCGACATGTAAACTGCCGATATCGTCATCTGCATACATTGCCACAGAAGCAATGCCCATATCACGACAAGCATGGATAATACGCACAGCAATTTCACCACGATTGGCAATCAATAATTTTTCATTTACATATTTTTGCTGGTTCATCTTAGTTCTCGATATCTACAAATTCGGCGATTTTTCTAAATTTGATATGGCAATCCGCAGGTATTTGTGCCACCAAATCCCAATGATGCTTGGCAACAGAAGCAATCACAGGATAACCACCTGTTAATGGGTGATCATTCATAAACAATACAGGTTGACCATTGGGTGGAATCTGCAAAGCACCAATACATGTGCCTTCGCTTTCCAATTCATGGCAAATCTTACGTGTTAAGGGCGCTTTCCCAGATAAACGTAATCCCACTCGATTACTTTCATTGGTGACTAACCATGCTTGATTGCACAATTTTTCAATACTGCTTTGCTCAAACCAATCCGTTCGAGGTCCCATCACAATATCAAGTTCAATCGTATCGCCAAGGGACGGGAGATTGGATTTTGGCACTTCGTTGATGCTGATATTGGATGGGACGACTTGACCTTGGTAAATGACATCACCCGTTTTTAAAGGGGCTGGACCAAGAATGGCTAAACTGTCAAAAGAACAGCTATTTAAAATGGGTTGAATATCCAAACCACCACGAACCGCAAGATAATTGCGTAACCCTGCGCTCGGCGTTTGAATTTGAAATTCATCTCCCTCATCCAGTGCAATCGCCTGATAGCTGTCAAAATCTGCTTTTTGACCATCTGCAAATTTCACATGGATATTGGAAATTGCACCTGCCACGCTAATGACAGCTGAATTTTGCATGACTGCTTTTAAACCGCCATTTAGCACCTCAATCACAGGCGTATCCGTTGGATTCCCCACGATTCGATTGGCACAATGCATCGAAGCGACATCCATCGCCCCTGCTGTACCCACACCGATATTGCTGTGCTGAAAACGGCCTTCATCTTGAATCGAAACTTGCAAGCCAGATGCCGTGATTTTGAATAGGGGGTGTTTTAAAATTAAATCTTGTCGTGGCGTGATTTGCTTGGGCACATCCACAGATACAGGATGATGGGTTACATCCTCAAAATGCACCCGCATTCCTGGTCGTAAAAGCGCAGGATTTTGACGCTCCAAATCCCACATTTTTTCTGACGTTGTTCCAATCAATTGCCAGCCACCCGGACTATCTTTTGGGTAGATACCCGAGTATTGCCCAGCAAGCCCAAGTGAACCTGATGGAATTTTTTTACGTGGTGTTTTTAGACGAGGAATATCTGTAAAGGGCTGATCAAGGCTACTCATATAAGCAAAACCTGGAGCAAAGCCAATAAACGCAACGTCCCAAGTGCTTTGATGATGTTTTAATATCAGATCGGCTATAGAGAGGCCTTGAAGTTCCGCCACTTGTGCTAAATCTTCACCATCGTAACGAATCGGAATAATCACTTCCTGCGTATTTCGATCAAAGCCTGAATCAAGCTTTAAAGTACCAATCAAAACACTCAAGGTTTTAAAGTCAGTCTTGATTTCGTTAAAACAAATCAAAATTGTTTTTGCAGCAGGAATTAAATCTTTGATTCCATTCAAGTGTAAATTTTGCAATTTACTGTATAACGCCAAAGTTTCTTCTAAACTAGAAAGTTCAATCAAGAAACTGTCGGAATTTACCGATAAAAATCGCATTTACTGATCCTTTCTTGTCTTAACGCATCCATGCACGATCAGGTATGTCTGTAATCAACATATGTCCTGGTGCATGGCTAATGGCAAATGGGATTTTCGAGTTCATGATTGCAGCTTGAGGCGTTACACCACATGCCCAAAATACTGGAATTTCACCCTGTTCAATACGTGAGGCATCACCAAAATCTGGCTGATTGATGTCGCGTATGCCCAAACTTTCAGGATGACCAATATGTACGGGAGCACCATGAACACTCGGCATACGTGCCGTAATTTTTACAGCCTCAGCTATTTGATGGGCAGGAATGGGGCGCATAGAAACCACCATATTTCCTGAAATACGTCCAGCAGAAAGGCATTCGATATTACTCAAATACATCGGTACATTGGTCTTGTCATGGATATGACGCACTTCAATCCCCGCTTCTTGCAAAGCTGTTTCAAAGGAGAAACTACAGCCAATTAAAAAGGTCACTAAATCAGGATGCGCGTTATAAAGCTCACTCGCATCAGTGAGCTCATCGACCATTTCACCGTCTTTCCAAACACGATATCGTGGAAAATCAGTACGAATGTCTGAGTCAGTAGCCAATCGAGAGTGGTATACGCCTTCTTCCAAAACATCTAATACAGGACAGCTTTGCGGATTACGCTGTGCGTACAACAAGAAATCATATGCCCAGTCTTTAGGTACAGAAATCATATTCACTTGCGTCATCCCAGCAGCCATTCCTGCTGTAGGTTGATCAAAACCTGCACGAATTTGTTGTCGCGCATCCAATGCAGCTTTTAGCTGAGCTAGATCGACTTTAATCTCTTTAAACATGTGTCTTGTCCTTATTGTTTTATGCACAAAATGAACGAACTTGAATGTCGTTTGTTAACAGCTCAGCTTTAATCGCTGCGGACATTTCTAGTGCACCTGCGGTATCACCATGCAAACAAATCGTATCAGCTTGAATTGGGGTAAATACGCCATCAATTGACTCAACCCCACCATTTTTCAACATCGCAACCACACGTTTTGCCACAAACTCAGCATCATGCAAAACAGCACCTTCCAAACGGCGTGAAACCAGTGAGCCATCGCGGTTATAAGCACGATCAGCAAAGGCTTCTGAAACCACTTTTAGACCTGCCTGACGTGCTTGTGCAACCAAATTTGACCCAGCCAAAGCAACCAGTACCAATGCAGGGTTATACATTTTAATAGCTTCAATCACGGCTTCGGCTTGTACAGAATCTTTGGCAATGGTGTTATACAACGCCCCATGCGGCTTGACATATTGCACTTTTGAACCAGCAACTTTTGCCAAACCGTCAAGCGCCGAAATTTGATAGAGCACATCCGCGATCAGCTCGTCTTGAGACAAATCCATATTACGGCGACCAAAACCAACCAAATCTGGGTAGGAAACATGCGCACCAATCGTGACATCTAATTTCACTGCTTGTTGAAGCGTCTTCAATATTCCCAACGGGTCACCTGCATGAAAGCCACAGGCAATATTGGCGCTACTGACAACAGGTAAAATTTGCTCATCATTGCCCATTTTCCACGAGCCAAAACTTTCACCCAAGTCACTATTTAAATCGACATACATTGTGATCATTCCTTTTCAATTGAGTGTGAAGTTGATTAGAGCTTGGTGAGGTAATTAAATACCGTCGTGAATGACATATAACCCATCCACCATGTGAGTAAGCAGGTTAATACACCCAAAACCAGCAACCATTTTGGATAATTATAATTACCCATCATGTCTTTACGACATGCCGCAACGTAGACAAAAATCGTTAAACCAATTGGTAATACCAAACCATTAAAACCACCCACAAAGATCAGTAAGCCCGCAGGTGTTGCACCTAGAATCACGTAAAGCAACAGGGCTAAAGAAATAAAGCTAATGGTGAGGTAGTTGGTATGTTTAGTGGTTAAGTTCTGTTTAAATGCGGACATAAATGAAACAGAGGTATAGGCTGCACCAATTGTGCTACTGATTCCCGCTGCCCAAAAAATCAAACCAAACAGTTTAAAACCAAATGTACCCGCAGCATATTGGAATGCTTGCGCAGCTGGGTTGGCATCGTGACTTGCTAAATCAATATTTGCACCACTGACCACAACCCCTAAGAATGCCAAGAACAATACATAACGCATGATCCCGACCACCACAATACCTTTGGTTGCGGCTCTGGCCACTTCATCAATATTCTCTGGTCCAACCGCACCTTTGTCCAATAAACGATGTGCGCCCGCATAGCAGATATAACCACCTACGGTACCGCCAACAATAGTTGTAATGATGGCGAAATCAATTTGATCAGGTGCAAAAGTTTGTTGAACGGCTTGCCCCACTGGTGGCATGACAATGAATGCAACGATCACGATCAAAACGATTTTGAGCAACCCCAAAATAATCATGCTCTTGTCCATCGCCAGAGTGGCTTTTCTGGAAGCAAAAATCAGAATTGCCAAAGCACCACTCAGCACGCCGCCGACCTTGGTATCCAACCCAAAGAGTGCATTTAAGCCCAGTGCAGCACCCGCAATGTTACCGATACTAAAGAAAAACCCACCTAAAATGACCAGAAATGCGAGTAAGTAACCACTCCCCGGTAAGGCTTTATTGGCAATATCAGAAGCGCGCATTTGCGTTAAGGTGACCACACGCCAAATGTTTTGCTGAACAACATAATCAATAATGATCGAAACCAGGATTGCAAAGCCAAATGCAGCACCTAATTTCACTGTAAATACAGCGGTTTGAGTTAGAAAACCTGGCCCCATCGCAGACGTTGCCATCATAAAGATAGATGCAACAATTGCCCATTGACGGTCAGACAAAAAAGAAGATTTCAATAAAGACATGTAGGCGTTCCTCATCCATTTGAGCTTAATCAACGCTATTTCAAGTGAAACAAAGAACATCTATTTTTCTAAAATACGAGATTCTTTAATCCTTTAAACTTTTAAGATTTTCTGGTTATGCTGAACCAAATCTGTATTTCAAATAAAAGCATAGGCGAAGGTCAGTCACAATAAGACTTTATCCAAAATTCATTAAACATAAGATATTGAATTTATATATTTTTATTATTTTTAAAATCATTTAATAATGAATATTTATCACTTTCTATAAGTTCTCATTATCAATATTTCATATTTTTGCAATTTTTAAATCAAAACCAAAGCTGCATAAAATGCCGTTTTATTGTTCATTATCTAATTTTATTATTCAGCTTTTTCATGGCATTTTCCGAAGTTAAAACCGCTAAATCCGTCAACTTTTCTTTTAATGCGGTGTTATTGCCTTGTGTATAGATTGCGGTAAAGTGGAATGTCTTTAATTGGATTGGCGTATCCAAAATTTCCAATCGCCCATCTAAAATTTCTTTGATTGCCGTTAGTTTAGGTACCACTGCAATCCCTAAACCTTGTTCAGCTAAACGTAATAATGTGACCAATGAATAACTTGTGATAGATAGTGGTTCATCGATCTTTTGTTCTTTCATTTTGGCTTTGAGCTCTTTATAAGGATAGGTAATTCTTGGATAGGTTAAAATGGTATGCGACATCAATGTCCGCAATGACATCTGCCCGATTCCACCTTTAAATGAAGGTGATGCCAGAAAGCTTAATTCAAAATCACACAATGAACGTTCTATACATTCAAAAGGCAAAGTTGGCCCCAGTAAAAACGCCATATCCAAATCACCGATGCGTACACCTTCTTGTAAATCTGGAGTTAAATTCACCACGATTTCGATGGAAACTTTGGGAAACTCTTGCTGGACTTGCTCCATATACTCCACTAGCCAAGTATGGACAATCGTTTCGGAAACCCCCAAACGAATCGTTCCTGTTAAATACTGACTTTCTGTGAGTTCAGCCACCAAGTCTGTTTCCAGTCGCATAAACTTTTCAGCATATTTAAATAAGGTCATGCCCTTATGCGTGGCTTTGATTTGACGAGAACTGCGATCAAGCACTTTAAAACCGAGATCATTTTCAATCGCAGTAATTTTTTGAGAAATTGCAGGCTGTGTCGTGTGAAGCTTTGTTGCGGCTTTATTAAAACTGTTTAAGGTCACCACCCAATAAAATGCTTCGAGGTTTTTTAAGTTCATAATCCATTTTAACCCACAAATTTAGCGCTTGCGTTATGCAAATCCTTTGCCAATATCACTGCTATGTGTGAATTTACACCTGATTCAGCACACCTCAGCCACTCATATTTCACATCCGTTGCATCAATAATGCGGAGGACGATTGGTCATTGGGTCAAATGCTGCAATACCTTCTGACAAATCAGCAGATTCTATACGTTGGTAAATTAACTGCATTTGTTTTTTTAAATCAGCGATTTCCAAGCTTTGTTGCGCCACTTGATCATTTAATTGTTCGACTAAATCATCTAAAAATGCAATTCGGACTTGCAAATCTTCTATGGGTGCGGAAAATGACGCCTGATCATCAATATTTTTATGTTTAGTCATTTTTAGTCCTCAGTGTGGGATGTTTAGGAAACCGTATGGCCTATATTACTATAAGGGATGTCCAACTTGCGTTTGGTGGACCTGCCCTGCTCGATGGCGCAAACTTCAATTTAGAACGAGGCGAACGAGTCTGTCTGATTGGTCGTAACGGTGAAGGTAAGTCTACTTTACTCAAACTGATTGAGGGAAGTTTATTGCCTGATCAAGGTGAAATTGCATTACAAAATGGTATTACAATTTCTATGCTTGCTCAGGATGTACCGATGGATTCGGGCAAAGTTGCCGATATTGTTGCCGAAGGTGCAGGAGAAGCTGCGCTCGTCCTAAAAGAATACCATGAAGCCAGCGATGCTTGTGTATTAGGTGATATGGAAGCTTGTGATCGTATGGGCAACCTACAACATAAGCTCGATTTGCTCGATGGTTGGGCATTAGAAACCAAAGTAAATTCTATCTTGAGCAAAATGGGCTTAGATCCTGAAGCAGATTTAGCAGATTTATCAGGCGGGCGTAAACGCCGTGTACTTTTAGCACGTGCATTGTTGACGCAACCTGACGTTTTATTACTTGACGAACCAACCAACCATTTGGACGTAGAAAGTATTGAATGGTTAGAGAAATTCTTACTCGATCAAAACAATCTCACCCTGTTATTTATTTCCCATGACCGTGCTTTTGTTGACAGTATTGCGACACGTATTGTGGAGTTGGATCGTGGTGTTTTACGTAGTTATGAAGGTAACTACTCACGCTATCTCGACTTAAAAGCACAGCAAATGGAAGCTGAAGAAAAGCAAAATGCGCTGTTTGATAAACGCTTGGCTGAAGAGGAAACTTGGATTCGTCAAGGGATCAAAGCACGTCGTACCCGTAACGAAGGTCGTGTACGTGCATTAAAAGATTTACGTGAACAATCTAAAGCACGTCGCTCACAACAAGGTAAAGTGAGCATGGCGACTCAAGAGGCGAATCGTTCAGGTAAATTGGTCTTTGATATTGAACACTTAAGTGTGGCTTTTGGTGATAATGCACCGATTATTAAAGATTTCTCTGCGTTAGTACTGCGTGGCGACCGTATTGGTTTAGTCGGTGATAATGGTGTAGGTAAAACCACCTTGATTAAAGCCATTTTAGGTGAACTTGAACATGGCGGTTCGGTGAAAACAGGTACACAGCTTGAAGTGGCTTATTTTGACCAATTACGTAATGCGCTAGATCTTGAAAAATCAGTAATGGCCAACGTGTCTGAAGGCTCAGACTTTGTCGATGTTAATGGTGGTCGCCGTCATATCTACAGCTATTTACAAGACTTTTTATTCTCGCCTGAACGCGCGCGTACTCCAGTAAAAGCACTTTCAGGTGGTGAGCGTAACCGTATCCTTTTGGCAAAGTTATTGCTTAAACCGTCTAACCTTATTGTGATGGATGAGCCAACCAATGACTTAGACATGGTGACTTTAGAATTACTCGAAGAGATGTTGAGTGATTATAAAGGGACTTTGTTATTGATCTCCCATGACCGTGCATTTATGGACAATGTTGTGACATCAACCTGGGTATTTGATGGTAAAGGCAATATCGATGAATACATTGGTGGCTATCAAGACTATCTAGAACAACGTCCAGATCAACGTGTTGTCGATCAGAAAAGTGATGTAAAAAAAGCCATTGCTAAAGCGGAAGCTGCTGCGACACCTGCTGAACCAGCCGTTAAAAAAGTGAAATTGAGTTATAAAGATCAACGCGCTTTAGAACAGTTACCTGCAGAAATTGAAGCTTTGGAAAAAGAACAAGCTGAACTGACTGCAAAACTTGCAGATGGTTCTTGGTTTGTGACTGATGCAGATGCAGCCACCAAAGCGTCACAACGACTTGGCGAGATTGATGAACTGATGCTTGAAAAAATGGAGCGTTGGGATGCATTAGAAGAAATGATCAAAGGTTAGTTCTTGTAAAATCTTTAAATAAAAACTCCGCAAATATGCGGAGTTTTTATTGAGCCTGCCGACATTGAAACCAACAACATAGATCAATCATCTTATAGATATACAATACATATTTTCAGCTTTATGTATTAACCAGATTCAAAGACATTGAAACATAACGCAACCCATGATTTTCAATGGTTTCATCTTTCACCACAAAGCCAAATTTTAAATCATACTTACGGAAAACAGTTGTCGCCCACTGCCATTAATTGCAAACTCATCAATAAAAGGCGCAATCAATTGGGTAATTGCAATTAAGTCCTTTATGGTTGCTCTTCTGATTGTCTTATTCATGTGGGGAACATTTCAATAGTGGAGTAGCAGTAAAAGATCAAAGTGCTAAATTTAAGTCTGTAATCAGAGTTTCATCATCTAGCTAATACTTTAAATGATACATAACAGAATCTTTCATTTTTAAAAATAAACGCACTTATTTAAATGGCTTAGTTCAAGTTAAAATGACGGCAATACTTTACTGATTAAAATTAAATAAAACTTAAAAAATCAAAGCACTTACCATTCCCCACTCATCTTACCCATGATCATTTCATTTATACTGAATTTCGCTACAAGCACTTCATGATGTTTCCATACAAATCCTCCAAGATATGATTATCGAATCTAGTTCAGATCTCGAATTATTTAGTGAGAATATGATCATGAAAAAAGTTACATCATTACTTGTTGCAGCATTCACCACAGCAATTTTCGCAGGTTCTGCAATGGCAGCAACTCCAGCACAGCATTCGACTCAAGCGGTTAAAACCCATCAAATGCAAAAACAACATAAAGCTGGTCATAGCCAAAAACACCATGCCGCTGCACAAAAATCAGCAACAGCAAAAAAAGTAGAGGGTAAAGCAGCAACCAAATAATCCACTTTAAAACGTTGTTTTAAAACTGTCGCTTTATAAAATTATGATCCTCATGCTTAAAAGCTACACCAACAGTGTAGCTTTTAAATTTTTAGCGAATGCTCTGGATCGCTTCAAATCCATTCGCTACTTTAAACCGAATTTTTCAACAGGTTTGATTAACCATAAAGATAATTTTCTTAATAAAATATCAAAAAATTGCTGTTGTAACATCCAGCAGGTCAATACAGATAAACCAATACAAATCCCAATTTCCACAAAAATATGAAAATCCAGTTGCCAATAACGTGCAATTAACATCACCACAAAACCATGTAGCAAATACACCGCCAAGGTGTTTTTTCCAAGTTGCACACAGCCAATATTTAATAATTTTGTCCATGCAAACATCGCGAAAATGCCCAAACTCGACACCAAAAGACAGCCTATTCTGATCCACGTACCATCCCACATACTTACCTTAAGTTGCTGATAACTTAAACTGCCATATAACCAAAATGGGTTGATTTGGGTGAAATACACCAAGCTTGCAATACCCACCACGATGAATCCAGCTAAAATTTGAGTGAATTTAAATTGCTGAATTTTCTCGACAATGGTTTTGCCATAAAGTGCACCCACAATAAAAAATGGAAAGAAGCTAAAAATTCTTCCGATAGAGTATTGGTAATTGTTCCATGGGCTTAAACCGACACATAAAGCAAGAATCAGTGCAATCAGCAGTGCAAATTTTGTTTTTATCAAAAAATGGGTAAGCGTTGTCCATACCATCATGCCCAACAGATACCATAAGATCCAATAAGGTCGTTCAAACACATTCCAATTGAGCTGAAATTTACCAGACCAGATCGCATCAAATGCAGGAAATAGAATTTGAAAGGGTAAATAGAGCGCGAAAAAAAATAAAATATTCTTAAACCATTTACTGTCTTTAAACAACATGCCCGAAATAAAGATAAAAGCAGGCATATGTACAAAATAAATCGTACCTAATAAGACATGATCAATCGGATCTTTCCAACCGATCATGCGTTCTAGAAAATGCCCGAGAACCACTAGAAATATCAGTGTTGCCTTACAACTGTCTAAGTAGGTATCTCTCATCGCAAGGTTGTCTAAAATAGTCAGTGAATAACTGCGATTATATACCTAAAACATGCACTTGCTTTTGATCAATCTCAGCAAGATGCTGGCGATAGATTTTAAAATTTTCCAAATCAAAACACACGAAACTGACTTCCTCTAAGTTGTTCGTCTGGGTTAAAAACTTAGTCACGCTGTTTATAGCGATAAATGCTGCTTCTGATTTGGGAAAACGATAAATCCCTGTTGAAATATTCGGAAATGCCAGTATTTTTAGCTGATATTGTTCAGCGAGTCTTAAGCTATTGAGATAGGCTTTCTCAAGAAGTTCATTTTCAGCATGCTGTCCATCTTGCCAAGTGGGGCCCACTGTATGAATCACATAATTACAGGGCAACAACCCCGCTGTGGTAATCACTGCTTCACCAATTGCGCAACCACCCTGTCTGGCTCGGATCTTTTGACAATCCTCCAAAACAGCAGAACCACCTTTACGATGAATTGCACCATCCACACCACCACCGCCAAGTAACGAGGTATTGGCAGCATTCACAATTACATCCACCTTTTGAACTGTAATATCACCTTGAATTAACCGAATTATTTTCACGTCATGCTTCCTTGCTTATCCTCGATGAGAGTGAATGACATCTTGAATTTTCTTCTTTAAACCGCTTCATGCTACACTCCTTTCAGTTTTAACTTCCCCAAAATTTACAAAACTGCTATGAGTAAAAAGCATCAATACGAGCCTGGAAAATTTTATTGGGCATTTTTACATCCGAAATATTGGGGAATCTGGATTGCGATTGTATTTTTGATGATGCTCGCAATTTTGCCTTGGGCAATTCAGTATCGCTTAGCAACATTGTTGGGCAATATTGCCTTTGACCGACTAAAATCGCGTCGTGAAACAACAACGCGTAATTTAGAAGTCTGCTTTCCAGAATGGTCGCCTGAACAAGTCATCGACAACTCAAGACAAGTCTTTGTTGATCAAATGGTCGGGGTCTTTGAAACATTAAATGCATGGTATTCACCACAATGGTTTAAAAACCGTGTCAGCATTCAAGGGCTAGAGCATATCCAACAGGCCAAACAAAATGGTCAAGGCATACTGCTACTCGGCACCCATAGCACCATGCTTGATGCTGGTGGTTATTTATGCGCACAATTTTTTGAACCCGATGTCGTGTATCGCCCACAGAATAATCCTTTACTCGATATGCTGATTTATCGTTGTCGTGCAACGATTTATAAAGCGCAGATTGATCATGATGATATGCGTGGATTGATTCGCCATCTGAAAGAAGGTGATGCGATTTGGTATAGTCCAGATCAGGATTTTGGATTAAAACAAGGGGTAATGGCTCCCTTTTTTGGTACGCCCGCTGCAACGGTAACTGCGCATCGACGTTTATTGAAAATATCAAAAGCTGTCGCAATCCCACTGTATTTTTATCGTGATGGTGATATCAAAGATCCAAAATATCATGTGCTTATTGAACCTGCTGTTGATCCATTACCCAGTGAAGATGAAATGGATGATGCGATTCGTGTCAATAAAATCATTGAAAATCAACTGCGGATCGCACCGACACAATATATGTGGTTTCATCGTCGCTTTAAAACACGTCCAAAAGGCTACGAGAAAATCTATTAAGTTTAAGTATTTTTGTTTTAACGATCAGGAGATAAAAAATATCTCCTTTTTTATTTTGGTCATCTAGCGTCTAAATACCATCGTTCATGGCGAACTGCGTCTAGTTACACATGCCCACTTTCTTGATCAAACAAAGCGAATTAAGATTTATCAATAATAAATTCAAATTTAAGGAAAATAAAACAATGAATATCACAAATAAAGTTCTTTTTTCATGTTTGATCAGTTCCAGTTTGATGTTTGCTGCATGTTCAGAGCAAAAAGCAGATATCGCCCAAAACAAAACCTCAGAAACTACGTCTAGTGCAACAATTCAAGGCAATTGGAAAAGCAAAGCGACTGAACTGAGTACAGCCAACGCAACAGAGATTACAACAGACTTGGCTCAACTTAATCAGATCGTCAATCACGCAAATACGCAAGCACTTCAATTAAGAGCGGAGCTTCAATCAGCTGCTCCCCAACCTGAAAAGCGCCAGCATATTTTACTCAAAGCCAATGATATACAAGCGAAAACTCAACAACAAATCATGGCATTAAATTTAAAAAGCAGTGAAGTACAAAGTCTACGCACACAAATGATTGATAATTTAATCACCAGTCAGAAAATGTATACGCTTTCAACAGCCCCAGATTTTGATGCAAATGCACCCAGCGATGAATTTGAGCAACTTGGTAAACGCTCAATGGCGCTTCAACAAAAAATTTCTGCTGAAATGGACGCCTTAAATCAACATTATGGAAAATAAAAATAATTTGGATCATAAGCGGGTTAAGTAGAAAAACTAACCTTTCCATACCCGAAAACGTGCCATAGCCCAAATCACATAAGGCCAAAAAATCATATTGACTATGCTATGGATACTTTCCCAAATACGCCAATAGCCTCTACCAAAAATATCTGCGCGTGCATTAAAGATTTCAATTACAAAGGCAAGCACCACTGTGGCGATAATCGCAAAATTTGATTTAAGTTGTCTTTTATGAATTGCAGCAACAATAAAATAGATGATTAAACCTGCATAGATAAATAAAGCATCACTACTTAAACCAGTAAAATGTTTAAGACTTGAAGCGAATTCTTGAACTTTTGCGAGAAACATAGCCACTCTTTTTTATTTTCAATTTTGTCTATTCTAAATTATATACCATAAATAAAGCATAACCCGAGTTCTGCATCCTGCAAAACTCGGGTTCATGAGGTTGTGCTTTCACATCTTATTCTTATTTTCTTGGTTATCCATTCCAACATCAAATCCTTGATGATTGCTCCATCGACTTCGTCTTCCTTAGTGAGATTTTCCGTTCTCATTCCCTGTGTCGATAAGTAAAGATTAAAACGAATATGCTTTGCATGCTATCCGCTTAGGGCCTAAATCCATGTAAGTAATTGCTTACAAAAATCAGCCATTTTTTATTTTTTTTGTCAGACAATCAGGTTCCAGCTTTATAACTTTGTGCAATTTCATCAGTCACCAACTTCTCCTCTTTCTCTGCTTTTTCAATCCCTTCCTGAATTGCCTCTTGCGCTTCCCTTTCATCTGCATCGGTTTGCTCTAACTCTTCTTGAGTTTGCTCAAAAATACGCCCTGTTTGTAATACCACATAAATCGGAAAATGATCTGAACCCACATGAGGCAGTCGTTGCATATGTACTAAAGCAAAATCTGTACTGTGAAATAAATGATCCAAAGACCATCTCAAAAATTTATAGTCAGCATGGAAGGTGTTGATATATCTGCGCCCCACACGTGGGTCAAGCAAACCACTAATACGCTGAAATAAACGTGTTGTGCGTGACCAAGCAACATCGTTTAAATCCCCCATAACAATACAGCTCTCATCCAAGTCTTTGATCTGATCCCCCACAATAAGCAATTCAGCATCACGTAAAGTCGAGTCTTTGGCTTCTGTTGGACTTGGTGGTTTGGGATGTAAACAATACAGTTGCACCGCTTGCCCAGATGGTAAAATCACCGTGGTATGAATAGACGGAATTTCATCACTGAGAATGAATTTAACCTCTGTATCGACCAACTTGAGTTTGCTATACAAATGCATCCCATAGAGATTATCTAAAGGTATAGCCACACGATAAGGATAATCTTTTTCAATTTGAGCCAATTCATTTTGCCAAGTTTGATCAGTTTCAAGTGTCAAAACAATATCTGGCTGGTGCTGTTCAATTTGCTCAAGCAATAAGTGATATTGATCATTCGGTGTCAGCACGTTCGACACAATCACTGAAATTTGCTGATCAGGATTAAGCTGATCTTTGCTCACCTGTTTGACTTGTTTCTTCCAAATGAAGGTATAAGGCAAAACCATCTTTAATTGAAAAGCTAAGGCAGCAATCAATAAAAATAAAATCACTTCACGGACCAAGTCCCACGGCGCTGTCCAAAACAACATCAATCCCAAGGCAATCAGACCAACAAATAATATCTGCAAGCGTGGAAAATCAGCACCTCTAAACCACCATTCATCACGGGGAATCAGTGACCAGAAACTTAGCCAAATCACAATCAACGCAAGTACTTCTATCCAGATCATATTTTGTCACTCTTATATTCTTAATTTTTGAATGATTCATAAATTAATATCAATTTTGCATGTATCATAAACAAGATATATTGCACAATATAGTTGTGTTTTCATTGTGTATGCTATTGCAGTTACACACTCTTTTGATACACTCAAACCCCCTTTTATTTTTTAACGCACCGAGGCAAAGTGACATGAAAGTAGGTCTGGTCGGTTGGCGCGGGATGGTTGGTTCTGTCCTTATGCAACGTATGGTTGAAGAGAATGATTTTGCTCATTTTGAGCCATTCTATTTCTCTACCAGTAACGCAGGTGGTGAATCGCCTGCTTTTGGTGGTAAAACTGCTCCAGCACTTATGGAAGCGACGGACATTACCAGTCTGAAGCAAATGGATGTCATTATTACCTGTCAAGGTGGCGACTATACATCAGAAGTCTTTCCTCAGCTAAAAGCTGAAGGTTGGAAAGGCTATTGGATCGATGCAGCTTCTACATTACGTATGGATGATGAAGCAATTATTGTACTCGACCCAGTCAACTTAAATGTTATCAAAGACGGTTTGGTCAATGGTATTAAAACATTTGTTGGTGGTAACTGTACGGTTTCTTTGATGTTGATGGGCATGGGTTCACTGTTCCAACACAATTTGGTGGAATGGATGACGGCGATGACGTATCAAGCCGCTTCAGGTGCTGGCGCGCAAAACATGCGTGAGCTGATCACAGGTATGGGGTATTTATATAACAATACTCAAGACTTGTTAGATGATCCACGTTCTGCGATTTTAGACATCGACAGCCGAATTGCCGAATTACAACGTGGCGAAGCTTTCCCGAAAGCAAACTTCGGTGTGCCTTTAGCAGGTTCGTTGATCCCTTATATTGATAAGCAACTTGAAAGCGGTCAATCTAAAGAAGAGTGGAAAGGTCAAGTTGAAACCAACAAGATCTTAGGTAATGCTCAGATTGTTCCAATTGATGGTCACTGTGTACGTATTGGTGCAATGCGTTGTCACTCTCAAGCCTTAACATTGAAATTGAAAAAAGATGTTCCGCTTGATGAGATTGAAGACATGATTCGTCAGTCTAACCAATGGGCAAAAGTGATTCCAAATACACGCGATGCATCAATGACGGATCTTACTCCAGTCGCTGTAACAGGTACTCTATCTGTGCCAGTAGGTCGTTTACGTAAATTAAATATGGGTAAAGAATATTTAGGCGCATTCACTGTAGGTGACCAATTACTTTGGGGTGCTGCTGAGCCTTTACGTCGTATGTTACGTATCTTAATCGACTATAAAAATGCTTAAAGTCACAAAAAACTCATAAACAATGAAAAAGCCGATCTATCTTGATCGGCTTTTTTATGTAACTATGTTTATGTAACTCTAATGTTAATATTTTACATATAGACTACAGCTAAATATTGTATTATGGGGATGCCTTGAACTTTGTCAGAGCAATGGATAGAGATGACTGTATATAACAAATTAAAAATTGCCATTTTAGCCATCATGACGTCGCAAGCGGTGAGTGCGATTACAATAGACCCGATCCAAGTTCAATCAGGGTCTGGTGATTTGCTTTATGCTGAAATGAAGTTTAGTAATGCAAATCCAAATGAAAAAATAGAAGTCGGATTAGCCGATGCAGATGATATTCAAAATATTGGTATTTCCACGCAAGCACCTGGACATTTAAATTTTTATACTCGTCGTTCAGGAGATGGCACTGGGGTGATTGTGATTACCTCTTCTCGTCCGATTGTTGAATCTGAATTAAATATATTATTAAAAGTCAAAGAAGGGAGTGCAACCCATATTCAGCAAGTCAAAGCCCCACTGACCCGTGGGCGTAGCAACGTCCCTGCTCCAATGAGCAATGCCTTAGTCAAAGAAAAGCCTCTGACACCTCAAATCATCGTCAGCGAAAAAGATATTGCATTAAATTTACCAACCAGCACGCAATACCACGTGACAGCGCCAGAAGTCGTAACTCCACCAGCTATGGCAACCAAAGCAACGACGACAACGGATTCAGCTGGTACTTTAGCGATTAATGTGATTGCACCACCAGCACTCAAAACAGAACAAAAACCAACTACAGTTGCGACAACCACACCACCTGCAGCTACAACCAATACTCCTAACCATCTTCAAAGCAGTGCTCAGAATACGCCACAAACAGCAGCTGTAACAGTGCAACAAGTGCCTCAGCCTCCAGCCGAAAAAGCACCAGTGCAATCTGCAAAAGCTCAGATCCCATCCGCTAAATCAGACGAGCAAAAAGCAGAATCACAAAAGCCAAAAGATTCCAAAGTTGAGACCAAGCAAGCAAAATCGAATGAGTCTCGCGTAGAGAAATCGAAAGCAGAGTCACAAAAAGTGCTTAAACAGGAAAAAGCCAATAAAGCATTAGATAAACAACCTAAACATATTGTTCAGGCCAATGAATCACTGTGGAAAATTGCATCTCGGATTGCAGCAGAAACCAATCAAAGCGTTCCAGAAGTGATGAGACAAATTAAAGCAAATAATGCCAATGCGTTTATTCAAGGTGATGTAAACCGTATTCGTCGTGGCGCTGCACTCAATCTAGCAGCCAGCTATCGTCAAATACCACAAAGCAAAAATAAAGTTGCAACGGCTGCACCTGAAATTGCCAAAAAGCAATCGGGTTCAGCCAAATATCGCTTAGATCAAGCAGAAATGAGTTTAGTCGCAGACAATGAACAACCCGCTGCTCAGAGTCAAGGAAAGCAAAATACACAGTTGAATCAGACCACTACTGAATTATCTACAAAAGTTATGACATCTCGTGAAAAAACGGTTAAATTACAGAAGAATGTGAACCAACTTGCAGCAGGTTTACAACAAAAGAATCAGCGAATTCAATTATTAAATGCTCAGCTCGCTCAATTGCAACAGCAATTACAACAGCAGAATGCAAAAAAACCAAATAGTTAGGATATTCAAAATATTGATTCATTGTACTCAATGAAGGGGAAATAAAATGTTGTTGTATGTGATTCCATTTGTTCTACTCTTGGTCGTGGCGATCGTGCTCAAAAAACGAGAGGATGCCAATAAAGAGAGTGCCAGTACCAATAACAAAAAAAGTAACAATAAAAAGACTTCAAAGAAAAATGTTGCACGTACTGCGCGTACCTCAAAAAAACAACAGACCACTGTTGTTGAAGATGAAGTTATTGTTAAACAAGCAACAAAACCATTAAGCCCTGAATTAAAAAGCAATATTGAAAAGCTGATTGCTGAGAAAAACTATTTTTCTGCTGAAGCAAAAATCAATCAAGTTTTAAACCAAGACAATGCTCAACATGAACTTTATCTTTATCTTTTAGATGTGCATCTGGCACAAAAAGATGAATTTGCAGTGAATCAGTTGATTAATCATATTCGTTCATTGGGCTTAGACGAAATCGTCATTCAAGCCGAAGAACGACGAAAAGCCAATCAAGCGGATCACCCAGTTGAATCGATTGCTTTTGAGCCCTCAAGCCCTGTCGTGCCAGAAAGCAAAAATACAGCTGCCTTTGATGCCTTGATTGGAAATACAGAAACAATTTCACAACCCGCTGTATCTAAAACCGAAACGCAAAATCTGGCACAAGTCGATGCGCTAGAATTCGATCATGCAACGCTTGTTGAACAGAAAGTTGAGACACCGCAACAACCTGTTCAGCCTTTAGAATTTAATCTAGATCCTGCACCTGAAAAAGCGCCAACAACAACACCTGAGCTTTCTTTTGAAGTAGTTCCTCCTGCCCCAGAAATTAAAACTGAAACTGTTCAACCACTAGAGTTCACGTTTACAGCAAATGAACCTGCAGCAGTTCCAGTTGAAAAAGCAGCAGAAGTTGAGATCGCACCAGAATTCAAACTCGATTTTGCTGAACCGATTACGCCAGCAGCTACTGAAGAAAGCACACCAGTACGTGATTTTGAATTTAAACTCACGCCTACTGAACCAGAGACACGGCCCACTTTTAGTTTTGATCTAGATCCAAAACCTGAAACAGTTGAACAAGCACTTAGCACAGCAACACTTAGCCTTGAAACGCCTAGTGAAGCTGAAACCAGTCTGGCCATAGATGCAAACGACCCATTACTCCATTCATTCCCTGAGCTGGCGCAAGTGAATGAAGTTCAATTAAATTTAGACCTCGCTCAACAATATCTAAATTTGGGTGCATATGCTTCCGTTCGTGAGCTACTCTCACAAAATGAAGCAGCGTATACCGCTGAACAACGCCAACAATCACAAAATTTACTCAATCAAATAGCTTCTTAAATCTATTCGTCTTAAGATAAAGCAGTCATGAATGGCTGCTTTTTTATTATGAACAAAAAAATTGCTTTAATTTACATGGGTGGAACTTTTGGCTGTATTGGCGAGCCTTTAGCGCCGATGCCTGATGCTGAGTTTATTCCACAACTCAAAAAGGTCTTAGCACCTCAGTTTAAAATTGAGTGCTTTAAGGCGCCCAGTATCAAAGACAGTAGTGCATGTACAGCCATTGACTGGCTTATGCTGATTCAACAAATACAAAGCCTACAACTCCAAAATTTCCAACACTTTGTCATTATTCATGGTACAGATACGCTCAGTTATGCTGCGGCGACCTTATCACGCTTTTTAGCTGAGTCCTGTCATGTCGTCCTTACTGGAAGCCAATATCCACTGCTCAATATTCAAGGGGACAATACTCGAGAATTCACCGATGCGCTGGATAATTTAAATACCGCACTCGATGCCGTCACTCGACTTCCTGTAGGCGTGTATTTGGCTTTCTACCATCAAGTGATTCATGCAAGAACCACATTAAAAGCCCATAGCACTGCTTTAGATGCGTTTAAAGGACTCAAAGCCGAACAACAAATAGCGGTAGATCATTCCGTCATTCAGGTACAACTTTCACATATCGAAAAAGCCAAATCGCTCAATATCGTCAATTGGATGATGGTGCCGACTGAAATATTACAGTTTGAACGTAATCTGGAAATTTTCTCCAAACATGCTCCGCATTTCTTGATCATTCAAGCTTATGGGGTAGGTAATTTAGCCGTAAATGCGGGCATTATCCAAAAAATTAAAAGCTTGCAGGAAAATGGCTGCCAAATCATTTTATCGACTCAAGTGCCTCTAGGCGGCATGGATCAACGCTATGCGATTAGCCAATGGATCAAAGATTCAAAAATTTTAGTCAGTGATGCACTGAGCCAAGCAGATCTTTATGCCAAAATTGTTAAAATTTATTTACAATACCCCTCTTCGGAACAATGGCATGACCATTGGTATGATCATCCTGAATAGAGGTATTTATGCAACGTTTTGCAATTGGTATTGAGTTTTGTGGCATGCGATATAAAGGTTGGCAAACTCAACAGCCTGGCGTACGTAGTATTCAGGAAACCATGGAAAATGTGCTCAGTAAAATTGCCGACGAGCCTATTATTTTACATGGTGCAGGTCGTACTGACGCGGGTGTCCACGCGACTAATATGGTGGCCCACTTCGATACCAATGCGATTCGCCCTATACGTGGTTGGTTAATGGGTTCAAATAGTCAATTGCCCAAAGACATTTCAATCCAATGGATTAAAGAAATGGATAACGATTTCCATGCACGCTTTAAGGCAAAGGCTCGTCGTTATCGTTATGTGGTCTATCAATCAGCAAACCGCCCTGCCTTGTTACATAAACAAGTAACACATGCCTATTATCCACTCGATGTGGATAAAATGATTGAAGCGGCGCAAAAATTTCAAGGCACGCATAATTTTGAAAGCTTCCGCGCTGCTGCATGTCAGTCCAATCAGCCTGTACGTCATGTCAAACATTGTCGCTTAATTCGTCATGGCAACTATCTAGTTCTCGATATTCAGGCAGATGGCTTCTTACACCACATGGTACGTAACATCATGGGCTGCTTACTTGAGATTGGCCAAGGTCTATATGAAGTGGATCATATTGATGAAATTTTTGCGGCACAAGATCGTAAAGCGGCAGGAATCACTGCACCACCAGATGGGCTTTATTTTATTCATGCAGATTACCCAGAACAATTTGAATTGCCTCAACCACCTTTAGGCCCACATTGGTTAAATATGCCTGAATAATTTTTTGGGGCTGCATATAAAAAATCCTTCTCAATAGAAGGATTTTTTATATTAAAACTGTTCAGTTCGTTTCCCACAAGCATACGATTTAACGCTGCTTACGCTTTCTATATTCCACAGGCGTTTCATTGGTCCAGCGTTTAAATGCACGGTAAAACGTACTTGGCTCAGAGAATCCAGTCAAATAAACAATACGCTCAACACTTTCGGTGGTATTGGCCAACAGTTTCTTGGCTAAGCGACAACGATAATCAGAAAGAATTTGCTGAAAACTGGTATTGGCTTCCGAAAGCTGTGTACGTAAACGACGTGGGGTAATGCTGAGTTGTGCAGCAACAGTTTCAAGGGTTGTTTCACCACTTTCCAAAGTGGAGCCTATGGCACGGCGTACTTCACCCACCAAATCATAACGTGCAAGCTCTTGCAGTTTTTCAATTGCAAGTTGTTCATGCAATTGCAATAACTCAGGCTCTGCTTGCCACAATGGATATTCTAAAATTGAAGGATCAAAATAAAGACGTGTCTCTTTTTGCCCTAAACTGACAGGACAACCATAAACACGATAATACTCACCATCAGAAGCGCCATTGGCAAAATTAAAATCGATGTAAATCGGTTCAAATCGTCCTTCAGTGATAAATTTAAAGAAGCGTAAAATCCCTGAAATAGCACATTCTGAAAAATGACGATTGACGATGTTCTCACCCCAAGGCTGCTCACCATTGGTTAAATAACAACGCCCGTCATCATCAATGATCAATTTGGCATGAAATGCATCGCTAATTAAACGTTGATAAGCCAAAGCACGCTTTAAGCCTTCGCCAAAATTTTCACTTGAAATAAACAGGTGTTCGATCACTTGCCCACGATACAGTGGCAAGTGCTCTCCGAGGTGTAAACCAATATCTGGATCATTACTGACTTCCTCCGCAGCGACCCAAAATGCAAATTGTGCATTCAACGGTGTTCGAGCATTTTGGTCGACCTGACCCAATGCTACCCCAGCCTTTGATAATATTTCTTCTGTCGGCAATCCTGCACGACGGATCGCTTGATAGCCTAATCGTAAAACAACCGAAGCATCAGTTAGCTGACTCACGCAGTGCCCTTCCTTGTATGTTATTCATTTATACTTAAAACATTTAATTTAGATTACAGTCGATTGACCAAACTGACAATATTTATCCGCTTTTTTTTGTAGAAATTGTTTAACAATATGTTCGCTTATTTTCAAGTCATCTACCGCCTTGTAATGCCGAATATTCTTGTCTTTCTGCAAAAAATTGCCTATAATTTGCGCCTTTCCAATTTGATCATCAGGTAGGCTATGGCCAATAAAGAGGAACTTATCGAGTTCGAAGGCGTTGTCACCGAAACGCTTCCTAATACTATGTTCCGTGTGCGTTTAGAAAACGGTCACGAAGTGATTGCTCACATTTCTGGTAAAATGCGTAAACACTATATTCGTATTTTAACAGGCGATAATGTAAAAGTTGAAATGACACCATATGACTTAACAAAAGGTCGTATTACATATCGTGCACGCTAAGTTTTAGTGTAAGCAAAAGCCACTTTTAGGTGGCTTTTTCATTATCCACAAGATTTATCCTCCTGCTTACGATCTTTTATCGTCTGGCAACTATACATCTGACACATTAAAATCTGTTTCATATACCTATTTATCACTTGTAATCCATTTACTTCAAAGTTGATAGCACTAATTTGTTCTAAATTTTAATACAACTGATCTTTTCACAGCTTCACCAGTTCTGTCTGTTTGACTCTTTTTAGTAAAATCTATACCACTTGGTTTGCCCAGCAAATGATCTAGATACATATGCATGTATATTTATTATACTAAATAGAGATCATTTCTAAATTAAGTTAACTATGGATCAGGTGAAGCTTATGAAAATACATGTATGTATGTTTTTATTGGCATCTATTGCACTTGTTGGATGTACAAGCTTAAACACCCGACCAGCAAATTTAGATCAATATTTACAGCAATTCATTGGTAAAACCAGTACTGAAATTCAAAGCAATTTAAATTTTAAGGCAATGGGGTATCAGGTAAGCGATAAAATCCAAACCAGTAATAGCACCTTAAGCTATACCATCCTTAGACCAATCAATATCCCCATGGCAGGAGGCAATGCGACTGTAGGCCCTAATGCAATGGGTCTGCCAGTGATTCGTTATGATACGACAGGCACGCCAAGCTATGACATTAATTTTAATTGTAAAGTCACTTTTCAATTAAAAGATGGTGTTGCTGAATCTGTTGAGTATTTAGGTCGAGCCTGTTAGCTGTTTTAAAGTGAATCTAATACCCATCACTATAATGGCGAGAATATGAATAGACTTTTATCAAAACTTATCAAAAGCTAAAATTTAACAATAAAAAACACAGCTTAAGCTGTGTTTTTTATTGCCAAGCATTTAAAACAGGTATTTAAGCAATCGCTGCAACGACAGCCTCACCCATTTCAGCCGTACCAACTTTACGCATACCATCAGACATAATATCGCCAGTACGCAAACCTTGGTCTAAAACTTGCCCTACAGCATCCTCAATGGCTTTTGCAGCCACTTCTTCACGGAAGGTGTAGCGTAGCATCATTGCCACAGAAAGAATGGTTGCAAGTGGATTAGCAACGTTTTGGCCAGCAATGTCAGGAGCAGAACCATGACAAGGTTCATACATACCTTTGCCATTCTCATCTAAAGAGGCAGATGGAAGCATACCAATAGAGCCGGTTAGCATTGCTGCTTCATCGGAAAGAATGTCACCAAACAAGTTCCCTGTCACAATCACATCAAACTGTTTTGGCGCACGAACCAATTGCATTGCTGCATTATCGACGTACATATGTGAAAGTTGAATATTTGGATATTGTTGTTCTTTAAGTGCAGTCACTGTTTGCTTCCAAAGCTCAGTCACTTCAAGCACGTTGGCTTTATCCACTGAACAAACTTTACCACCGCGTAAGTTTGCCATTTCAAAAGCAACTTTTGCGATACGTTTAATTTCAGACTCTGAATAAACGTCAGTGTTATAACCTTGCTTCTCACCATTTTCGAGTTCACGAATACCACGTGGTTGACCAAAGTAGATGCCACCCGTCAATTCGCGAACAATAAGGATATCTAAACCCGAAACTATCTCTGGTTTAAGACTAGATGCATCCGCCAATTGCGGATAAAGGATTGCAGGGCGTAAGTTAGCAAATAGATTTAATTCACTACGAATTTTCAATAAGCCACGTTCTGGACGAATTGAACGTTCAATATTATCCCATTTTGGACCGCCTACAGCACCCAGTAAGATTGCATCTGCTTTTTTCGCTTGTTCCGCTGTTACAGTTGGATAAGGTTCGCCATGTGCATCAATTGCTGCACCCCCTAACAAACCCTGTTCCCATGTTAAACCTAAATTAAATTTATCATTGACACGTGCCAGTACTTTTTCAGCAGCAGCAACGATCTCAGGACCGATACCATCACCTGCCAAAATCAAAATTTGTTTAGACATTTGTAGTTCCATTTATTGTTCAGTATCTATACTGATGTGAGATTAAATCTTCTGTTCAACAAATTCGCTCACGCCAGTCACCGCATTATGCGGGCGACAAAAACGGCGAATTGTCCGTTTTTCTTGAATCATATCGACACATAACGGTGTCGGTGAAGAAACATTCAGTAAACTTCCTGAACCCTGTGACCTTAAGCGATACATCTTAAATGTGTATTTTTGATTTGCTTTAAAATCATGAATAACATGGAAAACTTCAGCATGCTGTTTAGTGATTGGATAGAATCGAATCACCATCTCATATTGCTGAGGTGGAATCGTTAAATAAACACCATTTTGATCTAAAGGCTCACCTGTTAATTTGAGATAACCCTTTTGAATGGCGCTACGATTGGCACGTTGTGCACGTTCATCCATGATAATCACATCATTTAAGCGCGCAAATTCACAATGCTCTGCACCTGAACAATAGACAGAAACCGAATTTTGGCTGACATGTTTATTTTCAGCTTGCTTGATACGCATTAAATCAACCATTTGAGTGGATTGACATGCACTAAGCATAAAGCTTGTTAAACCGATTAAAACACTGCAACTCAAAAACTTAGTCATTGCTCAACCCCAACCCTCACTTCACTGAGTCAACATTCATTTTGTTATACTCGCATGTTAGCAAGAGTTAGGCATTCACGCTATGTGTAAAATGTTCGCTGAAAATTAACCTTGAATTTCAGCAAATACCCAAGGGCGTGATTGTTTGGTTTTTTCTTCATAAGCACGAATTTCATCCGCAGCCTGTAAAGTCAAACCAATATCATCCAAGCCATTCAATAAACAGTGTTTACGAAATGGATCTACTTCAAATTTAAAAGCTTCACCACTTGGTGTACGGACTTCTTGAGCTTCTAAATCAATGGTTAATTGATAGCCTTCCTGAGCAGCACATTCTTTAAATAATTGATCCACAACAGATTCAGGCAAAATCACTGGCAACATGCCATTTTTAAAACTGTTATTGAAAAAGATGTCTGCGTAGCTTGGTGCAATCACTGTGCGAAAACCATACTCTTCCAATGCCCAAGGCGCATGTTCACGACTTGAACCGCAACCAAAATTGGCACGAGAAATTAATACAGATGCCGCTTGGTAACGTGGCTGATTCAAAATAAAATCAGGATTCTTCGGACGTTTAGAATTGTCCTGTCCCGGATAACCTTCATCTAAATAACGTAATTCATCAAATAAGTTATCACCAAAACCGGTGCGTTTAATTGACTTTAAAAACTGCTTTGGAATGATTAAGTCGGTATCTACATTGGCACGGTCTAAAGGTGCAACAATACCCTGTTCAACGGTATAAGCTTTCATCTCTTTGCTCCTTAAGCCTGATTAGAATGAACGTACATCAACAAAGTGACCTGCAATTGCTGCCGCAGCGGCCATTGCTGGACTGACAAGGTGAGTACGTCCACCATTGCCCTGACGGCCTTCAAAGTTACGATTTGAAGTCGATGCACAATGTTCACCCGGTTGTAACTTATCAGCATTCATCGCCAAACACATTGAACAACCTGGCTCACGCCACTCAAAACCAGCTTCGATCAAGATTTTATCTAAACCTTCCGCTTCCGCTTGTTGTTTCACTAAACCAGAGCCTGGAACAACCATGGCCTGTTTAATACTAGACGCTACTTTTTTACCTTTTGCCACTTCTGCAGCAGCACGAATATCTTCAATACGTGAGTTGGTGCAAGAACCAATGAATACACGATCTAATTGAATATCAGCCAATGCCTGACCTGCGTTTAAACCCATATATTGATACGCACGGGTCCAGTCATTACGCTGTACATCATCTTTGGCCTGTTCCAAAGTTGGAACAGCTTGAGATACAGGAATCACCATCTCAGGAGAAGTGCCCCAAGATACTTGTGGTTCAATTTCTTCACCATTTAAAACTACGATCGTATCAAAATGTGCATCTTCATCAGAATGTAAAGTATTCCAATACGCGACTGCCGCATCCCACTGTTGGCCTGTTGGTGCATAAGGACGATCTTTAACATATTCAATCGTTTTATCATCGACCGCAACCATACCAACACGCGCACCGCCTTCGATTGCCATATTGCACACGGTCATACGCCCTTCAATCGACATATCACGGAATACCTGACCACCAAATTCAATCGCATGCCCTGTACCGCCAGCCGTTCCGATTTTACCAATAATTGCCAAAACCACGTCTTTTGGTGTAACGCCTTGACCTAATGTTCCGTCAACACGCACCAACATGTTTTTCATTTTCTTCTGTACTAAGCATTGTGTTGCCAATACATGTTCAACTTCTGACGTTCCGATCCCGTGTGCCAAACAACCGAATGCGCCATGTGTCGCTGTATGCGAGTCACCACATACCACCGTCATACCCGGTAAAGTTAAACCTTGTTCTGGCCCAACGACATGTGCAATACCTTGACGCACATCGTTTATGTCAAATTGCACCACATTAAAGGTTTTACAGTTATCGTCTAAGGTCTGAACTTGGATACGAGAAGTATCATCTTCAATCCCAGCAATCCCTTCTGAACGCTCTTTGGTTGATGTAGGAACATTATGGTCAGGTGTTGCAACATTAGCACTTAAACGCCAAGGTTTACGCCCAGCAAGTTGTAGGCCTTCGAATGCTTGTGGAGAAGTCACTTCATGCAATAAATGACGGTCGATATAAAGTAATGCTGAGCCATCATCACGTTGTGTTACAAGATGGTCATCCCACAATTTGTCATACAAAGTTTTTACTGATTCTGTTTTTGCTTTTTGGTTTTCGCCTGCCATGTCGAAATGCTCCACTGGACTGGGTAATTCTTTCATTCACTCAATTATAACCACGTTTTTACATAAATCTAATTTATCATTTTTATTAATTTAAAAACTTTTTGGAATTAATCTTATCAAAATAAATGCTCCTTAAATCACCTTTATAAAGTATTTAAATCAATGATATATTTTCAATGACTTTAAAAGCACTTGGCTTAATCATCAAGAAAAAATAGAGCTTAGACAAATAAATGTACGTCCTAAACCATAAATTAAGCAAATCCATTATTTAAAAAGAAGTCAATAAATCCTATATCAACAATCACGATGCAAGGTATCAAGAATAAAATATCGCTTTATCCAATCAACATTAATCAAAAAAACCTTTTTACATTGCAATTGATAATGATTATTATTTAACTATTGAATTAAATAAGTGGTGATCCTCATGGCGAGTATCCAAAATTTCCTACAAAGCAATCAACGTGTTTTCAAAAAAACCTTAAGTTATTACATCATGCATATCACAGTAGCGATGTTAGTTGCTTATGCCGTGACTGGTAATTTTTGGATGGCCGTGACATTAAGTTTACTTGAACCAACTGTACAAGCATTTGCATTCTTTTTCCATGAAAAGGCCTGGAATAAACGAGACCAAAAGGCAGCAGAAAGTACTGAAATTAAAGTCTAAATCAGATGTATTTTCTGTGGCTGGAGGTGCTAATCACCACCGCCTCCTCCACAGCTGCTACAACTACTACAAGAAGAAGATGAATCAGAACTTGTACTATGTGAATGGCTCGAATCACTGGATGAACTTGATCCTGAACATGAGCTAGAAGAACATGATGATGTTGCAGAAGCCTGTGGAAGATCTGAAGTTGAACTCATCATTTGGCTATACATTGTCATCATAAACGGTAAGCTAAAAATTAACCCCCGCTCCCATCGAACATGGGCATCAACCTGAAAAATTCGCGGTAAGACCTGCGTGTTTTGTGGATTCAATCCATGTAAAGCACATGCCCCATGCCAAGTATTGAGCAATTGCTGTCTCTGAGCAGCTCGCTGTGATTCAGTTGCTTGTAAATCATGTGGTTTATGAATCAATTCATAGCCTAAAAAACGTTGGCTCATGGACTGATAAAAGTCATCAAATTCTTCAATCAATATATGCCATAACGCGTCCACTGAGTGTGAAGGCATTGCATAAGCTCCCCTACGCCATAAATGAATTGCTAAATAGTCTTTAAAACCTTCTTCAATCAATGGATAGGAAGATTGTCTGATATTTGGATGTCTTTGTTTAAAAGCAAGCCAAATACGATTTGGAAATTTAAAACTCTCCAAATCTTGCATTTTTCTTAAGCGATTTAATCGAAGCTTCAACCAAATTATGCTGAGAATAGCGATGATAATGCTGGGGAAATAGATATTGAAAAAATATACAAAGATTAAACCTAGAGCAGAAAATATCAGTATCGTGGTAAAAAATCGAAGCCAAGTTTTAGAGAAGGTATTTCTAGTATGTTGTTGAAAATAGTGAATAGTGGTGTTTGTTGATTGATTCAAATAGCTTTCCTTTTGTTGTTTTTATGCGCTGACTATAAATGAGCTTTGCTTAAATTGTATAGTAAAAAGTTGTATTAAATTTTTTCTAAAGTGCGAATACAACCAATCACTTTGCTAAAAATAAAAAAATTTGAAAATTACTTTGATTAATTCTTAAATTTTCTAAATAATGAATTAAGCATAAAAATTCTTTATGGATGGAAATATTATGAATCTCGCTGCTTTTGAAGCCTTTGTCAAAGTTATGGAAACTGGTTCGATTTCTATGGCAGCAGAACATCTGTTTATTACTCAGCCAGCTGTCACTAAACGCATACATAGCTTAGAAGAATATTTCGGCGTCAAACTTTTTGAGTCTGCAGGTCGTGGTGTTCAAGCCACACATGCAGCGCATTCATTATTACCTAAAGTAAAAAACTGGTTAAATGAATTGGGAGATATTCACCATACCCTGAGTCATGAGCAAGGTGAAGTTCGAGGAAAACTCAAGATTGGCACCAGTCACCATATTGGCCTACACCATTTACCACAGCATTTAAAAAAATATGTACAGCACTTTCCTGAAGTCAAACTAGATGTACATTTTGTGGACTCTGAACAAGCGCATGAACAAGTGCTTGCTGGGGATTTAGAACTGGCATTTTTAACTCTTCCGCCACAAGGTGATGAGCGTTTGCGTTATATCACGATTTGGAATGATCCTTTGGTATTCGTGGTTGCACCCTTTCATCCTTTGGCACAAAAAAAGAACCTTAAACTTGAAGATCTGATCGAATACCCAAGCTTATTGCCAGCAGCACAGACTTATACCAGTCAAATTACCTTGGCAGAGTTTGAAAAGAAAGGTTTAAAGCCAAAAATTACCATGAGCAATAATCCGCTTGAATCTATTCGGATGTTGGTTTCCATTGGTTTAGGCTGGTCTGTTCTACCTAAAACTTTGTTAAATCAAGACTTACAACAACTTGATATTCGTTTTGAAATGAACCGCCAATTGGGTATGGTTTGGCATCCTGGACGTACCCAGTCTAGAGCTGTACAGGAATTGATTGAGATGATGAAATAATCTCCTGCAATAAAAATCCCTTATCTTGTTACTCAAAATAAGGGATTTACATATTACACAGGAATGATCGTACTTATCTTTCCCCCTCATTCCCTTATAAAATCTTCATTGCACAATTTTTTACTTTACCGAGTCTTCATGTAGAGACTCGTTTAACTGATCAACCACTAATGCCCATTCACCATCAGATTTAATTTTTTCAGCAAGAAACTGACGTTGTCCCTCACTCCAATAAGATGCGTCTGTAATTAGAGTATCTGCATCCAACTGGTGATTTTCAATAAAACTTTGAATTGCTTCTTCGCTAGAATCCAAGCCGAGTTGTTCAAATAAATTGGTCATTCTTGGACGTGTCTGGCTCATTATATAATCTCCGTCAGTTTTAAAAGTACTCAAATCAACATAGCATTTTTACACTATAAATGAAGTACAAAATCTTCATTTATAAAAATATTTACAAAACTTCTCATTTTTGACAAAACAATCAAGCCATAAAAAAGCAATGATCAACACTGCTTTAAATCACAATAATCAGCCCATCTCAAATCAACCAATCTTGGATATCCCAACCCTGTTCTTTTGCCAGATGCTCAAGACGATCATCAGGATTTACTGCAATCGCATGGTCAGCATATTCCAATAAAAAACGATCATTAATCGAATCTGAATAAGCCCATGATTCAGTGACAGTACGACCATCGAGCCATTGATCCAAACGTGCCAATTTACCTTTTTGGTAACATGGAATATTGGTCACTTTCCCCGTGTACTTCCCATCTTTTATTTCAGCATTGGTCGCAATAATTTCGCTGATACCAAATTCACGAAAAATAGGTGCAGTAATAAAATCTGAGGTTGCCGTAATACCAACCAACGCATGGCCTAAATCTTTATGTTTTTGAATCGCGGCAAAACCAGCTGGACGCATTTGTGGACGGATCACTTTTTGCATAAATAACTGATGTAACTCAGTTAAATAATCATTATCATGTTGAGTAAGAAACTCAAAGACAAATTCATTATAAGCAATTGGATCAAGCTTGCCTGCTTTATAGTCTTCATAAAACTGATCATTCATCGCACGATGTCGGACTGGATCGACCAAGCCTTCATTGACTAAGAACTCTCCCCAAGAATGGTCAGAATCTGTATTTAATAAGGTGTGATCTAAGTCAAACAGCGCCAATTCCATGAAAATACTCGTTTAAACTGAAATTTAAGAAAAAAATTGTAAATCTATCACCGCTAGTCGATAGAAATTCGTTAAGATCATAGCAATTTTAAAACATTATTACTTTGACTTTATCGAGTTGGACAAAAGAGTGTATGTCCCCATATATAAAGTCAAATGAAATTAACAAATTTTAGGTAGCCAAATGATCGACTCAGAAGGTTTCCGACCCAACGTCGGGATCATTTTGGCAAACGATATTGGACAAGTTTTATGGGCAAAACGCATTGGACACAATGCTTGGCAATTTCCTCAAGGAGGCATCCAGTTTGGAGAGACTCCTGAGCAAGCTCTATTTAGAGAACTACGAGAAGAAGTTGGGCTCCTACCCGAACATGTCCAAATTATTGCCCAGACAGATGACTGGTTGCATTATCGTTTGCCGCTTCGATACATTCGCTCGGATTCCGATCCGATTTGTATTGGACAAAAGCAAAAATGGTTTTTACTGAAACTCACAGCTTCAACGAAACATATTCAGTTGAATCTCTCTGACCCGCCGGAGTTTGATCAATGGCAATGGGTTAGTTACTGGTACCCGCTTGGACAAGTGGTGAATTTTAAACGAGATGTTTATCGTAAAGCGATGATGGAGTTATGTATGCGAATGCCGCAATATACAGCTGAAATTTCTTCAAAATATGAATGATTTTTCAAGGTAGTACTGTTATAAATAATACTGATGAAGTCGCTTTAAAACATAGCTTAAATTAGGAGCATACATCCATGTCGAACATGCAACTGGACACATTAAGACGTATTGTACAAGAGATCAATGCGTCAGTCAGTTTGCATGATTCTTTGGAAATCATGGTCAATCAAGTTTCCGAAGCCATGCATGTTGATGTTTGCTCTATTTACCTTTTAGATGAACGTAACCAACGTTATGTACTCATGGCAACCAAAGGCTTAAACCAAGAATCTGTGGGGACAGTTTCCTTACAACTTGGCGAGGGTTTGGTTGGTTTAGTGGGGCAACGTGAAGAGATTGTCAACTTAGACAATGCGTTTAAACATGAACGGTTTGCCTACTTCCCCGAGACAGGGGAAGAGATCTATAACTCGTTCCTTGGTGTTCCAGTCATGTATCGCCGCAAAGTGATGGGCGTGATGGTGGTTCAGAACACCGAACCTCAAGATTTTAGCGAGGCAGCAGAATCATTTCTGGTGACCTTGTGTGCACAACTCTCTGGGGTAATTGCTCATGCACATGCAGTGGGTAATATTGATGTTTTCCGTAAACCCAGCAATTCATCTAATTACAAGACCTTCCAAGGTTCATCTGGTGCAGGCGGTATTGCACTTGGTCGTGCCATCATCCTTTACCCTCCGGCAGATTTAGCTTCAGTCCCAGACCGTGATGCGGATGATATCAGTGAAGAACTTAAGCTTTTAGATCAAGCCATTGCGTCTGTACGCAATGAAATTCAATCGCTTGATGACAAAATGCAAGATTCGCTCATGGCAGAGGAACGTGCTTTATTTAGCGTGTTCTTACGTATGTTGGATGAAAATGCGCTACCTGCTGAAATTAAAGAAATCATCCGAGATGGGAGCTGGGCGCAAGGTGCTGTTAAAAATGTGATTGAACGCCATGTTGCGCTTTTTGCACAAATGGAAGATGACTATTTACGTGAGCGCGTATCTGATTTAAAAGACCTTGGACGCCGAATCCTAGCAGCATTACAAGAAGGTGATACCAGCCATAAAGAGATCACCTCTGAAAGTATTTTAATTGGAGATGAGATTAGTACGGCTGCTTTGGTTGAGCTTCCTGTAGATAAAATCGCCGCGATTGTAACCTCTGAAGGGGCTGCCAACTCACACATGGTGATTGTCGCCCGTGCTCTCGGTATTCCAACTGTGGTGGGTGTTACTGAGCTGCCGGTAAATACGCTTGATGACGTTGAAATGATTGTCGATGCTTATCAAGGCCGGGTTTTTGTCAATCCACCACGTCGTTTACGTACACGTTATAAAGAGATCCAAAAAGAAGAAGAACAAATTGCCAAAGATTTAAAGCAATACGAAACCAAAGATGCCATTACACCTGATGGTGTTGCTGTAAAGCTGTATGTCAATACCGGTCTAATGATTGATGTGGTACGTGGGGTTCAACGTGGTGCAAAAGGCGTAGGGCTTTATCGTTCTGAAATTCCATTTATGCTGCGTGAACGCTTCCCGGGCGAAGAAGAACAGCGTGCGATTTATCGTCAACAGCTTAGTCACTTTGCCAACAAACCTGTGGTGATGCGTACACTTGATATTGGTGCGGATAAAGACCTGCCATATTTCCAAATTGAAGAAGAAAACTCAGCTTTAGGATGGCGCGGCATTCGTTTTACCCTTGATCACCCTGAAATCTTTTCCTCACAAATCCGAGCAATGTTAAAAGCCAGTATCGGCTTAAATAATCTGCATATTTTATTGCCAATGGTCACCAGTGTCAGTGAAGTAGAAGAAGCACTTTACTTACTGGAACGTGACTGGATTGCGGTTCAAGAAGAAGAGCAAGTTAACTTCGCCAAACCGAAAATCGGGATTATGGTTGAAGTACCGAGTGTACTTTTACAAATTGGTGAATTTGCTGAATTGGTCGATTTCTTCTCAGTCGGTTCAAATGACTTGATTCAATATTTATTGGCAGTTGATCGTAATAATCCGCGTGTATCCAGTGTTTATTCACACTTCCACCCTTCTGTACTTCGCGCTTTAACGCGTTTGGTTCAAGAATGTCATAAGTATGAAAAACCGATCAGTATTTGTGGAGAAATGGCAGGCGACCCACTCTCAGCTATCTTACTTATGGCAATGGGATTCAATACCTTATCGATGAGTTCAAGTAATATTCTGCGAGTGCGTAAAGCGATTTGTCATGTATCGATGACAGATGCACAAAAGCTATTAGAAGAAGTGATTGCGATGAATAACCCACTCATGGTCAAGAGCTGGATGGAGTATTACTTTAAACATCATGGTTTGGCTGATATGGTGAAATCGAATCGTCTAGTCAATATTTAATTATTTATTTTTATTAGATTTTTATAATTATTTAAGCAAAAATTGCAGTCCACAAAAAAGGCCGATAATCATCAGAATATCGACCTTTTTTGTGTTTATCATAACCACGTTTTGCATTCTTTTTACGATCTACAAACACTTGGCTTTTGTTGACTTCATGCATGTGTTTGGCCACAAAGTTGTGAATCACAACCTCTGGCATTGCTTTTTTCTTTGCCATTTTCTTTACCTATTTTGCTGTATACCACTTGATCAGTGGGAATCTGATATTACGCTTTTTTGTGTAGAATACAAGTATATAAAAACATAATTACAATAACTTTCAATAAACCACAAAAATATTAAATATTTTCAACAATATAAATTTGCCGAATTTTAAAAATGCATATATATTGTATATACATTTTTGATTATCACCTTTGGGGATAAATACGTCATGGCTGAACTACCCAAAAAGACAAAGGTGAATAAAAAAGATGGGCAACTCTTAATTCGCATTAACAGTGCTGAGCGTGACCAGTTTTTACAACTCTGTGAAACGAGGGATACCAGTGCAGCACGTGAGTTAAGAAAATTTATCCGTAGTTTTATCAAAAAACATCAGCCAACGGATACTCAAACTAAGGAGTAACATGATGTCTAAGCAAGTTAAATCTTTAAAACAGAAAATCAAAGCACGTTTGGAAAAAATCTCCAAACACGAAGGTAAATTGAAAAAGCTCAAAAAAAAGCTTAAAAAACAAAAGTAATTTCGATTACACATCCCAAGCTTGAACTTTGATAAAAGTAGCTTAAAAAAAGCGGCATTATTTATATAATGCCGCTTTTTACGTTTTCGAAGGGATTAAGCTAAAGCTCTATCTAACAAGCGTTTTACATCTACAGCTTGCGCATCTAACATTCCGACCACGCGTCCATAAAACGCACTATAACGTGTTGCAATAAAAGCATCTGCAACAAAATCTGGTGCATGTTGTTTCAGCAAAATAGCTTGTGCCAAGATGACCAAGCGACTGACTAAGCTACGTGCCATAAATTGCAATTCATCTGCTTGTAAGCCAC
The DNA here is from genome assembly GCF_011759595.1 of Acinetobacter sp. BIGb0196. Taxonomy (NCBI): domain Bacteria; kingdom Pseudomonadati; phylum Pseudomonadota; class Gammaproteobacteria; order Moraxellales; family Moraxellaceae; genus Acinetobacter; species Acinetobacter sp. BIGb0196. Next base: position 720,189 of record NZ_JAAOZA010000002.1, on the reverse strand, counting down.
TAAATAATTTAAATAAAGCTTGTAATTCATCTTGTAAAATTGAATCTTGAGCTGCAACTTGTGCAAATGATTTAAATAAGACTTCAATTGATTCACGGTCACGTTGGATTGCACGTAATACATCCAAACACATCACATTACCAGAACCTTCCCAAATAGTATTTACAGGGGCTTCTTTAAAAATACGCGCCATGATTCCTGTATCGACATAACCATTGCCACCGAAGACTTCCATCATCTCACCCGTCAACTCCACAGTACGCTTACACACCCAGAACTTTGCAGCGGGCGTCATGATTCGTCTCCATGCCAGAGATAATTCATCATCACTCTCATAGCAATGCGCAAGATGAAAACTCAATTGCATGGCTGCTTCTGTTTCCAAAGCTAAATCCGCCAATACCGCTTGCATCAACGGTTGTTCCGCCAAATGTTTACCAAAGGCCTTACGTTGACGGGCATAGGCAATACATTGCACCAAAGCCTGACGTAACATCGCACTTGAACCGACTGAACAGGTCAAACGTGTATAGTTTGCCATTTCAATAATCGTGGGAATCCCGCGCCCAGCTTCACCGATCATAATGCCCCAAGCATTTTTAAATTCAACTTCTGAGCTTGAATTACTGCGATTACCCACTTTATCTTTAAGCCGCTGCACTTGAACTGGATTCTTTGTCCCATCTTCCAGCCAACGCGGTACAAAAAAGCAGGCCAATCCATCTTGTTCAGTTTTTGCCACGACTAAATGTGCATCACACATCGGTGCGGAAAAGAACCATTTATGTCCTGTCAGTAAATACGCTTGCCCACGTCCCGAATCAGCCACAGGAACAGCCCGTGTTTCATTGGCACGTACATCTGACCCACCCTGCTTTTCCGTCATCCCCATTCCCAGCCAAATTGATTTTTTCTGAGAAATCGGAATGTCACGCTCATCATATTCAGTCGATAATAGCTTTTCACCAACTTTTGCCCACAATTCAGGTTCATTTTGAATTAAGGGAATACTGCCTAGCGTCATAGAATTAGGGCATAGATTGCCACACTCGACTTGTCCACTCAGGAAAAAGCGAGCCGCCCAATCGACCCATTTTGAACTTGATTGTGGATGATTATATGGATGCGCATGTGTGTCAAATTGTCGATTTAGCCTCATCCATTTATGCCATGCAGGATGAAACTCTAAAAAATCTTTACGGCGACCACGAGCATCAAAACTATGTAATTCAGGAGTATGTCGATTGGCCAAATCGGCATATTCATAATATTCAGCAGAACCCGCAATCTGTGAAAATTCAGTTAGGCGTTGCTGATCCTGACTGCCATAACGTTGCAAAATTTCTTGTAAAACTTGATCTGTAGTCAATAAATTATAATTTTGCAGTTCGTCAAACTGATTGCTGATTTCATGTGTTTGCCAATTCTCTGCTGTGTTCATCTGAATTCCTGTCTTGTTGTTTTAACCAATTCCATTCAGTATAGAAGAAAATACCTTCAAGGATGTTCGGATTATTTTTATGGCTTTACCTGCAATCAATGTGCGTCGTAAACCCCGCCAATCAAGGGCACGTATCACGCAAGAAGCGTTGATGGAAAGTTTTGTTCGGCTTTTACATGACCATCCTGCCAATAGAATTACTATTCGGGAAATTACCGATCTTGCTGGTGTGGGTCTAGGGACGTTTTATGAGTATTTTTCTAAAAAGGAAGATTTGATTGCTTTAACCATTCACCAACATGTAAAAAGCAATGCAGAAGTCTTAAAAAGTTATGCACAAAGTGTGTATGACTTATCCACAAAATCAGATTTTCAAAGCTATTTACAGCAAATCATTCATTTTCAACTTGAGCAAATTCAAGCACAACAATTTTTATGGGCCCAGTCTTTCTTGTTAGAACGACAGGTTTCCAGTATTGAAACATATCAAAAAAGTTATGCCATGATGGTAGAGATGTGGCAAAACATGTTGAAACCTTTTATTCAGGACGACGATGAACAACTTAAACAGATGAGTCTAAATGTACAACGAATTTGCTATGGTTTTGTCTCACAGACATTGTTGATTGAACCTGAGTTTAAGGATTGGAAAGTTTTGGAGGCGGATATGGTTCAAATCATAAACAGCGTTATATGTATTAAAAAATAGATTTTCTAAAATTGAATACTATCAATTTTCGTTTAGTAAAATATTCTCAAATGGATGAAGACAAGCTGAATGTTTCCAAGTCCATTTTCACTAAAAAACACAATCTATTGATTTTTATTTATTTTGTATTTTAAACCATCATTGTTATCGTAAATAAAAGCTGAATTAATATTTTCCTATCACCACACAAAGTTCTGTTCCCCTATTAATCGCCAAAACAAATCAATAATAATATTTTTATCAATTTCACAAATATAAAAAATCACTCTAAAGTAAAGTTATCGCTTTAAAACATTGCTTGCTCTTCCTTGATCAACAATATTTTAAAGCAGATAAAGACCGGTAAGTTGTTTCTAAAAATAAATGACAAATCATTTATTTTTAGATCAATTAGATTTAACAATTGTTCACTATATTGGTTTTTCAATTACGGTTAATGTCATGTAATAGCGAATATTCTTTATCTATTCCATCTATTCAAAAATGAATACATGATTAATTAAAAATGGAGAAATAGAATGAGCCAAGACTCAAAAAAATGTCCTGTAACCCACCTGACAACGGCTTTTGGTGCACCTGTTGTAGACAACCAAAATAGTTTAACGGCAGGCGCACGTGGTCCTCTACTGGCACAAGATTTATGGTTAAACGAGAAACTGGCCAACTTTGTACGTGAGGTTATTCCTGAGCGCAGAATGCATGCAAAAGGTTCAGGTGCTTTTGGTACATTTACCGTAACTCACGATATTACCCAGTACACACGCGCTAAAATATTTTCACAAATTGGCAAACAAACAGAAATGTTTGCACGCTTCACTACCGTAGCTGGTGAACGTGGTGCAGCAGATGCAGAACGAGATATCCGTGGTTTTGCACTTAAGTTCTATACCGAAGAAGGTAACTGGGATCTCGTTGGGAACAACACTCCTGTCTTTTTCATGCGTGATCCACGTAAATTCCCAGATTTAAATAAAGCCGTAAAACGCGACCCTAAAACCAATCTACGTAGTGCAACCAACAACTGGGATTTTTGGACGTTATTACCTGAAGCTTTGCATCAGGTGACGATTGTGATGTCTGATCGTGGTATTCCAAAAAGCTTCCGCCATATGCATGGTTTTGGTAGTCATACTTACAGCTTTATCAATGCAAACAATGAACGCTTTTGGGTCAAATTTCATTTCCGCACCCAACAAGGCATTGAAAATTTAACCGATGCTGAAGCGGAAGCGGTTGTTGCTAAAGACCGTGAAAGTAACCAACGTGATTTATTTGATTCGATTGAAAATGGTAACTTCCCAAAATGGAAGCTCCAAATTCAAGTGATGCCTGAAACAGATGCAGAGAAAGTCCCTTATCATCCATTTGACCTTACCAAAGTTTGGCCTCATGCAGATTATCCACTGATTGATGTGGGTGAGTTTGAGCTGAATAAAAATCCTGAAAACTTCTTCCTTGATGTAGAGCAATCGGCTTTCGCACCAAGTAATTTAGTTCCAGGTATCAGTGTTTCACCTGACCGTATGTTGCAAGCACGATTATTTAACTATGCCGATGCTCAACGCTACCGTTTGGGTGTGAATTATCAACAAATTCCTGTCAATGCTGCACGTTGCCCTGTTCATTCTAATCACCGTGATGGTCAAGGCCGTGTCGATGCAAACTATGGCGGTTTACCACACTATGAACCAAATAGTTTTAGCCAATGGCAGGAACAAGCTCAGTTTAAAGAACCACCACTAAAAATCAGTGGTGATGCAGATTATTGGGATTTCCGCCAAGATGATTCGGATTATTTCAGCCAACCACGTGCTTTATTCAATTTAATGAATGATACGCAAAAACAAGCACTGTTTGATAATACGGCGGGTGCGATGGGTGATGCACTTGATTTTATTAAGTATCGTCATATCCGTAACTGTTATGCATGTGACCCAGCGTATGGAGAAGGCGTGGCAAAAGCCTTGGGCTTAACTGTTGCAGATGCACAAGCTGCACGCGATAGCGATCCTGGCAAAGGTCATCCTGGTTTTCAATAAGCCTAGCTCAATAAAAGTCATTCAATAGAAACCGCCTTCGGGCGGTTTTTTATTTTGTATAAATGCACTATATTGAAGAAACTCCCAATCGCGAGTAAAGCCATGCAACAGAAAATTGAAGCGATAATTCAACAACATGACATCATTTTATTTGATGAAATCTGTGTGTTATGTAATGGCTGGGCAAAGTTTTTAATCAAATATGATACACAGGCACAATTTAAATTAACTTCAGTACAATCACCTTTAGGGCAAGACATCTTAAGACATTACCAAATGCCCACTGAGCAATTTGAGAGCATGTTGGTGATTAAAAATGGGCAAGCCTATAGTGAATCCACTGCGTTTTTAAAAGTGATTGAAAGCTTAGGACGACCCTTTTCATATTTAAAAATGGGTTATGGGATACCCAAATTTATCCGAGATTTTCTATACCGCCGAATCGCTTTAAATCGCTATCGTTTATTTGGTACTACTGCGCAGTGTTTACTGCCTTCATCTGAAAATAAAAAACATTTCTTGGAACATAGCATTGATACAAAATTCTAAAGCACTTCAGAATGCCCTATTGACCATTCATATTTCACTGGCTGTATTATGGTTCTATCAGGGGCTCATCCCTAAAATCATATATAAAGTCATCGAAGAGCAACAATTTTGGCAATTTACAGGGATTCAATTGTTGCCCATTCCTAGACTTATTGAACTCTCAGGATTTGGAGAAATAATATTTGGTGGCTTATTTCTTATTTTTAGACAATCAAAGCTTCTGCATTATTTAAATATCATCGCGATGCTGTTGTTTTTACTGGTTGTAGCGATTGTTTATCCACACTATTTTGCGCAGGGTTTTAATCCTTTCATCATGAATACCGCAATGGCTGCACTGTCTATTGTCGCAATTCAACTTCTCAATGCTCAAAAAGCCGAATAAACTTACATTCGCACATTTGTACCAAACTGCTCTTTCCATCCTTTGGTTTCAGTGGCAATTTGCTTGGCAAGTTTGCTTTTCACTTCTTGAATTAAGCGCGCCCGTTCCTGTCCATGCACAAATCGACCTTTATAATCACTTTGCATGGTTTGAATATATTCACTCAGTGCACGTTGTTGTTGCTTGTTTTTTGGAGCGGTATGCAAAAATTGAAGGTATTCCTCATCTGGGTTTGTGCTAAGTGGATCACCCAAAATATCTTCAACATACAGTACGGCACTGACTAATTTCACCTTACCCTTTGCATCTACAGTATAGGTTTGTTTGCGCACACCATAAGGATAAGTCCAGAGCCCCTGCCGATCACCTGAGGCCCAATAACTATAAAAAATAATCTTGTTATCTTTGACCTCATAATCACCCAATTCAATCTGGAGAATACTACAGTCACCCGTGGTTGAATAAATTGTATGCGTGAGCAACTTTTGGTTATTTCGATATAATTCAATATCTTTACGTAAAGAATCAGCTTCTTCTTCATTCATCACTGTTTTCAACTCAAAATTATTTTGATTAATTTGTATATTTTGAGTCTCAGCAAAAGCTGTACTGGATAATGCCAGTAACATCAATAAAGTTTGGATTATTTTCATTATTCATCTCCCTTGATTTTTCAATCAGGAATCAACACTATTTTTTAGTTTGGATAAATCCCCCTAATCCTGACACAGCTTTTCCAAAACTGGAAGTATTTCACCGGCCTGACTAAAGGGTTGTGTCTGACGATAATGCTCTACCTTTTTAACCAGTTTATAGTTTTTATCGTCCTGACTTTTAAACTGTTCTAACCGTGTAAATGTCCGATCCTTACACAATACTTGATAATAATTAATCGTATATTGTTTTTTTGGGTTCACACTTTTAACCCAAGCTTGAGCAAGCTGAATAGTATCGGCCAATCGCAGATCATTTTCAAAGAATTGAGTATCTGAATTTTGGTATATCAGCTCCCATTTATCCCCTATTTCCAAATCATATTTTTTATTTAAAGGCTTAATACTTTTCGTATAATCCTCAGGTTCAAAATCTTCGACTGCTGCAGATTGGTCTACAACAGCACATGGCTCGTCTGAAACACAATCCGCCTTAGCCGCTTGAGTTAGGTCTATAGATTTTGCAGCGACTGAAGTCATCACCAAGCAAAACAACAAAGTACTGGATAAGATTTTTATCATTTTTAGTGCGCTCAATTTTTATGGCTCAATAAGGGGCCCACTACACCACCAATTTACGACCTTCACGGATACAGTAGAATGGATTAACCATTTTTGATGAATTCTTCATGGCCTTTTGTAAATCCTGCTCAGGCTGTTCCCGTGCTTCATCCGTCAATTGGAAAGTACGGTAATGAATTGCCAAAGAACGTTTGGCTTGTAAATCTAAATGCGCCTGAAAAGCATCTTGTGGATTCATGTGCATATATTTCATTAGCGCTCTTGGTTCATACGCACCGATTGGCAATAACGCAATTCGCGGTGAACCTAAACGTTTTTGAATTTCTTTAAAATGCGGTGAATACCCCGTATCGCCAGCAAAGAAGAAATGACCATGTTGCGATACCACAGAAAAACCGCCCCACAATGCAATATTCTGATCACGTAAACCACGACCCGAACCATGCTGTGCTGGGGTATAAATAATTTTTAAGTTTTTAAACAATGCAGATTGCCACCAGTCCATCTCAATCACATGGAACTCTTTAGGCAAGTAACAGGCATTGCCCAAACCTGTATAGATTGGCATGGCAAACTTGTTGTGTAGCCATCTTAAAGAGGCTAAATCCATATGGTCATAGTGATTATGACTGAGTAAAACTGCATGAATCTCTGGCAATTGCTCTAAAGCAATTCCAGCAGGAATCACACGTTTTGGTCCACGCCCATGTTTTGGACTGACATAGTCGGCCCAAACAGGATCAGTTAAAAAGTTATAGGGACCAATTTGAACCAGTACAGTCGCATGGCTCACAAACCAGATTTGCCAATCATGCTCATCAGCATCTGGTCGATTCTGAGGTAATACACGTTTTGCCGCATAGAATTCTGATGATTCTTTTTGAATATCCACGTTCCAAGTATATGATTTTCGGGTACCCAGCCATTTCATCAAATCCCAACGGCTACGCCCTTGTGGTTTACGTACTTCATTAAAGAATCGTTCACCATTGTGTTGATTTGAACCAATCACACTAAATACAGGTTTATACCATGTATGTGACAGACAATTTTCAGTATCAATTCGATAATGCAATTGTTGAACTTGCTGAGATGGAACAGTCTTATTTTGCATTGTGTTGTCTTGTACCGTTGTATCTTCAAGACGGACCATTGGCTCTTGTTTCGACATGATTACTCTAAACGCCCTTTCATTCTTTCAAGCCATACTTGCTGTGTTTGTGGCTTCACGAATAATGCCACGATTTCGGGATGAATACTTTTAATCTTTGCTTCAATTCTGTTCACACAGGCTTCGATATCATCGGAAGTTAAATTATCTTTAAACTCTAAGCTTAAAGAAGCAATCACTTGATGTGCACCCATTTGTTCAGTCAGTACGCCATTTGCTGAATACACGGCAGGATCTTCCTGAGCTATTTTCAATACATTATGACGCAGTTTTGGATCTGCTGTTTCACCCATCAACAACCCTTTAGTTTCCCTTGCCAAAAGCAGGGCTGAGATGGCTAAGACAACACCAATCAGTACCGAAGCCACACCATCTAAAACGGGTAAATTAAACTGCTGAGCACAAAATATTCCCAGCAATGCAATGATTAAGCCAATTAAAGCTGCTGAGTCTTCAAATAAAACTGTAAAGGTTGTCGGATCTTTACTGCGACGAAAAGCTTCAAAATATCCCATTTGACCTTTGGTCTTTTTAAATGTTTTCAACGCAATAAACCATGAAGTGCCTTCACAAAGCAGCGCAAACCCGAGTACCACATAATTGACCAATGGGGATTGTATAACTTCTGGATGACGAATATGTTGAATACCCTGATAAATTGAAACCACAGCACCTAAAGCAAAAACCAACAATGCGACAATAAAGGCCCAGAAATATAACTCTCGCCCATAACCAAAGGGGTGATGATAATTTGCAGGCTGTTGTGATTTTTTTAAACCATACAGCAATAAGATTTCATTTAAAGTGTCTACGACAGAATGGACTGCCTCACTAAGCATCGCCGAACTATTTGTAATATAAGCGGCAACAAACTTAACCAGAGCAATGGCTAAATTGCCCAAAAGTGCTGCATATACAACAATTTTGTTGGAATCTGACATTTATTGTCCTGTTTTTTATCATCAAATACATCAATTTGATTTTTATATCTGTTCTGCTTCATATTAGCGAAACTATCTGTGATTTTTCTTTATTTTTTGTTGCTTTTCACAATTGAGTGAATCTTTTATGGAACCCAATTTAACCAATATTCTAAATACTCCGTCGCAGTCTCATCCACAATTATTAAAAATTTGGGAAGCTTCTGTACGTGCGACTCATGACTTTTTAAACGAACAGCATATCTTACAAATTAAAACGCTCATCATTCAGCATCATTATTTTGATCATGTGCGGTTGTTTCATGTGGAACGTGAAGGTCAAATCGCTGGGTTTATGGGACTGGCTTATCAAAAGATTGAAATGTTATTTATTGACCCTAAGTTTTTTGATCAAGGTATCGGTTCCATGCTCATTCAAAAAGCTTTTGAGTTAGGTGCACATGAAGTAGATGTCAACGAACAAAATATTCGTGCTTTGGAGTTTTATAAGAAACATAACTTCCAACAAATTGCACGTTCGGAACTTGATGCTGAAGGTAACCCATTTCCAATTTTGCATTTGAAACTAAAGAAGCCTTCCGTCTAAGTATTTTGAGATAGAGCGATATCAAAAACATCATCATAAACACCCTGATCAAGCTGACTATCCATGACGACGAAACCGATCTTGCCCCCTATCTGCAAGTCGGTTCTAGTAATCCTCAGCATGATCATGTTTATCAGACAGATTGCAACAACTTAAACCAGTGCAATCAAGCACTTTTCAAGTGTTCCTTCATATAAATTTGGATCACTATAGATTGATGACGAGATACATCAATTAAAACATCGATATCAATTTTTCTATTCCTGAAAGTAAGCTTATGACAAGTAAGGGCTATAGATAAATTGATGCAACTTTGTACAGATGATGGCTTCTAGGCTAGGGCTTAGCGAAATATTTTTTGTTTTAATTAAGATATTTTATCAATTATTCGCTATGTTATTTTCTATATTAAAATAACAATGATTTTGAAAAGTTCATTTATTTTCTAAATACTATAATCGTCTTCACCTGACAGTTGTTTATAGATTATACTCTTTGAAAATCTTAGTAAGACATTTTTTGGATTATTCTTTGGACGCGTTATATGGAATTACGACATCTGAGATACTTCATTACTGTGGCTGAAGAACTCAACTTTAGCAAAGCAGCATTGAGACTTTATACAGCACAACCCTCACTCAGCCAGCAGATCAAAGATCTTGAAGAAGATGTCGGTGTTCGGCTGTTAAACCGGACCAAGCGTAAAGTTGAACTTACTGAAGAAGGTGCTGTTTTTCTGGAGCAAGCACGCTTAACTTTAGCACAAGCCGATAAGGCTGTTGCTATGGCAAGACAGGTCTCCAAAGCCAGACAGCTATTGTTAAGGATTGGGTTTGTACCCGTGGCTGAAATAAAGATTTTCCCTTATGTCTTACCAAATTTAAGAGTACAAAATCCTGAGCTAAAAATTGAGTTATTAAGCTTAAATAACCTTGAACAAATGCGCGCATTGAAAAAGGGTGAGCTGGATATCAGCTTTAGCAGGCACAATTTTCATAATGATGAAATCGAAAGTAAATTTGTGCTCCGTGAGCCGTTAATTTTTGTTTTACCCAAAGATCATCCTTTAGCCAAGTATGAACGTATCCCTGTTAAAGCGCTCAATGGGATCGATTTTATTATTCCTGCTGAAGAACAATCCACGACCTTGCACAATACCATTTTAGAGTTTGCCAAACACAATCATATTGAATTGAATATCGTCCAAAAAGCTGACAATATTTCATTGAATATTAATTCAGTTGGGGCGGGCTTAGGCTGTACAATTTTGCCAAGCTATATTGCGCCATTAATCAACAGTAACACCGTCATTCGACCTTTAGATATTGAGCTTCCCTATCTAGACTTGTATGTAAGTTATCGAAAAAGTGCTGGCTCTGTTGCAATACAAAAATTCATTGAACTATTAACCAAAGTATTTTATCTGGATATCAATCGTTTAGAGCAAAAATAAGACCGCTGCGACAAGACATAGAGCGTAGGCTTATTTTTTAATATGACGACTTAAACCAATAGAACTTAATGCTCATTTTCTTTGCTCAAATATCCATCAATCTTTAACTCAGGCGGTGTTCATCATGTTAGGACGTGCATTTCACCAACTTCGATCAGGCATTCAGTCTCGCCCATATTTCTTTATTAGTTTTCTCCTCACAGCAGTTGTGTATATGGGGATGTCTTTGAGCACAGACTGGCAGTGGTCAACCAATTTGTTATTCAGCTGGAATATTGCCACCCTGGTCTATTTAATCCTGACCATGAAAATGCTTTGGGCAACCAATCAAGCGCATATTTTAAAGCGTGCTCAGCAGCAGGATGCCAGCAAATGGATCATTTTGCTGTTGGTTGTGCTCTCACTCATCATGTGTTTTATTGCCATTATTATTGAATTGGCACATTTGCCCGATGTGACTGGAGTTAAAGCCGGACATATCGCCTTAGCAATTTTTACCATCATTTTTGCATGGTTATTTATGCATACCATTTTTGCTATTCACTATGCACATGACTTTTACTTGGCAGTGGAGAATCATCAGGATGGTGGATTGGACTTTCCAAAAACACCTAAACCAACCTACCCTGAGTTTTTGTATTTTAGTTATGTCATTGGTACTTCTGCACAAACAGCAGATGTATCGATTACATCTCGTTCGATGCGCGTTTTAAATATTCTCCATATCCTTTTGGCGTATGGATTTAACACCACGATTTTGGCGATCTGTATTAATGTTGCCGCAGGTTTTATTTAACTGAAGTAAAAATAGAGGGATTAAAACCAAAAACCAATCTCCAAAGTTTTTTATCATTTTTCTGCGCTTGAATATGACTAAAAAACCTCAATGCAAACCCAGCACGAGATCATGCTAAGTTTGCATCGTCTTGATGTTTTAATCGCTAAAAAGCACTTGATTATTTCTTAAGTTTTTTCGGCTTTTGATTGAATTAAGATATTTTTCAATTGCAGGATGGCTTTCAATCTCTGCCATCTTCAATTGCCAAAATAGCATGGAACCAACAAACACATCGGCTACCGTAAATTGCTCACCACATAGATAAGGTTGAGCCTGCTCCAAGCCCTGAATTAAAGCCGTATAGGTGTCCTGAAAGTTTCCATAGCCAATATGCATTTTTTGCTCGTCGGTAATCTCAACCTTTAATGCGCGATCCGTCGTGGCTGCATCCCACGGTCCAGCAGCAAAGAACAACCAACGGAAATACAAGCCACGTTTTGGATCATCCAGTGCTGGTGCAAGTCCTTGATCAAAAAACTTATCTGCCAAGTATGCGCAAATTGCAGGCATTTCGTAAATCACCATATCGCCATCGACTAAGGTGGGCACTTTGCCAAATGGGTTAATCTTTAGATAAGATTCTGACTTCATTTCAGTGTGATAAGCCAACTCAATTTTTTCAAATTCAGCACCCAGTTCAATCAGTAGCCATTCAATAACAAGACCTCTAGACTGTGCGTTGCTATATAGTTTTAAGCCCATTTTTCCATTCCTTTATAGTGGTGTATTGAATATAAAGGGCGGCTGTGTCAGTTTTTGTCAGGAGCTTTTCAGCATGGATTTTTTTTGCAGCTCTTTTTGCCACCATGCCTGAAAAAGATGGCGCTTAAACTCTGGGTAAATGATTTCGGTCACAGTTAATTTTTGAATCCGATCTAAACGAAAATTTCGAAAATCCTCACGTAATTCACACCATGCAGCCAACAACATTTTGTCATTGAAATACCCTAAGACAAAAGGCCAAAGCATACGGCTAGAGATATTTTGTTTTTCATCTAAATAATGCACTTCAATCTTGACCTGATAACGAATTGCTAGACGTACTTGTTCGACAATTTTTTCATCAACCACAAGCCAATGGTTGATAGACCGAAGCATGGTTTCATCAATCAGTTCTTGTTTATTCTTGGGCAATACCGCATTGAGTTTGGCCAAAACTGAATGTGCAGCATTTTTTAATGCTGGATCTGGCACTGACCTTAACCAATGCAATGCCAAGAACACTGCTTCGACTTCCGTTTCATCCAAACTCATCGGAGGCAGTAAAAAGTTTTCTTTCAGCTGAAATCCTAAGCCCACACTGCCCTCAATATTGACACCTTGGTCACGTAAACTTTCAATATCCCGATAAATACTTCGGACACTAATCTCCAAATGTTCTGCTAAGCATTGCGCGGTAATGGGATAACGCTGTTCACGTAAAAGTTGTAATAAAGTGAGTAATCGAATAGAACGGCTCATGGTCAATTTTCTTATTATATCTCTTTGGTTTTATCTAAGTTTACGCTGAGAGCAATCTGCAAACAGCGTAAAAAAAGCATCTAAGCAACTTCACTAGCCTTAAGCTGTTGAGTTAAAAACTGATGTAAATGATCGATGTTATCCGCGATCGTCAGCGGATTAAAACGCTGTAATACATCAATCGCATGTACCCCATAACTCACCCCAACACGTGGCATGGCAATATTCTGTGCCATTTCTAAGTCATAAGATGTATCACCCACCATAATGGCTTGCTCCGCCGAAATTCCAGTGTAATCTAAAATTTCAGCCAACATCAATGGATCTGGTTTGGATTTGGTTTCGCTCGCTGCACGGGTGATCTCAAATAAATCCTGACTCTGGGTCTGAGCCAAAACACGATCTAAACCACGACGGCTTTTCCCTGTTGCAACTGCCAATTTGATATTTTGATTTTTTAAATCATGCAACATTTCAGAGACACCAGCGAACCACAAATCATCTTTGGAATGCTCAACATAATGATCGCCATAGCATTTCAAAATTTCAGTGTGTAACTCAGGGACTTGTGGAAATAACACTTGAGCAACTTCAGGTAAACCTAAACCAATAATACTTTTCGCAGCATCAGCTGTTAACGGTTGGTCAAAGGTTTTTGCAGCAACCAATAAACTCGCCACAATTTGCCCAACTGAATCAAATAAAGTGCCATCCCAATCAAAAATGATAAGTTCTACAGGTTTTTGCATGAATTATTTCCAATATTTGCTCGGTTTATGCATGACTAATATTTAGATCTTATGCACTTTACATGACAAGCTAACGCATTTTTAAACACAAAGGGAACTTTTCATAAAACAAGTTCCCTGTGTGTAAAAGATAAAATGAGCAGCAAGATCGAATCAATCTTTCTTTTGTGCTCTTAATTGTGCAACCAAGCTTTGCATATCTTCAGGTAAAGGCGCTTCGATCACAGGATAACCAGGAATTTCAAGTCGCATTGCATGTAGGCTCAATCGACGAGCTTTGGGTCCACGATACTCTGTTTCATGACCATACTTATCATCGCCCACCAAAGGATGACCAATACTTAAACCATGCACACGAATTTGATGGGTTCGGCCTGACAGTGGAGAAGCATAGACCAGTGTTGCATGCATAAAGCGCTCGGCAACTTTCCATTGTGTCTTAGATTCTTTACCTTCTTCTGAGACACGTACACGACGTTCACCATTGGACAGTTCATAGCGCAATAAAGGTTGATTAATCAACTGTTGATCTAAACTCACTTGACCTTTAACAATCGCAGCATAGGTTTTTTTAATTTTATGCTCACGCAACATATCTTGTAGCGCCTTCAATGTGCTGCGTTTTTTACTCACCATCACCAGACCCGAAGTATCGCGGTCAATACGATGAATCAACTCCAAATATTTTTTACCTGTTGCCGCGCGTAAGCCTTCAATTAAGCCATATGCCACACCGCTTCCACCATGTACGGCAATTCCAGACGGCTTGTTGACCACCAATAAACCTTCATCCTCATACACCACACGGCTGAGTAAGCTTTGTGCAACCTTATCGGATACAGGTGCATCAGTTTCGTCTTTTTGCTCAAAGCGAATAGGTGCAACACGGATTTGATCGCCAATCGCCAGCTTAGTTTCTGCTTTTATACGCTTTTTATTGACGCGCACTTGACCTTCACGAATTAAACGATAAATACGGCTTTTCGGCACACCTTTCAGGCGAGTAAATAAGAAATTATCGATGCGCTGGCCTTCTTGATGCTCGTCTACTTCAAACCAAGTTACATTTTGCCATTGTTGCGTAGAATTCATACAGTTAGGTGATCCAATAAAAAACTAAAATTTGATTAAAAACTGATCATTTAGACTATGCTTTTCATACAAAATAAGCATATAGCCCATAGGCAGATGATTCAAGGTTTGCTATAGTCAGCGCACGGATACCACCGTAAGTGAAATTTAGTGCCACCCTTTTTTAAAAATGAAAGCGTGACACAAACGATAAAATTCACGACAGATGCGGAAAGGTCCCAAAAGAATATGCCGACGCCGAAGGCTTTATTATATCGGCAAAAAGACAAACTGTTGCGTTTAATTGTACTTAAAGTACAGAAATCAGTTTGTTTAAAAATATATGTCGCCAACCCAGACGTTGGTTTTTAAACATAAACTGATACACATCAGGCAAGTCGCTGTAGAGTGTTATTCAGGACATAAGTGTTTGAGGCATTGGAACTGCACAATTTGTAAAGGTACGATGATAATTCCGTATCAAGACGCTCTCACAAAAGTTGAGATGCTCTTCGAGCAATGTGATAGTGAAAGACGAATCAAATCAGTCATCCAATGCACCACTTAAGTGCCAGTGAAGAGCTCAAAACTTTAATCGTGCAAAGATTAAAGAAGTATTGCAGCATCAATACAGGCATCAAACCCAACCTTGCTCAAAACAAGTGGGTAAATTACTCAGATCATATTGGATGTATCCGTGATTTGAGCATTGATCCAATATTTTAGATGTTCGCTTCACTTAAAAAAGATAGCGAGTTGTTGGTGTGAATCACTATTAGGTGTTACACCCATGAAACGTATGTTGATTAATGCAACACATGCCGAAGAAGTTCGCGTTGCACTCATCACTGGTCACCGTCTTTACGATTTCGATTTAGAAAACCGTACACGTGAACAAAAGAAAGCCAATATCTATAAAGGCCATGTCACTCGCGTAGAGCCTTCTTTAGAAGCTGTATTTGTAGAGTATGGTGCGGGTCGTCAAGGTTTCTTGTCGATGCGCGAAATTGCCAATACCTACTACAAGGCAGACCCTCGCCAAACATCAAATATTCGTGAACTCATCACTGAAGGCACTGAACTTTTGGTTCAAGTTGAAAAAGAAGAGCGTGGCAACAAAGGCGCTGCACTTTCAACTTATATTTCGCTCGCTGGTCGCTATTTAGTCTTGATGCCGAACAACCCCAAAGGTGGTGGTATTAGTCGTCAAATTTCGGGTTCAGTTCGTGAAGAACTTAAAGAAATGTTGGCGTCATTAAATACTCCACGTGGTATGAGCGTAATCGTTCGTACAGCAGGGATTGGCCGTTCACAAGAAGAACTGCAACTTGATCTTCAACATTTGTTAGACCTATGGGCACAAATCCAAGGTACAGCAAACTCTGGTCCATCACCAATGCTTGTTCATCAAGAAGCTGGTGTGGTGACGCGTGCTATCCGTGACTATTTACGTGATGATGTTGCAGAAATTTTAATTGACTCAGAGCAAGCCTATAACGAAGCCTATAACTTTGTTAAAGCGGTAATGCCAAATCAATTGGATAAGTTAAAAACCTATACGTTAAATGAACCGTTATTCGCGCATTTTGGTATTGAAAGTCAAATTCAAACAGCTTATGAACGTGAAGTTAAACTTCCTTCAGGCGGTTCAATTGTAATCGACCAAACTGAAGCACTGGTTTCAATCGACATCAACTCGGCGAAATCAACACGCGGACATGATGTAGAAGAAACTGCGCTCAGCACCAACTTAGAAGCAGCTGAAGAAATTGCTCGCCAATTACGTTTACGTGATATTGGTGGTTTGGTGGTGATCGACTTTATTGATATGACCAAAGAACGCAACCAACGTATGGTTGAAGCTAAACTTCGTGAAGCGACGCAAAGTGATCGTGCCCGTATTCAGTTCGGTCAATTGTCACGTTTTGGTTTAATGGAAATGAGCCGTCAACGCTTACGCCCATCTCTTGAAGAAGCTACAGGTTATGTATGCCCTCGCTGTCATGGCACAGGTATGGTACGTGATCTACGTTCTCTTTCTCTTTCAATTATGCGTAAAGTTGAAGAGATTGCATTACGTGAACGTCAAGGTGAAGTTCAAGTTGAAGTGCCTGTTGAAATTGCAGCATTCTTATTGAATGAAAAGCGTCACAGTCTGGTTTACTTAGAACAAACGTCAAATGTGCGTGTTACTGTACTGCCACATCCACATTTAGAAACGCCACATTACGAAATCTCATATAACCCAGAAGGTTTTGCGCCAACTAGCTATGAACGTACTGAAGCTACCCGTTCAAGCGAAAAAGAATTGGGCTATGAGTCATCTGAATGGCATTTAGAAGAAGAGCAAACGCAACATAATGCTACGCCAGCTCAAGCACAAAACAATAAGCAAAACAGAAAGCAACAACCTGCTCAAGCTCAAAAAGCTCAGCAAGCGGTTCAAGCACAAGTCGCTCAACCAGCTTCAAGCCCATGTGCTTGGTTAGAAAATCTGTTTGTACAAAAACAAGCAGCAACTGTTGACCAATCACGTACTGCAAACAATGCAGCTGCGGCCATTGAACAAATGATTAACGGTGGTGCTGTAAGCCGTGGTCAATTTGGCCAAGTGAATAGCAATAGCGCGCCAGCTGCAATTGAAGCTCAAGTTGTTGCTGAAACCAATGCTTATCTTTCACATGCACCTGTTCAAAAACAAGAACCGCGTGAATATGAAAAACAAGGCGAGAAAGAAGAACGAGCTCCGCGTAACAACAACAATAAAAACAAAAACCGCAACAAGCACAAAGAGTCACGTGAACAAAACACTGATCAACATCAAGTGATTGAAGAAGTGGTTCAGGTGCCTCGTCAAGAGCAACGCCAAGAACAGCGTCAGGAACAACGTGATCAACGTCGTCAGCAAAAGCAGCCACGTCAACAGCATGATCAAAATGCTGAAACGAATCATGCTGAACAAGCTGTTCCACGTCGTGATCGTAACCATCAGCAACGTCCAAACCGCCCAAATCGTCATCGCGATAGCAGCGTGTTTAATGATGAGCAACAACAAGCGCCAAACAACAATGCGCCTGTAGAGCATAATCAACCTCAAGAGAAACAACCTAAGGTTGAACTCATTGACACCCCGAAGCATGCAGCACTTGAAACAGCTTTAGTGGTTAACCTTGATCAAGCTCAAAGTGAAATTGTGGCATTAAACCCGCAACAAGTTGCTGCGCCAGCAAGCAACAAGCCGAAGCGTCATGATCGCAATGAAAAAGCTGAAACTGTTGCTAAAGCCCCTCGCGTAGACGCTCAACCAGCTACTGCACCGGCTGTAGAAAGTCAGGCTGTAACGACTGAAGCAAAAACACCTGCAGCAGCAGAGGTTCAAGCAGAACAGCCTGTGCAACGTGCCAGCAATGACCCGCGCCAAAAACGCCGTCAACAACGTGACGCTGCTCAAGCAAAAGCGGCAACGCCTAAAATCGCACCATCTCAAGTACCGACATTAAATCAGTACACAGTGGGAACTTTGATTCGTCATGTCTATGGTGATGACTGTGCGGTATTGATTGAACAGTTTGGATTAATTCCAACATTCAATCGCGCGTTAGTTAAATTCACTGAAGAATATTCAGCGACCTTAACCGTGGTAGAAAAGACCGATGTACAAAGCAAGCAGCCTGTAACACGTGATGTTGCTATCTCTAAAGCAGCGCCAGAAGCACAACCTGCTGATGTTTTAGACTTAACGCCACCGAAGCCTGAGAATGATCGCCGTGTAGCGAATGATCCGCGTGAACGTCGCCGTTTAGCAAAACAAGCGGCTGTACAAGCAAAGCAAGAGCATCAAGCTGAACTTGAGCAACAACCAGAAGAAGTGAAAACTGAGACTCAAGCAAGTCCAGTTGAAGCCGCACCTGTGGTTACTCAAGCAGAAGAAGTGCAAGCTGAAACACCTGTAGAAACGGCAGTTGAAACAGCGCCTGCGGAAGTTCAAGTGGTTAAAGCAGCCCCTGCTAAGTCAGTTGAGAAAGCAGTTGTTGCAACTGAAAAGGCGAAAAAGCCACAACAATCGCTTGCTTTAGATACGACTGCTGAAGCTGGCGTAGATGAAGATGCACAAAAGGCAGACAATGTGGCAACAGATGAAAAACCTGCCCGCCCTCGTCGCCCTCGTGGTCGCCCGCCAAAAAAAGCGACACCGCCAGCGGATGAGTAATGTGTAAAAATTTGCTTAAAATGTAGCGATTAAAGAGAACCTAGTCATTTCGATGGCTAGGTTTTTTTGCTATTTTGAAGAGATTATCAGGACATTTGTCAGATTAGGTTGATTGCACTAGTCTTATACGATTAAAAAGACAAATGTAATGTGAGTCAATGACACTCTAAAAATTGTATTGGATTACGAAAAATAAATAGGATTGATATGAGTCAAACAACACAGGCCGATCTCATCGGATTTACTGATGTCGCAGAGCGCTTACCACAGCTCATCAATAAGCTTCCCAACATCCTGACTGGACTTAAACAAGCTTATATCAGAACACCCAATACGCCTGCTGGGCTAGGTCTTGCTTTTGAACGTGCTGTAAAACGCAATCCTTATGGTGATGCGTTATTATTTGAAGATCAACGCTATAGTTATAAAGAACTGAATAACTGGGCCAATCAAATTGCACACTTTTATCTTTCTATTGGTATAAAAAAAGGCGATGCGATCACCGTGATGATCGAAAATCGTCCTGAGCTGATTGCGACCGTGATTGCACTGGCAAAAATTGGCGTAACAACAGCTTTAGTCAATACCTCACAGACAGGTAAAGTCCTGACGCATAGTATCAATTTGGTCAATCCTGTTGCGGTGATCGTCGGTGAAGAATGCCGTGCTGCTGTAGATGAGATTCGTCAAGACTTAAACATTGCTCAAGACCGCATCCATTGGTTTGCAGATCAAAATACAACGCAAGACCCGGGTACAGCACCTCAAGGCTTTATCAATCTCGCTGAAAAAATTCAACAATTTCCAAAATTCAATCCTTCGACCACACAAAGTGTCAAAGGGAAAGATGGCTTGTTTTATATCTATACCTCTGGCACAACGGGTTTACCTAAAGCTGTGGTCTTTACCAACAGTCGTTGGACCTTGGCATATGGAACATATGGTCATGTCTTAAACTTAGGTGAAGATGATGTGATGTACTGCACTTTACCGCTTTACCATGCAACAGGTATGGTGGTGTGCTGGTGTGGTGCTATTGCAGGTGGTTCAGCCTTGGCAATCCGTCGTAAATTCTCTACCTCTGCATTCTGGTCTGATGTCAAAAAGTTTAATGCGTCAGCCATTGGTTATGTCGGTGAACTTTGCCGCTACCTTATGGATGCACCTGCTTCAGAACTTGATCATACGCACCGTGTCACCAAAATGATCGGTAATGGTATGCGTCCAAATATTTGGGGCAAGTTTAAAGAACGCTTTGGTATCGAAGAAATTTTAGAACTTTATGCCTCTAGTGAAGGAAATGTAGGCTTCAGTAATGTTTTTAATTTTAACAATACTGTTGGCTTCTCACCTACACCTTATGCCATCGTCCAGTTCGATAAAGAAAAAAATGAAGCAATCCGTGACAGTCATGGTGCATGTCAAAAGGTCAAAAAAGGTGAAGTGGGCTTATTGATTGGTAAAATCACCAAGCGTTCCCCTTTTGATGGCTATACAGACCCGGAAAAGAACAAGTCAGTGATCATGAAAGATGTCTTTAAAAAAGGCGATTCTTACTTTATTACTGGTGATTTGGTTCGTGATATTGGTTTCCGACACGCGCAATTTGTTGATCGCCTTGGTGATACTTTCCGCTGGAAAGGTGAAAATGTTTCAACAACTGAAGTTGAAAATATTTGTAGTGAATACCCTAAAATCACAGAAGCTGTGGTTTACGGCGTTGAAATTCCAAATACCAATGGTCGAGCAGGTATGGCTGCCATTACTTTGCATGATGGGGAAGAACTGACTGAACAAGATCTAAGCCAACTTGCAGTCGAGTTTAAAAAGAACTTGCCAGCCTATGCTGTTCCGGTATTTTTACGTATCCAACAAATTGTAGAAACGACGGGTACATTTAAATATCAGAAAAATAAATTAAAGGAACAAGCCTTTAATCCTGAAAAAACCTCTGATCGTTTATTGGTTTTACTGCCAAGTGCCAATGCCTATTGCGATGTCACTGCGGAAGTTTTTGCCAATATTGAAGCTTATAAATACCGCTTCTAAAGCTAAAAGCCCTGATTTCAGGGCTTTTTTAGTCCATTTTGTGTTATTTATAACCGAACGTTGCAAACTTTCTTAATTTTTACTTGCGCTCTATCAATATCTTGCTAAAATACGCTCCATCAAAACAAAGTGGTGTTTAAAAACTTTTTAGTTTTCTTGCACTACACATTCAAGCCTAGCTTGGATGAAGGTTCAGGGTCGTTAGCTCAGCTGGTAGAGCAGCGGACTTTTAATCCGTTGGTCCCGCGTTCGAATCGCGGACGACCCACCACTTAATTGTTTTGACCTGTAAATGGATAGCGATAGAAAATTCTCAATTTTCACAAATATCGTGTAAAGCATCGCTTTATACATCCTTGCTCAGGGTCGTTAGCTCAGCTGGTAGAGCAGCGGACTTTTAATCCGTTGGTCCCGCGTTCGAATCGCGGACGACCCACCATCTTCATGTTTCAACCTGTAAATAGATACCGATAGAAAATTCTCGATTTTCACTGATATCGGGTAAAGCAACGTGCTTTACACATCTCGCTCAGGGTCGTTAGCTCAGCTGGTAGAGCAGCGGACTTTTAATCCGTTGGTCCCGCGTTCGAATCGCGGACGACCCACCATTCTTTCTTAAGGCTTCTTTCTGTACAGTTAAAGTACTACAATAGAAACGAAACCTGCAAACGTTCCGACCAAGACCAAACATCTTTATTAGATGCTTCGCCATTCTCGAAATTTTGCTTCATCTTTTGTTCTGGTTTAATCATGTTTTAAACAAGTTCAGGGTTGTTAGCTCAGTTGGTAGAGCAGTAGACTCTTAATCTATTGGTCGTGGGTTCGAACCCCACACAACCCACCAGATTTTTAAGTCATTTATCTCCCTTAAAATAAGCTCAGTTGAATTATTTTTCTGATAACTGCACGTTCTAATCAAATGGATTGCTTTATCATTCAATAACAACGAAGCATCAATACTCAAAAGATCGACTGAGATCTTAGTCAACGGTTTTAGCTCAAAACAACCAAGACTATACCGCAATCTGGTGACACGACCGAACTGAATAGCTTAAAAACTTTGATTCTTCTTATTGAACGAGTAAATACCAAATCATCGCTAGCAAGATAATATTCTCCTGCTTGATGAGTCATAGCATCCCCCTCCCAAACAGTATAAAACCGCGCCCAACAATCAAGATTGAGCACGGTTTGATAATCAATAGACTACTCAACTAAAACAATCAACGGAAATTTACCCAGTGGATTATTGCTGTTGAAGGATAAAATCTGCGGCACGTTCGCCAATCATAATACATGGCGCATTGGTATTGCCTGAAACAAGATCAGGCATAATGGATGCATCAGCGATACGCAGATTATTAAAACCAACGACCTTAAGCTTTGGATCGACCACACTCATTGCATCAATCCCCATCTTACATGTTCCCACGGGATGAAATACGGTTGCAGCATATTCACGAACATAAGCTTGATAATCTGCATCGGTTTTAACATCAGGTCCGGGTAAGATTTCTTGACCATTGAACGCCTTAAATACATCTTGCTTTAAAATACGCTGTGCCAGTTTAATTCCTTCGATCAGCACGTGCATATCGTGTTCTTTTTCAAGGAAGTTATAATCAATCTCGATCTGCTTTTGGGCATTCACACGTATTTCACCAATGCTCTTTGGTCTTAAAACACAGATGTGGATTGCATAGCCATGTCCCCATTCAAACAGGCGACCACGATGGCTCCGATACCCAGGAACAAAGTGGAATTGCACATCTGGTAAATCTGTTGCCAGTGGTGTTTTTGCAAAGCCCCCTGCTTCTACATAGTTGGTGGTCAACCAGCCTTTTCTTTTAAGCGCATATTGGAATGGCGCGGGCAGTATAGATGCCAAAGCCCCAACAGAAAAACCCAGTGTTTTTGAACTATTTGTTCTAACCGTCACCAAACCATCAATATGCTCTTGCAAGTTTTTACCGACCCCAGGTAAATCAAGCTTGCATTCAATACCTGCCTGTTCCAGCTCGGATTTCGGACCAATACCAGATTTCATCAACAATAACGGCGAAATAAAAGCACCAGCAGAGAGGATTAACTCTTTATTGATTCTGATATCAAAATTTTGTCCTTGTCGTTGCACATGAATCGAGTGCACTTGACCCTCACTATGATGAATACGCTCAACTTCGCATTCAGTCACCACCGTAAGGTTTGAGCGTGCCAATATCGGCTGAACGAATGCTTTAAAGCTGGATAGACGCTGACCATCACGTTGAGTCACATCATATATCCCCACACCTTCGCTTGATGCAGCATTAAAATCTTGATTCTCTTTTAGATTGAGCAAAGCAGCAGCTTGGATAAAGAGTTTAGATAGTGGGTTCGGATCTTTCGGATGATCAACAAACAACTCGCCATCAACACCATGAAAAGCCAAGTCTTGCTGAATGACATTTTTTTCAGAGCGTTTAAAGAAGGGTAAAACCTCTTTCCAGCCCCATCCAGCACAACCTTTCGCTTCCCAATTATCATAATCAGAGGCATTCCCGCGAATATAAATCATACTGTTCATTGAACTTGAACCACCCACCATTTTGCCACGTGGGGCGTGAATTTGACGATTATTCAAACGTTTCTGCGGCGTAGAAAAGAAATTCCAGCTGTATGTTTTACTCTTATATAACGTGATCGTTCCTGCTGGAATCTGAATGCGTGGCGAATTATCAGCAGCGCCTGCTTCAATCAAACAGACACGGGTATTTGGGTTTTCACTTAATCGATTGGCAATCACACTCCCCGCCGAACCCGCCCCAACAATGATATAATCATAACGATGTTGCTGTAATTGTTGATTGTCTATTTCAGGTAATGTGCGTTTATATAACTTCGCCACGACATAATACAGCGGGCTAACCACCAGTAAACCAACCGCCCATGAGATATCCACTTCACCCAATAATTTAGCAAGCGGACCAACATACAGCGGTGTAGATAAAAATGGAATCTGAATCAAAATCCCAATCACATAACAGATTAATGCAGGCCAATTGAAGTAACCATAAATCCCACCATCCTGTTTAAAGAAAGATGGCACATCATATTCAGTATGATGGATAAAGTAATAATCGATGAGGTTAATCGCTGTCCATGGAATCAATACACACATGAGCAAGAGAATAAAATTGACATAACTCTCGACAAAGCTTTCCGAACTTGAAACAGATAAGAACATCGCCACACTAAATAAGCTTAATGCCACTATGGTTCTGGCAAGCACTCGCGGTGACCAACGGTGAAAAATCGTTTGTAGAATAGTGATGCTCGATAAAGTACCACAGTACAAATTCATCGAGTTTGTAGCAGCAATCCCGAGAGAAAAGACGATAATCAAAGCGGTACTGAATAGACCGGAGCCGGTTAAGTGAATTAAGCCTTGAATAAAGTCACCACTATAGGCACGAGCAACGGTTAAGCCCAAGATCATTGAAATCAGTGAACCCAGTGAACAGCCCCAATAGCTTGCCCAAAATGCAGTTTTTGCCCCAGTCGCTTTAGGCAAATAGCGGGAATAATCTGATACATACGGGGCATAAGCCAACTGCCATAATGCGGCAATGGATAAGGTTCCCATAAAGCCAATGCTTGAAAACGTTCCCAGCTGAAAGAAATCTTGGGGGAAGTATTGCGAACTAAATACACGAATAAAAGCAGCAAGCAGCATTAAACCTGAAAGTACCGCAAGGATTTGGGTGTATTTATGAATAAGTTTATAACCAAAAATAACTGCAATCAGACTCCCAATCGCAATAATCGTAATGCCTTGTACCTTGGAAATCGGCTGATAAATTGTATGTAGCGCTTCACCACCAACCACCAGATTGGATGCATAAAAACCCAAGTACATAATCACCACGACGCCAACAACAAGCAAAGCCCCATAGAAACCAAATTGCCCGCGTGTCTGAATCATTTGCGGCACTGCAAGTTGTGGGCCTTGCGCAGAATGCAGTGCGACAAAAATCGCACCAACAAGATTGCCTAAAACCAATGCCATTAAGGCGGAAAAGAAACTCAGATTAAAAACTGTAACTGCCAATGAGCCCGTAAACATAGTCAATAACATAATGTTTGAGCCAAACCAAATCGTAAATAGATCGCGTGCGTTACCGTGACGTTGATTTTCAGGAATTGCCTGAATCGTACTACTTTCCATAGTTGTGATAGACATAGGAATCCATTCCATAAATAAAAAAGTTATAACCAATCTTAGGATCAGCTTAAATTTTTATATTCAGTATCAAGCCTTTAGTTTTTTTAAAGTAAGACTAAAAAGGACTGAATAGCATAGTTACTCCATCGCAAAGAGATCAAAATCATTTGCGAAATCACCTTAAAATTTCAAATAAAGACCATCTAATATGTTAAAAATATTGAGGCCAGAATAATCACGAACAGATTAAAGAAAAAATTATCTCAGGCCTGTATTTGTTCGATATTCAATATCGACCTATACACCAGCTTGAGTACCACTTGAATTGAATAAAACGATGAGTGAAAAGCAGATCATTGATCTAGGGTTAAAAAAAGTAATTTATCGTTCAAAAGAATTTTTTATTAAAAAATAATTACATAAATAATCATTAAAAAAATTTAACTCCATTGGATAAAAGTCATCGTTATACCCAAGCGATTCAGATTTTTTGAGGCATGTGTTCTGAATATTCTATTATCTCTTTATAACATCAGTACTTAAGATAACAAAAACAAAAATGCGTCGTTGATCGACATAAAAAAGGATTTTGGAATAATCCAAATTTTTACGAAAAGGAAATCAATATGATTAAACCAGTAATTTTATCGGTAATGCTGACAACAATGGCGACTCATTCTGCTATGGCCACAGAAACGGGACATTCATCAGGTCTTAGCTTAAGTGGTTCTGCTGCACTGACAACGGACTACCGTTTCCGTGGACTCTCCCAATCTCGTAATGATCCAGCTGTACAAGGGACCTTTGTACTGTCACATGATTCTGGTTTATACGGCGGAATCTTTGCTGCCAATACGGACTTTGGTGGTTCAACATCACCACATTTTGAGTTTACCTCATATATTGGCTATAACACGGCATTAAATTGGTCTGAAAAAGTTAAGCCAACACTAGATTTAAGCTATAACCGATTTAGCTACCCGGGTTGGTCGGATTGGGCATGGCATGAGTTTTCTGCACGTTTAACCCTTGATAACGTATTTTTGGTTAAAGATAGTCTCCTCACCAATATTAATTATAGTGATGACTATATTGGATTTGCAGGTAATGCATGGAACTTCACCTTAGGCTATTCAGTACCATTGGCTGAAACAGGTTTTGGTCTAACTTCAAGTATTGGTTATTCCATCATCCAAGATAAAGGTGCATTGATTGATCTCAATGCTGACAATTATGTCGATTGGAAGCTTGGGGTGAATTATCAATTCAAAACACTTGAAGGTTTAACTGCGGAGTTATCTGCGGTTGGTACCAACTTGAATACCGATCAGCTCTCTAAAAGTGAAAAACGTACAGTCGCAAACGGTGCAATTTTTAGTTTAACCAAAGCGTTTTAACATTGCATTTCTAGACGATACACAATGTTTAACTGCTAACTGATTTTCTAAGATTTGTTCAATTTAAAAAATGCTTTTCTGAGATGATCATTCATTTCAAAATTTTAAATGCGTCATTCTGGTGGGTTACACCCTCAAGTCCCACCAGATTGTTTAAATCAACATATGTCTTGATCAAAACAGCGTTCTTATTCAAATGCGCTTATTCGATTGTTTCGCTTTTTAATTATCAAATTTCTTTAACACATAGGCTTTTGTTGGTGCGGTATGGTGTTGACTAAAATAGAGTCGATTTTCTTCAGTTCCATTAACAATTTTATCAATATCCATCACCAAGTCGTTTTGTGCATCCACTTTGTAATAGAACTGAATACCTTCAATTCGGTTAATCACGATTTCATGATTTACTTCATCATAGGCCCAAGTATTTTTTTGATAACCACGGTTCGGTTTTATATCATTATTTTCATAAGTCATTTTCCCCATATACACAAAGGTACGATGTGCGGTACCGTCTGGGAGTAAGTTAATAATAAACTCTGCACTGCCTTTTTCACACTTGGCAAAAGGGTCTTCACAACTCATTTGAACATGATAACGTCCTACAAATGCCTCAGCTTTTGTGGAAACTACGTCGCTTTGCTGGTCTTGCCCTTTCATTTCTGCAATTGCAGGTAAGGTGGCTTGACCCGCAAGATCGGTCAGTTTTTTACCTTCACTTGCATTGGCACGTTGTGGCGTTGGCTGCAAAGCAAGCTCACTGGATGAATTTTGTGTGTCAGATGCACCTTGTTGTTTATCATTTGATTTTGAGGAATCGCAAGCACTCAGTACTGTACAAATACTGATGCCTAAAATTCGAAAAAAAATTACTTTATGAAAAGTTAAATACATAAATCCAAATAACCCAATTACACCGTGCCAGACACATCAAAAATGAATGTGTATATGTATATCTTATTGTGTTGTACCGTTTCTCGAAATCTTAACGGTGTATTTTTTACAAAAGTATAAAAAACATATTTGTCTCAACCATCTCCCTATAAGTTTGGACACTTTTTACATTATTTTTAATGATTTAACTGGCGTTGTTACACAGTCTTAACAATTTTAATCGGTGATTCACTTGAAGAATCAAACAGAAACGCCACTATTTACTTATATAAATTCATTTTTAAATTTTTAATCATGAATGATGATGAATAACTTTAAGGAGATTTAAATGGCCAATTCTGGTTTATATCGTTCAAGCCGACATAATATGATCGCCGGTGTAATGGGCGGTATTGCTGAACGTTTTGGTTGGAATGTCACATTACTACGAATTATTTTCGTAATTGTTTCATGTTTGAGCGCAGCTTTTCCAGGTATTTTAGTGTATTTGGTGCTTTGGTTAATTATGCCAAAACAAAAATTGCAGCTAAATGAACCGCAAAGCTATGAACGCCCTGTACGAACCATTTATGAAGAGAAAACCCATTAATTGACTTCGATTTAAAGATATTACCCTTTTCAGCTACAACAGTTCCCCCAAACTGCTGTAGCTTTTTTTATACCGCATCATTTTTAAACGGTTTTATTTTTAAACAGTATCATTGTGAATTATTGAGTTGTTGCTGTAATGCTGCAATCATATCTGCGCGACTAATAATCCCGACCATTTTTTGATGATCAACCACAGGGATATAATTAAAAGAGCGCTCAACGAAATAAGGCACCAAGTCTTGAATCGGTTGCGTCGGCTGAACAGTCACCACTTGTCGATTCATAATTTGTTTGACCAAATGTTCCCAAGGGGCACGAGCATCGGCAGCGCGTTTAAACCATTCTACAATTTCATACAATGCCAATGTGCCAACCAATTCCCGATCAGCATTGAGCACGGGCAAACTCATCAAATTCACATGTTTAAACTTATCTAAAGCTTGGTGAATATCATCTTGCTCATCCAAGCTCAGCACATCCTTGCTCATAATATCTTGGCAAAGGTATTGATGTACTGCTCTTGCATTGGCCTTTGCCTGTGCTTCTAAAATGATTTTTTGTAAATCATATTCACTAATATCTAAAAGCTGTGTCTGTTGTTCTAACACATCTTGAATATCTTGCGGTTGAATGGTGACTTTCTGTGTCGGCGTTGGATCTTTAGAACGTGTATTGAGCTGTGCAACCTGTGGATATTGCTTTCCTAACATACGATTAAAAATGATTGCAATCACTAGCAGCAAGACTGAATTGAGTAATACTGGGTAAAAGATAAATTGATAACCCAATTGGTGAATAGAAGTACCACCCAATACGGCAGTAATCGCCACTGCGCCACTTGGCGGATGCAATGAATCTGTACTCATCATCAAAAATATCGACAACGCAACAGCAACACTAAATGCCTCGGTTGGATTGGAAATAAAGATGGCACAGGTCACGCCGACTAAACCTGCGATGGTATTCCCCACCACCATATTCCAAGGTTGTGCTAAAGGACTCGCGGGTACAGCAAAGAGCAATACCGAGGACGCGCCCATCGGTGCGATATACCATGCATTAAATCCACCGAGTACATACCAACTGATCAATGATGACACTGCTAATCCAAGCAGTGCCCCAACACCACAGACTAAACGATCTTTTAGCGGTAAAACTTTAAAATTGGGTTTTAAGGTATTTAACCATTCAAGTTGCGTATGAAACACGACAGTCCTGCGCTTTAACACGGTTTAAAGTGTGAATTATACGATGTTGTGGTTATAAGATATATTTATTATCTATCTTAAATGGATAAATTTTTCGCCGATATTTCTCATCTACTGATTTTTCACTGGGCATATTCAGTCAATTGATCAAGTCTTTTCCCATATTCTTGCATTGGGCAAAACGCATACATGGGTGAACCAATATAACTTCCAGCATTTTGGCACTCCTGATCAACATAAGCTTTCCATAAGCGTTGCGATTTCATGATGTCATTATAACGTTCTTGCCGAAGGTCTATCTGACTCTGTTTTTTGATCTGATCAAGAACTTTGACAATTTCTTTTTCATAATATGCCCTGCTCTGGTTACTACATGATTCAACCACAGCATTGTTAATGTTACCTAAAGCCAGTTTTTCGATGGTTTGTTCAACACATTGGTTATATACATCAGGTGAAGCAGCACTCTGTTCTGCATAAGCTGATATTGAACAAATAGTTGTAGATAAAACCATCATGATTGTGCATGCTCTTATCATATTTATTCCTTTGTTGTTTTGATCATGGCTCAATATAGCAATAAATCGATTTTAAAGGCTTTGTTTTTAGCACCCAGTCTGAGCTTAATCCTATTGGTCGCATTTTTTCTTTTTATGAATCATCAATATGATATACAGTCTCTACTCACAATATTTGGTATCAGCTTAATCATTTATCTGATTTATTGCGTTATAGTCATTCCAGTTGCTTATGTCATTTCACTTTGGCTTGCACATCAGTATTGGCTTAATTTTTTCAGTATTTTCGTCGGCTCACTGTTGATGTGGTTAATTGTCAGCATCATTGGCTATCTGGTTTTTACTGGATCATTGCCTACACCGCTATGGAAACTATTGAGCGATTGGTTTTTTTATGCAATTTCTGTATTTGCAGGGTGCTGTTATTGGGGTTTATTAAAAGTATTTTCCAGACCATCATTCACGACTCACGATAATGTAGATAGAACTGATTACTAAAAATCTCCTCTGGATCATATTTTTTCTTCAAACTAAAAAAAGCATCCGTTTGCGGATAGGCTAAACGCATCTTGTCGCGACTTACATGTAAGCGATAAGGCAAATAAAATGTGCCTTGGTTTTTAAGTGTAATATCAACCAATTGCTGAGTCAGTTGTTGCATATCCTGCTCTTGTTGTGGGGTCTTCTTTTGATTAAACAGAAACACCAAGCCAAAAACATCCTCTCGGGCATAATTCATAAATGCATCATGATCATGTTCAACTTCACGAATCGTGATATTGAGTAGATCCACTTTTTTAGTTTTTAACACGGGCTTGAGATCTTGAATAAACTGAGCCAAGTGCTGCTTTGGAATAAAATATTCATGCAATAGATCGGTTGAATGGATATCTTTATTTTCAATCAAGGCGGCATCTTCACTGAGAATTTCATTGCGACTAAATATCGCATAAGGCGATACTGAATTCAGACTACTTTCTAGATCCCAGCGTAGCCGTTTGCCGTATTCACTATCGACAGAGCCACGGAACACAATCCGCTTAGTTTCAGCGTTTTTACTTTGCTGTTGTGACAAGGCTAAAGGTTTTTTATCGATTTTTTCAAAATAGTTTAAGGTTGCCTGCTGTAAAAAATGCTTGTCTGAAATACGTAAACGACCATAAGCAAATTGTACATCTGGATTATTGCTGACAATCTTTTGGTACGCGTTTACATAGTCTTCAGGTAAAACTGAAATTGATTGAAATGTTAAAGCAACATTATCTACAACTTTTAATTTTACATCGAGAATAATGCCAAATAATCCATAGCCACCAATCACCAATTTAAACAGTTCAGGATGTTCTGTAAGACTACATTTTACAATTTCTCCCTGGGCATTCATCAAGGTAAATGACTCAACACTGGATGAAACTGGGGGTGAATTCTTTTGCCAACCATGTCCATTGACACTGATCGAGCCGCCAATTGAGAAATTACTAAACGCTTGCATCACTGCAATTGATTTACCATAGCGGTCTAGATACCGAAGTGCCTCTTCCCACGTTGCACCCGAGCCAATCGTGAGAATATTACTCTTCTCATCAAAGCTCATGTGGTTATAAGGCAACATATTCAGTGCAATACCATCAGGGTAAATGGTGTGCCCGCCCATACTGTGCTTAGCTCCTGCAATCGAGACTTTTAGATGATGTTCAGCTGCATATTTAAGTAAAGTTTTAAGTTGTTGTTGAATCGCTTCGGGTGTACTTTCTACATCGACAATTTTATGCACTTTTGTCAAATTAAGATGACTGGCATCATCCCGATAACCTGTAGGAATATGCTCAATTCCCTGTTGCTCATTGATTTTTGTTTTAAAAAGATGAATTGCAGGAATAGAAATAACTGCCAATACAATAAGGAGAAGGCTTAGCCAAAGTTTGTTTTTCTGTATTTTTTGCATAAGGGATGATTTAAAAATGTTTTAAATTTATTCAATAATTTATAAGCTATAAATATTAAAAAAGCAAAATACCGATAAAGTTTGTCAGCGATTAAAATCATCATTTATAATGACTTCCAGCATAAAAACAATATCTTAAAATAAGGAAAATATATGGCTTATATTATGGTGGACATCGAAGCAGATGGTCCAATTCCCGGTGATTACTCAATGATTGCGCTAGGTGCAGTGTTGGTCGAAGATCACTTACATCAACAATTCTACGGTTTACTTAAACCAATTTCCGAGAATTATATTCCTCAAGCGCTCGCAGTTTCAGGCTTTAGTCGTGAAGAAACCCTAAGCTTTAACAATCCTGAGCATGTTATGAAAGACTTTGCCAAGTGGGTGAGTAAAGTCAGTAAAGATCGCCCTATCTTTATTAGTGATAATAATGGTTTTGACTGGATGTTTGTCTGTTGGTATTTTCATCATTTTACTGGCAGTAATCCGTTTGGATTTAGTTCACAAAATTTAGGCAGTTTGTATAAAGGACTGGTCAAAGATAGCTTTCAAAGTTTTAAGCATTTGCGTAAAACAGCACATACTCATAACCCTGTTGATGATGCCAAAGGCAATGCTGAGGCGTTATTGGCATTGAAAAAGGATTATGGATTGAAGATTAAGTTTTGATTGGTCTTTTCTAATTTTGCTACAGCCCAATAATGATCTTGTGCATTTTATCATCCTCTAAATTCGCCCCTATGATTTCTAAATAATTCACTTACTTAACATTGAATGAAGCGTTGTGACATCGTCATGATGAACTTCCGACATTCAGCTTTTGAAGCGCCCTCTACCTTTACAAAGTTCATGAATATAAATTTTTTATGTTAATATCAAACATATAATTTAACTTATTTAATTTTACCAATGAACAAAATAATCCATTTCATCATTTTAACTTCTTCTTTTTACCTTGCTGCATGTAGTACATCAAATGAACCTGTAATTTTAGAAACAAAGCAAATTGCAATGACGGGCGAACCATCAAGCACACTTGAACTTACGCTGATTAAAAAAGATAAAATCTGCATCTTAAAAGCAAAAACCACTTCTAAAAATATACCAACAATAGAAAAAGATTGGGCTTTTTTTAGGGATGATCTCATTTTAATATCTGAAAATTCAAGCTCGGAACCCGTAATCAATAGTGATGCTCCAGATGCAAAAATTGAAGAGCACATTGAGGAAATGAAAATAAGAAAAGAGGCCAAAGAAATGAAAAGTTTTATCTCAAAAGAAAATCTGAAAAAATGCACATAAGTTGATCTGCGATAAGAATCAATATTTATAGACTAACCTTTGCCACACCTCCCCAAAATCCTTATACTTAGAACCAATTTTTTCTAATACTTATAGTGGATGCTGCATGAGTCGCGCCATATCGCATATTGATACATTCCAAGGCTTAATTCTTGCCTTACAAAACTACTGGGCTGAACAAGGTTGTGTTGTGTTACAGCCTTACGATATGGAAATGGGCGCAGGGACATTTCACACTGCAACATTCTTACGTGCGCTTGGGCCAGAAACATGGAACGCAGCATACGTTCAACCCTCACGTCGTCCTAAAGACGGTCGTTATGGCGAAAACCCAAACCGTTTACAACACTACTATCAATTCCAAGTGGTGCTTAAACCGAACCCTGACAATATCCAACAACTGTATCTAGACTCTTTAGAAGCGATTGGTATTGACACGCTTACACATGACATTCGTTTTGTAGAAGACAACTGGGAATCTCCAACATTGGGCGCTTGGGGCTTAGGTTGGGAAGTGTGGTTAAATGGTATGGAAGTGACTCAGTTTACTTACTTCCAACAAGTTGGTGGGGTTGAATGCTACCCGGTCACAGGTGAAATCACTTACGGTCTTGAACGTCTGGCAATGTACTTGCAAGGTGTTGATTCAGTTTATGATTTGGTTTGGACCAAAGGTCAATTTGGTACCGTCACCTACGGTGATGTGTTCCATCAAAATGAAGTAGAGCAATCAACTTATAACTTTGAATATGCCAACGTTGAAAAAATGTTTGAACTCTTCGATTTTTATGAAGCTGAAGCAACCCGTTTAATGGAAGCGGAACTTCCACTTCCAGCATATGAGCAAGTCATCAAAGCATCACACAGCTTTAACTTACTCGATGCACGTGGTGCTATTTCTGTCACTGAGCGTCAACGTTATATTTTACGTGTGCGTACTTTGGCACGCTCTATTGCACAAAGCTATGTGGCTGCTCGTGCCAAACTCGGTTTCCCAATGGCTGAACCGCATTTACGTGACGAAGTGCTTGCACAGTTAAAGGCACAAGTTGAAGCAGAAGCAAAAGCTGAGGAGAATAAATAATGTCTAAACATACAGTTTTATTCGAACTTGGCTGTGAAGAATTACCGCCTAAAAGCTTAAAGACCTTACGTGATGCGTTACAAGCTGAAACGGTTAAAGGTTTAAAAGACGCAGGTTTGGCATTTGATTCAATTGAAGCTTATGCAGCACCACGTCGTTTGGCATTAAAAATTGTCAATGTTGATGGTGCACAAGCAGACACTCAAAAGCGTTTTGATGGTCCTGCCCTACAAGCTGCTTATGATGCAGAAGGCAAACCAACCAAAGCCTTAGAAGGCTTTATGCGTGGTCAAGGCATTACTGCGGATCAAGTATCAACGTTCCAAGCAGGTAAAGTTGAAAAAGTTTGTTATTTAAAAGATGTGAAAGGTCAAAGTCTTGACGCTTTACTTCCACAAATTTTACAAACAGCATTGGATAATTTACCCATCGCAAAACGTATGCGCTCTGCGGCAAGCCGTACTGAATTTGTTCGTCCGGTGAAATGGGTCGTCTTGTTAAAAGACAATGATGTGATTGATGCAACGATTCAGGATCATAAAGCGGGCAATCTGACCTATGGTCACCGTTTCCATGCCCCTGAAGCGATTTCATTAACAAACTCAGATGATTATTTGCCGAAATTAAAAGCAGCACATGTCGTAGCTTCTTTTGAAGAGCGTCAAGCAATCATTGACCAACAAGTTAAAGCTTTGGCTGATGAAGTCAATGCGATTGCCATCGTTCCTGCTGACCTACGTGATGAAGTGACTGCATTGGTTGAATGGCCTGTTGCGCTACGTGCAAGCTTTGAAGAACGTTTCCTTGCTGTACCTCAAGAAGCTTTGATTACCACGATGCAAGACAACCAGAAGTATTTCTGTTTGGTCAATGCAGCACATAAATTACAGCCTTATTTCATTACTGTTTCCAATATTGAGTCTAAAGATCCAACTCAAATCATTGAAGGCAATGAAAAAGTTGTACGTCCTCGTTTGTCTGATGCAGAGTTTTTCTTCTTACAAGATCAAAAGCAACCACTTGCTTCTCGTAAAGAAAAATTAGCCAATATGGTCTTCCAAGCACAATTGGGCACACTTTGGAACAAGTCTGAACGTATTGCAAAATTGGCTGTGGCGTTATCTGCAATCACGGGTGCAAATTCTGTAGATGCTGAAAAAGCTGCACTGCTTGCAAAATGTGACTTAACTTCAGAGTTAGTCGGTGAATTCCCTGAACTTCAAGGGATTGCGGGAACTTATTACGCACGTATTGAAGGCGAAAATGATGAAGTTGCTGAAGCTTTAGGTGAGCAATATTTACCTAAGTTTGCTGGCGATGTTCTACCAAAAACGAAAACAGGTACAACCATTGCCCTTGCTGATCGTTTAGATACCCTCACAGGTATTTTCGGGATTGGCCAAGCACCAACAGGTTCGAAAGATCCATTTGCTTTACGTCGTTCTGCGATTGGTATCTTACGTTTGGTGACTGAAAATAATCTTGATGTTTCGATTGAAGAACTGATCAAGCTTGCTTTGGCTGCTTATGGCGATGTATTGAAAGATCATGCGAAGACTTTAGCCGATGCTGTCGCATTCCTTGAAGGTCGTTACCGTGCTAAGTACGAAGACCAAGGTGTTGCCGTTGATGTGATTCAGGCTGTTCAAGCACTTTCTCCAAAATCTCCACTTGATTTTGATAAGCGTGTGACGGCGGTAAATCATTTCCGTGACTTGCCAGAAGCTGCTGCTTTGGCTGCTGCCAATAAGCGTGTTGCCAATATCTTGGCAAAAGAAGCTGCACCTACAGGTGAGATTGTTGAAGCTAAATTGCTTGAAGATGCTGAAAAGGCGCTATATACCGAAATTCAAAATATCAAACCTGCAGTTCAACCACTTTTGGACGCGAAAGACTACACCACTGCGCTTTCTAAGTTGGCTGCGCTTCGTGCACCGATTGATGCATTCTTTGAGAATGTGATGGTCATGGCAGATGATGCAGAACTCAAAGCAAACCGTTTACGTTTACTTGCACAGTTACGTGACTTGTTTACAAGCGTTGCAGATATTTCGGTGTTACAGCACTAAGTATGACGATCTATAGTAATTCTCCAATTACTATCGCTATTCTCAAGCTCTTTCAAGAGCTTGGGAATTACATATTAAAAAATCATAAGAATCTACCTAATGGCGCTGTAAAAGCATTTATTTTTGGTGGTTGTGCATTTCATATTCATACCAATGCTCGTGGTAGCAATGATATAGATGCTGAAATTCAGGCAATCCAGCAATTAAAGAAACACGATATAGTTTTGTTTTTAGAAAATAATGACGTTGAATATTTAGATGATAATAATCTTGAAACTAATTTAGAGTTTGATCGTAGTTTTAACACCAGCCTTGCATCTGTCGACCCTGACTATCCTGAAAGAGCGATTCCTTTAGTTGCCAATAGCATTGTTGAAGTTTATTTAGTATCCGGTTTAGATTTAGCCATTTCAAAACTTGCTCGTTTATCTGATAGAGATATCGAAGACATCAAAGAATTATACCTTAATGGTAAGTTTTCTCTTGAAGCGTTTAAAAAATCAGCGAATAATGCTGAAATGTACTATGCGACTCCTGAACAATTACACTCGAATATTCAATATATCGTGTCAATCCTTTCGGAGTTAAGAGGTTAACTCATATGATGAATCAGGTAGAGTTTGAACATGCTTTGAATACGTTGTTAAAACAACCATTATCATCGGCAACATTTAGTGAAGTGAAACCAGTTGCTGAAGCTTTACTCTATTCAGAGCTTTTACCTTCTATAACAAATAATCTAAGTACACTTGAAACACGCCGTTTAGTTTTCTTACTTGAAAAATTTAGACGCTATTCGTGTTCTAGCGTGTCTCGTAGACAACAGTTAAAGTCTTTTTCAAATGATTTGTCTTTACAGACCACTCATCTTGACTCAAGCCACTTGGTTGATCCTTTAGCGCAAAGATTTGGTTTAGATGAAGATTTAAATCATTTAAAATCACAATTACTCACACTTCAAACACGCCATTATCATCAAGAGCATGGGTAAAAATCTTTCGCTGTTTCGTCTTTTACATTAGGCGACGAATACGTTCTTTGAGAATCAGGGATTCAGAGTTGGGAGCAAACCGTTTACGTTTACTTGCACAGTTACGTGACTTGTTTACAAGTGTTGCGGATATTTCGGTGTTACAGCACTAAGTAGAAACATAAATTATAACCCGCTTTCGAGCGGGTTTATTTTTAGTTTTTGCTTTCCAAAATGCATGAATAAATGAAAACATAACAATAAAAATTAACAATCTAAAACTAAATATTCCCAATACATTGTATAGACTCAATTGATCAAGTTAAGTTTAAGATCAAAAGCATATGAATTCTAAAATATTATTATCTGTACCGTTAATAGTGATCGCCCTCTCTGCCTGCTCAACCACACCCACCAATCCAAATGCTCCAACTGTTTTAGAACAACATAAAAATATCTCTGCTGAACCAAGCACAAAACATAACCTTGCCAAACTCATCAAACAAACAGACAACTGTGTCATCGAATTTACTGGCAACTTTGAAACAGGAAAAGCCACAGAACATTGGATTTTTAAAGGTGATCAGCTCATCTCAGCATTTTCAAATGTAGATGCTGAAGTCGAAAATAAACAAACTGTTTTTGACCCAAAAGATGCTGAAAAGCTAAAAAACTTCAACTCACTTAAAAATAACTTTAAAACATCAAATCTGGAAAAATGTAATTAATCTCGGCACTTCACTTTGATACGTCGTCGAAGCTAAAAGAGCTAAATACAAAATTATTTCGCTCTTTTAGCCACATAAATCACGGGATAAATCCAAACAAGGACGCCAATGAATCCAATCGCAGCAAATATGAAACTATTTGGGAGGTAATCAGCAAACCAATAATAAATTGGATTTAAACCCAATTTAAACGAATTCATCATTGCGTAGAGCATCGCAATCATCAGCACATGAGACAAAATCAAATGCTCAATAGATAGCTGATATTTCCTAAAATATTTTGCAAAATAAAGGCTTGGAATCAAATAAATTAAAAAAACCACGCCCATCACAATCCAACTCATTATTTGATGGCTGGAAGACAATTCATCACCACAGCCGCAGGCAAAACTGGGTTTTAAACTCAATATAAAGGTGAGAAATATCAAGATTATTATATTTTTCATTATGATGATTAAACCAACAATTTAACCCAAAGCTTATGTCGTTTTTGTTTTAATAACAAGCTAGAAATTCTTACAGAAAATGCTTTTATCATCGTTCTCATATTCTTATAAGCATCAGAATTTAAAAAATAAAAATGCCCAAGTCTTCCAAACACGTCTAGTCGTAACATTCATTCACAATTCTTACACTATTGTTAAAACTCTGTAGATAAGCTGTTGCTGTTTTATCTCTAAGGCTATTTTTATACATATTTCACATTATTATAGGCAACACTCAAACTTGAACTCATTCAGGTACAGGATAAAACTAATTATGAAAATGCTTAAAACAACAGTGATCGCCACAGCACTTCTTGCCAGCTCTCCTCTTTTTGCCAATACAGATGTAAGTGCAAATGCTTCTGCTGAAGTCGGAACCAATGGAGGCATTCTAAGCAACATTGGTCAAGGTATCCATAACACAGCAGATAAAGTAGGTAATGGTCTCGAAAAAGGTGTTGATAAAACCCGTGAAGTGTCTAAAGACGCTTGGGATGGCACTAAGAATACTGCTGCTAAAGTAGGTACAGGTCTCGAAAAAGGTGTCGATAAAACCCGTGATGTGTCTAAAGATGCGTGGGATGGCACTAAAAATGTAGCTGATAAAGTCGGGACAGGTGTTGAAAAAGGTGTCGATAAAACCCGTGATGTATCTAAAGATGCATGGGACGGCACTAAACATGCTGCTGATAAAGTCGGGACTGGTGTGGAAACAGGCATAGACAAAGGTAAAGTTGCGACGAAAGGTGCGTGGGAAAATACCAAAAAACTAAGTTCTGAAGCGGGTCACAACACCAAAGAAGCAGCTGTTAAAGTAAAAGACAAAACCAAATCAGCGACAAGTAAAACTTGGCAGAAAACCAAGGATTTAGTTAAACCAAAACCAGCAAATACAGGTGCAAAAGTAAATTCACAAACCCATGTGAAAACACCAGTAGGTAGCGCTAAAGTCGCTGTATCTACAGACGCTAAAGTTGCTACAAAATAATTTAGATTTAATGCCCATTTAAAAAAGCTCACTTAGGTGAGCTTTTCTTATATATCTACTAGTAATTTGGTATGCAATGTATACATATGTTTTCTTGCTGTAGGATTTTTCTTTCCATTTTACTTTTTATCTAAATAAAACAGTATGATAATCCCAATTAGCACTGAGCGAATCGCTACAATCATCATAAAGGGATCAAAACATCATGAAGATGATCAAAAGTCTATGTGTGATCACTGCAATACTTGCAACACCATCACTCTATGCGCAAACCAATACTCAAAATCAAACCCAGCCATATGGTGATAATCCAAATATTTTTAAAGTATTGGCACATAAGACCGGTGAAGCTGTACAGAATACCGCTGAAAAAGTAGGTGATGCGACCGAAAAAGGGATTCAAAAAATTAAACCGTCTTTGGATGAAACCATTGAAAATACCAAAAAATATACCACTGAAAAAGCCACTGAGGCTCGTGATAGTACTCGCCAAGGCATAGATACTGCGGTAAAAAAAGTTGAGCAAACCAAAGATCGAGTGATGGGTAAAACCAATTTAAATGTTCCGATTGAACAAGGCAGCTTAAGTCAATCTTCGACCACACCCAATACGACGAATACTGTAACTGCTGCAACTACAGCAAACGTTCAAAATACGCCGATCACCACACAACCTGTTCAACCCGCAGTTCAAAATCAATTACCCAACAATGGGCAAGAAGAACCTGAAATTAAAAAACAGTCATTACCAATCGAAAACCAAGAGCGTGATGTCAACACCAATACCACAGGTTCAAAAGATACCAACTCAAGCAATACGCAAAGTTCAACAGATGATGAGGTTGGTGTACCAAGATAAGCAGCTAAACACACTTAATCCGTCGATCTCCACACCTTGCGCTACCTATGCTCAAAGTGATAGCAGTAAAAACGAATATAGCTATTTAACGGTGTTTTTTAATTGCGCCTTTTTTCATTGTGCTTTTTCACTCGGCTCTTTAGCCATTCACCTGACGAATCACTTTCCCCTGCTTAAATGCCTCAACATTTTCAAGCATTTGATTCACAATACCTTGACGTGCATCTACACTACCCCACGCACTATGCGGTGTGATAATCAGGTTTGGAATATCTTGTGCAAGTAAAACATTACCTTGTGTCGGTGGTTCAACAGAAAGCACATCTGTTGCCGCACCTGCAATTTTGCCTTGTCTTAATGCATCGGCCAAAGCCTGTTCATTAACGATACCACCGCGGGCACAATTGATTAAAAATGCAGATTTTTTCATCTTATCAAAGGCTTGGCTATCAATTAAATCACGTGTTTCATCTGTTAGAGGACAATGCAGAGAAAGAAAATCGACTTGCGCAAGCAATTCGGCAAAAGGTATTCGATCCTTATGCGTTGGTCGATTGGGTAATGATGCGACCAAAATTTTCATCCCAAAAGCTTCTGCCAACTTGGCAACCGCTTGACCAAGCTCACCATAACCAATGATGCCAAGAGTTTTCCCAGATAATTCAACAATTGGAAAATCCAGTAAGCAGAAAATTGGCGATTTGTTCCATTCGCCTTGTTTAACTGCATGCTCATATTTGAGTAAAGATGTTGCTAATGCCAACATTAACGTCAGTGTATGCTGTGCAACTGCAGATGTGCCATAGCCCTGACAATTACACACCACAATACCTTTTGATCGTGCAAAATCTAAATCAATATTGTTGGTCCCCGTGGCCGAAATCAAAATTAATTTTAAATTTTTACATTGCTCCATCGTCTCAGCATTCACAATCACTTTGTTGCTGATCACCACGTCTACATGTTGAATGCGTGCTAGAACTTGCTCTGCTGTGGTCGATGGATAAAGTATTAAGTCATCAAAAGCTGCTTTTAGCTGACGAAAATCCAAATCCTGTTTATCTAAAGATTCATAATCTAAAAATACAGCTTTCATTGCTTTTCCTTAATGATAGAGAGCCAATTTTACTTACGAAGCCGATGCTTCTGAAAAACCAAAAGAATTATTCTTTAAAGCCAATAAGTATGCATTGGTCATACGGTAGGCCTCTTGAATGATGGCTTCAGAAATATAGCTTTCGTTGTAATAACCATGCTTCATACAAGTAAAAACCAATTCCATCAAAATCGTCAATGTATCAGGCTCCTGTGGTACATATTCATCCACTTTAATCATTTCCAATGCTTTTCGGACACCATGACTGACTTTTTTTAATTCTATTTGGTATTCCAGATAAGCTTGTCGGGTAAAAGGTCCACTTAAAATCAACAAGCTCGCCGTTTCAGATTCATTAAAATATTTGGCTGTGGTACGAATCATACTCTCTGAGAGTAACTGTCCGTATACTTCTATGGGTGCATTTGGGTTTTCCGTCAACACTCGAACAGCAGCTTGTCCGAGTTGTTTGACTAAATCGTTTAAATGCGTCAGTGCAATATGACGAAAAATATCGTATTTCGTCGGAAAGAACTGATAAATACTGGTCCGTGGAACACCAGATGCATTGGCAATTTCAGGAATCGAAATCTTTTCAATTCCAATGGATAACAGTAACTCTTGCGTGGTTGCCAGCATCTTATCCATTCTTTTTTGGGAACGTTCTTGTTTTGGTTGGCTCACCTTTTTCGTCATTTTTTTTAAAACTGACGTTGACGTTATTTTAATCATCAGATAATCTCTCATAAAACCCAACAAATGTTGGTTTTAAAAACTTCCTTGTAGTACTACAAAAATATAGAGGAAACCGGAGATGAATTTACCCCTTTCCGATGTACAAATGTCCATACAAAGCAAAACTAAACTTTTTGCTGATCCAGAAGATGAACAACGTAGCCACCGAATTCGTAAAACAATTTTGGAAGCTGGAAATCAATTACGCGAACGTCATCCTTGGCTGGTTCAGCACCAAGACCAAATTGGCCTAGCCATCCTTGTAACAGCTGTAACAGGGATTATTTTCAATATAACACAATACACTCGTGGGAAAATGCCTTGGTATGTGGCAATTCCGCTTTCTGCATTTTGGATGTCGCTCTTACATGAACTAGAGCATGATCTTATTCACCAAATGTATTACCGTAAAAACAAAAAAATCAATGATGCCATGTTGGCAGCCGTTTACGCCTTTCGCCCAAGTACCGTGAACCCATGGATACGTCGCGAGGTACATCTACATCATCACAAATCATCGGGTACCAAAACAGATTTAGAAGAACGCGGTATTAACAATGGTGACCAATGGGGCTTAAAACGTTTGCTGATGACTGGTGACAATATGTTGGCGATCTATTTACGCCCCATCACCATGATGAAAACCACCAAGCGTTTTATTCATGCTCAAAAGCATTTATCCCAAGCAGATAAACTCAAATTAAAAGCAAAACTTTCTGCGAGTTATGCACCCTTTGGACATATTCATTATGCCTTATGGCATGGTTTCTTATTGATCAATGCTGCCAAATTGGCAATGAAAGCCACAGGCATAGCACAACCTAAAAATAGCTTATGGAGACTTGCAGACAAAACCACAAAGTTTTATGCCGTAAGCATTGCAGCACCAAATTTTTTACGCACTTTAAGCCTGCATTTTACCAGTTCCAATATGCATTATTATGGCGATGTTGAAGATGGCAATATCGTTCAGCAGTGTCAGGTCTGGACAGATTGGCGAATGAAACCTTTACAAGCCTTTTGTTTTAACTTTGCTGGTACACATGCCATTCACCATTTTGTTGTACGTGATCCATTTTATATTCGTCAAGCCATTGCCCAAGACTGCTATCCAGTGATGCAAGAAAATGGGGTTCGTTTTAATGACTTTGGGACGTTTAAACGAGCGAATCGTAGATTCTAAAATTTATAATTTTTTATTTATAACTTTTGAGTTAATGGAGGCCTCTGGTATGGGGTCTTGTTTTATATTTTAAAACACCTGATTACGCCTTATAGTGAGTTAAACAATCAGCTAAAAAGACCGCACAATGAATAGGACAGCTTATCCGTCACTTATGCTCGCTCTGCTTTGTTTTGGCTTATATTCACCAGCCTATGCAAAAGCATATATTTTACAATCGATTAATAACTTGGATGAAGCAGAGTTTAG
This sequence comes from Acinetobacter sp. BIGb0196, assembly GCF_011759595.1. Lineage (NCBI taxonomy): Bacteria > Pseudomonadati > Pseudomonadota > Gammaproteobacteria > Moraxellales > Moraxellaceae > Acinetobacter > Acinetobacter sp. BIGb0196. Next base: position 676,794 of record NZ_JAAOZA010000002.1, on the reverse strand, counting down.
AAGTTCTGAGGGAAATGAATTCAAACTGATTAAATTAAATCGAGGTTGTCGTATTCAAGCTCGATATTATTTGGAGATGGAAAATCGTGTGTTTAATTATACCTTCCTTCATCAACCACCCATGAAGCAAAAACTACTCCATGCCACGCAAAAAACCTTCCGTTATCACTATAGAGACGGTGAAGAAGGTTCTCTGGCAGCAGTGACTGATGTTTATCAACATTCTAGCGAAGTCTATAAAGTCAGTGATTTAGACGTTCAAAATGAATTTAAAAAATATACAGCTTTATTTCCAATCGCCTATTTAAAGCAGTGTAACTAAAGCTGTATCTGTCTATTTAAATGGCTCAAATGTCAAATCGTTAGACAGCAAATGGTGTTTCAGCTCAACCGCTGACTTTAAGCAACCTTAAAGTGACAAAACTCATTTAAGCTTTCATCATCAAAACTCACCAAACCTTGAATATCACAACTCATATAAAAGTTTTTATAGGTCAATACATAAAAGTCAGTGGTTTTTTTAATCACAATTGGATTCATATCCAAAGATAACGCTTCATCTTGCTTAAATAATTTGGTTACACGGCGATCATTCATACAGATCAAATAGGTCTGCTTTTTGATCTCGACTTGTGCCAAACCATTGTTTTCAACATGCAATGGAATAATGTATTTGCCATTCACATCAATTACTTGTTGATCATAGCTTTCTAGCTTTTGTGTGATCACGTTAAATACTAAAATATTGCCAAAACTGTCTTGTAGCTGCGTTTTATCTTCAAAAGCAAAATTGACTTGAATACCCAGTTTCTGCAAATCTTGCTCATCCACTCGCTTATTGGTCAATAAAATACGCGTAATGGTCTGCTTTAAACTGGCATCAAAGAAAGTACTATCCAGTTGAATATCTGTACCTTTTAGAATTTTACCCAAAGCTTCGTTATGTGTCCCCAATAAGTGAGCAATCACACTTCGATAATAAAATTTGCTGTTTTTCTTTACTTCACGAATCTGCTTATAAAAATAAGTTTGATCGTATTCACGTTCAATAAAATCATGTAGTAACGCAGAGTTGGCTAAAACTGCAATCGCATCATGACCAGTATACGGTAAATGTAACGTATGCAATTGAGGGATCAATGGCTTAATTTTTAAATAATGTTCTTTATCATTTTCAAAATAAGGGTCATAAACAATGATGTATTCACAGTCTGCAACGATATCTTGTGCCTGAATACGCATATCCGCATTTAATTCAGCATCATAGAAATCTGTATAACGCTTGTCCTCAACCTCTAAAGGGTCGATAGAATATTGCGGAACCATGGCAACAACACGATTCATTTTTAAAGCTTTGGCATATTTGATTGCCGCATAGCCACCCATCGAACCGCCATAACCCACGATATTTTTAAATTGTTTTAAAATGGGATCTAAGTGCTCTAACAATGCAGCCATGCTTGAGGCAGGAAACCAAGACTTCTGTTTTGGCATAATCCCGACCACGGCATAGTTATATTTCATCAAAGACTTTTCAGCATTGATGGAAAGTCCTTTGGCTCTAGAAATCAAGTCACCAAATGACAGGACTAAAGTGTCAGAATCGCCTTGTAAATAGATTGCTCTAATATGATCATCTTCAAAAATTATTTGCTTATCCATTCGCACACCGAGCACTAGCTCTATCATTGGCTGAAATTAAATAAATAGGCGCTTGCCTATTGATTGCTTCAAGTGTCATATTTTATAGAGTCTAGTCAGATAAAAAAGCGCAAAATATGACACATTCCCTACATCCTGCTGCTCAAAAAGGCTTCAGTACTGCTGCTGAACTTTATCAACAAGTCAGACCCAATTATCCACAAGACGTGGTCAAATGGTTAAAAGAAGATTTAGCTCTAGGCTCAGATTCAAGCGTTGTTGACTTAGGTGCAGGTACTGGAAAATTTCTCCCTTACCTCAAACAAGCAACGCCCAATATTATTGCTGTCGAGCCCGTCACAGAAATGTTGGAACAATTGAAAATAGTACATCCTGATGTACAAACGCTTCAAGCAAAGAGTGATCAAATTCCGTTAGAATCTGAAAGTATTGATGCTGTTTTGTGCGCCCAGTCATTTCACTGGTTTGCCAATATTGAAACCTTGAATGAAATTCACCACATTTTAAAACCTGAGGGTCACCTTGGTTTGGTCTGGAACCAGCGCGATGAGACGATAAACTGGGTTAAAGCATTGGCAGATCTGCTCGCGACGATCGAAGGAGACACACCACGTTACCATAGTGGGCAATGGAAATTGGCGTTTGAAAATCAATTTTTATTCCAACTTGAAACAGCCAAAGTCTTTTCACAAGTACAAACTGGAACCGTGGAAAATGTGGTCAGCAAGCGCTTATTATCCACCAGTTTTATTGCAGCGATGCCAGAACAAGAGCAACTCGCGCTGAAACACAAATTCGAACATATTGTCTTGGAATATACGGGTAAACATGCGCAAGATGAAATAGACTTCCCTTATGTCACCTATGTTTATAACTTTAGGAAACTGCGCTAATCGAAACGCTTTAATGAGGAATGTTTATCATGAATTTAATACTTCGCCCTTTACTCCTTTCAGGTTTACTTACATCCGTCGTTTTCATGGCAGCATGTTCTCCTAAAGATAGCCCACAGCAAAACAATTCATCTGAACCTAAAGACGCCTCTCAAGAGATCATGGATCAATTGAAAACCAAACCGATTAAAAGCTTTCCAAGTACACCCGATGATGCTCACGATATTGCATTACTTGAAGAATATGATCAGAAATTTACCGAAAATAATAATGCTTTAGAAGCTGACCTTAAAAAACGTGCAGCTGAAGATACGCTGACCTACGAAATTGATCAGCAACTCAAACGTGATAGCATTGAATCTGCGTTGAATATGCTTAAAGAACTGGATCTAAAAACTGAACAAGGTCGCTATATTCAAGGTTTAATTTATCAATTTTGGGAAAATCAAGCCAAAATCTATGACGAGAATAAACTGTCTAAAGACGGTCAATCTAAAAATTCAGCTGATGATGTAAAAGGTATGGGGGGTATGTTCACAGCCAAAGATCAACTCGATCACTGGAAACAATTGACCGATAAAAAATAAAAAACTAATGCTTTAATCTTCTCTTGTGCTAGATCAAATGGCACAAGAGAAGAAACGCTGTCATGTTTGAACCAGTACAATTAAAGTGAAATCCTAAGAAACCCGAATACGACAACGCCATTGTTGATCAGGTTGTTTTGAAGATTCCCATGAACGAACATGCACCAATTCAATATAATCTTGTCCTGGTTTTTCAGCTTTAAAACGGAACGTCTTGGTGCCACCGACACCCACGGCTCCCTCTTCATTATCATTTTGCAAATAGGTTTCTTCTGTTTTAAATATTTTAAGTGGTTGTAATAACTGCCATTGGTAACCTGTGCTTGGGTTTTCAGGTGCATTGAATACAAGCACTTCACCCACTTTCATATCCATCAAAGTTGGGCACTTTTGTTTCAATGTATACTCATGTGTTTTACCTTCCACTGTAGGACTTGAACTTTGACAAGCGACTAAGCCCAAACTGCAAACCAACAAAGTAAAACCCACTAAACCTTTCATTTATCACACTCTTTATGATTCAAACTGGCTAAAATTATAGCAAACCTTATCATCTTCTCTGATGCGGCTCAATTTGAATTTAGATATTTTGCTTTTCCAACCACTGAATAGAATTCACCCGAATCAGTTTACACGCCCCATCACCGACACCATTCCAATCCAAAGCAGATTTCCACACCAAATCTTTATCATTCACTTGAACCAAATCACCAGTTAAACGAACTAAATCACCACGCTTTACCTGTTTGATTTGTTGAGCAATTTCAGGATTAGCAGGAATAATATGCATATTACTGACCAATTGAGTTGCCAATTGAGCAGGAATTGGTGGTCGAGCCATTTTCCAATTTAAGAAACGATCATATTGATTGATCGAAATCTGGCGGGCAATTTCAGGCTCAGTAAATAAACCACGAGTTACTGCATAATCAATTGGAGAAAATTTTGCTTGCTCATCATCCTTATATTCTTTTGAACCGAGGATCCGAAACTCCCCATGAAAAGGTTCCAAAACAGAAATCTTCTGATGTTGATCGATTGGTGCTAAACCATTGGCAATATTAAATGCTGGGTTGGCTTTTGAAACTTTAGAAGAATCAGTAGATTGAAAGGCATAGACCTGAAAAGCACTCAGTGCCATCAACGCTGCACAGATTAACTTTTTACTCATATCATGCTCCTCAAACCACACTTAAAAATTGTACAAAATCTATAATCCTAGTATTAATATAAAAACTTAAAATAAAAATCGAGTTTCGGTAACAAAATACAGAGATTTCGTCCTATTTTTGTCTTATATTCAAAGCAGGCTTTGGTTAGAATTTAGCTTATATTCCTATAATTGCATACAATGATGATTTATAAATTTTACCAACAACGTATTTTCCCGCATTTGCTTAATCAGGTGATGCAAACACCAAGCATGATGGATGGACGTGCAGAATTACTTGGAAAAGTTCGAGGTGAAGTCTTAGAAATTGGTTTTGGCACAGGTTTAAACCTGCCATTTTACCAAGAGGTTGATCAAGTTTATGCGCTTGAGCCAAACCGAGATGTCTATCAACTTGCTCAAAAACGGGTATTTGATGCACCTTTTCATGTACAACACATTCAAGCCAGCGCAGAAAAGCTGCCTTTTGCAGATCATTCAGTCGAAAATATCGTCAGTACATGGACCATGTGTAGCATTGCCAATTTAGACAAAGCCATTCAAGAAATTTATCGCGTTTTAAAACCTCAAGGGACACTGCATCTAATTGAACACGTTCAATATCATGACAATAACACCTTAAAAAAACTGCAAGATCTTTTAACACCTATACAAAAAGTTATTGCTGATGGATGTCACTTAAACCGTAATATCGAACTTGAACTTTTAAACGCCAATTTTAAGTTTTCTGAAAAATATTATTTTGATGCTGAGGAACTGCCAAAAATTGGACGGCGTATGTTTATGGCCAGAGCACACAAGCTCTAAGCTTGCGCCATTGAATAGATAAATTTAATAGAAAATTTGATAGAGAAATTTTAACCTCACTCAATCCTTGTTAAAAACAAGATCGTTTCGCCTTTCACCCACAATTTAAAAACAGTGTCCTTTTCACTTGATCTAAAGCAAAGTCGAAAAGGACCTTGGTTTTTGATTTAGGCTAAAAATCTACACACCCGATGCAACAACACTTCAACCTTCTAATCTTCAAAATCAATCCGAATCGTTTCAAAGCGGACTCGTCCGTCTTGAATTGCTTGGGCAATCGCTTTTTGCCCTTTGGTCAAACGTGCCCCACCACTCTTAATATCAATCAACACCACTTCAATATCTTCAGCCAAACCTTCACCATCTCGAAAATCGGTATAGCCATCAAACACCACATAATCAATAGGATCACCTAAAAACTTGGCATCACTGGGTAAATAACGAAACTCAGGCATGATTGGTGCAAGTTGTTCCGCCATTTTGCCTTTCAGCACAGCACGACTGGTATTTACACTACGCTTTTGTGCGCTTGCTAAAGCCTGCTGATGCTCTAATTCCAACTCAGCAATATACTGCTCATACTCTGCTTTGATTTTGCCATTACGCGTACTTGATAACACGATTGTGGTTAAAACGATGCCAATACATGCACCAATTAACATCGCCATCCAGATGGACATGCTTTTTCCTTTAACTCGATATCTTGCACAATGTAAACAACTACTAAAGTTTTGTCATGTATAACCTATATGCTAAAAATTAATGCTAAAGTAAGGTGAAGGTTAGCTTACAGACTTAATTGATCAATCATGAAAACAATACTTGTTGCAAATTTAAAAGGCGGTTGTGGGAAAACGATTACAGCAATAACATTAGCGACGGCGCTTGCACAAAAAGGCTATAAAGTGGCCTTGGCTGATGCAGATGGACAAAAATCTGCACTGCAATGGTTAAAGCAACGTCCTGACACTGCAGCAACAATTCAAAGTCTGGATTGGCGTCATGAAAAATCAATTGGAGATGCACCTAAAAACTTAGATTATTTAGTGATTGATGCACCAGGTGCTTTAACTGGTGAACATGCTGAACAACTGATTAGTGAGTGCCATGCTGTAGTCACTCCGTTACAACCCTCTTTTTTTGATATCGACAGTACCCGACGTTTCCTTAAACACATCCAAGACATTAAAAAAATTCGTAAAGGTAAAGTTTCTGTATATCTGGTTGCCAATCGAATGAAAGCCAACAGCTCAAGCTCGAAAGATATTCAGCAATTCTTTGATAAAATCGAACAAAAACCTGTTGCATGGATATCTGAACGTACTGCCTATAGCCAATTGGCGATGCAAGGTCTAAATGTTTTTGATAAAACCCAAAAGAACTTTTTAACCATTCAAGAACAATGGCAACCCTTACTTGATGCTTTAATAGACGATCCAAGCGATTGGTTCTAAAACCAATTCAATAAAGATCAAATAAATTGTGCTTAAAATTTGCCACACTTTATTTTTCAGTTAATATTGAGTCAATCACTCACAATTTTTAGAGTAATTAGTGCAAGAATTCACTTCGAACTTACAACGTATCTTATTGTTTGGATTATTGTTCATCCTTATTTTTTTGGGTTACGATATTCTCAAATACTTCATTGTACCTGTGTTATGGGCATGTATTATCGCCTATATGACTTGGCCAATGTACAAACGCATCTTAAGAATGTTTGGTTCGAATCGACCAACCCTCAGTGCATCACTCATGATTACACTGGTGGTTTTGGTGGTTGGAATTCCACTGACTTTTGCTATTTTTATTTTACAACATGAAGGACGAAATCTTTATTTCGACCTACAACGCCAATTATCTTCAGGTCATTTGACTGTTCCAGACTTTATCCGTGAACTCCCCATTATTGGAAAAGAAGTCAGCCGTACCGTACGTGAAATTAATGCCGATCCTACCAGCCTTTCGCAAACCATTGGTCTGTGGATTCAAGGCCATATGAACTATGGTAAATTCGTCCTGAACGAAATTACCAAGAATTTGGTTAAGCTGGGTTTTGCAATCATGTCTTTATTCTTCTTCTATCGAGATGGTCAAACCATTTTGGAACAAGTCAGTAAAGCCTTACAAATGTTAATTGGCCCACGTATTCACCATTATCTTGACACCATTTCTGAAACAACCCGTGCTGTGGTTTATGGTGTTGGTTTAACTGCGGTTGCTCAAGCATTTCTTGCTGGTGTGAGTTATTTTGTTGCCGGTGTTCCAAATCCAATGGTACTCACCATTGTGACTTTCTTGATGGCACTGATTCCATTCGGCCCTCCTGTTGCTTATGGTGCAGTTTCATTATGGCTGTTTTCACAAGGTCAAACCATGGAAGCAATTGGTGTAATGGCTTGGGGTGTTTGTATTGTCAGTACTGCTGATAATGTGATTCGACCTTTGGTTATTTCAGGTGCAACCAAGATTCCGTTCTTGTTGATCATGTTTGGTGTACTTGGTGGATTAGCAAGTTTTGGACTGGTTGGACTGTTTATTGGCCCTGTCATTCTTGCAATTCTTTTGGCCATTTGGCGTGAGTGGTTACATGAAACCACTGAGCCAGAAATCCTAATGCCAGATGCCACGATGGTCTATGACATTGATGATGATCAGCCTACAAAACCTTAGCCCAATTCAGGCAAGTGACAATTAAAATTTCAATATTTGAAATCGTATATTCGCGAATAAGCTTTAATTGGCGAATATACCTTGTCTAACGATCTATATATCGCAGATATTCTGCGTAATTATTTTGTTTATTTATTTTTAGTCAGCATAATCAATGCCAATCAAATTTACTGTTAAATAAATTCATACAATCAGACATTTAATTCACATTGTTTATCAGGCCGTGCTTTGTTTGAATAGTGACTAATCATAATCAAATACTTTGGATGCGTTCGATGACATCTACTTTCTTTAAAACTTCTATACTTTGTACATGTATCGCACTTTTTACAGCGGCATGTAGTACAACAACGGTCAAACCTAAGCTTAAAACACCATTACAAACAGTGGATATGCATGCGGTCTCTGCACAAGGCATTGGTGCAAAAATTGGTACAGTAAGCTTGCAAGATTCTCCAAATGGTTTAACCATCAACACCCAACTTAGCCAATTACCTTCTGGTTATCATGGTTTCCATATTCATGAAAAAGGCTCATGTGCCCCTGCTGAAAAAGACGGGAAAATGGGCGCTGCTTTAGCTGCGGGTGGTCATTTCAATCCACAGAAAACTGGTCATGGCACTCCGAATGATGGGCATATGGGCGATTTACCTGTACTCAATGTAGATTCAAATGGTAATGCCAAAACAACCTTAATTGCACCACGTCTAAAACTGGCCGATATTCAAGGCTTAGCTATTATGATTCATGCGGGTGGTGATAACTATTCAGATCATCCAAAACCACTGGGTGGTGGTGGGGATCGTATTGCCTGTGGTGTGATTCAATAATTTAAATCATTAATTGTGGATAAGTATGCGCTTATCCACATCGTGTTTATTTTAGATGCGAAAGCGCGTAACGGCGGCAATGTTCCAAATAACCTGTCTCATGTACACTCATCAATTCAACAATACTACGCCATAGCCAAAATGGCGCATCAATGGTTTTAGATTGATTGCGTTTTAGCTCTTTTACCCAAGCATTGCGTACTGCATCATCCATCTGTCGAGCATGTGCCCGACCAACCACAAAAGCCAAATAGAAAGCTAAGTCTTTGGCCTCAACTTCATTGACCCCTTCTATTTCGAGTTTTAAATCTTGTGGCAATAACTCTCGAATAAAAACCGAAGTATCTAAAAACTTACTTGCTCGCATCCGCTCCCCTAAAAATGGCGATAAATGTCTTGCGCCTTCAACAATTCTTGCCACATTGTCTTTTGGCATCGGTGTATTTGAATAACGTGGTGCAAGTGCTGTTGTGGCTTCTTTCAGATCCATTAAACACAAGCCTTTGCCATCTCTGACAATATGATTCGATGAATCCATCAGTACGATATAGCGCAATAAGCCTAAAGAACTGCACCCTTTAACCCAATATGCTGAATCGATGACTTTCAACTGAGCGGATTGATCACGCTGACCAATCATTGTGACCAAGTCTTGAATATCGGGCTGATTAAAAACACGATGAATTTCGAGATGTTCTTTTTTCAATAAGGGCCAAAATTTCTTCCCCAAGGTTATTTCTGGCGTTAAACCTTCTAAACGCTCTCTTGCTAAATTTTTCCAGGTTCGCTTAAGTGCTTTTTGCATCGCACTATGCACAAGTACTGGTCGCTGTAATTTATCAATCCCTCGACCATTTTGTACTAAGGCATGTACATAACCTGCATACAACGCTTCAATCATCTGCGCGGTGACCACACCAGGTAAATCTGAACTACGCACAGCTGTGGCTAAGGATAACCCTAAACGGATAACATCATTGGCAGGATTACCAATCACTGTTTGATCTAGGTCACGAATTTCAATATCAATTTTACCCTCAGCATTGGCAACAGGGCCCAAATTCCCAGTATGACAATCTCCACAAATCCAAATCGCTGGCCCCTGTGGGATCGAACTTATTTCAGCTTGCTTCAACCAATCATAATATTTGGCCGTATTGCCACGTACATAGGCATGGATCGAACCCGCCATTTTTAAATTACGACGTTCTGTTAATTCAGCATTTCGATAACGAGGTTGTTTTATTTCAGTGTTTTGCTGGTTTGACATTTTTGCTATTTTTAAGTATTTGATCGCTTATTCTGAGTTTTTTTAAGCATTTAAGTAAGGGTTAAACTGTATACAAAATGTTGAATATTACCGTTTATTTTTTACATTTCTATATGCAATAAATCGTGTCGCCTTTTCAGAAATGAGTAAAATATTGAAACGCCCAAGCCACTGAATTGACACTGTGAATAGTTATCAGCAAATCTTTCAAAATATAAAATCAAATTCAACTTTGATTTATTGCCTACAGATTTTGATTGTTTTAACTGGAACAACGCTTGGGCTGTATTTTCTAGGTTATGAACAGCTCATTGTACCGATTACGCTTGGTGCAATTGCAACAGCGCTCACAGATTTTGATGACCGACTGAGTATCCGTTTAAGAAATCTTGGCTTAGTCTGTGTGCTATTTTTTACAGTCAGCAGTATTTTAGATTTTTTACATCCCTATAAACTTTTATTTTTAATTTACTTATCTCTGTCCAGCGCAGTTTTTATCTTAATGGGCGCATTAGGGCAACGCTACGCCACCATTTCATTTGGTACCGTACTCTTGTCAATCTATACCATGTTTGGCTTGGGTGAATATACTGAGTGGTATCAACAGCCCAGTTATTTTGTCATGGGCACATTATGGTATGGCGTGACCTCAATCATTTTCTATCTACTGAAACCGACACAGGCTGTACAAGACAACTTATCCAATAGCTTCAATCTTCTTTCCGAGCTGTTGATGTCAAAAGCAAAACTATTTGATCCTGATAATATCGACAATGTTGAACAGCTTTTATATGACCTTTCTTTGCAAAACAGTCAGTTGGTAAAAAACTTAAACCAAACCAAAGCCTCATTACTGACCCGATTAAAAGCCTCTCGTGCCAATAAAAACACCATTTACTGGCTTAATTTATATTTTCTGGCCCAAGATATTCATGAACAAGTTACCTCCAATTATTTGCACTATGAAAAGATTCATCAAAACTTTAGCCGCACAGATTTAATATATCGCATTCAAAAGAATGTACGTTTGCAGGCGCGTAATTGTCAGCAACTTGCCGAGGCAATTTTAAAGCGCCAAATCTTTCAAACGCATACAGACAACAATATTGCTTTAGCCCATTTAGAAAACTCAATGCAGGAATGGATTCAACACAATCCACATAATTTAGAAGTAAAAAACTTACTGTTGGTATTAAACAATCTGAAAAATGTGCAAGATCAATTTGTTAACCTGAGTATTGAACAACGTAATTATCAACAAAGTTATAGCCAACATCGAGATAATCTCAATTTATTGGATGATGATATCCATGATCTACCAGACCTTTGGCTCAAGATTAAACAACATTTAACCCCAAATTCTGCATTATTTCGCCATGCCGTGCGTATCGCGTTTGTGTTTGCTGTGGGCTATGCCATTTCGCTACTACCCTTTGCCAAAAACGGCTATTGGATTTTACTCACCAGTTTATTTGTGTGCCAAATTAGTTATTTTGCCACCAAAAGTCGTTTAAAACTGCGCACGCTAGGGACTGTATTAGGGGTACTTTTGGGTATTCCCATTTTATACTTTGTCCCCAGTATTGAAGGGCAATTACTCCTTACCATTATTTTTGGGGTGTACTTTTTCTACTTACGCTCAAAGAAATATGCCATGGCGACTTTAATGGCAACGCTAATGGTCTTGTTGATCTTTAATTTAAAAGGCGCAGGCTATGCCATTATTTTACCGCGCATTATCGACACCCTCTTGGGGTGTTTAATCGCATGGTTTGCGGTCAGTTTTATTTGGCCAGACTGGAACTTCCGTGATATTTCCAACAATATCCGTAAAAGCAGTAAGGCAACCTTAGACTATTTCGATGCGGTTGTTGAACAATATCAACAAGGCCGTACCAACAGTATTGATTATCGTAAAGCACGTCGAGCGGCACATAATGCACAGATTGAATTATCCACGATGATTTCCAGCTTAAGTGCTGAACCCAATCCAAATCCGGATTTAATTCACAATGCCTTTAGATACTTAGTTTATAGCCATAGCCAGCTCAGTTATGTTTCAGCTTTAGGTAGCCATCGTGAACATGTACATGATCAGCAGATTTTAGATTTAATGTTATGGTGCAAACATACCTTAACTGATGTTTTGCTCAATCAAACCGCTGTAAATGAAGTCTTAATTGAAACAAAACTCACTGAAATTCAGCACATCAGTGATCAAGAAAATTTGTCAGATAATTTACTTTTGGTGCTTAAACAAATCAGTTTATTATTGGAAACCTTACCTGAGTTGTTAAAACTAAAAACAACCTTACTTCGATTAGAAATTAAATAGCAAGAATGACCAGATATTTAGAGGCTTCACATGAAACTTAGACATTGCCTAACGTTTTTATTCTCTGCATTGACCATTAGTGCTGCGCCCAGTGCTTTTGCAGATTCTCAATTTAATCAAGACTTACAGCAATTTTTAGAGTGTAAAAAGACACTGAAAAATTATTATGACTTAGGTTTTGAATTTGAGGATGATCTGAAAAAGAATGGCTGGATCAAACAAGGTGAAGAATATAGCTATGTCAGTAAAGTCCCGATTACGGTATTTGGTCAAACTACAGATCAAATCAGTTTGGTTACTGGTGGAATGTTGGCTGTTTTAAAACATGCGAATACCAAAGACCTCGCTAAAAAGTTTCAAATCACGCAAAATCCGTTCTTTAAAGATATGCCGTATTTTTCAGGAGAGAAAGTTGTAAAAACAGATCTTGAGACCAAAGAAACCGAAAAATCTTTGCGTAAACTGACTTTGGCTGAATCGAATCCCGTTGTAGATGAAGGTGAACACAAAACCTATATCGGGTGTGTTTATATCACTGAATTTGAACAGCAACAGCAGGACGCTGCAATCAAAGCTTTACCATAATCGATCTTAAATATTGGGCTATATCTGGTCTGGAAACTAAAAACTTATTCTCCAGAACGATCTTTCATCTATTTAAATCAATCGATTTTATTTACTATTTTTTTCAAATCGTTTAGATAATTCGGTTAGACTCAAGCTTCATTCTCATTTGACTAACGTGACCATGAATATCAAATCTTTACGTATTGTTGGTTTTCTTGAAGGTATTTCCTTTCTCCTTCTTCTCTTTATTGCGATGCCTTTGAAATATATTTGGGATATGCCTATTTATGTGAAATATATTGGCATGGGACATGGTGTGTTATTTCTTGCTTTTCTTGCAGTGTTATTGATTGTCTGTGGAAAACAGAAGTGGTCCATTCACATGTTTATTTTAGGTTTAATTGCTTCAATTTTACCTTTTGGGCCTTTTGTTTTTGATCATAAATTAAAAGCATTACAACAGCCTTAACCTGTTTATTTAAGAAGCAAAGCTCCCTCCCCTTTTACAAGGAGAGGGAAACTCAAGTGAGCTTAAAACTCACCATTTACTTTACGTTGCTGCATAATTGTTTTTAATAATCCACGTGGAATAGTGAACCACAAAGCAATTAACGCAAAACATGACAACGCATAAGCCCAGAGATGAAAATGCTCATACAGAATTCGAATCAGTTCAATCACAAAGAAGAAAGTGAACATCATCAACACTGAAACAGCAGCAGCGACAGTGCCTTTAGAGACTTCAGATGACATTAAGGCAAAACGATAAAGCACTGAAAAACTAATTCCTTCACCAAAGCTGACTAAGGTCATGCCTAAAATAACGCAATGAAGAAAATATTCGCGCCAAATGATCCCAACCACCACAATTGCGGTACCTAAAAGCATCAAAGGTAAACCAATCAAAACTGTTTTACCCAGTGGCAAACGATCAATCACTTTAATCAGCACAATATTACCTAGAATCAACCCACCCAATACAGGGAATTGCGCCAGACCATATTGCATACTACTGAGTCCCAGTTCCTCAACCAACATCACTGGAGACAATGCGATCCATAGCATCAAAGGCATCGCCACCATTGGCAAGCCGAGGGTCATGCCCATGAACGTCTTATTTTTCAAGACTTGCATATAATCATCCCAAATATAACTCAACGGTTTTTTGGGAATACTGCTTGTACGTGCTGGCATCTTGGCTTTTAGACCAAACCAACTCAGAAAAGCTAAAAAGGCAATCGCAATAAATCCCCAGTGCCATGACACATGATCAATCAGGAATGCGCCGACAACAGGGCCAATCAAAGGGGCAAGCAAAGAAATATTTGCCATCAGTGCCATGACTTTAATGGCATCACGCTCTTCAAAGGTTTCTTGAATCGCAGCATAACCCACTGCTGCGATCACAGATAAACCAAAACCTTGCAAGAATCTTAAAACAAGAAAACTTTCAATATTGTGGGTGAGTAAAATTAATAAACAGGTGATGACAAAGAATGCAACACCTGACAATAACACTTTCTTACGTCCTAATCGGTCAGACAAAGGTCCGAGTATCCCTGCGACGCATGCCCCGCCGAGGAGATAAAATGACATAGATGATGGTGCCCATGCACTGCTCACACCAAATTCTTTGGTGATTGCGAGCATCGCAGGCTGAACCAAATCATTACCGATATAAACTGAAAATTCAAATAACACCAACGCCAATGGAAACATAAGCGTAGCGCGACTCAAACTTGCAGTTTGTTCTTTTTGCACTAAATTTTGCATTATTTTCTACATATCTTTATTGGCTTGCTTTGCTCACACTACTTTTTAAAGATAAGCGTTCGCCCAATGACAAGCACTGAAATATAAATATTAAATTGTGGAATTTACGTTGAATAAAGGCAGTTCAACACCGTATTCACAAGGTGTCTAATTCAATAGGTAAAGTAATTGCTGAAACTATATTTGTGAGATTTATAACTTGACCCGATTTATGAGAAAGCTCATAGAGGTACACACAGGGTTAAGTTTTACTAGTCTAACACAGACAAATTTCCAGTGAAAGTTGAACATTTATTATTCTTAAGCTACTCTAAATGCTGTATAAGCGGATATAAATAATTTAAATGAAAAATAAAAACCCAATATCGCTGATCATTATTGGCGTGATTTTATTGTTGGTGGGTGGAGGACTTTATTTTATTAGTTCTGCACCTAAAATTAGTGCTGAAGATCAGGCGCGATGTGAACAATTGGTTCAAAATAAATATGCTGAAAACTCAAGCACCATCATAGGAAGCTGTAAAACAGATACAGGCTTTGTGGCATTGATGGATAGTCAAGCCAATGCGACCGCCTCGGCTGAAGATACGGCGAAAGCGATTAGCTCAGCCAACCATAAAGAATTGGGCTTGGGTATATTTGGCAAGTTCTTAATGGGATTATGTGTGGGTATCGGGATTGCATTGCTGATCAAAGGCTTGATTGCACTCAAGAACAAACCTCAATCGATAAATTAGGTATTAGAGCAAATTGTAATTCTCACAGTTTGCTTTATTCATCTTCGCGCACTGTTGATTTGATAAATGTGCCACGCTTAATATCGTCATATGCTTCAAGAATTTCTGCGTAGTTGTTCATGACGAATGGCCCATGCCCATTGATCGGTTCTTGAAGCGGTTTGCCTGTAAGCAGCAACAATTTACACTGTTGCAATGCCGTTATTTCAAAGTCTTGTTCCAAACTCGACATCACAGCAAGCCCTTGCTCTTCAAATATTTCATCTTCAGCTTGAAACTGAGCCTTACCCGTTCGTAAATAGACCAGTGTGGTTTCTCCTGCGCCTGCGGGCAATCTGACCTTATGCCCTGCTTGGATTTCAATATCCAAAACTTGAAGTGGCGAATGCGTTTTTGCTGGCCCGTGTTGCCCTTGGTAGTCTCCAGCAATCACTCGTACCGTTCCAGCACTATTCGGAAGTTCAATCACTGGAATATTGGCTTTTCGCAAGCTTTGGTAACGTGGTGGATTCATTTTATCTTTGGCAGGTAAATTTACCCACAGTTGCACCATTTCAAAATAACCACCCGTTTTTGAAAATGCCTCACTAAAGACCTCTTTGTGTTCCACACCTGAAGCTGCGGTCATCCATTGCACATCACCCGCTGAAACAATACCACCACCACCCGATGAATCACGGTGTTCTAATTCACCAGCAAAAATCAGGGTAACCGTTTCAAAACCACGATGAGGATGCTCACTCACCCCTTTGCGTAAATTGGTCGGTTTTAAAACACCAGGTCCTAAATGATCCAATAACAGAAAGGGAGAGACGGTATTGCCTAATTCATAGTGTGAAAATACAGAAAGTACAGGATAAAAATCCCCTATCGCAAAGCGGGTGTCATTACGATGAATAAAGGCAAGGGTTTTCATAGTGTCACTATTCTCTGATTGAGTAAAAGCATTAGCCATAAAAATGTTGTTTTAAATTAAAGCTATATTCGGTGAGATATTGCTTTAATTTTTCAATATCATTGGTCGGTTCAATCGCTCTTAAATTTAAGGCCTCAATTTTATTTTCTAACAGTTGTAAGATTTGCGCTTGTTCCGCGACAGGTAATTGCACTTTTTCTTTTTGCTGTTTTTTGATTTCTAAATAATCTTCTGCCCAATGCCGTAAGGGATCATGAGCGTCGATTTGATCAAACAATTGCGTAATCAGGAGTTCAGGCATAATTTGCTGTGTTGCTAGTTCTGCTGACATCAGACCACGAATAGAATAAAACACTTTTTTATAGGTAAAGTTATCTGCGGTTTGCATGACATGCATACCGCCTTTAGCCAACGACAAGTAATGATAATACAGCGCTTTATAGTCTATTCGTTCAAGTAAGCCATCTCTAAATTTCTCCCATTCAGGAAATTGATTAAAATAGACAATATGTGCACGTACCCACTCTAAAACAGTCGGATTACTTTTTGCCAAAAGCCCAAACATTTTATTTAAGTCGAATGAAACAAAGTCAAAGTCGCCATCCATGATCTCGATTAAATCACGGTGTTGGCGATAATCGTAATATTGTGCCTTGGAGGGTAGATGAAAACCACGTACATCGTAATCACTGTCTGGACTTGCCATGCCCCATAAGCGACTACCGCTTTCGATATAAAACAGTGGATGTTCATCTCTGTTTTGGAATAAGTGTTGAATTTCTTGTTGGATGTTCATTGTGTTCACATTTTGGGTAAATCTATAAGTTTTATATCATTAATTTCAGTGCTTTTTAAATTTTCTTTGAATCCAAAGTCGACTTCCCTTTATTTTTAATTCAAGAACTTCATCAATATTCGCTTTAGTTCATCCTGATATTTACCAGCATAATTTGCTTTATAGCCAACCTGTCAAAAGCTCAGACATAAGAATAGAATTTCGATTAATTAATACTTTTAATTAATCAATTACATGTAAAAAATAAATTGTTTGATTATAAAAAGCTTGCTATACCGCACCTTACATTCAAAGTTTAAATACCTTTGCGTAGGCGATGCCTCACTTTTCGTAGTCGGATGCCAAACCTTGCGCTGCAAACAAAGCTGTGCTTTGTTTTTGCTCATGTTTGGCGAGGGGTCCGTCCTGTACCCCCACCCAACGGCGACATCCATGTCGCCACACGATAGAACAACCATCTAGGATTCAAAAGTACAAAAAATGAATTGATAACCAACAGTTTCTAAAAGTTCATACAAAAACATAAACTTTATTGATGATTAATGACTTGATGGAAATCACTTGTATGAATAATGAGGTGGTTTGACTATATATTTTTATATATTCAACTTCTTGTAGCAGACAAAAAATGCGAAAGATCAAAACCATTACCTACAATTAAAATATTCATTTATTGTTATTTCCCAAATAAAAAAAACGTACCAAGTCTGATACGTTTTTATCCAGCATTTCTATCTATTTTTCAAGCATAAATCAAAAAATTATCAAGGACATTTTGCCTTTTGGAAGGTCTTAGTGTTTTTACCACGATAGCACTGATATTCCTTCTGCATATCTATACGTTTCCACTGACCATCAATATTTTTAAAGCTATACACACTACGAATTGAGCGCACAGAATCATCCATCAAACCTGTTTCAGTCAACTTCACTTCTGCGACAGTGGGTGATTCCACACTATTAAAATACTGACGCAACTCAACAGTCGCGAGATCCTTACGCAAATCAGGACGTTCATTTAAAACCTGACTTAATGGTGTCTCTGAACCACCTACTTTATTCATTAAATTTTGTGTTGTTGCACAGCCAGACAAAGCCACTAAACAAAATACTGAAATTAAACTCAAACGATTCATTCTGATCACCCTAAAACTAAAAGCATAGCCTAATGATGCTATGCTTTTTAAACGTACACTATTTAAAAACTGTGTCTTTATGACTCATCTGCAATATGGCTAACATCGAGCGCTATGATTTGTTGATCATTTTCATTAAACATCAAGGCTTGATCACCTAGATCCAGCATATAAAAATGCCCTGCATCAGTTAGAAAATGCCAAGCAACGATCTCTTGCCCATTATACTCATGTGATGGATCACCAATGGTAATACGATCTAGTTCCTGACCTGCTTGCAGGCATAAAGCTTGAATAATTTTAAAATAACGTGGGCTGTTTTCCGCTGCTTGCTGTTTACGTTGTTCTAAATTTGGAATTTTGGCTGCGACTTGCTCTACAATCGTCAAAATCTGATCTTCATCAACAACCTGTAGCTTTGGATGTTGCTTTAACCATCGACTATTTATTTCAATCAAATCTTCACTATCATTCAATGCATAAAACTGGTCATCAAAAGCATTGAGAATATCTCGTTGCTCATTTTCACCAAAGTATTCACCCTCTAAGAACTGTTCTAATTGCTCATCCGAAAACTGATCAATTAAATCCGCACTTTGCTCAAAGAGAGCAGAATGCTCAGTTGCATTCATGGCTTTTAATCCTTCACGAACATGTTTCACCATGAACGCATCCCAACCCGTGTTATAAACGAATTGTGAAAAACCACCATTATTGACTTGAGCAAGATAGTAATCGACAAAATAACTGTATAAAGCCTCTGCGGATACTTCATCATATTCGACATAATGTTCAAATAAGCCATTTAAGCTATCAATATTGGACATAATCACATCATAGTGATCATCACTGTCTAAACTTTGTTTAGAAATTAAAATGTTATCAATGAGCATAGTTTTCAGTTTCTTATCAATATTTAAGCGCAACCAACATAACAAATTTTCAGCAATAAATGGCGACCAGCATGTAACTTTATTTTATCTTTTGTTCGGCAATAAAAAAGCGCTTCTCTCGAAGCGCTTGTACAAACGAGCTATTTAAATCATTACAGATCAAATAACTTACCTGGGTTCATGATGCCATTTGGATCGAACACTTTCTTCAAGGCTTTCATATATTCAATTTCTTCAGCAGTCCGTGTGTAATCCAGATAAGGCTTTTTGGTCATGCCTACGCCATGCTCTGCAGAAATTGAACCGTCATATTTCTTCACAGTTTCAAACACATACTTATTTACCACCTGACATTTGGCAAAGAATTCATCTTTAGATAAATTCACAGGTTTTAAAATATTTAAGTGTAGGTTTCCATCACCAATATGGCCGAACCAGCAGATTTCGAAATCAGGATAATTTTCAGCAACAATTGTATCAATTTCCTTAATAAAAGCAGGAACATGTGTAATCAATACTGAAATATCATTTTTATACGGAGTAAATGGGGCAATCGTTTCAGAAATGTCTTCACGTAAACGCCATAAGCTTTGAACTTGTTCAAGATTTTGGCTCATCACTCCATCAAGCACCCAGCCTTGTTCCATGCAATGCTCGAAAATTTCCATCGCAGCATCCATAATCGGTTCATACGGCGCTTCAAATTCAAGTAAAACGTAGAATGGGCATTCAGTTTCAAATGGACGTTGTACATGACCACGATCCAAAACTTTTTGCATCGCCAGTTCACCAAAGAACTCAAAGGCAGTTAAATCAATTTTGCTTTGGAATGCATGTAATACAGGCATGATTGCATCAAAATCAGGAACACCCAATACCATCACTTGTAGATCATGCGGTTGGCGTTCAAGTTTAATTTCAGCTTCAGTCACTAAGCCTAAAGTCCCTTCACCACCGATGAATAAATGTTGCATTGCATAACCTGTAGCATTTTTAATCATGCCTTTGTTTAAACGCAATACATCACCTTTACCTGTCACCACGGTCAGACCAAGTACCCAATTACGAGTCATCCCGTATTTGATCACTTTAATTCCGCCTGCATTGGTTCCAATGTTACCACCCAATTGTGATGAACCAGCAGAAGCAAAATCAACCGGATAATACATCCCCTGTTCTTCTGCATAGTTCTGCAACTGTTCAGTCACTACACCCGCTTGAATACGTACCATACGGTCAGCTGGATAAAATTCTAAAATTTGGTTCATTTTGTCGAAGCTCACGACAATTTCACCATTGGCAGCAACAGCACCTGCCGATAAACCTGTACGGCCACCCGATGGGGTAATCGCAACATTAAACTGATTAGCCAATTGAACAATTGCTTGCACTTGCTCTGTGCTCGATGGGAAAACGATGACCGATGGCTGAGGATCAAAATGCTTAGTATGGTCTTTGCCCCAATTTTCTAAGCTGTCAGCATCGGTTTTAATTCGGTTTTCACCGACGATTTGCGTCAATTGGGTCAATAATTCAGGTGCTATCGTTACTGGAGCATTCATCGTTTTGCGGACCTAGCAAGAAGTAAATAAGAGGTTGTGCTATACAACATTCGAGATTTTAAATCAGTCTGTGAAAAATTTTCAGCATTTTTTATAGCTGAAATCGGCAACTTTACTGATTTTAGCAGTATTTTACCTAGATGACTGCTGAGGATAAAGCACAGATTTGATTCACATTATCCACACTTTGTGTATAAAGTGTGCTTCAAGCATTATAAAAATCAATGCATTAGCATTTCATTTAATTTTTGAATAATGCTTATCAGAAATCGTAGATAAAATATCCACTGTACTGTCACAATCGAAATATCTATAGAACAAGGTCTATGGTATCATATTGCGACTAAATTTGGCCTTTGTAGCGGAGCCGTAATGAGCCAACATCTTTCACTACCTAAAGATAAAATTCGTTTCTTGTTGTTAGAGGGCGTTCATCAAAACGCAATCGACACGTTAAATGCTGCCGGATATACCAATATCGATTACCGTAAAACTGCGCTTGAGGGTGAAGCGTTGAAAGAAGCGGTTAAAGATGCACACTTCATTGGTATTCGTTCCCGTACACAATTAACTGAAGAAGTCTTTGCAGCTGCGAATAAATTGATCGCAGTGGGTTGTTTCTGTATCGGAACAAACCAAGTGAATTTAAATGCAGCCATGATTCGTGGTATTCCTGTATTTAACGCACCATACTCAAATACTCGTTCAGTTGCTGAATTGGTTCTTGCAGAATCAATTCTTTTACTTCGTGGTGTGCCTGCTAAATCTGCTTCAACTCACCGCGGTGGTTGGAACAAGTCTGCGGTAGGTTCATTTGAAACGCGTGGTAAAACTTTAGGTATCGTGGGTTATGGCTCTATTGGTTCTCAACTTTCAGTTTTAGCTGAAAGCATGGGTATGCACGTCATTTATTATGATGCTGTGACTAAGCTTCCTATGGGTAATGCACGTCAAGTGGGTTCTTTAGATGAACTACTTGCAAATGCAGATGTTGTTACACTGCATGTACCCGATGTTCCTTCAACTCGTAACTTCTTTGCAAAAGCTCAATTTGCGAAAATGAAAGAAGGTTCAATCTTCATCAATGCTGCACGTGGTACATGTGTTGTTATTGAAGATTTGGCAGATGCGATTAAATCTGGTCATATTGCTGGTGCAGCTGTTGACGTATTCCCGAAAGAACCTAAAGCCAATGGTGAAGAATTTGTTTCTCCACTTCGTGGCCTAGACAATGTGATTTTAACACCTCACGTTGGTGGTTCAACCATGGAAGCGCAAGCCAACATCGGTCTAGAAGTTGCTGAAAAATTTGTTGCTTATTCGGATAAAGGTATGACTTTATCTGCAGTAAACTTCCCTGAAATCGCACTTCCATTGACTGAAGGTAAACACCGTTTACTACACATCCATAAAAACGTGCCAGGCGTGTTATCTAAAATTAACAACCTGTTCGCTGAGCATGGCATCAACATTTCTGGTCAGTCATTAATGACTAAAGGTGATGTTGGTTACTTGGTGATGGATGTAGACGCAACTGCATCTCAAGAAGCGCTTGATACACTTCATGAAGTTGAAGGCACAATCCGCGTTCGCGTATTGTTCTAAGACGATTTAAGCTAAAAAACCACAGGTATTTGCCTGTGGTTTTTTTTATGGGATTTATAAATCTTTCACTTCTTTCCGATAGCATTTTTTTAAGTTAAATTATTTGATTAATAAACTATTTAGCATCTTCTCTCACCCTACTCTACAAAGACAGTGTACTATCTAAAGCGCAATAAGCTTTGCAAATTACATGAGCATTTCATCTAAATTGTTTTATATAAAAAGCCTGTTGCGGAGATTTTCCTCCAAGCCCTTACTCTAAATTTCAGAAACAATGCCAAATTTAAAAAATGCACCACACCTGCAAGCTTTAGTTCTATTGTTCATTGCCATGATCAGTATGCAAAGCAGTGGCGCATTAGCAAAAACATTATTTGATCAATTTCCAGTCCTTACCATTTCCGCTATGCGTTTATTGCTCGGCTCATTGATTTTGGCCGTGATTTTTAAAATTTGGCAGGTCAATTTTAAACAGGTGAAATGGTCATCCATCATCAGTTATGGTATTGCCCTTGCAGGAATGAATGCTTTATTTTACTTATCAATTCATCGTATTCCACTCGGCATTGCCGTAGCGTTTGAATTTATTGGACCGCTCAGTGTGGCCCTGTTTCATGCACGGCAAAAATTCGATTTTATTTGGGTCGGACTTGCGATACTTGGACTAGTTTTACTGTTTCCATTTGATCAGGCAAAGCAAAGCCTCGATCCTATTGGCATTGCCTTTGCCTTAGCTGCTGGCGCTTGCTGGGCGCTGTATATTATTGCAGGTCAACGACCTTCAGGGGTTTCTGGAAACCATACTGTATGCTTGGGGATGTTTGTAGGCATGTTGTGTTTAATGCCAATCGCCTTATTTTCTGGGATGCCTTTACAGGTTTTTGAACCTTCAAATTTAATTTATTTTATTGCATTGGCGATCTTGGCAAGTGCCTTGCCGTTTTCATTGGAAATGATTGCATTAAGAAATTTATCTGCTTTAAGTTTTGGTACACTAATGAGTCTTGAGCCTGCAATTGCCGCATTTTCAGGGTTTATTTTCTTAAATGAACAATTATTATGGACCCAATGGTTGGCCTTAGCCACCATCATTAGTGCATCAATTGGCTGCACCGTAACCACACAAAAAGCACGGCATAAAGGATAAAACCACCTCGAAAGGTGGTTTCAATTCACTCATCTAAAACCTACCAATCAGGTGCATCCATAATTAGTTTTATCATGCTATTCGGATCTGGCTCTAGTTCAAGACCAATTCGTTCAACCAAGTCACCATTACTGTCTTCTATATTTACATAAATACTTAAATAAGTAATAGGGCCTTTTCCAGCTGAATCAAAACCTGAATATTTACTTGGTAATTGAATCTGCGTCGGTTTTCCATAGATTGCATTATAAGTTAAGATCTCATTGCTACCATCTATGTTATATACCGTGATTTCTATATTGCATGACTTTCCAATTAATTCAGGAACAACTTCCCAATTCCCATTGGGCTCAGTGGTCCCATTTAAAGGATCCTCAATCAAACTGGTACAGACAATCGGGAAACTCAAGCCTTGATTGCTGACATAAACAACTTCACGATCTGCCAAGATAATATTAACATTACCTGTTAAACCTGAAGTTTGCTGGCCTTTATAACGCACCCATTGATTACTCTCAAAAATTAAAGCCGTTTGTGCAGACCAATCCAACTGCCCGTCTGGGTCTTTTATACCTGTGAGGAAACGACCGCCATCTTGCGATATTGAAAAATCCAACTGGTCATTTATTTTGCCAAAACATGCCACAAACGTCCCATTGGGTAGTGCACATTTTACAAAATGATCTGTGGCTGATTTTCCAAGATCAATAATCACATTACCTGAGGTTGTCGAAGTTTTTTCACCCAGCATCGTGCCTGTTAGATCTTTTGCAGTCCAATAAATTGAACCACTCGAAGGCATATTCACCACCGTCAACCCTTCTTTAGGAATACTGTTGGATTTGGTTAAGGATGAACCATCATTTAAGCTGATTTTTGCAGTCACATTGCATGGAATCCCCTCACCATTGGATTGGCACTGCACAAAGACTGAACCTGCATTTTCAAATTTCAAATCCCAGTTCCATGTTGAAAAATGCTTCACTGTTGCATGTACAGCAAGGCCTGTAGACGATTGGTTTGACAGCATTACCTGCCCAATACCTTCTTCAATCCACAATCCACTCACTTGGTCAAAATACCACATTGGAATTTGTGTACCTATTTTCATCTGTTGATTATTGATACTCTTTATCGGCAGATTCATTTGAAGGTCTGCTGTTTTACCAGCTGCAAGTTGTAATTTCTGACCACCTGCATCTTTAAATGTGGCTGTAATCATTCCAGCACTGATCAGATCCACGATGTTGCCTTGCGCATCGCGTGCTACACCATTGGCAGGCATTGCATTTAAATCACGATTGGTAATATCCCATGGAGTAAATTCAACAGTCACTGCACCTGTGGCTAGGCTGCCATCTGCTTTTACAAAAGCATTGGCGGGGATGCTAATGCGTGCACCCAAATTTAAGGATTGAATCACTTGAGCGTCAGAGATCTCTGACACAGGAACAATTTGTTTAATGGCCAATAAATTTGCTGAGATTGCTTTTAAATTGGCAATATCATAAACAATTGACTGCGTGATAAAGCCTTCTTTTTCAAATTTAGCCACCACTTTTTGTGTGTTTTGAGGAAGTATTAGATTCAAAGTCGCACGACCATTTTGATCTGTTTTAACACTTTGCCCCTCTATTGTAATATTTGTATTTGGAATCGAAGCGCCATCAACCGTTTGAGCTGAGACTAAAACCTCACGGTTTATCGTTGTTGCTCCCTGTTTTACTTCTATTTTCTGTGTTGTTGAGTCGGTCCGACCTGCTAGGTCTGTTATCGTCAGGCTCACGGTATATTGACCAACTTTGGTATAACTATGTTCAACTGTAGCACCTGTTCCGCTTGAACCATCTCCAAAGTTCCAAGCATAGCTAGCAATTGCACTGGCTTCTTTTGTTTGGTCAACCGTACTTTTCGTTCCATCAAATTTGACAACTTCACCGATACTTGGCGCTGTTGGACTATATTCAAATTTGGCTGTAAGACCCTGTTCAAATTTTGTTGAAGAGTTACAAGCCAACAAAAGTAAGCTTACCCATGCAAAAAGAAACCATTTTATATAATTTTTCGATCTCATCATTCTGATCACCTTATTGTTATTTAATTCGCGATATCCATCACGATAACTTATATTACTGTGAATTAATTATTAATAATAGCTGTTTTATTTTAAAAATATTTTAATATTTTGCTCAATCTAACCGAGTTGATGCTTACTGTATCGAATCAAGTAATGGCAAAAAATTTGATTGAATATCGATAAATGAAAGAATGACCTTGATTAGAAATAAATATTTTTTCTTTAAAATTCAAAATCTTATACTTATGTATTTAATAGTTAATGCTTTTATATGTATGTATTTTTTAATTAAAGACTTATTTTTTCCACTACACAGATAAAATTTAAGTAATAGCCATATAAAATTCACTGCAATGAATAGCCTGAACTCTTAAAAATATTTAAACAATAATAAGCAAAATTATGACTTCAGGACAAACACTTGTTTTTCTATCGGGCGGTGATGATCTATTTCAACAAGGCTTAACTCACTTCCAAAACAAGCGCCCGTATCTAGAAAATAGCAATTATGCTTCTTGGTGACAAAATCAACCACGGTATGACCTAGAAAAACCTGCTCCACACCGACAACTGTTGAATAACGCATAAAGCGTTTATTTTTAATTCGTCCTCTGCCCCATAACGCCAATTCGCGACTTTTAGATCGTGTCGCAACTTTAAACGCATCCCAATCATTTAGATCTATATCGGCATGCACAAAGCCATACTTCTTATTTTGATAAATGACTTCTAACAGTATGGGTAAAGTGTTTAATTGATCGATGACTTGTTGCTGCTGATCTGGACTTAATGCATAAAACCATTTTCCACCATGATGCGCATGCATATCTTTCATCATCGGATCGATCTGCGACAATAAACACATTTCTTCATGATTGCCTAAAACAGCTTTAAACCAAGGCTCTGCAAGCAGATGCAAACATTTCAAACTGTCAGGACCACGATCAACAAGATCCCCTACAGCAATCAATAGATCCTTTTCAAAGTTAAATTGAACACGTTCAAGCTGTTGCATCAACAAATCATAACAACCATGTATATCACCTACCACAAACAAGCGACCTGTCTCATGGGTATAGGTCGCTACATGCGCGAGCTTGTGTTGCGATAATTCAGACATAGACTGATCTTTGATTAAAACTCAATTGAAGCTGCTTCAATATGCTGGTTTTCTTTGGCTAAATCCAAATATTTGCTGGCAGTTTTTTTATTTTTACGCACCCCGATCCCATCTTTATAAATTTTAAATAATTCAAAATAAGAGTCGATATCACCATGATCGGCAGCTTGTTTAAACAAATCTGCACTTTGGGTTAAATCAGCCTCTACACACTTACCTTCCTGATACATTTGTGCCAATAAGAAGAAGGCACGTGGAACTTTCAACTCTTTGGCTTTGTTTAACCAGAATAATGCCCCATCCGCATTGTTTTGACGTTGCTCAAAAATTGACATACACAGCATGGCCTGAACATGGCCTTTCTCTGCAGCTGAATTTAATAATGGGAGGTGATGTTCATGTTCTAAAGGCAGTAACATCGACAATTCAAACTGGGCATCTGGATGGTTTTGCATTGCAGCACGTTCTAACCAAGAAATACCCTGATCAAGATTCTTCTCAGTTCCCATACCATAGCGTAAACACTGTGCTAAAGAGTATTGAGCTGGAACATTACCTGAAACAGCAGCATGCGATAATAGATCAAAAGCGAGTGCTGCATATTCTTTCTGCTTTTGCTCAGTTTTGGCATTTTCCGAATTTTTCAACAGTGTCACTGCAGCTAAATAAGCAGATTCGATATGTCCATTTTTTGCAGCTTTAAGTAAAAACTCTTGCACAACTGCCGCATCCGCTTTAGCACTTTGTTGTTCAATAAGTGCGCGAACATAGCAGCCAAATGGATCATTATGTTCTTGCGCGATATCGGCATATTTTAAAGCAGCATCAAGATTGTTCTGTTTTAAATAACTAAACGCCAATAAAGCACAGGAAAAATGGTCTTTTTCAGCGATTTTTAACAATTCATTTTGTACTTTGATCGAATCAAACCCTGAAAACTCTACAAAAAACTTCAGGCTGTTTTGATGCTGATTTTTTAAATAATTGTTTAAAAGTAATAAGTATGCTGACTGTGGATCCTGTGATAATTGTTGTTGTGCATAAACAAAAATTGCTTCTGGATGATTCAATTGAACTGCTTGTTGCAAATGCATTAAAGCTTGAGCTTTTGTCAATTGATTGGTTGCATTGTTCAAGCCAAGATAAGCAAGTTCTAAATGAGCCAGTGCATGATTAAGCTTTGCTGCATGTTGAAAAAAAAGAATAGCTGACTGCACACTTTGATTTACATAACGGCCTAAAACATGCCACTGTCCTAACAAAGTACTTGCAGGTGCAAAATTCTGATTAGAGGCATTAACCAACAAATCAACACGCGCTTGAGCGTCTTGCTCATTTTGAGCAAGACCTTGTTGTTCTAATTTAAGTACATCGATATACCAAGCTTCTGCTTGCTCTGTTGCATTTAAGCCTAAATTTTCAGTTTTATTGGTATTTCCTGACATCTTTTATTCCTAACACATGTGCCATTGCAAGTATAATCATTCCCATCTTACAGAGGACTCGGCTGAATCTCAAAGGGAAATGTTGAATCAATATTCATCTATTCGCGAAATACTCAAATAAATCCGAGAAAGTGTTAAAATCTGTGCAATATTTTTCCTCACCTTAGATATGCCAAATTCTCAACTCACTGCTGTGCTCTTCATGGTTTTATCTATGGTGGCTTATCAGATCAGTGCCTCATTTGCGAAACAATTATTTGAGGTTTTAGATCCGATTACCGTCGTGACCTTAAGATTATGTTTTGCGTCTATTTTAATTATTTTAATGTTCCGTTCATGGAAAATTATCAAGCGTTTACCTTACCTAAGATGGAATGAGCTACTTTATTATAGTGGTTCAGTCTGTTTGATGAATGTGCTGTTCTATGCCTCTTTAGGCAAATTGCCTCAAGGTATTGCTGTTGGATTAGAATTTTTAGGGCCTCTGACTTTGGCACTGCTCTCGATTAAACAAAAAACTGACTATATTTGGGTATTTCTTGCCATCATTGGCATTGCTTTGATGGTGCCTTGGCAAGATGCGACCGCACATAACTTTTCCTATCTTGGTGCTGCCTTTGCTTTAGGTGCGGGTGTCTGTTGGGCAAGTTATATTTATTTTGGGCAAAAAGTTGTACGACAAAATATTGGTATGCATGCACTAAGTATTGCAATCGTCTTGTCTGCCTTGGTTATGCTACCAATTAGTGCTGTACATAACCCAGATGCCTTGCTACAAACACAGTACTGGGGCAAAGCTTTGCTGATTGCACTTTTAGCAACCGCGATTCCGTATGCCTTAGATCTGCTTGCTTTAAAACAATTAAGCAAAATGAGCTATGGTACTTTATCGAGTCTATCCCCTGCACTTGCCGCAATTTCAGGTATGGTTTTACTGAATGAACATATTACTGCTTGGCAAACCGTTGCTTTAATCTGCATTATGATTGCCTCGGTAGGGGTAACATTTAGAGCGGCGAAAAGCTCAAATGCTCACTAAAACATTCTCAATACTGACCCACTGCCAGTCATATAGAATCCCGACCATATTTACGCGATCTTAAGGAAGAGAAGATCAGCGTAAATATATGATGGATGAGAAGCATCTCATTAACTTAAAAAATTGTAAATATCGTTCAGCAATCTGCTCATCATTCTCTAGGTACTTTATAGCTTCAATTTTATTTAGTTGCCTTTGTAGACAAGTCAACGAAATACCAGCCAACAGACTTAGCCAACCAAGCGGATAAGGTCTTTTGCTTTATACTTTTTATATTCCGATAAATATTTCTTTGCTAAGATTAATTTTTGATTTTCATCTAAAATCTTTAGCGCTTTTTGAAAAAAAGAATGCTCTTCTTGATGAATATGATGCGCGATGATTTCAGATAATCGTTTCGCTAAAACCAGCCAGCGAGAGTGGCTAAAATCTGTTTGTTCTAGCGATTGTAATATTTCATCCATCTCATGATGTTCAGCCAATGCCAAACGGGTAATATTTAAACCTGAATCCGTCATCATTAACGGAATATAAAAATAGCGATCTTCTGCAACAGCATGGGCAAATAATTCATTTTTCAATAAATTAAAAATTTTCCTTCGTTCAGGACTATCGCCTGAGGTATGTGTTAATTGTTCTGACAAATCCTTCTGAATGATATGGCTTTCTCTCAAAGCCTCAAATATATTCATCTAAATCCCTCTTTTTATAATCCTATTTGATATTTACCTTCCATTGCTTCGGTTTGTGATTTTTCGATCAAGAAACCAACAATCTTAGAAGACAAATCAAAAAAAAGCCTTACAAAATTTAAGCTTTTTTGTATCAAAAAAAATTAACCAGAGAATCTAGCAAATTACGCGACAAACATTTGATAGGCCAAGCGACAAATCAAAATGCTGACCAAAATCAAAAATAGAATACGAATAAAACCACTGCCATATTTCAGTGCCATTTTCACACCAACCAATGAACCACACACATTGGCAACAGCCATCAGCAGGCCCAATTGAAATAACACATGTCCAGTGGGAACAAAGAAACTCAGTGCGGCAAAGTTGGTCATGAAATTGCCAATTTTGGAAAGCGCCGATGCGTGCAAAAAGTCAACTTTCAGATAACGAATAAAATAGAAGATGAAAAAACTACCTGTACCTGGCCCAAATATCCCATCATAAAAGCCGATCAATAAACCACCCACACCCGCGATCAATAACATTTTACGCGTGATTTCTTGTTGAAAATGGACTTGTCCAAATTGCTTCTTAAAAAATGTATAGATTGCGATCACAATCAGCATAAATAATACAAATGGCCGCAAAATTTCTTGGGGGATCAGTGAGACACAAGCAGCACCACCAAATGAGCTAATAAATGCAGTGATTCCAATCACTGCCAACAGCTTCCACTGAATTTTGACTTGTTTTAAATATGAAAAAGCAGCCGAAGCTGTTCCACAAATCGAAGCCAGTTTATTGGTTCCAAAAACTGTGGCGGTAGGATAATGCGGTAAAGCACCCATCAATGCAGGAATTTGAATCAACCCTCCACCTCCAACAGCGGCATCAATTGCCCCTGCACAAAAGGCAAAGAATACTAAACTGAGGATGATATCAAATTCCATAACATTCACTTATCTTTTAAATGCGTCTATTAAAAAGGCGCTGAGAGACTTAACCTTGCTTTGGCTTAATCCTGCTTGAGCTTAATCAGGCTTAGATTTAAACTGAGTTATTTTCTAACAATGAAACGAAATTAAAGGTTTAGCACGCGTTTAGGCACTAAACGCTTTTTATCGGTAATTTCAGCCAAGCCTAAACATTTATCACCATCAAAAACCAAGACTTCAGCTTCGGCAACATGCTCAATATTACTTTCCATACCACGGCTAAAATATTCCGCACGTCCTTCAGGTACCTGAACTTTAGGAAAATGATCAATTGGTGCATAGACAGGCAGCAACAAAGCTTCACGTGCTTGCTCAGTCAAGCTTTCCAAATGTTCAATGGTATATTCCGGAATCAAATCAAAATGACCAGTTTGAGTTCGATTTAAGTATGTTAAATGCCCGTAAGTTCCCAATGCTTTAGCAATGTCTTCACCCAAAACTCGAATATACGTTCCTTTAGAGCAGGTAATATCTAAGGTCAGGCTGTACTGATTAAAAGCAATCAGTTCAATGGCAAAAATATGAATTGGCCGTGCCTCACGTTCAATCTCAATTCCCTGACGCGCCAACTCATATAAAGGACGGCCTTGTTTTTTTAAGGCTGAATACATTGGCGGAACTTGTTGAATATCTCCGGTAAATTGCGCCAAAACCTGTTGAATACTGTCTTGGTTTAATTCAGGTACAGCCTTTTCAAGTAGAACTTCACCTTCGACATCACCCGTGGTCGTGCTATGCCCAAGCTGAACAGTCGTTTGGTAACGCTTGGTCGAATCTAACAGATAGTGTGAAAATTTAGTCGCTTCACCTAAACAGATTGGTAAAAGTCCAGATGCCAAAGGATCAAGTGCCCCTGTATGCCCTGCCTTTTGAGCACGATACAACCACCGCACTTTTTGTAGCGCCGCATTTGAACTTATGCCTAAAGGCTTATTCAATAAAAAAACACCACTGATATGGCGACGCGGTATTTTCTGAGCTTTTGAAGACATATTGGTCTGGATACGGAGAATAATGCGCTATTTTAGCAAAAACCATTCGTCTATTTTTACAAATTTTCTGTTTGAAATTTCGAATTCTGTGGCAAATTATTTTTTCAATAAAAAATCTAAAAATAGTAGGAATATTAGATGGATCTATCTAAAAAAATGATTGGGATCATCATTGGTAGTCTCTTGATCATTCTTATAGCCGTGATTTTTTGGCTAAAACCTAATACAGAATCGACTGAAACACCACCAGCTTCTGAAAAAGCACTCGAACAACAGATGGGGCAATTGGCCTCAACTCAGCTCCCAGCATCTCAAGCACTGGGCTTTGCCAGCAAAAGCCAACAAGACACGCAAATTAATTGCCAAATCCGTGCAGATGCCTCCAATCGTTTAATTGTCAATGAACAGACCAAAGATTGCTTTGAATATTTCATCACCCAATATGGTGAAAAAAGCATTGAGCAAATCAAAACCGATTTTCTCAGCTATACCAAAATCAGCTATAAAGAGCCTGTGTTATCGCAGTTAAATGATCTCTGGACACGTTATATTGATTACAGAAGTAAATTAGGTGATTTACAAGCACCTACCGCAGATAAAGAGAGTGCAAAGTATTATCAACAGATTTTAGTCAATACTAAAAATTTAAGAAAAAAATTCTTCTCAGATTATGAAATTCAAGGCTTATTTGGCACACAAGATACCTATGATCAATATACGGTAGACCGCCTAGAAATTATGGATAATCAAAAATTATCTGCGGCTGAAAAAGCACAAAAACTCAAAGAGCTTTTCGAGCAACTCCCCGAAGACTGGAAAGAGAATTTACAACAACTCAATCAACTTGAAGACTTAAGAAAGCTGACAGCAGAGATCAAGGCGCGTGGTGGTTCTGCACAAGAGATCCGTCAAATGCGCACCAATTTAGTGGGACCAGAAGCGACACAACGCTTAGAAACGCTTGATGTACAAAGAAATGATTGGAAAGGCAAAGTTAATCAATACCTTGCTGAACGTGACACTATCCTCAAAAGTAATCTGAGTGATTCAGCCAAACAGCGTGCTGTAGAACAATTGAAATCACAACAATTTGCAAATCAACAAGAGCAACTCAGATTACAAACTTTTGAAACTGTGCATGATCAAGGAGGCAAATTACCCTTTGCAAATTAGCCATGGAATACATAGCACATCGCTAAAATGATGAAAAAAGCGAAAACAAAAATATTTAGATTATGCGTTTATAGCACGTTTTATGGCTTGAGTTTGCAAGCCAGACTCAAGGATCTCTGTACATTTATGACTCAGGGATACCTACAAGTCTGCTGATACAAAGTGGAAAATAATATTAACAACCATCTATAGGGAGGACGCACACAAACTAAAAACTTGCTCGGGATTGACACGATTTTAATGCAACTTGCACCTTTGGTTTAGAGCAATAACGATAAAGATGGTATGCCAATCGCTTGAGATCATAAGGGTTGTAAGCAAATTTTAGCTTGCAACATAGACTTCATGTCAATCAACAATTCACTTAAAAACAACAAGAGTATTTTAATATGAAATTTAAGATCAATATTTTCGCCCTGAGTTTAATCATTGGATTAAGTTCGATGACTGCATCTGCATCTGGCTTACAAACTGTAAATCCACGTTATGTCAGTTCAAACTATGCAAAAACCAAATATCCAATTGTATTTAATCATGGGATGTTCGGTTTCACACGTCTAGGGCCTTCATCCTTTGGCATAGATTACTTCTATCAGATCCTCCCTGATTTAGCTCGCAATGGCGCAAAAGTTTATGCGACACAAGTCTCCCCATTGGAATCGACACAGCTTCGTGGTGAACAGCTCTTACAGCAAGTCGATGAAGTCCTCGCACTGACTGGCTCACCCAAAGTCAATCTGATTGGACATAGTCATGGTGGTCCAACAATTCGTTATATTGAAATCGTTGCACCCACAAAAGTTGCTTCTTTAACTGCTGTTGCAGGGGCAATTAAAGGTTCTAAGATCGCAGATGATATTTTAAGTAACCGAGGTGCAAATACGCTTCTGACAATTTTTAGTCAATATATCTTAGCACCTGTGATTACACTTCTCGAAGGTAATCCATCCCTCCCCCTCAGCCTAAATAACTCTTTACAAAGTGTGAGCGAACAAGGGGCTGCTGAATTTAATGCAAAATTTCCAAGCGCTGCGATTCCCAAAGACTGTGGTAATGGTCAAAAAGTAACAGCCAATGGTGTTTATCATTATTCTTGGACGGGTACAGCTCAATTCACCAACATTTTTGATGTTATGGATGGCGTCATTTCTACACTCGCGCCTTTGTCTTATAAAAATCTAGACAATGATGGCATGATGAATCGTTGCAATACCCATTATGGGCAAGTGATTCGAGACAATTACCGTCAAACACACATGGATGAAATCAATCATGTTTTAGGGCTACGTGGGTTATTTTTTGCGCCGAATCCACTTGCTCAATATCGTCAACATGCCAATCGTCTGAAATTACAAGGCTTGTAAATATTGCCGATGAGAGGCGATAAAATGTACTGTTCATTCAGTATATTTTATAGTTGAATAGTAAATGATTCTGGATTCAAATTTTATATTGAACATCGTATTGAATTTCGAATTCCAGAATCTGATTTGATACGAGATTAAAAAAACAAAGAAGCTAAGTTTGCGTTCCTGCAAACATGATCAGAATCGAGGCTTTACACTCAATACATTTAAAATTGAGGTATGTAAATCGCCCAATAATAAAATAGATGGAGTTTTAACATGAAATATGGACGTATTATCGCGAGTCTACTGCTGGCGAGTACATTATCAACCACATATGCATCTAATAATGCGCAAAAAGTGACTGTCAGTAAAGTGAACTCGGACTATGCAAAAACCAAATATCCTGTGGTATTTGTGCATGGTATGGCTGGGTTTATTCGTGCTGGCGATGTTTTAGGATTAGACTACTGGTATCAAATTTTACCAGATTTGGCTCGCAACGGCGCCAATACATGGGCTACACGAGTATCACCCTTTAATTCCACTGAAGTCCGTGGTGAGCAATTGGCTCAGCAAGTGGAAGAGATTCTGGCAATTACCGGCAGTCAAAAAGTCAATCTGATCGGACATTCGCATGGTGGTCCAACCAGCCGCTATGTCGCAGGCATCATGCCTATGCAAATTGCATCTGTGACTGCTGTTGGTTCACCACAAAAAGGTAGCCCTGTTGCAAACGTTATCTTAAGTATAGAAGGCACGCCACTTCAAGGTCCATTGGTGAGTGTGGTCAATTTATTTTCAAAAGCAATTGTCTGGGCGCAAGGTCTTAACCCGAAAGAACTTCCCCATGATGCGTTGGCAGGTGGGAAAAGTCTCACCATTGAGGGTTCTGCACAATTTAACAGTAAATTCCCGATGGGCGTTGGTACCACAGCTTGTGGTGAAGGGGCTTATCAAGAAAAAGGGATTCAATTCTATTCATTTACGGGCAATACCGCCGTCACAAATCTTTTAGACTTGGATTCTGCTCTACTTGGCACAAGTTTATTAATTAATGCTGGTCGTGATAATGATGGCTTAGTCTCAAGATGTAGTGCTAAATTCGGTAAAACGATTCGTGATGATTATCGTTGGAATCACTTAGATGAGGTCAATCAAATTTTAGGATTGCGTGCAATTTTTTCACCAGACCCAGTACAAGTCTATCGTGAACATACCAATCGCCTGAAACTACAAGGACTTTAACCTTTAACTGTAGCAAGAAACAAAAAATGCGCCAAATGGCGCATTTTTTAGCTGTAAAGCAAAGTTAAAATTAACCTTGTTTACGCGCTGGTAATTTCTCACGAATACGCGCAGCTTTACCAGACAATTCACGTAGGTAATAAAGCTTAGCACGACGAACGTCACCACGACGTTTCACTTCGATTTTAGCAACGATTGGAGAGTGAGTTTGGAATACACGCTCAACACCAACACCGCTAGAAATTTTACGTACTGTGAACGCAGAGTTCAAGCCACGGTTTTTCTTCGCAATAACTACGCCTTCAAAAGCCTGAAGACGCTCACGATCACCTTCTTTTACTTTTACTTGAACGATAACTGTGTCACCAGGAGCAAAAGTTGGGAGGTCAGTTTTTAACTGTTGGTTTTCAATTGCTTGAACTAAAGGATGTTTACCACTCATTGTGGGAATCTCCGTTTTGCGGGACAGAAGAGGTCTGCACAACCGCTGGGGATAGAGGCTAAATCGCGTATCAACCCGTTTATCTTTCCCTTTATTGCTG
Organism: Acinetobacter sp. BIGb0196; assembly: GCF_011759595.1. Taxonomy (NCBI): domain Bacteria; kingdom Pseudomonadati; phylum Pseudomonadota; class Gammaproteobacteria; order Moraxellales; family Moraxellaceae; genus Acinetobacter; species Acinetobacter sp. BIGb0196. Next base: position 640,783 of record NZ_JAAOZA010000002.1, on the reverse strand, counting down.
ATGTTATTCAGATCAATAAAGAGCCTAATATAAGTACTTAATCATAAGTATTTTCTCGAAGCCGACTTCTTATGGAACTCACATTCCGCAGGACAACAATGATGACTTGTTGTATTCCTGATAAGAAGTACAGCTTCTGACGTGCGTTGAAACAAACATAATCAATGCTTGCCTACCCTCGCTCATCTTTTAGCCATTTTTTTTGCTGCTTGGTCAACTCAACTTTTTCCACCAACTCAGGTCGCCGTTCTAAAGTGCGTTGATAGCGTTGCAAAAACCGCCATTTCTCAATATTGGCATGGTGCCCTGACTTAAGTACTTCAGGAACATCCAAACCTTCAAAATGATCTGGCTTGGTATATTGTGGGCAATCTAAAAGACCATCCACAAATGAGTCCTGCACTGCTGATTGTTCATCTGACATGGTATTCGGCAAACGTCGAATAATACTGTCCAATAAAACCATCGCAGGGAGTTCACCGCCTGATAATACGTAATCTCCAATCGACCATTCCTGATCAACATATTTTTGGATCAAACGCTCATCAACCCCCTCATAACGTCCACACAGCACAATTAATCCGTCATATTCAACAAATTGTTGTACTGCAGGTTCATTTAAGGTCTGCCCTTGCGGTGACATATACACCACAGGAACATGAACTGCACCTGCTTGCTTTGCAAGCTCTTTTGCATGGTGGATTGCTTTTGCCAACGGCTCAGCCATCATCACCATACCAGGACCACCACCAAATGGACGTTCATCCACTCGTTTGTAGTTACCCTCAGCAAATTCTCGCGGATTGATACAATGAACTTGTACAATGTCACGCTTTGCCGCTCGCCCGCTAATTCCGTACGCTGTAATCGCTTCAAACATTTCAGGAAAAAGCGTAATGACTGCAAAAAACATCGCAGACTCCTCTATTTTCCTGCTGCGCCAATCCTTATCGGATTAGAAATCTACACCCCAATTGACATAGATACGACCAGCTTCGAGATCAACGCGTTGTACCACATCTTTATGCCATGGAATCATTCGCTCTTCACCATCGATGCTATCTGCTGTTGCACGAACAACCATGACATCATTGGCGCCTGTTTCAAACAATTCGTGGATTTGACCAAGATTTACTTCCTGTTCTTCTTCATTCAGACCTAATACGATTAGACCTTTTAAATCAGACCAGTAATACTCGTCCACGCCTGCTTGAGGCAGTTGCGATTTTGAAATCCAAACATTCGCGCCAACTAAGCTGTCTGCTGCAGTGCGATCACTCACACTTTTCAACGAAACAACCAAGCCTTTACCATGTGGTTTCCAACGTTTTACGTCTACAATTTGCCAACCTGCTTTGGTTTCAATGTACCAAGGGAGGTAGTCAAATATGTTGCTCATAGGTTCTGTATTGGAATAGACCCAGAGCCACCCATTTAATCCATATGCTGAACGTAGCTGTCCAATCTGAATACGATCTTCGGGCACATTCTGTGCTGGTGTCATGGGCTTACTGCCTAATTAAAGATTTAATTATGCAGTAGCTGCAGCTTTCTTAGCTTGAGCAGCTAAAGAAGCAACACGTTCAGACGGTTGAGCGCCTTGAGCAACCCAGTGAGCAAAACGATCAGCATCTAAACGAAGTTTTTCTGCTTTACCTTGAGCTGTAGGGTTAAAGAAACCAATACGTTCGATGAAACGACCGTCACGCGCATTGCGGCTATCAGTTACGATTACTTGATAGAACGGACGTTTTTTAGCACCACCGCGTGCTAGACGAATTACAACCATGATAGAACCTTATAGTTTTTACGGATTATCCTTGTACCGACCATCGATACATTTCAAACCCCTTTCATAGAGGGCAATATTTTACGTTATCTTTGTCATGAAAGAAAGATCAAATTTTATTTATCCACAATTTTGAATTTAATTTTTATTTGCCGTCCCAATTTGTGGTTGCTGATGGGGTGCAAGTGGTACCTTTGCTCCAACATTTTTGGCCTTGGCTATCTAATCCGACATCACCATTTCCGGCTTGCTGAGAACCCGCTCTTGGAGCAGCATTTAAAGACCAAGTTAAATTATCTTTAGAAACTTCTAATTTAACTTTATATTTTGCTTCTCCAACACTTGGATAATCTTCTTCAAATGCTCCATTTTCCAATTTGGCATCTTTAAATGTCCCTTTCGCCATTTTATAATTGGATAAATTTCGGGCAATTTGAAGCATCTCGCTTTGTGCATCAACTCGGTTTGTTCGAACAATATATTCTTGATATGACGGATAGGCTATTGCAGCTAAAATTCCTATAATTGCCACAACAATTAATAACTCAACTAATGTAAATCCTTTCTGCTTCATACTTTCACCATGATGTAATCTCACTACCCGTACAAGCTGTAAAAGTAACACTGTCTTTGGTTTTACAACGAATCCCTTCGCTCGTCATAAGTAGATTATAGTTTTTAACATCAGTACTTTCAGCTTTGATTGCCCAATTTCGACCTCTATTTGCATCATCCTTTGAAGACAATTGTTTCCCACTTATTGGATCTTGTAGAGTGATTTTGTATTTTACCTGATCACCACTTGCTCCTTTCGGCAAGATAATTTCCGTCATTGCCTCAGATACACCATAGATATAATTTGGATCAAAACCTTTATAAGTGAAATTTTTGGCTTTATATCGCTCTAGCTGCTCAGCAATCTTTTGCATTTCTTGTTGAGCAGCGGATGCTGAAGCCCTACGGGTATACTCCGTATAGGCTGGGAAGGCTACGGCAGCTAAAATAGCAATAATTATGACAACGACCATTACTTCAATTAAAGTAAATCCAGATTGAACAATCGATTGCCTACGATCCGAATACATAGGCAAATTATTTTTTAACTTAACTTGCTGAAACATATTTCTCATACCACCGTATTGGGTTAAGGATACGTGTACATTCCCATTTACCAGAGCCTTGAATATTTCCAAGCATGGTTAAACTTCCACAACTATTTGGTTTATTTGAATTTTCACCAGGTCCTAAAGTAATCCCTCGGATACCCGCCCCAATAACATTTGTATTTTTACCATTCAGAATTTGAAAGCCTGACTTTTTATCTTCATCTATATCCTTTGTACCATCTAATTTCAAACATACACCATATGGCAAACAGAACTGCTGGGTATTACTTTCACCTACAATGCGTGGTTTGCATGGATCTTGTTGTGCTACACCTGTACCTTCTGGATCATATGTAGGTACAAATAAATAGTTAGTTAAAGCGATAGGTTCTTCTTCAAACGCCTTTATACCACCAGATGTTCTTCCTGATACATCATTTCCCGTATAATCACTAGAAAGAGAACGATACCAACCTTGTAGCCCTGTTTTATTATATGGAAAAAAGCTTGATGCAATTGCCCCAGATAGCGTTTGAGGATTTTTCTTTAAATCTGTCAGTACTAAATTAACTGTTTTTAAATCACTATCTGCAATCGTTATTAATGCCTTATTACTAAAATCACGATCAATTAACCCATAAACATTATTCATAGGTCTGTTTGGTATTGCTTTTGCAGGTAAGATTCCTTCTCGTCCAGTTAATGGCGTTACATCTAAAGGTGTACTACGATCACCTGAAGCAATCCCAACTAGAATAAAAGTGTCTGAACCTTGGGTATGTTTTGTTAAGGTTGGCGGTTGATAGAAGCGTGGTTGGTCTCCATCGGTTACTGTTGTACTGCCTAGATTTGCCAGTCTTACAACTCGTTTACCAAATCCAGAAACAGGTGTCCCTTTTGCATTATTTAAATCGGCTCTAAATACTTGCCCACCTAAATCACCAAAATAAAGATGATCAACCAGACCATCGCCATCACGATCAACAGTACTTATACGACTCACAATACTATGCGTCATAGCTGCATTATTAGAATCTGCACCTGCATTACTTGCATACCACAGAACAGAGCCATCATTCGCATCTATCATATAGACAGCATTACCATCTGCTTGTGCTTTCTTACAGGCAGCGCCACCATACTCCGCTGGATTTGCAGTATTTAATTTAAATCTTGGATTTTCATAGCATATATCATAACCACCGCCGATGATCATCACACGTTTGAATTTATCGCCATAACGTACATTTGCAAGTACAGGTTTAGACCAGGTTTGCCCTATGCGTACATATTTTCCACCTAAATCAGGTCCAATTCTAAATAAAAATTTTGGTGAATTAGGATTCAGTACATTTAATCCGTAATAACTTGTCCCCCCCATCCGCATACCACCATACACATTCATTTGCTTCGCTCTTACAGATGTTGTGTTTGAGCTTGTGCCAAATTCATATGCTGGATCGGCAACCCATGCACCATCTATTCCATAAGTGGCATCACCTGCTTCACTTCTGCGTAAGGCTCTTGAAGCATCATCTTTTTCTAAGATATCTGATGGAATAAAAACCATTTGTTCAGCACCTGTTGATCCATCAACAACACGTAAGCCCCCTTCCATACTTGAATAGAGTACAGATTGTGAGCGTACTGCTGTTAAATCACCATCTGCATCTAAATCACCAGAATAAGTCAGTTGAACAGGGAATGAGTGAATACTTGCCCCCATAGCAGTGAATGGGGAACTTGGTGGTGTTAATGTATCAGGTAAAGTTGTCGTTGTTGCCAAATCTAAGTCATAGCCAAGATAATTTAATATTTTAATCTTAAGTGGAGTGGAAAAATCTTTTACAACAGCTTGTGTCTTAAACCCTGTCAATAATGCTGCATTATTTGTAATTGGTTTATTTGTAACAGCCAATAAATTGCTATCTTTTGCAGAGATTTTTACAAGCTTCCCATTATTTACACTAGATACGTCTGTAAATAATGGTCTAAATAAATTAGGATTATCTGTTGTTGGCAAAGCTAATTTTGAATAAACTCCGCCTTTTTCAACAAGACCTAAATCAAATGAATTTGAAGCATTAAAAAGGTCTTTAGTATTTTTATTTAATGCACCTAGGTCATTAAAAATTGTTGTTGGTCCATCTTTTAAGGCTCCGCCATTAATTCCATACTTCTTTAAATTACCTTGCCAGATTAAATAATTTTTTCCAGGATCAGGTTTTAAAGCACGTAAATATCCATATGGTTGAAAACCATTTGGATTTAATGCGTCGACTGGCACAGAGATAGCACCTGTAGATAAAGGATCTGGTGGAGTATCTCCTAAAGAGTTGATAAACTGAATAACACTTAATGTAATATCTGTTGCTTTTGAGGCTTGGAAAAATCCGCCATTGCCGAAACCACCATCATAGTTATAGCCATCACTTCTTCCTGTTCCTGAGTTATTTTCAGTCGGTTTTGCAACTGATAAACTCCCAGCATATCCAGGTGAACACTTATCGTTAGGTTCTGCACCTGTTGCTGCATCTTTATATGCACGAGAACTTATTCGACAAGCATTTTGAATATCTGTAGATGCATTCAAAGGATCACCAGCAAACTCTGTACCAAACCCAACAAAAGCTGTTTGAATAGATACCCCTTTAGGATTCGTTACAGGATTAAACAATGACTTCGCAAATGCTCCCATACAACGCCAAGCACTGCCATCTGCAGTGTTTGATAAGTCATTAGAACAAGAAAATAAACTTCCTTTATCATTTAAAGCTTGCTGCATTAAGGCTGCAGCACGTTCATCGCTGGAACTATTTGGCTGTCCATCTGATAAAAAATAAACCCCCTGACCATCACATGATGCACTCTTATTTGCATCTGGTAATGGCGATTTATATAATGCATTAACATTTTCTGCTGCTCTATCAATTACGATATCAGGGTATGTAGCATCTTTTATAATTGAGTTTGGTATACCACTATCAGCATTTGGTATTATATAGTCGTAATAATCCCCAGAATAAAAAGTATCTGTATAGGTATCGAGCCAACCACCATTTGGTTGAATATTAGGTTGATTTTCCCAAACGGGTGAATTATTAGTTATTGCTCCATTGGTCCCCCCATAAGTCGTCGTAGCGCCACTCCAATACTTACATGTTTGCGCTAACGTATTAAGGTTTAGAGCATTTAGAGACTGACAATAGTACGTTTTATAAGTATATGTATAATTATATCGTCTGGAAGAACCGGAGCCTGTTGATAAAACTGTATAACTCCTAGTCATATATTGCATATCTCTTTTTATTCTATATTTTTTTTCTGAATATGTCGTTGTACCCATTAAATATGAAGCTGCTTCAGCATAAGCGGGTGCAGAAGGTGTACCACTCCATGCAGTCAATCCAGCAATTGCTGTTTTAAGAGCTTTACGTTGATCGCTTTCATTCTCTCCTAGTTTTTTAGCAGGGACTAAAATTTGTGCAGTTCTACCATCTCCTCCAGCTGAAAAGTTGCCAACACCAACATAAGCTGTTGAAATTTTTGCACTACTGCCCTTTAACAAACTTTGTGCAGCTGAATCAGTACTATCTAAGAACTGAAACATTCCATCTTTTAATCGAGTTATTCGATCATAACAACGGTATGCACCATTGGATTGTAATTCACACCCAGTTACTGTATTTGTGACTTTTGGATTCGTTGCGGCACTGTTTTTAGTTATATAACAAAAATTACGAGCATATTGAGGCGTTGTATTTGATAATACTGAATAAATTTTACCATTGGTGTAATTACTACCGCTATTCATGGTATTTGTATTACTACAAACACCATAATCCTGAGCCAAACTCATATCTTTGATTTGACTTGAAGCATATCCATCCCCATACCCCATACTTCCAGATGTATCTAGCATCATGATAATTGTTTTTTGCCCAGCTGAAGGTGCAGCATAAATCTGCAAGTCAGTCGCTTGAACAACACTAGATGAAAACAGGAAGGTACAACTGAAAGCCAAACTAAAAGCTGTAAAGTTTTGTTTTTTTAAATACCACACTTTTCTTATCAATGAGGTACTTTTAATTGAGTTTCTCATGTTAATTCCCCCAAGAATTATGGTTTTTCCGTTTGTGTAAATAAAGTTTGCAAATTGAATTCTTGCGTTTGGCTATTTACAGGAACACCTAAATCAACTAAACAATTTGCAATAGTTTTAAAATCTTTCGTTTCCACATCAGTATTATCACTAATATAACCAGGATTAGCGCTATCAATGCCTACACAAGCTTGGGCAGCTTTAATGTCTTTAGCGAATGCTGGAAAAATAGAAGTTGTCGTTACTCTTACTCTTTGTTGCTCGACTACATTTTTGGGTAGAATCGTTCCCGCACTTACGTTTGTTCCTTCACCCAATAAAGCACCTGGTGGTAAATCGGTGACTGCGTCATTTGGAATTTTTATTGCAACTTGAGTGACCACAGCCTCCCTATTACTCCCAAAATCTTTTGTTAAATCACAAAATGCAGCTGAACCACCTGAGGCAACTGTTGGTTTTGCAGTTTTATTTGCTGGTGGGCGAAGTGTTGCGACACTTTGTGATGCACCAAACTTTACTTTTGAGGTAGGTCTATAACAAAAAATATACTCATTGCCTGGCTCTAATTTACTATCTTGCAAGGCAAAGCCCACGACCCCGCTTAAGTCCACCATTTTGGATAAATCTGATGTATAAAATTGATTTAAAGGAGTATCTGCAGTTTGACTTAAGAACTGCCCCACCTGTGTATTTGTTGCAATGTTCAATGATGTCATTGCAGTACGAATAGCAAAAACACCAATCAAAGTAATAAGTATCAGCATGAATAAAACAACAATCAAGGTTGCCCCTCTTTGGGACGAAGCCAACAACATTTTACTCATAGTGGCTCTCCCATCGCATTTCTTAATGCTATTGTTGTTGTGTATTCACGTCTTAAATACTTGCTGCTTGTATTTTTTAACTTAACCGCTTCATTTAAAAAATTTATACTTGCTGTAGGATCAATTAACGTACTTTTCGTATCATCTTTTGAACGGACTAGTACTCCAACTTTAATTGAGACAACTCTTGGTGGTTTTTTATTTGCAGCTGTTGCAGTTTTGGCATCACTCATATATTTATCAATCGAGTAATAGCTTAGATTTGTTTTATTATTATTTTGTGTACCTAAATAAAATCTTAAATGATCTACACGGGGCATGATGATTTGACTACGTTCACCCATCCCCTTAATTTGAGCAATAGATGTCGCTGGTGGTGTATTTGCATCACAAGCCAGTGCATAGTCTGTATCATTCTGACCATTATCATCCTTACGTAAAAAATAACGTTGAAGAATATATTCCCCTGCTGCAACTTCAGCCCCTTCACAATTAAACATTTTATTTGGCGCTATGAATAAAATTGTTAATTGATCACTTGCCGCATTTACATTTGATACCCCACCTGCAGTCGTTAAAAACTTTGTATCCAAAGCAATAGGTAAATTAACGTTTCCAGTTGCTCCACTGGTTAAAACAACACCACCTTGATTAGTTTTATCATTTAACTCTGGATTATTTATGTTCCCATAATTCGCAAGTCTTATATCATGCGCCATATATTCCAACCCAAAAACACCACTATCTTGCAACTCAGCACCTGCTTGTTGTAAGCGAGTCGTGATCAGGCCACCTGTAAATAGTTGTAGAGCAGCAGCACTAATGATTAATCCTAAAGCTAGGGCAACGATAAGTTCAACTAAAGTAAAACCTTTTTGTAATTGATTTTTCATACTAATAAGCCTCCATCATGAGGCATTTGGCATTATTTACATATATTCCAGAAGAATCCATACAGGCTGTATAATTCCCGGCAGAGAATTTTGTTCCATTCCAACCCGCGAATAGACACTGCCGGTTTGTAGATTGAATACCAGGGCAAGTCGCCATCGTTATATTTATTCCAACATTAGAAGCAGATCTTGCAACTAAAAATGCATCATAAGTAGCCATTTGTTCAGCAGTGCATGTTGTATCAATACATGATTTGGGCTCACTTGGACTACTCGTAATCCCTGCATAACTTTGTACTTTTGCAGGGTAAAAAGATTGACCATTTGGATTAGCGCGAATGCTTTCAGTTAAACCTCTCAATAATAATGTCGCTTGAGATCTAAGCAGCGCTTCTTCACCCGCCTCTACCGCTTTGAGTTGTAAAGCAGCAAAACCCAAAACACCTATAGCAAGTAACACTAAAGCCACCAATACCTCAACCATTCCAACACCTGCTTGCTTATTTATAATTTTCATGAACAAGTTCCTAATGAAATATCAGATGCACCAGTAGAAGCGACAGTAATACTTTTAGACTTACTTTTTGCACACAAAGTAAATGTTTTTACACTTTCAACATTACCCATGGGTAAAAAAACTACTCCTGATACTGTTGATGTTACATTTGTACTGTCTGCTATATTTGCAAGAATTACTCTATTTTGAGCAATAAATTTATCACTATCCGCATTAGCAATAGTTTTTGTTACACATTGTTTTGCCGTAATTTGCGTACCCGCATTGTCTTTATTTGGGCAGACAACAACAGTTGAACGCAACGCAATAGCCCTACTTCTCCCCTCATTTAGAGCAAAGAGTATTTCTCTAGCACTATTATCTAAATTTTGTCTGGTAATATTCTCTGAAAATGAAGGCGCTGCAATCGACGCAATAATCGCTAAAACAGCAATCGTCACCATCAACTCAATTAAGGTGAATCCTCGATTTTTTTGCATTGCTCCCCCCATTGCAACAAAACGCTACCCTATTAAAAATCATAACTTAAATACTTACAAAACCAATACAAGTTGGATAAAAGGCATAAAAAAGCAGATAACTGAAATCTCAGCTATCTGCTTAAAAAATAAAGTTTAAATTTAAGCTTGCGTTACATGAATCCGTAGCTCTTTTGGTAAACTAAATGTGATGTTTTCCTCACGACCATTTAGCTCTTGTGGTGCTGTCGCACCCCAGTCTTGTAAACGTTGAATTACTTGTTTAATTAAAATCTCAGGTGCAGATGCCCCTGCTGTAACGCCGATCTTATGATTGGCGTTAAACCACTCCTGCTTTAATTCATCTGCGTTATCGATCAGATAGGCATGTTTCCCCATCCGTTCAGCCAGCTCACGTAAACGATTTGAATTCGATGAGTTTGGAGAGCCAACCACCAACACCACATCACACTGTGTTGCTAAATCACGTACAGCATCTTGGCGGTTTTGCGTGGCATAGCAAATATCATCTTTACGAGGTCCTTGAATCTGAGGGAATTTATTTCGCAAAGCATCAATTACTTTGGCCGTATCATCTATAGATAAGGTTGTTTGGGTCACAAATGCTATTTTTTCAGGATGATGTACTGTTAATGAAGCGACATCTTCTTCATCTTCAACCAGATAAATTTCACCGCCATTCTTTTTGTCATACTGCCCCATAGTCCCTTCAACCTCAGGGTGACCCTCATGACCAATCAAAATTGCTTCGGTTCCTTCACGTGCATATTTCGTGACCTCAATATGTACTTTGGTGACCAATGGGCAGGTTGCATCAAATACTTTTAAACCACGACGTTCTGCTTCTTGTTGAACAGCCTTTGATACACCATGTGCACTAAAAATAACAATATTATCGTCAGGCACTTCATCCAATTCATCCACAAAAATCGCACCACGCTGACGTAAATCGTCAACCACAAATTTGTTATGAACCACTTCATGACGGACATAAATAGGTGGATTAAAACATTCAAGCGCACGATTGACGATGGCAATTGCACGATCTACACCTGCACAAAATCCACGCGGATTAGCCAATACAATTTCCATAAAACCCTCAATGCTCACTTCAATGGTTGGATATATTTTATCGATTAAACACAAACAATGTGTAAAAACAGTTTTGTTTGTCTTCGCTCTACTCTAAAATAGAGAAGATATTTTATCATATCAGGAAAAATATCATGTCGGGTCTATTGTTTGTCGTTTCTGCGGCATCAGGAACAGGCAAAACATCTCTCGTTAAAGCGCTACTTGAGCGTGTGAGCAATTTACACGTTTCTGTTTCACATACGACTCGTGGTCAGCGACCTGGCGAACTCGACGGTGTTCATTATCATTTTACCTCTAAAGAAAACTTTCTCGATCAAGTCAATCAAGGTGGTTTTATTGAGTATGCAGAAGTTTTTGGTAATTATTATGGTACTGCGCAAGCAACTGTAAAAGACCAATTGGCGAAAGGCCATGATGTGCTACTTGAGATCGATTGGCAAGGTGCTGAGCAAGTTCGTAAACTTTTTCCTGAATCTAAACAAATTTTCATTCTTCCTCCAACGCAATTTGATTTACGTCAACGTCTCTCAAATCGTGGCACTGACTCTGTTGAAGTCATTGAACATCGTTTAAGTTGTGCTGTAGAAGACATGCAACAATATGTCAACTTTGAATACATCATCATCAATGATGATTTCAATAAAGCATTACATGACTTGGAATCTGTTATTAATGCCAATCGTTTAAAAATAGATCAACAGGCAAATCGTCATCAGGCTTTAATTACCAAACTGATTACACCACAAACTTAGATCTAAATACTTATGATCTAAATGCTTTCTAAATAAGCTTCGATTAAAACTTGAGTCTATGATGAAAGCATTTTATACTGCACAGTCTATTTAAAAAATTTGTATTCAAACGAGAATTCTTATGGCACGCGTAACCGTTGAAGATTGTTTAGACCATGTAGACAACCGCTTTGAGCTTGTACTAGTGGCAAGCAAACGCGCGCGTCAATTGGCACGTCAAGGCATTGAACCAACTGTTGAGTGGGACAATGACAAGCCGACTGTTGTTGCATTACGTGAAATTGCGATTGGTCATGTGACTAAAGATATCTTGAAGCAACGTGATCAAGATTACCAAACGTCTAGTCTTGACCTTGCTTTATCAGCAAACAATCTTAATCTTGAAGGTTTTTCTTTCCAGTAAGCTAAGCCTTTGAAAAAAGCCTAGTTTTTCAACTAGGCTTTTTTATTTCAATTATTTTGCAAAAAGTTTTGCCAATCAATCGACAAAATTCAAAATATTTGTTAAAAAAAATAGATATATTTGATGTCTAGAAATTGACAAGCGGCTCAATATGCTTTTCATTAAAGCATTAGGAAAAATATTTCAAATTTGTAATTTAAGATAGGTGTTCTATGCCAGGCCAACAGGTCAGCCAATCCAAGCAACAGTTGAATGTAATTATCGACGCGTACTTAAAACCAAGTGATGTCGAGCGAGTACTTGTGGCTTGTGATTATGCTGATATTGCGCATGATGGTATTACACGTAAAAGTGGTGAACCCTATATTTTACACCCGATTGCGGTGAGTTGTATCTTGGCACATATGCGTATGGATGCCGAAACGCTCATGGCAGCCTTATTGCACGATGTGATTGAAGATACAGATTTCACCAAAGAAGATATCACTGAAAAATTTGGTAAAACCGTGGCTGAATTGGTCGATGGGGTCACTAAACTCAGTCATTCCAGCGATAAAGAATATAATAAAGCTGCGTCTTTCCGTAAAATTCTTCAAGCCACCTTACAAGACCCGCGTGTCATTATTATCAAACTCGCCGATCGTTATCATAATATGACGACTCTAGGCGCTTTACGGCCAGATAAACGCGCACGCATTGCACAAGAAACTTTTGATATCTTTGTTCCTATGGCACGACTTGTAGGAATGAATGAGATGGCAGATAACTTAGAACATCTGTGCTATCAAAACCTAGATCTCGATATGTACAATGATGTACAAGAAAATTTACTCAAAACCAAACCAGAGCGCTGTAAATATCAATCGGTTTGGGAACAAAATTTAGCTGAGTTGCTCAATAACTATAATATTCAAGGGCGCATCAAAAAGAAAAACAATAATATCGAACTGTTACGCCACTTTGTAAAAAATGAAATCGACTTACAAGAGCTCACCCATAGCCATGCTTTTGAAATTGTTTTACAAAGCATTGCGGATTGTGATCGCTTGGTGGATGCCTTACGTGAAAATTTTCAAGTCATCGACTATGAAGACCATATCCGTCGCCCATTACCAGGCGGAAATCAGTCTTTAATGATCAAACTCAAAGGTGAACGTACCACGTTGTCCTTAACCATTCAAACCGAGCTGATGCGTAAAGCTGCACGCTTTGGTGTGGTTCTCGGTGAAAATGCGCCACAAGCTTGTCGTTCTGCGATCCAAGCATCGATGAAGAATTTAGATCTTCTTGTCGGTGGTGAATGTGCAAAAACCACATTTAGCGATCTACTTGATTATTTACATCAAGAAAAGATCTGGGTCTACACCCCACATGGACAGCTACATGAATTACCGCAAGGCGCTACAGCCGTTGATTTTGCTTATTCAGCGAGTTTATTTTTAGGCAACCATGCGGTAGGTGCTAAAATCAATGGTGAAATTAAACCGCTTTCAACCCCTTTGGTCAGTGGTCAGGTGGTTGAAGTCATTACCGATGTATTGGCAACGCCAAACCCAGACTGGTTAAGCTTTATTAATACCCAAAAAGCGCGCCGTGCGATTCAAAATATCTTGCGAGATCAAGATCCAGATGAACAACGCCTAGTGGGGCAACAAGCGCTCAATCGTGCTTTAAAACTGTTTAATCGCTCGACCAAAGACTTATCCGAAGCGGATTGGAAAGATCTATTAGAGTGGCGTCATGTGCCCGATAAAGACACTTTATTTGAACAAATTGCAGTGGGAGACCTACTACCACAACTGGTCGCTAACCATTTATTTGCCCAATCTAAAGCCACTGAAGAACATGCTTCAAATCGCCTCATCCAAGGTACAGATGGTGTCGATGTAAAATATGCACACTGTTGTAACCCAGTCTTGGGAGATCCGATTCAAGGACATTTATCCCGTCGTGGCTTAATTGTGCATCGTGCACGCTGTCATAACTTATTGCATGAACAACATTTACATCCTGAAAATATCATGTCTTTACAGTGGACATCGGAAGAAGATGAAGATGTGAACTTTAATGCTTATTTGAGTATTGATCTTATTTTAACCGATGAACAAATTTCAGAATTGATTTACTTATGTCGTAAAGCAAAAACTGGGGTTGAATCAGTACGCTCTCATGAAGATAAAACCTATGTGAATATCGTGGTGAATAATCGTAAACAAATTGCGCAAATCATTCGTGAACTCCGTATGCAATTTGGTTTTCCTCGTATTAGTCGAATGTCTATGCCAGTTTCAATTAATGAGACGCTAAAAGCAAAAGCGTGCTAAATTAAGACCTGTAATGTTTATCGATAATCTTCGATGCACTTTGCATGCCATTCATGCTTTATGATGAAATGATTTGAAATCAAGGAGAAATCAATGTCCCGCCAAGTGATCCATACTGAAAATGCCCCTGCTGCAATTGGTACTTATTCACAAGCCATTTTAGTAGACAACACATTATATCTTTCAGGGCAAATTGGCTTAGATCCATATAGCATGGAATTGGTTGAAGGCATTGAAGCACAAATTCGACGTGTTTTTGATAATTTAAAAGCAGTCTGTGAAGCTGCAGGCGGTTCTTTAGCAGATATTGCAAAGCTCAATATTTTTCTTACCGATTTATCCAATTTTCAATTGGTCAACCAGATCATGGGCGAATACTTTGCTCAACCTTATCCTGCACGTGCAGCATTAGGTGTTGCCTCTTTACCTAAAAATGCATTGGTTGAAATGGATGGTATTGTGATTATTCCTCAATAATAGCAGCTAAAACTAATTGTTTGATTTTAAATAATTTAAAAAAATAAAATTAAATACTACCGATCAGGTGGTATTTTTTTATTCAAAAAGCCAATAAAGATTAATGAGATTTCAAATGAATTTCATTGACAAATGATAACAATTATCAATAATATTAGATATCGCATTTAACCTTAGGGTTGAGTTTCATGTACGTTTGTTTATGTCGTGGTATTACAGATCAAGATATCAAAGATGCAATGGCAAATGGTGCAGAGAGCTACCGTGAAGTACGTGAATTATTAGACTTAGGCACGTGCTGTGGTCGCTGTGCTCCTGAAGCAAAAAGCATTATCAATGAAGAGCTATCGCTGATTGCAGCACGTATTTCTGTTGCCGCGTAGCTTTTAATTTAAAAATTCAAACATAAAAATAAGTTCAGATTTATAACGACAATAAATAAGTTTTTTAATGATCCCCAGATCATTCTCCTCCCCCGCTTCGACTCAAAGCGGGTTCGTTTTTTCAATCAATCTCTTTTAGCCAAAACGACATCCCTATTGTTTTTGATTGCGATTTTCATTTGCCGTTCCATAAACTACTCGTAACCCTGCAGAAAGTTGATTAATATAGAGCCATATCAAATTACCTTAATCATTAAATTTCAATGACTCAGTTTAAATTCACGTTAAGGTAAAAAATTAGAATGGAGTTTTAACCATATGCAAGGCAATCGAGACGTAATTAATCAGCTCAATCAAGTGCTTTATCATCATTTGACTGCGATTAACCAATACTTTTTACACTCGCGTATGTTTAATGATTGGGGAATCGAGAAACTTGGTTCGGCTGAATACAAAGAATCTATTCGCCAAATGAAGCATGCGGATAAAATCATTGAACGTATTCTTTTCTTGGAAGGTTTACCGAACCTTCAACATTTAGGCAAGCTATACATTGGCCAACATACAGTTGAAGTTTTAAACTGTGATGTACGTAAAGTAAAAGAAAACATTGATGCATTAAAAACAGCAGTTGCACTCGCTGAAAGCAACTTAGATTATGTGACTCGTGATCTTGTTCAAGAAATTCTTGAGAAAGAAGAAGAGTTTTGGGATTGGACAACCACCCAACTGGATCTAAGTGAAAGTGTCGGTATCGAAAATTATATTCAAAGCCAACTATAATTTTTAAATATCATTAAAAAAATCCCCCAATTGATTGGGGGATTTTTTATTTCAAATACAAAACACGATAGTCAACTTATCAAAAAGCGCATACACCAAAATATAAGCTTTATTTTGGATCAATGACCTGAATCAAATCACTTGTATTGGTCATTAAGTATGGTTGAACATTTAAAGCTTTCACTGCCATACCTTACATTCAAAGTTTAAATAGCTTTGCGTAGGCGATGCCTTACTTTTGAAAGATCAAAAGTAACAAAAATCTTTCGTTTAACAGGGTTCTTGCGCTGCAAACAAAGCAGTGCTTTGTTTTTGCTCATATACCCCCGCCCAACGGCGACATCCATGTCGCCCCACGATAGAATAACCATCTATGATTCAACAATGCAAAAAGTAAAAAAGAATTTTATTTCCCTACAACAGAAACAGGTAATAGCTCCTGATATGATTTCTCTTGCCCATGCAGTGTATTCAGAATCCATAACTGATGTTCAGCTTCAACTTTTTTACCATTAAAAGCCAAAACCTGTGCATATTTTTGAATATCATATGCAGAAGCTAAGTTAGCCACCATACGTCCCATATATTGCAACTGCTGATCCGACATTTTGCTATATGGATTAAAGCCAATCCACCATACACGTTCTTTAAATTGCGTCAGCAACAAAATATCTTGATTCATCACTGCTTGCTGTGATGCACTTAATGGTGTTTTCTTATTTACCAATACACTTTGTTGGCGGTATAAAATATAGTCTCGATAAACCACTCCTACCAAGACCAAACCAATCACAATAATACTTACTGTAACCGAAGACTTTAAGTCCACTGTAGGCAAGCGAGGATACTGTGCTTGGACGATTCCCAATAAAAAACCTAAAGGAAGTAAGAAATATGCATAGTGAATTGGGTATTCCAATAGAGCATGAATCAAAATGGCACAGACCATCAATCCCGCTGCAATTGAAACTGCATCTTTGACGCCTTTATTTAACCAATACAACCAACATGCCATATAAACAATAATCAATCCACCAATCGGGATACCATTCCAAATCAGTAAATCCAAAATCACGTTATGTGCAGTTTTATACCATTCATGTGATGGGTATAAATCAAAAGCGGCGATTTGTGCCATCCCCGTTTGGTTCCAGCCATAACCCACCCACGGCTTTTCTGAAATCGCGACTAGGGCTTGATTCCACATATCTAAACGGAGATAACCTGATGTTGCTCTCTCGACCACTGAATTTGCTTGTGCTACGTCTTGGGTTGATACAGAGACAATCCACTGATTCAGCATCGGCAAGCATGTAATCAACGCAATAAACACACCAGACCATGCGAGTAATTTTACAAACCCAAAGCGTTTAGTTTGACCAAATTGCTTGATTGTTAAATAAATCAATGTGAACAAACATACCACCCAAGCAGTACGAGATTGGGTCAATGCAATGGTCAATAGAAAAATAATAGTTGATGGCCCAAGTATGTAATTTGGTAGTATTTTCTTTTCATAAAAATATAAACATGCAAATACCCCCATACACATAAACGTCGCCAGATTATTCGGCTGGGCAAAGTTTGCATAGGGACGATTACCATTTAGCAGATTCACCAATGGTCTAAAATATTCGTTTACGCCTAACCACTGGGTCATTGCAATAAAGCTTGAAAGCATCGCACCTGTAAAAACCACAAGGCTAAATACTTTAAAGACTTGTTCTCTTTGCCCCTTTTCACCTACGGCCAAGTTATAACCAACAACCAGCATCAACCAAAACATCGTAATATAGGCAGTACAAAGCAATGCATTACTTAAATACAAAATCTCGCCAAAGCTCCATTGTATCAATGGGATTGCCAATACAGGCAATATAAGCAGTTGCGGTTTTGGAATTTTTAAATCTTTATTTAGAAAAGCACTGAGTAGCACCAAAGCAGATAGAAAAGTAAGTGCTTCACTACCAAAAGTCGTCCATGGCATTTTATGAATCGGCAAAAGCCAAGCAAGCAAAAGCAACAAGGCTGAAAGGATATAAGGAATGGCTTTCATATGAAAAGTAAACAGAAAAACTGGTGTTATTATAGCGTTTCTAGCTCTTTTTGTTTAAGGAATGATTGTACAGTTTGCGCCTTTACTTAAATCACAACGGATATCGACTGTAGATGAATTTTTACTTTTTGCTTCAATCACCAAGTTTGTTGTCGATTCATTCCATGAGGATGCATTTGTTATTTCCACACATGCAGAATTAACAGCAACAGGAATAGCTTGCTCTTTTTCGGGGCTATTTAAAATCAAATACACCATATTTGTATAAGCATTTGCTTCAGCTAAACAGGCATTAATTTCGGATCTTTTAAGGTATTGAATATAATTAGGAAAAGCTATTGCAGTAAGAATACCAATAATAGCAACAACAATCATGACCTCAATCAGGGTAAAACCATTTATTGTCTTTATCATATATCTACCTTCAAAATTAATATGCCTAAAAAAACCAGCCAAATGGCTGGTTTTTTATAAAGAAAATTATTATTCTTTAGGATCTAAAATACATTTTCCACTTGCGATCGTACAAGTAGCAGACTTACTATTACCATTCACAATAGTTCCTACAATTTTTTCAGCTCCCGCCTCTGGTTTTGCAATTGTACAATTTTTTGTAGTGAAGTCAGCGACATCTGGTTCTGATGTACGATCAGCAGTACTATCAAGTGCTGAGTCAGACTGAAATAAATTCCATTTACTTGTATAATTTTGAGTAGAAGCTAAACATTGGCTATCTACAGCACGTTTCGTATAGTTTTGATACGCAGGGATCGCAATCGCAGCAAGAATACCGATAATTGCAACAACGATCATTAATTCAATTAAGGTAAAACCTTTTTGAGCATTCATAACATTTCTCCAATGTTTTTAAAAATTTATTAGCCTTTTTTCGAGCAATTTATCTGGCTGTTTTTGTGGAAAAAATCAACAACCAACTTACACACTTCGATTTTAGAGAGTATGTAACAGTTTACAAGTTTTTTTTAACATCTGATTTTTTTAAGTAATTAAACGTAAAAAAGTGACATTTCCTGTCACTCTTGTTTAAAAACATTTCATTTTTCTTTGACATTAATTCAGAATAATCGGCTGATTTGCCAATTCATTCATATTATCAGGTTTTTGTTGTTTGTAAAACAAATTCAATACTTTGCCTATTTCATTTACACCACTTTCGACCGCCAAACGGTAATGTTTATTTTGTAACGTGATAATCATTTCATCACAAATCTGTTGCCAAGTTTGTGGTGTAGTCGCTTTATGGATACCACGATCCACAACAATCTCTACTGCCTTTTCACACAAATTCAAATAAAGTAGAACACCGCTATTATATTCGGTATCCCAAACACCCAATTCAGCAAACAATTGCTGCGCTCTGAGACGTGTATTTTGATGATATGCCTGATGACTTGGAATATGTCCCTCAATCACCACTTGTATTTCACCGACATGACCTTCTTCGGCTTGCGTCACAGTTTGTGCAATGACTTGTTGATCTTGCTTTGAAAAATAACGTTTCGATGCAGGCATATATAAAACGTGTTTTAACCAACGTTTTAAGCTGGGTTGTACGTGTTCCTGTAACTTCGGTTCAGTCACAATTGCTGTTGTATCTGTTTTTGTTACCATGAGCCTGATGCTCCTCCACCGCCAAAACCGCCACCGCCGCCACTATAACCCCCACCACCGCCGAAACCGCCCCCTCCACCACTTCCACCACGCCCACCGCCTGATAGAAACATTTGGAAAATCAGTTGTGCCAGTGATGTAATCAACAAGAAGAATATGCCAAAACCCAAAACCAGACTCATCACAATCCCTGAACCATAAATAAGCCCTGCAGCGGTCGCTGTCACACCCGCAACTGCTGCACTTAAACGATTACCCACAATAAAGGATGCAAAGATACCAATCACCAAAATCACCATAGCAGTGGTCAAAGTTCGATCCTTGGCTTCTTGTTCTTGCAGTGCTTGGGTTTGACGTTGTTTTAACTCGTCTGCGGCTTGTTTGGCAATTTCAGGATCAAGATTTAAGATACGCTCAATCTCATTGACACTCGCCTGTAAACCCTGAGCATATTGCCCCTGTTTAAAATCAGGGGTGATTTGATTGCGTATAATTCGACTGACCATAATGTCAGGAAGTACACCTTCTAAACCATAACCTGTTGCAATATGAATTTTTTGATCATTGACTGCGACTGCAATCAATAAACCATTGTCTTGTTTTGCTGAACCTAACTTCCATTGCTCAGCAACCCGCATTGCAAAATCAAAAATACCTTCTTGCCCCGTAGTTGGGACAATAATAATGCCGATTTGCGCTTTGCCTTGGCGATATATATCACGAATTTGTTGTTCTAAATTTTGCTTTTCAGCTGCAGATAAAACCTTAGCTTGATCAACGACAGGCTGATTCAGTGTGGGAATATTTCGAGTAGTTTCGCCCTCTGCCATATCATTGGCGACTGGGGGTACGTTTTGTACGGGACTTTGAGGGGCTTGTTGTGTAGTTGACGTTTGATTTACTTGATTTTGAGTATCTGGTGGTTTTGAACCAATCACATTGGGTAAATTGGCATTGGGTGCCACTTTGCCCAAAACAATCGCATCTTGTGCCTCTTGCTCATCTGTGGCTGTCGCAGTTTCAGCCCAGACACTTGATTGAACAGAAAGCATCAGTCCTAGAAATACAAATAATATTGTACTCATGTTTTTCATTACTGATTTTTCTCGCCATTCAATCATAGGTCACCTTTTATTTAATAATGAATATTCTTAGCCTATCTTTTCAGCATGCTTTAAAGACAGTGAAATGAAATCACATCATTAATTAAAATTAACTGTTGGCGCTTTAGATGCACCCGCTTCTGCACTAAAGTTTGGCTTAGCTTTCATACCAATCACTTTAGCGGTCATTGCTTGAGGGAATTGACGTACATAAGTATTGTAATCTTGGACAGATTCTACATAACGTGTACGCGCAGTACTGATACGGTTTTCCGTACCTTCTAATTGAACCTGTAAATCACGGAATTGTTCATTGGCTTTTAAATCTGGATAATTTTCTGTCACCGCTAAAAGTCGCGATAACGCACCCGTCATTTGTGATTGTGCTTCTTGGTATTTTTTAAACAGTTCAGGATCATTCAATACTTCTTTATCTACTTTTAAACCTGCAACATTGGCACGCGCCTCAGTCACTTCAGTTAAAACTTTTTCTTCATGCGTTGCATAACCTTTGACGACATTGACCAGGTTAGGCACTAAATCTGCTCGACGTTGATATTGGTTTTCAACTTCTGACCATGCCGCATTTACTGACTCATCTTTGGCTTGCAAAGTGTTATAGCCACAACCTGAAAAAGCCAAAGTACTTGCCAATGTAAGTGCAACTAAACCTTTTTTCATTGAATTCATTGCCAATTCCTCAGAGATATTTATTTGTATTTGTTGATATCTCTGCATTCTATACAGTTTAAGGCAAAGTTTTGTTTAATTTCTGCTACCTAGCCAATGATCATACAATTAAATTTTTGAATGTTTGATAGATATTGACAAAAAATGCCTTAAAGCGAAACCATTTAGAATGTTGAAAATAATCTAAACGTGTCTCAATTAATTTCGGGTTGAGATAGCCGATATCTTGAGCGCGCCGATAAAGCAAATCTACTGTTTTATCCGCCAAGTTATAATTCAGCATTTCAATATTGGCCATATTAAATATAATTTGCGCATTGATTGGATCACGATCTACAAACCTTAACCGTTGATCCATTTGAATTTGGCTATCAAATAAGATTCTATTTAAATCATAATGTTGTTTTTGAAATTGTACAGTTTTAACCTTTGCCTTTGGTTCGGCTGCTTGACCAAAATCCAACCCTAAAACATCGTGATGTTGAATCCATGTAGAATCTTTTTGTTGTTGGATTTTCGCATCTAAAATTTTAACATGAATCCATTCACTGCCCTGATGAAGATTTGGATCACGTTGCATACCCTGTTCAATCCAATATTTTGCTTTTTCAGACTGCCCAGCCAGTTCATATGCTGTCCCTAAGTTCGCAGCGGTTTTAGCTAGATTTGGATGGGATTTTTCAATTTGTTTAAATATTTGAATCGCTTGATCGTATTGATGTGCATAAATCAGCAAAACACCATAATCATTTAAATCCTCAACAGATCTGGTTTTAGGTAAATGACCTTGCGCCAGTTGCTTTTGAGCAGTTTTTTGATCTAATCCGCCATAACCCAACTCAAAAGCATAAGTATTGATACAGGCATGGGCTGTAACAGAGATCACGGACAGCCCAATCACAGGGATATAAAGTTTTAGCTTCATCTTGTTATTCTCATTTTGATTATTTAAAAATTTTAACTAAGGATTTAAGCATATTTTTAAATGCATAAAAAAGCCACCCTAAGGTGGCTTCTTATTTCAATTACTTTTATTCTTCGTCTTTTTGCTCAGGTAAATCTTTCACTGCTTCTGCGATTAAACCAAACATATAGTTACCATAGGCATTGGTTTTATCATAATGAAAGCGCAAACGCGGAGTTACACGAGTTTTAATACGACGACCTAATTCGTGGCGTAAAAAACCAGATGCTTTATTTAAAACATCTAACGTTTCTTTATTCGCCGCTTCACTTTGCTCATCGCCAAGTTCACGCCCCATCACGGTAACGTAAACTTCCGCATAACCTAGATCTGGACTGACTTTCACTGCAGAGATGGTCACCAGACCACCTAAGCGTGGATCTTTCAGCTCTTGGCGAATCAGTTCTGACAACTCACGTTGCACTGTATCTGCCATACGCTTAAGACGTTGACTACCCGCCATTAAAGACTCCGTTTAATCAACTGAACATCATACACTTCGATTTTATCAAGTGCTTTGATGTCTTTATAACCTTTCACTGCAAGACCACATTCCATACCGGCACGAACTTCTTCAACCACTTCTTTATAGCGACGAAGAGATTCAAGCTCGCCTTGGAATACCACAACATCATCACGTAGTACACGGATTGGTTTATTACGATGTAATACACCTTCGAGTACCATACAACCCGCAGCAGCACCAAACTTACTTGAATGGAATACTTCACGAACTTCTGCAACACCCAGAATTGTTTCACGGTGTTCAGGTGCAAGTTTTCCGCTCATTGCTGCTTTCACATCATCAATAAGTTGATAGATGATTGAGTAGTAACGAATGTCGATACCATCTGCATCTGCTTTTTGACGCGCGGTATTGTCTGCACGCACGTTAAAGCCAAGAAGTACCGCTTCTGAAGATTCAGCAAGCGTCACATCTGACTCAGTGATTGCACCCACGCCTGAACCAATGACACGTACTTTAACTTCGTCAGTTGCAAGATCAGCAAGTGCAACATGTAACGCTTCCAAGGTACCACGTACATCAGTTTTAAGAACAACATTTACAATTGGCACATCTTTTTTGCCCATTGATGCCATAATGTTCTCAAGACGCATTGCACTTTGACGTTCAAGACGTTTTTGACGCTCACGATCCATACGCGCATCGGCAACTTCACGTGCTTTTTTCTCGTCATTAACAACAAGAACTTCATCACCCGCCATTGGCGCTTCTGGAAGACCTAAAATTTCAACTGGAATTGAAGGACCAGCAGATTGAATACGTTGACCATTCTCATCGGTCATCGCACGAACACGACCGTAAGATGCACCAGCAAGAACCAAGTCACCTACTTTCAGTGTACCGTTTTGAACCAGAATAGACGTTACCGCACCACGGCTATTGTCTACACGTGCTTCAATAACAACACCTTGAGCAGCACCTTCTTCAGATGCTTTCAATTCTAACATTTCAGCTTGAATTGAAATCAAATCTAGAAGTTCGTCGATACCTTGACCAGAATGCGCTGAAACCATTGCAACCGGTACATCACCACCCCATTGTTCAGGCACGATTTCTTTGGTTGTCAATTCATTCAATACGCGATCTGGATCAGCTGATTCTTTATCCATTTTATTGATTGCAACAATAATTGGAGTACCCGCAGCACGCGCATGGTCAATTGCTTCCGCAGTTTGTGGCATTACACCATCATCCGCTGCAACAACAAGTACCACGATATCAGTCGCTTTAGCACCACGTGAACGCATTGCAGTAAATGCAGCATGTCCAGGCGTATCAAGGAAAGTAATAATTCCTTTATCCGTTTTAACGTGATAAGCACCAATATGCTGTGTAATCCCGCCCGCTTCGCCTTGCGCAACTTTAGCACGACGAATACGATCAAGTAACGATGTCTTACCATGGTCAACGTGACCCATGATCGTCACAACTGGCGCACGTGTTGTTTGTGCACCACGCGCTTCTTCAGCTGCTTCAAGTAGGTTATCTTCAGCTTGTGTATCAGATACACGTACTGGGTTGTGACCCATTTCTTCAACAATCAATGCTGCAATTTCTTGCTCAATGGCTTGGTTCTGAGTAACAAGCTCACCCATTTTCATGAGTGATTTAATCACTTCACGAACTTTAACTGCCATTTTTGCTGCAAGATCTGCAACAACAATGGTTTCACCAATTTCAACGTCATAAACTTGCTTTTTAACTGGTTTTTCAAAACCATGTTTATTGGCTTGGCTGGTTTTTAAACCACGTTTATGCGGGTTATGGCTGAAAGATTGCTCTTCCTGACCACGACGACCACCTTTTTTAGGAGAACGTGTATTTGCAGTATTGGTACCACGTTTGATTTCACGGTCTTCTTTTGCAAATGAATCTTCATATGCTTGACCAACCAAACCAGCAGCCAACGGTGAATCATCAACGACACGAATCGTTGTCGTTGTTTCATCAGAAGAATACTTAGACGCCATTTGACGCATTTGCTCAAGGGTACGTTGTTGAGCTTCTTCTGCTGACTTACGACGAGCTGCTTCTTCAGTCGCTTTCAGTTGTGCTGCTTGAGCTTCACGGGCACGCTTCTGCTCAGGGGTTTCAATGGTTTTTACGGTTGCTTTGGTAATCGGCTTATTGGTCGATTTACGTTTTACAACAACAGCTGCTTTTGGTGTTTCTTTTGCAGCAGTTTGCTGTTTTGCAGCAGCACGCATTTTTTCTAAATTCGCTTTCGCTGAACTTTCAGTTTTTTCAACTCCACTCACTACAGTATTTTGCTGTACTTTTTGAGTTGACGTCACTTGAGCATTTGCTTGAGCTTTCGCCAAAGCTTCCGCTTTGATTTGTTCAGGGTCTGGCTTAGTAAACGTATGTTTCTTACGAACTTCTACGTTAATTGTCTTCGCTTTACCTGAAGTACTCGCAACTTTAGCTGTACTTGTCGTTTTACGTTTCAACGTGATTTGTCCTGCTTGTCCCGTATCTTGACCATGCGCTTTTTTCAAATGGTTCACGAGAACATCTTGCTGTTCAGTAGAAATTTTATCTTCAGCCTGTTTTTGTGGCAATCCAGCTTCACGCACCTGATCAAGGAGCTTTGCAACAGGAAGTCCTACGCTGACCGCTAACTCTTGAATTGACTTATCCGTCATGTATTACCTCCTAGTTAAACCATGATTCACGTGCTTTCATAATCAATTGACCTGCTTTCTCAGCGCCTAAACCGTCGATATCAGAGATATCATCCGTTGCTTGGTCAGCTAAGTCATCGATTGTTACCACACCACGTGCTGCTAAAGCATGCGCAATTTCAGAAGTCATTCCTTCCATCGCAACAAGTTCTGGACTTGGGTCCTGAATATCTTCTTGTTGCTTTAACGCATCAGCTAAAGCTGCTTCTTTTGCACGACTTTGTAGCAATTCAACTGTATCTGCATCTAATTCGATTTCATCGAAAGTTTCCGCAGGTACATAAGCGATTTCCTCAAGTGAGGTAAAGCCCATTTCTACTAAAGCCATTGCAAGATCTTCTTCAATATCAAGACGTGTTACAAACATGTCTAAATACTGTTGAGCTTCATTTTGTTGACGAGCACGGTACTCATCTTCAAGCATCATATCTAATTTATAGCCCGTAAGCTCTGATGCTAAACGGACGTTTTGACCTTGTGAACCAATTGCTCGCGCAAGTTGATCACTGGTTGCAAAAATAATGTCTGCTGTACGCGCATCTTCATCAATCACAATCCCAGATACATCCGCAGGCTCTAAAGCACTAGCGATATATTGAGCAGGATCATCAGACCACACCACAACATCGATACGTTCACCATTTAACTCAGACTGTACCGCTTGGATACGTGTACCACGCATACCAATACATGCACCGACTGGGTCAATACGATGATCGTTGGTTTTAACTGCAATTTTTGCACGTACACCCGGTTGACGCGCTGCTGCTTTAATTTCAATGATTTCTTCAGAAATTTCAGGAATTTCTTTTTTCATTAATGCAATCAGCATTTCAGGTTTAGCACGTGACAACAAGAGTTGCGCACCACGACCTTCACGGTTCACATTATAAAGAATTGCATTCATACGCTGTTTAGGGCGAAGAATTTCTTTAGGAATCATTTCTTCACGCGCTAAATACGCTTCTGCATTATCACCCAAGTCAATGATGAAGCCATCTTTGGTTTGTTTTTTCACTTCACCATAGATCAACTCACCAACTTTAGCTTCATAAGCATCCGCCACTAAAGCACGTTCAGCTTCGCGAATTTTTTGCACAATGACTTGTTTGGCAATCTGCGCAGCAATACGACCAAAATCAATTGATGGTACTTCTAACTCACGGATATCACCAATTGACCATTGAGCAGGATCAACATCAGAAATCGCATCTTGACATGCTGGCATTTCATGATCTTCATCAGCAACAACTTCCCATTGACGGAAAGTGCTGTAATCACCTGTTTTACGGTCAATTTCTACGCGTAACTGAGCTTCTTCCGAATTCGTTCCTTCGTAGAATTTCTTTTTCGTCGCTGCAACTAAAGCCTGTTCAAGCGCTTCAAAAATTGCTTCACGACTTACACCTTTCTCATTACTAACCGTTTCAACGACGGTGAGAATTTCACGAGCCATAAGTCACCTATTTATTCAGATTTCTATTTCTGGATTAATCCTGAAAGATCAAATTCGCTTTGTCTATATTGTTGCTATCGATCTCAAGTACTTGCTGGTTTTCAACTTCGACTTGAATGAATTCATTTTCTAAATCTACAGCAATTAATTTTGCTTGGAATTTACGGCGATTTTCAACTGCAGCAATCAAACGCAATGCAACTTGTTGTCCGATGTATTTTTCTAACTGTGCCAACTGGAAGAATGGTCGATCCCAACCTGGAGATGATACTTCTAAAGCATATTCACCTGAAATTGGATCATGTACATCTAATATTGCACCGACTTGCTGAGTCACACGTACACAATCTTGTACGCCAATACCACGACCCAATTCTGCTTCACCATCTTCATTAATTGTTGGTTCAGCATTTTCCACAACGTCTTTGTCGATATAAATACGCAATAAAGAACGCTTACCTTGAGGAATAAATTCGATTCCCCAAAGTTCTACATCACAAGCTTGCACTGCAGGAGTGATTAGGTCTTGAAGTGCTTGAGTTTTATTTGATAGCTTCATTTACTCTCGTCATATTTGTGCGATTCAATCGCTCATCGGACTAATTCAAACTTACTATAGTGAAGCATGTCTTTTTGACCAATTGATGTCCACACTACACGATAGCCAATAAAAAAGGGCGTAATCGCCCCTATTATCGCACAGTAAACCGAAGTTCACTATGCAAAAAAGACCCACCTATCTGTGAGCCCTTTTAGAAACTTGGTAGCGGGAGCTGGATTTGAACCAACGACCTTCGGGTTATGAGCCCGACGAGCTACCAGACTGCTCCATCCCGCATCAGCGTTGCAAAATTATACACAAGAAATTTATTTTTTTCAATCTATCATTAACCGATACATTGTATTTCTTGCTTGATTAAGTTGCACCTTAATCAAAATGGTAGCGGGAGCTGGATTTGAACCAACGACCTTCGGGTTATGAGCCCGACGAGCTACCAGACTGCTCCATCCCGCAACAACACTGCAAATTCACACATCAGCTAAATTTTTCAACTTAGATGATCTTTAATTAAGTTGCATCTTAATTAAATTGGTAGCGGGAGCTGGATTTGAACCAACGACCTTCGGGTTATGAGCCCGACGAGCTACCAGACTGCTCCATCCCGCATCAATGTTTTTTCAGCTGCTAACACCAACAATCTGGTTCATTGTTGGTGCGGAAGGGGGGACTTGAACCCCCACGCCCGAAAGCACTACCACCTCAAGGTAGCGTGTCTACCAATTCCACCACCACCGCAGCTGTGACGCATTCTAGTCGCATCATTCAGAAAAAGAAAGAACTAAATGGCATTATTCGCCAGTTTTTGGTGCAGTTGGTGAAGTTTCACTCGTATTGGCTGGTGCAGCTGGTGCCGTTTGAGAGCTGGTCTGTACAGATTTTAAACCATACGCATCCGAAGTTTGTTTTTTAGCAAACACCGCCAAACTTAAACTGGTGATAAAAAACAAAGCCGTGAGAATCGCAGTTAAACGAGTTAAAAAACTTGCAGAACCTGAAGCACCAAATACTGTTGCAGCACCACCGCCACCAAATGATGCACCTGCATCTGCACCCTTACCATGTTGAACGAGGATAAGCCCGATCATCAAAACGGCCAAGATGATATGTACAACCAGCACAAATGTATGCATGCTGAACTCCTATTCTTCTGTTTTAGCAAATGCTTGAGCAATTTTATAAAATGACTCAGCATTAAGTGATGCACCACCAACCAGCGCACCGTTGATATCTGGACAAGCAGCTAACTCTACTGCATTTTCAGGTTTGACACTACCGCCATACAAAATCGCTGTATGTTGAGCTTGGGCCGTAATTTGAGTTAAACCTTCGCGAATTTTTGCATGCATTGCCTGAGCATCTTGTGGAGAAGCTGTCTTGCCTGTTCCTATCGCCCAAATCGGTTCATAGGCAATCACAATATTGTGCCATTGCTCTGCTTTTACAACCGCTGCGAGATCGCAAATTTGTTGTAAGACCACCTGCTCTGCCTGCCCTGCTTCACGTTGTTCTAAGCTTTCACCTACACAATAAATCACTTGAAGCCCAGCATTTAAAGCATTTGATAATTTCGCTTTAATTTTTGCAACATCATCGCCAAAAATTTCTCGACGTTCTGAGTGCCCAATCAACACATAATCAATCTGGCTGTCTTTGAGTAGTTCAGCACTCACTTCGCCGGTATAAGCGCCTGTGCCTGCCATTTGAGAAAGATCTTGTGCGACAACTTTGACTGGAGAATGTGCATCTTTAAGTAATTTTTGCACAGACAGTAATGCAATAGAAATAGGCGCAACACCAATATGACATTGTTGTTCTGTAATCGGTGATTGTTGTAAATACTGATTTAAATCTTGAATGAGCTGTTGCGAATTCGCTTGCATTGGGTTCATTTTCCAATTGCCGACAACCCAAGGAGTAATAGTCGAACCCGACATACATCTAACCTTTTATCGAAAATGTGCACATTCTACACGGAATTTATATTTTTAAAGTATTTTTTCTTTATCAATTCAGTCATCTCATTTAAAGTCATGTTTTAATAACAACGCAAGAAACATAAATCATTTCAAAGATAATGCCAAAAAGCCTGATTGGCTCAAGTTATTTTCAAATATGTTTCTATAAAAAATACGTTTAATTCTAGATATTTCTAAGGATCATCGTATAATTTTCGTATTCCAATTATAAAATGAAATTTAATGTGTTTTGGGGATGTCTATGCAAAATGGTTCACCTAAGTTTTCGGGGTATATCCGTCGCTTAGTCGACGAAGGTTTTTTATCTGCCCAGCAAATGAAAGATGCGCTCAGTAACGCTCAAAAAAATAAAGTGAGTATTGTTGCTTATCTCAGTGAAAAGCTAAATATAACGCCACTGATCATTGCTGAAATGATCTCCCAAGAATTTGGAGAGCCCATTTTTGATTTGGACAGCTTTAATCCTGAAATGCTGCCCAAGGAGCTTATTGATCCAAATTTAGTTAGCAAACATAAAGTGATTCCATTGGTGCAACGCGGCAATATTTTATATGTCGCCACCAGTGATCCGACCAATATAGAAGCGCTGGATGCCATTCGTTTTAACTGCGGTTTGAATATTGAACCGATCATTGTTGAACATCATAAATTAGAAAAATATTTAGAAAAGCACTTTACTGTAGAGGAAAGCTTTAATTTTGGTGATGAAGATTTTGATGTTGATATCATTGCCACTGATGACAACCCTCCATCAGAAGATGACGACGAAGCATCTGAAGAAGAAGCACCTATTGTTAAATATATTAATAAACTCTTGGTTGATGCAATTCGTATGGGTGCATCAGATTTACACTTTGAACCTTATGAAAAAAGTTATCGTGTGCGTTATCGTGTAGATGGGGTACTAAGAACCATTACCAATCCCCCCTTACAATTGGCAAGTCGTTTGGCATCCCGCTTAAAAGTGATGTCTAGAATGGATATTTCTGAAAAGCGTGTTCCACAAGATGGTCGTATTAAGTTAAAACTCTCAAAAACCAAAGCCATTGATTTTCGTGTGAACTCATTACCGACATTATTTGGCGAAAAATTGGTACTGCGTATTCTTGATCCTTCCAGTGCCATGTTGGGTATTGATGCATTGGGTTATGAAGAAAAGCAAAAAGCACTATTTATGGAAGCCTTAGAAAAACCTCAAGGCATGTTACTGATTACAGGACCCACAGGTTCAGGTAAAACCGTTTCTCTCTATACGGGCTTAAATATCCTCAATACAGAAAGTTCAAATATCTCCACCGCTGAAGATCCAGTTGAAATTAACTTGGAAGGGATTAATCAAGTCAATGTTAATCTTAAAGCAGGCCTTAGCTTTTCAGTCGCACTGAAATCATTCCTGCGTCAAGATCCTGACATTATCATGGTCGGTGAGATTCGAGACCTTGAAACGGCTGAAATTGCAATTAAAGCTGCTCAAACGGGTCATATGGTGATGTCTACCCTACATACCAACAGCGCACCTGAAACATTAACCCGTTTACGTAATATGGGTGTGCCTTCATTTAACATTGCCACCTCAGTCAATCTTGTGATTGCACAACGATTGGCAAGACGTTTATGTAATCATTGTAAAGCACCTGTTGAAATCCCTAGACAGAGTCTGTTAGAAATGGGCTTTACTGAACAAGATTTAAGCAACCCCGATTTACAAATTTTTCAACCTGTGGGCTGTAGTGAATGCCGTGAAGGCTATAAAGGTCGAGTCGGGATCTATGAAGTGATGAAAGTAACACCTGAAATTTCAAAAATTATCATGGAAGATGGCAATGCACTTCAAATTGCAGCGGCGTCTGAAAAATTGGGGTTTGATAATCTAAGACGTTCAGGTTTAATTAAGGTCATCAATGGCTTAACTTCTCTACAAGAAATTAACCGTGTGACCAGCGAATAAATATAATCAATATTCAAGGAAATTATGATGGCAGCTAAAAAAGCTCAAATGATGCCTACATTTGCTTATGACGGGGTTGATCGTAAAGGGATCAAAATCAAAGGCGAACTACCTGCTCGCAATATGGCGCTTGCCAAAGTTACCTTACGAAAACAAGGCATCACCATTAAAACCATTCGAGAAAAAAAGAAAAATATTTTTGAAGGTTTAATGAAAAAAGGCATTTCCACTTTAGATATCACCATTTTCACACGTCAACTCGCCACAATGATGAAAGCGGGTGTGCCATTGGTACAAAGCTTTGAAATCGTTGCAGAAGGCTTAGAAAATCCCTCTATGCGCGAAATTGTACTGGGGATTAAAGGCGAGGTCGAAGGGGGAAATACCTTTGCTGGGGCATTAAGAAAATATCCACGTTATTTTGACAACTTGTTTTGCTCCTTGGTCGAATCTGGCGAACAATCTGGTGCCTTAGAAACCATGCTTGACCGTGTGGCAATCTATAAAGAAAAAAGTGAATTACTCAAGCAAAAAATTAAAAAAGCCATGAAATATCCAATTTCAGTGGTTGTGGTTGCTATTATTGTT
The DNA here is from genome assembly GCF_011759595.1 of Acinetobacter sp. BIGb0196. Taxonomy (NCBI): domain Bacteria; kingdom Pseudomonadati; phylum Pseudomonadota; class Gammaproteobacteria; order Moraxellales; family Moraxellaceae; genus Acinetobacter; species Acinetobacter sp. BIGb0196. The sequence continues at coordinate 608,671 of NZ_JAAOZA010000002.1, read as the reverse complement.
ACCATTATTTTAATGGTGAAAGTAGTGCCTGTATTTCAGGATTTATTTAGTTCCTTTGGTGCAGACTTACCCGCCTTTACTCAGCTGGTCGTGAATATGTCCAATTGGATGCAAAAATATTGGTTTATTCTAATCTTATTTATTGGTGTTGTAATTACTGTTTTTTTAGAAGCAAAAAAGCGCAGTAAAAAATTCCAAAATTTTTTAGATCGCACCGCACTTAGGCTGCCTATTTTTGGCGATCTGGTCTATAAAGCCATCATTGCACGGTATAGCCGTACACTTGCCACAACTTTTGCCGCAGGGGTCCCTTTAATTGAAGCTTTAGAGTCAACAGCAGGTGCGACCAATAATGTGGTTTATGAACAAGCTGTAATGAAAATCCGAGAAGATGTTGCCACTGGACAACAACTTAATTTTGCTATGCGTGTCACCAATAAATTTCCTTCTATGGCCATTCAAATGGTGGCGATTGGAGAGGAATCTGGTGCATTGGATGCGATGTTAGATAAAGTTGCAACGCATTTTGAAAATGAAGTCGACAATGCTGTAGATGGCTTAACCTCAATGATGGAACCATTAATTATGGCTGTATTAGGTATACTTGTGGGTGGTCTAGTGATTGCGATGTATCTGCCTATTTTCCAAATGGGTTCTGTGGTTGGCGGATAATGATGAATATGCTCCATGATTTTTTAAATTTTCTGATTCAATCACCAATCGCACTCTATCTGACTGTTGGTGTTTTAGGGCTATGTGTTGGTAGCTTTTTAAACGTGGTGATTTATCGCACCCCCAAGATGATGGAAAAAGAATGGCGACAGGAATGGCATGCAGAATGCCAACTACTGGCAGGCTCACAACAGATTGTGATTGATGAAGAAAAGCTCAGTCTCAGTCAACCAGCCTCTACCTGTCCCAAATGCAAAATTCCAATTCGTTGGTATCAAAATATCCCCATTATCAGTTGGTTGGCTTTAAGAGGTAAATGCGCTTCGTGTCAAAACCCGATTAGTATTCGTTATCCATTGGTTGAGCTTTTAACTGCGGTGTGTTCATTAATAGTTGTTGCTGTTTATGGCCCTACATTACAAATGGTATTTGGTGTATTACTGACATGGGTGCTGATCACGCTTACTTTTATTGATTTTGACACTCAGTTACTGCCAGACCGTTTTACCTTAACCTTGGCTGCAATAGGTTTAGGCATTAACTCCTATCATCTTTATACAACAGCAAGTGCTGCAATTTGGGGTTATATTATTGGCTTCCTGTGTCTTTGGATTGTCTACTATCTATTTAAAATAGTGACAGGCAAAGAAGGCATGGGCTATGGTGACTTTAAGCTGCTTGCTGCACTTGGTGCTTGGATGGGGCCATTGATGTTACCGTTAATTATCCTACTGTCTTCTGTAGTGGGTGCGATCATTGGTATTATTTTACTTAAGATTCGTAAAGAAAATGTCCCTTTTGCCTTTGGTCCTTATATTGCAATTGCAGGATGGATTGCATTTTTATGGGGTGAGCAAATTATGAAAGTATATTTGGGTCAATAATTTCAACACAGTATTAGGAATACGCAATGACGTTTATCTTGGGTTTAACAGGTGGAATTGGTAGCGGTAAATCCGCAGCAAGTCAGTGGTTTGAAACCCAAGGGATTACAGTTGTTGATGCAGATATTGTTGCAAGAGAAATTGTTGAAAAAGGACAACCAGCACTTCAACAAATTAAAGCGGTTTTTGGGGATTGGGTATTATTAAACACTGGGGAGCTTGATCGTCGTGCATTGAGAGAACATATTTTTAAAGACCCACAGGCACGACAACAACTTGAATCAATTACCCATCCTGCAATTCGCGCTGAGATTATTCAACAATTACAAGCAGCAACCAGTCCTTATGTGATTTTGGTTTCACCGCTACTGTTTGAAACCAACCAACATGAACTCACCCAGCGCACGCTATTGATTGATGCCAGTGAAGACATGCAAATCTTACGTGCTTCACAACGAGATGGCCAATCCATCGAACAAATTCAAAAAATTATTGCAGCCCAAATGCCACGTAACAAAAAGCAAAAATTAGCAGATGATATTGTGCTCAATGATGGGCATATTGATCATCTATATGCAAAATTAGAGTCTTTACATCAACAGTATCTAAAACAGGCACAGCAGTAAATTGTGTGCCTCATCACATTAAAATAGGTTTCTATCAATCAGTTTTGTATCCATTTAACCTGTTTGATCTATTTCTTCTCGTCCAACTGCTTTTGCAAACTGTCTTTATGTGTAAACCAACGCCAAGGCTGTAAAGCACCAATGCCCATACCAATCAAACCGCACATCATTGCAAGGCTTATCGGTTCATTTAACAAGGGTACGGCGATAATTGCGGCAATAAAGGGCGCAAGTGTGACGATACTGCCTGTTTTAAAAGCACCTAATCGTTTAATTGCTTCGACATAAGCCAAAGTCGCAATGATCACCACAAAAATACCGTGAAAAAGCGTTTGCATGACCAAATGTGGTGTGGACACTTGATCTAAGTGTTTAGGTAAAAACAACAAATAAATTGGGACATAAACGATCGCCGACCAAATCGCAACACCTGCCATGGCGTGCCATGCGGATAGTTGCCATTGACGCAGTAATACAGTAAAAGTCCCCCACCAAATTGCACTGATAACAAAGAGTAAATCACCAATGCCAAAAGCAACGCCTGTTTCGCTATACATCAAAAAACTCATCACTGAAATCGCAGAGAGCATGATGATTAAACTGATCCATATATGTTTATCAAATGGTTGGCGATAAAGTAAGAGACCAGCTAAAGCTGTACACAATGGAATACAACCATTTAAAAAAATGGCAGCATGTGCCGCAGGGACAAAGTGAAATGCAGTATATGATGTCAAACAATAGGCAACACCGCCAATCATCGCCAAAATAAAGGGTTGTTTGTTAAATAGAAAAGCCGTGTCTTTTTTATAGATTAAAATCGGCATCAGAATACAAAATGCCAAAGAAAAGCGTAATGCGGTGATATCCCATGGACTGATATGCCAAATTGCATTCAGTCTTGAGGTAATCGTAAAACCTCCCCAAATACACATTGTAATGGCGACATACATGTAGCCTTGGGTACGGGAGGTCATCATGTTGCTTCTCTAATCTTACCGATATAACTTAAATTAAATCATTCACTTTGTTGACGTTGACGGCATGCTTCATATAACGCCATACCTGTCGCCACACTCACATTTAAACTTTGTAAGTTTCCAGCCATTGGGATAAATACGGTTTGATCGCATTGTGATTGGGTGATTGGACGCAATCCAGTATCCTCCGCACCCATCACCACACATACCGGTGTTCCTGTAAAATCAAACTTCTGAATAGGCAACGCCTTTTCATCAAGCATAGTGCCGACCACACGAACATTATAATTTTCTTTGATTTGTCCAAGCGTACGCGCCAAATTGGTGACTTGAATAAACTTCACCTTTTCAGCACCGCCTGCTGCAACTTTACGGGCAGTCGGGGTTAGTGTTGCTGCACGGTCTCGCGGAACAATCACCGCCTCTACACCCATAGCTGCCGCTGTACGGATACATGCGCCCAGATTATGCGGATCAGTGATATGGTCTAAAGCCAACAATAAAGGTTGCTGGCTTGACTCTAGAAGCTGATCTAAATCTTTTTCATTTAATACAGGATGTGGGCGAACAGCTGCGACCACGCCTTGGTGAAAAGGTTGACCTGCCAACTTTTCCAAGCTGTCACGACTTGCTTTTTGGACACTGATTCCAAAAGGCTCTGCAAGCTGGAGAATGCGCTGTAAACGCTGATCATCACGACCTTTTAAGGTAAATAAGGTTAAAACACGTTCAGGTTCTAACTCCAATAATGACTCCACTGAATGAACGCCATAATAATATTCGGACTTCGCCATGAACAACCTCATTAACAACATGATGATAGAAATGAAAAATCCTGCAAAGCCAACTTTACAGGATTCTATTTGATGCTTTAGTTTAACCGATTTCGCTTAAAAATTCTTTGCCTAATTTAAAAACGATAGGATAGATATGCTTTAAGCAAAGCTTTTTTCATTAGCCTTCTAAATGGCAAACGTAGTCTAAAACATCATCCGTTTCAATTTTAAAACGACTATTACCAGGCACATAGAATGACTGACCTGCGCGGAACAACTCACTTTCTTCACTGTCTGCGATTTTAACGCGACATTCACCAGAAATAATTTCCATGCGTTCAGGCACATGTGTTTCAAATGTTAAAGCTTCTTCTGTTGGAAGAATGACCCCTAAAGTCTTTTTGGTTCCGTCTTCAAACTGCACAGTGTGGCTAATACATAAACCGCCAAAATATACATTAGATTTTTTAACTACTGATACATGATCATACTGAGCTGACATGCGTATTCTCCAGATAATGCGCATTTATAAAAATTATGTTCGATGTAGTTTAATGTTGCTCCGCAAACTAATCAATCTATGTTTTTAAGCTTAAGCTATTTCTATTTTTAGTCTGTTTTATCAGTTCGCTTAGATCAAAGCTTAAGCTTCTCTAACAATAAAGACCCAAAACCACAATACTTGTCACCAAGCATGCCCACCCAATGCACGATCAAATCATTCCCTACTTAGACTGAAGAAATGTCTTGTTTCAATATTGGCCGATAAAAGATGCAGATCAATAGATTCAAATGTCTATTGCATAAAATCAGTCATAAAAAATCTAGATACCTGCTTCATTTTTTATTTAATTCAATAAGATTTATCTATTTTGATGTTTTTACTGGCAACTTAAGCAAAGGAAATTACATTTTCACATTAAAATTATTTAGAATGCTTAAAATTACTTCGTATTAGAATACGTTCTGACTTGTGACCACAACAAAACTTCACTATCTTAGAACTTCACCGTTCGCAGCTTGGATGCGTTTATGCTGACACACTTAAATCTGATCAATTTTGCTTTAGCCGATAACCTTGCTATTGATATCGAACAAGGGTTCAACGTGCTTACAGGTGAAACAGGTGCGGGTAAATCATTATTATTAGATGCGTTGTCAGCCTGTTTAGGAGAGCGTACCGATACCAATTATGTGCGTTATGGCGCTGAAAAAGCAGATATTACCGCCGTTTTTAGCTATCAAGCACAGAGCCCGGAAGCCAATTGGCTCAACACTCATGAATTAGATGATGAATCTGGTGAAATTCATTTAAGACGGGTGATCTTTGCAACAGGACGCAGCAAAGCATGGATCAATGGTCGTCCCAGCAGCCTCGCTGAATTAAAAGAACTTGGCCGCCTTTTGGTGCAACTATACAGCCAACATAGCCAACAACAACTGCTTGAACCGCCCTACCCGAAGCATTGGTTAGATCGGTATAGTAATTTTTATCAGCCAGCCCAAGATGTGCGTGATGCGTACAGCACTTGGCAAAAAAATATTCGTACACACCAAGCAGCGATTGATGCACAAGCTAATCGCCTGCAACGTATTGACACTTTAAAATTACAACTTGAAGAACTCGAAGATGTCATTCGTATTGATTATAAAGAAATCGAACAAGAATTTGATCGTTTAAGTCACCATGAACACATCATGCAAGACTGTGGCTATAGCTTAAATGTTCTTGATGAATCTGAACAAAATATTACTCAAGAAATTTCTTCAATTATTCGACGTTTAGAATCGCATGCTGGACGAAGTGAACTGCTGTCTGAAATTTACAATTCATTGATCAACGCACAAAGTGAAATTGATGACGCAACGGCAAATTTACGTCAGTTTATAGACCGTCAAAGTTTTGATCCTGAACGTATGGATGAGTTAAATACACAACTCGAAGTCTTTCATCGCTTGGCACGTAAATACCGTATTCAACCCGATGAACTCAAACAACAATATGAAACATGGCAAAATGAATTAGAGCAACTACATCAACTTGAAGATCCTGAAACCCTCGCTGAGCAAGTTGAACAATCTCATCAAGTGTTTGTCGAGAAAGCACAACATTTAGATCAGATTCGTCGTAATGCCGCTGAACCTTTAGCCAAGCAACTGACTGAGCAAGTCAAACAACTGGCGCTACCAGAAGCGCATTTTGAATTTAAATTTGAACCATTGGAACAGGCTTCTGCGGAAGGTTTAAGCTTTATTCAATTACTCTTTACTGCCAATAAAGGGATTCCACCTCAACCGCTGGCACGTGTTGCTTCTGGTGGTGAACTGTCACGTATTGCATTGGTCATGCAAGTGATGAATGCCGAAAAAACCGAAGCAGAAGTTTTAGTGTTTGATGAGATTGATGTCGGAATCAGTGGTGGTACCGCTGAAATTGTCGGACGTTTATTGGCAGGCTTGGGGCAACACGTTCAAATTTTATGTATTACTCACCAAGCTCAGGTTGCGGCCCAGTCCGATCAACACCTATTGGTGAAAAAGCTGCAAACAGATCCTGCAAGTAGTACCATCGTTGCACTAGAAGAAGAGCAACTTATTTTAGAATTGGCTCGTATGACAGGTGGTATTGAAATTGGTGAAACCACCTTGCAACATGCAAAACAATTAAGACAATTGAAATTTCAGCCGTCTTAATACCTCAATCTAGTGTATAAAAAATAATACCCATATAAAAAACCAGTCAGCACGCGACTGGTTTTTTATTCCTATTTTGGAATAGAAGCACTTTCATATATTCACTCGCCCTATTGTCTTCGCTTTTATAAAGATGCACATTTTTATTTGGACACCATTTTGTTTATATTTTAAACATATTGATGAAAAACTTAGGCTGTTTTTGCAGGCTTTTAAAATATTCACAACCTATTGATATTAATTGTGCTATTTATATAGATATAGATTTTATTTAAACAATTAAAAATATTTAAGCGGATTGAAAAGGAGTTGCATATCGGTGCCAAAACAATATCTTTCTCATCGCTGCTTGATTGCACCACCTGATCTTGCTGATGATTTCTTTGCCAATACGGTAATCTATCTTGCCCGTCATGATGAAGATGGTGCGCAAGGTATTATTATCAATCGACCTTCAGGTATTCAAGTCAAAGAACTTCTGAATGACTTAGAAATTGAAGCAGATAATGTGCATCCGCATGAAGTCTTACAAGGTGGTCCATTGCGCCCTGAAGCGGGTTTTGTGATTCATACAGGACAACCAACCTGGCACTCTTCGATTGCCGTGGGTGAAAATCTGTGTATTACCACCAGCAAAGATATTTTAGATGCGATTGCACACAATGAAGGTGTTGGTCGTTATCAAATTGCATTGGGCTATGCCAGCTGGACTAAAAATCAACTTGAAGATGAAATTACCCGTGGCGATTGGTTGATTTGTGATTCGGATATGGATTTGGTGTTTAATTTGCCTTATACCGACCGTTGGGATGCTGCTTATCGTAAAATAGGGATTGATCGTACTTGGTTATCTTCTGAGATTGGACATGCCTGATTTTAATTCCCCACAACTGATTATTGCATTTGATTTTGGTACACAAAAAACGGGAATGGCTGTAGGCTCCTCCATGATTGAAAGTGCAACACCGCTTGCACTTTTCCCAATGAAAGATGGTATCCCCAATTGGGATGAACTGCTTAAGATCATCAAACAGCATCAACCGAATTTATTTCTGGTTGGCTTACCGTTAAATATGGATGATTCCGAGTCAGAATTATCCACACGCGCACGCAAATTTGCACGACGTTTACGTCATCAAACCAATATTGAAACCCTAATGGTCGATGAGCGCTTAACCACACGTGAAGCACGAGATGAACTCGATCATTATCACGCGCAAGGGCGAGCAAAGAAATTAGCAGCGGATAGTATTGCAGCTGCTTTATTTATTGAAAGTTGGTATCGAAACCCAGAAGGAATTAACCCTTAAACTGAGCATTAAAAATGTCAAAAACCTATGTCATCTATGGTGTAAGCAAAGGCTTGGGGCAAGCTATTTTACACGCAGTACCTCAAACACAAGATCTGGTTTTTGGTATTTCACGTTCTCAACCACAGTGTGACCATCCTCATTTCAAATGGATCTCTGCTGATTTATCAAAACCTGAACATGCTCGGGATTTAGTTAAAAATCAAATTCAAAACCAGCCTATAGATTATCTGATTTACAATGTCGGGATCTGGGAAACAAAAGCCTTCCAAGCAGATTATGACTTTGAACAATGCACTGACATTGAAATATCAAATTTAATTCATACCAATATTCAGTCCTGTATTTTGGCAATTCAATCCTTGATTGAGAATCTTAGACTGTCTCCAAATGCAAAAATTATCTTGATTGGTTCAACCTGGGGACTAGATAATCATAACGGCAAAGAAGTGGTGTTTTCAGCCAGCAAATTCGCCCTCAGAGGCATTGTCCATTCGCTCCGAGAAAGTTTACGCAAAGACCAGATTGGGGTGAGTATATTAAATTTAGGCTACTTGGCCACTGAGTTTGATCTAAATACATCTATAGAAGATGTTTTACAACAGAGTGGCCATGAGTTAATTCCCTTACAGGATGTTATTCTTGCCATCAAGTTTATCTTATCCACCAGTCAAGCCAGCTGTGTTAAAGAAATTAATATGCCCGCTATGGCAGACTTAAATCTATAAAAAAAACCCATTTTTCAATGGGCTTTAAGATCAAAGTTTAATGATGGATACTGGTTATTTTTTTGCTTTTTCCAAAATATGTACTGTCACGGTACGCCCTGCAACAAAGGCCAATGAATCATGGGGAACTTCATCTAAAATAATTTTCACAGGTACCCGTTGGGCCAAGCGCACCCAGCTGAATGTTGGATTCACATTGGCCAATAAACCCGATGAAGTTGTTCGTTCGCGGTCTTCAATCCCAGACGCAATCCCTTGAACATGGCCTTTATATTTCAAAGAATCCCCCATGAGCTGTACTGTTGCTGGATCACCTAGATGTATTTTATTGAGTTTGGTTTCTTCAAAATATCCCACAACATAGAGCTGTTTACGATCAAGTAAAGCGGCAACAGCTTGCCCAACTTTGACATAATTCCCTGCGCGCAAATCAAAATTTGATAATGTTCCATCTGCAGGTGCAATCACTTCTGAACGTTGCATATTCAATTGCGCCAAATGCACACTACTGGTTGCTGCCTCAATCAAGGCTTTTTGTTGTTTGATATTGGCTTCTGCTTGTTGTACCGTAGCTTGCAATTGCTGATGCTCTGCATGAGACTGATCTCGTGTAGCAAACATCTGATCTTGTTCTTGTTTAGAGATCGCACCATTCATCAGGTCTGCATATCGACGTGCATTTTTATCTGCAAGATTGATATTGGCTTTTGACTTGACAATATTGGCTTTTGCCTCAGCAAGCCCCGCTTCTGCTTCAGCCAGTCCTGACTGGGCTTTTGCAAGATCTGATTTTGCTTGTTCCACGTCTAAAGTTTGGCGTGCTAAATCAATTTTAAAAAGCACCTGCCCTTTTTTCACTGTTTGGTTATCTTGAACCATCACCTCTGTGACTAAGCCAGCAATATCAGAAGACACTTGAATAACATCGCCACGGACACGCCCATCACGTGTCCAAGGTTCTGCATTATAGTAATTCCAGATATGCAGCGCACAAAATATCGCAATAATCACCACGATACCCAATGATATCGGCCGGATTGCCTTACGTATATCAAACGTATTCATTTCAATTTTCCAATCATTAAACTTAAAAGTAAATCAGCTCTATTGCAGCGGCTAAGTCGTCACCTGAATAAATACCCAATGAATCGACCACAATAAAATCAAATAGATACAGATGTTAAAAATCCCAGGCAATGCAATCCATTCTTTTTCAACCAAGCGATCTGTACCAATACACACCACTTTCCAGATGATGAATGCCAGAATTGCTTGAATTAAAAATATTGGGACATAAACACCATAAATGTTGAGCTCACCCATATTTATGCTCCCACTAGAACAGTTGAAGGTTGCGCATCAACCAGATGAATATGACAAATACTATTGCGAATATTATTCACAGAAATTTCTATACGCTGTCGGATATCTTGATCACCTACCGCTTGCGCATCTTGCAAGACTTGATCAAATTGCTGAATCAATGCCTGTCGTAAATTATCATCAGGCTGAGTTATTGCTTTTTCGCTTAACCACTGGTTAAGTAGGCCTTGTAATTTAACAATTGCACTGGTCGTCGTAGATTCAGGCGACAATTTTTGGGCCAACTCCTGCAAACGAGTTAAATCAATTGCGGCACTCGACTCAATCAAAGCATTGTTAATTTCGATTTTGAGCTGTTCTGACTGAATCAATTTGGTATTTAACACGCCAATACGATCAAGCATACTGCGTAAATGAATTCTAAAGCCCGTTCCATAAGACATCGCAATACTTTCCCGCATGGCTTTATAGTGTAAAGCCAACATCCGTTTTACTGTCATTTCAGGGGACATTGAACGTACCATTTGCATAATACAAACCGTGATAATCGGCCCAATCACGGTTGCAATCGAAGCATCAAAAAAGGTGATCTGATCCATCAAATAACGGTTTTGCAGATTTAACCCCATAATCGTACTCATAATCAGCGGTAAGCCCAGTGCATGCAAAGGCGGATGTAAATACAACATCACACAGAACATAATAAAGGGGGCTAATACAACGGCTAACTCCCAAAATGCGGTGATATGCGGAAAAATCCCATATGCATAAATAAAAACCAAAATAGCGGCATAAATACTGGAGCGGATAAATATTTTTAGCGCAGGTACAGGGTCATCTAAAAAGGTCAAAATACATGCTGTAATTGCGGCCATTTCTGCCACCATAAAGCCCATTTTCCAGCCACTTAAAATCCAAAATGCACAGGCAATGTTGGTGGTTAAAAATGCCGATATCCCGCCACGTACCGCAACGCCATAATCACGATGTAAACTGGGATAGGTTGTGGTTAAAGGTACAATGGATTCAGGTAAGCTATGATTACCTTGCTGCATGCATTGCCAAATAAACTTCACTGCACGAACATTTTGAATAAAATGGCGAATATCCATTTTTAGACTGCCCAAAATCACCTGCTGTTTAGCAGTTGCATGTTCAGTGATGGTTTGAAATTCTTGGTCAAAATGTTCAGGTAAGTGCTTAAGCTCATCTTCAAGAATGGCATTTTCACCTTCTAAAAAATCATCAATCTTTTGATGAAACTCAAGCAGATACGGACGATAAGTTAAATCAATTTGATCCAGTTGCTTGATCCGTTCTGACATTGCGACCAAGTTAGCCACTAACATCGTCACTTGATGTAGCAACTCTTGGAGTGGTTTGGTCATGCCCTTAAATTTTGAAGTTTCATAACTTAAATGCACAGCCATACTATGAATATCTGTTGTATCACGCGTGATATTGGTCAATAGCTGAGTATAATTATCTGTATGTGCCGGATCAGACAAAATTGAGTCAAAAGCCTGTTTGGTGTCTTGCATGGTTTTAGTGACACGGAGTTCGACCACAGGCCCAATATGCATAGGAAATATAGTGGCAGAGACCACAGCACTACACACAACACCCAACGAGATTTCTAAGAATCGACCCACAGCCATGTCGAAAATCGAAACTGTCTCGATATAATAAATTGAGTTAAAACAAATAATCACCGCGGTATAACCCGCTAACATCACCACATAACTGCGTGGTGATCGGTCGATTAAAGACAGATATAGACAGATCCCCACCCAAGTTGCCAGTACAAAGGTAAATAACCAAGGGGTATTAACCAAATGAGGCATCACTGCAATAGCAAAAATTGCTCCGATCAAGGTTCCTAAAATTCGATAGATACTTTTTGATGCCATCATGCCCGAATAAGGATTGGCAATCACAAAGACTGTACCGATCGCCCAAATCGGGTAGCTCAGGTTGAGTTCAAATGCAATATAAAGTGCCAGCATTCCTGCAATGAAAGTTTTGCTCGCAAAAATCCAATCGAGTTTATTGGGTCTAAAAGCCAATAAGGGTTTGATCAGTAACATGCAAGCAACTCACTATAAATTCAATTTCATTGATTTTCTCTGTCATCTCTAGCGCTCTAAGATCTAGGAAGCTGATATTCACCACTTTTATAAGGGCTTGTTGTACACATCACATTTTCTTTTCTTATAGACCAAAAAACCGCACCGCTTAGTCAAATAAACAGTGTGGTTTTAAAAAAAGATGTAAATAGAAGAACAAATTTAGGCATTTGCTCAAATACAACGATTGAGTAGAGAAGGACTCAATTTATGATAAAAATTTATACTTCTAGAAAAGTATAAATTCACCATTGGATATTCATATCAGCAATAATCTCAAAAAAAACATAAATAATCAATAAAAATATCTCATTTTGATAATACAACTAAATATAATTTACTTTGATGTGCAAATGTAGTGCTTTTTCTCAAAATAACTACTAAAGTTAAAAATGTAGAATCATTTGCATTTACAATGCAAATTCCACTGTTTTTTCTTGAACAATTTGTTATAAAGTAACATTCATTATTATTTTTTTTGATTCTCACTAATTGAGTAGGTCATCAATGGCACTTTCCAGTTTTGGCAAAATTCTCACCGTATTGGATTTATTTTCGGTGTCTCGCCCAGTAATTAATGTCGATGTGATTTGTGAAGAGCTTGGTTTATCTAAACCGACCAGCTATCGTTATTTAAAAGAATTAGTTTCGGCTGATATTTTGCAACGCTTAAATGGAACTTCAGGCGATTACACCCTTGGTCCTAAAATTGCTGTGATGGACTATATTTCTAGAACCACCGATCCATTGGTTCAAATCAGCAAACCATTTATGCAAGAAATTTCAGAACGTACAGAGCTTTGCTGTTTACTGACACATTTAAATGATGACTATTGTATTGATGTTCATCATGAGGTGTATCGTGATGAAACTTTACTTTCTTATGGTCGTGGTTGCCCTCGCCCCGTATTTATGGGCTCGTCACCTAAAGTGATCATGGCGCATTTATCTAAACAGAAAATTCATGAATATTACCTTCGCTTTGCAACACAATTAACTGAAGTTGGTTTTGCTGAAAATGAAGAAACCTTTGTTAATAAAATGAAAAAAATTAAAAAACAAGGTTATTATTTTTCACAAGGCGAACTTGATCCAAATGTTTCTGGCTTATCGATCCCAGTGAAGTTTTCAAGTAAAGAAGCGCCTTTAGCATTGACCGTACTTGCTTCAAAAAATCGTTTTGAATACGTCAACACCCCAAAATTGATTGAGACCTTGCAAGAGTCTGCTGCACAGATTGAAAAACGCTATCAAGCACTCTCTGCCAATGACCAATTATCTGAATTTCACCCATAAACGCAATCATCTTGATAATTTAACATTTTGTAATGTTTTTATCTCTTGATAATGTTTTATATTCTCATAATATGATTATGTTCTTCAGTAATCCATGATTTTTTGGACATTGTTTTTGCGAAGACAATTCCTCCTCAGAGTAAGGAAGCCTATGTGTTTAAACATAGGCTTTTTTATGTGTAATTTTTTTATCCATTGAGTTTACTTTTAAGCCATTAAAAAAATAATTAGAGTAATTGGCGAATCATTTTCATTGAGGAATAATCTAAAGCAGCCAATAACAATGATGCATAATTTTAATTAAGGAATGTTATGAATATTCTCATCGTCCATGCACACCCCGAACCCCTTTCATTTACAACTGCGATGAAAGATCATGCTGTTGAGGTCTTGGAAAAATTAGGACATCAAGTTGAGGTTTCAGACTTGTATGCCATGAATTTTAATCCAATCGCATCACGAGAGGATTTTTCAGAACTGAGTCATCCTGAATATATGAATTATGCTTTGGAACAGCGCCATGCTTGTAAAAATAAGCAGATTGCAGCAGACATTCAGATTGAAATTGAAAAAGTACAAAAAGCAGATTTAGTGATTTTAAGTTTCCCCATGTATTGGACATCTGTACCTGCCATCTTAAAAGGCTGGATTGATCGCGTATTCGTTTCAGGTATTTTCTATGGTGGTAAACGTTTTTATAACCACGGTGGCATGGTGGGGAAAAAAGCTTTGTTAAGCTTTACCTTGGGTGGCCGTGAACATATGTTTGGTGATCATGCGATTCATGGTTCAATTGAAGATTTATTACTGCCGATTCAACGTGGAACTTTAGCTTATGCAGGCTTTGACGTGCTGCCACCATTTACCGCTTACCATGTCCCTTATATTTCTAATGAAGCACGCCAACAAATCCTGCTTGATTATCAGCAATATTTACATAACTTAGAAAATTTACCTGCATTAGACTTTCCTAAACTTGAACAATTTGATGACAAGCTTTATCCACTTGGATAAAAGTAACGAAAGGTCAAATTTACACGAGGCGCTAAAATTCGTGTAGATTTGGCGAGGGTATGTTTCCAATAACGTTGGGTCTGTCCTTGCATCACAATCAACTGACCACTGTGTAAAAGTAAATCTACTTTTTTAGCTTTCCACTTGTGCTTAAAACTGAATTTTCGAGTAGCACCTAGACTCAATGAAGCAATCACCACATTATGGTTGGGCGCTTCCAATGATGGCTCATCATCACTATGCCAACCCACGCCTTGTGAGCCATTTTCATATAAATTTGCCAAACAGGAATTATAAGTTTGCCCTGTGAGTTGCTCGATATGCTGTTTGAGTCGATATAAAGCGGGATTCCAGATATGGGCTTGTTTTGCCATACCTGAATAATGATATTGGTAATCATCATCGCCATACCACACCACTTTGCGCTCAGTTTTATAATATTGACCATGCAAATAAACTTCATCATGTTGCCAAGCCAAATGCTGTAGAAAATAATTTAAATATTTTTGACTTTGTTCATGATCCAAAATTAAACCAAAGTCTTTTACTACCCCATCATAAGGCAGTAAATTATCTTGTGCTTCAGGTTCAAATAAATCTAAATTCATTGTCTAAAATGAGCTACGGGGTCATCCAACAATGAATCAATATTTAACATGAAACAAGTCATTTTTGATCAAAATTAAACAACTTTAATATGAAGAATAGTAGGTCATATCATGGGTAAATATTCAAATTAACTCAGCAAGTTGAAGAATTTAAATAGGATTTTGATCGTGAAGATTTGGACTAGTGTAAGACATTATTAAAATCTTTCACAATTCAAAACATAGCAATCACTTGTAGCAACGTTTATTCAGCTTTAGACTAAAACCAAGCTGATAAAAAGCAAAAAACCTATGAATTTATGGCAATTATTTCAAAAATTACGCCCCTTTGTACGCCCCTACCGCTGGCTTGTCATCGTCACCTTAGTGTTAACGTTGATTGGCTCACTCACCGCTCAGGTCAATGCTCTTACACTTAAATATGCTGTAGACAGCATTAACCAACTGATCCAAGCAGGACAAGGCCTGACGGATGGATGGCACATTATCATTACCATTACTGTGGTTTTATTAGCCAAAGAAGTCATCAATGCAATTGTTCAGTTTGGGCAAAAATCATTTGGTGAAAAACTCAGAATTTTAATTTCACAGGACCTATCTCAAGGTATTATCGAAAAATTTATTACCTATCGATTGGCCTTTTTCGATCAGAAAAATAACCAAGCAGGAAAATTACAAACCCGTATCGACCGTGGAGTTAGCTCGCTCACTCGGCTGGTTCAAATATTTTTTATTGATATTTTACCGTTATTTACCAGTGCAATTATCGCTTTAGCCCTAATGTATTATGCCAATTTTTGGGTGGGTGTGGTCGCAACAATCATTGTACCAATTTACTTTTGGCTGACCTTTAAACAATCACAAAAGCTTTCTGGCAAACGTCGAGCCTTGCGCGATAACATGGAAAAGAAGAATCAAGGTATTTTGAGTATTATTAACTCAATTACAGTGATTAAATCTTTTAATAAAGAGGCTGTTGAATCCACCAAGCAACTGAACTTACAAAAGTCACTGACTGAAAATCAGATGCAAACTCGACAAACCAGCTATATTTTTGATGGTCTAAAAACCTTTATCGAACAAGTTGGTGTAGTCCTGATCATTATCTTAACTGCCTATTTTGTTTTAGATGGACAAATGAGTATAGGGATGATCATGTACCATGTATTGTTGTTCAATAACGTGTCTGCACCGATCCGCTCTTTGCACCGTATTTATGATGAAATTAACTCGGCAATGATCTATTCAGAAAGCTTCTTTAGTATCTTAGAAGCAGATCATGAAATCGAAGCCAGTGGTTTAATGAAACCTCAAATTCATGGCAAATTTGAATTGGAAAATGTTGATTTTATCTATCCGAATGGTCATCAAGCCTTACATCGGATTAACATGACTATTCAACCCAATAAAATCACAGCCTTAGTGGGCTTATCAGGTGCGGGAAAATCAACCTTAATCAGCCTATTGGATAAATTTTATGCCCCGAATTCAGGCTGTATCAAACTCGATGGGATTGATTTAGAGCAACTCGATACACACTATTTAAGAGAACATATTGGCTTAGTATTGCAAAAAAACCATATTTTCCAAGGCTCAATTTTAGAAAATATTCGTTATGGTAAGCCCCATGCAAGCAATGAAGAAGTCATCGCAGCTGCAAAAAAAGCCTCGATTCATGAGCAGATTTTAAAATTACCGCATGCCTATGAAGCAGATGCCTTGCTATTGTCTGGCGGACAACAACAGCGAATCGCACTTGCTCGAATGTTCCTTAAAAACCCGCCGATTATCTTTTTAGATGAGCCCACAGCGAGTTTAGATGCCATCGCTTCAGAGCAAATCAAACAAAGTTTAGATGAGATTAAACAAGGCCGAACTGTAATTATGATCTCGCACAGCCTTTCGCAAATTATTGATGCCGATTACACCTATGTGATGAAAGAAGGACAAATCGTTGAGCATGGTGAACATCATGATCTTTATCATCAAGATGGTGCTTATAAGGAAATTTTTGATGCGATGGCTAAAAGCTTAAATATCGAAAAAATTGCACGAACTTTTGAAGATGATGGCGAGGAGGAAACCCATAGCTAAAGTCTAGTTAGTGCTTTGTATAAACCTACAGAAGCTCATACTGATTAAATTGATTTCTGCAGCATTGGATCATTCAAGATATGCCTATCTGCTAACGAGATAAATTATCTTTTATGAACTATTCCCACATACAAATAAAAAGCCACTCTATGTTCTAGAATGGCTTTTTTCTTTTTAGGCTAATGAATTTAGAGGCCTATCATTTCCATTTTACGGCTTGGACTTCAACCTTTTTAGGATTGTCCGTTTCAGCACTACTGCAACCACAACCGCCACCGCATCCACTCACCATCGCAGGCTGAATCCATTTGGCTAAACGATTCCAACCTTGCGACTGACAAAATTGAGCCAGTTTAGAAAACACCGAATACGCTGACTTTGGAAAGACTTTCTTAAATACAAAAATTGCACTCCAAATCACCAATACCGCAATAATCAATAATTCAATCATCTCTAGCTCCTTTGCTTCAAGATTCTGGCTTATAGACCAAAATAACCTGACGCAATTTGATAAGTGAGGAAAGCCATTAAATAAGCCAAACCAAATAGATAAACTGTCATACCAGCAACAGTTTTCCAAGAACCTGTTTCACGTTTTACCGTAGCCAATGTCGCTAAACAATGCGGTGCATAGATAAACCACACCAACAACGATAAACCTGTTGCAACTGACCAGCTTAAATCACCCTGACTGATCAGATGTGATAAACCTTGAGCAACTGCATCATCATCCGCTGCGGATAACGCATAAACCGTACCCAATGCTGCAACCACAACTTCACGTGCTGCCATCGCTGGAATTAAAGCAATACAGATTTGCCAATTAAATCCAAGCGGTTCAAAGATTGGGTGCATCACATGCCCCAGCATCCCGGCAAAAGAGTAGTCAATATCGGGTAAAGTTGCACCCTCTGGCGGTTGAGGGAATGTACATAAGAACCATAATAAAATCGATAAAGCGAAGATAATGCCACCGACACGCTTTAAGAAGATCTTGGCACGGTCTAACAAACCAATCCATACACTTTTTATATCTGGGATACGGTAGCTTGGTAATTCCATCAATAAAGCATGTTGTGATTTATCTTTCTGGAAAAATTTCAGCACGGTCGCAACAATGAGCGCGCTCACAATTCCCGCCATGTATAAACCGAAGAGCACTAAACCTTGTAGATTAAGGAAACCCCAAACCATTTTCGCTGGAATAAATGCAGCAATCAGTAAAGCATAAACTGGCAAACGCGCTGAACATGTCATCAATGGCGCAACCAATATTGTCACCAAACGATCTCGCGGATCACTGATACTTCGAGTCGCCATGATCCCAGGTACAGCACAGGCAAAACTGGATAACAGTGGGATAAACGCCCGACCACTTAAGCCTGCTTTAAACATCAATTTATCGAGTAGAAATGCCGCACGCGGTAGATAGCCTGACTCTTCTAAAACCAAAATAAAGAAGAACAGAATCAGAATCTGTGGCAAGAACACCACTACACTACCTGCACCTGCAATAATCCCATCGACCACCAAGCTGTGAAGTAGTGGCTGGGTAATAAACTGCCCAATCCAGCCACCAAACCAGCCAAAAAATTCTTCAATACCATCCATAAATGGCGCTGCCCAAGCGAATACAGCTTGGAAAACAATAAACATCATCAGCGCAAGGCTAAGAAGTCCTAAAACGGGGTGTAAAAAAATCTTATCGAGAAAATCAGTACGTTTATCTTCATGATCTAAAAAAACCACCACATCTTTTAAGATTTGGTCAATTTTTTCATGATTGGAACCTGAAAGCTTAACATCGCTCAGTTCTGCACTTGGTGTGTGGAATTTTTCATTTTCCAAAGCACCCATCAAGTTTTCAATCCCTGCATTACGCACAGCAACCGTTTCCACCACAGGAATACCTAAACGCTGTGATAATTTTTGGGTATTGATCTGCATCCCACGACGACGCGCTTCATCCATCATGTTTAATACAAGCAGAATCGGTTTGCCTTGTTCAATGACTTCAAGGACAAGTCCCAAATGTAATTTTAAGTTGGTTGCATCCACCACACATAAAAATGCCTGTTGATCTTGTTCACCGGCAATTTTCCCTAAAACGACATCACGGGTAATGGCTTCATCAGGACTGGCTGCATCGAGGCTATATGTTCCAGGCAAATCAAGAACACGCACCGCACGACCAGAAGGTAAATTAAATGTACCCACTTTACGTTCAACAGTCACCCCAGCATAGTTGGCAACTTTTTGACGTGTACCGGTTAAATGGTTGAAAAGTGAAGTTTTACCGCAGTTAGGATTTCCCACTAAAGCAATACGTAAAGTTTCGCTCATGCGGAAGCTCCTTCTAATGCCTGATGTATTTCAATTTTCTCGGCTTCGATCTTGCGCAACGCAAATCGAGTAAAACCAATTTGAATGAGAATAGGATCACCACCAAAAACACCTTTTGTGATCACTTGTACACGTGTGCCAGGCACAAAACCTAGAGTTTCTAAACGACTCGCCACTAAATCTGGCTGATTGACATTATCTTGTGAGGTACGATTGACCTTTGCGATAATGGCAGTTTGCTTTACTTTCAAGTCTGACAAACGCACAGCAATTAACCCTAAAATTTACACGATAGACAGACTATTATACATACAAATGAGAATAATTACCAAGTAAGGTTTGATTACAATTCTCATTCAAATACGATATTCGACTTATGTTTTCTTTTAGTCTACATTCCATCAACAAATAAGTTTTAAACACCACCGAAGACCATGCTAAATAAGAAACCACGTATTCCTGCTGCTGTTGCCATTCCTGAAAATCTAGGCTTTTTACAGGGATTCCGTGACTATTTAATTGCGCAAACGGTCAGTCCGCATACAAGAAACGCCTATTTATCTGACTTAATTCAATGTAGTGAATGTGTAAATTCTTACCTTCCGAATTGGACACATGAAGACATCTCCAATGTACTTATTCAACTCACTAAACAAGGCAAAAGCCCTCGGTCAATTGCCCGTTCACTTTCTGCTTTACGTTCGTTTTTTAAGTTTTTACGTGAACAAAAGATTCGTTTAGATAATCCTGTCGCGACCCATAAAACCCCAAAACTCGGACGAGCATTGCCTAAAGATTTATCGGAGCAGGACGTTGAAGCACTGATCCAAGCACCAGAGGTCACAACAGCGTTAGGTTTGCGTGATCGCGCCATGTTTGAAGTGCTTTATGCTTGTGGTTTACGTGTTTCTGAGCTTCTCAATTTAAGATTAGATTTGATCAATTTAAAACAAGGCTATTTAAGAATCACAGGTAAAGGTAATAAAGAACGTTTGGTGCCTTTGGGGGGCATGGCATGTGAATGGGTGGAAAAATATTTAACTGAATCTCGCCCACAACTGTATAAATCCGCTACCGATTATCTATTTCTAACCCAACATGGCGGCATCATGAGTCGTCAAAACTTTTGGTATGCCATCAAACGTTATGCCTTACAAGCTGGGATTCAAGCAGAGCTATCACCACATACCTTACGCCATGCTTTTGCAACGCATCTTTTAAATCATGGTGCTGACTTACGGGTGGTGCAAATGCTTTTGGGGCATAGTGATTTATCGACCACACAAATTTATACCCATGTCGCACAAATCCGTATGCAACAGCTGCATGAAAAATATCATCCACGTGCTTGATGGCTGAGCATGACGTGTATATCGGCAATTTACATCCCTTAATCAAGTTTTAAAGTACACTATTAAAAATTTTGTTATGCTAATTCCCTCAAATCATGCTGAAGAAACATAAAGAGTTATTTATGCAATTGAATCGTTCAAAATTGATGTTGGCTTGTCTTATTGCAAGCACGATGGCAGTGAGTGCTTGTTCAAAGAATCCAGACTCAAAAAAAGATGACACTTTAACTGCGACAGCACCTGCAACAGGTGAAGCATCGAATTTAACTGAGCGTGATGCAAAACAACGTCTAATTCAAACATTACAAGCCAATTTCAAAAAGGCTGGCGTTCAAGCCAAAATTTTAGATGCTAAACCGACTGAAATGCCCAATCTTTATTGGATCAGTATGGAAGGCATGAGCTCAGTCTATGCAACATCTGATGGTAAATTCCTGATCCAAGGCGATGTGATCCGTTTAGGTGGTGATAAACTCAGTAGCATTGGTGACAAAATACAAGCTGCAGAAAACAAGAAATATCTTGCTGACTTAAATATTAAGGACCTCTTGGTTTACCCTGCGCAAGGTAAGGTTAAACATGTGATCTATGTATTTACTGATGCAAGTTGCCCTTATTGCCATAAACTTCATGAACATATCAGTGAAATCACGGCTAAAGGTATTGAAATACGTTATATCGCATGGCCACGTGGTGAACAATTTATACCGACGATGGAAAGTATCTGGTGTAGTGCAGACCGTAGTGCTGCATTTAATCAAGCCATTGCCGGTACCGCGCTTCCACCAGCAAGCTGTAAAAATCCAGTTCGCGACCTGTATGCTTTAGGTCTAAAAATGGGTGTAAATGGTACCCCTGCGATCTACAATGCAGAGGGTGAATATCTGGGCGGTTATATGACTGCTGACGAAATTGAAAGCCGTTTAAATAAATAATTTTTATCAGTAAATTTACTATTATTTATAGCTCAATATAAAGATGCGTCAGGCTCTAGAGTCTGGCGCATTTTTTAGCTATGATCTAAGCTTAATATAATTTATATACATAATTGGAGTGTGACGTGAAACCAGTTCGTCTGGCAATACTCGGTCTTGGAACCGTAGGCGGTGGTGCCCTTAAACTACTACAAGAAAACGCTGCTGAAATTAGACGTCGCACCGGTCGAGAAATTGAAATTACCCACGTAGGCACGCGTCGTCCACGTCCAGATCTAAATTTACCAGCAAGCATTAAACAGAGCGCTGATCTGCTAGATATCGTCCGCCAGCCTGATGTTGATGTTGTCGTTGAAGTCATGGGCGGTATTCACCCTGCTTATGAAGTCATGATGGAAGCTATAAAACATGGCAAGCAAGTGGTAACGGCAAACAAAGCCTTACTGGCAGAACATGGCAATGAGCTATTTAAAGCGGCTGATGATCACCACGTACAAGTTGCCTTTGAAGCAGCGGTTGCGGGTGGTATTCCAATTATCAAGGTCATTCGTGAAGGCCTAGCAGCCAATAAAATTGAATGGCTGGCCGGTATCATCAATGGTACAGGCAATTTCATTCTGACTGAAATGAGTGAAAAAGGTCGTGCCTTTGCGGACGTACTCAAAGAAGCGCAAGAACTTGGTTATGCCGAAGCAGACCCAACGTTTGATGTTGAAGGCATTGATGCTGCACATAAGCTGACTATTCTTGCGTCATGTGCCTTTGGTATTCCTTTACAGTTCGATAAGGTTTATACCGAAGGTATTACCAAGATTACCGCACAAGATGTGAAATACGCTGAAGAGCTTGGCTATAAGATCAAACACTTGGGTATTGCACGTCGTTCTAGCAAAGGCATCGAACTTCGCGTACACCCAACCCTGATTCCTGAAGAAGAGCTTCTTGCCAATGTAAATGGCGTGAAGAATGCAGTTTTGGTTCAAGCCAATGCAGTTGGCCCTACATTGTATTATGGTGCAGGTGCAGGCGCAGGCCCTACTGCTTCTGCGGTTGTGGCAGATGTGGTTGATATTGTCCGTGATATCATTTACACAGAAGATGGTTCAGGTACTATTCCTCAGCTTGCCTTTGAAGCTCTTTCCGACTTGCATATCTTGTCGAGTGATGAGATGACCACAGGTTATTATTTGCGTTTAAATGCTGAAGACCAAACTGGCGTACTTGCAGATGTAACAACAATTTTAAGTCGCACTGGGATCAGTATTGATGCCATCATGCAGCAACCTCGCTTAAAAGATCTGATTCCTATCGTGATTTTGACTGATCCGATCGTCGAATCGAAAATGAATGAAGCGATTGCACAAATTCAAGCCTTACCTGCTATACATGGCGAAATCGTACGAATTCGTTTAGAATTGCTCGATAACTAATCGGGTTTTAAACTCCTCTAAATTTGCAGCAATACCCTGCAAAGCGCCATTCAATGAATGGCGCAGCCTCTCCGAGTAGAGGCTTAGAGGTTAAAAGAATATCTTATTTGCTCTACACACAATTGGAACACCATCATGTCTAATGCCAATCGCTATACAGGACTTGTTGATCGCTATCGTGACCGCTTACCAGTATCGAAAACTACACGTGCTATTTCTTTAAATGAAGGTAATACGCCTCTCATTAAATTAGACAATATTCCCGGTATTATTGGTAAGAATGTTGAAATTTATGTGAAGTATGAAGGTTTAAACCCGACAGGTTCGTTTAAAGACCGTGGTATGACCATGGCAGTGACCAAAGCAGTAGAAGAAGGCTCTAAGGCGATTATCTGTGCATCTACAGGCAATACCTCTGCTGCTGCTGCTGCATATGCTGCTCGTGCGGGTATCAAAGCATTTGTGTTAATCCCAGAAGGCAAAATTGCCATGGGTAAAATGGCACAAGCGATGATGTACGGCGCGATCACCATGCAAATTCGCGGGAACTTCGATGACGGCATGCGTTTGGTTAAAGAAGTTGCAGACCAAGCGCCGGTAACGATTGTTAACTCAATCAACCCATACCGCTTACAAGGTCAAAAGACCATTGCTTATGAAATCGTAGAAGCGTTAGGTCGTGCGCCTGACTACCACTGCTTACCTGTTGGTAATGCGGGCAATATCACTGCGCATTGGATGGGTTATACCGAAGCAGTTGCGAATCAACCTGTTGAAGCATTTGAACAAGTGGTTTATGACCCTGAAACAGATAAGTTTACTGGTCCAAACCCTGAAGGTCGTCCGATCATGGTCGGTTATCAAGCTTCTGGTGCTGCGCCATTCTTACGTGGTGGTCCTGTTGAAAACCCAGAAACAGTTGCAACAGCAATTCGTATTGGTAATCCTCAAAGCTTTAATCATGCTAAAGCGGTCGTTCGTGACTCAAATGGCTGGTTTGATGAATTAACTGATGCAGAAATTTTAGAAGCGCAACGTCTGCTTTCTATGTATGAAGGTGTATTTGTTGAACCTGCTTCTGCGGCATCTATCGGTGGTGCAATTCGTGATATCAAAGCAGGTAAAATTGCTGAAGGTTCTGTGATTGTATGTACTGTGACAGGTAATGGTCTAAAAGATCCTGATACCGCAATTAAACAATGTGAAGATGCAGTGATGTTGTCTATTGATGCAACAATGAATCAAGTGAAAGACTCTATTCTTTCAAATATGTAATAACGCATTCACATCTAAAAAAACCAGTTGTGCGCAACTGGTTTTTTATTTGCTCAAGCTAAACATTGTTCTTCTTCATATTAGTCATAATTTAGATCTGATTCACTCTTGCACTATATATCAATTGCTTTGTCAGCAGGATTTGAAAAAGTGCTACCCAAACACCAGTATTCCAGATTTACACATCTCATAATCTATTTTTTATGCTTAATTTAAGCATAAAAAAGCCCTTCATATTGAAGAGCTTTTTGTCATATGGCGATTTAAATACAGGCGGTAACGCTTAGATACGTTTCGGTAAATTACTGACCCAGTTTAATAAATTGGTTGCATCATTGGTACGTGCCTGAGACGAACTTGCACCTAATAACACCACTACAGCTGGACGACTATTTACAGTGGTATGCATAACCACGCAACGCCCTGCTTCATTGATATAACCCGTTTTAGAAATATTAATATTCCAGCCGCCATTACGTACTAAGGCATTGGTATTATTTGATTTCAACACGCGATAACCTAAATTAAAGTCATAATGTGCTGTTGTTGAGAATTGACGGATCAAGCCATATTGCGATGCAGCACTGACTAAAATCCCCAAATCTCGAGCAGAAGAAACATTACGTGGATCTAAACCAGTAGATTCAACATAATGGGTTGAGTTCATGCCCAATTGACGTGCTTTTGAATTCATTGCAGCAAAAAACGCTTGGCGACCACCTGGGTAAGTACGTGCTAAAGCCGCTGCAGCTGGATTTTCAGATTTCATCAATGCCACAAGTAACATTTCAGCACGATTCATGGTATCGCCAACTTTTAAAGTTGAACTTGAATTCTTACCACCAGCACCCGCAAAATCGATTTGTTGCAAAGTAATGTCTTCAGACATATTTAAACGGGCATCTGCGGTAATCACTGCTGTCATCAACTTGGTAATTGATGCGATAGGCAATGCCATATTGGTATTTTTACTAAACAGGACTTCACCTGTTTTTGCGTCCATCACCAACGCTGCGCGCGCATTTACCGATGGTTGGCTGTTATAGGTATTGGTGTCATAAATCTGTACAGACTTATTGGTCAATGTTGTCGGTGCAGCATTTGACGCACGAATTGTTGTGGTTAAGGTGGTTGAGCCTTTTGGAGAAATATCCTCGCCATCATCATCCAGAGAGTCACCATTGAGTAACTGGCTGGCATCTGAAGAAGACCAATTTACAGTTGCTTGTCCGCTCCCCCCCGATGAGTTCATAATGATTTCAGCAAAACCGGTAGAACTCAAACTGAGTAGTACTGACAAACTCAGCACATGCATTAACGTTTTTTTTGGTTTTTTCACGATAACTTACTCACCTCAAGGAGGTATTCACAAACTTGCTAATTACCTCAAATATGACTTACATTTACACTCAAACGTGACTATATTAAAACAAATATTTCAATCACGCCGTATTATGCGTAAATATTGAATGGATATTAGGAATAGGATTGCCAATTTTGTTATGTCTTTGCAAGTCTTTTTTGCTTTATGTAACAAAAATGTCGATATTGAGAAATTTAAGGAGGTGTAAGTGATTACTGTTTTAGTGGTAGATGACCATGAATTAGTAAGAACCGGCATCTGCAGAATGTTAGAAGATCAGACCGATATTCAAGTCATTGGACAAGCAGAATCTGGTGAAGAAGCAATTACGATTGTAAGGCAACAACATCCCAATGTGGTTTTATTGGATGTCAACATGCCTGGAATTGGTGGTGTAGAAACTACCCGTCGTTTGTTACAAACCGCACCTGATACCAAAGTACTCGCTGTGAGTGGTTTGGCTGAAGAACCCTATCCATCGCTGTTATTGAAAGCTGGAGCTCGTGGTTACATTACCAAGGGTGCACCGATCACTGAAATGGTTCGTGCAATCAAAAAAGTCATGCAAGGCGGTAAATATTTTAGTGCCGATATTGCTGAACAACTTGCAAGTTCTTATCTGTCTGATACACAAACCTCACCTTTTGACGCACTGTCAGAGCGTGAAATGCAAGTCGCCATGATGGTGGTAAATTGTGTCAGTGCACAAGAAATTTCTGACAAACTCTTTGTCAGTGTAAAAACAGTCAATACTTATCGTTATCGTATCTTTGAAAAATTAGGACTTGATAGTGATGTAAAACTCACCCACCTTGCGATACGTTATGGTCTAATTAAGCCATAAATTGATTAAAACAATAATTTATCTTGAGTACGATTTATGTCGCCTACGGTAACGGTTCCTATTTATCAAACAATTTACCGTCTAGGCACACTGTATTCAGGCTATAGATTGGTTATTGCCTTTTGCTTAGTCATTATTTTTCTGATTACCCTTGAACACCAACCCGTACATTACGAATATCCCAGCTTATATTTTTATTCTCTAACCGCATTTACGCTGGTCGCAGCATTACAAATGATGCTGCTCAAATTCTACCCGCATGGGGTTGGACGGCAATTTATCGGTTTTTTTATTGTTGATATTCCCTTTCTAAGTACCTTGGTATTTGCCCTCAATGGGCCAAATTTAGCCATCAGTATTTTGTTCGTGATTGCTGTTTTTACCGCAAATTTTCTGCTGAGTAAAAATAAAGCGCTATTCGTAACACTGGTTTCTGTGATTGCAATTATTTACCAACAGTTTTTAGGCAGCTTCTTCGATTTTTCAAATTTAAATAATATTAGTAACAGTGCCTTATTGGCTTTTTTATTTTTTATGGTCTATGGCATTGGACAGATTGCAATTAATCGCTTCCAAGTTTTAGAGTCGTTAAATACCTATCAATCTCTTGAATTATTTAAGTTACAGAACATTAACCGCTATATTTTAGAACAGATTGAAGTCGGTTATTTGGTGCTCGATGAAAAATGCAAAATTATCGTCAGTAACCCAGCTGCCTGTTTACTTTTGGGCATTTCACCGCTTTACGCACATGAGCAATATCATTTATCCAGCTTTCAACCGGACTTATATGAAATCTTAAAAGATGCCATGTTACGTGATGGCGAACGCTTCCAATTTGAATCCCAACAGTCCTCGTATACAGTCGATATTCGCGTACAAAAATTGATTGTTCCGCATCAAGCACTCACGCTTTTAGTCCTCGAAGATGCACAAAAAATTAATCAAAAGGTACAACAACTCAAACTTGCCGCACTTGGTCAATTATCGGCCAGTATTGCCCATGAAATTCGCAATCCGCTTGCCGCCATTGCGCAGGCCAATGATCTCTTTATCAGCAGTGATCCAGAACAACAAATCATTTTAAATCAAATGATTACCAAACAGACCATCCGTATCAATAATATTATTAAAGATACCTTAGATATGGCAAAAAATAAAAAGATCCATACCTCAAAAATTAATTTTCAAGAATTTGTTGATGACTTATTACGCCATGATTTAGGGGATGCTCAGGAAAAAATCAAATTAGAAATTCAAGCTGATGTTTGGATCTATTTTGATGACTCCCACCTGCGACAAGTTTTAATCAATTTAGTCCGTAATGCATTACGTCATAATGATCAAAATGCTGAACACATTTTAGTGCAAACGTTTAAAAATGAATCACATGTATATATCGATGTGATTGATTATGGGAAAGGCGTCACAAAACAAGATCTTTCGCAATTATTTCAGCCATTTTTTAGTACCGAAATCAATGGAACTGGTTTAGGATTGTACCTATCGCAGACGATATGCGAAGCGAATCAAGCGAAACTAATTTACGTAGAGCAAAAACAACAAGGGGCGTGCTTCCGTATCGAATGCCCACTCATGGATTAGATTAGGTTTTTGGGGATATGACTACACGACAACCATTGGTTTTACTTGTAGATGATGAACAAGATTTATGTATGTTAATGCAAATGAGCCTTTCTCGAATGGGCATCAAAACGCATATGGCACACCATTTACAACAAGCCAAATATTTTTTTAGTGAATATAAATATGATGCCTGTATTACCGATTTAAACCTCCCTGATGGCAGTGGTTTAGATTTGGTTAAGCATGTATCACAGCATTATCCTAAAACGCCTATTGCAGTCTTAACTGCATATGGAAATATGGAAATTGCGATTGCCTCGCTGAAAGCAGGTGCTTTTGATTTTGTCAGCAAACCGATTAACCAATTACATCTGCAACAGCTTTTACAAAAAGCTTTGCATGTACCACAGTTAAGAGAAACGATCAGCGATGCGCCACTTGAGGAATCAATGCTCATCGGTGATTCACAGGTCATTCGTAAGTTAAGAGAATCGATTAAAAAAATTGCTCGTTCACAAGCACCAGTATTTATCACGGGTGAATCTGGAACAGGTAAAGAAGTAGTTGCCAATCTCATCCATCTACTCAGCAACCGCAGTGATAGCCCTTTTGTTGCGATTAATTGTGGTGCAATTTCTGAAGAGTTGATGGAGAGTGAGCTATTTGGGCATAAGAAAGGCTGTTTTTCAGGTGCAACTCAAGACAAACAAGGCCTTATTCAAGCTGCCAATGGTGGCACCCTGTTTTTAGATGAAATTGCAGAACTTTCTTTGGCCATGCAAGCCAAACTGTTACGAGCTTTACAAGAAAAGAAAATTCGTCCTCTAGGCAGTGATACCGAAATCGAAGTTGATTTTCGTATTATCAGTGCAACACATCAAGATATTGAAGCATTCGTTGAACAAGGCAAATTCCGTCATGATCTGTTCTTTAGAATTCATGTGATGGATATTGTGCTCCCGCCATTGCGCGAACGTGATTGTGATATTTTGATTTTAGCCAATCATTTTCTTCAGCAAATTTGTACAGAGTGGCGTATTTCAACCAAGTCATTCACTGAACAAGCCAAAGCTTTTCTTTTGCAACAACATTACTCAGGCAATGTTCGTGAATTACGCAATATCATTGAAAAAGCCATTACCATGAGTGATGAAGACTATATTGATATTCAACAGCTACAACCAGCTCCACATCGTGGTATCAATAAAGTCGAACAGCATGATTTGATGCAAATTAAAGCCTTGCCTATCGTCATGCCGAATAAAGCACAAAACATTCCAGAAGAAGGTTTGGAGCAATATTTGGAAAAAGTCGAAAAAGAGGTGCTGTTATCTGCGTTAAATCAAACCCATTGGAATCGTACTTTAGCTGCTAAGAAATTGGGCATGACGTTTCGTTCTTTACGCTACCGTTTGAAAAAGTTTGGTTTAGATACCGATGATGATGAATAAAAGTAGCCTATATTCTTCATCATAATATCAATTCAAACGCTTTTGCTTTTTACAGGATTACAGCGTGGCGATATGGATGTTGTCGTTGGGGAGGGAGGGTAGAACGCCTCCTTGCCCAACACAACATGATTTAACTGCCGAATGTCAGATATAGCAGCATAAAACTGCTACAGTGTTATAAATTCACTTTTCTGCACTCAACTTTATCTATCTCGATGTTTTAATAATTGATCAGCAACATTATTTAAATAGGTTTCTTCTTTTTGATCTAAAGCCCATGGATATTCCAAATTAGGGCGAATACCTTGTCCGTCAATCATATTGCCATTAGGCGTATAATAATGCGAAACCGTCATTTGTAATGCAGCACCATTTGGCAATGGAAATAACTTCTGTACAACGCCTTTGCCATAGCTTTTTTCACCTATGACCCAAGCACGTTGATGCTCTTTCATTGCAGCCGTAAAAACTTCTGCGGCAGATGCTGAACGACCATTAATCAAAATACCTAATTTGGTATTGGACGACTCATCACCCGGTAAGGCTTGGAATTGTTGATTGCCTTCTGAACGGCTTTTGGTAGAAACAATCGTTCCCTGAGTTAAAAACAGATCAGCCGTTTCAACAGCCGCTGAGAGTAAACCACCGGGGTTATTACGCAAATCGAACAACACGGCTTTTACTTTTTGAGTGCTATATTCTTCAATTAAACGTTTAATTTCATTGGCCGTATCTTGTTGAAAGACTTTGACTTTAAGAACCAAAACCTGATTATGCAACATAACCGGCTCTATATCCGCCACTTCCAATTTTCGATTTCTGACCACAGTGATTGCTGGGCTTTTTTCATTCAGTTGCAACTGAAAAGTTGAACCAATTGAGCCATGTAATAAATCTTCGACTTGTTGGGCATTTAAATTTTTAAGTTCTTGATTTTCAATTTTAAAAATAGTGAAGCCATTTTTTAAACCGAGTTTAAATGAGTCTGAATTATCGCGTAAATTCTTCACTTTCCATTGATGAATATGACTATCAAAAGCCAATTCAAAGTCAGCAGTCGCAAGGTCACTTTCCGTATATTGCATCAACTGTTTATATTCTTCAGGACTTAGATAACGTGAATAACGATCTAAACCACCTACCAGACCTTTGATTGCCTGTAAAAACAAAACATCATCAGGTTTTTCCTGAACATAATTATCTTTGACGATACCGTAGATTTGTACAAACTGCTCAATCGATTCAATGGGCACTTCCGCAATACTTTCTTCGACATCACCATCAAAATCAAGTGCGGCAGCATTTTCTGCCGCCCAAACTGAATGGCTCCCACAGGTCAACAATCCTGTTAATACAGCAATATATTTCCAAGCTTGAGCCATTCACGCACCTAGTTTTTAATAGAGATAATTTTATGCTTTCAATGTAATTAGATTACGGCCTTGCATTTCTGTCGGTACAGGGAGATGCATTAAACTTAAAATAGTCGGTGCAACATCTGCTAAAACTCCACCTTCAGCAATCGTCGCTGAGCTTGGTCCAACATAAATGAAAGGTACAAGTTCAGTGGTATGCTGTGTATGGACTTGACCACTCACATAATCCTGCATTTGCTCGACATTACCATGATCAGCGGTAATCAGCATGTGACCATGCTTTGCCATTACAGCTTCATATAAACGACCAAGGCTTGTATCAACCGCTTCAACTGCTTTCACTGCTGCATCAAACACGCCAGTATGCCCCACCATATCGCCATTGGCATAGTTCACCACCAAAAGGTCAAACTCGCCTGAATTAATCGCATCAACCAGCTTGTCGGTGACTTCTGGCGCGCTCATTTCTGGTTGTAGATCATAGGTCGCCACTTTCGGTGATGGGATTAGGATCCGTTTTTCACCTGGATATTCATCTTCACGACCACCACTAAAGAAGAAAGTCACATGAGCGTATTTTTCTGTTTCAGCAATACGTAACTGCGTTTTGCCTAAAGAAGATAAGTATTCACCAATTGAATTTTTTAAACCTTCTGGCATATATGCCACTGGTGCATCTATCGTCGCTTGATAACGCGTTAACATTACAAATTTAGATAGATGTGGTACTACTTTACGCTCAAAACCTGCAAAGTCTTGCTCTACAAATGCTTTGGTAATTTCACGGGCACGGTCTGCACGGAAATTCATAAAGACCACACTGTCGCCATCTTGGATTTTTGCAATTTCACCAATACGGGTTGCTTTAACAAATTCATCATTTTCATTGGCTGAATAAGCTTGCTCTAAACCTTCAACAGCTGAATCAACAACACGTAAAGCTTCTCCTTCAGTCATCAGACGGTAAGCTTGTTCCACACGATCCCAACGATTATCACGATCCATGGCAAAGTAACGTCCAATCATCGTGGCAATACGGCCTTGATTTGGATATTGTGCAAATACCGCATCGAGTTTTTCTAAAGAAGGTTTTGCACTGCGTGGTGGTGTATCACGACCATCTAAGAACGCATGTAAATAGACTTTTGCCCCACGCTTCAAGGCAAGCTCACACATCGCAATAATATGGTCTTGATGAGAGTGGACACCACCCTCTGACAACAATCCCATGATGTGTAATGCACCATTTGCCGCTTTGGCTTTTTCTACCGCATCAATCAGAACTTCATGCTCGAAAAAATCGCCTGTACGGATGTCTTTGGTAATACGAGTAAAATCTTGATACAGCACACGACCTGCACCCAAGTTCATATGACCAACTTCTGAGTTACCCATTTGCCCATCTGGCAAACCGACATCTTCACCTGAACCTGAAATTAAACTATGCGGATGCTTTTCTTGCATCATGGTTAGATTTGGCGTTTTTGCTGCTAAAAACGCATTATCTTCGACCGCTTCACGATGACCCACACCATCCATAATCACCAGAACGTGAGGGATTTTGCCAGCAGTTGCATCCGTCATGATTTACACTCTTTACTGTTTACAAATTAATCGTTACATCTTACCGTTTTTTTACGGCAGACTCTATGCTATGACCATGGCAAAAACGGGTTGCCATCATCTAAATTTCTAATCTAGTTAAAATCCCACTAAACTAAGCGATTGATTCATCAGATTATCTTGCTCTATACAACAAATAACTGCCGATACCAAACATCAATACAATTGGCAAAAATACAAACCAAGCTGGAGATGGCGCGTAGACCAAACTTGCATAACCCAAGAAGTCTTGTATGTAATAGAAGCCTAAACCAACAAATAATGCGATCACTAAACGAAAACCCATCGATTGTTGACGCAAAGGCCCAAAAATAAATGAACAGGCAATCAAGACCAAAGCAAGCAATGCAAATGGTGAACCGATATTTTTCCAGAAAGCCAACAGATACGTCTTAGGTACTTGGCTATATTCATGCATATATTGCATAAAACTCAACAACTGCGTAGGGGCTAAGTCCTCAGGATTGATGGTCACCATATGCACATATTTCGGTTGCAATGCGAGTGCTAAATCCTGTTGGTTTTTATTGACAACCTGAGCTTGACCATTGGCCAATAAATTGACTTGGGCACTGTTTTTTAAATTCCATTGACCCTCTTTGAAAAACTGCCCTTCTTCCGAATTTAGCAATGATTTCATTCGATAATTTTCGTCAAAATCGACAACTTGAACTTGTTTTAGTGTCCCTTGCGAGTTGGCATAATCAATATAAATAAAGCGTTGTCCTTCACGTGTCCAATAGCCTTTAACTTCCCCAAGCGCCGCGACACTGCGATGGCTTTTAATACTTTTCGCCTGTTCATTGGTATAAGGAATCACAAATTGCGTCAATAAAAATGAAAGCACCACCAAAAGCATAGCAGAACGCATCACCCAACCGACAATACGCCAGAGGCTAATACCCGCTGCTCGCATCACAATCAATTCACTGTTGGAAGCCATTGAGCCTAAGCCCAATACAGCGCCGATCAAGGCAGCAATTGGAAGAATCTCATACAAATAACGAGGTGCACCCCATAAAACATATTGCAGTGCATTCCAAGCGGTATAGCCTTGTTTTAGATCACTTAACTCACCCAAATAGGTGAATAAGATCTGTAAGCTGGCAAGAACTGCGGTCGCACCTAACATGGCGAGCAAGGTGGTTTTCGTCACATGTTTTGCGACAATTCTACGTGCTAACATTATGATTTTACTCGCTGTATTTGCTTTTTAATCTTAGGTGCTAATTTCTGTTTTCTTGAAAATAGAGCGGCAGCAACAGCATAGAATAATAACACTGCAGGATATGCCCAAACACCCACCTCATCCTTACTGATACGAGTTCGTATTGCCATAAGTGCCACAATTAAACTGGCAAAAATCAATAATGCAGGGAAAAGTTTGAGATAGCGACCTTGTCTTGGGCTGACTTCACATAATGCTGTTGCCAGCATTAAGGCGACAATAATAGAAAATGGAACAAATAAGCGCCATCCCAACTCACTTGCCACAACGGGGTCATTTCTATTTTCAAGCAATTTGCCAAATGATAGCCCCTCGACTTCATCACTTTCAAACTTGGCTTCTTTATTATTTTCTAAACGCAAACGATATGATTGGAATTCAGTTTGACTATATTTAGGTGTTCCAGGATAAATTTCATAACGACGACCTTGAACTAAATCGACAACACTGGCAGTTTCATTGGCAATTTCAATCCGTGTTGCTTCCTTTGCCAAAATCATGACATCAGGTTTACCTTCTTTTTCAGCACGTTGATAAAAGAAAATATCTTTTAGATTTTTACGATCTTCAGATAAAGAGCCAGCATAAATCGTATAAGCTCCCGAAGAAATAAACTCACGTGGCCGAACTAAATCAAAGCCCGTTCGTACCGCTTGTGTAGAGATCAGTTGCTCATATTGACGAATTCCCCATGGAGACATCCAGATCATTAAGACACTTTGTACACACAAGTAAATAACGGTCAGTGGGATCAATAATCTGGCGACTTGAATACGGCTAATACCACTCCCGTTCAGTACCGCCATTTCATGATCGACATATAAACGACCAAAAACCAGCATCAACCCAATAAAGAAACCCAAAGGAAGAATTAAAGTCAAAAACTCAGGTAAACGAAAACCGATAATACTCAATAGAATACTCGGATCTACACGCCCCATAGCAGCTTGACCAAATCGTTTAATCAATTGCCCACCCATCATAATGACTGTCAGTAATGTGACAACCACAAGAGAGGTCGAAACGACTTGTTTGACAAGGTAACGTCGAATAATCAAATTAATCTTCCAAATAAGGGTAATATCGTGATGTAGCGCTAGTTTACCCGAAGTTAAAATTATAAAACTAGATTGAAATTCTACCATTTGAAGTGGTTCAATGGTTTAATGATTTGAAATGTACAAAAGGCACAAAGACAACACA
This sequence comes from Acinetobacter sp. BIGb0196, assembly GCF_011759595.1. Lineage (NCBI taxonomy): Bacteria > Pseudomonadati > Pseudomonadota > Gammaproteobacteria > Moraxellales > Moraxellaceae > Acinetobacter > Acinetobacter sp. BIGb0196. The sequence goes on along the minus strand of NZ_JAAOZA010000002.1, from coordinate 573,530 downwards.
TGAAACTTACGATCAATACGTCATTTTCAGCGTCTACATCTAGCCAGTCGTTATTTATTCTGGTGGATTCTGAAAACGCTAAGCAAGCTCAAGAAACATATAAAATCAATGACTTGAGCAGCATAATTGAAGACACTCAATTCAAAGCAAGTTTAAACGAAACTCTACCACTTATCGGAAAGCTAACTCAAGTTACGCAATGTACTTTAGTCGGCATAGATAAAGCCTCCGAAATTAAAGCCGCGAAATTAGCAAAAATCGCACAAACCATTATCAAAGCTTCACAAAAAAAATTCCAAAAAATTAGCATTGATATTTCGGCTTTGCCGTCTGAGTTACATTATCTATTTGCATTAAATTTGACGCAAGCTGCGTATGCTTATGATGAATTCAAATCGAAGAAGAATGAATTTACTTTAGAAAATATTGAATTTATTGCAACGCAATCGAGTCTGAGTGCAGAGCAGATCACGCTTATTGAAGCTGTTCAAAAAGGACAAAACTTTGCTCGTGACTTAGGTAACTGCCCTCCTAATATTTGCTTCCCTGAATATTTAGCAGAACAAGCACATGCTTTAGCAGCTGAATTCCCTGAGCTTTTACAAGTGACTGTGCTTGAAGAACAACAACTTGCTGATCTAGGCATGCATGCTTTTCTTGCGGTAAGCAAAGGTTCTGATCGTCCAGGACGTGTGATTACGCTTGAATATAAAGCCAATCCTGATCAAGCACCGATCGTGCTCGTGGGTAAAGGTGTGACTTTTGATACAGGTGGTATTTCATTAAAACCAGGCTTAGGCATGGATGAAATGAAATTTGATATGTGTGGTTCAGCATCTGTACTGGGTACGATTCGTGCACTTTGTGAAGCGAAACTCCCGATTCATGTTGTCGGTGCAATTGCCGCCGCTGAAAACATGCCTTCTGGTCATGCAACTCGCCCTGGTGATATTGTAACCACCATGAGTGGGCAAACGGTTGAAATCCTGAATACCGATGCCGAAGGTCGTTTAGTCCTTTGTGATACCTTAACCTATATTAAGCGCTTTAATCCTGCATTAGTGATTGATATTGCAACACTGACTGGTGCTTGTGTGGTCGCTTTAGGTTCAGTGGTTTCTGGTTTATTTACACCAGATGATGAACTTGCAGAAGAAATTACAGCAGCAGGACACACTGCATTTGACCGTGTATGGCGTATGCCCGTATATGACGATTATCAAGAACAACTTGATTCGCCATTTGCCGATATTGCCAATATTGGGGGTCCAAAAGCTGGCGCAGTTACAGCGGCCTGTTTCTTACAACGCTTTACCCGTGACTATCGTTGGGCACACTTAGATATCGCAGGTACAGCGTGGAATTCTGGTGCAAATAAAGGTGCAACAGGACGTCCAGTACCATTGTTGATGCAATTAATTGCCAACCGTGTACAAAAGAATGGCTAAAATTAGCTTTTATTTGTTTGAAAAAAGCCCTGAACGGCAGGTGGAAAGTGCCTGTCGTTTATGTCGTAAAATTTTACGAAATGCAGCCAAAGTTTGGTTGCATTGCCCTGATGTAGACATGCAGCAACAACTGGATGAACGTTTATGGAGTTTTGATCCGACCAGTTTTATTGCGCATGGAATTGATCAAATTGATGCACCGATCTGTATTTCTTCAAGATTACCTGAGTCTTTAGACTGGATTGTGTTTAATTTTAACAATCAAGCACTTGAACAAGTGACACAATTTAGTCACATTATAGAAATTATTGAAAATGCTGAGTCAGCAAAACAAATTGGTCGAGAGAAATATAAAGCCTATCGACGAATGGGTGTTTCGCCTCAAACATTTAAACTTTAATTCTTCATTCTCATTTTATATCAAGGAGATATGTGGTGACATTAAATGTCGGTCAAGATTTTAAAAAGCGCTGGTTAGATACGCCTGAAGCGGTACGCCAAACTTTTGTAGATGACCTCAACCGCATCTGTGACCTTCTCAGCCCGACAACAAATGTACAGGACTGGCTAAGTAACGACCAACGCCAAATGCAAGTGGCGCAACTCCAAGTTGAACACGCCTATGCTGAGCTAAAAGCCCAGCTGATTGAAGAAGCGCGAATCCGTAGACAATTGGCTCTTGAAAAATCTTTAGCTGAAAAACGAGCACTACAGCACGCATATAATTTAGCACTACAACAAGATGAAATTCAGCAGTTTGAACATCAACAATTGACCTTACAAAATTTACGTCAACAAATTGATATTGAAATTTCAGAATATAGTGAAAAATACACTAAAAATCCTGATTATCCAGCAATAGATTATGCCAATGGGCAATTCCGCATCACAGATGCACAAATGACTTCAGAGTTGGAAAGTGTTCGTCTACGTCTTGAGTTAGAAGCAGAAACGCTAATCGAACAGAGCCTAAATGCTTTACGTAGCAAACTGCAAACTGCGGCAAAAGAAGAAATTGAATATATTTTGGCAAATTCAAATTTTTCGACAGAAAAAAAATAAAGTTTATTTATTTTAATCGGATATCCACGTTTACTTGTCACGAAAATGCAATATTAATGTCACATGATAGTCATCTCGGATGGCTTTAAAGCTTATGTGTACAGGTTAAAAATATTTTAAGTGATCAACTCAGTGAGTTTTTATTTTCAAGATAAAAATTTCCAATCACTTGCATCAGGATGAATAAAATGGATCTGCTTAACCACATTTCGAACCAAATTGCGCGACTACATTCAGGTGAAAAATGGACTGTTTCTATACAAGATTTACTGATTAGCCGTGTAGATTTTCAATCGCTTTCAGTATTTCTTTCTCGGGAATCTGAAAAAGGGACGTTCTCACTGACAGATACAGACAAGCTAAAATCGCGCTTTGAACATACCTCTTTGACGATTATCAAAAACTAATTAAGCCTGATATTTTGTCTCGTTCTCAAAGCAATTTCTTAGATAAACCAAAGTCTCATTTCGGCTTTGGTTTATCTAAATGTAGTGTGGAAACACAAAACCTCAACAGATAATTTTTGAAATTAGCTTTGCTTCAACCCGCAAGGTCTCATTGTTGTTTTGATCAATTTCAACCAAATATTTTCCATTGGAATAAAAAATAGAATTGTCTTTTAAAGCAAAACTCATCACGCCCTTTTTTAATACGATCATCTCACCAGAAGCTGTCATTTTGATCAACTCCCACGAGTTTGGAATCATCCCAGGATATTTTTCGCCAGCCTTCTGATTACGTTCTAAGTTTTGCTGAGCCTTAATCAAATTACCTTCAACAAATAGTTCTTCTTCTGACTTTTGTTGCGATTTGGCTGGATTATTTCCAGACGTTGTTTTTAACGATTCACCCGTATAGCGTTGAGTAAAGAAATCCAACCACCCCACAATCGCACGAATAATTTTAAAAGGCGCAAAAATAATATCTTTAAACGTTGTTAAAGGAGATTGGTGAGAACCATCACGGGAATATGGGCGCTTAATAAAGTACAAATTACCCAGCCCATCCATTTTTGGTTTAAAGAAATCAAACTTTGGATTTGAAGCGATTGTTTGCAACTCGCCTGTTCTCATATCCAAATGAAAAATTTCTTTGGGACTATAGGCAATACGGTGTTCACCATAGGCTAAACCACACGAATCATAATACAACTGCATGGTATCTCGCGGATCAAAACATGGATTTGAATCCTGACAATCCCCTTCAGTCAAATACTGTGTTCGATTGGCGTCTAAAGGCAGAATACAAATATGTCGTTCATAGCCCTGTGTGTTGACGGATAGTGCTAAACGCTTTTTGGACTCATCATAAGCCATGTCCTGCACCACAAAATCATTCTTTCGTAATACTAAGCCTTCGGTTTCTTGTAAATCTGTCAATGATTTGATATTGATCGAAGTGCCTTCTTGCAAACAAGCGGTATAAATCATTTTATGATCAACAGTAAGAGCAACATCTGTGGGGAAAATATGGTTTAAATCCACCTCATCATTTTGTGACGATGCTCCCATGAACTGTGCACCCGTACCTTTGGTTTTCCAATCTTTACGTTGTTGAATCTCAACTAAATTCTTTTTATATAAGTCAATCGCTTGGCAAGGAACCGTAATACTTTTATTCCCATCCAATAAATACAGATTTTGATTCGATAAATAAAGCAATGCTGCCATGTGTATTCCTTAATTTTACCTGCAATGGCGTGTTTCTCAATATTCCAGTTACAGTGTTTCTTGTAATTTGATGGATTTTCAATATAGCACAAGATGATGTTTAATGATTTGTATCTGTTTTCATCAATCTTTCCATTGTACTGACTTTCAAGCACAAAAAAAGCCTTTCACGAGAGAAAGGCTTTGATCTGTATATTGCATTCATTTGCGCAGATTAAGGCTGTTTTAAATAAGGCCACGCTGCTTTTAAATAAATAAACATCGACCAGAGTGTCAAAATGACCGCGGTATATAACAAGGCATAAGCCAGTATTTCAAGCGGCTGCCAATTCAGTAAAAACACCGTGATTGCAATCATCTGAAAGGCTGTTTTATATTTACCCACCGTGGAGACTGCCACATTGGTACGTGCACCTAATTCAGCCATCCATTCACGCAGTGCTGAAACTGTAATTTCACGTGAAATAATCACAATTGCAGCAAATGCCATAGTGATTGATGGTTGCCACTGCACTAAAACAATCAATGCTGCTGCCACCATTAATTTATCTGCAACTGGATCTAAAAACCGCCCAAAAGCTGAGGTTTGATTTAATGTTCGTGCCAGATAACCATCAAACCAATCTGTGACTGCAGCAACAACAAAAATTGCAGTCAAGATAATATGACGCGTCATACCACCAGTATGTCCAGCCACTCCAATTGCAGGTGGCCAATAGGCAATAATTAAAAAAACAGGAATTAACGCGATTCGAGCAAGCGTCAAGATATTTGGAATATTCAGGATACGACCTGTAGTCATAGACACCGCCAGTGAGTCCCCTACTTACCCGAATGAAGGTAAATAATAATTTAGAGTGAAGCTCTATTTCCTTAGTACTTTAAACGATTCACATGAAACTGTCGACTAGGTAAATACCGTAACCGTTTGTCTTGCAATCGCAATGAGTCGATTTTGTTCATCCCAAAGATAGGCATGTTCTGTTGCATATCCATGCTCAGCAAAGTCTGTAATCACTTTATATTTGAACCAATCATTCAACTGATTTTGTAAAGGATGGATAAAGGTCACTTGCCACGTCAGTGTACTTGCAGGTGCTGGCAGTTTAAACATCGGCAATACACCGGGTGGCCAAACATCCATTAAGGTCATGATATCTGAGACATTCATTGCTCGATTGGCATGTAGCTCAGGGTCAAAACGACACCAACCTGAAAAATCAGGTTGTTTACTGCCTGACATTGGATAATTCCCTTCAGTCCATGCCAGTTGGAAATTTTTTACACACTCTGGAAAAGGTAAATATTTAGGGACAATATTAATCTGATCAAGTGACGGAAAATCAGGGGCTTGAGGCTCTAAAGACACTTGAATTTTAGAATCTCGTTGGCTACCAAAACTTGCAATTAAAATACTTTGCACAGCCTCATTTTGCCACAATCTGACTTCAATCGTCGTGACTGATTTACCCTGTCTCAGGATTTCAGCAGTCAATTTCACTGGCGTTTCTTCAACAGGCCCAACAAAAGTGACACTACAACTTAACAACTTTTTAACTGGATCATGAATGGTTGCAATTGCTTTATAAACCAACATACCCGCAACAAGACCACCAAAGATGGTACGCCCCTGCAACCATCCTTGAGGAATATCAATCCATTCTTCCTGTTCAATCTGCTGAAATAGCGATTCTAATGACATGATCTGTCCAATTTTTCGATCTTTGCTGTACTGTTTCATATTTAACGTGAGATGAAAATGATCAGTGACTCATGCGTCAATGGTTGTTTTAGCAAATGCTACTCATCATCGAGAACAATAACGATATTATTCATGCAACACTTTATAAATCATTCGTGCCATAACATCGCCTAGACCAGGAACATTTTTTAAGTCATGTTCAGAGGCTTTAAGTACCCCTTGAATACCACCAAAATGGGTCAGTAAATCACGGCGACGTTTTGGACCCAAGCCCGGAATAGCCTCAAGTACCGACCCTCCACGACGTTTATCTCGCTTAGCTCTATGCTTGGTAATTGCAAAGCGATGTGCTTCATCACGGACTTGCTGAATCAAATGCAATGCCTTATGGTCTTCAGGAAGCTGAATCTTCGTACCATCGGTAAAATGTAATGTTTCTAAACCAGGTTTACGCCCTTCACCTTTGGAAACACCCACCATAAATGCATCTAAGCCAAGCTCTTGCATGACTTCCATCGCCATATGAAGTTGCCCTTTACCCCCATCAATCAGTAATAAATCGGGTAACATGGCTTTTTTATAACGGCGTGTTAAGGCTTGGCGCATTGCGGCATAATCATCACCGCCGGTAATATCTTCAATCGCAAATTGACGATAATCGCGTTTACGTGCGCCACCTGCATCAAAAACCACACATGATGCAATGGTTGCTTCGCCCATAGTATGCGAAATATCAAAACACTCAATACGATCAACAGGTCGTCCGCAAACTTGTTCCAATTGATGAAAACGCTCATTTAATTCTAAATGATTGGCTAATTTTCCTTTAATCGCATGCTGAACATTCATTTCAGCCAACTCAAGCCATTCAGCACGAGTTTCACGAACATTGTGTTTAATCTGAATTTTCTTTTCAAACTGTTGATGTAAAGCTTCTTCTAGTTCTTTTCGGTCTGTCACATTCACATTGACAATCAGTTCAGCAGGAACTTCATCTGCGACCTGAAAATAAAAATTGGCGATAAAATCAGATAACATTTGCCCCAAATCATCATCCAACATATCGGGAAAATAACTTTTCCCACCCAGCATTTTCCCATTACGCACATGCATGATCTGTACACAGGTCACACCCGCTTGATAGGCAATGGCAAGAATATCCGCTTCGCCTTTAACTTTATAAATGGCTTGTTGTGCTTGGACATCACGCAGTAAGGCCATGCGGTCACGGTAAAATACTGCTTTCTCAAATTCTAAATTTTCTGCCGCCTGTTCCATTTTTTGAATCAATTCCTGATTCAGTTCTTTGGTATCACCATTTAAAAAACGAATCGAGTTTTGTACATCTTCATTATAGGCTTCGGCTGAAATCAGCCCCACACAAGGCGCAGTACAACGCTTGATCTGATATTGCAGACAAGGACGTTTACGCTGTGAAAAATAGCTGTTTTCACATTGGCGGACATTAAATAATTTTTGTAGAACTAAAAGCGTATCTCTTGCATTATAAGCGCTTGGATAGGGTCCAAAAAACTTACCCACTTGATGTTTGCCTTTGCCTCGCCCTGAAGCAATCCGCGGATAAGGTTTATCTGCGGAGACAAAAATATAGACATAGGATTTATCATCGCGCAACATAATGTTATACGGTGGGCGATGCAGTTTTATTAGATTCTGTTCGAGTAATAAAGCTTCAGTTTCAGAACGGACGACAAGAGTTTCAATATTATAAATACGTGCAACCAAAGCCTGTGTTTTCGGGTGTTCAATGGTTTTGACAAAATAACTCAGTACGCGATTTTTTAGATTTTTGGCTTTTCCGACATATAATAATTCACCCTCTTTTCCCAGCATTTTATACACGCCAGGTAAAGTCGTCATATTGGCTAGAATCTTTTCGATATTTTCACGTGCGTTTTCGTTCACAGTAGACTTTTAACTTTGGACTATAAATGGATGATGTAGTTAGATCATCCATTTTTCAAGTCTACTTGAGTGAATTACTTGCGCTTTCAATTGGAAAATATCTTGATTTTTCATTTTTCAAAGGGCTGATTAACAGCTTTATAAGCGGTATGGTTCATCCAATTACACGCCAACTCATCAGATTTATGATAAAAAAATTCATTTTGAGGATGATATTTTCCTTGATAGTCTTTTCCATCTATTGTTAACTTTACATTGCTATATAGGGTGTTTTCCTTATCTTTGAATCGAGTCCAAGCCACATTACTCCAATTTCCTGTTGCTTCTATTTCTAAATCTGCAAATACCTTTGCATCAACGATATACGGTAAGAACTCAATATATTCCTGATTACTATTGGCTGACAAACTTTGCCAACAAATAGAGCCTTTGGGAAATACTTCATTTGGCGAATAACCTAACCCTAAGATTGCAACTAAAATCTGACCTGCCGCACTACTATTCATTTGACGGATTGGATTATAAATATCATCAATAATCAATTGCCCAGAGACATCAATTTTCTTATATTGATAAGATAAAACCAAAGGTTGTTCAGCAATATAATTACTCACTGCATATTGTAATTTCTTTCCATCAAATGTTGCAGACTCACTCAGCAAAAATGTATTTTGATCTAATTGTGGTGGGGTAAATGTCGAAATCGCATTATGTGTTAGATAATATTTTGAAGTTTCTTCTATAGAAGCATCTTGAACCAAGAGATTTTTATTTTCATTAATATGGTAAGTTTTTGCTCCGAATAGTAAGTCAATGCCTCCACCTTGAAATGAATATAGGGTATCAAATTTATCTGATTCGCTTTTTGAATCATCCGATCCACCACCACACGCTGTTAAAATTAAAGCATTGATTATAAAAAATATTGTTTTTTTCATTATAGCGGTTCACTCGACTATTTATTTTGAATCATTATTAACCAATATTTCATAAAATCACAAGTGTAAATCGCTTAAATTTCGACTGTTTTTTATTTTCACTTAGTTGATTATTAAAGTAAATTTCAAGAGACTCTCGTCTCAGTTAGGCCTTGTACTTTAAGCTTCTTTTATAAATCCCTTTTAAAACCATAAATCAACATAAAAGCCCCTCATCCTAGCCTTCTCCCAATGGGAGAAAGAACTTTCAATAGCAGTATGATTCACTTCTTATGATGATTCTGAAATATTTATCACACACGATCGCTATTATCTGTTTATTTAAATCTGAGAACTATTTACTTCTACTGCCTGACGAAAGGCCTGCTGATCTCTTGGAGAAACCAAGACCTGTTTGATTTTTCCGTCTTTCATATATTCGATTTTCAAACGATCTAAAGATAATGCAGGTGATGAAATTGAATTATTGGTTTTGCTAATCTTTTGAATGCTTGTCAAAGGGATATGCCATTTTAAAAAAAGACTATGAATGATCAATGCTTCATTTTCAACGATATAGCGTGTATTGAAAACTGGCCACCAAATCACAGCAATGGTTAAAATATACACCGCTGTATGTTCAGGATATTCAACCATAGTGCCCTTTGCATACATGGTAAAGAGCAATTGAATCAGCAGACCTGTCATTGCGATTAAAAAGCCTAAAATCCACCAATCAATTTTAGTATGAAATTTTTGCATCACGCTCTTCAAAGTTTCCCCATATAAAATATTATTCTATCTGAATTTCGAGTTAAATATGACTGTAAAATCATCGATTTACATAATAAAAAACGCCCTTTCGAGCGTTTTAATTTTTGACTAAATGTCTAAACATCAATTTTTTAAATAGCGATCAAAAATTTCAGAAAAATCATAATTCTCAATTTGTCGAATACGCTGGTTGGCATAATCTTCAACTTGTTGCGCAGTCTGATTGATGATTTCAGGTAAATTTAAAATTGCCTGTTCACTGAGCTCTCGTAAGTTAAACATTTTCTGCACATTGTCAGTGCTTTGTAATAGCACATTACGTTTACGATTGATCTCTTTGCAGGTTTCACCAATGGTAAATAATGCTTTATAGAGATCGCGAATTTTCTCGATTTGTTTTTTATCAATATCGATAGAGAAATGCTGTTCACCTAATTGAAACTTGATTTCAGCATCTAAATCCACGGTACCTGCTGTTTCTAAAAGTACATTTTTAATTGGGTTGTGCTTATACAAGTAACGATACAACATGCGTTTTTTACTGATCGCACTTTTACCATCTAGGTGCATAAAGGCCACATTGGTAAAGCAATATTCATCTGTTTTACTTTTGATGACAAAGAAAATTTTCTCGTTATCTTCATGAAAAATATAATCATCAATATCTGTTTTATTGAAATCATGCGGCTCAATAATTGTTCCAATATCACTCATACCCATCATTTCTGAGGCTAAATTTTTAAACATTTTGTGTTTTCCAGCGCTTTTATAAATTATGAAAGTAAATTAAAAAAAACGAGCGTTAAACTCAAGTCAAAATTTGTTATTAAAAAAAACGCCCTGACGGGCGCTTTAAATCAAATCATTTTTTCAAAAAATGCAATGATCTGTGACATATATGGTCGAATAAAAATCAGGAAGAAAATCCCTAACATCAAGAACCACTTTAAAAAGTAATACAACTGACGATTGGTTTTTTTCAAGGCTTTGGCTTTAATGCGGATTTGGTACACATAACCAAAAACTTTGTTTAACCCCCCCGTTTGATCGCCCGCCTCATTTGGAGAGCTGGCAGCTGTCATCACTTTTTTACCAAACCAGTGGTTAAAGCGCTGCATAAACCTTGTTTTTAATGGGCGCTCTACATCAGCAAAGAAGATAATACGATTTTGGTCCGTGGTATTTTCAGCATAATGAATATAGGTTTCATCAAAAACCACGCTTTCACCATCTCGCCATGAATAACGTTGACCATCTACATCAATAAAGCAACGATCATCATTTGGCGTAATGAGCCCCAAGTGATAACGCAATGAACCTGCATAAGGATCACGATGGCGCACTAATCGACTATCAGGTGCAAGCTCTGTAAACATTGCCGCTTTGATACTAGGCAAGGTTTTCAACAATTCAGTTGTTTTTGGGCAGAGTTCTGCTGCTGATGGATGCGCTGAGTCATACCATTTTAGGTAAAACCGTTTCCAACCTGTTTTAAAGAATGAATTAAAGCCTAAGTCATCATATGTACTTGAAGCCTTAATTCCACCTTTGGCATATAACGCTTGCGCCTCTTCACGAATCATTTCCCAGTTTTCATCTAACACTTTTAAATCTTTAAAATGTTGTGTGTCGATATACGGCTGATTCGGCACTTTTGAAAACATATACATGAGAAAGTTAATTGGCGCGAGTATCGTTGAATGGTCAAAAAATTGACGATAAAACGAATGTCGCACTTTACCGCGATTTTGGATATACAAAGCAGAAATCACAAAAATCGCCAATATGATCCATTTAATCATACAGCACTCTTTTCATTAATCAGGTTAATCAAGCAACATGTGCTGATAGAATTTTAAATCTCAAAAAGTGAGAATGTTTCTACAAATTATAACAAACCTATAAATCAAAAAGCCATAATGACCTAATTGTATGTTTTTATTAATTATTATTAAAAATAAACCAAATTTGTAGTCACTTCTACAAATTTGGTTTAAGTTTTATTAGACAGACATCTAAGTTGTTTTCTTATTTATTCCAATCAATCAGTCTTAAAGAAACCAAAGCTGATGCAGCTTGCGTGTTATATATAAAACATCCATTCTTCAACCGTTCAATATTTAACGTTGCTGTTCTTCTTTGTTTGTCTGTTGTCGCTGCAGCTAGCAGTTTTTCCCATTGTTTAATTTCTTTGGCTCTCGTCCATTCAATTTCACTATCGTAATCAGCCAAATATGTTTTATTTTGATATTTAACCGCAACTGCACTTTTATCCCTCACCCCCGTATCAGTTTCATAAATAGTTGTCCAAGGAACATTTTGCCAATTACCACTTGAATAACGATAAGTTATACCTAATCCTTCATATGTTTTATTCAAATAATCCACATAGCTAAGATTACCACTATCAAACTCTTCAAATGTTTTATTTAATTCATCATCTGCATTAAAACTAAAATAATCTTGGTTGTTCTTTCTGGAAATAAAACGATAACAGTTACTCCCCTGTGGAAAACGATCATTGCCGTATGAAGCTAATAATTTTCGTGCTTCAAAATAACTATTTTCACTATCGAAACCTAAACTACGATAGCCTGGTAAAACTGTATCAAAAATATTTTTTCCTGAGACATCAACTTTTTCTAATTTAATGTCCGTTTTAACATTACCAATGAATGTTAATGTCCATGAGGTCATAGAGTTTAATGCAACTGTATTCGCCGCAATCTCTTGTGGAGTATATAATTTGTTGGCTGTTAATACATATATATTTAAGCTCGTGTTGGTTGTCTCATCCTTAAACTGTTTATTGAAAATTTCAAAATATTTCATCGTTAAATTATCAGAACCCTTATTCAATGCGTAATCAACGGAGTAATAGCGAGTTCCATTATCCAAACTGTCTTGTACTGTTGAAGGTTTCGAATTATCTGATGAAGAGTCACCACCACCCCCGCATCCAATCAGGGAGAGTGATAAAAAAATAGCTGTAAATACGAGGTTCTTGTTTTGTGTATTCATAACGGGTTCTTTTTTTAAGCAAATACCAACCAAATATTACATATATAATACAAAACATTCAATAGATTATAAAGATTTTCTAAACATATAATTAAATTTCACACCAATTGACCTAAATGACAAAAAAAATGAATCACTATGTATGCCTATTATTATCCATTTCGCTAAAGAAATGTTCAAAGGAATTTATATTAAATAAATAAATTTCAAATATTTATATGATAAACCTATAAAATTATTAAAATTTAAAAGCTTAATTTAATCTTCTACTCAAAAAAAATTGATGACCCTTGCGTCACGGCTTGATACAACTTGTTAGGTTATTTTTAGATATAGTTATCGTAAGATTAGTGAAGTCGAAATGTGTGCGGGAATTGCATACACACTTCAAAACATCAACTTAAGAAGTCCTCCAAAAAAGGAGATCAGGGCATGATCCACGCTGGCAATGCCATTACCGTCCAATTGCTTTCGGACGGAATTGCAGAATTCCGCTTTGACTTACAAGGTGAGTCGGTTAACAAATTCAACCGTGCAACGATTGAAGACTTTAAAGCTGCTATTGAAGCTGTAAAAAATAACAGTGAAGTGAAAGGTCTCATCGTTACCTCTGGTAAATCAACATTTATCGTTGGTGCAGACATTACTGAGTTTGGTGAAAACTTTAAGCAAGGTGAAAGTGCAATTGTAGAATGGGCAATGCCTGTTCACGAGATTTTTAACGCTTTTGAAGATCTAGAGATTCCTAAAGTTGCTGCGATCAATGGTATTGCATTGGGCGGCGGTTTTGAAATGTGTTTGGTATGTGACTACCGCGTAATGTCAAATGCTGCAACAGTAGGCTTACCAGAAGTTAAACTGGGTATCATTCCTGGTTTCGGTGGTACTGTTCGTCTAAGCCGTTTGATTGGTATTGACAATGCGGTTGAGTGGATCGCGACTTCAGCAAACAAACGTCCAGATGCTGCGCTGAAAGACGGTGCTGTAGATGCAGTTGTTGCGGCTGACAAACTCCAAGAAGCTGCGATTGATCTTGTTAAACAAGCAATCTCTGGTCGTTTAGACTGGAAAGCAAAACGTCAAGAAAAATTAGAGCCTGTTAAATTAGACATGCTTGAACAAATGATGGCGTTTAACTCATCTAAAGGTGTGGTCCTTGCGAAAGCAAACCCTGCCCAATACCCTGCGCCAAAACTTCTTCTTGATTCACTTCAAGCTGGTGTAAGTCAAAAACGTGATGAAGCGTTAAAAATTGAAGCTGAAGCATTTGCTAAAGCTGCGATTACACCACAAGCAGGTGCATTGATCGGTTTATTCATCAATGACCAAGTTGTGAAAAAAGCATCTAAAAAACATGAAAAAGGTGCTCACCCTGTTAACCAAGCAGCTGTTTTAGGTGCGGGTATTATGGGTGGCGGTATTGCTTACCAAGCGGCAAGCAAAGGCACACCAATCATCATGAAAGACATTGGTAACCCACAGCTTGCTTTGGGTATGTCTGAAGCGAATGGCTTGTTGACTAAACAAGTTGAACGTAAAAAGATGACACCTGCAAAAATGGGTGAAACACTTGCACGTATCCGTCCAACTTTAAGCTATGACGAGTTTAAAGAAGTCGATATCGTGATCGAAGCAGTCACAGAGAATCCTAAAATCAAGGAAGCTGTGTTACGTGATACAGAAGCAAAAGTTCGTGACAACACAATCATTGCTTCAAATACCTCTACGATTTCAATCACGCGTCTTGCAAATGCATTGACTCGTCCTGAAAACTTTGTGGGTATGCACTTCTTTAACCCAGTTCACATGATGCCTTTGGTTGAAGTGATCCGTGGTGAGAAAACATCTGAAGAAGCAATTGCGACAACTGTTGTTCTTGCTCAGAAAATGGGTAAAACACCAATCGTTGTAAATGACTGCCCTGGCTTCCTTGTAAACCGTGTATTGTTCCCTTACTTTGGTGCGTTTGACCTTCTGCTTAAAGATGGCGCAGACTTCCAACAAGTTGACAAAGTCATGGAAAAATTCGGCTGGCCTATGGGACCTGCTTATTTGATCGACGTTGTGGGTATCGACACTGGTGTACATGGTGCTGAAGTTATGGCTGAAGGTTTCCCAGACCGCATGAAGCCTGACTATAAAGGCGCGATCGAAATCATGTACGAAAACAAACGTCTTGGTCAAAAAAATGACATCGGTTTCTACAAATACGAGCTTGATCGTAAAGGTAAGAAAGCGAAATCTATTGATCCAACTGCGTATGAGCTTGTTGCAACGATGGCAACAACTGAAAAGCACGAGTTTGATGCTCAAGAAATTATTGACCGTATGATGCTCGCGTTCTGTAACGAGACTGTTCGTTGCTTAGAGGACAACATTGTTTCTACTGCTTCTGAAGCAGATATGGCAATGATCATGGGTGTAGGTTTCCCTCCATTCCGTGGTGGTCCAGCGCGTTACATCGACCAAACAGGTGTTGCTGAATATGTTGCGCTTTGCGACAAATATGCACACTTAGGTAAGGCTTATGAAGCGCCACAAATGTTGCGTGACATGGCTGCAAACAACAAAAAATTCTACGGTTAAGGAGCAACGTGAATGGCTACTTTAAATCCACGTGACGTTGTCATCGTTGATGGCGTACGTTCTGCAATGGGTAAAACCAAAAACGGTATGTTCCGCAATGTACGTGCTGACAGCTTATCTGCTGAATTGGTACGTGCTTTAGTTGCTCGTAACCAGTTTGATGTAAATGAAGTTGAAGATTTGATCTGGGGTTGTGTTAACCAAACCCTAGAACAAGGTATGAACATTGGCCGTAACATCGTGTTATTGGCTGACTTGCCGAAGACTGTTGGTGGTCAAACTGTAAACCGCCTCTGTGGTTCTTCTATGCAGTCAATCCATACTGCTGCGGCGCAAATTGCAACCAACCAAGGTGATGTATTCATCATCGGTGGTGTAGAGCACATGGGTCACGTTGGTATGATGCACGGCATCGACCTTAACCCAGAAGCATCTAAGCATTATGCGAAAGCATCTAACATGATGGGCTTAACTGCTGAAATGTTAGGTCGTATGAACGGCATTAGCCGTGACGAACAAGATGCGTTTGGTGTTGAATCTCATCGTCGCGCTTGGGCTGCAACTCAGGAAGGTCGTTTCAAAAACGAAATCGTGGGTGTTGAAGGTCATGATGCCAATGGCTTCAAAATCCTTTGCGACATCGACGAAGTCATTCGTCCAGATGCAAACCTTGAAGCATTCAAAGCATTACGTCCAGTATTTGATCCTAAAGGTGGTACTGTAACTGCTGCGACTTCTTCTGCATTGTCTGATGGTGCATCGGCAATGTTGTTAATGTCTGCTGAACGTGCTCAAGCTTTAGGTCTTAAGCCACGTGCTGTGATTCGCTCTATGGCGATTGCAGGCTGTGATGCTGCGATCATGGGTTATGGTCCTGTTCCTGCAACACAGAAAGCGCTTAAACGTGCTGGCTTAACAATGGAAGACATCCAAACCATCGAGTTAAACGAAGCATTTGCTGCTCAAGGTCTTTCTGTAATGAAAGGCTTGAACATCTATGACAAGCAAGACAAGATCAACTTAAACGGCGGTGCGATTGCATTGGGTCACCCATTGGGTTGTTCAGGCGCACGTATCACCACTACATTGTTGAACGTGATGGAACAACAAGATACTCAAATCGGTCTTGCAACAATGTGTATTGGTCTTGGCCAAGGTATCGCGACAATTATCGAACGTGTTTAATTCTTAATTAAATACCACGATATAAAATCCCCGCTTAATGCGGGGATTTTTATTAAAAGTGATCCAACTTTCCCTAAAAGACTCTATTCATTTTGAGTTTTTTATAGATCATTTTACTTTTACTCACTTGATCTGCTGCAGACAGTTTAGAAACCAAGCTGTAACTGTAGTCGTTGAATTATTCTCGCTATTATTTGCATAGCATTCACCAAGTTTAATTTTAGGACAGAACACAATATACAAAAAAGCCAATCAATAGATTGGCTTAATGAAATAATCAAAATTTTAAATAACGAATCACTTAGGCAGAGCACTTTGCCACTTGTCACCTAACAGAAAATTCAAACGATCTGTATCAATATTCAGTTTAAACGTTCCATTACGAACTGCTTCTAAAGCTTTCTCGCGATTCATCCCCATCGAAAGTGGCTCCATCATGGTAAACAAACCTGATGTAGGATCAGAGGACTGTAAACCAGCAGCCACAGCCAAAACATACTCTCTGAGTAATGGTGAAGAAATTTGATTTATATTCGGTTCAGAGGCTTTGGGCTGCATATCAAGCACAGCAAAATTATCGCCTATCACATAATTTTGGATCTCATTCTCTTTTTTAATGATCTGATGCTGTAACGCTTTACGTACATCCTTATCTTCTTGATAAGGAACAACACCCACAGCTTCTTGACGCAGCTCAGAATCCGCCATCACTTTAATGGTAGGTAACGAGGCAACTTCTTCTGCCTGTACAGTGGGTAACCAAACAGAAAGAGCAGTTACAAGTATCGAAACTTTGATAAAGTTCATACATTTCACCTAAAAAATAAATCATCCTATACATTCAATAAAATGATTCAATACATTTAATATTGTCTATTAAATAGGCTATAACAAATTATAGCGAGATTCACTAAAGCTCAGATAAACGGTAAATACTGTTAAAATTCTGAAATAAAGATTAAATAGGTTTTGCTCACTCAACAGCTTGAATAGAGCCACCGATAAATTTTTTCAACTGATCCATTTCAGTTTATAAGAGGTCTATTATGAATCTTGCTAAAGTTGCTGAAATAACTCAAGTCAGCCCGCGTATGCTCCGTTATTATGAAGAGCTAGGATTAATTCGTCCGCAACGAACAGCGAATCACTATCGAGATTATAATCAAGCAAACATCGAGGATATTCAAAAAATTAAAGTTCTCAATGATGCCGGCATGCATTTAAAAGACATTAAATTATTATTGCCATGTTTCGATTTGGCTGAGGAAAAACTTACCTTATGCCCAGTTGCCAAAGAGACATTAGAAATGGAGTTAGAACATCTTTCAGAAAAATTAGCCAAACTCAAAAAATCTCAAAGCTTATTAGCATCTTTTTTAATGCAAGGAAAAGTTGAAGAAACCAAGCGCTAATCGAGATCAACCTCATTGAAGCGCTTTGACTCGCTCTTTTTCTTCACTATTCATATCCTTCCAAGCTTTTCGATCATTCCAAAACCAATAGCCATTTTTATCCTGTGCAATACATCCCGCATCAGATTTAGTTTTAAAACTTGCATAATCAGCATCGTCAAGTTTGCCAAAACGTTCTTCATAAATATTGTGCTTGTCTTTTGCATAACAATCTCCGAGCAACTCAAAACTACTGGCATCTGCACCCTCTAAAATAGAAAAACTGCCCCCATCCAGCATGCTAAAGTAGCGATAAACATGCCGTTTATCTTTATATAAATTAGAAGGGTTTAACTGCTTGAAGCTCGCTAAATCGATAGTGTCATTCAAAGAAGGCCCATCTTCACCACCAAAACCCAAATGTCGATAAAAACGCTCACCCATGATCGACAGGCTTTTGCTAGGCAGAACATGTTCAGATAGAAACATGCTACAACGATTTGCATAAGGAAACTTTAAAGCCAATTCTCGTTGAGGATTGATATATAAATTGTCCCGCACAAGGCTCCATTGCTGTTTTTCCTGCTCAGCATTTAAAGCCGCTTGCTTTTCCTCCACGACACATTGGTCATACTCAATTTGTTCAGCACATAAAATAGGGGCTAAGCCTAAAAAATGCTTCCATCCATAAACCTTTTTATAAGTATCGACATCCAGAATGGAATCTCGGTCAATTTGATAAACACCAAAATGATAACGATATAAAGCAACACTTTTACAATCCTGCTGAACGAGAATTGGCGTCTGGTAGACATAGCCAATCCCACCCAGCAATAGCAGTATAAACATTGTAAAAAACAACCATATTTTTATATTTTTCATTCATCTACTTCTAAAATTTACAAGGCTTCTTCTAATACTTCCGCATTTTGCTCTTTTTTCTGATTGATTTGGCTATTCAATTTCAGTACATCCTGAAATAACTGATTAAATTGTTTCACTTGAGCATCTTCTTTAAACAAAATTTGATTGCCCTGCTTCTGCCACTCATATTTTTTTAACAAATCAAACATGGTTTCAGCTTTACCTAAAATTTGTAGCTCATTTAGGATTAGGGTATTTTCAGGGTCAAGTTCAGCATTCTGTTCGAGCTTATCCTGTAAGGGTTTCTTGAGGTCTTTACGCAAATCTATTTTTTTTAATTCGTTTAAAGCCTCGGTTTTATTTTGTCTATTTTTTTGCTGATATTGCTGCATTGCTTGTCGTACAGTCACCAGCATCTGTGTTGTTTCTACATAGTTCTGTTTACGGTCTGCATCCAAACGATTTACATCTAAAAAATGATCCCATTTGGCCGCTGCGAGCTGATTTAAATAAGTGTTCCGTGTATCAACATTCTTGGCCCAATATTTCAATAAAAACTCAGACAAGGTTTTGTAATCACCTTTGAGCCGATTATCATGAATATCAATATTTACTGGTTTAGAACGGTCTTGGGCTTGTTCAGAAAGTTGCCGCATTTTTTCAGTCATCACCAAATCAAATGCTTGGCGATTGGCTTCTTCATTCTTTATTGAACTATGGTCATAGTAGAAAAATCCAATAACAGCCAGAAAGATGATACCGAAAACAATCAAAAGTCGACGCATACCAAGCTCCGAACATCCTTATAGATTACTTAGAATATCCTAAGCGACTCTTTTTTGTATATTAATTATGCAAAATAACAATAAATAACTTTTGCTGAATAAGCTTAAAATGGGCATCACTTAAAAGTTTCACTTTAAATTTATGCAAACAAACCCCATCATAATCCAGAATTAGATTGTAGAGATTTCCCATGCGCGTAGATATTTGGTCAGATGTGGTTTGTCCTTTTTGCTATATCGGTAAAAAACGTTTAGAAGCTGCTGCTGAACAAGCAGGTATTGAGCTTGAAGTCCATTGGCACAGTTTTGAACTTGATCCTGAAGCACCTACGCGTCAAGAAGTTTCAAACTCTGAACGTCTTGCGCAAAAATATGGACGTAGCATCCCTGAAGTCGAAGATATGCAACGCAATATTGCAGCAATGGCGAAAGAAGAAGGCATCCAATTTAACTGGGAAAATGCCAACTCAGGAAATACCTTTAATGCCCATCGTATCATTCACCTTGCACAAAGTAAGGGTTTAGGTTCAGAAGCGGAAGAAGCTTTTTTCTATAGCTATATGACACAAGGCCTACCGATTGGTGAGCGTGAAACAATTGAAGATGTCGCATCTCGTATTGGCTTAAATCCGATCGAAGTTGATGATGTTCTAGACTCTGAAGAATATGCTGACTTTGTAAAATTCGATGAACAAGTTGCTCATGAACAATTAAAAGTAACAGGTGTACCATTCTTTGTCTTTGATCAACGTGTGGCTTTAGCGGGTGCTCAACCACGTGAAGTCTTTGTACAAGTGTTAGAAAAAGCCCTTGAAACTGCAAATGATGCTGAAATCGAACAACAGGATGGCCCTGTTTGTGCTGATGAGTCTTGTGAAGTTCCCAACAAATAAACTCAGACAATGAAGAAATTCCTTGAAGGAATTTCTTCATTGTTCAATAACTATCATAATATTTAAGAAAATCGCTAAAAAACAACGTAAATAGATCATAAAAATATATTGAATGATTTCTATGCCTTATTTTTAATGGGCCATTTTTAAAATTTTACGTGCCATTTTTGCAATACAGCGTTGCAGAAAAGGAACTATTCATCACCTTTTTCTTAGACTAAGATTTGTAAATATTTTTCGTTCCCACGAAATTCATGCGCTGTAGTTTCTTTTTTTAATTTTCTTATTTTTTAAGACACAACACCTCCTCTTTTGGAGGTGTTTTTGTTTATGCCACAATAAAATCGGCCTTGAGGATAAAATTAAAGTTATCCACAACAGCGTATAATTTTTCTTCATTCTCGATTTTCAAACGTTTATGGGATCTATTCACAATCGCTTATCTATTCTTCTTGGATAAGTGCATATTTTGTACCTAAAGCAATTTTTAGCTTAAAAGCTTTACTACAATTGGGCTGTGGATAATAAAAGCACTGATCTATTCAAAAACAGCTTAAACTGCGCTTTGGTTCGCGATATCGCTGATAGAATGCGTTTCATTTTAAATAAATTTATGTTTTTTGTACTTAAAATAGCGATTCCATTGAAATTCAGTGTTTTTTTAAGGCATAGTTATACTGAAAATTAAAAACTGAATGACTCAAAGTTTAAGAAGTGTGCATATGAATAAAATATCAATCTTCTCAAAACTACCTTATGTCTTAATATTAGGCGGTTTTTTTGGGAACGCTGCATTTGCAGAAGTAAATAGCAGTCTTGAAGCGAATGCTAAAACGGGGAAAGTCGATCAGCAACCTTCTTTAGCCACCACCAAAGAAAATGAGATCGGCTTGCTCAACTATATTCCAAAAATTGTTGACTCAACACCGACCATTTTTCCTGAACAATCTGATCAGGTTATTGTTCCTCCAACAGATGCGACAGAAGATCAAACTTGGGCCGACAAAAAGCAGAAAAAGATTAGCAATTGGGCAGACCGTACAGCCAATAAAATGGACAACTGGTTTGGAAAAACTGATCCGGCACATCCAGCATCAGCAACGTTGCGGATCATTGTTGATAATCAATGGAACAAACATGATGGTTATGATGTCAATCCACGTATTCGAGGGAAAGTAAAATTACCCACACTTGAAAACCGTTTAAGTGTGGTCTTTGGTGATGATTCATTAGATGATGAAATTTCCAATAATATTGCGATCAATAACAATCATGCTGATGGCAATCCAGATAAACGAGTGGATGGTAAACAAATTCGTGATGATAACAGCTCGATTGCTTTACGTTGGTCACAGCTTTCTAAACGCTTACCTTTTGACATAGATGCAGACCTTGGTATTCGTTCAGGCGATGATATTTATGCACGTTTAAAGGCCCAAAAGGATTGGAAACTGGGGAATGATTTTACTTTTCATGCAGAACAAATTTACCGCTATGGGATCGACAGTGAAAACTATTTAAGAACCAACTTAGAGCTAACCCATGCTCGCCCCAATCAGCCCTTTATTTCTAACCAATTCTATGTGACGTATGCAGATGAACAAGACGATGATTTAACTTGGGATAACCGTACTTATCGTCAACATCAGTTCTTTAAAAACAATCGATTTAACTACGGTATCTACACTGGCGGTTACTATAATGATAATGACCTTAAGCTCAACAGTTGGGGCCCTTTCGTGTCTTGGCGACAACCTGTTTGGCGTGAATGGTTTTACGTACAAGGTGATTTAAATTATTTTAATGATCGTCGTGAAGATCGTAGCCATTTCCCAAGTGCTTTGGTCCGTTTAGAAGCGTTATTTTAAGCATAAGCTGAATCTTTAAGCTGAACTGTGGATAAGTTTCGACTTATCCACTGATGTTGATAAAACGCCTGCCACATCCTTTTAATTCAATGAGGAAATTGAAAACAATTCAAAAGTAAAACTATAAGCGGGACCAAAGTCGCTTGAATTTGGCATATACATTGTTTCGTAAGTCATTCGCCCAATCGCCCTAACTTCTTTATCGACTAAAGCATCGTCTATTTTAAGGCTTGGATGTACTGCTATCGGTAACGCCATTCCCCCTTTCCCATCGCTAGCTGCAAGTTCATAGTTCTGACCATTTTTTTTCAATATACCAATCACAGCAGCCTGTGTGTTTTGTCGTAAGAACATCGCGTTATGTACTGAAAGATCTGTGGTATTTGCATTGCGCTTTTCAACAGCTGGAAGTTCATATGCCATCACTACTGTTGTAGCTAAACTGAGTAATACAGAACAGCCTATACATTGAATTCTTTTAAATTTATTCATTTAATCTTATTAATAAAAAAGCCTATCTCTAAGATAGGCTCTGTTAAAACAAATGACGACTTATTTAAGCAATAAATTGTTAATACGTTTTACATATTCCGCAGGATCATCAGGTAAACCACCCTCAGCAATTACTGCCTGATCAAAGATCACATTGGCTAAATCATCAAACTGTGCCGAACCTTCCAATTTTTTCACTAAAGGATGTTCTGGGTTAATTTCCAGAATTGGCTTAGATTCAGGTACAGCCTGACCCGCTTGTTTTAACATACGAATCAATTGTGGAGAAAGCTCACCATCGCTGGTCACTAGACATGCTGGTGAGTCCACCAAACGCGTTGTCACACGCACTTCTTTGGTCTTAGCTTTTAATGAATCAGAGAGTTTTTCAACCACAGGTTTAAACTGTTCTGCAGCAGCTTCAAGTGCTTTTTTCTCTTCAGCGTCTTGTAAATCACCAAGATCGACTGCACCCTTTGCGACATTTTGCATAGGTGTACCATCAAAGTCATGCACAAATTCCATCGCCCATTCATCAACACGGTCTGCCATAAGCAAAACTTCAATGTCTTTTTTACGGAACAATTCAAGTTGTGGTGAGTTTTTTGCAGCCGCTAAGCTATCGGCAGTCACATAATAGATGGCTTTTTGCCCTTCTTTCATGCGTGCTTTATACGCTTCCAATGATGTTGAAACTTCATCATTGCTCGAAGTAGAGAAGCGTAAAAGTTTTAGAATACGTTCACGATTACCAAAGTCTTCACCTAAACCTTCCTTGATTACTGAACCAAATTCAGCATAGAAGGTTTTAAATTTGTCTTGGTCAGCTTGATCTTCTGATTTTGCTAAAGCATCCAATGTTGTCAATACACGACGTGCATTTCCTTCACGGATGGTTTTCACATCACGGCTTTCTTGTAGAATCTCACGACTTACGTTAAGCGGCAGATCAGCACTATCCACCACACCTTGTACAAAACGTAAATAATTTGGAATCAGATTGTCTGCATCATCCATAATAAATACACGTTTTACATAAAGTTTGATGCCTGCTTTAGCTTCACGTGTGAAAATATTACTTGGTGCTTTACTTGGAATATAAAGCAATTGGGTATATTCAGTACTGCCTTCAACTCGGTTATGCGCCCAAGCCAGTGGTGCATCAAAGTCATGGGTTAAATTCTTATAGAATTCTACATACTGCTCTTCTGTAATTTCGCCTTTGCTACGTGTCCACAAAGCACTTGCTGAGTTAATCGCTTCCCATTCATCTGTTTTAACATAATGACCTGTTTTTTTCTCTTCGCCTTCAGCAGATTCTTCTTCCTGCCAAACTTCCTTCTGCATTTCGATAGGTAAGCTGATATGGTCAGAGTATTTATTGATAATTTGTTTAACTTTATAAGATTCTAAATAATCCAGCGCATCATCACGTAAATGCAAAATAATCGATGTTCCACGTGAAGTCTTCTCAATTTGTTCAACTTCAAAATCACCTGTACCGCCACTGATCCAACGTACACCTTCTGATGTATCTAAACCTGCACGACGAGATTCAACGGTAATCTTATCAGCAACGATAAAACCAGAATAAAAACCTACACCAAACTGACCAATCAGTTGCGCATCTGCTTTTTGGTCACCAGATAGCTTTGACATAAAGTCTTTGGTGCCTGATTTAGCAATCGTCCCTAAGTTATCAATTGCTTCCTGTTGGCTTAAACCAATACCATTATCTGAGATGGTGATTGTTTTGGCATCTTTATCTAAGCTTACACGAACATGTAAGTCTGGATCATTCTCATAATATTCAGGATGGTTAATTCCTTCAAAACGTAACTTATCACATGCATCTGAAGCATTTGAAATCAGCTCGCGTAGGAAAATTTCAGGGTTAGAATAAAGTGAATGCGTCACTAAATGTAAAAGCTGAGCCACTTCTGCTTGAAAGCTATGCTTTTTTGAACTGTGTTGTACGTTCTGTTCACTCATAAAATCACTCCGTAAATTCATAACGCTTTTTTATTGAATGCATTAGAAATGGAGTGGTTTAAGCATATTTCAATAGGAAAATTTAATTTTTTTTAAAATGGCCCTTGTTGGTAAACTCGATTCATATAAATTTCTAGTTTTTGCTGACGCATCTGATACGCATCGGTTAAACAGCGTAGATTGTCCTGACATTGATTGCGCAGTTGTAACCATTTCACTTGCTGATCCTGTATCACGCCCCGTGTTCCCATCGGAACGAGTTTACGGATAATGGTATAGGTGGTCGCCATTTTGACATCTGCATCGTTTAAACTGCGATGCTCACAAATGGCATGTTCGCTTTTGGTCTGAGCATGCTCACAATTAAAACTTGCAGCATTGGCTATAGTGCTGCTACTTAACCCTACAAATATTATAAAAATTAAATTTTTCATATCATGTCAAAGTCTTATTGATGTTCTGATAGATTAAATGGATTTAATCAGCGCTTATATAGCTAAAAATAACTATTTTTTATTGCTTCTTGTTTCAATATATAAGGCTCTGTAAAAATAAAAAAACTCGGTAAATTTACCGAGTTTTTTATGATTCTAAAGCAAACTTAGAATCTATAGCTATAACCCAAAGTATAGATAACTGGATCAATATCTAAATCAAATTTTGCAGCAGTAGTATTACCCGCTTTAACAGTCACTTCTGGGCTTAATTGAGCATAACGGGCATCAAAGAAAACACCCCAATTTTTTGCATCAGCAGGTTGGAAGTTAAAGCCGATTTGACCAGCAAAACCAAAATCTTCTTTAACTTTAACCTTAGTGCCCGCCAATGCCCCAGATGATTCCTCATCCCAAGCAAGGAATGCTGTACCACCAACACCAATATACGGTGTAAAACGTGTAGAGTTTTTAAAGTTATATTTAAACGTTACTGTTGGTGGTAAGTGTTTAAGGTTAACTGCTTTTTCACCATCTAATTTCACATCGTGGCTAATTGGTGTAGCTAATAAAACTTCCGCAGAGAAAGGTGTTTCACCAAAGATATATTCTACAGAAGGCGTAAAAGCATATTCATGGTCTGCTTTCACAGTCCCAACACCAGCAACTTTGGTGTCTTGTGTTGGTGCAATCACCGAACCACCAACTTTGACTTGCCAATCTGCAAATGAAGCAGAAGAAATTGCCATTAATGCAATAAGAGCAGTTTGCTTTAACATTATAAATACCCCAGCGTTGTTATTAATAAACATTAAACATAGGTATTAATAATATTGCAACATTTATTTAAATCAAAAATTATCATATATTTTCAAATAATTGTTATATAAGTAAATTTATTTTAACCATATCAATATGGTTGGTTTTTAAACCCAACTTAATTAATCAAGTTTATTTAATTAAAACCAAGTATTTTAATCAAGATAATATTATCGATTGGTTAGTTATTTTAAATAAATAAAATCATAACTATTATTTTATTTTTTAATATTTATAGGAAATTTCTCGCAAATACAAGTTGTTTCAGACTAAATAACCATAAAAAAAGGAGATTCATCAATCATTTAATGAATCTCCTTATGTTTGATCAATGCCAGCTTATAAAACCATCGCTGCAATCCAACCAAACACCAATAATGGAATATTAAAATGGATAAATGTTGGAACAACTGTATCCCAAATATGATCATGTTGCCCATCTACGCCCAAACCAGCAGTAGGTCCTAATGTCGAATCTGAAGCTGGTGAACCCGCATCTCCTAGTGCTGCCGCAGTACCAATTAAGGCAACAGTTGCAAGCGGAGAGAAGCCGAATTGTACACATAAAGGAACATAAATGACTGCAAGTACAGGCACACTTGAAAATGATGAACCAATTCCAATCGTCACAAATAACCCAATAAATAACATCAAGAAAGCAGCCAGCGCTTTATTGTCACCAATCAAATGAACAACACCGTTAACCAACTGATTAATGTCCCCAGTATGGGTCATCACAGATGCAAAACCCGCGGCAGAGATCATAATAAAACCGACCAATGCCATCATACGCATCCCTTGTACAAAAACATCATCCGCTTCTTGCCATTTAAAAATCCCTGCGGCAGAAAGAACAGAGAATCCAACCAATCCACCAAGAATCATCGAGCCTGAATACAATTGAGAGATCAGGGTTAAAATGATTGCCAGCAATGCCATAACAATAGTTTTCTTGGCAATCACAGGAGCTTCTTGTTTGGCTTCTTGCTCTAAGGCAATGCCATCAGCTTTTAATACCTCAACATTTACCGCACGAAGTGGTTTATCTAAATCAATCGTGGTAATTGGCGCAACATTACGATCAACATAAATACGCGGTTTACGATAACTGACAAAAACGGCAAATAAAGTACCAATCACCATACCCAATACAGGAATAGCCATTCCCATAGGCATCATGCTTCTTTCAACATGCAAATGATAAGCAGCGCCAATTTTGTTGATATTCCCCATCAGAATTTGTTCAAGAAAAATTGCACCAAAGCCTACAGGCAAGAAGATATATGTGCCGACTAAACCTAAGGTCAGTACACATGCTGCGGCACGACGGTCGAGTTTCAAGTGATTCATCACTTTTAATAACGGTGGAACAAGCACAGGAATAAACGCAATATGCACAGGGATTAAGTTTTGTGAACAAATCGCGGCAATCAGTAAAATACCCAATAATAAGAATTTTACTTTGGTTGCTTGTTTCTGCGTGGCTTCCATACCGAGTAAGCCAATCAGTTTATATGCCAATAAATCGGGCAAGCCTGACTTTGAAAGTGCCAAAGCGAAAGCGCCTAATACCGCATATGCCAAGGCAACTTCTGCACCATCACCTAAGCCCGCATTAAATGCTGTAACTGTATCTGACAGACTTAAACCTGCAACCAACCCACCTATAATTGCTGAAATAACCAATGTTAAAACAACAGAAACTCGTGCCAGTGACAAGATAAACATCACGGCAATCGCAATAACGACAGCATTCATGGAGAAATTTACGAAAATTTGAAAGCCGATATTTTATCAGATTCACTACAATGAAGCTGTAATTTAGTCGAACTGGTCATAAAATGAATAGGCCATGTGAAAACATGGCCTATTCTTACAAGAACTAATCATCACTTTGAGTAAATCAACTCTCACTATTTTTGAGTGCAAATGTTTGAATATATTGTGCAATGTCTTGTGGTTGGCTAAGTACTGCCCAATGGTTTGCATCAACTTCTACACGTTCAAAATCTGTTGCCCATTTAGGCACTTCATCAATCAATTCTGGGCTTACAAATTTATCTCTTAACAGTACAACAGCCTGTACAGGACATACTGCATAACGCTCACGTGGTCGAGTTAAACGTGGAAGAAAGTTAGCACGGTATAGTCCGATACCATGTTCACCATCTTTTGCAATATTTTGGTTTAACGGTAAGCCTTTCTTTTTCTCAAGTTGCGTTAAAATTGCGCCCCAGCGTTGTGGACTAAAGAAATGCCAAACGGTCGGTGCAAGAAATGGTAACTGGAATGCAACGATATACCAAGATTTAAATAACTGCTTAAAAAATTTAGGCTTTTCATGTAAGAACTGTTCACGCATCCAAAAAGCAGCATGATCTAAGCAAGGTCCAGACATGGTGGTATAAGACAAAATACGATTTTTAAATTTAGGTTCAGTCACAGATTCCCACGACTGAATCGAGCCCCAGTCATGCGCTGCAAGATGAAAATTACGATTGGGCAGTAGCTCATTTACCACGCACTCTAAATCCAGAGATAAGCGTGCTAAAGCATAATCACGAATTCGTTTCGGCACAGAAGACTGTCCTGCCCCACGTACATCATAAGTAATGATGTAAAATTTTGAGATCAATTGTTCAATAATAGGTTCCCAAACTTCCTGATTATCAGGATAGCCATGGACCAAAACCAATGCAGGGTTTTCAGCATTACCCCATGTTTTTGCATAAAGTTTTTGCTTATCTTGTGTGGATATCCAATAAGTTTGCACTTGCATTGAGTCACCTTTTATTGTTTTACCATTGGCTGTGATTTCGTAGTAGAGGGCATTTGGATCAATGCCACATTCCATTCAGTTCTTTATTATGGTTTAAAAATCGATAACTAGAATTGACCATGAATGCGCTAATCAAAAAACTACAGACAATCCCATTTGTTTCCAAATTTATGTTGAATCATTTTTCTCCATATAAAGGTGCAGGGATTGAAATCGAAAAAATTGATCTAAAAAACTATCATGTTCGGGTCAAAATGCCACTGACACACAGCAATCAAAATATTGTTGGTGTGCACTTTGGCGGTAGTTTGTATTCAATGGTTGATCCATTTTATATGCTTCTTTTAATGCATCATCTGGGTCCGAAATATATGGTTTGGGATAAAACCGCAAGCATCAATTTCCTTTCCCCTGGACGTAGTACGGTTTATGCAGATATTCGTTTAGATGCGATTGAAATCGAACATGTCAAAGATTTAGCGGAAAACTATAGTCCAGTCTATCGTAACTATACCGTGAATATTTTTGATGATTCTGGTTTAAGAATTGCTGAGGTACAAAAAACCGTATATATCCGTCGTAAAAACCCACACCCCTTAAAACGCTAAATAAGATTAAAATCAGTCTTGCTAAAACGAAATATCAACAGATGCAACAAGAGTGCTGAAGTGGTCAAATCTTTTAAGCTTAGATATGAATAGGGATAAAAAATAAGCGCATCACGTAATCAGCAATGCTAATACGTTGCGCTTATTTTTTTTTGAGTCTTGGGTTTAGACGCTTACTTATTTTGCTCAATAGCAGCACCAGCACCACCACCGATCGCGCCACCAATTGCAGCACCGGCATCACCGCCAAGAACACCCTTACCAATGACTGAGCCGATACCCGCACCGACACCACTATAGGTTGCGTTGCGATTTGAACCATTGTTGGCTTTGCTTCCTACAGCTGCACCACCGCCTGCACCAACAGCAGCACCAACGCCATTACCTGCATGATTACCTACACCGCCACCAACAGCACCACCAAGGGCCGCTGAAGCAATACGCTTATCGTTTGCTGACATGTTTTCACAACCTGTAAGCATCACAATAGGTAAACTCACACACATCATAGTCATTACTATTTTTTTCATGTTATTCATCCTTTCTATCTGAACTTACAAATGCAATTGATTACGACTGATTTTATGAAAACACTAATTTATGGATTAAATTAAATTTTCATGTTGCCATTTGTAGTTTTTGATTATCAAAGATGCACAATCGAATTTAAATAACATTCATGTTAATAAGAAATTATTAGGTCGCTTTCATAAAGCAAAAGATGATCATGTTGAGTGAATTATATTGGTACTGAAAGTCCCTTCTCGCTTTGGGAGAAGGCTAGGATGAGGGAAATTTCATGTTGATTTATCGTTTTAAAAAGGCGTTATGAAAAAAGCCTATTTTTGAGCAACCATTTTCTAGTTAAATATTTAAAAACAACAGGTTAATCATTAAATAACTCATATTGAATCTTAATTTTGCTTATTTAAATTTCTCTTTGAGAAAACGATAACTTGCATAAACAAGCATCAAGATTGCCAGCTGGCTGAATACCAAGAAAAGCATAAAAAAGAGTTCAGCAAAGACAACGCCAAGTTGATAGTGATACAAGGATTGGAATAAATAGCCATTTCGACCTAAACCTATGGTCATATCTTGTTTCGCGAAATGCCATTGCATCATCGAAAAACTAAACCAGATAAACCCAAGAATACATACAACTACAAGCACCGCATCCCACAACTTAAACTGCGCTGTCTGGAGCGTTGTTTGAGGTATAGTTTGACGCCCTTCTTGCCAAATCATGCAAAATAAAAAAACGGCCCAAATGCTGCTCAATAGCGAAAAATATGCAGTCACCGATACGGTATAAAATGCTAAGGGGCCAAACATTCCCGTTTGAATCTTTAATTTTTCTGTGATGAATTGAAATACATCGTGCTGCCAATTCATTTCTGGCTGAGCTGGTAAAATCATCAACAAGCAAACTGGAATGAACGTGACTGCCAGTAAAACTATCCATATATTTCTAATTTTAACTGCCATTTTTAATGTTTGTGACTGAGGTCTACTCAGTTGTATTAGTTCCGATCTGATCAGACATTGATCTTGAAAAAGAGAAAGTTACCCGTTTTGATAAAGGTGTCGAATCTTAATCAAACAAAGGTAACTTTCTTATGTTGCATACTAACAATCAAATCATCAAACACAAAGTAGGCTTACTCAATTTAGCTGAAGAACTTCAGAATGTATCCAGAGCTTGTAAAATCATGGGTGTCTCTAGAGATACCTTTTACCGTTATCAGGAACTCGTTGAATCAGGTGATGTTGATTCACTCATCAATAAATCCCGAAGAGTACCGAATCTTAAGAATCGTGTAGACGATGCCACAGAACAAGCCGTTATTGATTTCGCAATCCAATATCCAGCTTATGGTCAACACCGCAGTAGTAATGAGTTACGTAAAAATGGTGTATTCATTTCAGGTAGCGGGGTTCGATCTATTTGGCTCCGCCACGATTTAGAGAATTTTAAAAAGCGATTGAAAGCCTTAGAAGCCAAAGTGGCACAAGATGGCTTTGAGTTAAATGATCATCAGATTGCTGCACTTGAGCGTAAACATGAAGATGATGTTGCTTGTGGCGAAATAGAAACACACCATCCAGGATATCTTGGAGCCCAAGATACATTTTACGTTGGCAATCTGAAAGGTGTCGGTCGAATCTATCAACAAACTTTCATCGACACCTACAGCAAAGTCGTTCATTGCAAGCTCTATACAACGAAAACACCGATTACAGCGGCAGATCTGTTAAATGATCGTGTACTACCATTTTATCAGTCGCAGGATCTACCAATGCTGCGTATCCTGACAGATAGAGGTACTGAATATTGCGGTAAGGTTGAACAACATGATTATGAGCTATATTTAGCCATCAATGATATTGATCACACCAAAACAAAAGCAGCATCCCCACAAACGAATGGAATATGCGAGCGTTTCCATAAGACGATCTTGCAGGAGTTTTATCAAATTACATTTAGGAAGAAGCTTTATAATACATTAGAGGAATTACAAGCTGATCTAGACGTTTGGCAAAAATTCTATAATACTGAACGAACTCATCAGGGAAAAATGTGCTGTGGTCGCACACCACTGGAAACATTACTTGATGGGAAGCGAATTTGGGCTGAGAAGAATTTAGCTCAAATTTAACCTGACAGGCACACTAAAAAATGGGTAACTGTCAGATCTGGTTTGAGCTAGTACAACTCAGTATATAAAAAAAGACGCCCTAAGGCGTCTTCTTCATTTCAATATTCTTAACGGCTTATCTTAACGGATTATGCGAAGTTTTTATCTTCACTTCATGTTCTGTTCTATTATTTTGTTTTGCATGAGAACATAAGTACTCAAACATATTTTTTTCATGTAAAGCATGAGGTCCTAAATAAATTTTCTTTAAATCTGTGACAATATCTTGACCATAATCTATATAAAAGCGTTTAAGATTTTCATCATATTGAACAAAATGATCATCCCATTGAGTTACATACACTACTCGACACTCTTGTTCTTCTTTAAAAGCCATATGTTTAACCAAAAATCTAAGTGGTAATAAAATTTCTGCTAAGAGTTCAGCTTCATTAGAGTATTTCTTTAAATCTTGAGAAATTCTTTGATAAAGAGGCAGTATCAGATTTTCTAAGTTTTGAAATTCTTTTCTGACTCTATCACGTAATTGTTTTATTTCCTCAGCATATGTATCCCATTTATGGCTCTTTAAGCTTTTTTCTTCTCTACAAAAAGTCCATTCTTCTCTATGTGATATTTCAATAAGTTTAGAATCTGGATCAATATAAACGCAACGATACAATGGTAACTTTTGAATAATGTTTTCCTTCAAATCCTCAACTACAGAATTAGCCCTAATATCAGTAAGATCATCATCTTCTCTGCCTGCAATCACTGAATTATCAGCGTTTTGAAATCTGATATTCGAAAAGATATTCTCTTGTTCAAAAAACTGATTCGATAGAATTAAACTTAATCCACTACCTTCCTTTTGATTCTCCTTACCATAAAGTCGAAACTGATTTAGTGAATCATGATGTAAAGTAAAACATGCCATAAATGCTTGATCATTTGTTGATATTAAATCTGGCGATAAGTTTAAGTAATGATTCAATATTACTCCTTCTGTAGGGTCGTTCATCAAATCAATTGTATTTAGTCTCATATTAGAGTTTTTAGAAAATCCACATATGTCTTTAGCTAACAACAATTTAGCTACAAATGGAGATGTATAATGTGCGATTAGATCTTCATTCTCATGTTTGATAATCAAAGAACTCAAAAGAGAATCTACTTTCTTGAAGATCCCTAATAGGCTCATAGACAGACTTTTTTGAGTATTAAAAATTTTTCTTATCAAATGCTTTTTGTAATATATCTTAGTATATGATTCAGAATATTCTGGAATATTGTCCCAATAGTCTAATATACTATTTAATTTAGGTTTTTCTGTAGAATACTCTAACTCTCCTAATTTAAATTGAGCGTTATAGTACTGTTTTTCGTCATCTGTTCTCATAATATGCTTTAAATAAATCTTATTTTTAGTTTTTAACCACAAAAAATATTGTGCATATGCATATGAAAGTTCAGAATCTTTTCTTTTAACTTTTCTGAGATACTTTAGACATAACTCACTTTTTCCCAGTTTATTATATAAAAAACCTAGATTTGCTTGAGCTTTAGCATATGACTCAACTCGATCTGCTCTTAAAACATTTTTATACGCTTGCTCTGCTTCTGAAAATCGCTTCAAGTCAACCAACAAATTTCCTAAATTCAATTGAGCTTTAGCATATGTGTCAGCTCGATCTGCTCTTAAAACATTTTTATACGCTTGCTCTGCTTCTAAAAATCGCTCTTGTTGTTTTATTAAAATACCTAAATTCAATTGAGCACTTGCATATGTATCAACTTGATCTGCTCTTAAAACATTTTTATACGCTTGCTCTGCTTCTGAAAATCGCTTCAAGTCACCCAATAAATTTCCTAAATTAAATTGAGCACTTGCATATGACTCAACTCGATCTGCTCTTAAAACATTTTTATACGCTTGCTCTGCTTCTGAAAATCGCTTCAAGTCAACCAACAAATTTCCTAAATTCAATTGAGCTTTAGCATATGTGTCAGCTCGATCTGCTCTTAAAACATTTTTATACGCTTGCTCTGCTTCTGAAAATCGCTCTTGTTGTTTTATTAAAATACCTAAATTCAATTGAGCACTTGCATATGACTCAACTCGATCTGCTCTTAAAACATTTTTATACGCTTGCTCTGCTTCTGAAAATCGCTTCAAGTCACTCAACAAATTTCCTAAATTCAACTGAGCTTTTGCATAAATTTCTTTCATCTCATTAGAGGTTTTTCCAATTTGAGAAAATAATTCAATTGCTTTATCAATATTATCATTTCTATTTGCTTCAATTGCTTGTTCAAAAATTTCTTTTGCTTCTTTTAAATTCACCTCTTCTTCCCTCAAATATATTTAATTTTTGATTATACAAAAAAAGACGCCCTAAGGCGTCTTCTTCATTTCAAAAGCTGTTTAACTTAGAAAGAATCTTCGTTTAAAGCTTGAGAGAATGCTTGATCAACTTCAGAGAAGTC
Organism: Acinetobacter sp. BIGb0196; assembly: GCF_011759595.1. NCBI lineage: Bacteria > Pseudomonadati > Pseudomonadota > Gammaproteobacteria > Moraxellales > Moraxellaceae > Acinetobacter > Acinetobacter sp. BIGb0196. The sequence continues at coordinate 539,188 of NZ_JAAOZA010000002.1, read as the reverse complement.
ATTTACAAGCTCATGCTCTGCAGCTTCTGCTTCTTGACGACGACGTTCTAAGTGGTATGCAAGACCAGTACCTGCTGGAATCAAACGACCTACAACAACGTTTTCTTTCAAGCCACGTAAATCATCTTCTTTACCTGTTACAGCCGCTTCAGTTAACACACGAGTTGTTTCCTGGAACGATGCAGCAGAGATGAACGAGTCAGTAGAAAGCGATGCTTTGGTAATACCCATCAATTGACGTTCATACTTCGCAGGGAACTTGTTCTGAGCCAATACCGCTTGGTTTTCGCCCACAACGCGGATGTAATCCACTTGTTCGCCTTTGATAAAGCTCGTATCGCCACCGTCAGTAATGTCAACTTTACGCAACATTTGACGAACGATTACTTCGATATGCTTATCGTTGATTTTTACACCTTGTAAGCGGTAAACGTCTTGAACTTCGTTCACGATGTAGTTGGTTAATGCAACTTCACCTTTCAAACGCAAGATGTCATGTGGGTTTTGTGGACCATCAGAAATGGTTTCACCACGGTTCACATGCTCACCTTCAAACACGTTAATGGTACGCCATTTTGGAATCAACTCTTCATAAATTTCAGAGCCATCATCTGGTGTAATCACTAAACGGTTCTTACCTTTGGTTTCTTTACCAAAGCTTACAACACCTGAGATTTCAGCAAGAATTGCATGTTCTTTCGGCTTACGTGCTTCGAACAAGTCAGCTACACGCGGCAGACCACCGGTAATATCACGAGTACGTGAAGTTTCTTGTGGTACACGACCAATAACGTCACCAACACCGATCGTCTCGCCATCACGAACAGTCACGATCGTGTTTTGTGGCAAGAAGTAGAACTGTTCGCCGCCATCGGTTGTATCCAACACGATTGCAGGACGCAAATCTTTACCAGAAGCAGGACGTGCTGTTACAGGTAAAATTTCAACAGTGGTCATACCTGTTGCATCATCAGTTTTCGATGTTGCAGTTACGCCATCCGAAATTTGGCTGAAGCGTGCTTTACCAGCAACTTCTGTAACCAATGGATGTGTATGCGGATCCCAAGTTGCAACAATACCGCCGCCTTCTACAGGTTGACCATCTTTAATCAAGATAGACGCACCGTATGGAAGTTTATAACGCTCACGTTCGCGACCTAAATCATCAGCGATACCGATTTCACCTGAACGTGAAACAGACACCAAGTGACCTTTGGCATGTTGAACAGTTTTAACGTTATGGAAACGAACTGTACCTTTGTTACGTACTTGTACGCTATTTGCAGCAGACGTTCGGCTTGCAGCACCACCTACGTGGAATGTACGCATGGTTAACTGTGTACCAGGTTCACCAATTGATTGCGCAGCCATAACACCGACAGATTCACCTGGATTCACCAAGTGACCACGCGCCAAGTCACGACCATAACATTTAGCACATACACCGAAAGTCGAAGCACAGTTTACAACTGAACGTACTTTAACTTCATCGACACCCGCATCTTCAAGATACGCCGCGATTTTCTCGTCAATCAATGTGTTACGTGGAAGCACAACTTCATCTGAACCCGCTTTTTTCACGTCTTCAGCAGTTACACGTCCTAATACACGTACACTTAATGGCTCAATGACATCGCCACCTTGAATGAACGGAGTCATTACAAGACCTTCAAGCGTACCACAATCTGGCTCAGTAATAACCAAGTCTTGCGCAACGTCGACTAGACGACGTGTCAAGTAACCAGAGTTTGCTGTTTTAAGTGCTGTATCGGCCAAACCTTTACGCGCACCATGTGTTGAAATGAAGTACTGAAGTACTGTCAAACCTTCACGGAAGTTTGCTTTAATCGGTGTCTCAATGATCGAACCATCTGGTTTCGCCATCAAACCACGCATACCTGCAAGCTGACGGATCTGAGCTGCCGAACCACGGGCACCTGAGTCAGACATCATATAGATACTGTTGAATGATTTTTGCTTCTCATCTTCACCCTGTTTGTTTTTAACAGTCGTGAATGACAAGTTGTCCATCATCGCTTTGGCAACTTGGTCGTTAGTACGCGCCCAAATATCGACAACTTTGTTGTAACGCTCACCCGCAGTTACGAAACCTTGCTCGAATTGTTGTTCAATTTCACGAACTTCAACTTCTGCTTTTTCGATAATTGCTTGTTTTTGTGGCGGAATCAACATGTCTTCCATACCCACAGAAACACCAGAACGTGTTGCTTGGCGGAAGCCCAAGTACATCAATTGGTCAGCAAAGATAACAGTATCTTTCAAACCTAATTTACGGTAGCAAGAGTTAATCAACTTAGAGATGTTCTTTTTAGTCATCTCAACGTTGATTTGTTGGAAATCCATACCTTCAGGAACAACTTCCCAAAGTAAGCAACGACCAGGTGTCGTATCTACAACAATGGTTTGATGCTCACGGTTACCGTTTTCATCAATCACTGTTTGGTGTACACGTGCTTTTACACGCGCATGTAAGTCAACTTGACCTGTTGCAAGTGCACGGTTTACTTCGTGAGTATCCGCAAACACCATGCCTTCACCTTTGGCATTGATTGCATCACGTGTGATGTAATACAAGCCCAAGACAACGTCCTGAGAAGGTACGATGATCGGCTCACCGTTGGCAGGTGACAAGATGTTGTTGGTCGACATCATTAACGCACGAGCTTCTAATTGAGCTTCAAGTGTTAATGGAACGTGAACCGCCATTTGGTCACCATCGAAGTCGGCGTTAAACGCAGCACAAACGAGTGGATGTAAACGGATCGCTTTACCTTCAATTAGAATAGGTTCAAATGCTTGAAGACCTAAACGGTGAAGTGTTGGCGCACGGTTCAACATCACTGGATGTTGACGAATTACAGATGCAAGAACGTCCCAAACTTCAGGAGTTTCACGCTCAACCATTTTCTTCGCAGCTTTAATGGTTGTTGCTTGGCCAGAAGCTTGTAGCTTAGCAAAGATAAACGGCTTGAATAATTCAAGTGCCATTTTCTTCGGAAGACCACATTGGTGTAAACGTAAAGTTGGACCTACAGTAATTACCGAACGACCAGAGTAGTCAACACGCTTACCAAGTAAGTTTTGACGGAAACGACCTTGCTTACCTTTGATCATATCTGCCAAAGATTTAAGCGGACGTTTGTTCGAACCGGTAATAGCACGACCACGACGACCATTGTCCAATAACGCATCTACAGACTCTTGTAACATACGTTTTTCGTTACGCACGATAATGTCTGGTGCAGCAAGGTCAAGAAGACGTTTTAAACGGTTGTTACGGTTGATCACACGACGATAAAGATCGTTCAAGTCAGAAGTCGCGAAACGACCACCTTCAAGCGGTACCAACGGGCGAAGATCAGGTGGAAGTACTGGAAGTACATTCATCACCATCCATTCTGGCTTGTTGTTCGACTCTTTGAACGCTTCCATCAACTTCAAACGTTTAGAGGCTTTTTTAAGCTTCGTTTCTGAAGTTGTGTTCGGAATTTCTTCACGTAAACGAGAAATTTCAGCTTCAAGATCAATGTCTTTCAACAAATCTTGAACTGCTTCTGCACCCATTTTCGCGCTGAATTCGTCACCATGTTCTTCTAACGCAGTGAAGTATTCTTCATCGTTAAGAAGTTGGTACTTTTCCATTGGCGTCATGCCAGGATCAGTAACCACATAAGATTCAAAGTACAATACACGTTCGATATCACGTAAAGTCATATCAAGTAATAAACCGATACGGCTTGGTAATGATTTCAAGAACCAAATATGCGCAACTGGAGAAGCAAGCTCGATGTGACCCATACGCTCACGACGAACTTTTGCAGTTGTTACTTCAACGCCACATTTTTCACAAATGACGCCTTTATATTTCATACGCTTGTATTTACCACACAAGCATTCGTAATCTTTTACTGGACCAAAGATTTTGGCACAGAATAAACCATCACGTTCTGGTTTAAACGTACGATAGTTAATGGTTTCTGGCTTTTTAACTTCACCGTGAGACCATGACTTAATCATTTCTGGTGACGCAAGACCAATACGGATACGGTCAAACTCTACTGGAGCATGACCATCTGAATCCGTCTTTTTGCGCATGATATCGAGCAAGTCTTTCAATTTTTTTCTCCGTGTGTCGAAGCGCTTTTCAGGCTACGACTGGGTCACAAATATTGTTTTTTCACTGAATTTTAATCCCCCTTGATCCCCCTTTTTCTAAGGGGGAAAGTCCCTCTTTCATAAAGAGGGATTTAGGGAGATTCAATGGTGAAGTTTAGTCACCATTTTTCAGTTCAATGTTGATACCTAAAGAACGGATCTCTTTGGTCAATACGTTAAACGATTCAGGCATACCCGGATCCATATAATGGTTACCATCTACAATGTTCTTATAGATGCGAGTACGACCTTCAACGTCATCCGACTTCACAGTAAGCATTTCTTGAAGTGTATAAGCAGCACCATAAGCTTCTAGTGCCCAGACTTCCATCTCACCGAAACGCTGACCACCGAATTGTGCTTTACCACCAAGCGGTTGTTGAGTTACAAGTGAATAAGAACCAGTAGAACGTGCATGCATCTTGTCATCAACCAAATGGTTCAACTTGAGCATATACATATAACCAACAGTTACTGGGCGGTCAAAACGCTCACCTGTACGTCCGTCATACAATACTGTTTGACCTGTACGTGAGATACCACCAAGCTCAAGTAACTCTTTGATCTGACTTTCTTCTGCACCATCAAATACTGGCGTAGCTAAAGGAACACCTTTACGCAAGTTACCTGATAACACCAAGATTTCTTCATCAGTTAAGCTATCAAGATCTTCTTGCTCGCCACCAACTTTGTTATAAATCTTGTCTAAGAAATCACGAAGCTCAAGAACGGTACGTTGCTCTTTCATCATCTTGTCGATCTTATCGCCAAGACCTTTTGCAGCCATACCTAAGTGAGTTTCAAGAATCTGACCCACGTTCATACGTGATGGTACACCCAATGGGTTAAGTACGACATCAACTGGAACACCATGGATGTCATGCGGCATGTCTTCAACAGGCAAGATGTTTGATACAACACCTTTGTTACCATGACGACCCGCCATCTTATCACCAGGCTGGATACGACGTTTTACAGCTAAGTAAACTTTAACAACTTTCAAGACACCTGTTGTAAGCTCATCACCTGTAGAAAGTTTGCGTTTTTTCTCAGCAAATTTCTCATCAATCTCGTAGCTCTTCTCTTTCAAGAACACTTGAATTTGAGTTAAGCGTTCAGCGATACCTTCGTCTGTTGGTTGAACTTCTAAAAGATCAACAAGCTCTAAACCAGACAATACATCTTCAGATAGCTTATCACCGCGCTTGGTCGTACCGCCGCCATTCGACTCTTGGCCTTTTAACAAACGGATAATACGTTCACGAGCAGCTTCTTCGAAGATTTTGAATTCTTCTTTCAAGTCTTTACGATAAGCATCAAGTTGCGCTTTCTCAATCGCTTGAGCACGTTCATCTTTCTCGATACCGTCACGTGTAAACACTTGAACGTCGATGACTGTACCTTTAACGCTTGAAGAAACACGTAAAGATGAATCTTTAACGTCTGCCGCTTTCTCACCAAAGATTGCACGAAGTAATTTTTCTTCAGGGGTTAATTGTGTTTCACCTTTAGGTGTCACTTTACCAACAAGAATATCACCCGCTGCGACTTCAGCACCGATATAAACAATACCTGATTCATCAAGTTTAGATAACGCTGCTTCACCTACGTTAGGAATATCGGCAGTGATTTCTTCCGCACCTAACTTCGTATCACGCGCAACACATGATAATTCTTGAATATGAATTGACGTTAAACGATCTTCTTGAAGAACACGTTCAGATAATAAAATCGAGTCTTCGTAGTTATAACCGTTCCAAGTCATGAACGCGACACGCATGTTCTGACCCAATGCTAATTCACCACCATCAGTTGATGGACCATCAGCAAGAACGTCACCACGGCCGACTTTATCGCCCATGCTCACAAGCACTTTTTGGTTAATACATGTGTTTTGGTTTGAACGCGTGTATTTGATCAAGTTGTAGATATCTACACCTGCTTCACCCGCGATCATTTCATCTTCGTTGACACGAATAACCACACGTGATGCATCTACAAACTCAATGCGTCCGCCACGTTTCGCGATCACACATACACCAGAGTCGTGCGCTACGTTTGCTTCCATGCCAGTACCCACAAGTGGTTTATCAGCAAGCAATGTAGGAACAGCCTGACGTTGCATGTTTGAACCCATCAATGCACGGTTGGCATCATCGTGTTCAAGGAATGGAATAAGTGATGCAGCGACAGATACAACCTGTTGAGCAGATACATCCATATGCGTCACTTTTTCAGGTGGCATACGAACGAAGTCACCTTGGTGACGTACTGAAACGAAGTCTTCTGTTAAATGTCCATCTTTATCCAATGCAGAATCGGCCTGTGCAATAACAGTACCTACTTCTTCAATTGCAGATAAATATTCAACATCATCTGTTACACGACCATCAACAACGCGACGGTATGGTGTTTCCAAGAAACCGAAGTTGTTCGCTTTTGCATAAACAGAAAGCGAGTTGATCAAACCAATGTTTGGTCCTTCAGGTGTTTCAATTGGACATACACGACCATAGTGAGTTTGATGTACGTCACGTACTTCAAAGCCCGCACGTTCACGTGTCAAACCACCAGGCCCAAGCGCAGATACACGACGTTTGTGTGTAATTTCTGACAATGGGTTGTTTTGATCCATAAACTGTGACAATTGGCTTGAACCAAAGAATTCTTTGATTGCAGCAGCAACTGGTTTCGCATTGATCAAATCTTGTGGAGACAAGTTATCTGTTTCAGCTTGGTTTAAACGCTCTTTAACAGCACGTTCAACACGAACTAAACCAACACGGAATTGGTTTTCTGTCATTTCACCAACAGAACGTACGCGACGGTTACCCAAGTGATCGATATCGTCGACTTCACCTTTACCGTTACGAATTTCTACCAGTGTTTTCAGTACATCAATGATGTCATCGTTAGAAAGAATACCTTCTACTTCACGAGACTTCTGATCTGTACCTACTTCGTAAGGACGACCCAAACGACGGTTAAACTTCATACGACCCACAGGCGATAAATCATAACGCTCTGTAGAGAAGAATAAGTTATTGAATAAGTTTTCAGCCGCTTCTTTCGTTGGTGGCTCACCTGGACGCATCACTTTGTAGATTTCTACAAGTGCTTCTTCACGACCAGATGTTGTATCTGCACGTAAGGTGTCAGCAACAAAAGAACCACGATCGATGTCATTGGTGAACAGGATATTAAATTGTTTAATACCACCTTCAGCAATTCTGACCAAAATCTCATGACTTAATACAGTGTTAGCAGTAATTACTTCACCGTCTTTAAGTACGATATCTTCAGCAGTAATACGCTCATACAAATATTCATCTGGAACTGGAAGTTTAGTTAAACCAGCAGCTTCCATTTGACGTACATGGCGAGCATTAATACGTTTACCTTGTTCAACAATGGCTTTACCATCATTGTCCACGATATCAAATTGAGCCATTTCACCACGAAGACGTTCAGGCACAAGGTCAATCTGATAGCTACCCATATCAAGATATACAGGTACTTTTTCGTAGAACATATTCAGAATTTGTTCATTGCTATAGCTCAATGCACGTAACACAACAGTCGCAAGCAATTTACGACGACGGTCAATACGTACAAAGACTAAATCTTTAGCATCAAACTCAAAATCTAACCATGAACCACGATAAGGAATAATACGTGCTGAATAAAGCACTTTACCGCTTGAATGCGTTTTACCTTTATCATGGTCAAAGAATACGCCTGGTGAACGGTGTAATTGAGATACGATTACACGCTCAGTACCATTGATGACAAAGGTACCATTCTCAGTCATGAGTGGCATTTCACCCATGTACACTTCTTGTTCACGTACGTCTTTAATAGATTTCGTTTCACGATCTTTGATGATCAAACGAATTTTAACGCGCATTGGTGCCGCAAAGGTTGAGCCACGAAGAATACATTCGCGAACATCAAACTCTGGTTTACCAAGACTATACTCAACGAATTCTAAAGCAGCATTGCCCGAATAACTTTCAATAGGAAAAACTGAACGAAATGCAGCTTGGAGACCGATATCTTCGCGATTTTTTGGTGTTTTGCCGTCTTGCAAGAATGTTCTGTACGAGTCGACTTGAATCGAGAGCAGGTACGGAGCATGCATGACTTGGGGCAATTTACCAAAATTCTTACGGATCCGTTTCTTTTCGGTATATGAGTATGCCATCTGGAGTCCTCGGAAAGTAAACTAAGTCCGCCTGCAGAACGAACTTAGAAGGAATTACGCAGGTCGATATGACCACCACTTTTATACAAATGCTGCAAATTTCAGTGGTACAAAACGCTTAGCAATATTTTTAAAATGGAAAAATATTGGTAAGCGTTTGATTGTGTTTATTTATTTTTAAAATTGATGGTTTTTCTACCAATCAATCTAAAATCGAGCCGATTATTGTAACGCAAAAAGGCTGATGACCCAAGAGCCATCAGCCAATTTTTGGGGTCAAATTAAAATTCGACCCCTAGCGAAATTACTTAACAGTAACTGTAGCACCAGTTTCTTCAAGTTTTTTCTTAAGTTCTTCAGCTTCTTCTTTAGAAACGCCTTCTTTAAGATTTGAAGGAGCGCCTTCTACTAAGTCTTTAGCTTCTTTCAAGCCAAGACCAGTAACTTCACGTACTGCTTTAATTACAGCAACTTTGTTAGCACCGAAAGAAGTCAATTCAACATTGAATTCTGATTGCTCTTCAGCAACAGCAGCAGCAGGACCTGCAGCTACAGCTACAGCAGCAGCTGATACGTTGAATTTCTCTTCGAAAGCAGAGATAAGTTCAACAAGTTCAAGAACAGTTTTTTCAGCAACTGCGTTTAAGATTTCTTCGTTAGTTAAAGCCATGAGAATAACTCCAAATGGATATTGAATGGTGTGTGAAATTTATTAAGCTTATGCAGCTTCTGACTCGTTTTTCTCTTTGAGCGCTGTAATAAGGCGACCCAATTTCGAAATAGGAGCTTGAAGAACATTGGCAAGCATAGTAAGTGCTTTTTCTTGGTTCGGAAGATTCGCGATAACGCTAACGTCAGCACCTTGATAAAGTTTGCCGTCAAATGCAGCAGCTTTAAGTTCAAATGCTTTGTTAGTTTTAGCAAATTCTTCAAACAAGCGAGCAGCTGCGCCCATGTCATCTTCAGAAGTTGAAAAAGCTAGAATAGTTGGACCAACAAGGTTTTCGTCTAAGATATCAAATTGAGTACCTTCGAAAGCACGTTTAGCCAAAGTGTTACGCACGATACGTGTCTTAACACCTAACTTACGAGCTTCAACACGAAGTGTAGTCAATTGTTCAACTGTTAAACCTTGGTAGTCAGCAACAACAGCAGCAAACGCGGTAGAAGCAACTTCATTTACTTCCGCAACGATCTGTTTTTTGTCTTCGATAAGAAGAGCCATTGTAAAACCTCCTAACGGTGATTTATGCAATCCACGGACTGCACTCCCAATTCGTAAATCAATCTCTTGACTTACACGCGGAGGAGGAATCAATCACACCACCGCGTCTACTCAGACTGGTATTTTAAGAAGCGAATCCGAAGACTCCCCTCGCCTGAGGTCTTTGACGCTGATAAATTTACATCTATCAATTCAAAGTCCGCCTGATGATCAACAAAGCAATGCTTTATCAATCCACAAGAAGAAAAGCTCAACCTCAATAGAAGCCATCACTCTTTCTTGCGTAAAATTTAAAGTAACACTTCAAATTTCACTCAGGACTTTAAAATTCTTTTATCGCAATATAATTATTGAAAAATAATTATTTAGAAACGTTTTGTACATCAACAACAAGACCAGGACCCATAGTTGAGCTCAAAGTGATCTTTTGGATGTAGATACCTTTAGAAGTCGCAGGTTTTGCTTTCTTAAGGTCAGCGATAAGCGCTTCAACGTTTGAACGAACAGCTTCAGCAGTGAAACCTACTTGACCGATCGCAGCGTGGATGATACCCGCTTTGTCTACACGGTAACGTGCTTGACCAGCTTTTGCATTTTTAACTGCAGTTGCTACGTCAGGAGTTACAGTACCCACTTTAGGGTTTGGCATTAAGCCACGTGGACCAAGGATCGTACCTAACTTACCAACAACACGCATTGCATCTGGAGCAGCAATCACAACGTCGAAGTCTAAGTTACCCGCTTGAATGCTTTCAGCAAGATCATCAAAACCAACGATGTCCGCGCCTTCAGCTTTAGCAGCTTCAGCAGCAGCGCCTTGAGCAAACACAGCAACACGTACAGTTTTACCAGTACCTGCAGGAAGTGTAGTCGCGCCACGAACAACTTGGTCAGATTTACGAGGATCAACACCTAGGTTTACCGCAACATCCAAAGATTCTTTGAATTTTGCAGCAGGTAGGCTGCTAAGAACTTGTACTGCTTCTTCCAAAGTATAAACTTTGTTTGCTTCAATAGCTGCAGCAATGGCTTTTTGACGTTTAGTTAACTTTGCCATGTCTTATAGCTCCACTTCCAAGCCCATAGAACGCGCAGAACCAGCAATGGTACGTACACGTGCGTCTAAATCAGCACCAGTTAAATCTGGTTCTTTAGTAGTCGCAATTTCTTCTAACTGAGCGCGAGTCAACTTACCAACTTTAGTTTTGTTTGGTACAGCAGAACCCTTTTGGATACCAGCAGCTTTCTTAAGAAGAATCGCAGCAGGTGGAGTTTTCATGATGAATGTGAACGACTTATCGTTGTACACAGTGATCACTACAGGAATTGGAAGACCTTGTTCAACTTTTTGTGTAGCAGCATTGAATTCTTTACAGAATGCCATGATGTTAACACCACGTTGACCTAGTGCAGGACCAATCGGTGGAGATGGATTCGCTTTACCAGCTGGAACTTGCAGCTTGATATAGCCGTCAATCTTCTTAGCCATTTCAAATTACCTCTGGGTACAAACGCCTTTTAGAGCTCCCCAACATTTCAAGTAACGATACCGTTACAACAACAATGCCCGATCCATAACAAATCGGGCGCTTTCAAACAGTGCAAATTAAATTGTTTTTTCGACTTGGCGAAATTCCAATTCAACTTGAGTTGGTCGATTAAATACATTAATCGTCAACGTTAAACGTGATTTTTCGTACTGAACTTCTTCCACCACACCTTTAAAGTCTGTGAATGGACCATCAGTAACAAGTAATTCTTCACCCGGCTCAAACATCGTCTTAGGACGAGGTGCTTCACCTTTATTGTGTACACGTGCAAGAATCGCATCAGCTTCTTTTTGCGTAATTGGTGCTGGCTTTTCAGCTGTACCACCGATGAAACCTAATACTTTTGGACATTCTTTAACAATGTGCCAAGTTTCATCATTCATTTCCATTTCAACTAACACATAGCCAGGAAAGAATTTACGCTCTGATTTACGTTTCTTACCATCCTTCATCTCTACCACTTCTTCGGTAGGAACAAGGACTTCACCAAAACTATCAGCAACAGCGCTACGCTGGATTCGATCATTAAGTGAACGCATCACTTGTTTTTCATAACCTGAATAGGCATGAATAATGTACCAACGTTTCATAGCTCTCTTACCCGATAATAAACTTCATAAACCAACCGATGATATAGTCAAAACACCACAAAATAATTGCGGCAACTACAACAACGAGGAGAACTTGCCATGAAGTGGTTACTGTTTCATGTTTCGTAGGCCATGTAACTCGACGCAATTCGATACGAGAGTCTTTAAGCAAACGAACAAAGCCTTTGCCTTGATGGGTGGCGTATAATAAACCTAAAGCTACGATGATACAAGCTAAAATTACCCCAATACGCACCCAGACACTATTTGCAGGTGCCCAATACGCTGGAAGATATTGATTTGTCATCAACGCACCGCCAAATAAAGCCAATGCTATGATCCACAAAATAAAATCAAATGGAGAACTTGTCTTCACCATTTCAGCAGAATTGTTGCTTTGAGGAATTGCCGCGCCGCCCATTGCGTCACGTGATTTATCATTCGACATTTTTGTACTCGTCGTAGGTTTCGCGACTTATTATATGACCAGTTTAGCCGACATCAAGTTTTTTATTTAAAAAATGGCAGGTCAGGAGGGACTCGAACCCCCAACATTCGGTTTTGGAGACCGACGCTCTACCAATTGAACTACTGACCTATAAACAAACCGAGAGCCTAAACTCTCGGTTAGAACAAACATATTAGCGGTTATGCAGTTACTTTAGCAACTACACCAGCACCAACTGTACGACCACCTTCACGGATCGCAAAACGTAGACCTGGGTCCATTGCGATTGGGTGAATTAGTTCTACTGACATTTCAACGTTGTCACCTGGCATAACCATTTCAACGCCGTCTTGTAATTGGATTGCACCAGTTACGTCAGTTGTACGGAAGTAGAACTGTGGACGGTAACCGTTAAGGAACGGAGTATGACGACCACCTTCTTCTTTAGAAAGTACATATACTTCTGCGTCGAATTTAGTGTGCGGCTTGATTGTACCTGGTTTAGCAAGTACTTGACCACGTTGTACGTCTTCACGCTTAGTACCACGTAAAAGAACACCACAGTTCTCGCCCGCACGACCTTCGTCAAGAAGTTTACGGAACATTTCTACGCCAGTTACAGTTGTTTTAACTGTATCTTTGATACCAACGATTTCAACTTCTTCGCCGACTTTAACGATACCAGATTCTACACGACCTGTTACCACTGTACCACGACCAGAAATAGAGAATACATCTTCGATTGGCATCAAGAATGCTTTATCGATAGCACGTTCTGGTTCTGGAATATAAGAGTCAAGCGCTTCAACAAGTGAAAGTACAGCTGATTCGCCATATTGACCAGCATCACCATTAAGTGCAGCAAGTGCTGAACCACGGATGATAGGAGTGTCATCACCAGGGAAGTCATAAGTAGAAAGAAGTTCACGAACTTCCATTTCTACTAATTCAAGTAATTCTTCATCATCAACAAGGTCACACTTGTTAAGAAATACAAGAATATAAGGTACACCTACTTGGCGAGAAAGAAGGATGTGTTCACGAGTTTGTGGCATTGGACCATCAGTCGCAGCACATACAAGGATCGCACCGTCCATCTGAGCAGCACCAGTGATCATGTTTTTAACATAATCGGCGTGACCTGGGCAGTCTACGTGAGCGTAGTGACGAATTGGAGAATCGTATTCTACGTGTGAAGTATTAATTGTAATACCACGTGCTTTTTCTTCTGGTGCAGAATCGATTGCTGCGTAGTCTTTAGCTTCACCGCCGTAAGTTTTTGCACAAATTGTTGCAATTGCAGCAGTTAAAGTTGTTTTACCATGGTCGACGTGACCAATTGTACCCACGTTTACGTGTGGCTTATTACGTTCAAACTTAGCCTTAGCCATTTGCTCTTCCTCGTTTATGTCGAACACGAGTTAAACAACTCAGCATCGACAATCGTCTAAAAAACTAGACACCTAATACTTGAAAAGCAGACTAATAAGCCTGCTTTTGAGAAACTGGTGTAGAATAATCTACCAAATTGTATCTGGAGCTCTTATCGAGATTTGAACTCGAGACCTCTCCCTTACCAAGGGAGTGCTCTACCACTGAGCTATAAGAGCATCATCTTCGATGGAGCGGGAGACGAGGGTCGAACTCGCGACATGTAGCTTGGAAGGCTACCGCTCTACCAACTGAGCTACTCCCGCTTAATGTTGGTAATTACCACTTATCGAAGTAATGGTGGTGAGAGAAGGATTCGAACCTTCGAAACTTTCGTGGCAGAGTTACAGTCTGCTCCCTTTGACCGCTCGGGAATCTCACCTTTACACTTACTTTCAGTGTTGTTCTTCAACATTATAACACAAAACCTTAAGATGGTGCCGGCACACGGATTCGAACTGTGGACCTACTGATTACAAGTCAGTTGCTCTACCAACTGAGCTATGCCGGCGTTTCTTAGTGTTTCGTACGTTTCGTATCGGAACGGTGTGCAGTTTAGCAAAACTCAGAATCCTTGCAAGTGTTTTTTGCAAAAAAAACCTCAAAAACTCATAAAATCAATCCGTTTGACGATAATTCAACCGCTTTGATCACTGCGCGAGCTTTTATTTGGGTTTCATTCCACTCTGATTCAGGATTTGAGTCGACAACCAAGCCTGCGCCAGCCTGTACATAGACCTTATTTTCACGAATAACACAGGTTCTGATCGCAATCGACATGTCCATTTCGCCATGCCAGCCCAAATAACCCACTGCACCACCAAAAATTCCACGTTTTACCGGCTCAACTTCGTCAATAATTTCCATTGCACGAATCTTTGGGGCACCTGAAAGCGTGCCTGCTGGAAAAGTTGCCTTAAAAACATCCAAAGCATCGACATCATCCAACACTTCACCTTGTACATTGGAAACAATATGCATGACATGTGAATAACGTTCGATCACCATTTGATCAGTCACTTGCACTTTACCGATTTTCGAGACGCGCCCCACATCATTACGGCCTAAATCAATCAGCATTAAATGTTCCGCAATCTCTTTTTCATCAGAAAGCAAATCTTTTTCAAGCGCCAAATCTTCTTCTTTGGTTTTTCCTCGTGGACGTGTACCTGCAAGCGGACGTACAGTCGCGATCCCATTTTCGAGTCGAGAAAGAATTTCCGGTGAAGAACCTACGATATGAAACGGCTTTTGATCTAAAAGGGTCTGCCCTTGCACCAAAAATAAATATGGTGATGGATTGAGATGTCGTAATGCGCGATAAACCTGTAAAGGCTCACCATCAAAATCCGACACCATACGATGCCCAGGAACAACCTGCATCACATCACCAGCACGGATATATTCTTTAACTTTCTCAATTGACTCAAGGAATTTGTCATGCCCAGTCAGTGACTCAAAATGCGGAGCGGTATGTTTTTTAGCAACCAAGCTGATTGGCATAGCCAATAATGCCTCAATCTCATCCAGCTGTTGCTGAGCCTTGGCATAAGCCTCTGTATCATTAACATCTGCATGCACGATTAAAAACAAAGTATCTTTTAAGTTATCAAACACAATGACGGTTTTAGACAACATCATCCATAAGTCAGGCAGTCCAACGGGATCCGCCTCAGGCACATTCTTTAACCGTGGCTCAATATAACGTACTGCGTCATAGCCAAAGTAGCCCACCAAGCCGCCAGTAAAATTAGGCAGTGCGGGTAAATCTTGCTGGGTGGGTACTTTAAACTGCGCTTGAAAATCACGGATATATTGAAAGGGATCTGCGCATAGTTGGGTATCTATCGAGCCATCTACTAATTTTATCGTGAGCTGTCCTGCATTACAGGAAAACACGATTGACTCTCCCAGTCCAATAATTGAATATCTTGCCCAGTTTTCACCACCTTCGACAGATTCAAAAAGATAGGCTTGTTGATGCTGTTTTAAACGTGCAAATACAGACAATGGCGTATCTGTATCGGCTAAGCGTTGGCGGTATACAGGGATAAGGTTATAACCCACTGATTTTAGTTGTTCAAATTGCGCTAAGGTTGTCATCAGGAATTCTCTCTATTTTCGATAATACTAAGTATGGATGTCTCTGCATTTCACTTAGTGACGCCATCGAAAAGTGCGTTTGCTATTCATTCCTCTTCCCTTTTTTCGCAACAATTTAAATATACCGGAGTTAAGCCAAAAGCTCTGTTAAATCATCCACCACTTGTTGTGGCTGACAGAGTTGAATATCTTCACCGTGATTATAACCATAGCTGACCACAATACAATCAACCTCTGCACGGCGTGCAGCCTCGACATCATTACTTGAATCGCCAATCATCAAGGTTTTGTCAGTTGATGACTGATAAGTTTCAACACAATACAACAATGGTTTTGGATGTGGTTTACGCACTTCAAAACGATCACCACCTATTACATCGACAAAATAGTGATCCATTTGCAATTCTTCTAGAATTTTTCGGGCGGGCTGTTCTGGTTTATTGGTCACACAAATCAATTTCTTATTGTTTTCAATTCCCCATTCTAAAAATTCTAAAATTCCAGAGAATGGTTTGGTATCGACACAAGGTTCTGCATTGTAAATTTCCAAGAATGTATCCAAAAGCTGTTGATGCAGTACAGGATCCA
This sequence comes from Acinetobacter sp. BIGb0196, assembly GCF_011759595.1. Classification (NCBI taxonomy): domain Bacteria; kingdom Pseudomonadati; phylum Pseudomonadota; class Gammaproteobacteria; order Moraxellales; family Moraxellaceae; genus Acinetobacter; species Acinetobacter sp. BIGb0196. Next base: position 522,873 of record NZ_JAAOZA010000002.1, on the reverse strand, counting down.
CTTCACCTTTTAAATACTTCAATGTACTTTCACAAAATAACGAGGTGCCTTTACCAATCCAAACCCGAACCTGTTGTTCAGTGACTTGGGGTAAGTTCAAACGCGCTAGACTTAAATTCATGGCACGATATAAATCAAATGCTGAATCAACCAAGGTCCCATCCAAATCAAATAAAATCAGTTCGCGTTGGTCTAGCTTTGCCACATTCATGATTTACACCTAAATCGAGTTTTAATTTTTAAAAACGAAAATACAAAAAACAAAGGCATGCGATTGCATGCCTTGAGTGTAGCGCATTCGCAAATTATTTAAACAATAGCCATGCAATAATTGCCAAAATGATCAAAATCACCAGTGTTGCCAAACCTAACTTTGCATTTTTCTGGGTTTCGACATGTTCTTCTGCAACAAGTTCAGGTGCTTTGACCTGCTCTACTTTTGGCTGTGTAGCCGCATGAATATCCACACCTTCTGGAATTGGCGCAGGTTTAGGGATTGCTACACCAGACGGCATACCTTCACGGTTGATTTGCACACTGCTATCTCGTTCTGAAAGCTCAGGCATGCCCTGTTCATTCATCTGATCTGCCACTGTACGTTCTACTGGGGCAACTGGTTTAATTTCAGCAGTCGCCACAGCCTCTGCAGGTTGTTGAACCGGCGTTCCTGCTGGAGCTACAACGGGTTGAACTTCAACCTCAGGCGCTGCCTGTTCAGTTTGCAAAACAACAGGTTTTACCGGTGCAAGTACATTAAATTTAACACTGGCAAATTGAACGATATCGCCGTCCATCAATAGTTTATCTTGATCGATACGGATATCATTCACAAAAGTACCATTGGATGACTTTAGATCTTGAACCCAAAGTGCATCTTCTTTTAATAAGAATGCAGCATGGCGACGTGAAATTTCCGCAGCTTGTAATAACAGGTCTGCATCTTGATGGCGTCCAACCAGCATATCACGGTCAATCGTGACTTCCTGCCCTTCTAACTCACCTGTAATTGCTTGTAATTTCCAAGTCATGATTATCTTCCCATTCTAATTCAAGTCTATCTTAGCATGACATTTCTACAGTGCTAAATCAGCGCAAAACCAAGCTTTATGTTGTCTACGCCACAACAGAACACACCACAATACTTTAACAAGTTATTTTAAATATCAAATAAAGCATGCGATTAGAAGCACTTGTTACGCGAAGCCCACAATGCTACTGCTTACGGATATCATTTGGTTCCTCTGCAACGGGTGTAGTCACCGCATTGCCTTGTACTGCACTTGTCTTGGCACCTGTAGGCACTTTTTGATACTGACTTGGTGGTTGTGCTGTCGGTTGCGGTTGTACCAGCTTAGGCTGCGAACTTGGTGTTGAGGTAATTGGCAGTCGTTGCTGAAAAACATCATCAACATTGGCTGGGAGTTTGGCAAAATTACCATCTTTATCCATCGCCAATTGCAGGCTATACAGCTGATCATAACGTTGTTGAGATACACGGCGTATATCTGCATTATCACCAATTATCGTTGGGTGAATAAACACCAATAAGTTACGTTTAGCATTCGATTTGCCTTCCGCTCTAAATAAACGGCCTAAGCCCGGGATATCACCCAAGAATGGTATAGATTGGCGTGTATGAGCAGTATCATCTGAAATCAAGCCACCTAAGACCACGGTTTGCCCATGATCCGCAAGCACAGAGGTTTTAATAGAACGTTTACTGGTGACCAAATCCGTTGCCTGTCCTTTATTTTCAGCAACTGCGGAGACTTCTTGTTCTACCTCTAAACGAATCGAACCACCCTCACCAATATGCGGAATTACCTTTAAGGTCACCCCCACATCCTTACGCTCAATTGAGGTATATGGATTGACAGTACCCCCTGTCCCGGTACTGACTGAGCCTGTAACAAATGGAACGTTTTGCCCAACGACAATATACGCTTCTTCATTATCCATTGTGACAATCGATGGCGTAGATAATAAATTTGACTTGGTGTTGGCTTTTAAAGCCTGAATCACTGCACCATATAATTTACGAGAACCATCAGCACCTTCTCTATAATCCCCTAAAATCAGAGATGTACCTGCACCAACAGCACTACCTAAACCAGCCGCCCCACCTGACAGATAGCCTGCTGCCAATTTAGATAAACTTGTACCCACATTTGAAAAATTGACGACACCCACACCACTACTTAGATCACCCATTGCCCATTGCACACCGAGTTGATCAGTATCATTACCCTCAACCTCAATAATCGTCGCTTCAATCAATACTTGTTGACGACGGACATCGAGCTGTTGGATCGCAGCTTCTATTTCTCGCATAAGTTGTGGCTCAGCTTTAACCACCAACGCATTTTGAGCACCATCTGCAATAATGCTCACACCATTGGCATTAAAACTGGTGATATTATTTTGATTATTGTTATTTGAGTTGCTGTTTAAATTAATTGCTGGTGTTGAAATACTGCTTCCAGTGCTTGAGCCGGTATTCGATGATGAATTGTTATTATTAAAACTGTTGCTATTGCTGTTGTTAGAACTACTATTAGAAGAATTATTTGAACTAGAATTGACTGCCTGACCAGTAACCAAACCTTGTAAAATTTCAGATAAATTCTTTGCACTGGCATATTTTAATTTAAAGACTTTAAGACCGCCTAAACGATCTGCAGAAGGCACATCCAACATTTCAATCATATTGCGGATACGTTTACGCGTACCTGTATCCCCTTTAATCAAAATACGGTTGGTCCGTGCATCAGCAATAATACGAACCCTTGCCCCAGCAAAGTCTTTCGATGCGCCTGTCGAACTCATGGCATCCAATTGCTTAATGATCTCTTCAGCCTGACTCTGTTGTAAAGGAACAGCTTCAATATCATTTTGCCCAGTACCATCTAAGTTGCGAATAATGGTTTCAAGTTGATAAATATTCGCTGCACGATCAGACACAATTAACGCATTGGTGCCTTGTATTGCCGCCAAATGCGCAAATTGTGGCATTAAAGGACGTAATGCTGGGATCAAATCATTGGGGTTGGTATTTTCCAACCAGATCACCCGTGTTACAACCTGATCACCACGTGCATTATTGCGTGGGTCATAAGGTACACCCGAGTTTTTTACATTACTGTCTGGTACCAAGCGAATGGTATTCCCCGATGGAATAGCCACCACACCATTGACATTCAGCACCCCTAAAAATAGGTCATAAACTTCATTTTTATTTAGAGGTTTATTTGAAATAACCGTGACATTGCCACGTACACGGGGATCGACTGCAAAATTTTTGCCCGTAATATCTGCAACTTCGTTGATAAAAGCCGTGAGATCAGCATCGCGTAAGTTAATTTTCCACGTCTGTGCATGTGCTGCTGTACTGACCGCAACCATCATTGGTGCCGCTGCAACTAAAGCCCAAAGTGGTCGATTGTGATTCAAAAAAGCCATAACTTATTATCTATCCTAATTTTATTTGTAGTCCTAGCCACTTACAAACTTTGCTGAATGGTCATCACCTGATCACCACGCTTAATTTCAATTTTTACTTTGCCATCACGCTTTGCTTGTTCTAGCAGCTGAACATCACTCTGTCCTTGACCTACTGATTGTCCATTGAGTGAAAGAATACGATCTCCAGATCTTAGTCCCAGTTTATTTCGGAGCGCTGCGGGGGTCTGATCTGTCACTTCATAGCCTTGACCGCCACTTGCGTTAACCCCCATGTTCTTTAGGTATTCGTCCCGATTTTCATTCATCCTTTCAATCGCCTGCCCTAAAGCATTTTGGCTTGAATTTTGTTGTGGCGATGGCACAGGATTACTTGCTGGCGGGCTGGTATTTTGATCTGTAGATTGCCCTGGCATAGGCTGATACAAACTATCCAGCCCGGTAAAACGTAACTCTTTACTGTTATTTCCATTTTGACTTAAAACAATATGATCCCAATATACTTCGGATAACTGATAACTGGTACCCTCAATTGGATCACCCACCGCATAACGATCCGCTGTTTCTTTGACTTTAATCACCGCTGAAGAGAAACGCGCAGGATAACTCACGACTACACCTTGCAAGACCATCGGAATACTGTCATCTGCAGTCGCACTAGAACCCACTTCCTCAAACAATGAAAAGCTTGAAATATTGGGCACTTGGATTTGTTGCGAACCTAGACTCACTTGCTCTGGTTGCATGACTTGAGGCGGTGCAACCACCCACCAAAAAATCGAAGCCAGTTTCCAGCACAATGCTAAAATTAAAAGAAATAAAACAACAGGCGCAAGGTGCTCTGTTTTTTTCCAAGAAATATTTTCAAAACGTTCTTTTATATTCATTAGAAACCACCTTGAATGAGTGGTTGTCTAGAACTAATCACAAAAGTATCTAAACCAGCCTTTCCATCATAGGAAGGCACATTGAGTAACATGCGTTGGGTTAATTGCACATCTAACATCATGGTTGGATCTAAGCTGATATTGGCCATCTTCTGGCTACGTTGATCTTGTATATCCAAAATCAGTTTACCCGCCTCATCTTTAAGTTGTGCATTTAAAGACGGGATATTCATTTGATCTTGACGCTGCCCAAAAGTATAACCAAGCTCGCCACCACCCCAATGCAATTGACCATCTACATCACTAAATCCAGTGTCTTTTTTAAAACGTAGGGTCATATCTGAAATTTGAATTGCATTCGCTGGCCACTGCCAATTTGCAATATTCTTTAAGGTTTCTGGTGCAATCTGACCTTGCATCTGATTAATAATTATTTTTTTACCAATACCATAGCCTACAACCCCATTTAGCTGAGTTTGCCCACTATGCACTTCAACATTTGCACCCACACGTAATAAAATCAAATCCCACGGGCGGGTTCTCCACGAAACGGAACCACGTAAATTACCCTTGCGCCAATCTGCTTGCCCTTGCCAAATATTTCCACTGACATTTTGTAAGGTTTGATTGTTCTTATAAAATTTAGAAATCAGCCATGTTGCAGGAACTTGCAAAAGTACAAAAATTAAAAAAGCGACAACTCCAGTAATCCACCACGTTATCTGTTTTGATTTTTTATTCATTCATCTTTACCATCATTCATTTATTCTTCCATGCAAGATGATGCCCTCTTGTTTATACATTATGCATAATTTTTGCATAACGCCAATTCACTCGTATAAAAAAACCAAGCAGATTTGCTTGGTTCTTTGATTTTAAGGTCTTTGAATGACACTTAGATGAAGATTAGATCAAGAAATCTTCTAATTTTGCACCTTTTTCGATTTCTGCAACCAACCAACGTGGTTGTTTACCGCGTCCAGTCCAAGTTTCAGAAGTATCTTTTTTATTGCGGTAACGCGGCTCAACAGCTTTACGCGTTGTCTTTTTACGCTTTTGCGCGCCGTATTCAATAAACTGTTCCAAAGTTAAACCAGCAGATTGCGCAATTTCAATAATTTTATTATAGGCATCTTCAACTGCTTGGTCTTTTTTACTTTCAATTAAAGCTTCTGCTTCAGCTGTTAACTTTCTTAACTCTTCAACCGATAAATTACTAATATCAGGCATCATTAACTCTCCACGTAAATTTCTTAATACTTATTTAAAATAACTTCATAGCAATAGTATTTTCATTTATTCCAATAAGCAATACATATATTCCCCAATAAACACATAAAACAACAAAAAGATTATTATAATTACCTCAAAGCGCTTATTTTCAACATCAAAATAAAGCGAATGCAAAAGAATATGCTGTCTTATGTTTTAAATATAATGATGATAACTGAGGCATTTTTATGTATTTGCCAAATCATTATGCACTGTAGCTTCTAAATCAATTATAACTTTTCGCAACTGTTGAGGAATTAATGCTTTTTTCATCGCTACTTTATCGACAAAAACAATAACTGCTTCTCCGTCCGCCACAATCTGCTGTTGTTGCTGACTGAATAATACATAATGCATGCGTATAGCACTATTTCTCATTTCTTCTACCCGCGCACCAATATGTAGCACATCTGGATAAAATACAGGTTTTAAATATTTGCATTGACTTGAGGCAACAACAGTTAAAACATCTTGGTCAAATACATTTAAACGATCAAAATATTCAATACGTGCACTTTCAATATAACGATAATACATCACATTATTTACATGACCAAAAGCGTCCATATCGCCCCATGCAACCTTTTGCTCATAAACGATCGGGAATTGTGTCAGTGGATTCATGCTGGGTTCTCAAATTTTAAATTGAATATAATTGCTATCTTTTTCAAAAATTGAATTCAATTGTTGAATTAATTCATCATTTCCATTTAAAGTGGACTTGATTCTTAAATAATTCATTAGAATATCATTTGGATATAATGACAGAAGTTGATCTGCTTCATATTCCCGCTGTGTTGCAATATATATATGCCATTTAGCAAAGCAAAAAACAGGAATGTTCATATATTTAGATTCAAGATTTATAATCTGTTGCTCTAAATACTCATAATCTGGATTCTGTCTAAGCAACTGTTGCTGGAACCATAAGTGGAACACATCTTGGTCAAATTTTTCATTAAGTATTTGAATCACCAGCTGCTGCTGTTGCTGAGCAAGTTCAGGTAAACGGGTAATAATTTTTAGCCAAAGCACTTTTGTCTCATAAGGCATTTGATCGAGTTGCGGTTCTATCTCTAAAAATTTTTGCTGTAATAGTTCAGTATCTTCAAAACTTGCTTGGTCATAACAACCCAAAAGCTGTATTAACCACTGCTGTTTAGTCGCAGTTTCTAATTGTCCAAATTGAGTTGAGTGTAAATATTGCCACGGATATTGCAGGGCAAATTGTCCCCATAATTTTTGCACAGACAATTTATAACTTTCTGAAAGTTGATTCAGCCACGGCGAAAGTTCATGTCCATTTAAAAACTCTAAATGGGTCAGCGCTTGTTGACTGTCCTGTTGGGCCAAATAAATTTCGATACGTAAAATTTCCGCCAATTCAAAAGCGGATGGGGAGCTGTGTTCTAAAGCATTTAATGCTTCTGAGTAATGCAGTTGTTTGAGTAATAATCGGGATTGCACAATCGGCTTTAATAAACCAGATTGATCAAAAATCGTTTGAATCACCTGCTCTTGTTCATCTTCACCATCTAATAACCACAATACACCAAACTGTTCAAATGGGTGCAACGTGCTAAAACTCAGTACTTGTTCTAATTTTCTTTTTTCTCGGCGAATATAATGATTGAGGAAATACCATGCCACATGCATCAAAAAACTGATGCCAACGCCAGCAAATGTTAACAACCATAAATTGGTTTGAACTTGAATATTGTGCCAGAGCACATAGACATAACCTGACCCTGCGGTATAACTCAATACACTCAGTACAGCCAGAATAATCAGGCTAATAAAGGCATAGATCAGAAAAATATGTTTCATCGATCTACCCCAAAACAGCCAAGCTATTCAGCTTAGGAATCGGCGGCTGCGATGTTTGCTTCATTTTTAATATTTTTTGCTTAATCTTCTGACTAGCAGCATCGGGTAATATATCCAATTGTTGAATCATTTGATTCAGCATCTCTTGGTATTCAGCAGTTTGCCCTTTAACTAATAATTGTTGTGCCAGTAATAATCTTAATTGGACTTCTTTTAAAATAAATTTACGGTTTGCCAATGCAGGAGTATTTGTTTCAACAATATCGACTTGAAACCATTTTTCCCAAAAGTATTGCGACTGATCTTGATCTGGTTTCAGTTGATTATTTTTCAATTCAGTGATGAGTGCTTGATCAACTTGTTTAAGTAAAGCCTCTATTTGATCTCGCTGGGCATTTCGTTCAATCACAAAGTGTTGAATACTCTGAATATCTTGCGCAATGGTTTGATGTAGGCTTTGTTTTACTGCATCTGCCAACGCATACTGATCTAAAGATTGATTTAACTGAGTAAGATGCTCAAGTGCATACACAAACTGTTGTTGTTGCATAGCAAATTGCACCAACTCTAGTTGCTGTTTAACCACTACACTGGGATGAATACCAGCAATAGGCGTTTGAATCGAAGCGGTTTTCTTTGCCACCTCTTGAGTCGGCTCATCTGTTTGTCGTTTTACTGCCACCAATTGATCATTCAAACTAGCATTCTTTTGTTCACTTTTATGCAGTGTTTGTTGAATATCATTGAGCTGTTGTGAAACATGATAGAAGTTATAACTCAACTTAATGAGCCATCCTAAAGCGATCAACAATAAGACATAAATAAACTTCTTCATAACTTCCTTTGCAACTGCACTATGGTTTGTAGAATGGTTTCTGGCGCTAAATTTGAAATTTGAGTGCTATTCAAACAGGCCTGAGCTGCATTTTTACCATGTCTTAATAATTGATACAAACGCTCACCTAAAACTAAATAATGACAAGCACTCACGATCTCTTGATGATCTCGGGTCAAAGCCAGCCAATTGTGCCAACTGGCTTCACTGCTGATACAACTCCAATAGGGCTTTTCAAATTGCTCAATTTTGCTCACAAAATCTAAAAATTGTGCCTGAGTTTGTTGAGGAAATGCGCGGTCATATAAAACAAAGTTTAAAACATCAATATGACGCGCTTGACATTGTTGCATCATAAATTGACGCCCACCTTCACCACGCCAAAACGCAATTCTCTTGAGCTCTTTTACCTGATTAAACAGCGGCAAGCTTAGCATTCCTTCTGATGTTTCCACCGCAGGAACATGGCTTTCCACCCCATAATCTAAGAGTCGTTGCGCAGTTTTTTTCCCTACAGCAATCCACTGAATATGCTGGATCTGCATAAGTGATAGACCCGATTGCTGAAGATATTGCATACCAATCTGAACAGCTGTAGGACTGACCACAACAATAATTTGAGTCGATAACAGCTGTAAATAAAGTTGTTGTAATGTGTTGTTATATGGACGTGGTGTTAATGCCAATAATGGCAGATCAACCACGTCAAAACCTGACTGGCGCAGACATTCGGTTAACGGCTGAGCCCGATCGATGGGACGCGTATTAATAAATAGCATTGAAGCCTAAAAACTAAGCTTGATAAAGTGCTTTGAGTATTTCTCCAGCACCTTGTTGAAGTAGCTTTTGTGCAAGTTGCACACCTAACTGCTCTGCTTGATCTGGCGTACCACTGACTTGGCTAGATAACAGGGTTTGTCCATCCGCACTCCCTACACGCCCTTCCAAAGACAATGTTTGATCCTTCAATGTGGCAAAACCTGCGATAGGCACTTGGCAGCCACCTTCTAGATAAGCATTAAAAGCACGTTCAGCACGGACACAAGCATTGGTTTCAACATGCATTAAAGGCATGATTAAATCCAAAATCTCTTGATCAGCTGAGCGGCACTCTAAACCCAATGCACCTTGGCCTACCGCAGGTAAGCTAATTTCTGCTGGTAGCGTATGCCGAATACGATCGGAGAGTTCTAAGCGTTTTAAGCCTGCACTGGCAAGGATGATGGCATCATATTGACCTGCATCCAGCTTGGATAAGCGTGTACCAACATTGCCACGCAAATCAATCACATTTAAATCAGGACGCCGTTTTAAAATCTGACATTTACGACGTAAGCTCGATGTGCCAAGTGTTGCGCCTTGTGGTAAATCATCAAACTTTGCATAATGGTTGGAAACAAAAGCATCAAAAGGGTCTTCACGCTCACAAATGACCGCAAGCTCCAAACCATCTGGTAATTGCATCGGCACATCTTTCATGGAATGAACGGCTAGATCTGCACGACCATCCATTAAAGCAGCTTCTAATTCTTTGACAAATAAGCCTTTACCACCAATTTTGGCCAAAGGTGTATCTAAAATTTTGTCACCTTGGGTTACAAAGGTAACCAATTCTACTTTTACATGCGCGTGTAATTGCTCTAAACGATCACGAATATGCTCAGCCTGCCACATTGCGAGCGGGCTCTGGCGAGTTGCTATTTTCAAGGTTTTCATCATTTCAGCTTTGCCAAACTTTTAAACACTCTAAACTTACTCTGCAATCGTAAAAATGCAAGTAAATTATCAAAATGATTTAAGCTTCCCATCAAACTATAAATTCTGCATCCGTTCGCGCAGTAACGGTAAGTGGCGACGACTAACTGCCAAACGCTCGTCTAACTCGCGGCATCGTACCTGATACTGACCGGAGGACACCATTTCCAACCCATCTAAATAATCTAGAGAAATTAAAGCATTACGATGAATACGAATAAATCGATCTGCGAACTCTGTTTCTAAATCTTTGAGCGTTTCATCAATAAGCACACTGCCATTTTTATGGCGCACGGTGACATATTTTTGATCTGCTAAAAAATAGTAAATATTTTCAACAGGAATTAGCTCCAAACCTCGATAGGTTTTTGCAGCAATTTGCTGTCTTTGCACTTTTTCTTCCATGAGTTCTTTTTTTTCTAAGTGAGTTAATTGAGCTTGAGTCAGTTTAGTGACACTCTCCAAAACCGTTTCCAAATCATCCTTGGCAATTGGTTTTAATAAATATCCTTTTGCTTGAGATTGAATGGCTTGCAAAGCATGTTCATCAAATGCCGTACAAAATACGATGGCTGGCGTCGGATTAAAATGTGCTAAATGCTGCGCACAGCTTAAACCATCCATTTCTGGCATTTGAATATCAAGCAACACCACATCTGGCTCGAACTGCTGAACCATTTCCAATGCCTGTTGACCATGTTGCGCTGTTGCAATAACCTGATGCCCAAGTTGCGACACCAATCGTGATAAGCGTTCCACTGCAAGCGGTTCATCATCACAAATCAGGATGTCCATTGCTCCTCCTTACCCAAATATATCGTCTTTATTTTAATGAATTTCCCAATCATCTATTTTTATACTGATATTGGATTACCATTGTAAATAATCCATTCCCTGCATAATTCCGAAAATAAACAGAATCGCCAAAATGTGCTTTTAGACGCTGTTTTACATTTTCTAAAGCAATTCCATGCCCTTCTCTTACTTTTATTCTATCTTGTAAAAATGGGTTGGTAATGACTATGTTGACTTGATTTTGCAATATTTCAACCAGTATGCCGATCTTGGCATCGATAATCTTTTGCTCAACCCCATGAAAAATACTGTTTTCAATTAAAGGTTGTAAGGTTAATAAGGGAATTTTGACCTGATCTAATAACAGCGGTTGTTGAATATTCCATTCCACATTTAAACGATCTCCCAAACGAATTTGCTCTATTGCAATATATTGTTGAGATAACTGTATTTCTTCTTTTAAGGTCACGAGCTTTAATTCTTGAAAACTGGCTCTAAACAATTTGGATAAATCTATCAGCATTTGTTCAGCTTTATCGGGATCAATCGCAATTAAACTCACCACGCTATTTAAACTATTAAATAAAAAATGTGGATGAATACGTGCTTGCATGGCCTGAATACGCGCATTCAATTCACTGTTTTGCTGCAATACTGCTTGTTCACGGATATACAAGTAGCGTAAACAAAATGCGCCCAGTAATACCCCATAGCTGACATGCAAAATAAGATTATGCGAAATGTCTTGGATGGAAATATTTTGTAAAGAAAAATGCGTTCCCCAATAATGAATAATATTTAAAACCAGTGTTGTACACAGCACAATCGCCTGTAAAAGGATAAAACTGAATATTGAAATAGATAAATAGGTATATTGCGAGAGCCTTTTTTCAAATACATCCTGAAAAGCGGCAAAGGCCAATAATATCCAATTAATATATAAAATATATTCTAAAACATGCCAAAGATTTAAATTGCCCCATGATTGTGCTTCAGCCAATGCCAATAAAAAAGCCAACACATTACTAGAGATAAATAGTTCGAATAAATACTTGCGATGCCCCATTTTGCTAAAGAAATAAGACTGATAAAAACCGCGCCCAGATTTTATTGATGAATGATTGCGCTTTACTTCGGCAAGTGAGGCTGAATTTGTTATACTGCGTTTAGTTCTACTGCTTTTTTTCCTACTGAGCCGATATGACCACATCTTCTAATTCCTCTAATCCGTCACAAGCCCAAACGTCAGGCATGTGGGGCGGTCGTTTCTCTGAAGCTACTGATGCCTTTGTTGCTGAATTTACTGCATCAGTTCAATTTGACCAACGCTTTTATAAACAAGATATTGCTGGCTCGATCGCACATGCGACTATGTTAGCAAAAGTTGGTGTCCTTACAGAACAAGAACGTGATGACATTATCAATGGTTTAAACACAATTAAAGCTGAAATTGAAGCAGGTCAATTTGAATGGCGCATTGATTTAGAAGATGTGCACATGAATATCGAATCTCGTTTAACTCAGCGTATCGGGATTGCAGGTAAAAAATTGCATACCGGTCGTAGCCGTAATGACCAAGTTGCCACAGACATCCGTTTATATGTACGTGACGAAATTGATGCGATTTTGACTTTACTGGAAAAATTACAAAAAGGCATCTTGGGTTTAGCAGCGAACAATACTGACACCATCATGCCAGGCTTTACCCATTTACAGACTGCGCAACCTGTGACTTTTGGTCATCATTTGATGGCGTGGTTTGAAATGTTGGTGCGTGACTCTGAGCGTTTAATCGACTGCCGTAAACGTGTCAACCGTATGCCTTTAGGTTCAGCTGCGCTTGCTGGAACAACCTATCCTATTGATCGTGCTTATACTGCAGAATTGTTAAACTTTGAAGCCGTTGCTGAAAATTCTTTAGATGCAGTATCTGACCGTGACTTTGCAATTGAGTTCAATGCTGCTGCATCTTTAATCATGATGCATTTATCACGTATGTCAGAAGAAATGATTCTTTGGACTTCTGCACAATTTAAGTTTGTGAATATTCCTGACCGTTTCTGTACTGGCTCATCGATCATGCCACAAAAGAAAAACCCAGATGTTCCTGAACTAATTCGTGGTAAAACTGGCCGTGTCTATGGCGACTTAATGAGTCTGCTCACCCTCATGAAGGGTCAACCTTTGGCCTATAACAAAGACAACCAAGAAGACAAAGAACCTTTGTTTGATGCGATTGATACAGTGCGTGGTTCATTGATGGCTTTTGCAGATATGATTCCTGCACTTGTACCAAATATTGAAATCATGCGTGAAGCGGCGCTACGTGGTTTCTCTACCGCAACAGACTTGGCTGATTACCTTGTAAAAAATGGCGTTGCTTTCCGTGATGCACATGAAATCGTAGGTAAAGCCGTGGCTTTAGGTGTGCAAGAATCGAAAGATCTTTCTGAGTTAAGCCTTGAGCAATTACAACAATTCTCAGATTTAATTCAAGCAGATGTGTTTGAAAAAGCTTTAACCCTTGAAGCATCTGTCAATGCACGTAATCATATTGGTGGTACTGCGCCTGCACAGGTTGCTGCTGCCATTGAACGCGCTTATATCCGTTTAGAAAAACTTTATGCATAAGGAGTTTTGATATGACTCGACAAGTATTTTGCCGTAAATATCAAAAAGAGTTAGAAGGTTTAGACTTTGCACCCTTTCCAGGTCCAAAGGGTCAAGTGTTATTTGACACAGTGTCTAAACAAGCTTGGCAAGAATGGTTAAAACACCAAACCACGTTAATCAATGAAAAACGTTTAAACGTGTTTGAACCAGATGCAAAAAAGTTTTTAGAAGAACAGCGTGAAAAATTTTTGGATAATGATCAATCATTGGAAATGGCGGAAGGCTTAAAGCCTGAGTAATGACCGAAGCCTCCTAAGGCAAAAATCCAAAAGTGATGTGCATCTTATGCACATCTAAAAAATCCCCGTCAGGGGATTTTTTTATTGCTTCATCGTACAAGATGACGCGATCACATGAGCCTATAAATTTAATCTTATATATTTACTTTTCCCACGTATAAAAAAAGGAGTCTTGGAGACTCCTATAAAACTTAAAACACGGCAGTAGGTACATGCTGTGCAATCAATATACATTGATGGCATGGCTTAATATTGACCAAAGATACCGAAAACGCTGACCAATCACGACAAATTATAGATTTTACACGACGCAACCATTTCATTTCACAGCAGTTTTAAACAGATCAGAACAAGCAACAACGTTCAAAAACCCAATTAGGCCACAGAATCGTTGAGCTTTTGTGTATTGTCCTCAACCAATAACGGTTTTTTCTCTACCCATTTGGCTGGAAAATATTTTTCTATGCTGGATGATAACCAGTTTGCGATTGGCTGAGGCAATTTCACACCTAAAGGATTCTGCTCTTGCAGATCCGCAGAAGAAATCACCCGTGTTCCCATCAGGTAGTCAAACCAAGGCTTAGTGACACACCAGTTGGCATCTTGGTTCGAGTTCATATGGTGATCATAATGCCAAGGAATTTTCTTCATCGCCCAATCTGGCTCTAAATGTGCACGGCGATGGATATAATAATAATTACACGCACTATAAAGCGATGCCGCAACCATTCCTTTCGAAATCGGGTAGAAAATCAAACTTGCCGCACCAGCAACCACCGCCAAAGAAACGATTTCATTTTTGGTTCGCCAATTTGAAATCCCTTCTACATAGCCATCATCATGAAAATCTTGTTTACGCACTTCACGATGGTGTTCCCAATGCGATTTCATACTGCGTGGCACTGGACTGAAACGTGGTTTCCCTGGGCGATGTTGACCATGTAAAATATAGTTATGCGCAACCCATTCAAAACCATTTGCGACGACCAATCCGACTAAAAAACCTTTTAACATAATCAATCCCTCTTGCTTATTGTGAATATAAAACATGCTGGGAAATAGGTATTGACATCAAAAAGTATTTTCATTGACAAATTACGACAAATTAAAATAGTATAATGTTTAAACTACAGCTGACGTAGATCACACAATAACAAGATGTGTAAATGATGCAATTAAAGGACTATGCGGGCTCGATATATGGCGGGCTTGGGCAATTACTCTATACTTTTAGTGAAGCTAAAGGTCTAAAGATCTCATCCAAACTACAACAGATTCAAAATGTTGAACGCTTTGACTATACCGTTTGGCGTGAAATCTTGGATGACATTCAATCACAAGTACAAAGCCCAGCTTTGGGTCTAGACATCTCTAAATATGTACAACCCAAACATATTGGTATCATTGCCTATATTGCACAATCTTGTGACACGCTTGGAGAGGCACTCACCCGCTACCATGATTTTCATCGATTGATTTATGATGGAAGCCCGCTGAAAGTTGAATATTATGATGAACAGCACATCTCGGTACGTTGGGAAAATCTACCCACCCATTTAACCACTCAAATTACTGATGAAATTGCGATGGCCGTGGTGATTCAGTTTTTAAGACAATTTATATCCGATGATATAACGCTGTATCAGGTTAATTTTATTCATCCTCAACCTAAAAACAGCATGCTGTATCAAGCATTCTTTAAGTGTCCTGTACTCTTTCAACAAGAAAAAGTCGAACTGATCTTTCCCATCAGCGCACTTGCGATTTCCTTTAAACGCAGTGATCAAACCCTGCAAAAATTGCTGATGCAACAAGCGCAGGCCTTACTTGAAAGCTTACCCAATGCCACCCAGTTAGATGAACGCTTACAACAAAGTATTTTATTGGGATTACAAAAAAACAATTATCAAATCGAAGCGATTGCCAAACAACTGAATATGTCGATACGACAGTTACAACGTCATCTACAAAGTCAGAACACCACCTACCAACAACGTGTTCAGGATGTCCGCCAATTATTAGCCTTTCAGTATCTACAAGATCCACATTTAGGCTTGCATGAAATTGCCCTGCTTCTCAGTTACTCAGAACAAAGTGCTTTCCAACGTGCGTTTAAACAATGGACAGACTTAACACCGCAACAATGGCGTCTTCAGCATCGAGAATTTAAGTAATTGTGAATTAAATTTATAGATAAAAACAGCATGATTCACCATTCTCACTACTCATTTGTTTAGCATTAAATATCTGTAAAATATAATTTTTTAAAATAAAATCAGAACATTAGCCGATATTGATATGAATATTTTTTATTTGTGATTTTATTTTCATATTTTTAGACTATTATCTTTATACAGAAAATAAAAGTTGTATCCACCCCACGGTTATCAACTATCTAAAAATAGTCATATAACCCCATTCCGTTCAAAAAAATAATTTAGGAATCAATATGAATAAATATCTCGCAGAATTTATCGGAACCTTTTGGCTGGTGTTTGGAGGATGTGGTAGCGCAATATTTGCCGCTGCTTTTCCAGAACTGGGCATCGGTTTTGCTGGTGTTGCACTGGCATTCGGTTTAACCGTACTCACAGGCGCTTTTGCTTTAGGGCATATCTCAGGCGGGCATTTTAACCCTGCAGTAAGTGTAGGTTTATGGGTAGGTGGTCGTTTTAATGCCAAAGACTTAGCACCTTATATTATTGCTCAAGTCATCGGTGGTATTTTGGCCGCATTTGTTTTGTATTTAATCGTACAAGGTCAGGCGGGATTCACAGGAACTGGTGGATTCGCCAGCAATGGTTTTGGTGATTTATCCCCTGGCAAATATTCTTTAGTCTCAGCATTGTTAATTGAAATCGTATTAACTGCCTTTTTCTTAATTATTATTCTCGGTTCAACAGATAAACGTGCACCTGCTGGCTTTGCCCCGATTGCCATCGGTTTAGCACTTACTTTGATTCACTTAATTAGTATCCCCGTCACCAATACTTCAGTCAATCCAGCTCGAAGTACTGCTGTGGCTTTATTTGCTGAAACAGCAGCATTGAGTCAATTATGGTTATTCTGGGTGGCACCAATTGTCGGTGCAATCATTGGGGCATTGATTTATAAGGTTGTGGGTAATGAGCCTCAATCCTAAATAGATTTTCAATGTAAAAAACCTGCTTCGGCAGGTTTTTTTATACATATAAACCAATAAATTAGAACATAACTAATTCAAAAATGGCTTAAAAATAAATATGCTCTTTAAAGAAATGGATTTTCTATTTCACCTTCGCTTTGACGTGCTAACTGTTCTGGTAGATCACTTTGCTTCTCTAAACTTGCTACAACTTCATTGAGATAGCTTTGTAAAAGCTTAGCCGCTTTTAAGCCAGCTTGATCTTTGGTGATCTGTAAATTGCCATAAATACTGACACAATCAGTTTGATTTTCTAAGGTTAAATCATGAATTGAATGTGATTCTGTGCCATTCTCAAACGGTTTAAACATTTTTAATTTTCTCAATTTTTTTCAATCTTATTCACAGTATAAATAGATTCTCAAAAGATACTGCACCATCAGCGCTGAATTATTTCAAAATTTGTAAAATATATTGCAACAACGCTTCAACCAATTGTTTCACCAAGGCATCTTTGGTTTCTGGGTCTACTTTTGGCAATTGCACATCCGATGTCGCTGTTGAACCACTTTTGGGTTGGAACTGCTTTTGCAGTGCGCTGATTTTATCCTGACTGACCTCTTCTGCACATTGGCTTTCCGCATCCCAATGTGAGTACTCAATTTCTTTATTGACCTTGACCTGCTTTGCGTTCAAAGGCAATTTATAGGTATTACGCTTTTGTTCTTCAGTCAGTTGTGGAAATAAATTCATCCCCAACTGTTCTTCTAAATAGCATACGCTGACCACTTTAACCTGAAGTGAATCATTATTTGGCGCATAGTACGCACCAATGATCCCGTGTTTAGGCAAGTAAATCGCTTTATAGATCGCGGTTGGAACAATCACACCCTTTCCAATGGTTTTTAGTTTTTTGCCAGAAAACACTGGGCCAGTGACCACATACACATCTTTCTTTTGCTTGGTGACAATTGCACGAGTTGCTTCTTCTAACTCACGCCAAACTTGTTGGTTATTTTTAGCAGCTTGCGGCACCATATTGGCCAAAGAAAAGCTGTCGAACTGTGATTCCTTATTGGGCATATCAGCATTGGGTGACATATGACCACGGTCATAGCCTGAACCACGATAATCCGATAATAATGCACGATGTGTAGCGTTTACACGTGGCTCTTCGTGGAAATTATCTTCACGTTTAATCTTTTGACTTAAGCGCTGTGGAGATAAATATTCTGCTGTCCATAACGGTGTTTTAGAAACACCCGAATACATTACATTAAACCCGTTAAAACATAAGGGATAACTGTTTTTCTTTAAACTTTCTTTGATTAAAACAGGTGGTTGCTCTCGATAGAACTGATTTAAACACGCAGAGTTATTGGTACTACTTTGGGTAAACGGCAGTAACTGAAAAATTTTCTCTTGGCCAAACGCAATCGCAAAACTTCCAGTAGCAACAACACCCAACACCATTTTAACTACTGAATTTTTCAACAAAGGCTTCCTAAACAAGGTTAAATAAACAATCCACTCAAAATCCATACAAATTAAGTTTTTGAATTTAAATAGCTTAACAAGTCAATAAACTGAAAGATATTGTGCCGATCTTCAACCGAGTAAAGCTTCTACGATTTGTGCTTAACTAAACAACATTCCATGTAACAATTTATTGTTTATTTCACAAAAAATGCTAGAAAATCAAATATCTTACAGATGCTTTATCGCACTTGTGCTCATGATTATGTCATGTTGCGCAGTGTTGTTCGACAGCCTTGCGACACAGTTTGTCGTATAGGATCGTTTTATACTGATGTATCAAGATTCGCTAGGGAGAATTGAATGATGGAACCATTCAAACTCAGCATTCTAAAGGGTTTGATACTGTCTCAGTGCAATATCAGCCTATCTACTTTTGCAGGACCAAGAATATAGAGAATAAGAATTTTTATTTTCAGGATTTAGAGAAAAAATCTCTGCCAAAAATAAAGTGAACCAATGTAATACACCAACACATAAAACCCATGGGCAAAAAAAAGCCAGAATGACTTCTGGCTTTTGATTGATATGAATTTAGATTTCGATCTGGCTGCCCATTTCAACCACACGGTTTGGCGGGATTTGATAAAAATCACTCACTGGACTGGTATTACGTTGCATCGAAATAAACAGTTTTTCACGCCATGGCGCCATTCCATCACCCACGGTATGAATCAAACGATCACGTGAGATGAAGAAACTGATATGCATCATGTCAAATTCAACTTCAAGCTGCTTATAAGCCAACTCTAGTGCATTTGGAATATCAGGTTGATCCTTAAATCCATAGTAAACAAAAACTCGTTGGAAGCGCTTATCTAAGACTTCAACACGAATTCTTTCTTGGTCTGGTACATACGGAACATCACGGGTAATCACCGTCACCATAATATTGCGTTCATGCAGGACCTTATTGTGCTTGATATTGTGCAACATCGCATGTGGAACAATATTTGGATTACCGGTTAAGAATACCGCTTGACCCGGTACAAACTGTGTTTCATCACTCAAACTGACACTTTTAATAAACAGATCCAACGGCAAGGCATCTTTTTCCAAACGGTTAAAGACAATTTCTCGCCCGGTTTTCCATGTCATCAAAATAGTAAATACGATTGCACCGATCAGGATCGGAACCCATCCACCTGAAATGATTTTTAATGAGGTTGACCCAATAAAAATACTATCAATTACTAAAAATGGGATCGCAAATAATGCCACTTTCCACTTTGGCCAACGCCAAAAACCATATGCCAAGATTGAAATCAAAATCGTATCGCATAACATGGTCATGGTGACCGCTACACCATAAGCATTGGCAAGATTGGCACTGTTTTGGAAAATCACAATCAATAAAAGAATCGAGACGTAGAGTATCCAATTGATAAAGGGCAAATAAATCTGACCTTGTTCCACATCAGAGGTGTGATGCACGGTTAATCTTGGCAGATAGCGTAACTGAATGGCTTGGTTTGCCATTGAAAACACACCTGTAATCACCGCTTGTGAGGCAATCACCGCTGCCGCTGTGGCTAAGGCAATCATGGGGTATAAGCCCCACTCAGGTACAAGCAAATAGAATGGGTTTTCAATCGCACTTGGATTACGTAGTAATAATGCACCTTGCCCTGCATAATTCAATAACAAACAAGGCAAAACAATGATAAACCAGCCTAAACGAATCGGCAGTCGGCCAAAATGCCCCATATCTGCATAGAGTGCTTCACCACCTGTAACCGTCAAAATCACCGCACCCATGGTTAAAAACGCCACAAAGGGTTGATGAAAAATAAAGTTCAGCGCCCAATGTGGACTGAGCATGCTTAATACATAGGGGGTTTGGCTAATACTATGAATACCGATTAAACCGATAGAGGCAAACCACGTTAGAGTGATTGGACCAAAAAACTTACCCATGGTTCCCGTACCATGTCTTTGTACCAAAAACAGTGCGGTAAGAATGCCGATTGCTAAAGGCATCAGCCATTTATTAAACATAGGTGTGGCAATACTCAGCCCTTCAATGGCTGAAAGTACTGAAATTGCCGGGGTAATAATGCCATCACCAAAAAACAGTGATGCACCAATAAATCCCAAGGCAATTAAATAGATTTTGCGATTATCTGCGATACGATTAGATCGTAAGTTCAGCGCCAGCAAGGACATGATACCACCCTCACCATTGTTATCTGCTCGCATGATAATGGTGACGTATTTAAAGCTGATGGTGAGCATCATGCACCAGAAAATCAGTGACAAGATCCCAAGCACGGTCGCTTCGGTGATGGCAATGTGTGCAGTTAGAAAACATTGGCGTAGGGCGTACAAGGGACTGGTTCCGATGTCTCCAAATACCACCCCTAATGCTGCGAGTGTGATCGCAGGTAACGCGGCTTTTTTTGCAGTACTTTGCATAGATTCGTCTTCAAAAATTTAGACACTATTTTTGCGCAATCATATCACTGTGAAATTTTTTTTGCTCTAAATCAATTGTTGCTTGGCAGAAATCTTTTTTTTGGTTATTATCCCACGCCTTGGTGAAGTGTCCGAGTGGCTTAAGGAGCACGCCTGGAAAGTGTGTATACGTTTATAGCGTATCGAGGGTTCGAATCCCTCTTTCACCGCCATTTTCTATTCTTACAATATCTAATGCTGTCTTTAAAAGCTTAAATCTAAAGGGTTTAAGCTTTTTTTATGTCTAATACAATCTGATCAGAACTATTGCAATCTAGATATAGTTGGGGGTATAACTGGGGGTATAATAAATTACCCCCAAAATTATACCCCCAAATTCTGTGGAAACATTGCAATGCTTACAGATGCTCAAGTCAGAAAAATTAAACCATCAGAAAAGAAAACTAAATACGCTGATGAAAAAGGCATGTATCTAGAGGTCACCCCTTCTGGAGGAATGCATTGGCGCATGAAGTTTCGTTTAAATGGAAAAGAGAATATCTTCAGTATTGGTACATACCCTGAAACGACACTTGCCCAAGCTCGCCGTGCCAGAGATGAAGCTCGATTGAAATTGAAAGATGGGATTAGCCCCAACGAAGCGAAGAAACAAAAAAAATTACAAGCAGATGAAAATACACTTTTTAAAACACTTGCTATGGAATGGATGGAAGATCGTAAAGCCGTCATAAAAGAAACCACTTACTTACGAGATCTGTCTGTATTTGAAAAAGATCTCTTCCCTGCTTTAGGTCACATGCCAATTGATCAAATTAAAGGTAAAGATGTACTTGCATGTGCTAAAAAAATTGAGGCTCGTGGAGCTCAAGAAATGGCAAAACGTTCAATTCCTTTAGCTGGACGTATTTTCCGTTTTGCAATCCGTAAAGGACTGATTGAGAATGATCCAACTCCACATCTTCAAGAGGCTCTAAAGCCTCGTAAAGTGAAGCATATGGCTCGACTGGATATTTCTGAGTTCCCACCTTTTCTTGAGCGTATGGATCGTTATCATGGCAATCCAATGATCAAAACGGCTATTCAGCTGATGACTTTAACATTTGTGCGTACAGCTGAATTGAGAGCAATGGAGTGGAATGAGATCGATTTTGATAATCATTTATGGAGAATACCTGCTGAAAAAATGAAAATGGCACAGCCTCACATCGTTCCATTATCCAAACAGGCGATTGAACTCATTGAAAGCTTACGCTCTCTTACTGGCAATAAGCAGTATGTTTTTTATAATCACAGTACAGCCAAACCTATGAGTAGTAA
The DNA here is from genome assembly GCF_011759595.1 of Acinetobacter sp. BIGb0196. Lineage (NCBI taxonomy): Bacteria > Pseudomonadati > Pseudomonadota > Gammaproteobacteria > Moraxellales > Moraxellaceae > Acinetobacter > Acinetobacter sp. BIGb0196. The sequence continues at coordinate 500,739 of NZ_JAAOZA010000002.1, read as the reverse complement.
TGCTCTACTCTGCGTTATTCGCACCATGGGCTATAACGGCAAAATGACTGGACATGGTTTTCGTGGACTTGCATCAACGACATTACATGAACAAGGTTATATGCATGATGCAATTGAAATCCAGTTGGCGCATAAGGTTGGTAATGCTGTGTCTCAGGCATATAACCATGCACAGCATTTAGAGTACCGAACAAAGATGATGCAAGAATGGTCAGATTTTATTGATGAGTTGAGGAACAAAACTACTTAAATCCGAGAACCAACTTATTGGATTGATGCTCTATTTGATAAAATAACTCACTATCTTCAGGTGAGTTATTTTTATATCAATTTTATAGGTCCATATACCAAATGGTTTCACCCCAAGCATTATTCGGAATCTCTGGCATAACTTCACCTTGATTAAAATGACGCTTTTCCATATTGTTTGCTGGACTATACCAGTCACCTGATTGTGGACAAATTTGCCCAGCTTCACATCTTAATATTTTAGCATTTGGATTAGTAATATCATTTTCAGACGGTACAAACTCTCGCGCAAATTTAACTAAATCTTTTGGATAGACCAGATGAGTTATTTCACTATCATCCAAATCTAGTAAGTACACATATGCTGCAGCTTCTATTGCCCAATAACCGAAATATAAACCTTCATCCATTTTATGAGTATCATGCCAAGCTGCACTTTCAAAGGCTGGATACCATAATTTCAAATACTCTTGAATATCTTGGACACTTTCTTCTTTTGTATCTCGATATTTACTAAAGATTAAAGATCTATATGGATTATCAAAAAACCATTGATCCACATCATAACGATCATTTAATTCGAATGATAAAAAATCCTCATACAAGGTATCTAATTGATCAGTTTGATCATGATAAATTTTATCTTGCATTGCAGCAATGCGAGGGAGCAAATCACGTCGATGCAATAAATAACACCAACCAATTAATTGCATACAACGCTCATATTCATCTATAGCGGTAAAGTAAAACGGAGCCCAATCATTATCCTCCTCATCTTTACGCAACGCTAAGGTATATTCCTCGTATTTAACAATGATATCTTCTAATTGAAGTCTCAAAGCAGAAATATCAAAACCTGCAGTAAAATTTAAACTTAGTAAATCGTAAGCATGTAGAGATAAAAAATAATCTAAACGTCTGATATCAGCGGAGCTGCCTTCATACAGTTTTTTGCTATCTTGAATTTCAATAGGTAATTCCTTATAAAAAGTATTAACCCTATTAAAAATTTCATCTGTCAAGAAAACTTGTCTTCTTTGATTTTGTACTTGCATCCTATTTTTCCTGATTTAATTTAGATATATCAACATTGGGGCTCTTGGAATATTTATTTTTCAGTTTTGTTTTTATTCTATTCACTATTGTCTTAACTTCAGCTTCATTATACAAAACAGCAGCATGCTCCCGATGTAAACTTTCATTTTCTTGCATTCCCGCCATCAGAACTTTAGCATGATTAATTGAGTCTTTAATTGCAGATGGTACTTGGATCGCTTTTATTGTTTCAATAGATGTATCGGAATACAAAGGGCTATAAACAATATATCTACTATAAACGTTCCGACCATTTCTAATAACTTGAGAATAAATTGAGTTAGGAACTGATGCTGATATATTTTTTGAAATCCATTCTTCGCTCATTTGTACAATTAGTTGAGTTTTACTGGTTTTTCCGCCAGACGATGGTGTGGAGGTAGTTGAATTATTCTTTCCTGGTTTCCCACTCCCCGCATTTGGTTTTCCGCTAGGCTTACCAGAGCCCCCATTTGGTTTCCCCGAACCAGTTGTAGTATCTGCATAAGAGTTTGCATCAGCAGTTCCTGATTTTTCACCATCTAATAACAATGCACCTAAAGTTTTTAACTCTCTTTTAACCGCATCCATACCATTTACACCTAGACGCCCCGTCATAGATGGCTTGTTTGTATTTTTACCTCTAAAATATCCATGTGGCTTTGATGATATTGGTAAATGGCTTTTTGCTTCAACAATTGCAAAAGGTTTTCCATCATTATTTTTATCTTGATCAACTCGCCATACAGCATCTATACCATGACCATTCGGTTTACCAGGTTTTAGTTGAAATAATTTATATGAATTACTTAATTTACCTGGGATTTGTGCAGAAGGGACTGCTTTCCCCCAAGTACCAGATGCTCCCTTGTCATGACCTTTCCAAGTTTTTCCCCAATTTAACTTCTCAGCACAATAATAATCTGCTATATGTTCGCCCATATCACCTACTAATGCTGTGGTTAATTGATCTAAACTTTGTGTAGCAATAGTGGCAGCAAGTTGCTTATTAGGTTTTGATGAGTTGGCTGCATTATCTCCTTTCTGACTTGTTGTTTGTTTTTTTGACTCTGGAACTTTTTCTTTATGCCCACCTCTTTTTTTCATTTTATTAGCAAAAGCTACATTGTTTGGAGCAAAACTAAGCCAGTCAATCACACGTCTTTCTAATAAAGCAACTGAAGCCATAAAAACTTGACTTAAAATTCGAAAGATATCACCTACTATTTTTTGTTTATCTTTCGGAAGGCTTCCATAAAGACTTGAGTCTTCGATGACTTTTTTTGCGCTATCTAAATATGGTTTAAGTTTTGCGCTATCTGTAGCATCTAAAATCAGTTGTTCAATATTTGCATTTACACCACTTTTTTGTGCAACATAACGAACTAAATCCATCATGACTGGCGCGTATTTTTTAGGTTCTCGATTTACTAATCTAAATATTTTTTTTATACCATCACCAGGCCCTGGCATCCACCCTATTAACGCTAAAATTAAATCAACAGTCACTTCATCCTTTTCTTGTTGTGTACTATTTCTTTTACTATATACCCCCCAAATCCCTTCAATTGTGTCATAAATGTCTATTGCCTGACCGGCAAAAGGAACAGCACCTAAAGCAATAGCTTTACCTATTTCAACAACCGCATCTGCTCTTGGGTCACTTGTAGAAACTTTTTGTGCTCCTGTGTTAGCCATTATTTTCACCCTCATTCAGTTCTTGTTGTGCAATTAAATCGTTTAAAGTATTAAATGGATCTATATCACGACCTGAACACTCTCTTAAAAAGTTTTCCAAATCAAATTCTGGTGTATCAACATCAATACCTATTCCTTTTAAATCTCCCAAAATATTTTCTTCAGTCACGACTAATTCTGTTACAGGCTTTAATGGTTCAACATAATCTGTGTCTCCAAAAAAAACTTCATATTTCATATTAGGAACACCGTCAATACGTTTGAATCCTTGTTGGTCTAAGCGACCTTTTAACTTACTGCCATCTTCAAATAAAATCGTATAAGGTGCATTAGATACTGGTTCCAAATTTTCAGTATGTAATACCAGTTCGATCCATGCTGGTTTTATTTCTAAATTAGGTAGTGGAGGAATAAGAGAATCGACCTGTACACCACTCACAAATTTGTGCTGCCCCGCCTTACTCTCAAACAAACCACCAGTCGTTGCAAACACGCCTGAACCATTGATCTTTAATTCTGAGGTATCTGCAACTAATCTAATCTCTTTAGGACTCGTAATATAGATTGTATCTTCAGTTGAAATGATTTGAATGCTCTTACGTGCGATCAAATCCGCACCATCTCCCTGCGCCTGTATCTCAACTTTGCCTTTTCCTGCAAAGAACCTTGCACCTTCCTGTGCTGCAAATAAACTGATTTTACTTTGTGCATGAGCTACCAAGTTCTTTTGCGTACTTAGGTTAATACTATCGCCTGCGCTATGGCTGATTTGTCCATCTGCTGAAAGGTGAATATCCTCATTCGCACTCAGTGCAATAGAATTTGGTGAAGTCAAAATCATCAAAGCTTGTTTAAATGCTTTTGCCTTAGCTTCACTTTCTTGTTCGATTTGCTCAATAAACTGTTTTAGACCATCTAGCATTTCTAAAGGGTCAGTCTGTTGATTCTTGGCAACTTCACTTAAAGCTTTTGAATTATTCAAACTCGATTCAAGTTGTGATTTTGTTTCAGAGGTATCAAGATGATCACCACCTGCTGAGTCTTGTGAATAGGTAGAAAGCAATAGGCCTTGTTTGGCTCTGAGAGCTCCCCATTGATCTGTACGCAATTCAAAGCCCTCACCTCGTCCTTCGCTGGTGTCAGTTTCTTTAGGATGACTGAGATTACCTAGATTGAGTTGACTTACCCCATGACTACTCTGTAACTGACTGCTGATCTGGTTGGTCGTATCATCAAATCTGAGCTGGTTGTAGCCATTACCTTGATATTCCTTGCTTTTTATTCCTGACAACTTTTTAGTATCAGGCAGTTTGCCTTTGTCATCAAACTTGCTTGGATGACGTTGTGCTTCATGGATTCGCCCAACCACAAATGGACGATCAATGTTGCCATCAAAGAAGTCAATTACGACAATCTCACCAATACGGGGTAAGAATCGCGCACCATAGCCTTCACCTGCCCACGGGGTCAATACATCGACCCAAGCCGAGTCGGTATCATTGTCATTAGATCCAGCACCACCATCATGGATGTTGTCTTCATTACGGGTGAATAGGAAACGGACTTTTATACGGCCCCATTCATCGACATGAATTTCTTCTCCGCTTGGCCCAACGACTCTGGCACGCTGTGGTGATGCAACTGGTCGATGTTTTAATGGATTGTATTCTGGTGCAACCGCAATATTACGTCGCTGTAGGACTAACTCGTTGGCTTGGCGTTCATCACTATTGTTTGTTGTGATATTGGTCGTTTGCCAATTGCTTTGCTTAAGTAAAGTTTCAACTTGGTTGGTCAGGTCTTTTGGTAAATTATTCTGGTTATAGAAGGTCTTAGATATGATCAAGAACTGCTTATCTGAAGAATCTTTTAGATCGATTGTCGGGTGTTCATTCAGCTCAAAAAAATACCCAACATGTGCATCTCGTACAGTTGAGGTAGCTGTAAATTGTTTAGCTTGTGAATCGTAGTAGTTACTGAGGTTTTGGTTAAACTTTTCAATCTGGCTGTTGCCTGATTTGGTTGCACCATCTTCACCATTTAAGTCTTGTATCCATGCAGGGCTAAAGTGCCATGCTTGTTCTAAACCCAAATTGGCATTGTCATAATTTTCACTATGTTGATGTTTGCTTTGAACTGAGCCAGCACCTTCTTCTGTTTCGAGTGCATCTGCTTGCCAACGTTGGATATGCACTGCGGTGGGTTGAATGGAACGTAATCCTGTAAATGCCGTGATGCTATCTTGCTTTTCTACAGCAGAGCTACGATGAAAACGAATGTTACGTCGATCCAGTGCTTGGTATTGATCATTGCTGTCAATTAATCGTAGCTTTTGAGGTTGGATTAGTTGGCTTGAACTGGAAACTTTAAGTTGTGCTTCATCAATTAAACTGTTAATGCCTTCCGAGGCTAGCAATCTTTGAATGAATTCGCTATCCAATTCATTATTCTGCATAATGAATGGTCTTACATCATAGTCTTTGGTTAAGCCACTTTTATCCAAAGTTAGACTTGAAGCAAACAACGGGCTTTTTTCTCTCCACTCCTGAAAGATCAAATCCACGATTTGCACGACAGACTTTGCCATAAACACACGACTGTTTCTACGATATTTCCACAGTGCTGTCGGGTCTTCTACCGTGAGACGATAAATTGTAAGAGAACCATCGCTTGCGCCAGAATCAGCCTTTGTAACAATACCTGAAATTCGATTGAGTTCTGATTTATCGTTGACGATATCAATTGCGATTTGAGAACCAATAAACTGCTTTAATGGAATTTGAGAGCTGGTTGAAAGGCAAATGAGTTGTAAACTCAGACCTACATTAAGTTCATGTGTTCCATCAATACGTTGAAGGAAAACCTGATTATTCAGTGAGCTATTGCTGAACTGTAAATGTATCGCACGCATTTTTGCAGTAAGACCTAATTGCTCCAAAGCGGCATAAATATTGTTAGACATAGTTTATTATTTGATTTTAGATTGTGATCTATTTTACTCAAAAACTTAATAATCTGTCTATACAGAGTTATCTATGATCATTTTTAATACAACAATTTATGTCTCATTTTGTTTCAGCTTTTTGAGCACTCTTAAAGCATGCCTTACTTGCCCTTGAGTCATTTGATATTTGTTTTGTAACTCGACATAGCTTAGCTGTTCCAAATCTGCTTGATGCGCTCTAACCCAAACAATAGCTAAAGGTTTTTTGGGGATATTGAGTAGCTTTTTTAAATCTATCCTTGCCCATTTGATTTGTGATTGTGTGAGATTAAAATTTTGAGCAATCTCCTTAATAGTCAAATCATGACTTAATAAAGCGTGTTGATTGTCTAATAACCATTGTTTTCTCTCAGCACTTTTTCGTTTTAATTTTTCGGCTGTTGTCGGAAGGTTCTGCTCCTTACACATTTGTTTATGAACTCTTGTTGCAGTAGAGACAGCAATATCCATCGCCTCAACCAAATCAATAATTTTATTACATGAAACAATGATGTCTTTATGTGCTAAAACCTTTTCTTGAATTTCATCTTCAACCTTTCTTGCCCGTTTTCGAGTCCTGATAACGCCAACTTTATGGACTAGATAACGAACAAATCGACCAATGTCACCTTGATTTAATTGATATTTTTCAAACAACACATCACAACGCTCGTAGAGTATTTCGTCCTGATGTGCAATGACCCATGCATAATCAGTTAGTTTCCTTCTTATATTAAGACGTTTTCTAAAACGAAGTAACACATCTTTAGAGAATCCAAGCTGTTCAGCTAAAATGAACAATTCCACTGAGTGATTTTGTTTAATAAACTCAGCCAGTTCATGCGTCAGGATAATTTCGGCACAATGCCCATGAAGTCGCTCATATCCTCTACCTTTAAGCAGCATTAATCCATTCGGTAGGCGTATTTCCTCATAAACATCCCAGTCTTCACCCTCCCAATCTTTGATGGTTTTTATTGGGTAAAGTATATATTTTTTAGCCATAACAACTGAAATTTATTGTGCTGATTAATAACTCTTCTTTTATCAAGTTCAGCTTAAAATTTAAAGTACTTTTTTAAGAAGCTTTGCAAATTCCCCCAATATATCAAACACAATAAAATCCAATTAAGATACTGTTTTATATTGTAAAATTAATAAAAAATTATGATAATTCTTTAATGTATAAATAAGGCTATATGCATGATGCAATTGAAATCCAATTGGCGCATAAGGTTGGTAATGCTGTGTCTCAGGCATATAACCATGCACAGCATTTAGAGTACCGAATCAAAATAATGCAGGATTGGTCTGATTTTATTGATGGTTTACGTAATAAAATTATGCCTCTTCCTAAATCTAAATTCGCTTAGAATTCATTATATCCATGGCTCTCCAATTTTTGCTTGTCTCTGGTTAAAACGAAGCCTTAAAAAATTAGCAACTCAGTCGATGGATATAATCTAAAAATAAAAACAGAATTTTATACTTTAAAGCCGCCTCATGAATTCTTTAGCCAAAGCATCATCTATCTCTTTAAGTAAAATTTTATTCATTCCATTTCTGGCACTTGGTAAATTAGCATGCAACCAAGTAAAAATCTCTCTCTTGTTATAATCAGAACTTTCAATCATTTTAGATAAACTCAATGCGGAAGATCTAGATAGACCTAGAGAAATTAAGCTTAATTGCGTTCGATTAGATACACCCATTTCTAGGAACGAATGGAAGTCACTATGATTTTCGACTAAATCCCCTCTCCCATTATTATTTAAATATAAATTCAATACATCATTATAACAACCAATATATTTAGGAGCATTAAATCTAGCTATACGCTCTATATTATCAAGCACCTCTCTAATTACAGTATTAGAATTAACAGTTCCCTCCTTCTTCAAAATAAAAGAGATTCTTTCACTTATAATCCTAGAAATACTATATCCCCACATCCATTGTAAAATCAAACTATTGTAAAAATTTTGCTGAACATTTGAAAACCCTAGGTTATGGCTCAAATTGTTTTTAATTCTCTCAAGGGCTCTTCTATATCTACTATAGTCCGCTCTTTCAGAAAAAGATCCTAGACATAAACGCTCAATTGGTTTTTCTTTATTAAAATAAAATGATTCGTATAAATTATTAAGCAAAATTGGACTAATTCCAGTGTTTTTTTCAACAATCTCTATCGTTATTTTTATCTCTTTAATAAGCTCATTCAACGTTAAGTATAAAAATTCCACATCATTAAAACAACTTTTAAAACTAAAATCATCTAGATTATTTTTACGATAATAATTAACATATATCAGATTTAAGAAAGCTTCTAAATTCGGATTTTTCCTACATTCAGAATAATGATCTAATGAATTAATAAAATCAATCACATCCGTTACAGAAAATATGCTTTTTTTTGATATTTTATCAATCTTGATTTTTTGCTTTCTTATAGGAGGTTCACCACCTTGCCATAATTCATTTACATTAGAATCCACACAAAATATATTTCCTTGAAACTCCTTTCCCCAACGTCCAGCTCTTCCGACAAGATTCCAAAAGTCAGTAGGTTCCATCAATTTTCTATTGCCTTTTTTAGGACCTCTAACAAAAATATTTTTACACGCAAGATTAACCCCTTCTATTAATGTAGAAGTACAAATTAAGAATCTTAGCTTATTTTCAGAAAATAGTCGCTCAATCTCAGACTTAATCGTCAATGGCATATTACCGTAGTGATATGCTATACCTTTAGATAGGACTTTTGCTAACAAAAAGTCTTTATGTACTTCAGATTTTGAAAATTCAATAAGCTCTTCTATATCTTCATAAAACAAACTATTATTTATATATCTGTATAACTCCTGTGCAACATTTTCTGCTTCAGCAGCCCCATTTACATATATAATATTTCCAGGGCTCTCTCCAGAAATATTGAAAGCAACCTCAACTAGTCTTTTATATCCTGAAGTATTATTTTTATTGTATAAAAATACTCCTATTTTATTTTTCGCTTCAAAATAATTAAGATAAATATGCCACCTTTTTTCCTTCTTGCTTTGCTCCACCCATAATAAATTTTGATTAACCGTGATTAAATTACTTTTATATACTGCCGATACTCCTTCTTTATCCAATAAAATTTCTGGATTTTCAGTAAAAGGGCTTGCAAATACAATTTTCACACAAGGATTATAAAACTTACAGCTCATTATCGCCTGTTCTAAATAAACACCTCTTACCCCATCACCAATTTTATGAGCTTCATCTACAATTAATACTGAAACCTTATTTCTATAATAAGTCGACAGAAAAATATTTAATCTTTCTTGAGTAAAAATAAGAATATTTTTTTTATATAATTTAATATCCTCAAGTACTGGAACTATATTAATGTTCACATCTCTATTCATTATACTGAAAAAATCATTATAAACCTGATTGATTAATGCACGAGTTGGTACAACATATATAATTAATCCATCTTCAATATTATCAAAAAAATCCTTAACCCAAGTAGTTAATATAAATGACTTACCAGCAGAAGTAGGGGCAGAAATAGATATTTGAGTATTATTTTTATCTTGAAGAAAATCCCAACATTTTTTTTGAAATTTATTTAGATATATTTCATTTTGATCTGGTAGTTCAATAGAATATTCAAGATCTCTTCGAAATGACTCTATCTTCGCACCAATAGATAAACGATTAAAGAAGCCTTCTTCTACCAAGTTCCTTTTTTCAGCTAATTTAATAGAATTTCTATTAGTAAGAGTATCTAAAATCAGTAAAGCTCTATCTTTACTTTCATATCCTAATTCAGTAATTATAGAATATTGTGCTACTTTAAGTGCAATATCTTGAAATAATGGATTTTCAGAATTACAGAATAAACTTGAGCAAGTTAATAAATAGGATAATTCCTCTGCATTCAACTTATTTAAATCAATCGATTCTTTTTTATTAATATTCTCAAATTGGTCACTTACATAATTTATTGATAATTTAACTACCAATTCTTTTAAGTAATTTTTACTTATTAAGTAATTACATACATTTTCAATATTCATAAGTATTTCTAACCAAATATTTTTTCGTTAAATTTTTGTCTAAACACTTCAACACTTGGGAATGGTAGCAAAAAAACATGAATTTTAATCTTAGCTAAATCCTCAGCTGTTATTCTAGTTAAAATATTTTTGTTCCATAAATCAATCTGACTAGAAACTTTATTAGTTACCTCTTCAATAGCTTGAGCTACCCCTTCTTCACCGTAACAATCGTGGTCGAATGCAATTAAACAAATACCCCTATATTCTAATAAGTTAAAGTTTGGATCATCTGGATCAAGATATGAAACTAAAGCCTGCATTAAATCTGGATCATTGACATTCATGAATTCACTTAACAAGTGTAAATCACGCCTATCATATCCTGTACCATTACCCTTCAATAAAGGAGCTATACTTTTCATACACTCATATATTGCATTACTAGGATTTTTATATAATTTAGACTCACCCCAATATAAACAGAGTTTTTTTGTATCCTCACTTACTCCAATATGTATTCCATCAGCTCCATTATAGTGAAGCTGACTATTTGTTTTTAAACTCATTTTACTAATTAGCTGAGGCAGTTTTAAAATATATTCTGCAAAAAGAAATAAAAGTAACTCCCCACTTTCACCACTGTTACTTAATGATGTGAATAAACCTTTAGCTTTACTACTTAATTTAGAAAGCTCGATAGCTGACCCAGTATCCTGAAAGTCCTTAAACACCCTGTCCATTTCTTTTCGCGGAATAGCATAATCTATCAAACAGTTAGATAAATGTTCAACTAATCCATCTATTCTGATTTGTCCATTACCATCCAAATTTACACAGTGAAAGTGGCATATTGCATTTGTGCCATCTATTGACAAGTTTTTTTCAACTTCATGTAAATATGCTGTTAATGGTCTTACCTTATTCTTTACAATTTTTGAAAAGGCATCTTGTATCTCAAATATTTTCATAATTTTAAGTATGCTTAAGTTCCTAAGCCCCTTTATAAATGATCATTTTTAAAAAGCGTTATCATCTAAATTAGTTAAACATTAATAAACTAATCTTATAAACATAACGTTCTGTAAGCAATTGTTCGTTAACTTTAGTACCATTTTTTTTGTTTGTTGTATCTACGGTATATAAACTCATATTTCCCCACTATATTTAAAAGTATGCAAAACAAGCTTTCTGACTGACCTTTCCAAGAAACATCGCTAATACCCTATATTTTTAAATTATAACGACTTAATAAATCAGAAGTTTTTGTATGAAGCTCAGAGAAATAACGATTACGCTTTAACAAAGGTGGCTTTTGTATCGGTAGTTCTTTAATTTCATGGAGGAGCGGTAATCGCTCAATAAATTTAAAGTTATCAGCAACCTTATGAAATTCATCTTTTTTCAGTTGTTCATCACGACAGAAAATGTCATAAGCTTGCTGTTTTTCTGCATCCCAGAAAGTAGCAAAAGCTTCTCGTACGGTTTGCCCTGTAACCATTTTCGGGATTTGTTCATTGATAAATTTTTCAATCAAATTACGTTTATCGTATAAAGAAATATCCGTATTCAATATTTCTTTGAGCTGTTTAATTCTCTTCTCTCGCTGAGCCTGATTCTTCTCTTTAGCGATCAGACCAAGTAAATCCATAATGTAATCAACATTGATACGATCACTAAACAACAAATCAAGTTGAAAATCCACCTCATCCAATACAGAAAATTTTTCAATTACGTTATCAGCCTTCTGATACATAAAGGCTAAATCTTTATATTTAGAAGAATAGTCTTCAAAGTCTTGTTTGGTTAAGGACGTTGTATCTTGATCATATTCCGAATACATACGTAAACGGTTATTCAGTTTCATCACTTCACGGAAGGCATGAACAAAAGAGAGTTTTTCACTTTCTCGATATAAATCATCCACAGACTGACAGGTGGGGACGATACTCAATAAGGTTCTTACTGCTGACTCGTATTGTTGTATGACTTGCTCATAAGGCTTCACAATCACAGTGTCTTGTGCATCCTTATTCGAAAACATAATCAATGCTTCATCTGTCGCCTGTTTAAGGTTTCGAAAACAGACAATATTCCCAAAAGGCTTCGCTTCGGTATAGACCCGATTGGTGCGTGAAAATGCCTGAATGAGACCGTGATGTTTTAAGTTCTTATCGACATAAAGGGTATTGAGTAATTTTGAATCAAAGCCTGTCAGGAACATATTCACCACAAGCAAAATATCAATCTCTTTGCCTTTATTTTTGTCTGTACCGTAAGCTTTAAATCGACTGCTTATATTTTGATAATAGTCGTAAAATCCTGTGCCTAAACTATAGTTGGTATTATACAGTTGATTATAGTTGCCAATGTATTGGGTTAATTTTTGCTCGGCAACAGTATCAACTTGCTTAGGTGTTTCAACTTCCTCGTCAGCAATAAAATCCCCATCACTATCAGCCTCTTGCTGAGTTGGCGCTTTTGCATAAGAAAAGATCGTGGCGATATTTAAAGGCTGGTACAGTTCATTATTTTGCTGTGCTTGTTGCAATAACTCAGTTTGTACTTGTTCAAACTTATCGTAATACTGAATCAGATTCGGAACAGAGGATACACAGAACATCGCATTAAATTGGCGCTGTTTAGTTTTACTCGGATGAGCTTCTATAATTTTACGAACAATTTTTTCTATACGCTCTGCACTTTCAAAAAGTTCTTTTTTATTAATATTTTCGACTTTTTCCTGTTCTGCTTCATCTTCTGCATTTTGATGGACAAAGCGCCCTAAATAATCGATATGAAATGGCAATACATTACGATCATGAATTGCATCAACAATCACATACTTGTGTAACAGTACAGGAAATAGGTGTTCCGTTGTAAACTTCTCACCGCCAACATTATGGCTATTTTCTTTAAAAATTGGTGTACCTGTAAAACCAAACATTTGTGCATTTTTAAAGAATTTTTTAATTTTTTGATGGGTTTCACCAAATTGGCTACGATGGCATTCATCAAAAATAAACACCACATTTGGATCTTTTAGAACCTCCATTTCATTTTCATAACGCTCATTGGAAATCGCATTATTGAGCTTTTGAATGGTTGTTACGACCAAACGATTATCCAAGGAGCGGAGTTGTCTGACGAGGTTTGCAGTATTGGTGGTACTGTCTACACTGTTTTCACGGAATTTATTAAATTCTTCGGCAGTTTGACCATCTAAATCCTTTCGATCGACCACAAAGATGACACGCTGAATTGCAGGATTTTTGATCAATAATTGACTCGCTTTAAAAGAAGTGAGTGTTTTACCCGACCCTGTAGTATGCCAAATGTAGGCGTTGTCTTGTGAGGTTTTGACATGTTCAATGATCTTTTCGACCGCATAAATCTGATACGGACGTAGAATCATTAAACTATGGGTAGACTGATGCATGACTATATATTGCGTCAACATCTTAGTCAGATGTTGGGGCGCTAAAAATGCAGCCGTGAATTGAGTCAGATCATTAATGTTCTTATTATTTTCATCCGCCCAAGGGAATGCAAACTCAATGTTTTTTGTACCATTTGAATAATATAGGCAATTCACTCCATTACTAATCACAAAAAACTGAATAAAGCCAAATAACCCCTGCCCTGATTTATACGCTGTTTTGGCATATTCTAATGTTTGTTTAAATGCTTGGCTGATTTCAACACCACGTTTCTTCACTTCAATTTGCACCAATGGGAATCCATTGATGAGTAAAGTCACATCAAAACGACTACTGTGCCCATTGAGATCACGGTGATCTGCAACAATTTGGTTTGAAACTTGGAAAATATTTTCTTCAGACTTATCACTAATAAAATGGACATGTTTCACCGTGCCATCATCGAAATTAACTGGACAACGATTACGTAATAATTCAGCTTTTTTAAATACGGTTGTTTCATTACTTAGGTAGTGCCAAATCTGTTGCCACTCATTCGCTGAAAACGGTTGGGTGATTTGATTAAGATGTTGTATTTGTTTTCTAAGATTACCCAATAAAGCTGTTTCATTACGAAGTTGAACCCTTCCATAACCTAGAGTTTGTAATTTTTCAATGAATAATGCTTCTAATTCAAGCTCTTTTTGAATACTCACTTTTAATCTCATCAATATGGTTATAAATTTTTGATCTGTATCTGATTAATCATGTAAAAATAACATTTATTGAATCATGCTTCTATATAAACCTAAGAAAAATAAATACAAATAAAAAATGATTATCGAAATAGTTGTTTAATGACACTCAAGATATATTCTAAGTTTTCCGTATCAGAAACGTCTGCCCGATAGTCCCCTAATCCCCAATGTCCTGTATTAGACATATCTCTAAATATTTTTTTTGAATCATTTAATTGGCCAATTTTTTCATTCAATGTCAATCTGAGTAATTTATTATAGATTTCAATACAAACAAAAGTTTTTTTATGTCTTTTAATGGAAATATACAGTTTTGTCGCGCTAATTTCTAAATCTGGTGCTAAATTTAAAATAGCATCACGAAACTGTTCATAAAGTTCTATTATATGATCTGGCTTACCAGTCAAATGAAAATCCTCATCATATTGTTTTATTTCTTTTGTAATTTTTTTAATCTCTTCAGATTCTACTTTTTGCACTTGTTTTATTGATGGCGCAGACTTGGCTTTTTGTAATGGATTTATGTAAATGATGCCGTCTTGATAGCGTTTGATTTCCCATAACTCAATACCTAAATCTTTGAAATTGGTCGATTGCTTTTGGAAGTCTGTAAAGCTTGGTGAAACGAAAATTATGCGACTTTGTGACCAATCTACATCTTGGCGTTTTAGGTTATTGTTTTGACCTTCATTATATTCAAGCACAAAGTCTGCTTTGTATTCCAGCATCAAGTTTAGATAAGAAACACCTTGATCAATTACACTAAAATTTCGTTCGCGTTTATATTCAATAATTACAAATGCTTTGCTTTCAGGATCAAATGCAAGTGTATCTATACGATTGCTTTTTATGACAAACTCAGATTTAATCAATTCCAAACCCGTAAATTCTGCGAAATTTTCCTCAAATAAAGTCTGTATCTCTTTTTCTAGTCGAAATGGTTGTTCAACAAGTTCATTTAATCCATTAGATTTCGTCTGATAGAGTTGCATTAATTTCTTCCTACAATCATTTATTATTAGATAATTCAAACAGTAATTTGAGATGTTCAATTGTCATCGGTAGCCCATTCTCAGTTTTATGTAACATCGCATGGCAATTTGGACAAACGGGTATCAAATCAGTTTCAGGATTGACTTCGTAACTTTCTAAAATTTGATAAAGCGGTGTTATGTGATGTACATGAATAAAGTCATTTGCAAAAAAACCATAAGTTTCAGCAAAGCTCATGTCGCAAACCTTACAGCGAGTACCATGAATTTCTAAGCATTTTGCCCGAGCTTCAGGGCTACGTTCATATTTGTTGACGAGGACAGTTTGTTTAGCGCCTTCTGGAAAGGTTTTACTTTGTGTTTGAGCTTCATCTGGATAATCAGTTTCAAAAGTCTCATTTCTAAACTCTTTAAAAATATGATCTAAGAAAATACGAATTGGGTCATTTGAGGCTTTATCACGATCAGTTCTTCTTCCTTGTATTGGTGCATCAGGAATTAATTTTTGACGAAGAAAGTAATCAAACGTGAGTGTAGCTTTATCTACTTTCTGTAATTTTTCAAAAATTGCATAGGTGTTAATACTGTCAAATTGTTTAAAATTTTTCCAAAAAGCTTTTTGTGCAAGAGGATACTCAGATTTGTTCGCATGTCCAATGACTTTAAATTGGTAAATCACTTTTGATATTGGTTTAGTCACATAGACATGGACAATATCATTGAGTTGTAAACCTTTGTCTTGCTTCGATGTTGTGTTTTTCCAATAAATTTGAGTTAAAGCATCAAATGCTTTATCCAATTGAAAATCATCATAGTTTACTGTTACTAGCCAATTTGCCATTCTTAAAACTCACCCCTAAAAAAACAATGCTTCTCATCTCCTAAATAGAGAGGAAAAATCATTAAAACAAACATTTGCTGTAACAAGGTTTTTTCACTATCTTACTTGTTCAATTTCCTGGATATATTCAAGACTTTCTTCTTTCCTAAAATCAATCTCATAATTACCTATTACTCAAATTCATTTAAAATTTTCTGAGCTTCAATAATTATATTGGTCATTTGATTTAAATCGAAAAATTCAACCGCCCAACAAATACTTTTAAAAGTTCCTGAAGATCTTGTATCTTCATCTGATTTATCCCAATCAACACTCTCACTGAACTTGCCTTTAGATTTCTTTATTTTTGCTGATATTTTTCCTGCATTGGCTTTTTCTTTACCATCCATATCATAACAAAGCCAAACTTCCACCACGGGTTCTTCTTCAAAATTAATATATAAAGCAATATCACTATGAGATTTCAATCCCATTTTAGAAAAACGCCAGCCTTTACAGATTTGTTTGAATCTTTGCTCTTGTATCACTCTAAAGTTTGAATCTTCAAAATATGTATTGAGTTGATTTAAAATATGATTTTTAATTTCATCATAACCTTTCTCTCTAAGTACAAAGAGTTTTTGAATTTCACGATGGTGTGCCATCACAAAATTAATAACTTCCATATTTGTATCCATAATTTCATTATAATTTTCTAAATGTAAAAGAAATTCTCGGGCGAGAATGAACCATTTATTCAAAGGGTTCTTCAAACTCTGCTGTGCTAAAAAATCGCGTATATAGTGACTAAGCAATTGAAATGAAAGTGAAGACCAACCTTTAAAACTTGTTTTCCCATCAATATTTAATACCATGTAAATAATATTTTTTTTGGTATTTTCTACTTTAGTCTTTGCCCACTTTTGATAAGACTTTACAGGATTATTTTGTTGATAATCAATTTTAACCTCTACCACAATCAATGCGGTTTCAGTCTCAATCCACAGATCAATCCGCTTATTGTCTTCTGTCACATGCTCTATGGCTAAATCTTGAAAAGCTCCAAAATCTTGTTGGCTAATTTCATCTTGAATAGCTTTAGTTAAGCCCTTATAAAATGTATCTGTTAATCCATGTACTTCATTTGGATCAAGGAAAAAGCGAAGCAACTCTGTGGTCGGATTTTCATGATGTTTTCTAAAAGCAGAATCAAAGAATGTTACCTCTCTTTCAGGAATTTTATATTGCTGTGCTTTAAGCAATAAATTTTCATATCTTTGTAATTCTTTATCGTCTAATTCCGCCATATCCACCCCTAAAAACAAAAAAACCAAACCTCCCTATAAGATTTGGCTTTAAAAAATTAAACAAACATCTGCTGCAACAAGCCTTTTTTCCATTGTTTGGTTTGCTCAATTTGTTGAACTACAGCTTCAATTTTTTGATCAATGGCTGATAAAAAATTAGCGATTTTGGTTTGTTCTTCTAGGCAAGGGACATTAATATCAAACTTAACTAGTTTATTTACAGCTAAACCAGCTTGAGCGGATGATTCGGAAAATCGATTCAACTGCATATAGTCAAGCCATATTGATAGCCATATTGTACTACTGTCTATCTTAGCTTGAACAGCAATAGCATGTTCAGAAATGAAGTTTTTACCATCTACCAGATTAATATTTCCGCACAAAGCTCCTTGCCTTCCAATCAGTGTGAAAATACCATCATGTGTATAAGTATCTGTATAGCCTCTTAAACCATTACCACCATATACAGGATACGCTCCTTTATCAGAAATAGTGGCTGATGTGATAGTTTTTCCACTTTGGAAATGTGAACAAATATCTCCTAGTTTTCTCTCCTCCCACGCTACAAACTCACTCCCATCATCTGTTTTAAAACGAATCTGTTGGCTAAACAGCTTTTGTAACAAGCCTTGTTTATATAGGCTTAAAAGTTTATGTTTTTTTGTGAGTAAGCTAATCTTTTCATTCATGATTGAAAGAAAAGAAGCGATTTTGGTTTGTTCTTCTAAACTAGGTAAATCAATCTTTAATTCTGCAAAATTGGATTGCCCAAGTGTCTTATTTCGACCCGCACCACCTGGGGAAGCTAACTCTAAATAGCTTTGTCCTTTATCTGTCACAAACAAATAACGTAGAAAATTTACGTTCGATAAGTTATTTTTTGGCAAGTACATTGGGAATCTATGTGATGCGATCATGCCATTTTCGGCATCACTTGTAACAGCAATTGCACGTTCCCAAGCAAACACAATATTAACTACAAAAGCACTTGGTTCAACCCAAAAAACTCTTTTATTACCTAAGCTCTTACCATCAATAGACTCTTTATGAAAAATACCTTTACCATGAGAACGAATACCAATTTGGGTATATTGTTGATCCGCAATAACATCTACAGGATTAGATACTCTTTCTAAGAAACTATCTACTCGTTGTTTAGTCCAACCCCCATTAAACTCTTTAAATCGTAACTTAGGCGTAGACATTATTTTTGTTCCTTATATTTTTTAGGGCTTAAGGCAGTTATCAAATAATCCTTAACAACTAAACTTCCCAACAATTCCTTTTCATTCAATATACTTAGGATGTTATTGCTTGTATTTTGCACAGAGGTGTTAAAAAGTTCAGCAAGCTGTGCTTGATTCATGAAAAAGTCGCCATCACGCGCATATAAGGCAACTCTGTCTTTACCATCATCCGTATGATAAATAATTAAATTTTCTTGACTCTCCATTACTTGGACTCTCCAAAAGGTGAGTTAATTCCAAGCTCCTTACAGAAATCTGCAATCACTGCATCTGTTTTTTTGCTCTCTAATTCCAATGCTTGCAATTGTTGTGCAATCGCATCTAAATCAATTTCATCCTCAGCTTCAAAAGTGTCGACATAACGTGGAATATTTAAATTGTAATCGTTGTCTTTTACTTCTTTCAGCGTAGCAACATATGCATATTTCTCAATATCCTGACGGTTTTCAAATGCACCAATAATATTATCCAAATGCTCAGGCAATAACTTATTTTGATTCTTCTGTTTTTCAAACTCATTGCTGGCATCAATAAACAAGATATTGTCTTGATGCTCACGGTTTTTCTTGAGCACCAATACACACGTCGGAATAGAAGTCCCATAAAAAATATTGGCAGGTAAACCAATGATAGTATCGATGACATTCATTTTCTCAATCAGATATTGACGAATCACACCTTCACTTGAACCACGGAACAATACTCCATGTGGTAAGACGACTGCTAATGTGCCATGTTCATCCAAGTGATGAATCATGTGCTGAACAAATGCAAAATCTGCTTTTGTTTTAGGTGCAAGTTTACCATAGGCTTTAAAACGATCATCATTCATCAAGAGTGGATCAGCAGACCAATCCGCAGAAAATGGAGGATTTGCCACAATCGCATCAAAGGTCATCCCAATATGCTGTGGCTTTTTTAAAGTATCTTCTTGTCTAATATCAAACTTTGAAAAATGAACATCATGTAAGATCATATTCATACGTGCCAAGTTATACGTGGTACGATTCATCTCTTGCCCGTAAATTGCATCGACATGATTACCGACTTCACGCTTTACTCTAAGTAGCAAAGAACCTGAACCGCACGTAGGATCATACACACTGCGTAAACGCTCTTTGCCTTGTGTCACGATACGAGCCAATAAAGTCGACACCATCTGCGGTGTGTAAAACTCACCCGCTTTCTTACCTGCACCTGAAGCAAACTCACCAATCAAATACTCATAGGCATCGCCCAATACATCTGATTCAGTATTGGAAATATCGAAATCAATCGCATCTAAATGAATGATGACTTTAGAAATCAACTCATTACGATCATTGGCATTGTTACCCAACTTGGTTGAAGTTAAATCTAGGTCTTCAAACAAATGTGCAAAATCATCGGCAGAATCTGCATCTTGCGTACTTTGCTCAATACTTTTCAAAATTTCAATTAAAGTATCTAAAATAAACTCTTCATTTCTCGCTCGTACCGAAATGCTGTGAAACAACTGATTTGGTTCAAGGAAGTAGCCCATATTTTCTAGGCTTTCTTGTTTAAGTGCTTCTAAAAACTCTTGATGTTCTTCATTACTCGAATCTAAATCTGAAAATAAAATGCCTTCATCGGCAAGTTCAGCATTGGCACTGTTTAACACTTTCTCAGACAAATATTTATAAAAGATGAGTCCTAAAATATAATCACGGAATTCATCTGCACCCATTTTTCCACGTAGGGTATTGGCAATATTCCAAAGTTGTTTTTGCAGTTCTTGGAGCTGTACTTGAGTCATGTTAAAAAGTAACCAAAATCATCATTTTAGAATGGGGTTACTTTGACATATTTAGCGTCTTTTATTAAGTGGTATTTTTTACAGTTCTGAGTATTACGACACCTTGCGTCGTATGAATCATCTCACCCGATTGTTTTATTTCATTAAAAAGCTATTTTAATCAAGACAATTAAAAATATGAGTAAATCATGCTATTTGATAACACAATGAATAAAGAATTACAGTCCTTTTCTCGAAATATTACCTCCCAATTACTCATAGGTGGTATAGCACTATTAACTCTTTACAGAGCTGACACCAAGCCCGATCTAGCATGGTTCAAGTTTACTAGCCTATATGTAGTAGGGCTGCTACTCTTACTTTGGTCAATATACTCCGCACTCAGTAACGCCTGTATTTTATACAATGATTATAGGGATTATTTATGGCGCCAAGGAGAGAAGTTCGATCTCATTCGTTTAATGAAACATCCAAAAAAAGAAGATAACTACTTAGTCGATATTTCAAAAGCATTTAAAGGATTAAAGAACGTAGATTTAATAAAAATTCGTTTAGAAGGCGCGTGTATCTTACTGATTTGGTTTTTATTTGCATTCGTCTATATATTAGGCATCATCATTATCTTTTTACAGCAAGCTAAGGTTTTTAATTTCTGAGGGTTTAAAACCCCTCAGAAATTAAACCATCACCAGATATCAAAATCTAAAATTTGTATTGATGAGCGATAACCAATAAGTTTTTAACAAAAAAATAAGGGAGCTTTCGCTCCCATACTTATCGGCTTTTTATCTTATCTTCAATCCACTGATGAACTTCCAAAGCCACCCAACCAATACGTGATTCACTTAAGCGAACTGGCTTTGGAAAACTTGGATCATAGTACTTGGAATCTACATTAATCATTTCATAAATCTTTGCCCGACTAATACTTGTGAATTGAATGACATCTTTAATATTAATTATTTGATTCATTTGAAAAGTTTGACCTGTGAACGCATTCATGATGTTTACTCCTGATCATTGATGCGAGCGCTACTGCTCAAATAACCCCAAGGTCTGTAATTTTTTAACCTTTGAGCTCATTCAGTTCACCGCCCTCACACTTCCCTGCAATCCCTGCTGAATATCCTGCACAAACCCATCACCCTGATTGAGCTTAGGTTTAACTTTAGATTTTGACTTAGGTTGTGCTTGTTCAGACTCAGTAAGTTCATCTGTATAAAACTCCTCCACCAAGTCCAAACCCTCCTCGCTATTCACCTCAAATCTTGCATTACTAAAACACTGCCGAGCCATCTGATCTAAAGCACTTTGATTAAAACCAATGGCTTTACTCTGCTGATCAATCTCTTTTGCCATTTGAATGGCTTGTTGAAGGTTGACACCATCTCGTAGAGTTAAGTCCACGTAATACACTGGGGTACGATAACTTTGTGTTGTCGACTTCCCTCTAAGAGTCAATTGCAGTGGTAAACAGGACAGCAAGCCATTCGATACTGCATGGTAATAGCTGAGTCGGGCAGCAAGCGTTCTTATACTGTTAAATCCAGTCGTTCTAAAAATAAAAGTACCCAATTCATCTGACTCATCTAAGTTGACATGCAAGCGTCCAAAGGGTTTACAGTTGCCTCCTTGTGCCAATGGACATAAATCAGGTGATGGGCATTGATGTTGTTCTACACCTTGATTGGTTTGTCTTTGACAGGTTTCACCGTTGCCAATACATACAGGTCGCCCCGTTTGTCGATCAAATAAGGTATATTCTGCTCTGAGATTGAGTTCAGGATCATTAAAAATCATTCGCACTGGAATAATTCTGAGTTTTTGATTAGGGGCTTTGGTCCTCAGTTGCTCATCTAGTGGATGTTTTATCCAGCCATCCTTACCTTGGATTTGGCTGGTGATGGTGAATTGATCATCCTTTTGAGGCAGTCGTTTACCATTCTTTTCGATGAGCTTTCCAATACTGATACGTCCTAAAATAGGCGGTGTGATTGCTAAGCCTTTGATCATATTAGTTTCCTCTTTTCTGTAAAATTGAATTAGCTAAACATCCCATACGCTCAGGCATGGGATGTTTAGCTGGAGTATTCTGTTTTGCTTAGGCTAATTGCCTTTCAATCATCATCTGTATAGATGTTGAAACGCCGTGAACCCTGCTTGCTTTGTGGAAATTGGTTTAAGAATTCAGGATGTGATTTCAGTAAAGCCTTACTGTCTAAGCTGATCGAGTCCTTGGACTTTTTCCAAGTCACTGAGCCGGTTTGAAAGGTCGCTCGTTCAGCTTGTTGCATCTTGGCTTGCAGTTGATGTTTGAGTAGGTCAAATTGTTCCTGATGTTTTTCAATTTGATGACGTGCTTGAATCAATTGTTCAAACTGTTGATTGGCTTGCTCATCTTCGGATAAGTCTGTGGTACTGAGTGGCACGTGTTCGGGATAAAGCAGTTGCAAAGCTTTGGCTGCCGATTCACTGGCATCGGCTTCAGGTGGAACATCCTTTTCCACACATTCCCAGAAGTAACGTTCCGCATGGATGATATGTTGTATGACTGATTCTGAACGTGTCACCTTAAAAATTCGAGTTTCATGTCCACAGATCAACACACAGATATGTGCTGCTTGTTTGCCTGTCACAGCCAGTTGATGTTGCACTTGGCATAGCACGTATAAAGGCACGCCATCTCGCCAAAGCTTAGCGCCATATTCTCCTGCGGTTTTGCATTCCAAAAGTTGTACTTCTGCATCACCCACCACAGCATAGTCCAAGTTTGCCAACATGAAATGTTTATCGGGTTCAGGATGTTGTAGTACTGCATTCACCCTACGCACCTTATAGTTGGTATGCATGCTGTAATATTCAGCGACTAAAGGTTCAAGCCGTTTTCCCCAGTACAAGGGTGCATGACCTTCACTTTCATCTTCAATATTTTGTTGAATCCGTCCTGTTTTAATCATCCACAGTTCAAGCATCGACATATAGGGATTCAGTCCACAAGCAGCAGCACAATCACTACTGCCTATGCCTTGCCGACGCACTTTCAACCATTCAGCTTGGCTCAAGCTTTTGGTATTTACCAGACGTTTGGCACTAAAGAAACGTGGTGCAATAAATGGTTGGCTTTTCATTGCTGTATTGGTCATTACAGCATTGGATGGGGTAGTAATATTTAAGTGACTATTCATAGTTTATTCCTGTATTCATTAAATTTCGGTCATAAAAAAAACCACATCCGAAGATGTGGCTATGTAATGTATTTTTGAAATAATTGATGGGATAATTCGTGTTAGGCAATCATCCTTAAAGCTTGTTCAAGCCCACGTTGTTTTAAGCCTGCCCCTGCACCAAACCATGCTGAGTCAAGACGATGATCCTGACTCATCGCACGACGTTCGTGATCAGCGAATTCCGTTATGCCACATAACAGACCATAAGCCGTGTCTTTAGCTGAACTGAGTTCCGCACCTCTCCCATGCCCTTTAAACATGGTCATAACTTTCGACATAGCACGCCCATTC
Organism: Acinetobacter sp. BIGb0196; assembly: GCF_011759595.1. NCBI lineage: Bacteria > Pseudomonadati > Pseudomonadota > Gammaproteobacteria > Moraxellales > Moraxellaceae > Acinetobacter > Acinetobacter sp. BIGb0196. Next base: position 476,851 of record NZ_JAAOZA010000002.1, on the reverse strand, counting down.
GGTTCTGCTTTGGTCGATTCTGCTTGATGAGCAACATTACGATAAAATTGGATAATGCCTTCATCCTGTTCAGCAATACTCAAACTGGTGTTGTTAAATACAGCATCGAAATAAGCTGCAGCTTCCTGTTGGGTGACTTTACGTTGACTCAGTTGTTTCATTTCATACATATGATCTTCCCATGCACGCACGGAAATCCCCAGTTGCTGTTTAATTTTCTCAGCATCGAATTTGGTGCTATGTGGCACTTTGACCACACCTGCACTTGAGTTTTGTCCTTTTAAAGCAATGGCTAAAGTGTTGTTACACACCACACGGATAGACGTGAATTGTGCTGTGGTTGCCAGTGTACCGTCACAAGCGGTGGCTAAGAGAATATAGCCATTACTGATATCTTTACCTTTTAAGGCAAAAGTCTGCCCTGTCCGTGCGAGCGCCCAGAGTTTCTTCCCGCCTTTGAGCACCCCTGCGGTTTCTAATTCAAAACCTGATTGTTCTGTCAGGTCTTTATAGAAGTGTAAAATTTCTCTCGGTTGAACTTCCTGATAACGTTGACTGACCACAGATAAAGGTTCATGGGTATCAGAGCGGTATAGAACACGCTGTTCTTCAAAAGGCATGATAATGCTTTGTCCACGTTCATTCTGTGCCATGTAACTGACATCAGAGGATTCAATCCGCCAATCCATGCCTGCCTGTTGTGCCCAAACTTCAATCGGTTGGTTTTGACTAAGTTGGTTGCCTAAACCATGCCAAGGAGTTTGTCCAACGAATGCCATTGTCTCAACTAAATGTGCCATAAGGTTTTCCTTTAATAGATCAATCTAGAATTGTTTCAATTTCAGATTTTGTGCATAAAAAAAGGCCTGCTGGGGGAGCAGGCCAAAGGTGAAGACGATCAAATGAATTTGAACCTCTTGATTCACTTCAATGATATATATCTGAGATTTTTTCTAATCGAATGTAAATAAAACACTTTTTAAATCACTCAATTGACTAAAAACACGAGGGCGATTATGCTTAATTCGCTGGCCTACATTGCCAGTCGGTTTTAGCAGACCGCTGATCCAGCACGATGTATAAAGTTATTTTTATATGTCGTGGAACCCTCGTGTCCCCCTTTTTTTCTATGGTAGGACGGGAGGGGGACGCCTCGTGCGTGCTGGTTCCTTGGATCCCAGTCTGCTAACCCCCTTTCGTTCTACCACCATTATTTAGCAGTAAGTTGGTAGAACTTCTTAATTCCAAGGAGTCAACCATGACTAAATATCATCTATCATTCTTATTTTCTCTAAAGCCATATTGGGTATTTCCCTCGCCCTTGGCATAACACTCAGTTCTCATTCAGTTCATTTTGATCTAAAGGCCCATTTCATCTTTGGATGGATAGCCTGTGCCTTTAGATTAAATTCATTCGGCTGAAGAGAACGATTTCAAATAAACAAAACAATAAATTCGAGGGGAATCATGAACATTCAAATGCCTATTTTAATGATCAGTTGTTCATTACTGACATTAGGCTGCGCCAGTAAAGCCGAACGAGAGTTTCTCGGCGGTTGTCAGTCCACAGGAATGGAACGCTCTGCATGTCAATGTGTCTATCAAAAGCTTGAAAGCAAATATGGAGAAGATGCCTTAAAGCGCAATCTTTATACCCTCAATCAGACTGAATCATTTCAATACGACATGATGCAAAGCAGTCTGCAATGCATGAGGGAATAGCCATGAGAGTTATTGCAGGAATCATTTGTGTGATTGCAATCATCTGCTTTTTAGGTTTGCCTTTTATCGGTCTAATGATCCTGTTTGGGCTGTTTGGCTTACTGTTTCAATATGCTTTTGGGGGAAATAAATGAACGCATCTATTCAATCTTGGCTGATCCGTGGCTACTTGATCATTGGTGTGTTGTTTGCGATCTATCAACACTTTTGGGGGCAATACAGCTATAAATCCTTTGCCTATAACTTGGGACAAGGCGTGATCTGGCCTGCGGTAATGTTCCCTTCTGTAGGAAAATTCATTGGTGGCGTACTGCTGTTACTGATTATTGGCGGTCTAGTCTTCCGTTCTAAATAAATTGAAATCTTATTCTGATTTAAAAATATCTGAAGGATCATCTCATGAAAAAAATGAATCTATGTCTTGCACTCTCTTTGACTGTACTTGCAAGCTGTCCTGTACTGGCTCAAGCCAAAGCTAAATCCGCAGTGTGTCAAATTGATGAAGGCGGGAAAATACGTTACAAAGGTAAATGTAATTTCGAGCCTCAAGGTGGTGGAAGTTTTTATATTAGCCATCCCAATATCACACAAAAATTAAAAGTTGCAGGCCTCACCGTGATGATCGAAAAGAAAGATCAAGCCATTGTTGAAGCGACTAAACTCAGTGGCGGTGGTTCTATCTGGGGGGAAGCTTATCGCTCTCAACAACAAAAGGCTTGTTGGGTTGGTAGTGATTTTAAAATCTGTGTTTGGTAAAACTGAGTAAGGAAGAATCTCATGGATAAGATTGCTTTACTGGCTTTGGCTGTATCGCTGTGTACTTTGACCGTGACAACAAATGCCAAACAGATCACTCAGCAAATGATAACGTGTGGTGGTCAAACCATCTCGACCAATTGTAAAAATCAAGCCACAGCTTTTACCTTAGGTTATCAGCTAAAAAAATATGATAACTCGGGTACATCGCTAAATATCAGCAACCCAACTTCCCGTAATATTAGCATTGATCAAATCGAAGTCTACAACACTCAAAATCAACGTTGTGAGTTAGACAGTTGGGGGCCTGATGGTGAAACGATTTATGCGAAAGATAGTTTTGAGGTTATGACTTCAGAATGTAAACCTCAAGGCATTCGAAAAACAATTTTTGTTATCGGAAATAAACGCTACGTTCTTTGATGTACTTAACTATATTTGAACCCTACTATAGATAGGGTTCAAATTAAATCAGTTACTAAGGGAGAGGTTCAATACTAATATGGAGGAATTCATAATCTCCTATAACCTGTATTAAGTTGATTTTCAATTTATAGGGAGGACTTAGAATGATTTCAAATTCATGCTCCATCATTTGAGCTATGTTCTCATCATTGACATCAACGTCATCATGATTAACAACATATCCTTTAGATTTATTGCATTTATTGGTAATCACATAAATAGTACTTTGCAAAAACCTACTACCAAAATTATTACATGAATTTCTGTCAGCATGCGAAGCTGCGACATCTGGTAATAGTGTCATAGATAAAGGTCTATCCATAACAGTTATTTCATCACCGACTTTTTGAAAGCCTATTTGCTTTTTTACCCCCCTAAAAAAAACCTGACCTAATGGCAATAATTTAGAATTAAAGCTAAGCTCCTGTAAAAATGAAGTAATTACACTTTGATTCCTATTTTTATAAAAATCATCTGTTGAACATGCAATATAAACATAATCAAAAATATAAGTTAACTTCTTACGGCTTATACTTCTAAAGTTACAACGCCACTCTTCAATATATGGCCTTATGATCCCTTCATACTCCACTGAACAAGGAGCTAAAGTTGCATCAACAAAGGCATCTGTAATCAGTTGTTCAATAGAATGGATAAGGTTTTCCTTCTTGTATGCCCTATCTCGTTCTATAGAGAAGGGATTAGAAGGTTTTATATGTTGATGCATTATTGGAAAAACTCTTTCATCAATACTTTTTAAACGTTTCACTTTATTTCATCAATAAAAATATTATAAAAACATAAACTATAGAGCAATCATTCAAACTTACAACTAAATAAATCATTATTATTTTTAATAAAAATATAAGCACCTCAAACCACCTACTGACTTATAAAATCTCAATCATTCGAATTAAAAACACTAAAAATGATCTGGTTGACCAAATTGATACCATTTTTTATTTTTATTCTTAAGACCTAAAATTGCCTTTGGCTTAGAAAAATTAGTCAAAACAAATGATATTTTATGGTCTAACCAGAAAATAAATATTGAACAAAAAATGTAAATTAACAGCACAAAACCAACCATATTTTTTATATTAAATAAACACTTACCTACAAATATTGTAAGAAAAAAATAAGATATAACAAATGTAGCTGTAATAAAATACACTAATGAATTTATACCTGTCCCTATCGAGCCAAAGGCTTTAGCAGCATATACAACACTAGAGTTCACAGCTGGTTTTTTATTCTTTATATAAACAACAAAAATCAGATATATCAAATAAGCTACAAAAAGAAAAACTAATACTGTACTGTTAGAGGGAATAAACGCATTAACAAAATCAAGAACATTGTTAGCAAGCCCATATACGAAATTATCCTCTCCATAATTCTGAGTCAAACATTCTACATTACTATCACCCCGACTTTTACTAACCTCCTTTTTTCCACCATCACCATTAATAATTGGCCCCAAAAATGAAAAAACTAAAAATGCTAGCAAAGTGTAAAAAAAGTAAACCAATGAGTAAATAAATAACTCATGTAAAAATAAAGTCGGATTTCTCATTTTTTAAAAAATAAATTTATACTTACAAATTAATTTAATTAAAATAAACAAATTAGTAAACAAAAAATTTTATTCTTTGGAATTAGAGACTAAAAATAGAAGGTTCATCGAAATGATGAACCTTAATTAATTACTGAAAACTCTGCTTGCAAGCTTGGCAGTAGAAATAGCTGACAGGTGCTTGTGTAGAAGTTTTTGGGGAATCAAACAAACTACTAAGCACCCCTCCTATCATAATACCAGCGATCCCTCCTACCCAAGGTGAAATTGACAGCTGCTTAGAAACACTCTTGGATAAGGTTGCACCGATACTAGCAAAGGTAGCTGAGGAACCCAGTAAGTTTGATTGATTATTCGATTGCTGCGGTGATGTATGTAACATGCGTTGTACATGTTCAGAATGACAATAAGGACAAAGAATTTGCATTAAATTTCTCCACAAGAATAGAAATGGGCTTCATGAATAAAACCCTCAATATTGGATGAGACTCACCCATGTTCATGTGGATAATGTAGGTTTGAAATTTATTCTATTTAGCCAAAGGTACGCATACGCTTCTTACACTTAACCCGTAAATACTGATTATCCTTTTCTGGACGAACCAAGTACTTCACCGTATTGAGCATGTTATTCACTTCATCTTGATTACGACGATGGATCATACCAATTCCTAAAGTATTACGATCAGAAAACTGTTTTAGATATTCCGCATCATGACAATTAAAATCACATCCGAGACCATTCGTGATTTTTCTCCAGAGTTTACCAACCTGCTGTGCAATCCCATAAGCCTTACGACGTTGATACCCTTTATAGACCAAGAGTAAGTGACAATGATAGCCTTTCTTCTCACCTTGCTCTAACGCCCATGCATATTCAATCAATCCTTTAAATATAGTATCTCGATCATGAATCTTTTTTCTTAGCTCACTCATATCATCATTAAACTCTTGAATACCGACCTGACCTTGATGCTTTAATGGATAAGCAAGATCAACCCGAACCACTAAGATACGAGAATACTGATCAATGACGTTTTCCATACGCTCAACTAGTTGCTGGGTATTTTGTAATTCACTATAACGATGATTGCTTAACTGACGTTTATGTCTGTGATTATGCTTTTTAAAATCCCCTTGAATATCCAAAAATGGTATTTCAGATAATCTTTTTATTAATCGCTTTCGACTAGCTAAATATTCTTCCATATCTAAGAGCAATTCGATGAAAGCTTGGATTAAGGCTGAGTAATGAAATTCTGGATTATAGATTGCACCAAATTCAATGAGTAGGTCAGATAACTCAATATAGAAGTTCCGAGGCACTCTTCTTCTATCTACAATCCCCTCAACAAAAAATTCAATCTTGATTAAAGTTTTTGATTCATTTACAGCTGTACTCATTTTTCTTTCCTATGCGTTAATTTAATTACATAGGAAGAACAGTTCTGTAATTTTTAACCTACTTGATTATTTAAAGATTAACTAAGTTCATACTGAGCATTAAGAATTAAATCATTCTAGGTGTTCTATATTTTAATAATTAAATTAATAACCCGCTCTATTATTATTTTGAAGCTTATATTTAGATGTATAACCATAAAGCTTAGACAAAGAAAAATATAAGTTTTACAAAGCAGAAGATATCTGGCACTCATCTATAAAGTGAAGGAAGAATTTTTTCCATTTTGACTACTGCTGGAATCAGCATTCAAATGGCTGCAATCATGTCGCTACAATAAGATGATTTAAAGCAAAACCACCCAAAAGCATATCTATACAAAAGCGTTCTGAAGCGCTTTAATATTTTAAGTTTTGATCGACTTGACAATACCCCAAAAAAACGTCATTCTTAATCCATAAAAACAATTATTCAAATAATAACAGCAGTTTGTAGATTTTTTTATTACCAATATCTTACAACAAAAATACAAGAATATTGATAAAGCCCAACCTATTTATGCTATCTTTATGAAATTATTATTACCTTTTTATACAAGATAAGGCTCCTCTACATGAGTAAAAAAGATGAACTAAAAGAACTAGAGGCAAGCATTAAAAAGATTGATCCAAATTTATCTATTTGGGTAATGATGAAATTTATGCGTAAATTTAGAAATGAACTGGGAAACCAATTAAAAATTAACCTTAATAACAGCAGTATTTTTCAGATATTATTAACCACCATTCATGCATGTGAAAAAAATGAGGACGCTAAAAGCAAAGCTTTATTATTAATTCTAGATTTAGAAATAAATCATCAAACTAAGCTAAGATATATACATGAACTTATTAATGAATATCCAACACAAAATTTAGTGAGAATTTTAAAAGCCATTAACAATAACACGCGATTATCTGATTTTATTTATTACAATATAAGTCCTATTTATTCAAATTTAATTGAAATCAATAAAAAATTTAATCTAGATGATCTTATAGCAAGGGAACCTAGTAAAGAGCTTGTATTCCACTCTAATGAACTAATCCAGACTTACAGCAACAACACATCGTTACTTGCAAATCTTGTTCTGATGAGCTTATATTTTGAAAAAGAAAACTATGAAAGCACTTTCAATCTTTACTTTAAAAAACTAGAAATTATTAAAAAAAAATCAAAAACAATTATCGAAAGAAATCTAAATAAAGAAGGATTCACTGAATGGTTATTTAGTTATATTGAGAAAAATATTATTCATGGTGAAATGACACAAAATACAGATTACACACCTTATACTTCTGAAGAGAAAACCAATTTTATGCTACATCAGCTTGATTTATGGTATCTCTTAGATGAAGAAAAGTATGACAAAGTCTTAAAGAAAGTTCAATTGGCTTGGCATAAGAAAACACATGATGCCCGAAAACGAGCATCTAAACTGTAGCCAACAAGGCCAAAAATCCATCTACACAGATTTTTGTAGAAATTAAATTCCTAAGACAACCTGATAAGGCTTAAATCCATCTAGCACAACAGTAGCAACTAAATTCATAATGGCTCGGTATTACCATAGGCCATCCATTGATCAAGGGCCTCATAGTAGGCTAGTCGATTATCTACAGTAATCACGCTAGGTGGGTAACCTGATTTAAGCAACTCAAGATTCATCAACAACCGTGATTTACGACCATTTCCATCAATAAAGGGATGAATGCCTACAAAATCAGCATGAACCTTGGCAGCTCGTTCAATTGGATGCAATATATGAGCTTTCGTGTTATACCAATCTATAAACTGTGCCATTTTGTCATTAAGCAATGTATGATCTGTAGGATTGGTAGTAGCACCTGAGATTTAGACATTTTGCTGACGATATCGTCCTGCATTTTCATCATCAATATTTTTCAAAATCAATTGATGAATATTACGAATTTGCCATTCTGAAAAAGGTTCTTATTTTTTGGCAATATCTTCAACATACAAGATTGCATCACGATGATTGATCACTTCAAAATGTTCTTTTAAAGTCTTTCCAGCAACAGTAATTCCCTCTAACACGACTTTGGTTTCTAGCAACTTTAAGAAGTTGCCTTCAATGGCATTAGAGTGGTATGTCCAACGTAGAATAAGATCTTCTTGCAAATTCCTCGTTATTGAAGATGGAAATGGTCGATATTGATCTAATTTGGCCTTTAAATTATCTATGAACTCAAACATGCCAAATCTCTGTAAAAACAATCAAAAGATCATACATTAAGCTTTTATGCTAAAATAGCCACAATACTTCAATGGGTAACGTAGTACCCAAATTCACTTGGGGGTATAACTGGGGGTAAAAATAGAAATACTCTACATTTATGTTTCACTATTTCAAAAGCTTAATTTAAAAATGTGATTCCCTCTTTCACCGCCATATTTATTCCAACCTCATCCATTGGAAGCTGAAACGCCTAAACTGTAATGGTTTAGGCTTTTTTGTTGTCTTTCTAATGATCAAAATCTTGATATGGTTGGGGGTATAATTCATTACTGCAATTTTTATACCCTCCAAATTTCTACAAATACATTGCAATGCTTATAGATGCCAAGGTTAGAAGAATAAAAGCATTAGAAAAGAAAATTAAATATTCTAATGAAAAAGCATGTATTTAGAAGTTACGCCTTCAGGTGGTATGGATTGGCGTATGAAATTTGGACTTAGCGGTAAGGAAAACATTTTCAATATCGGTACATATCCTGAAACGTCACTTGCTCAAGCAAGAAGAATGAGAGATGGAGCTCGATTAAAACTAAAAGGTTAGATTAATCTCAATGTAGCTAAGAATGGCTACACTTTCATCAAATCAGACATGCCACTCGTTCAGGTAAATTACAAAAAGTCACCAAAAGCGTCTTAGATGAGCAACATGCAGTTCAAACCATGTCATATTCCAAACAGATTCAGTCTAAAACAATAGCTACGGATGTAACTAAAAACTCGATCATCTTAATCCAAAAAAGCCTAAATTCTTATCTCAGGAATGGGTGAAATCTATGGTTGTACCTGCTAGTAACGGTATAAAAGTTTTTCCTTCAAATGAGTAATCTTACAAAAATTGATTGAATGAGGAGAAATAGGATTTTCTCCTCTTCACACACATATTGTACGTACGCATTTCATTAAAGCTGGTAGAGATCAAGGAACATTATATAAACATCGCTTTTAAAAATAATAATTTCAAAACAGACACGACTTGTCAGACAAATTTATTTAAATGCAACCAATCCCACTATTTCATACAAATTATGGCGCGAGTAATTTCTCAAAAAATGAAAAGGTGCAAGAACTGTAGTCACAGTACATTGCACCAGAAAAACACTAAACAAATGAGTTGGGTTATGCATATATTTTTATTTTGTATCACTTTAACATTTTGGTTTTGGATCTGGCTTTTACTCTTTATTTGGCATGTATTCGCAAAACCAACTACAGCTATATCCAACAATTGGCATTGTTCTCAATGTGGGCAGTAATTTTATTTTTGTAAGGAACAAATATGAAACCATTACTTATTTTACCATTATTTATGGTCTCTTTTGCGACCCATGCCTTATGTGAAAATGAAAGAAATCATGACAATACCATTTCAATCAATAATTGCTATGACAAAGAAGTCAAAAAGTCTGACCAAAAAATTCTGGAAGTTTATAGCAGTTATAAAAATACGTTAAATGCTAATGAACAAAAACAGTTGCTTGATCTTCAGCGTACTTGGATTAGCTATAAAACCAAACAATGTAAATTTGAAGTATCAAACGGTGGAACAATTACAGAGCAATTATCTTCGCAATGCATGATTAATTTAAATAATCGCAGAATCATGGAACTTAAATACATGCAAGATTGTGGCTTAGAGAGCTCTTCTAGTTTTTGCACAAACTATCGACCTGTTTAATCGGATAAAATTATGAATCGTATATGTTCAATCGCACTACTATTTTTTGCATCATTTACACCAAATGTCTTTGCGGAATCAACATCGCAAAACTTAGCAAAAATCAATTTCATCAAAAAGATTTATTCTATGAAAATTAGCGAACAATATTTAAATATTGATATTGTTAAACAAAATTCTGCAAATGAACTAAGACAACTGATTTCACAAAGAGATACCTTGGAACTGAATTACCCAGGGGAAATGTGTGAATGGGTACGTAATCTAGTCATTCCTGGCAATGACTTTGATGTAAAGTTGAATAAAATGAAGTTTACATTACTAAACAATGGGTTAGTCCGTGCTCAAGGTGTTAATTTTGGTGAAAAATTCCATATTGATTACCAAGTTCAATGTCATGGTCAATCTTGTAAAATCGAGGATATTTATGATCCATATAGTTATAAAAAAGAACTCATCTCTGTCATAACAAAAAATAAGTGTTCTTAGGTAAATCAAGTAATAGGACAGTGAAAGCGATGTTTAATACATTCACTGTCCTGTCATAAAATCAAATAAATACTAAAAAACTCAAGTGACTAATCCAGAGATATTTAGGTCACCAATTTCTAATTTATCTGACTGCAAATCAAAGGGTACAATCCAAATTTTAGGCTGTAGCTCATCCCCTAAAGAGCTATGAATATTAAATAAAAATGGTTGCAGTGCCTGATCAAAATGAGCATGCTTAGGATAAATTAAAACAATATCTGACTGGTGACCTTGATACATATGATTATAAGCAAACATTTGATATAAATCACTTTGTTTTAACCCAAAGTTTTCATCCACGACACTATTAATTAACTTCCATTTTGTATCTAAGATGAGATACTTTTTTCGACTTTCTTGCTGGCAAAGATATTCAATCATTAAGTCAGGTTTCAGATTAAATATTTTTTTCGTCGTTTGTCCAACTTCATATTTCGCTAGATAGTGGCTCGACTTTTGCGATTCCAGTTTTGCCCCTTTTTCAAGCTGATTGAGTAAGCGTATCTCTACATATTTTTCAAATAACTTTTCCATCGGAAACAAAATACTTTTGCCTCGTTTGTTTCCTTTCACAGCAAATGGTATTTCCTGACCTAATATAATCTCACACCAATACCTAATCTCAGTATAGTGCGACATTAAGCGATCATTTTTCCATTGTTTGAAATCTTGCCGTACATCCTGAGCAGGTGAGACTTCGGCAAATAACAAATGGTATTTATGCGCTTTACGCCAAATGTCTGAGTTTTTAGTTCGCTTACAAATATAGTCAATACAAGAACGAATCAGCCTATTTTCGGCTCGATTTGCCGTAAAAATATCATGCCGAATACTGAATTCGTTTTGTTTGGTGACTGGCTTTTGTATTTGTCTTACCGTATCTAACTGCCCTCTCAGAAACAAAGTCTCTTCATCAGTTTTTTGATAATCAAATCGAATACCAATTTGATATAGTTTTTGCAATGCCTGTAAAAACTGTAAATAAAACCATTCTGTAACAGGGACTTTAAATTGATCAATAGAAGCCAGACCAGAATTTTTTTGAGGCAGGTTGAGCACTTGGCTCAACATTTTAATCAAAAGGTAACGTGACTGAGCTCTATTACCTAAAACACTATCATTTTTAGGTAGTATTTCAATTTCTGTCCCGCAGGGTGTTTCAATCACTCCGACAAAATTTTGAACTCTTAGTTCCGATGTATTCCTTCCCAAATCTAAAAACTGTTGCCCTTGTTCTGCGAGCTCTTGATTCAATTCATATAGATATTCAAATGCACTTGGACTAATTTCAGCAAAATCCATTGAAGGATTTTGCTCTGTAGGATGATCTGTTCTTTTCAGCCGAGCATATTCACGTACAGTGATGTTATACATTACATTTACTCTGCTTCTGCATTAGTACCTGCATAAATTATTTTATACTCATTCAGATTATCGAATGCTTGAGTATTCACTTCCCAAATATCACGATTCATTGATTTCAGGTTTTTAAACAGCCCATTCATTTTTGCGGTGTTGTATTTTTGCTTCAGCATTCCATTTTCATTTAAGACTGTATGAATATGTTCCCAGTCATCAAAGAAATACTCTTGCAGTAATGGAATAATTTTCTGTAAAAATATTTCTCTTAAGACACTTAATTCTGGCTTATCTTTCAATGGCATAAAATAAGCATGGCCAATACAGTGGTCTCGATCAAGTAAAACTTCTATACGCTGATTTATAATATCGAGCAAGCGATCAATTTGAATACCTTGTACTTTTACATCTGATAATAGTGAAGGCTTTGGTGCCATTTCAGTAAATGTAAAACGGCGACGTAAAGCAAGATCTAAACCTGTTAATGAACGATCTGAACTGTTCATTGTTCCAATAATATAAAGATTATTTGGTACGCCAAACGATTCTTTTGAATACGGTAAAATTATACTTAGTTCTTCAGCATTACCTTTTCGTTTTGACTCTTCAATCAATGTGATCAGCTCACCAAAAATACGTGAGATATTGCCACGATTAATTTCGTCAATGATAAGCACAACTGGTTCAGAATTTTGACTTTTTTGACTTGGTAATTGGATCAAAAAATCGACTAATGATGCTAATAAGCTATTATACCCATTAACAATAAATGGTTCTAGAATTACATTTTCACCCAAAATATTTATGACATTTTTAGAGCTTATATCTTCAATTGTAATTTTTTGATCTTTAACATTACTTAGTAAAAATTCAACTAATTTAGTTGATAATGTCACAATATTTCCATTTGGTTTTTTTACATCAATACAACTTCCATTTGCACACAATATATAATGATCTTTCTTAAACTCAGCTCCTACAATATTTGCGGATTTGGCTAATGCTTTAAAAACACCAGATTGAATTTTATACGTTAAGCTTCCATCTACTGTTTCAGCACGGATTCCCTCTACAAAATCCTCATAACTAAAACTTTGATGAAAAGTCACAAATTGAATTTGACCATGATCCACATATTTTTGGAATTCTTGTTTTAAGATATCTCGTTGTTCTGGCTCTTTATGTGCATCATAAAAGCCTGGATCGATGATCTGTAATGCATGATTCACAGTATGATACGTTTTGCCTGTTCCAGCAGGACCAAATAAAATTTGGTTTAAAGGATGATTATTTTGACTATATTTCATATGTTTTTCTTCATTTTTAGTTAAACCTGAATGAGTCGATATATTTTCAGATTCATACCAATCACAGAACTTTTCAAATTCCTCAATTTTATCTATCTGAATATGATAGGTTTTGAAACCAACTTTCAAATATTCACTCAATGAATTCAAACTAGAATGTCTTGAATCATCTTCGCTATATTTAGCAACTGAACCATCTTTTTTTCTAGAAAACTCAAACTGAAATACACCATTATTTTCAGGATCGACCTGGATAAAAAAATTTGCTTTTTTCCCGTCAAGTACCAAACCAATTTCTCGACCATTATCATTTGTAACCAAAGTCATTTTTTGGCGACTCTTATATTTGTCAGGATATTTTACACTCAGAATTTCATCAACCTCACTTGGTGTAAGATGACTTTGTTTGGGATGAGCCTTTACATATTTCTCTACCAAATCAAAACTATATTCTAATAGTGGTTGGGTTCCCATTTGCTGAATTAGCTGATTATATATTTCAGAATATTTAAGATTATAATTTCCTGTCAGAAAATCTAGCATAGCTCTAGAAAAAACTGAAATTATGTTTGGTCGTTCTTGATTTTGATATAAAAAAGCAATTTTCCATTTTACTACTGGAGAGAAATCAATCTCATCTATTGCTGCTAAATTTCCAGATTGAACATACTCAATTGTCTGAATAATTCGCTTTTTAACTTCATTAAAAACACTTTCTTTACTATTACCATATTTTTCTAACCATGCATAATCATCTTGATAAATTTTACCTTTATTATTTTCAATATCGCCCGTTGCACTCCTATGATAAATACCAAATTTAAATGCCGAACCACCAAGAATATTCGCAATTGGTTTAGTTTTTCTCTCAATCCAATATGTAAAATTTTTCTGATCACCAGACTTTGAATATTCTTCTAACGTCATTGAGCGAACTTTTTCAAGAGGCCAATTTACTAAAAATTCATCCCACAAGTTTTGTACATCGTTGAAAGCCATATTTCAATTCACTATCACTATTATTTAATTACCGACAAAATTATAAAAAGCTCAGTAGACAAGTTTTGTCAAAATCACCTTTAAAACATATATTTTTAATAAAAATGTCTCATCTCTACAGTTTTAAATACCGTTTTAAGTCTCCCTCAATTTCATGTTGTAACTCAATCGGATCTTGTACCCTTACATGTGGTAGCCAGAAACGAATTGAAGATTTAATTTGATCATTGTGTGCTATTCTACTTGAGACTAGTAAGTCGCCATTTTCAAATATTTGCTCAATTTTTTGTTCAGGAAATATTTGCCTTTGACTGAAATGCTCTGCAATTTCAGCATTTACTTTGAGTAATATCCGATTTTTATCATTTCCAAACCAAATACTCTCTTCATTTTCAAGCTGTTTTATAATGATCGGATCAAGAATAAATTCATCCAAGTCTAAAACTTTCTTGTAGTCATTAATTCGACTTAGTTTAAATGCACGTAATTGATATTCCTGCACCGCAGCCAAATACCAACTTCCATGATGATGTACCAATTTATAGGGCGCTACTCGTCGTTGTTTATCGTTATAGATAAACTGAAATATGCGCCTTTTTTTGATTGCGTCGCTGATTATCTTAAATAAATCTTCATATTGAGAAGCTTCTTCAAAAGAGTACCCCTTTGCGGTATAGACTTCTGATGCATGCTTATCCAACAATTCCCGAATAAATGAAATATCCAAGTTTGGATATAAACCTGCGATCCCTGAAAGTTGTGCAAAATTTTTAACATCATTTGGCGTTATTTTTCCAACATAGTGGGTCTGCAAAAAAACTTATGTGTTTTTTCATCTTTTAAGATAGGTAAATTTGCTGCTGATAAACGATCTATGTCACGTCGAATCGTACGCTCATCAACATCAAACTCATCTTTCAGCATCTTATAGTCCAGATACTGCCCTTGATTTAACTTAGTTAGAATACTCGCTAAACGGTCAGCTAACCGAACATGATTTTTTTGCTTTTCAGACATAATAATTTGTTTCAGAAGTTCATACTGTAATTTTATCTTGAATCATTCAACATTTGGAATACATGATAAATATAACAAATTATTATTTATATCTTTTTTGAATTTAGTTTCTAATTTCAATTATGGAATTTTCACTACAGTAAATCATTTCTACACCTTTGGAATCAGACATCGATGTTTAATTCATCCAATTAAAAATATATCTAACAACAAGAATCAGGATTCTATTTTTATGAATAGCCAAATCAAAATATTCTTACAATACAGTGCCGTTGTTGCCTGTTTTTCAATAACCTCACTTTGTCATGCGGATATAAATCAAGTAATAGCACTGATCAATACCCCATCCGCTGCTCCCGTGATTAGACGTTGTGAAGGCAATATCAATTGCAATGCGTTTGTTGCGATAAGCAAGCAATGGCAACTCATCCCTAAAAATGATCGATTACGTTATTTTATTTATAGCGGTGATCTAAACGCCCTTATTCGAGAAGGTAAATAATTAAAGGAACAGAAGTTAATTGATATTGATAACTTCGCTTATCAGGTCTTTGATTATCGTGCAGAGAATTTTAATGATCGATGGTTGTATATCAAAGGTTTAGCTGTCCTTAAGTATGTTCAACGTACTCAGTTTAACCAGCTGTGATTGATAAATCTGTCTATGTTCCATGCTCAAGTTACGAGGAAATCTAGTCATGAAAAAATTAATCATCACAGTCACGGTTGTATCAACTTTAACAGCATGTTTTCAGATACCTGAGTCGTATTCGCTTGATCTTACAAACGAAGCAGCTCACGCTCAATCTCAAGTTGGCTCTTATCAAGAAATGCAAGAGAAAGAAGCTGAGGCTGCTGCCATTGCTCATAATCGCTATGATCCTGACAGTATTTATAAGAGAGCTGAGAATGTTGTTATTCCACCGCCTCAACTCAAGCGTAAATTGTTAACAAGTGAAGCACTAGAGGTTCAGTTTCGCCCTATCGACACTTCTCCAAACTTTAACGTCATCAGACAAACTGTTTATGATGTTACGCGTTTAAAAGTCATCTCTGAAATTGAAGATGTACTTGATAAAGTCGAAGTAGATAATCCGAACTGTAAGCTCATTGGTGTAGAACCGTTTACCGTCAAATTTCCTAAAGAGACCTATTATGGAGATGTGTTTAATCTTGTTTTAAAAGGCTGCTCTGCTCAGGAAATCAAGGAGGTTTATCTTTATACCACACATGGAAAATTAACTTACCGTGCCATTGTTGAAGAATAATTTCTTTAAAACAATGACAGGTAAATAAACCCTTTTCTCTGTTTCAGCTCAATGCCTCATATTGAATCAGCGCAAATATTCATCATTAAGCTGAGTTGGAACAGAGCAATGAATGACCATCCAACCAACATTGAAGGCGTGTAAATCAATCAAAGCAACTCTACTGTAAGTAGCATGTATGATTATAAAAATATACTGCATTACTCTAATAACAAATGTGGAACCAGATTAATCATGAAAAGCCATTCTAATATGATGATTATTGAAATGGCCCAACTTTACATGGATTTATATCCTCGATTTTCAATATCAAAAAAAGGAGTTAGTTTTATGTGTATGATAAGAAAGGGAACAAATTACGATTAACCCCTACTAAAGAATATTTAGTTAATATTACAAATTTACTAGCAATAAAGTTTTTCTTTCAGTATTTAATATAAAAACCCAGACATAATATCTAGGCTTCATATAAAAACTTATTAATAAAAAACTAAGTCCCTAAGGGCTTAGTTTACTAAAAATTAATAATACGATCTTAATAATGAATCAATTGCTTGTCGCTGCTCTTCAGCATATCTATTCTCTTCCAAAGCTAAGTTTTTTCTCATACGCTCAAAACTGCTTTTAATATCATCATCCATCAAACTTTGAGCAGCTGAGCGATTCTTTAATGACAAAGCAAGAATAGCTAATGATTGCATTTGTCTTCGATCCTCATGTTGTTTAATGATATCTACTAGTCTTTCTTCAGGAAGAACTGATAGCTTTTTCCACATCTCATATTGTTGCTCTTTTATTTTTTCCTGCATTGCATTTCCCGCACCTTTAGCAAGACCAGCAACACTACTCCAAAATCCCATTTCTATCTCCCGATGATTTTAAAATTAATAAAAATAAATTATAAATCAATAATTTAATCTTTATATACAAAAGTGTTTCTAGCTATATTTCCTACAGTATTTGTTGAAACTGAATCAAATGTTGCACCAACTACGCCACCTAGAAGAGGAATAGTCTTGCCCAAATTTATTACCCCTTTTTCACCAAATTTTGTAAGTAGCCGAAAGCCTACTTTTTTATTAATTGCTATAATCGTTTTACCACTAATATTTTTAATAGCATTTTCTGCGAGTTTTTTTCCAACAACTATACCGACATCTTTTAAAATATCTTTAGCAGCATTTCCTGTTAAGCAAACAAAAACTAAAGATTTTACTCTGTCGTCATTTAAATTATGACCCGCCATATAAGCAATAGCTGCAATCATACGAATTTGAACATACATAACACTAGCAACATTAGCGGGTATTGCTATTGGTAAAGTGATAATCCCCCCTAATCCTGTTAGAAATCCAGAAGTACCTGCTTTAGTATTTTGCCATCTAATTAGTGAATTAACTCGTTCATATAAACTACCATTACCTTTCATATAGTCTTCAGCTAAATCATAAGCAGAATCTAAACCAACTACCCCTTTCACTGCCTTCTCATAAGACCAATTTAATAAGTCCATTACTTTATTTTCATTTAAATCATTCGCCATTTTCAAATTTTCTTGTTAGTAAAGTTAATTATCTAATTATAAACATAAAAAGTTAACTATAAATCAAATTTTTAAAATTTTATTGAATATAATTAACCTTATACGAAATAAATTTGTAATCCCCCAAATAAAATGTCCGCTTTTAGAATATGCACTTTTGTGATTTTCTTAGCGGACGATTTGGACTAATACCTTCTTTCAAAAGATATGAATTACTGTTCTATCACCAGCACAAAATTTGGTAACACTACCCCTTTGTTGGTCTTTAACACACCTACACATAAATTTTCAGGCGCTGAAATAAAAGTGATACCCGAGAAATCGCCCGTTGATTTACATTTTTTCTGATCTACTTCACTGGCCGCCTCAAGGTTTAATTGATGCTGTATATCTAATACAAGAACCTGTGCTAATGCGTCAAAAGCTTTATTTGCTTGTGTAAAAAAGACCGTATTATTATTTGCATCCCATTCAGTTAATGGTGCTTTTTTCTGGCTGATATAATTGTATAAACGCTTTGCAGACTTATTATTGTCAGCAGCATTTTTAAATTCAGCTTTCAGTCCAAATACTGCCTTGACATCAGGTTTTTCTTTAAACGAAAGCCGTGCAAATGGGACAATTTTAACGTCAGAAGCCTGATTTGAAGTCAGTAGTTTAAGAGAAGTATCTGCTTGATTCTCCTGTAAAGCCGAGCTAATTTTTTTATTCACGATCTCATCAAATTTAATGGCTTGCTTTAAATTACTGTTAGAGATAGCTGCGCCATTATTTCGTTTATCAATCGCTGTAGCAACACCAACACCAATCAGTCCAAATGCATTTGATGCAGGGTTGGAAAGCGCATTGCTTGCATCTCCGACAGTAATTTGGCTTCCCTCAATAAAATGATCCCCACCACCAGATTCCGTCATCGCTGAAATTTGTTCAGATGATACTGAAATTGTCGTGTTGCTGCCTTTTGCAGGATATTGAATGGATTTGGTTGTTGTACACCCAGTTGCAATCATCGCAATGACGATTAGGCTTAAGAAAGACTTATTCATATGAAAACAGGCCTGAAGAATGGTTGAGATATTAAAAACATGCACACTTTTCGATATTGTTAAGTAATAATAAATAATTATTATGATAAATGATACTGAGAATTATTCACTTCGCTCAGATAAAAAGCGAATAAACTTCCTTCTTTTGATCGAGCGCCAAAAGAAACCATTTAATTTTTTACTTTTTCATAACACAAGTTGCAAAACTGTAGTTTTTTATAAAAATTCCCCATACTTTATTAAGACTATTGGGACCAGCTATATGTTTAGCTAATTTATCAAACATTAGATATCAATACAGTAATTTTGGATATTCTAAATTTCTGATAAGATCAAAATTTAATAACCAGAAAATAATAATTATGGGCTATAGATCTGCTGGAATGATATTTCCATTTAAAGGTAAGTCTAAAGAACTAATAGACTTAATTAACAATTGGAGTGAAAAAGAATTTGAGATTTTAGAACCTAACTTGAAGGCAAATGAAACCATTGAATTAGAGTTCATTCAAGATAGTTTAGTCATTCTTCATAACTCCAGTTTTTTCTACTCTGCTTTTGAGGATAAAGAGTTATGGCAACAAAGACTCAAGAATGCTTCATTCAATGAATGGGTAATATTTTTTGAATGCGTAGATAGCTCCGATGCAGCCAGTTACTTAATATTTAAAAACAATATAGAAGTCAGAAGAGTTTCTGAAGTAGGGGAGCAAGATTTTTATCAAGAAGGTCAACCCCAAGACTTTGAAAAAGAATGGCTTAATGCATCAATAGGCTATGAGCACAGCTATCAGGATGGTGATGAATGGAAAGAAGAGATTATAACCGATCCTAATTTTTCCATGGATGAGGTTGAAGAATGGGAGGATTATTTTAAATTTTATTATATTGATTCAATCGAAAACTCTACTAACCATTTATCTAGACTATTGTTAAGCTATTTATCAAATGAATATTTAGGCTTTGATTTTATCCATGAATTTTATGAGGTTGAAAATAGAATTAGATTGGGGCATGGAATAATTACTGACAATACTGATATGTCAACGATACATAAAAAGAGCTTTTTGCAAAAAATCTTATTTTGGAAGTAACAATATCCCCAAATCATTGCCTCTATCGTCTTTAAAGAGAAAATGTTGTCCGAGGATCGAGGATAATCCGCCGAAGACTGACACGACAAGAATCTACCGTCTTTTATAATGCAGGGGAAAAAGCATTAGATAGTTGGATAAATGGAAAAATCCCAAAAGCTAGATTAGAGAAAGCGGTTTATGCACGATCATGGAAATGGTAAGAAGCAATAAAATTAGCTCTAAATAGTGATGTCATTGCAATTCCAGATGATTGTGAGAGGACAGACAAGTCGAAACTTGGAAGTTTGATCCTTCATTACAATTGAGTTTATAAATTATGATTAGGTATATAGCTGTAATATTTTTATTCTTATCTGGATTAGCGGGATATACAATTGATAAGTTTGGTCAAGATTTATGTATTCATGAGTATCTTGAAATTGGGTCTATTACCTATTTTAAAGAATTAAATGGTGTTTCAGCTAATGATTCATCAATGTTAGGGATGTGTGGTATGCTATCCATCATCTTTTCAATAATTTTAATTTTTATAAAAAATAAATACATTTACTCTGTCACCACATTTATATTATTAATTTTTGAATTAGTATTATTAAATATGATGGAGACCGTATCTTATAAAGAAATTATTTATGATTCCATCACAAAGTGCTCGAATTATTCTGTACTCGGATGGACTATTTTCCAATCCATTTTCTTGATTCTAAGTGGTTTTTATTGTTTTAAAAGTAAGTAAGATATTCCCTACTTAATATGATAGCCGTTAGCCTAAAAACCATGACTATGTTGAAAGTATAGAACTTGTCAAACCGATTGGCGCTACGGATAAGCTAATCGGTTTCTTTCACTATAAAGCCTGATGGCTCATCGATAAACAGTATTCAATAAAAATCCGCTGAGCGTAAGTACAGCAAAGTGATAACAGGTCTATATATGAAAAAACTCTTCCTATATTTGAGTATAATAACCCTAATTGTCTTTTTATTAGTCAATATTTCTCCATCTGTAAAGTTTAAAATCTTTCAAATCACCCATCCAAATTGGATTCAAGTCAAAAATTTTAGAATACTAGAATCCAATACTGTATGCTCAAGAATAGGACCAGGCGTTGATAATTTATCAAAATTAAATATAACTTATGAATATTTCAATAATAGAAAGTCTAAAATTTTTCAACAAAATGATGTAATTGTTATTTATAAATTATATATATTTGAAAGCTGCCAAGATTTAAAAAATCAGAATTTAAAAATTTGGAATGAATACTACCAAAACAATAAAGTTGAATTATGGCTTAATAAAAATAATCAAAATCAATCGAAGATTCTTATTTCAGATAAAGATATAAACATAAGAATGTCAAAAGTTAGCTTTTATCTATCTGAAATACAAGGGCTTCTAGGAGCAATTATCTTCATGTTTTTAGGTTTATTTAGTTACCTCCTTTTCAAAAAAAGGTAATTTCACTTCACTCTATATCGTTGTTTAATACTTTTCAGCTTATCTGAACTTGATCGCTTACTTGTACGCTAGCTTGAGCGGTACCTTTATCGCTTAGAATTGCATCTAGTCATGTTTCTATAGCGCGACCAAACCCTCTATTACCCATAACCCTATAGTTGAAATAAAAAACAATCCTTTATCTCGACTCAGTTGGCATCACAACATCCACAGACTGACACACCTCTTGCCATTTTAGCTTAAAATCATTAATCGCTTTTTGTCGGGTTAAAGGTATCTGATAAATCGGTACACCCTTTGCATCGTCAATCATACCTTTTAACAATACCTGTTCTTTTGCAGACAATGCTTCAGGATTAAAATCAACATCATCCAACGATAAACCGTTTTGACGTAACTGCATTAACATTTCGGAGGTCTGTTCAAGTAACTGACATTCTTTAGGAGCTTCAGCATGTGCGACAGAAACCAATAATAATAAAATACTGAATCGTTTCATTCTCAATTGTTCTAGTTTTTACTTAGCTTAGTTATACGATATTTGAACTATTTTTTGAAGCAAATAGATACATATCCACTCAACTAAAAAGACAATTGACTATTTCAATTCAAACTTTCTTGAATTAGTATCAAGTGAAAAGAACTTCTAGCACGATTCAAAGGAGGTGAAATACAAAATAAAAATCATATAGATGTAACGTTCTCTTAAGATAATCATGATGCGGTACTTATTAGCGATTCAAACAAGTTAAAAGCATAAAACTGCTATTCGGGAGTGACAATGAATAACAGCGCCAATTATGTAAGACAAGTCAAAAATGCTAAACGTGGTGGATACACCCCAACTATTGCCAAAGATGTAAATAAGCATAAAATTCAGAAAGCTATCCAATTGATTGAGCAATGGAGAAAACTCGCAAACGAATTGAAACCCCAAATGCAAATAGATATGGCAATCACCCTAGAAGAATGCGCACAAGATCTGGATCATATTTTAAGGAGAAAATAAGTCTATATTTCAAAACTGATAAAGATTTATTGATTTAACCCCAAATACTCAAGGCTTACCCCTCCGTAAGCCTTTTTAATCGGAAGATTAAAGCGATTGCTAATCGTTACTCTAGTTGTCATTACTCTAATTGCCGTTACTCTAGCTATCTTTGCTATTTTGTCTGTCTACAAGTTAAAAGCGATAAAATCCTTTCTCTCTAAAAATCTAAGCATTCATAGCACACGGCATTATCAGCTTCAGGCCAAGACCCGATCGCTAAGACTATAAATATTAAAGATTATTCAATTGTTTATTTTTTGGCTTGCAATCTTATAAATATTCTGTAAAATTCTCGCCACGTTGCCGGCATAGCTCAGTTGGTAGAGCAACTGACTTGTAATCAGTAGGTCCACAGTTCGAATCCGTGTGCCGGCACCATTTTTACTTAGCCTCGCTTTTTTAGTGAGGCTTTGTTGTTTTTAGCTTAGGCATTTTCTTATAATTTTTAAATCTGCTTGATCTCATCACAAATAATAAAAATTATGTTTTGACCGCGCTGAGCTGTATATATCGAACAATTCCCTCTTCAAATAACCTTTGACAAAGTTTTGCGGTCATTTGTATTTTGAGCTGATCTAGCCCTCCACGCTCTGTTTTCGCTCTTGTCGTAATATATTGACTAAAGCCAGCCAATACTGCTGTAGAGAGATCTTCTAGCGCGATTTGTTCAAGACCATGCTGTTGCAGTGCATGATTGATTTGAGTCGTGGTCATCAGTGATTTTAAATCGACATCAGCGGCTTTAAGTAGCCATTTATATTTCATTTTTTGTTTTGAATTTAAAACTGTGTCTGAAAGTATCAACGTATGAAAACCCAAACGACCTTTTGAATTTAAAATTGGAACGACTGAATTTAAAAATAAATTTAAATCACTGTGATAAGCCGCATCAATACACAACACCACATCAAAAGGTTGCGTAAATAAAAGCGCATTTAAATTTAAAAAAGATTGGCAGTGAATGGCCTTAATCTGCGGGAGTTGTTTTTGAATTTTATCGACACACTGTTGTTGTAACTCAACCGCCTCTAAATCTTGAATTTGGTAATGTTCTAACCAGTATTTTAAACTGGCACCCTGACCACAGCCTAGGTCTAGTACCCGATCATGTTGATTAAGCTGTACCGCTTGTGCAAGCCGTTCAGCAAGTTGCTGACAGGCTTGAGGGTAAGAGGGTGTAGCTTCATCCCAATACCCTAAGTTGGTCCAAGCACACTCAGCATTATCTCCTAACATTTTTGCATCGATTGCATATTTATGTTTTGGAAGTTTTTGCTGAATCGCTTGAAGCCATTTCATTTTAAATCATTCACTTATTCAGTTATGAATTCATTAAGTTTTATATGAATTCACTGGGCTTTAATAGCCAAGTTGGGGAGCCACCTCAACTTTAGGTTTTAATCCAACAAATGGCAATGGTGCACCAAAGATTTCTGCGATATGCATTGCAGAAGTCACCGCAGATTCAAGAATTGGCAAACCATCGCATGACCATGAACCGCAATAGAATACTTTGCGGTTGGCGACTTTATGGCGCGCTTGCAACTCGATGTTTAAAGCCACTGTTTCAGAATCCACCACAGCACGGGTTAAGGTCACTGTAGAAATGACTTTCTTCGGATCGATGCTGGTTACAGGACGCCATGTTTGGAACACTGGAGATTTACCCACCAAACTTGGTTCAATCGAGTTCAACCAAACTGTGAATTGTTGTTTGGTAAATTTACGGTCCATCATATAACTCAATACAGCCCAATCTTTACGATTTGGCGGCATCACGGATGCATCGGTATGCATAACCAACTCGCCTTGCTCAAACTTAAATTTTTGCAATAAAGCAATATCGTCAGCAAATTGTTGTTTATTTAAAAAGTTTTCTAATTTATTGGTCGGTGTTGCAACCACCACACGGTCAAATTGAAATTGCTCACCATGTGCATTTTCAACCAGAACAGCACTACCCTGTTCCTCAACTTTGGTAATTTCAGAACCGCTATGAATATCAATACCTTCAATCAATTTATCGACAAAAGCAGGCGTTCCACCGTGTAAACGTAATAAAGCATCACCATCGGTTAATTGCTTTAAGAAGATTAAGAGCGGTTTTGCTGGCCATTCACCAATGGTTTTAGGGTCACAGGTGCAAATGGTATAAAGCACAGGCATTACTGCACCGTGCCAAAATACTTCTTCAATGTCATTGTGATTGATAAAATCAGCAAGGGTAATGTCTTGATTTTTAGATTTAAAAAATTGAGAAATGGCGGTTTTAAGCTGCAACATCCCTTTGACTAAACGCCAACCATACTGCTTAATCCCTTTACGGTTATTGATAATGGGGAAATTACCAATACGGGTACGTGATGTGGTCAACCAAGTTTCTGTTTTATCTTCAAATAACCAACTGCATGCCATAAAGGTACGCACTGGAAAGGTTTTTATGCCGAGGTGTGTTGCAAGGCTCAGTGTATTTTTCCATAAATGCTGATTCATCACGCGCAAAGGTGCATCAATTAAACCACCTTCAAACTCAATGCTGTGACTATCCATACCACGACCAGGTAATGCTTCGAAGATGGTAATGTTATGACCTGCATCTTTAAGAATTCTTGCGGTGGCCAGGCCAGCCATACCACTACCAATCACTGCAATATCCAAAGTTATTATCCGTGCGTAACCATTTTTTTTATTATGAGCTATAGCCGATTAAATCGCGGTATTAAAAAGTTCCAGTTTTAACTTTTTTTGTTGGAAATTTTTTAGGAAAAATCTCCATTCCTCGGTCTGTATTTAATTTTAGCAGTTTTAGGCCAAGCTCCTGTGCGACACCCTGCTTATACTTGATTGATATTTATATATATAAAAAAATACTGTTAAAAACATACAGATAATTTAACTATTTATTAAAAAAACATTTACAAATGCCAATTTATTAATTATTATTTACAGCATAAAAACGATAAATAATTCACATTTACAATAAAAACAAATAATTATGACAACACACACAATAAAAGAAACTACAGCATAAAAAGGATCTCTATAGTGTGGAATAGAGATCCTTTTTTTTACTTTGAATTTGCTTTTTAAGCAGATCAATTGCACCACTTGTAAAATGACGGCATACAAAAAATACTAAAACAACGCATATAAATTAACCAAATGAAATATATTGTGCTTTACTTCACATTTTTAATTAATTATGATGCGCGAATAACAAAACAACCCAATCAAAACAAGACATAATCATCTAAAGAAAAAAACTACAGCGTAAGAGAGCTTCTGTTCGATAAGAGCAAAGCTCTTTTCTTTTTTTAAATTTCTGACCTTTTTGGTGCTAAAAATTTTACATATAAAAAAAGCGGATTTTACAATCCGCTTTTTGACTTCTCGATATCTCATACATGGCTGAACTTATAGACGAAAGACATGCAAGCTATCCGTTATACACAAATACCTATCATCAAAATCAACTAAGCTTCCGCTACAATTTCACCAAATTTGCCATTATTGAAATCGTTAAACGCTTGCACGATTTCTTCTTTGCTATTCATCACAAATGGACCATAGCCTTGAATTGGCTCATTCAGTGGTTTACCTGTAAGGACCAAAAACTTAGCATCTTGCACTGCTTCAAGTTGAATTGCTGCATCGCCATCTTTTTCAAACATGACAATCGAGCTATCAAGTACCTTTTGTGTGCCATTGAGCAGCATTTCACCTTCGAGTACAACCACCAAAGTATTGTGGTCAACAGGTACATGAATAATTTGCTCATGACCCGCTTTAAGCTGACCATCCCAAACATTGACTGGGCTAAAGGTTGAAGCAGCACCTTGTTGTTCAGCATATTTCCCAGCAACCACACGTAAGTGGCCTGCATCATCATCAAAATGAATCACAGGAATATCTTGCGCAGAAATTGCTTGATACTTTGGTTGGGTCATTTTATCTGCTGCAGGTAAATTCACCCAAAGCTGAACCATTTCAAAGATTCCACCTTTTTCAGTGAATTCGTGTGAATGGAATTCTTCATGAACCAAGCCTGCGCCCGCAGTCATCCATTGCACATCACCTGTTTTAATGGTTCCACCGCCACCATGGGAGTCTTTATGGGTAACTTCACCTTGATAGGCAATCGTTACTGTTTCAAAGCCACGATGTGGATGTGAACCTACACCGTGCTGTTCATGGCTAGGTGCAAATGTGTAAGGCGCTACATAATCCAATAATAAAAAAGGACTAATCGCTTGACCTAAACGATCATAAGAAAACAAGTTTTTTACAGGAAAGCCATCACCGACCCAATGCATATTTTGATTGCGGTATACACCAATAATTCTTTTCATCTCAATACTCCTATCTCTAGGCTTTAATATGAATCCATTTTAGGTTTTTTAAAGTGATCAATACAGCAATCTACCAATACGCTGAATCCCAAATATAGGATATTCAATAGCGACGGCACAGCGTAGTTTTTAATCAATCATCTTATTTATGAGATTATTAATCTCAGTTTATAGGCTTAATTATCATGATTAAGCCACGTAACATGAAATCCATGCAAAATAATTTGTTTTGTATTTAAGCACAATTTAAATTTTAGTGACTTCAAGGATATAAAAAATGGGAAAACCTTACGTTCGTTTAAACAAAGATGATGCTGCGGTATTGTTAGTCGATCATCAAACTGGATTACTTTCTTTAGTCCGCGACATTGACCCAGATAAGTTTAAAAACAATGTTTTGGCACTGGCTGCTGCGGCCCAATATTTTAACCTTCCCACTATTCTGACCACCAGTTTTGAAGATGGCCCCAATGGTCCACTGGTACCCGAGTTAAAAGCGCTTTTTCCAGATGCGCCTTATATCGCTCGCCCTGGTCAAATCAATGCTTGGGACAATGAAGACTTTGTCAAAGCAGTAAAAGCAACAGGTAAAAAACAACTGATTATTGCGGGTGTTGTCACCGAAGTTTGTGTTGCCTTTCCTGCACTTTCTGCCCTTGAAGAAGATTTTGAGGTCTTTGTGATCACCGATGCTTCAGGAACATTTAACCCGCTAACACGTGACTCAGCGTGGGACCGTATGAGCAATGCCGGTGCACAATTAATGACTTGGTTTGGTGCCTCTTGTGAGCTACATCGCGATTGGCGTAATGATATTGAAGGTTTAGGTACGCTATTTGGTAATCATATCCCTGACTATCGTAATCTGATCAACAGCTACACACAAAACACTTCTCAAAAATAAGATAATCGTTGTCGCTAGGAATGTAAGCCTTTGCATTCCTAGCTTTTGTTTCTGCATTTTATTTGTACAAATTTTAAAATATTTTCCTATTAATGATACTATTCTATCATCAACACACCTGAGATGAAGCTGTGCACTCTTTTGATGATTACTATTATTTCTATCTGGTGGTAAAACATGGTGGATTTAGTGCTGCAAGTGAAGCCAGTAATATCACCAAGTCTAAACTGAGCCGACGTATTCTGGATTTAGAAGCCAAATTTAATGTGACTCTGATTCAACGCTCGACACGGCATTTTAAAGTCACACCACTAGGACAAGAATTCTTTGAGGAATGTGCAAAGATTATTGAACAGGCGGATAATGCCCAGAATGTCTTATTAAAACAAGAAATTGAATTACAGGGTCTGATTAAAATTAGTTGCCCACCGGTGATGATGGAACATCAAATTCGACCAATTCTAAATCAGTTTTTAAAAAAATATCCCAAAGTTCGGGTTGAATTAGCACTCACCAGTCGACGTATCGATGTGCTGCATGATGATATTGATTTGGCCATTCGTACTAACTTTTCAAGCAATGAAGACTCCAGCATTATCGTTAGAGATGTGATTAAAACCACGCACTGTTTAGTGATTAGTCCTGAACTTTTAGGCGATCGTGAAATTCAACATGTCACAGAACTTTGTGAATTTCCAACCATTGTATTAGGTACAGATAAACAGCACTATCATTGGCATTTACATCATATTCAGCAACGAGAAGAAATCGATATTCCGTTACAGCCTCGGGTCAAAAGCAATGACTTAATGGGTGCGTATTATGCGGTACTCGATGGCTTAGGTATTGCTGATCTTCCCTATTTAACGGTAGAACGAGACATTGCTTCAGGGCGTTTAATCCATCTGTTACCAGAGTGGTGTTCTAATATCGGTGTTGTACAGTTGGTCTATGCATCACGCAAAGGTCAACGCTTAGTCATGGAAAAATTAATTGAAGATTTAGTTGAAGGTATTCGTGCCTATGCACCTAAACACGATGGTTATATTTTATAAAGCCAAGCGAACAATAAAAAAACCAGAAGTTAAACTTCTGGTTTTTCAATTCTAATCCTAGGCAATGATTAGATTTTACCGATCAAATCAATTGAAGGTGCAAGTGTTGCATCGCCTTCTTTCCATTTTGCTGGACATACTTCGCCAGGGTGTGCGTGTACATATTGTGCTGCTTTCACTTTACGCAGTAATTCTTGTGCATCACGTCCAATGCCACCGGCATTGATTTCAATAATTTGAATTTTACCTTCAGGATCAATTACGAAAGTGCCACGATCTGCAAGGCCTTCAGCTTCAATCAACACTTCAAAGTTTTTTGCCAAAGCCCATGTTGGATCACCCACCATTGGATATTGGATCTTTTTGATTTCATCTGAGTTGTCATGCCATGCTTTATGGGTAAAGTGTGTATCGGTAGAAACTGAGTAAATTTCTACGCCCATTTTTTGGAATTCAGCATAGTTATCTGCTAGATCGCCTAACTCTGTTGGGCAGACAAAAGTAAAATCAGCAGGATAGAAAAATACCACAGACCATTTACCCAAGAAGTCTTTTTCAGACACTTCGATAAATTCACCATTTTTATATGCAGTTGCGTTAAATGCTTTAACTTCAGTATTGATCAAACTCATTTGGTCTTCCTTCAATAGGTTTCAGGGATTGCTTATCTGTGAAATCACTATACGAAATATTATTAAATCGGTAAAACTGGAGTTTTTAATAAAAGTAATCGGTATTATAGATTTATCTTTCCAATCTGTTGGCTTGGTTTGATCGAAAATATTATTTCAAACTTTGCTTGACCTTTCACCATTTACTCTATAGATTTTCTTTTTGAGTGGACTTTAAAAAATGACGTTCTCAATTCTTTTGGAGCAATTCCAAAACCTTCCTTTTGGTACAGACGCTTTTAAACAACTGAAAATAAACTGTGAATCTCAAATTGCTCATTCTGAGGCTGATTTTGAGAAAACGGCAATTTTTATGATTTATGGTTTTGCCAAAAACTATGTTTTACTCTATGAAGATCAAGCCATTACTGCTGAATTTGCGGCAAAAGCAAAAAACCAATTGCTAGGCTATATGCAGCAACTGGACACAGCAATTCAAACTCAAGATCGTGCAACCATTCTTAATCACTTAGATCAAGTCACAGCGCACTATATGCAAAGCTCACGAATTTTTTAATCACAGCATCGTAATTCAACAAGCTTGATTATTTAGCCTTGTTGTTGCTGATATACGCTTTCTAAACTGCACCAAGCCGCATGTGACAATGCTGCTTGGTAAACTTTTGGCGTGGCTTTCACTTTACCTGACAACCATGCCCGACAATAACTTTCTGTCGATCCAACCATAAATGACAATAATAATTCATGGGGAATGTTCTTGATCACCCCGTAATCGGGTTGCTGTTTCATCCAAGCCAGTAAGTGCTGATTACGTAAATGATTCTGCTGTTTTAGCTGATCGCGCTGAGAACTTTTAGAAATACTAAAATTGGCAGTATATAAAAATCTGGCGAAATCAGGATAATCCATGACCCAGTCTATATAGCTTGCTGTCATCACTTGAATACCCTGCTGTAGACTTTGTGCAGACAATAATGCTTGATCACGGCGTTCTGCTTGGTCTTCTATGGCTAAAATATACAGGGCTGCCACTAAACCTTCTTTATTTTTAAAATGGTGATAAATCGCCCCCACACTGGTTTGCGCACGTTCACGGATCATTTCTATTGTTGTTGTTTCAATCCCATATTCTAAAAAACAGGCTAATGCTTCCGTTAAAATCACACGTTTTAATTCTGCACGACGTCCACTATAACGACGTTCCAACAAACTTTGATTATTCATGTACAGCCTTTGATTTTATTTAAGCATTTTCTATATGACATTTTACGCGATTCAAATCGTCTGTCGAGCCAATAACAGAATTTAATTCTGTATTAGAATAATATTCTGCAAAATAAATAATATTCTGTAAACTAAATAAGGAATACAACAATGAGCCAAACCCTAAAACTGTGGAATAGATTTAAAAATAAGCCTGCTGGCAAATGGACATTTTCAAAATTATTATGCTTAAAAGCGCCTTATTTCAGCAGTATTTCACCTGTTTTTGAACGACTCGAAACGAATTATGCTGAAATTAAAATCAAAAAACACCGTGCTATACTCAATCATATTGGTACAGTCCATGCTATTGCCATGTGTAATATGGCTGAGCTTGCTGGCGGAACCATGACCGATGTAACCGTGCCTTCCACGCACCGTTGGATTCCCAAAGGGATGACTGTTGAATATTTAAAGAAGGCTGAAACTGATTTAATTGCGATTGCCACGCCTGTTGAGCGCAATTTTCAGTGGAATCAAGGTAGTGATTATTTGGTCAATGTGGAGGTCAAAGACACGCAAAATAATCTGGTGTTTAAAGCCGTGATTACCATGTGGGTTTCTGCGAAAAAGTGATTGTCTAAAACCAAATCATGAGGTTCATAAAAAAACCCTTTGTTTTCACAAAGGGTTTTGATAAAGCTTGACCATTCTTATCAATTAAAACGGTAAGTCATCATCCAAATCCGCAGGGGCAGCAGTAGGTGCTGATGGTGCAGCTGCAGGTTTAGGCGATTGAAAACCTTGGTTTACATTGTTTCCGGCATTGCCATAGCCACCTTGTGGATTGGCATTGCCGTAACCACCGCCTTGATTACCTTGATTCGCATAACCACCACCGCCTTGGTTGTTGTTAAAACCACCTTGCTGGTTGTTATTGAAACGTGGTTGGTTATAACCACCATTGTCAGCAGCAGCGCCTTCACCTTGTTGACGGTTGTTATCAAGCATCTGCATTTGTTCGCCACGAATTTCAGTGGTATAGCGCTCTTGACCATTTTGATCCGTCCACTGACGGGTACGTAAAGAACCTTCAATATAAACTTTTGAACCTTTACGTAAATACTGCTGTGCAATCTCACCTAAACGGTTGTGCAATACAATACGATGCCATTCCGTTTGTTCTTTTCTTTCACCGGAATTTTTGTCTGTCCAAGATTCACTTGTCGCAATTGAAAATTGAGTGAGAGAACCCCCATTTGGGAAAGTTTTAGTCTCAGGATCACGACCTAAAGTACCAACTAAAATAACTTTATTTACACCACGCATTAGATGTTATCTTCCTATTCGATTCTATGTTTTACTTTATAAGAGTTATGTTTAAATGGCTACCTCTTTCCCAAACAACTGCGTTAAATGTTGTCGCGCAGCATCATCAATTTGCTGTTTATCAACTTTTATATACGCAACTTGCTGGTCAGACATAACCACAACTTCCTCAATACCACGAATTGACAACAACTGAGAAGTCCAATTATCGGTTTGTTTATCCTCAGGCAATCGTAATACGATTGATGTTAAATATCGTGGTTGAGCTAGCCCAAAACTAATGAGCAACCAAAGTATAGCAATAGCTGATAAGACACTCCAACCCATTGTTGTATTATTGAGCAAAATTAATTGTCCACCGAGTGTGCCACCAAAAAAAGCCCCTAAAAATTGAGCACTTGCATTGACACCCATCGCTGTTGCTTTGGATTGAATCGGTGCTGCTTTAGACAACCATGAAGGGAGTAATGCTTCCATGACATTAAAGGCAATAAAGAACAATCCAAGGCCTAACAACAAGATATATTTGGATTCATAACCAAAAATCAGAACAACTAATCCCGCTATAATTCCTGCAATTGCCGTTAGAAAAATGCTGCGCATTTTACGGTATTTTTCAGCCAGAATAATGCTCGGAAATGCAAAGAACAGACTGATGACCAACAAAGGCAAATAAACAATGCCATGTTGCGCCAAAGGGATTCCGGCAAAATTGATCAATTGAGAAGGCACATAAACAAACATTGCGGTAAGCAATAAGTGCAGCGCAAAAACTGAAACATGTAGACGATTCAGATCGCCCATTTTTAAGACTTGTTTGAGCTGATGCAGATAACCTTGTTTAAAGTTTTTATGATGACGTGTGGTTTTAGGCACCATAAACAACATGAGAATTGCCAATAATCCCATAATTGTTGTTACCCAGAATAGCCCTGAAATCCCCACCAAACTGGTGAGCCAAGGCCCTAAACTAAAAGCCACAACAAAGGACAATCCGATACTCATGCCCATCACAGCCATGGCTTTGGTTCGATTCTCTTCACGGGTGACATCCGCCAGCAAAGCCATAACAACCGCAGATACAGCGCCAGCGCCAGCAATCGCACGGCCAATAATGACCCCATAAATGGTTTCAGACATTGCTGCAACAGCACCACCCAAAGCAAACAGCAGTAAGCCAAAAACAATCAAAGGTTTACGGCTAAAACGATCTGCCCATAAGCTAAAAGGAATTTGCAGAAGTGCTTGGCTGAGGCCATAGACACCGACCGCTAAACCGATCAAAGCAGGTGTGGCATACTGATAAGACTGACCAACCACCGCAAACACAGGGATAATCATGAACAACCCCAACATGCGTAAAGCAAAAATACTACTTAATGCAAAGGTCGAGCGGCGTTCTAAAGGATTCATCATATCTACTGGCTTATCAAAACTGGCGAGCTAATTATCAAACACATCATCGCATATTGTGGCAACTTTGTGGAAACATTGAGCATAAAAAAGAGCACTGT
This sequence comes from Acinetobacter sp. BIGb0196, assembly GCF_011759595.1. NCBI lineage: Bacteria > Pseudomonadati > Pseudomonadota > Gammaproteobacteria > Moraxellales > Moraxellaceae > Acinetobacter > Acinetobacter sp. BIGb0196. The sequence continues at coordinate 443,291 of NZ_JAAOZA010000002.1, read as the reverse complement.
TAAAGTGCTCTTGTATTGTAATCTCTTTTCTTAAAAAAGGATTAACTCTGTTGTTCAATTCGCTTGTTATATTGAATCGATGCAATGACTGCCCAAACAATAAAGGCAACACCAATCAAACCTGTTACCACCTCAGGTACATGTAAACCTGTACCACTTGCAATCATGATAAATGCCAAAGCACCAATGGCATAATGCGCACCATGCTCAAGGTAGATATAGGCATCAAGTGTACCTTTATCGACCAAGTAAATTGTCATTGAACGAACAAACATCGCACCAATGGCCAAACCAAGCATAATAATGACAACATCAGAGGTAATCGCAAACGCACCGATCACGCCGTCAAAACTAAAGGATGCATCTAAAACTTCTAGGTAAATAAAGCCACCAATACCCGCTTTGATCACACCTGTAGGTGCACCATTGGCATCATGACCCACAGCATTGCCGTCTTCATCCACTTCTGGCTCGCCACCCAGTAAATGACTGAGTACTTGTACACCGATATAAATCACGATGCCCCAGATACCCGCCATTGTGACCACAAGGCGTTTCGCTTCATCTACATTTGCAGCCATAATCAGCAATGCCACTAAAGCAAGGAATACCGACATTGCTGGTACATTGGCTAAGTTGGCTAAACGCTTTTCAATCCATTTAAACCAATGGGTATCTTTGCCTTCATCCAAGAAAAAGTTTAAAAATACCAATAACAGGAATGAACCACCAAAAGCGGCAATTTCAGCATGATGTGCCAATAATTTTTCTGAGTATTGAATTGGATCATTTAATGCCATTTTTACAACATCAAACATGCCCATATCCGCTGTGACTGCAACAATCACAACAGGAAATACCAGTCGCATACCAAACACAGCAATCAAAATACCAACGGTTAAAAAGATCATTTTCCAGAAATGATCCCAATTACGCAGTACAGATGCATTTACAACAGCATTGTCAAAAGACAGAGACACTTCCATAACAGCAAGAATTGCCGTAATGGTCAGTGCAGAGAGCATGGCTTGCACGCCTGCATTTGGACCATGGGTAAAGCCCCAATATGCAGAGATTGCCAAACACACGATCGTAAAAAATATTGAGAAACCAAAATGTTTCATCATGGGAATTCGACCTACGGAGAATAGTTTTTGAATCAGAAAACTGAAATAAAAATCGCGTTTTTAATGCGCACATTATGACGACTTTTTCACATTTATCCAAAGTTCTTTGTCATATTTTTATGCAAATACAGCCGAATTTTCTGCATTCAAATACCTAAAGCAATTTAGAGTTGTTATAGTCTTGCAAACTGAAATCATTTTATAACTTGAATCATTGCATAGGAAAATGACATGTCTTTTTCTCAAGACGTATGGCAACGTAATCTTGCTTTATATAACAAAACTTTAGCGCTTCCATTTAACCAAGAACTTGCGACAGGCTCATTAAACAAAGAAGCTTTTTGTCATTATGTGATTCAGGATGCGCATTATCTGGTGGCTTATGGTCGTGCATTGGCTGTCTGTGGTGCAAAAGCATTTGATGCTGACGATATCATCCAATTTACCCAAGGTGCGAAAGAAGCGATTGTGGTTGAACGTAGCCTACACGATGGATTTATGAAAGATTTTGGGATTAGCAAAGCTGACTTTGAGAATACCCCGCTTACCCTTGCCTGCCATCACTACACTTCTTTTTTAACTGCGACGGCTTGGTCTGAAAGCTATCCTGTGGTTTTGGCTTCGTTACTGCCTTGCTTCTGGATTTATGCAGAAGTTGGAAAAGATATTGTGAGTAAATCTATTGCCAATAATCCATATCAAGCATGGATCGATACCTATTCAGGTGAAGAGTTTAACGAAGCAGTTAAAAATGTTTTAGCAACGATTGACCGTATTGCAGAACATTGCGATGCAGATACCCTTGAGAAAATGCATAAAGCCTATACCAAAGGCGCTGAATTAGAATGGTTGTTCTGGGATAGCGCTTATCATCAAAGACAGTGGTTGGGCTTAGATCAGTAATACAATTTTATTGAAAATTGACGATGTATATAAAGATGAATAATTAAGCTACTTCATATATCACATCTACAACTATCCCTCATAAAACTGAGGGATAGCCTCAATAAAAAAGAGTGCCAAAGCACTCTTTACTCGCAACAGAATACATTAAACCGCTATTTTAAATTTATCTGATAAATTGCTGTACTGCCACTGACTTCATTGCCCACAATCAACATAGGCTTTGCATTTGGTGAATCTTTGGCAGAGACAAATGTCAGTCCTTCAGGACCTAAATCACTTTTCTCAATCAGAACCGGCTTATCATCCTTGTTTAAGATTGGCTGACCTTGGGCATCTTTATAAACCTGATCCTGTTTAAAGGTACGATTATTAAAATACTGTATAAACACAGGCTTTTGTGGATTGCTAATGTCGTATACCATTATCCCACTTTGGCGCTCTAAGCCAATAAAGGCAAAGGTTTTTTTACCAATTGTACCCAGCGCTAAACCTTCAGGCTCAGGTCCTTTCTTGCCACTTCGGTCATCAAAAGCCGCCGCTTCATGATCACTATTAAAATAATTTGGAAATAGCTCAGCAACTTTACGCTCAAACTCACTACCTGAATCCCAAATTAACTTGCCTTGTACATCCCATATACTGAATGAACGCGCGCCATAGCTATAAAGTTTGCTATAGGTCAATAATCCATTGGCATCCAATTTTGGTGAGCCATCCATGTTGGTTTGATAACCCATATTCCAAGCAATGTTTAAACGTCCTAATGATTTATCATCACGGCACAAGCCCGGATCAGTCGCCGTTGCACCACAATAGGCAAAAACCGTTGCATCTAGTTTGGCACCTTTTACACCTGCGGCAATATTGGTCAAATGAGCAGGATAATCTTTTATATTATTGCTAAAACCTTTAACGCTGAATAAATCCTTCATCCGAATCGCTTCAACAAAACCTTGGCTTTGATCTCCAGCATAGTACGCTTTTGAGTCTTTTAGCCATTCACGTGAATCACCTTCATTGGCTGTGACTAAATAACTTGCCCCATTGGCTTGATAATGGGCAATTGAATCAGGTTGATACATCCCCACCAAACCCGGCCAAGCCTGAATATTAATTTTTCCATCTTTATCACTGACATCTAGCGCATTATTGGCAAGCCCATGATCTTTATAACCTAATGGAAAAATATCAGTCACTTTTTTAGCAACGATATCAATTTTGGCAATGGCATTATTTTCTTGTAAGGTCGCCCAAGCGGTTTTCCCATCATTGCTGATGGTGATGTACTCAGGCTCTAGATCCTGAGCCACTGTCGCTTTAGGACCAAAAATGCGTACACCCGCTTTAATCAAATCGGCTTTTTTATCATTAAACGCTTTAAAATCGGCAAGGTTGGCGGTTGGTCGTTGAATATTGCTGATATCAATAATACTGATTGAACCTTCAGGATCGATACTATAGTCATCATTGGGTTCAGCCTCATTTGCCACCAAAACAGTTTTACCATCTGGGCTAAATGTCAGCATATCAGGTAAAGCACCAACTTCGACTTTACTGATCAATTTCAAATCTTTGGCATTAAAAAAAGCCACAATACCCTTATCTGTTTTTTGTTTGGCTTGAACGGCTAGTGCCACAATGCCATTTTTAATCGCAACTGAATTTACTTCTGAATCAGCTAAAGCTTCACGGGCCGAAAGCTCACCAATATGCACAGGTGTTTCGGGTTTAGACACATCTAATACATCAACTAAACCCTTTTTGGCATTGACCACAAATACCCGTTTTGTTATTGCATCATATGCAGGAATTTCTGCTGCACTTTCAGCAAAAATACCCGTTTCATAACGCCCCAATAAACTTAAATTAATGCTTTCAGGTGTGGCTTCTTCAACCGTTGGCGCTGTTGTTTTATTATCATCATTACATGCCACTAAGCCAACAGAAAGCATTGCTAAACACAATGCTGAAACTTTTATGTTCATAAACAGCCCATTTTTTGTTTAATTTGGCTTAATGTATTCATCATGGGTGTAAGTTCCATGACAAGCAGATTACAGTTTTATGGCAATTTCTTGAACATTCAATTGGGTACTGCGTCTGATTCAATATAAAGCAACGATTTCATACAGATTTAGTCAGATGATTGTTTTAAAATATTCACAAAATGAGATTATTTAAGTTCTATGACGACTACGCCATCGCACAGTAAACTCCAACCTAAATTCTATTTATTGGTTTTTTTAGTTTCGATCGGCTTTTTCATGCAAGGCTTAGATACCACGATTATCAATACCGCTTTGCCTGCTATGGCAGAAAGCCTGCAAGAAAATCCATTAAAAATGCATGGCATCGTGATTAGCTATGTCTTGGCGGTTGCTGCGTGTATTCCTTTAAGCGGTTGGCTGGCAGATCGCTTTGGGGTACGAAATATCTTTTTTGCAGCGATCGTAATTTTTACCGCTGCCTCATTGGGCTGTGCACTGTCCAATGACTTCAATCTACTTATTGTATTTCGAGTTATTCAAGGTATCGGTGGCGCGTTACTGGTTCCAGTCGGGCGACTCGCCATGTTAAAAATCATCCCTCGTGAGCAGTTTCTTTCTGCAATGAGTTTGATGAGCTTAGCAGGCTTACTCGGTCCATTAATGGGTCCGATCTTAGGCGGTTGGTTGGTCGAATATGCCTCTTGGCACTGGATTTTTCTGATTAATTTACCCATCGGTATTTTAGGCACTTTTGTTACCTTTAAAGCCATGCCCAATGTGGCTGAAGCATCTGTAAAATCCTTTGATTCCAGTGGCTTTATCCTATTGGCAATCGCAATGGTGGGCATGGCATTAGGGATTGAAAATATTGCCAGCAATGAAATCTCCAGAAACCTGAGCTTAGGCTTACTTTTCGCTGGGATAATCTCAGCATTGGTCTATGCCTATCATGCCCATACCCATAAAAATGCATTGTTTCGTAGTCGACTGTTTAAAAATAAAATCTATACCATTGGTGTACTCGGTAATTTCTTTGCGCGCTTTGGTGGAAATGCCGTTCCCTTTATTTTGCCGCTGATGCTCCAAGTTGCATTTAAAATGGAACCTTTGATGACTGGGGTAATGATGACCCCAATTGTACTCGGTTCATTATTTTCTAAACCCATCATTCGCCCGATTTTACAACGTACCGGTTATCGTCCATTTCTTCTGGTCAATACCTTATTGATCGGTGCATGTATTGCCAGTTTTGCGTTACATACAGCGGATACCCCGACATGGTTAGGTGTGGTGCATTTCTTTATTTTTGGTGTACTCAACTCATTACAATTTGTGACCATGAATACCCTTACGCTTAAAGATCTCCCGCAACAGGATGCCAGTAGTGGGAATAGCTTTTTATCGATGATTATGATGTTATCAATGAGTATTGGGGTTGCTTTGGCAGGTACTCTACTCAATGCATTTACAGGCTATTTTAGTGAAGCGCATATAACACAAGCATTTCACTATACCCTAATTTGCTTAGGTGCGATTAACATCATTACGGCGTTGATATTCTTTCAAATTCCCAAAGATGCGCAAATTTAAGTGTTGCAATTTTTATTCAGCCATCGTTTTTTAGAACCAAAGCACGTTAAACTGATCCATCTGGATATTTAGAAAAACCATGTCAAAATACGCTGCGAAAAAACACAAACAGCAAAAAATCACTCGCAATAGCTCAGTTTTAGCGATCGCACTTTTCTGCTGCGTCATACTCGGGACTTTGTTTTTTGTTCATAATAATGCCGCCTTGGCTGAAGCCTATCCGATTAAAGGTTTCGATGTATCACATCATCAAGGTGATATTGATTGGAAAAAAATTTCTCCGCAGCACTATCAGTTTGTCTATCTTAAAGCCACTGAAGGTGGCGATTATCAAGATGATAAGTTTCAGCAGTATTGGTTAGAAGCACGTGAACGTGGTCTGCGTGTGGGGGCTTATCACTTCTTTCGTTTATGTCGTGATGGTGACATTCAAGCACAAAATTTTATCAAAACAGTGCCAAATAAAAGCAATGCCTTGCCCCCTGTGATGGACTTGGAATATGACAGCAGTTGCATAAACACCTATACCAAAGAACAATTAATCAAACACATCAAAAGTATGCATGATCAATTGCAAAAGCATTACGGTAAACAACCGATTTTTTATACCTCTAAAATCTTTTACAACATGGTTTTAACAGGTGAGTTTAAAGATACACCGATTTGGATTCGTGAATATAAAGATAAGCCTGATTTAAAAGACCAACGTGCATGGACATTTTGGCAACAGAGCAACCAAGGCAAAATTCAAGGCATCGAAAAAAATGTCGATTTAAATGTATTTTATGGTGATGCAGAACAATGGCAGCAGTTTTTACAGAAAAATAAGTTGAATTAAGCGCAATCAAGATCATTCATGACATAAGCTGTCGCATATTCTTTACAAAATTCAAATTCATCAATAGAAACAAATCAAGATCGGTTAGAATAATCACACAGCGTTTCAACACTGTGTAATTCATGAGAAAAATCATCCATATTGACATGGATGCATTCTATGCATCTGTAGAGCTACTCGACCGCCCTGAATTAAAGCATCTGCCTGTGGTGATTTCCTCACATCATCCTCGGGCTGTGATTGCTGCTGCATCCTACCCAGCGCGTCAGTTTGGATTACGCTCTGCCATGTCGATGTCTCAGGCAAAAAAACTCTGCCCTCAAGTCTATGTGATTGAACCGAATTTTGAAAAGTATCGTGACGTTTCTGTAAAGATTCATGAGATTTTTCAGAAATACACTGCGCTTATCGAACCTTTATCTTTAGATGAAGCTTATTTAGATGTCACTGAAAATTTACAAAATATTCCCAGTGCCACTGAAGTGGCGGAACGAATTCGAGCTGATATTTTTCAACAAACAGGGCTTACGGCTTCAGCAGGTGTGGCACCGAATAAATTTCTTGCCAAAATTGCCTCGGATTGGAATAAACCCAATGGCATTTGCATCATTAAACCGACCCAAGTTCAACATTTTATCCATGATTTACCCCTGAAAAAAATTCCCGGTGTCGGTAAAGTCACTCAGGAAAAACTGAAAAGCTTAAACTTAGAGACTTTGGGGGATTTGCAAAAAATTGAAGAAAATATACTGATCCATCATTTTGGCAAATATGGTAGACAGTTGTTTTTATATGCCCAAGGTATTGATGATCGCCCAGTACAAGCCGAACGACAACGTCAGCAAATTTCCAAAGAAACCACATTTGATGATGATCTCAGCCTTGAACAGTGTTCAATCTATTGGGACAATTTAATTGAACGTGTTTGGCTCAGTTTAGAAAAAAAACACATGCAGGCTCGCGGTGTCACCGTTAAGTTAAAACTCAAGAATTTTCAGGTTTTACAGCACAGTAAAAGTTTTAAAACCGCACTTCAATCGCAACAAGAAATGGTTCAGGTCATTCAAATATTATTAAGCGAAATGCAAATTCCTGAGCATTTCCAATTCCGTTTAATCGGAGTGGGTTTGTATCAACTGACCGATCAGCAAGATGAAGCACAATTGTCATTATGGTAAACATAAATGAAAAAGACATGTGCGACTTCAGCTTTAATCTTTTACTTTATATCAGAAATAAAATCGTGAATTAATCTGGCCACTTGATTTGCGTGTACATTGGCCAAATCATGTTCCCCTTGTTCAATGATATGCAATCTGGAATGCTGAATTTTTTCATGCAAATATTTACCCACGCCCACAGGGCTAATGGGATCTGCATCTCCCCAGAGTAACAGGACTGGGCACGCTATTTTGTATAATAAATCATCTAAATGGGATTGATGATCGACAAACCAATTGGGCACTGCAAATGTTTGCTGATAATTCCCTCGCCAATCCGCAACCTGAAAAGGGCTTAAATCAATTCCACCAGAGCTTGCAACCAAAACCAAAGCTTTGATCAATTCAGGTTTTTGTAATGCTGCTTGAACTGCAAAAACACCTCCCATAGATTGAGCAATCACAATACAGGGCTGTTGAATTTGGTCGAGAATATAGCCCTGTAAATCGTCAAAACTATCAATATGCGGATGCTCTGGATACCCAGCAAAACTTGGATAGGCCATCACTGTTTTTTGATGATCGGCTGAAAGCTGCTGCATAACAGGTTGCCAAAACGCTGTACTTCCCGATGCGCCTGGTAAAAAAATTAAATGCATTCAGCCATCACCTTGATATACAAAATTTAATCATCACTCTTTAGTTTAGCGCGTTGAAAAGCAGGACGCTGCTGAATTCGTTCAGCATATGCAGCCAGTCGAGGGGTTTTATTTTTGGTTCGTTGTTGCATGGCAATCACGGGAAAACTCATTTGAATGTCGGCAAAAGAAAACTCACCTGCGGCATAGTCATGTTGACTAAAATAAGCTTCCAAAAAGGCTGCATGTTCTTTTAAACGAGGATTACTAAAGCCGCCACGGACACCTTCTGAAATTTTCTTTGCAATAGGACGAATTAAAAAAGGAACATGTTTTGGCATATTGGTCATGACCAAGGTCATCAACAAATAAGGCATTAAAGAACCCTCGGCATAATGCATCCAGTAGTTATATTGCATTAAGTCTTTAGGGTTCTGAGGCTTAAACTGATTTTTTGTATCATAGGTTGCTTGAAGATAATCTAAAATCACAGCAGATTCTGCAATAGTCAGGTCACCATCGGTCAATACAGGTGACTTTCCAAGCGGATGAACTGCTTTTAACTCAGGGGGTGCAGCAAAAGTAGGCAAGCGTTTATAGTGCTTAATCTGATACTCAAGCCCCAGCTCTTCTAAAGCCCAGATAATACGGAGTGAACGAGATTGATCTAGGTGATGTAATGTAATCATTGTATTGCCTCAGTTTTTATCCTTCGACTATAAATTGATCTCAACTTTTCAACAATTCTATTACTGTATTTAAATCATTTTTTTATCAACTTTGTTTATACTCTAGATTCAATATTGGTTATTCTGAGAATAAAAATGAAGTCACTTATCCCGTTAATTTTCTTCTTTATTTGTTCAAATCTATATGCCTATCAACCCAAGCTTATGTTACTGGGATCTCTTGAGAATAAGGGTGAGTCCTTTATTGATGTAAATGCACATCAAAAAATTCGTGATTCGTTTAAGCAAGCTGTCATCTATGAAAAATATGCCAACCCTATTAAAGATGAGCAAGGTGCAACATATCAATCAGTTATTAAACAGCTTATTGTAGATTGCACAGGAAAAACCATCGCCATTCGGGGCGCTGATTACTTTGCAGGAAAAACATCAAACAGTAAATTAGTGAAAAAATTTGATGACCTTACCTTGAGCCATGATGGTGAAACGGGAGCAGCTTTTTATTCCTTTGACGACTTAGAGTTTAAAGCCTTGAATCAAGATAAGTTCTATAACAAAATTTATGCAAACACCTGTAAATAATCAATAAAAGCAACTTTGTATAATCTTAATGACAGAAAAAAAAGATATTTTGTTTTTATACAAAATATCTTTTTACGGATCAGCGACAACGACCATCTTTTACATAGCCGTTTTTTAAATAATCGTGGTATTGATTTCCACACTACGCAATAAAGTCTTGGTCACTGGGGTTTTTTGGCAAATGTCTAACACTTTTTGATGCAACTCTTCAGACAACGGAGTGGCAAAAGACAAGCGACGCTCGACCCATTCTTTCCCCTCTTTATTGGCATTAAAATCAGCTTCAACTGTAAACTCACCCAAATCAAGCCCTTTGTGTTGAGCATACATACGCAAAGTAATCATGGTACAAGAAATTAAACCTGAACAAATAAAATCATAAGGTGCTAAGCCCTTGTCTTGCCCACCGAATGATTCTGGTTTATCGGTAATCAGTTGATGTTTTCCACTCACCACCTCACCTGACCATGGTTCTGGATAGGTTTTTACCTTTGCATTTGCAATAATTGCCATTTTATTTTCCTTTAATCTTTAAATTTTTAGTGAATGCCAGTTTAAATAAAACTTTTTAAACACAACACTTGCGCTAAAGGATGATCAAGCACGTCTTTAACGCAAATTATTTACTTTGAATCCCTGTCTAAAGATCGATAATGCGCAATGCAGCACATCACTTCGATGCTCGCATCTTGTCTGGGAATGCTGGTGCTTCTAAACGTGGACCATCATAATCAGGGATCGTTCCGAAACGGGCATCCTGATTTGCCCATTGCTCTGTTGCTGTTTTTAGTTCTTCCTGTGTTCTGCCCACAAGATTCCACCACAATAAAATAGGCGACTCAAAAGGTTCACCACCAATCAACAGTAAACGCGAGCCTTTTGGTAACTCAACCTCAATCTGTGAAATTCCAGGTTCTATCACTACCATATTGTCACTATTTAAATCATGACCATTTACTGTTGCTTCACCTTCTAATGCCATAAATCCATATTCAAAATGAGGATTCAGTGGAATACGTGTCTTGGTTGATTCTTTTGCAAAAAAATCGATCCCCACTAATTCCGTATGCACTTTGACAGGAGATTTGGTATTCATGAATTCACCGACTAAAACTGTAAATTCGATATGGTCCTGCTCTACGATGGGTAATTCTGGATAATGATCAAACTGCGGTGCCATATTGATCTTATCATCAGGCAATGCAATCCAAAGCTGTGCAGCATGCATTCTTGTTTCAGTATCGGGAGCAACTTCTGTATGGGAAATACCATAACCAGCAGTCATTAGATTCACTTGTTTAGGACGAATCAATTGTTTAGAGCCGATGCTGTCTGTATGCATCATCGTCCCTTCGATCATCCAAGTGAAGGTTTGTAATCCAATATGTGGGTGCGGTCCAACATCCAATCCATCTCCCTGAGGAAATACGACTGGGCCAGCGTGATCTAAAAAGCACCATGCGCCAATCATGCGTTTTTGACGACTGGGTAATGCACGTTTAATGACGGTGCCTTTGCCTATTTCTGCTGAACGGATTGGAAAATCTTGAATAAACTGATTCACATATTTTTCACAATCGTCAGAGTTAGAAATCTCGGTATAGTTGGTATTGGTCATTTTGTTATCCTAAATTTGTCCATCAGCTCAGGACGTTATTGCAACATCTACAATTTCATTTTATTTAGCTTATCGGTTTTATATACATCGACCTATAGCTATCTTAATACGCTGAATACCATGAATAGGACAATAATAGTTTGGTTTTTGTTATGCAGTTTCTGATTAGAAAATCTGGAAGCAATACTTTACCGAGTTGCATATTCACATTGAAATGCTTATAGGCCCATCATCACCCTATAGCATGTTCAAAGTCTTGATCGAATTAAGCAGAAGGTGGTGGCGTAAGATCCACAAATAAGCCTGTGAAACGGCGAACCAGAGGTAAAAAAATTAACACTGTGGGAAAGGCAATCATCCATGAAAATAGCCAGACGCTAAACCATTTTGCAAAAAATCCATCGAACCACCCCACATTTTTCCATAAGTTAATCATGGAAATGGTCGCACTCATCAAAGCTGAGAGTATGAACGGCATAATCCAGCCCGCATATTTTGCTGGTAATTTCGGAATTCCAGCAAAAATCATAGCAGGTTTATGTTGATCGGGTCTATTTTCGATCTTGATCTCTGGTTTTAAATCACGCATTTTTCTTGACGTTCTGCTTTAAGTTTTTCATAAATTGTTTAACTGCGGGTTCAAAGTCTTGAAATAGCGCATGATCACGGTGGGTAATCATCACCTCTAAAAAGAGTTTTAGCCCTACCGCAAACGCTTTAGTGGTTTCTTCATCAAAAAACTCAGCAGCTTTTAAGCGCTCTACGATTTGGAAAATATCATCGTGATTGCCCACGTTAAATTCGATATTTTCATTGTAGGTTGACGGATGACCTTGTGCATCTGCAAGATGTTGAACAGTTACATAATATTGATGTTGTTTCATAAGATTTCTCTAACTTGTTAAATATTCGGCTGGGTTTAATGTAGGGTCGTACTAAATTTAATATCCAAAACATCAATATCAAACGCTTGAAAAACCTGTTCCAGTGAAGCGATTAAAGACGCTTTATTGATCTGGGTTAGGTCAGCACATTGAATATTGAGTGACTCCACTTCGGATAAATAAGGCAAAGCATATTTGGCTTCATCTCTGCCATGCAAATTTTGAGTAATCAGACCGACTTTTTCTAAATCGCTCACCACTCGATATATGGTCGATAAGCTGATCTGCTTATTTTGTACATATAATTGCTGATAAATCTGCTTTGCGCTCAGTTGTGTTTTTTGGTCCAACAGCGCTTTGAATACAATCACTCTTGCTTGGGTCACTTTTAAATTTGCATGCCGCAGCTTTTGTTGTACCTCAATACTCATGTCTCACCTAAACCTTCTATTGCCCTATTATTGCATTGTTATAAACGCCCAATTTCTACGGCGGCTTGATCAATTTTTTCAGCGACTTGTCTAACTTGTTCAGCATCAAAATCTTTACCCTTGAGCTTTAAGCGTAATGATGTTTTTAAGTTTTCCATCGCACGATGAATATCCAAATATTGGTCGTTTTCATGAATTTCGCGTCGAGTTTCCAAACGCTCTAATAAGTGTTTGATATGTGCATGCTGCTCTTTTAAATGTAATTTTCCAGCATCAGTAATGTGATATTGCTTACGATCACCTTCTGTATTTTCAGCATGCACAAAACCAATTTCTTCAAGATAGGTCAGGGTTGGATAGATTGTGCCTGAACTTGGAGTATAGCCTCCACCGACCAGATCACTGATGGCTTTGATAATTTCATAACCATGCTTTGGCTGTTGCTGTATCAGATGTAAAACCAAAAGCTTCATTTTACCCGATTCAAACAACCGACCTCGTCGCCCACCATAGCCTCGTTCGGTATGCTGTTCACGATGCTCAAAATCATTTTGTGAATGATCATGTCGCTCTGATTTCATCTTTATTCTTCTCAAATCGATTAATTTATGCGTATTAAGATATATCTTAATAAGTCTTAAGGCAAGACGATAGAACAAAATCAATTATAATATTTTGATAAATAATGAATTAAATAATTTTAAATCGATCTATCTTAAAAATTTAAGATATAAAAAAGACCGATTAAAAGCCTTTAAACCGAATCTATTGGCTATTTTTATTGTTGTTATGGATTGCTTAAAGCTTGACTTAGTTACCCATTTTTTAAGCATCGTTTTTATATCTTGGGACAGCAAACTTTTAATTTTCAGATCTTTAGTCTTGACATAGAGATTAATTTACATACAATGCCATTTGTAACAAAAAATTAATATTTTTATAACAAAAGGGTCACACAATGTTTAAGAAAACTTTATTTGCTGCATTACTTGCTAGTTCTTTTGGGTCTGCACATGCATACCAGGCTGAAATCGGTGGTTCACTCGGTATTGTTGATCCAGATAAAGGGGATACATCTACTGGTTTTGCTATCGACGGAAAATATTACTTTAATCCTGTCCAAGTTAAAAACAATCCATTAAACGAAGCCGCTTTTTTAGATCGTGCAAGCAACGTAAATGGTGAGATTAGCTATATCGATTATGATCATGGTGATATCACAAGTTATGGTGTTGGTATTGAATATTTCGTTCCAAATACTGATTTTTATGCAAGTGCGACTATCGCTCGCTCTACAGATAAAGAAGATGGTTTTGAAGATTTTGACAATACAACTTACACTGCTGAAGTGGGTTATCTGCCAATCCCAGGTCTTTTGATCGCGGTTGGTTTAGCGGGCTATGATAATGATTTTAATGATGATATAGATCCAACTATCCGTGCTAAATATGTCACTCAAGTGGGTCGCTATGACATGAACTTTGAAGGTGGCGCAAGCTTTGGTGATACCGATGCTTACAGCGTAGGTACAGATTTATATCTAGATAAAACCTTGAGTGTCGGATTGGCTTATTCAGGTAGCCGTGCTGATGGGAATGATGAAGACACATTCACAATTCGTGCAAAAAAATTCTTTACTCAACAAATCAGCTTAGAAGGTTCTGTTGATTTTTCTGATGACTATAATATCTATGGTCTTCGCGCTGCTTACCGCTTCTAATTATTGGTAAACTTTAAAAAACCGCTCTCGTATGAGCGGTTTTTTATCTCTAAATTTACTGTTCTAAATGCAGCATTCTTAACTGCAAACTCACATTGCCATTAAATTGATTTTTATCCAATTCATAAACAATACGTACCATATCTTGCATAGGATCAAAATTGAATTTATCGCGTACATTAAAGGCAATCGCATCAATCGGTTGGCCATTTTCCAAAGCTAAACGCAATTTCAGATGCACTTCTTTTAACCAACGATAATCGATGACTTTAAAATGCCCTTCAAATACCGGTGCAGGAAACTTTTGCCCCCACGGTCCCAATTGCGCCAAGGTATCTACAGTTTGCAGTTGAAATGCCTGAGCAGGTAATTCACCATCCGTCCACAACACCGCTTGGAATAGTGCATCATCTGATTGAGCAACCAACTCAGTAAACCGTTGTTTAAATTCTTCAAAATGTTGCTTTTGAATGGTCAAACCCGCCGCCGCCGCATGCCCACCAAAATGACTAATCAAATCAGGATATTGCTCGGCAACTTTTTCAATACTGTCTCGAATATGAATACCATCAATCGAACGTGCGGAACCTTTGATATGAATCCCATCTTTATCCGCCGCAAATACAATACTAGGGCGATGAAATTGCTCTTTTAAACGCCCTGCCACAATACCAATCACCCCTTGATGCCAATGTTCTTCAAACATGACCAGCGCTGCGGGCAAATGATCTTGATCAAGCTGTAGATTTTCCAGCGCTGCCAAAGCCTCTTGTTTGATCTCCGACTCAACTTGACGACGTTCTAAGTTTAAATCATTGAGCTGGCGTGCCAAAGCGTGAGCTGTCTGCGTATCGGTTGCCAAAAGACATTCAATACCAATGTCCATGGTTTCCATACGCCCTGCGGCATTAAGGCGAGGCCCTAACACAAAACCTAAATCAGAGGCTTTTAACTCAGCAGGATCACGCGCTGCAATGTCTAATAAGGCACTGATTCCTGCACGACATTGATTCTGTTGAATCCGTTTAACCCCTGCATCCACTAAGATACGATTGTTATGGTCGAGGCTAGCAACATCGGCATAAGTACCCAAAGCAACCAAATCCAAATATTGCGGCATTTTTGCAGCCGATTTTCCCTGTTTTGCCCGATGGCTACTTAACTTTGCCAATAGGTAAAATGCCACGCCAACGCCAGCCAAAGCCTTACTTGGAAATTCGCAACCTAACTGATTTGGGTTAACAACCGCTTCAGCCTGAGGCGTTTCCTTGGTCGTTAAATGGTGATCGGTGATAATCACCTGCATTCCATATGACTGCGCTTGTGCTACCCCGGCATGACTGGAAATTCCATTATCGACCGTAATTAATAGATCCGGCTGATATTTTTCAAAAGCCAAATCGGCAATTTTAGGGGTTAAGCCATAACCATATTTAAAGCGATCTGGAACGAGGTATTCAACATTGGCACCCATTTCTCGTAAAGCCAGCATCATCAGTGCGGTACTGGTGGCACCATCTGCATCATAATCACCGACAATCACAATTTTTTTATCTTGATCTAAAGCTTGATCAATAATTTGAATGGCTTGCTCTAAACCTTTCATTTCTGGTGCAAGTAAATATTTAAGTTTTAAATCTAATTCTTGTTCAGATTGCACACCACGACGGGCTAAAATTTCAGCAATAAAGGGTAACACGCCCTGAAAGTTTTCAGGGCGTGTGATCAATGGTCGTTGTTTAATTTGTAATTTTTGCATTTATGGCATCAAACGTTGTATTGTCCAAGATCCACCTACTTTTTCATAAGTTAGGCGATCATGTAAGCGATTTGGGCGGCCTTGCCAGAATTCATAATACGTCGGCTCTAAACGATAGCCTCCCCAAAATTCGGGTTTAGCCAATTCATTTTTTTCAGCCACTTGATCATACAATGCTTGAAAACGCTGTTGTAAATGTTCACGACTTTCAATCACGCCACTTTGTGGGGTGCTGATATGTGCTGCAATTTGGCTATCACGCGGACGTTTATGATAATAATCAGTAGATTCTTGTTCAGATATTCTCTGAACTTGACCACCCACACGAACCTGACGTTCTAACTCAGGCCAATAGAATAGCAATTCTGCATAAGGATTTTCAGCTAAGTCTAAGCCTTTTTGACTGTCATAATTGGTATAAAAATCATAACCAGCCTCGGTAGCACCACGCAATAACACAGTACGCACATGTGGACGCCCTTGTGCATTTGCGGTTGCCAACGACATTGCATAGGGTTCATGCAGTTTTGCTTCTAAAGCCAAATTAAACCAATTGAGAAACTGCGCATGAGGATGAGCATCCACTTGCTCCTCATGTAGTTCACCTTTTTGATAAGTAAGACGAAGCTCACTTAAGTCTTTAATTACATCACGCATGAAGCAAAACCTTCTACAGACGATACAATATTTTAAGCCGCATTTTGACGAACAGCATCTGCTAAATGATTTGCCAAATCAGTTACTTCTTGCAGATTATCGCCTTCTACCATAACACGGATGATCGGTTCCGTCCCTGACTTACGAATTAAAATTCGCCCACGTCCTTTAAGTGCTGCTTCTACTTTATCAAACTCGGCAACCAATGCTGGCACTGCGAATGGGTCAAACATTTGTTCAAGGCGAACATTGACCAAAACATTGGGTAAAGTTTTAAAATCTGCAACCAATTCATCTAAAGCTTTATTCTGTTCGACCAATACTGTTAACACTTGTAGGGCTGCAATGATTGCATCGCCTGTTGTGCTCTTGTCTAAAGTCAAAATATGACCAGATGGTTCGCCACCAATCACCCAGTTGTTTTCTTCTAAATTTTGCAATACATAGCGATCACCCACTTTAGCACGTACAAAAGGAACTTTGGCTTTTTCAAGTGCTAACTCTAATGCCATGTTACTCATCACTGTACCCACGATACCCGCCGGTTTTTGGGATGCTTGAGTTGCTAAAATATAAAGAATATGGTCGCCATCAATCAATTTACCAAAACGGTCAACCAAAACCACACGATCTGCATCGCCATCAAAAGCAATACCTAAATCTGCTTGATGCTCAATCACTGCTTTTTGTAAATTTTCAGGATGCGTCGAACCACAATCCTTATTGATATTTAAACCATCTGGTTCGTTATAAAGCGCAATAACTTTTGCGCCTAATTCACGAAATACTGCTGGGCCGACGCTATACGCTGCACCATTGGCACAATCCACCACAATTTTTAAATGGCGTAAATTGAAATGATACGGGAATGTCGATTTACAAAACTCGATATAACGACCATTGGCATCTTTAACACGCACACTCTTACCTAAGTTTGCGGTGTCTTCAATGATGATATCGTTCTCAAGCTCTCGGTTAATCGCATCTTGAATCGTATCTGGAAGCTTCTTCCCTTCATCTGAGAAGAATTTAATCCCATTATCAAAATAAGGGTTATGTGAAGCAGAAATCACGATCCCTAAGTTGGCATGCAATGCACGGGTTAAATGGGCAATTGCAGGGGTCGGCAGCGGTCCAAGTAAATGTACATAAACACCTGCCGCATTGAGACCCGCCTGTAAAGCTGCTTCAAGAATATAACCTGATAAACGGGTATCTTTACCTAAAACCACAATCGGTTTTGATTTGGGGCTAATTTGCTTTAATACTTTCCCTGCCGCAAATCCGAGTTTAAGTGCAAATTCTGGGGTAATTGGGAGTTCACCAAATTTTCCACGAATCCCGTCTGTTCCAAAATAACTCATCTTTTACCCACTTATTATGTGTTGTATAACAATCAATTTTTAAGGTTTACTACTTTACACCAAAATAAAAAAGCCGTCATAAACTGACGGCTTTTTCCAATCAAAATATTACAAAAGATTAACCTACACGATAGTTCGGTGCTTCTTTGGTAATCGTTACATCATGCACATGTGACTCTTGCATACCTGCAGCGGTAATTTTCACAAATTTTGCATTTTGACGTAAATCTTCAATGGTTGCAGAACCGGTATAGCCCATAGATGAACGTAAACCACCCATCATTTGATGTACGATATTGCCCATTGGACCTTTGTACGGTACGCGGCCTTCTATCCCTTCTGGGACTAATTTTTCAGCGCCTGCTTTCGAGTCTTGGAAATAACGATCGGCAGAACCCGTTGCACCAGCCATTGCACCTAAAGAACCCATACCACGGTATGCTTTGTAATAACGACCTTGGAAGAATTCAACTTCACCAGGCGCTTCTTCAGTACCCGCCATAAGTGAACCCACCATAATCGTGCTTGCACCAGCACCAATTGCTTTGGCCATATCCCCAGAGAAACGGATACCACCATCAGCAATCAATGGAATTTGGTCTTTCAATGCATTGGCAACACTGTCAATTGCAGAGATTTGTGGCATACCAATACCAGCAACGATACGTGTCGTACAGATTGAACCAGGACCAATACCTACTTTCACTGCATCTGCACCCGCATCAAGTAATGCCAAAGCAGCATCACCCGTTGCGATATTACCGCCAATCACTTGAACTTGAGGGAAGTTTGCTTTCACCCAACGTACACGCTCGATCACACCCGCAGAATGACCATGCGCTGTATCCACTACAATCGCATCAACGCCCGCTTCAACCAAAGCTTCAACACGACTTGGGGTTTCAGCGCCAGTACCCACTGCAGCACCAACACGTAAACGACCTAATTCATCTTTACAGCTATTTGGATAAGATTCCGCTTTACGGAAATCTGTAACTGTAATTAAGCCTTTTAGTGCATTGCTTTCATCAACCACCAATACTTTTTCAATACGGTGTTTTTGCAATAATGCTTGAATATTTTCTTTCGATTCATTTTCACGAACAGTCACAAGACGATCTTGCCCTGTCATGATATTGCTTACTGGTTGTTCCAAGTTCGTTACAAAACGAGTATCTCGGCCAGTTACAATCCCAACCACTTTGCCATCTTTAACGACAGGTACACCACTGATGTTGTTGGCTTGTGTAATTGCCATCAAATCACGAATCGTGGTTTCAGGTGTCACGGTAATTGGATCTTTCACCATTCCCGCTTCGAATTTTTTTACACGGCGAACTTCTGCAGCTTGTGCAGAAATATCCATGTTTTTATGTAAAATACCAATACCACCGTTTTGCGCCATTGCAATCGCCATACGTGACTCAGTCACAGTATCCATTGCTGCTGAAACCATAGGGATGTTCAGTTGAATGCCGCGTGTGAGGCGTGTCTTTAGAGAGACATCTTTTGGGAGGATAGTAGAATAGGCAGGGAGTAATAAGACATCATCGAAGGTTAGCGCTTCTTGAACGATGGTCAACATAACAGTCTCGCTGGTAATTTCCGTGAGCTATTATATACAAATTTCCGTTCAATTTTCATTTTTTATTGTGCGGATTTATCTTATTCTCAATCACACTTTATTTTTCAGTATCTTATTGAAATAAAAATGGGCTTTGAATATAAAATTATCGTGGATTTAACACCACAGTAGACTGTCGACTTACAGTCTCTGCCTGATATCCTAAATTTTCCCACTTTAGCGTTAACACACCTGATCAAAGTCTTCATCATTGCTGGATGTAGCGACTTCTATTTCGATCAGGGGAATTAAACCATAGCCTTGTCTTGCTTTTGCACATTGTGAATCCCCAGCATGTACCTGTTTGCATGAAGAACTCCGTTGCTCATACATACTACAGCTGACTTGCTGTCCAATCTCACCCTTTAATGCCACACAACGCGGTTGCTTTTGATTGGTGCCCTGCATACAAGAATACACGGCTGTCAAAGGTTCGACATAATCTGGCGGCATGGCCTCTCCTTCAGCCCAATAAAATGAGACTCGGAAAAAGGCGCAACACGCCCCGCAACTTAAGCACGCATCCTGTGCTGAGATTTGTGACAACATTTTTTTAAGATTCTCGTTATCAATTTAAAATTTTGGCAAGAAAATCCTAAAAAAAGTCGCACTCAAACTCAATATCTTTTTTGAATTTTTTATTGCGGGCAGGTAAACACAGACTCATCCATCAAATCGACACCACATTGTAAATTTTCGATCCAGTCTAAAAACTGATGAATCATCTCTTTACCAATAAACGGCTTACCATGCTGCGGCACAATCATTTCAATATCCATTTGACGCACCATTTTCACCCATAAACGGATCACCCGATTGGTACACATATAGCGCTGATGAAAACCATGCATGGTTGGAATGTGCATTGCAAAATCTTCAATTGGTTTCGAGGCATCATCAACAATCGATGCACCCATATCACCTGAGAATAAAATTTTTGAAATTGGATCGTAAAACTGAAAATTTCCAACGGAATGTAAGAAATGCGCAGGAACCACGATGATGCGCGTTTCTCCCAATGGAATAGAGCCACCTTGGTCTGGCAATTCGATCAGACGTTCTAACCAGCCCCCTTTCATACGATCACTCATAAATGCAGAGTTTAAATGAGGTAAAAAGCGTGCCCATAATTTAGATGCGACCACTTTGGCATCGGTATAGACCAACCAACGTGGCATTGAGGTAATGATGTCAGGGTCTTGGTGAGATGCCATGACATAGTCTAAATTTTGTAATCGGGTGTATTTATTAAGCTCCATGGTCAGGGGTACATAGGTCAAATCACCACCTGGATCTAATACTGCTGCACGTTCATTATTTAAAATAAGAAACTGATTGGCTTGTACACCTTCACCTTTCACCAAACTGGTAAAACTTATACATTTATGAGTGCCATTATCAAACAAAACTTGCGACGTGGTGCGATCTAAAGCCATACCAGAAACCCCAAAACCTTTTTTAAAATAAATCTTTAGTTATCCCATACAACATATAAGGTTTTCTTCAAAGTTACAATAAATCTACAACCTAAGTTTAAAGATTATTTGTGTCATCATTCTCAGAATAATAAAAAACCCAACATTAAGTTGGATTTTCAGCTTTAAAAATAGATGACTTTATTGATGTTAAATAAGCTTGGAGAATTGCGCTTAAAAAAAGTAATGCTGAACTAAAGCTGCGACACCAATAATAAAAAAGATTGCAGCTCCAATTTTATGAATCAATGCAATAGGTAATTTATCTGCCAATTTATTCCCAATAAATACAGCAGGTGCATTGACCAGCATAATCCCCAATGTCGTACCTATGGTTACCCAACCGATATTGTCAAAGCGTGCAGCAAGTGCCACTGTGGCGATTTGGGTTTTATCCCCAATTTCTGCAAGGAAGAATAATACAAAGGTTGCACCAAAGACCCCATATTTTTGCCATTTATTAATACTTTCAGATTCATCACCCAATTCATCTGGAATCAACATCCACCCAGCCATACCAATAAAGCCAAGTGACACAATCCAAAGTAACACTGTCGGGCTAAGGACCGTGGTAATCCACTGACCAAGCACTGCCGATACACCATGATTGACGATGGTTGCTAATAAAATTGCAATTAAAATAGGAATAGGTTTACGAAAACGTGCAGCAAGAAGTAATGCGAGCAGTTGTGTTTTATCGCCCATTTCGGATAAAGCGACAACCACTAAAGAGATGAGGAAGGCATTTAACATTTCAAAGTCTCTGGCTAGCAATATTTACCGATGACTTACCCCTCCTGCTAGCCAATATGAATAGTCGCCTATTCAACGCGGAGTGATAAATCAAAGGTCTTGCCAACAAAAGATAGCTGAGTAAACACCTTCAGCTAAATTGGTTCTTTGCTATGATGACCATACTCTGTTGAGTAATTATGTTGATCATCACCCATTTATCATCTCGCAGATGATAAACAGCGGCTACTCCCCAATGAAGTACAGCTATTCTACAACGCTTTATCAATCATTTTCAATTTTTAAAAATTAAAAAATTTAAAGCTCAGATAAACTTCAAAAAATATCGCGCCAAAGCATTTTTAATGCCCGCAGAGGATGAATTCAATTTCGTTTCTTCACTAATTTTCAACCCTAGATGGTTATCCTATCGTGGGGCGACATGGATGTCGCCGTTGGGCGGGGGTACAGGACGTACCCCTCGCCCATGAGCAAAAACAAAGTACGGCTTTGTTTGCAGCGCAAGGTTTGGCATCCCCCTACGAAAAGTGAAGCATCGCCTACGCAATGGTATTTAAACTTTGAATGTAAGGTGTGGCATTGCACGCTTTTTTATAATCAAATAATTTGTTTTTCATATAATTGATTTAATAAAAAATATTAATTAAGAGAAATTATATTCTTGTGCCTGAGTTTTTTGACAGATTGACTATATTGAATGATAACTTTAAAGCAGATTTGAAAATTATTGATAAAACAAAATTAGATGCATATAAAAAACCTCGCCTAAAGCGAGGTCTTCTATGATTTAGAACTTAAAGCAAGATGTTACGAATATCTGATAACAACTTGGTCAATTTATTGGTAAATCGCGCAGCATCCGCACCATTAATCACACGATGGTCATAAGACAATGACAATGGCAACATCAGTTTTGGATCAAAGCCTGAGCCATTCCATACCGGTTGCATCGTTGCAGGTGAGATACCCAAGATCGCAACTTGCGGCCAGTTCACCAATGGCGTAAATGCAGTACCACCAATTGAACCTAGGCTGGTAATGGTAAAATTTGCACCTTGTAAGTCTTTCGGAGAAAGTTTCTTATCACGTGCTTTTTTACTTAACTCACCTAATTCAATGGCAATTTGCTTAATCGATTTTTGATCAGGATTACGCAATACTGGAACAGTTAAACCATCTGGTGTCGCCACAGCGATTCCCATATGAATTTCTTTACGCAACAGCACAGACTTTTGATCATCTGCCAAGTGACCCGCAAAATAAGGCTCTTCTTTAAGTAAGAACGCCACCGCTTTTGCAATAAAGGCAAGGATCGTTAAGCTAATACCATCTTGCTTAAATTTCCCTTTTAACTCACCGCGCCAAGCTTCTAATTCAGTAATATCTGCTAAATCAAATTGTGTCACTTGTGGAATGAAATTATTTAATGACAATTGCGGTACAGACACTTGCTGTAAACGCGTCATTGGTGCAATTTCACTACCACCAAATGCACTGAAATCTGGTAATGCAGGCAATCCTGAAGCGGCTGGCGCAGCGGCGGTTTGAGCTACTGCTTGTGGTGCAGTCAATTTGGCTTTAACAAAAGCAAAAACATCATCTTTCATCACACGTGCATGAGGACCAGAGGCCTCGACTTGTGATAAAACCACACCCAGTTCACGCGCAAGCTTACGCACGGCTGGACCAGCATAAACTTTGGCATTTTCAGCTTGTTGTGCTTTAGATAACTTTTCAGTACCCGCTTGAGCAACGGCCACTTCAGCTTTTGGCGCTGATGCTGTCGTTTTCGCGGCTGGTGCTGATGCAGCTTGTGATGCTTGAGCAGCTGGCTTTTCTTGTGGTGCTGGTGCAGTCTGACCCTGTGCTTCAATCGTCACCAAAGCAGTGCCCTGACTCACAGACTGATTCAATTCCACATGGATCGCCGTCACCGTACCTGCAACCGTACTTGGCACTTCTACAGAGGCTTTATCCGACTCAGCGACGCAAAGGCTTTGGTCTTTTTCAACTTGATCGCCTACGCTCACCAAGATTTCAGAAATTGTTGCTTTATCTACACCAAGATCAGGAACAGCAACTTCAACTTTACCCGATTGGGCTGGCGCTGATGCTTCTGGTGCCGCAGCTTGAGTTGGTGTTGCTGACGCTTGTTGAGGCGCTTCAGTAGGTTCTGCCGCCGAAGTCGTTGCAGCGCCTACAGTTTTCACTGTAATCAGTACCACACCTTCTTTAACATTATCACCTTCTTTGACCACAACACTTTCAACCGTGCCGGCAACTGTACTTGGAACTTCAACCGTTGCTTTATCCGATTCCACTACGACGATGCTGTCATCTACCGCAATTTCGTCGCCCACTTTAACCAGAACTTCGCCGACCAAAGCTTTTTCAACACCAATATCTGGCACTTGAACTTCAACTGTTTGAGATGAAGCTGGCGCGGATGCTGAAGGTGCAGCAGGCGCCACAGGTTCAGCTTTAGTTTCTACAGCAGGTTCAGTTTTTGCAGCTTCTTGAGCAGGCTGTGCTGAAGTTTCTGTCTCTGTTGCATCCGCTGATTCAACTTCGATCAACACAGCACCTTCTGAAACCTCATCACCTTCCGTAACAGCAATACTTTTAACCACACCCGCTGAAGTGCTTGGCACTTCAACAGAGGCTTTGTCTGACTCAAGTAGAACAATACTGTCATCAACAGCGATGGTATCCCCTACTTTCACCAAGATTTCTGCAACAGTGGCCTTATCAACGCCAATATCAGGAGTTTTAACTTGCATCATTATTTCTCCTCTGTCACTTCAGTATAAGCAGCAACTTCTTGTACAGATGGGTGCGCTTGCGGTAACCATGCAACTGGACGATCAACATCAAGTTCAAATGAAGAGATTGCATCTTTCACTAAACGTGGATCAACTTCACCTTCATCTGCAAGTTTTTTCAATGTTGCAACCACAATGTGTGCCGCATCTACACCAAAGTAACTACGCAAATTACTGCGTGTATCCGAACGACCATAACCATCTGTACCCAATGTTACATATGGACGGCTATCTGGAAGGTAAGCACGGATCTGTTCGCTATAGGCACGCATATGATCTGTTGCTGAAACAACAATACCATCCGTGTCACGCAATTGCTGAGAAACCCAAGACTCTTTACCATCTTCAAGTGGATGTAGACGATTGTATTCTTCAACAGCCATACCATCACGCGCCAATTCATTGAAGCTTGTTACACTCCATACATTGGAATGGATTTGGTATTCATCACGTAAAATTTGCCCAGCTTTAATCACTTCACGCAGAATCACGCCTGAACCCAATAACTGAACTGTGGCTTTTTCATCTTTATTGAACAAGTACATACCACGTTTGATGCCTTCTTCAGCACCTTCAGGCAATGCAGGTTGATCATAGTTTTCATTCATGAGGGTCAAGTAATAGAACACACGTTCCTGATTCACATACATACGTTGTAAACCATCATGCACAATCACGGCTAACTCATAACCAAAGCAAGGATCATACGCTACACAGTTTGGAATCGTACCTGCCAAGATATGAGAATGACCATCTTGGTGTTGTAAACCTTCACCATTTAATGTGGTACGACCAGCTGTTGCACCACACAAGAAGCCTTGTGCCTGAGAATCACCCGCTGCCCATGCAATATCCCCAATACGTTGGAAACCAAACATTGAGTAATACATATACATCGGAATCATTGGTAAGTTATTGGTTGAATAACTGGTACCCAATGCTGACCAAGCGCTCATTGCACCTGCTTCATTGATCCCTTCTTGCAACATGTGACCATCTTTCGCTTCACGATAGTTCATGAGCTGTTCTTGGTCTTCTGGGGTATAGTTTTGTCCATGCGCAGCATAGATACCCAACTGACGGAACATGCCTTCTAAACCGAAAGTACGCGCTTCATCAGGTACGATAGGCACAACACGGTCTTTAATGGCTTTTTCTTTTAACAATGCAGCAATCAAACGCACCATAACCATCGTGGTTGATTGCTCTTTACCACCACTGCCTTTAAGCACACCATCAAATACTGAAATCTCAGGAATCGCCAATACTTCACTGTCTTTACGACGTGCAGGTAAATAACCACCTAAAGCTTCACGACGTGCTTTCATATATTTCAATTCAGGTGAGTTTTCACCTGGACGATAGAATGGAAGCTCTTCAAGTTGCTCATCAGAGAATGGCAAATTGAAACGGTCACGTACATATTTCAATGAATCGTGTTGCATTTTCTTGATTTGGTGGGTTTTGTTGACAGCTTCAATTTCGTCAGACAAACCATAACCTTTCACTGTTTTCGCTAAGATTACAGTCGGTTGACCATTGCTGGTCATTGCTGCTGCATACGCGGCATATACTTTGTATGGGTCATGACCACCGCGATTCAGATTATCAATATCCTCATCACTTAAGCCTTTTACCAACTCCGCAGCTTCAGGGTATTTACCAAAGAATTTTTCACGGGTATAAGCGCCACCTTTTACTTGGTAGCGTTGGTATTCACCATCTAGCGTTTCATCCATACGGGCTTTTAAAGCACCTGAAGTGTCTTTATCGATCAAAGGATCCCAATGACGACCCCAAACCACTTTAATCACACGCCAGCCTGCACCACGGAACAGTGACTCTAGCTCTTGAATGATTTTACCGTTACCACGTACAGGACCATCTAGACGCTGTAAGTTACAGTTAACCACCCAGATTAAGTTGTCTAATTTTTCGCGACCCGCAAGCGAGATTGCACCTAAGCTTTCTGGCTCATCCATTTCACCATCGCCAAGATACGCCCAAACCTTACGGTTTTCTTCTTTGATCAAACCACGATTCATCAAGTACTTTTGAATATGCGCTTGATAAATTGACATGATTGGACCAAGGCCCATCGAAACGGTTGGGAACTGCCAGTAATCTGGCATTAAATAAGGATGAGGATAACTTGAAAGCCCCTGACCACCCACTTCACGACGGAAATTACTCAATTGATCTTCAGTCAAACGACCTTCTAAAAATGAACGTGCGTAAATACCTGGTGCACAATGACCTTGGTAATAGATCATGTCGCCACCAAAGCTATCACTATTGGCACGGAAGAAATGGTTAAAACCGACATCATATAGGGTTGCTGAAGACGCAAAACTTGCCAAGTGACCACCTAAGTCATCACCTGTTTTATTGGCACGTAGAACCATTGCCAAAGCATTCCAACGAATTAATGCTCGAATACGACGCTCCATATCTTGGTCGCCTGGCATCGCTGGAGATTCTTCAACTGGAATGGTATTTAAATAAGGGGTATTTAGACGCTGAATAGGTACATGCTTCGAAATTGCTTGTTGATATAATTTTTCTAATAAAAACGCAGCACGATCCGTACCCATATGCTGGAGCACTGAATCAAAGGCATCTTGCCATTCTTGTGTTTCCTGAGCGTCGCTATCACCATAATACGCCATTTCCCACTTACTCCTTGAATAGTTTTCTATATATTATATGTATCATGTTTTGGGCCTGTTAAGTTATCGTTACAGCCAAATGCAGATTGTAAGGATTATTTAGCAACTAAATAGTTGTTGACTAATTAACACTTAAAATAACAAAAAACCGCCAATAAAGGCGGTTTTTTATACAAAATAATTTTTTATTTGATGATAGTCTGAATACACTATTTAATTCATCGCGACTACGAATTCAACCATGCATACAGAGCATCAGTCATAAGCTCAACAATCAAATGTTTAGCGTTAAGGCAACATTGCTAAGTAAGAAGATGGATTTTTACGTTGACCATCTTTCACTACTTCATAATGCAAATGTGGACCTGTGCAACGCCCTGTACAACCCACGTTGGCAATATGTTCACCAGCCTTCACCTGATCACCTACACGGGCAATTAGACGTGAAGCATGCGCATAACGTGTGATATAGCCATTACCATGGTTAATTTCTACATATTGACCATAACCAGTGCCCCAACCAGACTTGGTCACAATACCAGGACCTGTTGCATAAATTGGTGTGCCACTTGGTGCTGAAAGGTCTAAACCAGAATGATGTTCTGCACGACCACCCATTGTACGGCCACCAAAATCAGAGCTTACGCGCTTCATATCTGGAAGCGGATGAGTGACTAACCAAGAATATGGAGAGTTTGCAGTGTAACGAGAAGCAGAGTTTGCGCTAGAACCGTATTTTTTAGCGATACTTGCATTGTTTAACTCGATTGGTGCATCCTGGCTACGTAAAGTAATATTCATCTTTGCTGAAGCAGGAAGATCTAAATCATCTGGATTATAAGAGCCTTGAGATAAAGTCTTGGATAATTGTTCTAAACGATCTGGTGATTGAACCAAGTCTGCAAATGCAGCGGTTGCAGCGGAAGCTGCTAAAGTAAAAGCCAATAAAATACGTCGCGTGTGCATAAAAACCTCTTTAACTGTTCTTAGTCAAGTTTCTTGAGTGATCTCATCCTTGATATCTATCGAAATGAGCGCTTAAGATAAGACATAAATATGTAGGAACCATGTATGTCTGAACCCAAAAACGTCTTTCAACCAACAAGACAACACTTAAAAACAGGAAACTTATCGTTTCTTACAAAGCAAGTTGCCGAATGGCAAAAACTTACTAAATTAATTCAACCGCTACTTCCTCAACCTGAGAATTGGCGAGTTGTCTGTTATCAATACGGTATTTTGACCATCACCGGTGAAAATCAAGCCATGATTAGTCAACTCGGTTATCTTCAAAAACAGTATATTTCTCAATTGTCACAAATCAACGAACTTCGTGATTTACAAAAACTGCAAGTTCGTTTACGTATTCAAAACAGCAATACTGAAACACCCCCACAACTCCATAAAACTGTAAGAAGCATACAACCTGCAACATCTGAAATGTTACAAAATGCCGCTAGTTTTGTGAGCGACCCTAAGCTTAGCCAAGCTTTACTACGTTTGGCAAGCAATAAAAAGTAACCTAATTAGATTAAATTAAGATTAAAACTGGTTAAAATATGACAGATATCACACTTTTTATTGTTACATTATAACACAATGCCTAAAAGACAAAGACTTATGTCACGTTGACAAAATGAATTGGGCACAGCTTCTCGTCATCAAATGTTACAATTTCATAGCTGCTTGGATCGCTTTTAACATTGCGTAAAAGTTGATTATTCAGTGCATGACCCGATTTATAGCCATCGAATTTGGCAATAATTTGATGCCCAAGTAGGTATAAATCACCGACTGCATCCAAAATTTTATGCCGAACAAACTCATCAGCAAAACGTAGACCTTCTTCATTGACCACGCCAGTATCATCTAAACCGACAGCATTATCTAAGCTCGCACCCAGTGCCAGATTATTGGCTTTTAAATAATCGAGGTCTTTCATAAAACCAAAAGTACGTGCACCACTGACTTCATAGACAAACGTTTCTGTTGAAAAATCAATGGTCGCCGATTGGTATTCTTTTGCAAATGCAGGATGATCAAAGTCGATAGTAAAATTGATTTGAAAACCATCGTGAGGGGTAAAAATTGCGCGCTTATCTTCTATGAGTGCTTCAACAGGTTTGAGAATTCGAATAAATTTTTTCGGTGCGTCTTGTTCTACTAATTCGCCCTGCATGAGTAAATATATAAATGGACCTGCACTACCATCCATAATTGGTATTTCAGAAGCAGACACTTCTATAATCAGGTTATCTATACCCAAGCCAGCGATTGCACTGGTGACATGTTCAATGGTTCCAACCTTGGTTTCATGACTAACCAAATTGGAACACATGAATGCTTCTTGAATCAGCATAGCATCTGCTGGCAGATCGACAGGTGGATTTAAATCGATACGGCGAAATACAATACCCCCGTCCGCCACATGCGGTAAAAAGTTAATCATGACTTTTTGTCCGCTATGTAGTCCGATGCCACTCGCTTTAACGACTCGCTTCAGGGTACGTTGTTTCAACATGCTAATTCGGTCTTCATTCTCAAATCCGCTATACGTTAGCACATTTAGCCATTGATAAAAAACAAAAAAGGTAATGAATCTCACTACCTTTTTCGTTGATATTAATTATTTTTAATAATTATCAATCATTTACGCTGTTGATTTTTCAAATAATCTTGAATACTCATTGGCGTAGAACGACCGCTTGAACTTGGTGCTGCAACAGGTGCACCATCTTCTTGACGTTTATTGATCGCTGGAACGTCATCTTCATCAACCACAGTGTTGTGGCTAGCTTGCTGGCTATATGATTGGGCAACATTGCTGATATGGGTTCTGCGTTTTGCTTCAGTTGCATCACTGGCATTACGTGTTAAACCTGTAGCAATCACAGTGACACGGATTTCATCACGTGCATCTGGATCAAATACAGTACCAAAGAACACTTCACCTTCTTCAAGGTCAACAATCTGGTTCACAACATCTGTAATCACTTCAGTTTCACGTAAAGTAACATCAGCACCGCCAGTGATGTTAATTAACACCCCTTTGGCATTCATGATATTTACATTATCCAATAACGGACTACGGATCGCCAAACGTGCAGCTTCTTCAGCACGGTCTGGACCACTACTCTTACCTTCACCCATCATCGCATAACCACGTGTACTCATCGCAGTTTTCAAGTCAGCAAAGTCAAGGTTAATATGACCAGGACGAACAACCAGATCAAAAATACTACGTACCGCATTCAGTAACACGTCATCTGCTTTACGGTAAGCATCTTGCATAGAGATGTCACCATAAACGCTGAGTAAACGTTGGTTCGGTATAATAATTAAAGAATCAACATGTTGTTCTAATGCTTCAATCCCTTTTTCAGCCGAACGTTGACGACGACGACCTTCAAAGTTAAATGGCGTTGTCACCACACCCACGGTAAGAATACCCATTTCTTGAGCAATCTCAGCAACAACGGGTGCAGCACCTGTACCTGTACCACCGCCCATTCCAGCGGTCACAAATACCATATCCGCACCTTCAAGGTGTTGACGGATTTGCTCACGGCTTTCTTCAGCAGCAATTTGACCTACATCTGGATTAGCACCAGCACCCAAACCGCGTGTGCTTTGCTCACCAAGTTGCATTTTAAAAGGGGCATTCATGCGATCAAGGGCTTGCTTGTCTGTATTTGCACAAACAAATTTCACACCTTTAATGTCAGATTGCACCATGTGTTGTACAGCATTACCACCGCCGCCACCAACACCAAACACAGTAAAACGGGCTTGACCGTTGTTATCGGTTTGTCCATCGTCTAAAAATTCAAATGAGGCCATGACCTTTAGATTTCCTAATATAATTTGGCAGTCACTTAAGCCCGTATACTGCCTTGATCTTCAATAATAAAAATTGTTTTTAGGATGCTGTTCATTGCAGAGCTTGTCAAGTATTGGACAGAACACTTACAACTTCCTAACAATATTCCCCAAAAAACCACACCTAAAAAATACCTTTTAATTTGTTATTTAAGGCATTCCAACCATTCACAATCCGATCAAAGAATGGTCTTCCACCTTGAACTTCAGGTTCTTCAATCGCCTCTTGCATGTCACTTTGACTAAACAAAAGTAACCCTGCTGCTGTAGCATACATTGAACGACGTAAAGATGGTAAATTCTGATCATCGGTCACCACTTGTAACGGTGGATTGCCTAAGTGTGCAGAGATACCCAACATACGACGAGCCAATGTCACCATGCCTTCAATCTGGCAAACATCACCTGTCAGCACTACACCATGATACAAACTTTGTAGTGCACTACGTTGTTCTAATTCGTATCGTACTTTACCCAAGATATCTTCATAACGTGCGATAATAATTTCAGTCAACTCAATACGACTAATGGTTTGTGGGCCATCAATTGCCTCAAACTGAATCATATGATCCGGTTTAACTTGGTGAATATCAACACAACCATGCAGTAGCTTAATCCGTTCAGCTTCTTCGGTTGTGGTTTGCAACACTGTTGCAATATCACGTGTGACATTTTCACCACCACATTGAATGGTATGGGCTAATGCCAAATGCCCTTCAATATAGACTGCAATATTGGTCGTTCCAGCACCAATATCGAGCAAACAAACGCCATATTCCTTTTCATCTTTCAGCAAACTGCCTTCTGCAGTTGCTAAACAAGATACCACCATTTTTTCAACCGAAATATTGGCGCCTTTCATTGCACGATCCAAGTTCTGCATAGTACTGATTGGCATCATCATCAATTGATAATGGGCTGTCATACTATTGGCAGATAAATTGATTGGGTTCTGTACCCACTCACTTGAATCATCCAGCTCAAAACCTAAAGGCACTGCACTTGCTAAGTAATGATCGGCTGTCATATGACTAGCTTTAGCAAGCTCTAATGCACGCACCACTTCAGTTGTCGTAATGGTATGTTCTGAATTTGAAATCGGCGTACGACCAATCGCATAATGGCTTTGTAATTCGGTGCTTGGAATAGAAACCCAAGCTGAATGAATACGACACTCAGCCATATCTTCAGCTTCTTGAACGGCTTGTTTAATTGCATTTGTGACTTTATCAAGGCTCACAATTTTGCCTTTATTCATTCCTTTATTGCGTGCGCTTGCCATGCCAATAACCTGAATATTATCAGGGGCATGTACTTTACCAATCAGTACTGAAACTTTATGTGTCCCAATGTCAATTGCAACAACTGAGGGAACAGCTTCATTCATCACTTTGCTACCATTATCTTCATTGTTTATGTTTGGCTATATGCCTCTTTTTCAAGCCACGTATTATGGCTGTGCAACCATCCCACCTGCAACGCTTATGTCATTACTGGTTACAACAAACTGACCATTCACAATTTTTGGTGAAATAGAATTTCTCCATTGAATTGCCAAACCATTTCGGTAGCGCAAATCAATGGCGGAAATATTCGACCAAGTAGGTTTCAAATCAGTTTGTGCCAAGTGACTTAAACGTTGTAGCTTACTCATGGTTTGATCTTGATCTACGATCACCCGTAGTCCCGAATCAAACTGCATAAACCAAGTCATACGTTCAGTGAGATAAAGCTCTTTTAAACGTAAGTTGACTGGGTGAAATAATTGATTAATTTCATTATAGCGACGCATCATCACTTTGGATTGGCTGAGCGGCCCATGAAGCAATGGCAGGTTTGAATAATTCTTCGCCACCGCTTCTGTATAGACATCTCCAGCATCACTCAGTAATCGCCCGGTTCCCCAACGAGCGATTGCATGACGTGGCATAATCCGCACGCGAATACCATTTGGCCATGCCCGTGAAACCACAACACGATCCACCCATGATACTTCTAGTGCTTTATCTCGAATCTGTTCTAAATCCGAGGTGAAATAATTATTTTTAACAACAGGTGCCAAATGTTGTGTAATTGCTTGTGACTCTACCGATGAGGTAGTACCTACCACTTGAAGTGTGGCCACCCGAGCATCGGTAATCACTTTATACAGACCATAGATTCCTGCAAATAGCACAGCAATAGCAATGACCATAAGCAACCAGCTTCCCACGTTGAGAAGCTTTTCCTGACGTGTTGGCGGCTTATCGTGTATTGATGTAATAGCCGCACGTTTGCGACGCATCGAAGCAGGAAGTTGAGCCATAAACTTAGTGTGCTTGTTCCGTGAGCGTTTGCGCTAAAATCGCAACACACAATTCATCAAAACTATAACCTACAGCTTTTGCAGCTTTAGGCACAAGCGAGTGACTGGTCATGCCAGGTACTGTATTCACTTCTAACAACCAGAAATGACCTTGTTCATCTAACATCGCATCAATCCGTCCCCAACCACTGGCACCGACGGCTTGGAAAGCACGTAAACACAATTCTTGTAAGTTCTTTTCTTCTGACTCGCTTAAACCACATGGAATACCATATTCCACGTCATTACGGTTATATTTTGCTTCATAGTCATAGAATGCAACATCAGCAGGCGGTTGCAAACGAATCACAGGTAATGGCAAACCATTGAGGAAAGAAATAGTGTATTCACGCCCCGTGATCCATTTTTCAGCCATCACCACAGCATCATGTACTGTAGCTTTTTCAATTGCAGCAGCAAGGTCTTCAGCTTTTTCAACCTTGCTCATACCAACACTAGAACCTTCATGTACAGGCTTAATGATTAATGGTAAGCCAAGGCTTTCAATCACTTCAGTTAAATCAGAATCTTTGGAAATAATACGATACGGCGCAGTCGGTAAATCTGAACCTTGCCAGATTTGTTTGGTCTTAACTTTGTCCATGCCAATCGCTGAACCCTGAACCCCTGTACCTGTATACGGTACATTCATCCATTCTAACGCGCCTTGGATTTGACCATCTTCACCACCACGACCATGCAATACAATAAATGCGCGATCATAGCCCACGAGTTCCGTCACACTACGCTCTTGTGGATCGAAGCCTTCAGCATTCACCCCCGAACGTAATAATGCTTCTAAAACAGCTTTACCACTATCTAATGACACCTCACGCTCAGCAGATTTCCCACCAAGCAATACCGCTACTTTGCCGAATTTAGAAGCATTTGACACGTTTAAATCCTTAAACTTATAAGTTAGTCAATTTAATTTCTAGGCTTTATTCAAATCCAAATTTAAACAAAGCCAAATCAATTATTTTAAATACAGTTGGTTTTGAGCCAATTCTACAGAAATTGCTCCCACGTTACCCGCACCTTGTGTTAATAACAAGTCATTCGCTTGTAACACTTTTTGTATCGCGTTCTGCAAATTGCCTTCCACTGGGTCAATCAAGATCGGTTCAACTTCGCCACGCAGACGAATACTCCGCGCCAAAGAACGACTATCTGCACCAACAATCGGTTTCTCACCTGCAGAATATACTTCTAACAACAACAATTGATCGACTTGTGACAACACATCTACAAAATCATCAAAACAGTCACGAGTACGACTATAACGATGTGGCTGGAACATCATCACCAAACGACGATCTGGATGGCTGGCACGTGCAGCTTTAATGGTCGCTTCAACTTCTTTCGGATGATGCCCATAATCATCTACAAGTTTTACAGTGCCTTCATCCAACTCAAACTCACCTTGAACTTGGAAACGGCGACCTACACCACTAAAGCTTTCTAAGGCACGTGCGATCGCAGCATCAGAAACACCTTCATCTGTTGCAATACCAATCGCAGCCAGTGCATTTAGAATATTATGCAAACCCGGAAGATTAATGGTTAAACGTAATGGTTCACGACCTTTACGCAATACCGTAAAGCTTGACTGCATACCGACTTGTTCAACGTCAATTGCGCGAATATCATTGTCTTCATCAAAACCATAGGTCAGCACTGGGCGACCAATACGTGGCATGATTTCACGAATATTGGCATCATCACCACAAACTACAGCCAAGCCATAGAACGGCATTTTCTGTAAAAATTTGATAAAGGTGTCTTTAAGTACATCAAAACTACCGCCATAGGTATCCATATGATCTGCATCAATATTGGTAACAATGGCCGCCATAGGTTCTAGATGTAAAAATGATGCATCTGATTCGTCTGCTTCTGCGACAATGAAACGACTAGCACCCAACGCAGCATTAACACCGGTACGGTTTAACAGACCACCGATCACATAAGTTGGATCCATGTTTTCTTCTGCCAACATGCAGGTCACTAAACTGGTTGTGGTGGTTTTACCATGGGTTCCTGCAACCGCGATACCATGACGATAACGCATCAATTCACCCAACATTTCTGCACGACGAACTACTGGTATACGATTTTCAATTGCTGCTTTTACTTCTAAATTTTCAGGGTCAATTGCAGTAGAAACAACCAGTACATTTGCACCTTTGATATTGTCTGCCGTATGTCCAATAAAAACTTTAATGCCGTTTTCTTCAAGTTGAACCGTTGTTTTTGATGCCTTAATGTCAGAACCAGAAACCTTATAGCCTTGGTTTTTCAATACTTCTGCAATACCGCACATCCCAGCGCCACCGATACCCACAAAATGGATATGTTTAATACGGCGCATCTCTGGAATTTTAATTAGGTTTTTTGCTTTATCAGCAGGGCTTGTTGGAGACATAATCAACTCTAACTTACAAATCTTGAATTAAACCAACCACACGTTGTGTTGCATCTGGTTGAGCTTGTTGACGAGCTTTTACCGCCATTTCCATCAGTAATTGGCGGTTCATCAACGGTGTTAGTAAATCCTTTAACGAATCTGGAGTCATGCTCTGCTGCGGACAGATTTTCGCAGCACCTGTTTTCTCCAAAAATCTTGCATTGGCAGTTTGGTGATCATCCACCGCACTTGGTAATGGCACAAATACTGCCGCCACACCAGCCGTCGCCACTTCAGTGACTGTTAGTGCGCCAGCACGACAAATAATTAAATCTGCGTTGCTATAGGCCAGTGCCATATCTTCAATAAATTGCTGAACCTCAACCTGTATATTTGCAGGTGCATCCGCATATAAAGCCTGTGTGGTCTCTTGCTTGTTTTGCCCACACTGATGAAATACTTTTAATGGAACATCAAATTGTTTTAAGGCTTGAGGTACACATTCATTCAGGGCTTGCGCACCCAAAGAACCGCCAACAATTAAAATATGTAAGGGTTCAGCCGCATTTTCGCGTTCTTTATAACGAAAAGAAGGATTATAAATTGCGGTAATTTCTGCCCGTACAGGATTACCTGTCGTCACAATTTTTTCACTTTTCGGAAAAGTATCTGGAAATGCTTCGCAGACTTTTTTAGCAATTCTTGAAAGCTGGGTATTGGTAAAGCCTGCCACTGCATTTTGTTCATGAATAATCACAGGAATACCCAACAAACGTGCAGCCAAACCACCTGGCCCCGCAACATACCCCCCAAAACCAGCCACTGCATCGACATTGAGCTGTTTCATATAGCGCATTGCGCTCAAGGTTGCTTTTAAAATTTTAAAGGGTGCAGCTAATTTACGTACAATACCATTGCCACGTACACCTTGAATATCAATTTGATAGATTGGAATATCATGTTGTTTTAAAAGTCGATTTTCCATACCTGTCGGAGTCGCCAACCAAGACACTTGGCTGCCTTGTTGTTGCAATTCTTTTGCAACTGCCAGTGCAGGGAATACATGTCCACCTGTACCTGCCGCCATCATCATGATGTGTTTCGGTGTGCTTTGCTGGGGTTCGGTCACGGTCTAATTCTTCAATGCAAAAATAAATATTTAACGAATATCTTAAACAACCAATTGTAATCACAATCCGCTATGGGGAAAAGTTTATTTACTTTTTTTCACCAAGCCTTTCATTGTTTTTTTCTACTGATTTGAAAGTTTAAACTACTTTTATCATTAATCCGTTAAAAAAAGTGGAATTAAACGTTATTTTTTTATATTTCTCGATGATTTATCATTTTTATAGCCAATCGACAGCAAAAAAATAGAGCCGCGAACGACTCTATTTTTTAGTTGAGATTTAGAATGCAGTATCCCAGCTTAAATTAAACTGACTGACCTGCTTCTAGTACATTAAACAAATCATCTGCAATTGAAGTACCAAATTGATCATCAATTTCACGAATACAGGTTGGACTGGTGACATTGATTTCAGTGACATAATTTCCAATCACATCTAATCCGACAAAAACCAAACCCTTGGCTTTTAAGAATGGTCCAACTTTGGCGGCGATGGCTTTGTCATTTTCAGTCAATGGACGAGCTTCACCCAAACCGCCTGCTGCCAAATTCCCACGCACCTCACCATTTTGAGGAATACGAGCCAAGCAATAAGGTACAGGCTCACCATTAATCAGCAAAATACGTTTATCACCATCCACAATTTCAGGGATATAACGTTGTGCCATAATCGGTTGTGTGCCATTTTCAGTTAAAATTTCAATGGTTGAACCAATATTGACGCCATCTTGATATAAACGGAAGATCCCCATTCCACCCATACCATCCAGTGGCTTAACAATAACGTCACCATGTTCTTTTAAGAATTCACGAATCAAACTTTGCTGTGAGGTCACTAAAGTGGGTACTTGTAGATCTGGAAATTGGGTCGCAAATAGTTTTTCATTACAGTCACGCAAACTTTGTGGTTTGTTAATAATCCACACCCCTTCACGCTCTGCCTGTTCCAAAATATAAGTGGTATAAACAAAGTTCATGTCAAAAGGCGGATCTTTACGCATCAACACTACATCATAGGCCGCAAGTGACTCTTTGGCTTTTTCACCTAACTCATAGTAGTGATCATAATCTTCAAAAACCTGAAGCGGTGAAATCAAACCAAATGCTTTGCCTTGGTCAATATATAAATCTTGTTGTAATGCATAGCCTAACTCATGCCCTCGACGTGTAGCCGCCCATAACATTGCCATTGTTGAGTCTTTTTTCAGGTTTACACTTTCGATGGGATCCATCACAACAAGTACGCGCATATTGATGCTCTTATAAAATTTTGGATTGAATGCAGTATAGCGGAGAATCTGGTGTACTTTTTCGAAATTTCGCTAAACTCTTAGCAATTATTGTGAATATGATGATCGAAATGCAACAAGCCATTGT
This sequence comes from Acinetobacter sp. BIGb0196, assembly GCF_011759595.1. Classification (NCBI taxonomy): domain Bacteria; kingdom Pseudomonadati; phylum Pseudomonadota; class Gammaproteobacteria; order Moraxellales; family Moraxellaceae; genus Acinetobacter; species Acinetobacter sp. BIGb0196. Next base: position 404,861 of record NZ_JAAOZA010000002.1, on the reverse strand, counting down.
GGGATTTCATTTGGATGAGGAGCAACATTATGTTGCTGAACTTGCGTGTGGGCATCAACAACATGTACGTCATCTTCCGCCTTGGCAGAATCGTCCGTGGGTGTTGACAGAACAAGGACGGCAGGAAAAAATAGGCATGTTTTTAGCGTGTAAAACGTGTGATCTTCAACAAAATAGTTTATAAGTTAAATTAGTTTCTATTCGTCAATAAAAAGAGTTATTCAATGTCGAATCAACCTGACTCAGAGATTAAAAATTACTATAACAAACTTGCGCACGACTACGATAACAACCGTTTTAACAACAGTTATGGGCAATATTTAGACCAACAAGAGCGTTCTTTTCTCAAGCGTATTCTCAGTAAAACAGCACCTACACATTGTATGGATATCGGTTGTGGTACAGGTCGTTTACTCGATTATGCCGATTACGGTGTAGATTTCAGCCCTGAAATGCTGAAAGTCGCTAGAGAAAAATATCCGCATAAAATCTTGCTTGAAGGCTCTCTGACTGAAATTCCAATCGAAAACCATCAGCTCGATGTCATTTATAGCTTTCATGTGATCATGCATCAAGACCATACAACCACAGAACAGTTTCTGAATGAGGCGCATCAAAAATTAAAAACCAATGGCAAGCTTATTTTTGATTTCCCCTCTGCCAAACGTCGACAAGCTGTAAAGCATCAACAACAAAGCTGGCATGCTGCTCATCAAATGACATTGGCAGAGATTGAAAAGCTGCTTGGCCCTCAATGGAAGCTGGTTGAAAGTCAGGGCTTTTTATTTTTCCCTATCCATCGTATTCCAACGATTTTACGCCCACTGTTTAGAAGCCTAGACAGCTTGATGTGCCGTTCATTTTTAAAAGAATATGCATCATACTTGGTTGTCGTTTTAGAAAAACAACCGTCAGTAAACAATTAGAATAAGCAGGTGGAATATGCGGCAATATTTACCCAAATCATGGAAACTGCTTTATCAGTTATTACGCAGGTATTGTCGTGAACACCTTTTCTCGAAGCTACAGTTTGCCTTAAAACATCAAACACTGTGGCAATCAGACCAGCAAATTTCAACCCAACAAAGCATCAAGATAAATCATTATTTTGAAAATAAAACCCATAACATTGATCTTGCGATTCAGAGCATAAACGGTTTGGTCATTGAGCCAAATCAAATCTTTTCATTTTGGCATTTGGTAACAGCCCCGACGTTAAACAATGGCTTTAAAACAGGGCGTAATCTGGTCAATGGAAAAATTTCAGAAGATCTGGGTGGTGGGATCTGTCAAATTTCTTGCTTGCTCTATATCAATGCGTTAAAAGCGGGTTTAACCATCACAGAACGACATTCACATTCGATTGATATTTATCAGGAACATGAGCGCTTTACCCCTTTAGGCAGTGATGCAACTGTGGTGTATGGCTATAAGGACTTACAGTTTCAAAATTGTTTAGATCAGGCACTACAAATTCAAATTTTCAGACAGCATGACCAACTGGTGGCCAAGTTGGTCGCTCAACAGCATTTAAAGGAATATACACTCAAATTTATTGTTGAAGATTCTAAAACCCATCGGATTGTACGCACCTTACAAGACCAAAAACAGATTGAGCAAAGTATCTACTTGCTCAATTCGCATACTGATTAAGCTTATTTTTCTTGAAATTGTTGTTGGCTATTTTCTATCAGGTATTGATGTGCAGTCCGTGGATCACGCGGTAAGGCCAGTTTGACACGACAGCCCAACTCGATATCATCTTTTTCAAACACAATGATTTCAGCATCTAGCTCGATCGGGCGACCAATTTCAAAATCAGTTTGATCTAAACTTTCTCCCAATAAGTCTGCATATTTCTTTTCTAAGTGCCCAATAGTTAAATCTTGAATCATGACTTTAATTGAGTATTGTTGTCTCGAACATTCAGGTTCACGTTGAATACGTGATTTCTTGATATAACTGTTCTCAGATGCTCTTAACATCAATTCATTGATTAATTTTTTCTGGGCGTGCACGTTGATATTTAAAACCAGCTCAAACTGTTCTAAACCTTTCCATTGAAATGGATATTGCCGAAAAAACATATCCCGCTCAAATTGGTAACGTTGCCAACGTCGTTGATCGATATGTTTGACCAGCATAATGCCAAGTACAGCAACCACGACGATTATCAATAGAATGAACATTTAAAATGGCACCTAATCCTTTATAGTCCATAAAAATAAGGAGCTTATGCTCCTTATCTTATCCTTTTTTTTAACTTATATACCATATTTCACACGGTAAGCTTCCATTTTTGCTAAAGCATCTTGCTCGCCTTTAGCATCTAGATAATCCATTAAGTCTTTCATGCTAATTAAAGCATGCACTGGAATCTCAAGTTCTTGTTGAACTTCTTGGATGGCAGACAGTTGGCCTTGCCCTTTTTCTTGACGATCTAGCGCAACCAATACGCCTGCAATTGTCGCACCTGCATTTTTAAGAATTGTGACAACTTCACGAATTGCGGTACCCGCTGTAATCACGTCATCAATAATCCAGACTTTTTTACCTTCTACTGAAGCACCGACCAATACACCGCCTTCACCATGGTCTTTGGCTTCTTTACGGTTAAAGCCCCAAGGCACACTTACACCATGTACTTGTGACAAAGCCACAGCTGTTGCTGCAACAAAAGGAATTCCTTTATATGCAGGTCCAAAGATCACTTCAACGTTGTTACATTGTGTTAATTTATCTGCATAACCTTGAGCTAAAAGCGATAATGCTTCACCATCGTTGAGTAAACCTGCATTAAAAAAATAAGGGCTCACACGGCCTGATTTTAAAGTAAACTCACCAAATTTAAGCACACCACGTGATAATGCGAGTTCGATAAAAGCTTGCGGGTTAAACTGAGCTGGCGTTGACATGAGGTGCTCCAAAATTCATACATTGAGGTTATGACTGCGCATGATACCAAAGAGTAGCTATCCAAGTGATCAAAAAATTTTAAGAGTTGTCTCAATTAACGTAAATGGCTTACGTTCATCCGTCACTAAAGGCCTACTTGAATGGATGGAAAAGTCAGATGCAGACGTGATCTGTATCCAAGAAAGCCGTATTACACATGAACAATGGACCGATAAATTCAAACCCGAAGGTTGGTTTACCCATCTGTTTCCTGCGGAAAAATCAGGCTATGCAGGTACAGCAATTTACAGTCGCTTGCCATTTAAATCGATCCAGAATGGTTTGGGTTTTGAACTTGCCGATAGCCAAGGTCGTTTTATTAGCGCAGAATTTGATGTCGGTTTAGCCAAGCCTGTGCATATCTGTTCACTGTATTTACCTTCAGGTTCATCAGGTGATGAAGCACAAGCCCGTAAAGATCACTTCTTAGAAGAATATCGAAAAATTTTAAAACAATGGCGCGATGAAGATAAGTCGATCATTGTATGTGGCGATTACAATATTGTGCATAAACGAATCGATATTAAAAACTGGTCAGGCAACCAAAAATCTTCAGGTTGTTTACCGCATGAACGTGCTTGGTTAGACCATATTTATGACGAACTGGGCTATGTCGATACATTTCGTGAAGTACGTAAAGAAGCTGAAGTATATTCTTGGTGGTCCAATCGTGGACAAGCGCGTGCTAAAAATGTCGGTTGGCGAATTGATTATCAAGCATGCTCACCTGACTGGAAAGATCGCACAGTCAATGCCTGGGTCTATAAAGATGAATGGTATAGCGACCATGCCCCTGTGATTATTGATTATCAAATTTAAACAGACCATTGCTCAATTTTTATCTAAAAATTGAGCAATTTTGTGAACAAGTGTTCACTGATTACAGGGTAATAACTTACAAATTTTGTCGTGTTATCTTATATTTTCTTCATATCAACAAGCGCATTATACACGCACGGCACAGGGACATTGTCAGGATGACAGCAAAAGGATAGGACGCCGTAGGAAGAAAAGGAAATAAGTATTTTGAATATTTATTTTTCAAGGATGTGACATTGGACGTTGTAATGAGACCCGCATAATCAGGATGATTAGATGCGGGTTTTCTCTTTTTTTAATTTCAATTTTTTTTAGTTTCATTTTTTATTTTTAAAATTTAAATCATTTAGTCAGCCAGTCTGCTGCTCGCTTCAATAAAATATTAAGCGCAAATTGTTAAATTCTGATGACAGCAATCATGCCTTTTAAAATATTTTATCTATTCTTATACTGTACATATTGGCAATTTTGCTACTCTTTCTGTCAAATCAAACAATTGAATATTAGGTTAAGACATGTTGAAAATTTATGGAATCAAAAATTGTAACTCCATGAAAAAAGCTTTTGATTTACTGACTGAACTTGGCTTGAGTTATGAGTTTCATGATTATAAAAAACAAGGCATAGATGCAGAGACGGTTAAACAATGGCTCGATCATATTGGGCAAGATCTTGTGCTCAATAAAAAAGGCACAACGTGGAAAAAACTCAGTGAACAAGAACAGCAACTAGCTTTGTCGAGTGAACAAGCACTGATTCAAGCGCTTACCACACACACCAGTTTAATCAAACGCCCTGTGATTGATCAAAATGGCCAATATGTAATTGGTTTTGATGAAGATAAAATTAAAGCTTTAAAACTTACAACATAAAAATAATCGAGCAACAAAAAGCCTGATCAATAGATCAGGCTTTTTGTTGCAGTGAATCAATCTGCTTAGTTTGCACGCACCCAAGTTTGGTTGCGACCTAAAGCAGAAATACCCATATAACCACGTAACTTTAACTGATTACCAGCAAGTTCACCTTTGAGTTTATAGGTCTTGCCATTTTTAGGATCTAGAATCGTACCATTGTCATAGTTTTTACCACCGACATTTTTTAAACCATTGACAATCGTCACGCCTTTCAATGATTTATTGTGGTAAGGGCCTTCACATTTGGTACAAGTATTTTCCTCACCTGGTGTTAAAATACTTTGAATTGTTGCCGTCAATGTTCCATTTTTTTGTTCAGTGAATTTCACAATTGCTTTTGGCTGTTTCGTTGTGTCATCAATTGTTTTCCAAACTGTTCCATTGAGTGGATCCGCAGCATTTGCAAGAACTGTTGCTGATAATAAGCCTAATGCAAGTACAATTTTTTTCATTGTTTTGTTTTCCCTAGTCTAATTGACACTTTATAGTATCAAAAATTTACGTCGATTTAGCAATTCTTGAATGTGACTATATAGTGTACCCTTGTAACAAATGTTGATAAATCAACAAAAATAAAGTCAAAAGTTTAACAATATGGAAGGAACATGAAGATTAACCCAGCTCTGAAACAATATCTTACAGAATCTATTCTTAAATCTAGCTTCAAATTTCCAAGTCGTTTCAATCTTCCCCCGGCAACTGCACGTTTTGGAATAGAACAACTTGCACGTGTTTTTCCACAACGTAAAGATGTACAGATCCGTTCTTTGCGCATTGCGGGGATTCGGGCAGAAGAAATTAAACCGCAAGCGCATGCGACTCAAATGATTTTTCATATTCATGGTGGAGCGTTTTTTGTCGGTTCTATCAAAACCCATCGGGCTTTTTTATCTGAAGTTGCTGCACGTACACAAATGCAAGTTTTACATGTCGATTACCCGCTCGCACCTGAAAGTAAATTCCCTGAAGCAAGTGATGCGATTTATGATATTTATCAGCAACTTTTAGATCAAGGCGTGCTAGCGAAAGACATTATTGTGTCAGGTGATTCTTGTGGAGCGAATCTGGCTTTGGCACTCGCATTACGAATCAAAGAAGAAAATAAGCAACAACTCCCTAGCGCTTTAATCCTAATGTCACCCTTCTTAGACCTGACCTTAACAGGCGAGTCTTTACGCTATAATCAGAAGCATGATGCTTTACTGTCAATCGAAGCACTTGAATCTGGTATTGATTTTTACGTACCGAAAAACATGGATCGTTCTTTACCCCCACTTTCGCCTATTTTCGGAGATTTTGCAGGGTTGCCTCCAACCTTGGTTCAAATTGGTTCTAAAGAAATTCTTTTGTCAGATGCGCAACGTTTCGAAGAAAAAGCCAAAGCTGCTGGTGTCCAAGTCAATTACAAGCTATATACGGGAATGTGGCATAATTTCCAAATGTTTAGCCCATGGTTTGATGAAGCAAAACAATCTTTAGCAGATATTGCTGAATTTGCTCATAAAATTGACAAAGATTGATCCCAATATTGACCAAATAATGAACAACAGATGATTTTAAAAACCAAACTGTTGTTCATCTTTAAAAATAAAATAATCAATTTAAAAAATGAGCATTCACTAGAATAATAACCATACAATTCATTGAAACTATATTGCTTGTCAGATTTATGTTTAGTGCTTTTTCAAATTTCAACAGACTCTTAATCTATACTACAAAATTAATCACATTTTTTTAAATTATGTATATATCCTTCAAGTATTTACTTAAACTTTAGTTTGAGTTTAAGTCAATAAATTGCTACATTCTAGGCATCAACAATAAAAATCCAAGTGTGGATGGATTAGATTATGCGTAATAAAATTTATTCCGAAAAACGACGTAAAATTCATTCATTATTCAATCAAGTATTGAAACACTCATTTATTGCCAAATTAATATATAAAAACCAACTGAGTAACAGTTTGGAAATCGACCCACATACAGGTATTTATAATCAGTTTGCAATTAATACCTATTTAAAAGAATTACATCCTCAGACTGATTCTAACTTTGGTATCATTTTGCTTAGTGTTGATAACTTGTGTGAAATCAAGAACAAATACAATCTAAAAATTGCACATAAAGCTTTAGCGGCTATAGCCCAAGAGTTATTACAAAATATCCGTGAAACTGACCTTGTTGGCCGCTATAGCGAATCTGAATTTATTTTAATTCTCAGTGATGTTACTCAGGATCAAGCACGTCATATCGCAGATCGTCTATCACGTTTAATTAATCATTATGATTTAAAGATCAACAACAAAGTCATCCCACTTCAAACAAGTTGTGGTGCATCTGTTTCTAAACATGACAGCATGAGTAATGCAGTGTTACAACAAGCAGATCAAGCATTATATATTGCGAAAACCAATCGTAAACCTTGTTATTCGGGCACAGGTGTTTTGTCTTAAAACATCTGTATATTTAAAAATTAATTACACCACTATTTACTTTATATTAATAATAAAATACCTGTTTATTAACAAATAAATGATAACAATTCTTTGTTTTAATAAATTTTAATCACTATAATTTAAAAAATTATTAATCAGTACTTAATGAATTACAGCTTGAAAAACCCTGGAATAATTATGAATGAAGGTATCGAATATAAGACTTAATCATTACTGGCAAAAGCTGAAACAACAATTAGATTCAAATATCATTATGAATTGGAGCAGTTTACATAAATGTATCTTGATTCTGTTCCTGACTGTTGCCCTTCATTTATCATGGATCGTATGGAAAATTTTTATCCTGTTAAATCCAGAAACTTGGCAATGGGTCAATATCTCCTTGATTCGTTCACAACTTGTGGTCAATGCTGGCTCAACCCTACTGCTTTTTTTTCTGATTGCATTTTGTTATTTCTTTCAAAATAAAAAATGGGCGAACACTATCCTCCCCCATATTGTCATCAGTATTTTTATTCTTTTAATGCTTGCTGATGGTTTCCTCGTTGGTATCTATAGTCCAGCTACTGTTTTTGCATTTGTTTGTATTTCTGGTGTGGGTTTAATCTTATTCAATAGAAAAATTATTTATCTGCAAATTAGCACTGCACTACTGTTCTATATTTCAATGATGCTTTGTACTTATTGGCGCATCATTCCGTATGCCCCAATTTTTAATACACATATATTAGAAAATAATCGGCATGATAACCCGTTCTGGGTAGGAACAATGCTATATTTTATTATTCCTATTTTAATTGTATGTTTGATTTTATGTGAGATTTTACTGTCTCAGTGGCGACATAGAGAGTCATTAATCAAAAAACTCAGTGAAATTGACCCACTGACCAATTTATATAATCGTCGTTTTTTTAATGAAAAGCTTGATGATATCCAAAATAAGCAAACCGAATATGCCATTATCTTGATTGATATTGATCATTTCAAAGAAATCAATGACTTATATGGACATCATTTTGGTGATGAAGCATTGTGTCAAGTTGCCAAATTATTATCATCTCACATTCGTCAGTCGGATATTGTGGCTCGTTATGGCGGTGAAGAATTTATTATTGCCTTACCTAAAACCTCTTTAAACATTGCTCAAGCACTTGCTGAACGCTGTCGATTGGCGATTCAAAACCAAGTGCTTGAATCCCTTGATCATCATTATGTTCAGCTGACCGCCAGTTTTGGTATTGCCACCTCCAGTGACGATGACAATATTAGTAAAATTATTCATCTGGCAGACAAAGCGCTATATCGGGCCAAACAGTCTGGGCGCAATCAAGTACAGCTCTACCGCGCTCAAATCAATGAAATAGCTTAGCAGTATTCAATAGATTAAACCTGACTGCGATATTGCTCTTCACATGCTACAAATCGAAATTCTGCTTGCGCTTCTGCTATCCATTGCTGTACAGCAGGGACGGCTAATATCTTGTCGATATAACGTTGACTGTTTGCTGATACTGCAATGCCATAACCCATAAACCGCATCACAACTGGCGCATAAAAAGCATCGACAATAGTAAACTCATCACCACATAAAAAACTGTCAGAGTCTGGTCGCTCCGACCATAATTGTTCAATCCGTTTTACATCTTGCTGTAGTTTTAAATTTTCCTGCCAAAGCTGTGCACCAATATGCTTTAAATCAGCATCTAAATTCATATCACAACAACTACGCAAAGCCATAAAACTACTGTGCATTTCAGCGGACATCGATCTTGCGCGTGCACGTTGTTTTACATCTTGAGGCCACAATTGTTTTTCAGGAAACTTTTCTGCCAGATATTCACAAATCGCCAAAGAATCCCAAACTAAAAAGCCATCGTCTACTAAAGCTGGGACTTTGCCAGTTGGGTTTATTTTTAAAATACTTTGTTTAAATTGGCTATCGAGGTCAAAGTGATCAAAAGGGATTAGGTGCTCTGTAAATGAAATATTAAAATGCTGAATCACTAACCATGGACGCATCGACCAAGTCGAGTAATTTTTATCACCAATAAACAGTTCTAACATTTTAATACTCCTGTGTTTATTGCTTATTTTGAACTCAGCATACACAAGATAAGACTATTCTAAAAGCATTTCGAAAATTGCTCGCTTTGAAAACAAATCAAGGAGTAGATCAACTACTCCTTGACGATGTATCAGACTGAATTGATTAGAATAAGAATGCCACACCTAAACCAGCTTTATAACTACGGTCTCGCCCTTCCAAATCGACACCCACACTTCCATCAAGTTGGGTACGCTCATTAACCGCATAGATCAAACCAGAGCCTAGACCATACTTATAGTTTTGGCTTTCTGTTTTTGAATAGACAAACTCAGAGAACCCTGAAAGATTACCAGCAATTTTATAACCGACAGTAGGTACAGCGGTCACTGACCAATGCCCATCTTGCACAGCATAGTTCATGGTGATTCCAGTATTGACCAAATCATTATACTGATAATCTAATGATGTGCCGATGCTATAAATATCATCTTCTTCACTAAAACCATCATTGCCCGTTGCAATCAAGGCTTGAGCCAAAATCGCCATGGATAATTTATCATCTTTTAAGTCGATGGCTTTTTTAATCCCAATAGAAACATCACCTAAACCAGAGTCATCCTCTTTAATGCCTCTATATTTGGTTTGAGTCCAAGCTGGACCCTGCCAGCCTAACTGTAACTCCATACTAGAGGTTAAACCAGTACGGAGCAGCATATCACCATTGAGGGTTACAGTTTTTGCTTTTGCGCCATCTACTTTAGTTTCTGTATAGGTTGCACTTGGTAGACCTTGCTCCCAAGCCAATTGACCCACTGGCGTGATTCCTGTTCCAAAACCAGTTCCAGGACGATCAAAAGAAAATTCTGCTGCCATTGCGCTTATACTTAGACTCGAAGCAAGGGCTAATGTGATTCTATTTAAAATTGCCATATGAAGACTCAAAATTTACGATAATTCTTTGGACATTTTCGCACCGCGACTACGTAGTAACTCTAAAGATTCTTTCTCTTCAGGTAAAGCCTGAGACCAATCTATTTGATCAAATTCACAATCAAAGAACAAATCACTGATTGAAGATAAAATGGTCTTACCTTCTTCATCTTTGGTGTTCGGGTCAACCTTATGATCTAAAAGCTTATGAATTGCAGGTACACAGGCTGCGCTTGCTGCATCCCACAGTGGACCATAGCACTCTTCAGTGTCCCACAAATAAAAGTTTGCTTTGGCACTAATTAAAGCATCCAAAATATCTAAATGCGGTTGTAAATCTTGTGCTTTTTGTTCTGCCGTTAAAGGATGACCTGCTTCATAGGCATCACAAATTTTTTCCCACCATTTAAACAATCCATCTGACCAAATTGAAACAGCTGGTCCTTTTTCAGGTTCCATAAAGTTAGGATCAAATCCATCTGCAAGCAAACGTTTGATTTGAGCAAGGTCTAAATCTTCTAAAGCCTGTATAAAGACTTGTTGTTGTGCTGATAACATTTTGATCTCACTATTCTATTCCTATACAACATTATGACGAATATTTTTAAAATAGCTTTGAAAAATTTTAATCGTGTCGCTTTTATTTTATAAATGGCATTTATTGTTCATTTATAACAAAGAAGACAATCAAGGACTGTTTTAAAACCATAAAATTGAAGACCATAAAAAAGCCCCGAAGGGCTTTTTATCAGATCATGCTTCATCTGCATCAGCAAGTTCTAGTTTTCCACCTCGTGGATTTTCAATTTTTTCTAATACGTGCTCTAGGCTACGCTTTACGCGATCTATCGCACCGTGTAATGAAAGATCAATGTTTTTCGCTCGATGTTTTACCACGACTGGCTTCAAACCCGCTGCTTTGACCTCAATCATACACTGGATATCATCCGCCCCACCTTTGTCACCGTTCTCATCACTGATATGAACTGAAAACTGGGTAATACGTTCGCTATGACGTTGGAATTCTTGATTTAGCTCATCGCGTACGTAAGTAATTAAACGATCACTATTTCTAATATTTTTATCTGTACGGATTTCTATATTCATAAAAAACATCCTCTTTCTAATCAAAAAACGAGTGCAAAACTTATATTTTCGGCACACTTTGCGCCTGCTGTATAAGACAGCTTTTCACCTACAATAAATTGGAACCGTAACTCCTCTATTGCAAAGATGAACACTTTTAACGATCTGCAGATAGGTGTTCTTATACATTCAATATCAGGCCATATTGGAAAATATGCAAGTAGATTTTTAACTTTTTTATGAAAAGAATATGAAAAATGACATCTTGTTACGTTACTTTATAATTAAATGATTTAATTGATTTTTTAATGACTAATCCTGACTAAAAACATCAGCTATGTTTAATTCTTAAGCTTTTAATGGATATAAATTTTAAATCTTTGCTTTAAATATGCGACTCACGTTTTAAAACATTTCACCTCTTGATGTTTACATATTTATTTACGTTCCATCTAATTTTCGCTTTATTTTTATTTAAGAATCTGTATTCTTGAAGCGCTTTTCTTGGGGGAAAGGAAGAATTCATGAAACTTACACAAATTGCGGCTATCTGCGCAATCGCTTCAACTGCAACTTTGGCTCAAGCTGCGCCTGTTTGGCAAGATTTTAGTATTACTGGTCTTTATGGTGAAAACTATGAACTAACACCAGATGAGAAACAATCTACCATTACTTTTGAGTATGCTGCCAAACTTAAATACGGTGATTTCTTTGCCTTTGCTGACCGTACCAACAGTGATGGTCAGTCGGATACTTATTTTGAGGTTTCTCCACGTCTTAGCCTAGGTGCTGTTTCTGGGAAAAAACTTGAATTAGGCCCAATTAAAGACGTATTAATTGCGACCACTTGGGAAGGTGGTAAAGATATGAACAACTACCTATATGGTGTTGGTGTTGATTTAGCCATTCCTTATTTTCAATATGCGCAATTAAATTTCTACCGTGCCAATAATGAAATCCAAGAAGATGACTATCAATTGACGTTTACTTACGGAATTCCATTTAAAATTGCATCTGAAGAATTCCTTGTAGATGGTTTCCTAGATTGGTCAACTGCAGAAAAAGATCAAGTTGCTCACTCAAGCGAGTTGAACTGGACGACACAATGGAAATGGAATGCAGGTAAACACATTTCTCCAGATACGCGTCTATATCTTGGTGTTGAACACTCTGTATGGCACAACAAATACGGTGTTCCAGGCAAAGACGAAAATAATGTCAGCGCTTTAATCAAGTACCATTTCTAAGACTGAGCTAAACCTATTAATCAAAAAGCAAAACTTTGGTTTTGCTTTTTTTATTGCCCTTAAAAATAATTCTTTTTAGAATACCCCTATCAATTTTCCATTGACCTGTATCCATGAATTTTCAGATCCGCCCTGCTCAAGCTTCTGACCTAACTGAGATTATGCGTATTTATAATCATGAAATTGCAACAGGTTTAGCAACATGGAACAGCCAATTAAAGACTTTCGCAGATTACCAACAGTGGTTTATAGAATTACAACAACAGCAATTTCCGCTTTTTGTTGCTGAAGAAACAACGACTCATGCCATTGCAGGCTATGCCGATTATGCAAGCTTTAGAGCAATCAACGGTTATCTATATACAGTTGAGCACTCTGTTTATATCGACCCAGAATTTACTCGACAAGGGCTCGGCAAACGCTTAATGCTGAAATTGATTGAACATGCTCAACAGCACAATATCCACGTTATGGTTGCTGCAATTGACCACGAAAATACTGGTTCGATTTATCTACACCAACAACTCGGATTTAAACAAACAGGTTATATGCCACAAGTCGGACAAAAATTTGGGCAGTGGCGTGATTTGGTGTTGATGCAATTAAATTTTGATTAAAATAGAGCAGTATTTATACAGCATCCGTCGTAAATTTTTTTGTCGTTTTTTCAAAATCTGTTGTATAACCATAAACAATATTGCTGAACTTCAGAGCGAATATCGATGAATAAAATGATAATTAGTCTATTGGCACCATTTGCATTGATACTTAATACAGCAAGCCATGCTGCTGACTACGATGAACAAAATATAAAACAGGGTTGTGCCAAACTCAGTCAATATCGTAAATTGGGACAAAAATTTTACGACCAGAAAAACTATAAAAAAGCGCTTGATCAGTTTCAAAGACAAGCATCTTGGAGTGCTTTTTGTCAGTCTGTGGGTGAAGAAGAAGCTGATATTCGGGTTTCAGATAATGACATCGACATTGCCAATAATAATGTGGGTTTAACGTATAGCAAACTCAATCAACCATTATGGGCAAGAGCGTGGTTTCAAATTAAACCCACAAAAACCAGCCAATTTAATTTAAAAAAGTTAGTAACACCAAAACCAAACAATGACTTAACAGGAGAATATGCCAGTTATGCAGGTTTTGGCGAATGGAACAATATCACCATTAAAAAACGTGATCAGAAATATCTCATTCAGTTCACTGGTCTATGGATGGGTGCTCGAAGCCTAATTTATGGTCCAAATATTGGCGAATTTGAAACAGAAATGCCACTTCATGCCAAGAAAGCAAGCTATCGTTTTGAAAATTGTCAAATTGACATCAATTTCACCTATAACTCCTCTTTAGGCAATTTTATTAAAGTGAAAGAATTAAATGAACAAGCCGATTGTGGCTTTGGTATGAATGTTTCATCAACAGGCTATTATCAGAAAGTTGAGCCTCAATAATATAGGGTTTAACCACACCTCCCTCGACTCAGGGAGGTAAACAAAATGTTTTTACGATTCTGTTAAATCGCAACTAAATCACGAATCCCCTTTTCAGGCATTTCTTCACCGATGCCTTGTGCAACCACTTGACCACGTGCCATCACGGTATAGTTATCGGCCAGCTCCTCGGCAAAATCATAGAATTGCTCTACAAGTACAATCGCCATTTCGCCACCATCTGCCAATTTTCGAATCACTCGACCAATATCTTTAATAATCGAAGGCTGAATTCCTTCGGTCGGCTCATCTAAAATCAAAACTTTCGGTTCGGAGGCTAAAGCACGTGCAATGGCTAATTGCTGTTGCTGCCCACCCGATAAATCACCGCCACGACGATGTTTCATTTCGTCTAAGACAGGAAAAATTTCATATAAATGCTCAGGAACTTTACGGGTTTTTGCGCCTGAAAACTTCGCCATGCCGATCAAAATATTTTCCTCTACAGTCAGGGTTGAGAAAATATCACGCCCTTGAGGAACATAGGCCAAACCCGCGCGTACACGCTGTTCAGGGCTCATTTTAGCAATGTCTTTACCATCCAATAAGATTTGCCCAGACTTAATCGGTAAAATTCCCATCAAACATTTTAATAAGGTGGTTTTACCCACACCATTCCGTCCTAAAACCACAGAACACTCACCAATCGGCGCAGTTAAAGTCACATCACGGAGAATGTGACTGCCCCCATAAAATTGATTGACGTCTTTTATTTCTAGCATATTGCTCCCCTTAACGTCCTAAATACTTTTCAATCACATCTTCATTGGCTTGTACTTCCGCCAAGGTTCCTTCGGCTAGAATGGCACCTTGTGCCAGAACCGTAACTTTCTCACTAATGGTGTCGATAAAGCTCATATCATGCTCGACCACAACCAAAGTATGATTCTTTTTTAACTCCAAACATAACTCTGCTGTCCGTTCAGTTTCAGCATCAGTCATTCCCGCTACAGGCTCATCCAACAAGATCAGTTTAGGTCGTTGCATCAACAGCATGCCAATTTCAAGCCACTGCTTTTGTCCATGTGATAACAATCCCGCAGGCTTTTGAATAAACTCTTGTAAACGAATCTGTTGCAACGACTCATCCAAAGCCAACTGTGCATCGGGACTTAACTTGCTAAAAAAACTTTTTTTCACAGTTTTGTCTTTTGGTGCAGCAAGGAGCAGATTTTCCATCACGGTAAAATTTTCAAATACAGTTGGTTTCTGAAACTTACGACCAATACCCGCTTCTGCAATTTGCTCTGTACTCATTTTGGCAAGATCATAGTTTTGACCAAAAAAGGCAGAACCTTCGGTAGGACGTGTTTTACCGGTGATGACATCCATCAATGTGGTTTTTCCCGCACCATTTGGTCCAATAATGCAGCGCAACTCCCCTTCTTCAATGTAAAGAGACAAATCATTTAAAGCCCGGAAAGAATCAAACCATACACTGACTTTTTCTAAGTAAAGTGCAATACCATGGCTGAAATCGGCACCTTCAGCTTTAGGACGACCATAGCCCTCACCGATTTGACCACCATGTTGCGAATTTAAGCCCAAATCTGACAATAGCTCTGACATTAGTGATCCTCCTTTTTAAAGCGCTCAAGCAATCCAATCACCCCTTTAGGGAGGAAGATGGTTACAACGATAAATAATGCACCAAGGATCAATAACCATATTTCAGGATATGCAACGGTAAAATAGGTTTTAACTCCATTGATCAGACCTGCACCTAGAATTGGGCCAATTAATGTGCCACGACCACCTGCTGCAACCCAAACCGCCATTTCAATCGAATTCACAGGATTCATTTCGCTTGGATTAATGATGCCTGCTTGTGGGACATACAATGCACCTGCAATTCCGGCAATCACCGCTGAAAGGACCCATGCCGACAGTTTGTACCACAGGGTACGATAGCCTAAATATTGCAACCGGTTTTCGCTATCACGGATTGCCCCCAACACTCGACCATAAGGCTTATTCATTAAACTACGTAAGCCAATAAAGCTCAGTAACAACACTAAGGCAGTAAGGAAACATAATGTTGCTCGCATAGAAGCAGAGGTAATATCCATCCCAAGAATGGTTTTAAATCCAGTAAAGCCATTGTTCCCGCCAAAACCTGTTTCATTGCGGAAGAACAACAGTGCAGCAGCAAAAGTCATAGCTTGGGTGATAATCGAAAAATACACACCTTTAATTTTGGAACGAAATGCAAAGAATCCAAAGATAAAGGCAATCACGCCTGGTACCAAAATCACCAAAGCCAAAGCCCATAAGAAATGCTGGGTTCCGACCCAATACCAAGGCAGCTCAGTCCAACTGAGAAAACGCATAAAGTCAGGCAATTGCTCGCCTGCTGACTCTCGCATCAGGTACATACCAAAAGCATAACCACCCAAAGCAAAATATAATCCATGCCCTAAGCTCAGGATGCCGGCATAACCCCAGACCAGATCCAAAGCCAGTGCAACCAAGGCGAGACACATGATTTTGCCAATCAAAGTCACCCAGTATGCTGAGAGGTGTAAAGCGGAATCTTGTGGCAACACATGAAACCACGGCAAAATCAGCATCACAGCGAAACATACAGCTATGGCGATTGCACTATAGGGTTTATCTGAAAGTAATGATGTGATTTTCATAGGCTTACTCCACAAAACGACCTTTGATAGCGAATAAACCTTGTGGGCGTTTTTGAATAAACAGAATCACAAGAACCAAGAGAATAATTTTGGCGAGCACTGCGCCCATACCAATTTCGAGAATTGTTCCACTCACGCCTAAACCTAATGCGGCAAGCACAGCACCCCAAACCTGACCAACACCACCGACTACAACCACAAGGAAAGCATCAATAATATAGTTTTGCCCTAGGTCAGGCCCGACATTGCCAACTTGTGCCAAGGCACAGCCTGCTAAGCCTGCAAGTCCTGAACCCAGACCAAAGGCCATCATATCGATTCGGGCAGAACGGATACCGACAGCACGTGCCATCTGACGGTTTTGCGTGACTGCACGGACGAATAGACCAAATCGGGTTTTATTGAGCAAGTAAACCAGTAAAAGTAATACAGCGATGGTGAAGACGATAATCGCGATACGGTTATAGGGCAGCATCAAACTAGGTGTAAGCGAAATCCCGCCTGAAAGCCATGAAATATTTGATACTTCCACATTCTGCGCACCAAAAATCATCCGTACCAATTGCATCAAAATAAGGCTGACACCAAAGGTCGCCAACAAGGTTTCTAACTGACGGCCATACAATGGGCGAATCACGGTTCGTTCTATCAACATGCCAATCAAAGCACTGACTAAAAACGCTGCTGGAATTGCTGCAATCAGGTACCAATCCACATAAGCACCCAAATGGGTTTTAAAAAAACTTTGCACCACATAAGTGGTATAAGCACCGATCATGATCAACTCGCCATGTGCCATATTGATCACACCGAGTAAGCCATAAGTAATTGCCAGTCCTAATGCTGCGAGCAATAAAATACTTGCGGTACTGAGGCCTGAAAAAACATGTCCTGTCCATTCACTGGCTTGAATGCGGGTTTTAATACTACTTTGCGCACTGACCAATGCAGCCTTTAATTCTGGATTTAAGTTTGGCTGTGTTAACGCTTGTTCGATGATCGCTAGAACATCAGGACGACTAGAATCTTTTAGCGTTTTAACCGCCTGAATTTTGGTGAGCGTATCTGGACTATTAAAATCAATTCGTGCTTTTAACTGGGCTAAACGTGCCTTCACCTTATTATTTTTTTCATTGAGATAAAGTTGGTTGATGACCTTGATATCCAGTTCATCTAAATTATTCTCCAAGATATCAATTGCAGCCAATCGCTGTGATGCGTCTATGGACTGTAACTTGATCTTCGCCTGACCAAAGCTTAAGGCTTTGTGCAAGGTATTGACCAGCGTCACTTGATTTAAATCACCTGGCCAATCAGTAATTGCCTGTTCATCTGGATAACTGAACAGTTTATCGCCAGCTTTCATGATGTAGGTATTGCCCGAACTGTCGGTATAAAGCTCGTCGTTTTCGACATAGGCCACCAGCTTATCAAGCTCGTCTATACTTGCTGGCCATTGATTCAGCATCGCTCGACGCTTTGCAAAATCTGCACGTACAAATTTTTGAATGGCATCATCATGACTTGCCGCTGGCTGAGCGGATGACGATTGCGCGCTATGCACAGATTCAGCAAAAATCTGTTGAATAAGAAATAATTGAGAGATCGTAAAAAAAAGTGCTGCGAGTTTCAGTCTAAGTGACATGTGCAACTCCCCCTATTTTTGTTTAAATACAATGACCTTTAAAGTTGAGTCATCAGTTAAGCCCACTATGCATATAGCGGGCTTTTGGGGTCGTAAAGTCTTTATTTAGGAATGTACGGGCTCCATGGTTCCGCTTTGATCGGTTGCGGGCTCTTGTAAACCACATCAAATTGCCCATCACCACGAATTTGTCCAATCATCACTGGCTTATGTAAGTGATGATTAGTAGCATCCATACTTAAGGTATAGCCTGACGGTGCTTTAAAGCTTTGACCTGCCATCGCTTCACGGACTTTGTCCACATCCGTTGTTCCCGCTTTTTCAACGGCTTGTTTCCACATATTGATGCCAACGTAAGTGGCTTCCATTGGGTCATTGGTCACCAATTTACTGGCATTGGGTAGCTTATATTCCACTGCATATTGCTTCATCTTATTGACGAATTCGGTATTCACTGGATTTTTCACAGACATGAAGTAGTTCCAAGATGCCAAATGCCCGACCAGTGGTTTGGTGTCGATCCCGCGTAATTCTTCTTCACCGACTGAAAAAGCCATCACAGGAATATCCGAAGCTTTTATGCCTTGATTACCCAATTCACGATAGAACGGTACGTTAGAATCGCCATTGATGGTGGAAATAACCGCGGTCTTTTTACCTGCAGCGAATTTCTTAATATTGCCGACAATGGTTTGATAATTACTGTGTCCAAATGGTGTGTATTCTTCCATGATGTCTGCATCAGCAACACCTTTAGACTTTAAGAATGCACGTAAAATTTTGTTGGTGGTTCGCGGGTAGACGTAGTCAGTACCTAATAGGACAAAACGTTGTGCCTTACCTCCCTCTTCCCCCATTAAGTATTCAACAGCAGGAATCGCTTGTTGGTTAGGTGCTGCGCCTGTATAGAAAATATTCTTAGACTGTTCTTGGCCTTCGTATTGCACTGGATAGAACAACAGACCATTGAGCTCCTCTACAACCGGTAACACTGATTTACGAGAAACCGAAGTCCAGCAGCCAAAAATGACAGCGACTTTATCCTGAGTTATTAACTGGCGGGCTTTTTCAGCAAATAATGGCCAGTCTGATGCAGGATCGACGACAACAGGCTCAAGCTTTTTCCCCATCACGCCACCTTTGGCATTAATTTCATTGATTGCCATCAGTGCCGTATCTTTAAGCGATGTTTCAGAGATTGCCATGGTTCCAGACAATGAATGCAAAATGCCCACTTTAATTGTGTCACCACTTGTGGCAGTTGCCGATTTATTTTCTGCTGCAGGTTTCGCTTCCGTTTTATCTGCGGGCTTTGAGCAAGCTGTCAACGCAATGCTCCCCATCATTGCCACACCGAGAAGTGTTTTTGAAAACATTTTTTGTTGGAACATCATCTTTTTCTCTCCAAACCTTTTGGTGCATTTTTGAATGCGCGATTTTGCTTTTACCTGACAGGCTTAATTCAATTTTTATGCCAAGTGGAGAATTTGTAATTTTATCGTTGAGTAGTTTTCCTGATAAAAAATAATAAAATCAAAATATTAGACACTGTTATTTTTATATAAGGTGAAGACACATTGATAGGCATCAAATGCCTTTCAATCACTGGATATAGCCAGCACTTAGCAAGTAAAAATGCGAGATTAAAAGCCACACTGGTCAAATTAAGTGCGATTTTTTTTGTTTAAAATGAGCGATGAGAGTGCAAAAAATTTACCCAAAATTAAATTTTTAGGGATTTCGGGATAAATTTTGCTTTACAGCACCAAACGATTTTGACGGGATAATCCAATCCCTAAGATGGATGGAGTAGAGGTAAAAGAATAGGAGAAAAATAGGAAGATAATGCAGAAATAATTTGTACGACGAAGAATATAATTCTGTTTACATCAATGTGATATTTAAGAGGTACCAAAAAAAATGATGCACTGAGGCATCATTTTTTAAATATGCATAAGTTCAGCAATCAAACACTCAAATCAGCTAAATTACCTTTTTGCTCTAACCAGTCTTTACGATCACCTGACCTTTTTTTGGCAAGTAATTTATCCAGTAAGCCTGTTGTGTGATGCGTGTCGTCCAAATCCAACTGCACCAAACGGCGTGTATTTGGATCTAAGGTGGTTTCACGTAATTGACTGGCGTTCATTTCACCCAAACCTTTAAATCGAGTAATTTGCGGGTTTTTAGATTTAACTCTCTTTAAGATAGCTTCTAACTCTTCGTTATCAAGCGCGTAATAAACATCTTTGGCATCATCGATACGGAACAATGGTGGCATTGCAACATATAGGTGCCCAGCATCGACCATTGCAGGGAAATGCTTGACGAAGAGTGCACAAAGCAAGGTCGCGATATGTAAACCATCTGAATCGGCATCGGCAAGGATACAAATTTTGCCATAACGTAATTCGGAAAGATCATCACTGCCCGGATCTACACCGATTGCAATCGCAATATTATGCACTTCTTGAGAGGCCAACACCTCGTCAGAAGACACTTCCCAAGTATTTAAAATTTTCCCACGAATCGGCATGATCGCTTGGAAGTTTTTATCACGGGCTTGTTTTGCAGAACCACCGGCAGAGTCACCTTCGACAATAAACAGTTCTGATTCTTCAAGGGTATGACCGACGCAATCTGACAGTTTTCCGGGCAAGGTTGGACCGGCAACAATCTTTTTACGTTCAACTTTTTTGGCTGCTTTTAAACGGCGACCCGCTTTCGCAATCACAATCTCAGCCAATTGCATGGCCACTTCAGAGTTTTGATTTAACCAGAGTGCAAAAGCATCTTTGGCAATATTTAAAACAATGTTAGACGCTTCTCGGCTTGAAAGACGTTCTTTGGTTTGTCCTGAGAATTGTGGTTCTTGGAATTTAAGCGACAGGATATAATTGACCCCGTCCCAAACATCTTCAGCAGACAATTTGAGATTACGTGGCAACAAGTTACGTAACTCACAAAACTCACGCATCGCATCGGTAACACCTGAGCGTAACCCGTTTACATGGGTTCCCCCTTGTGCCGTTGGGATCAAATTCACATAACTTTCCTGAATTTGTTCGCCACCCTCAGCATTCCAACAAATTGCAAACTCAGCGCTGGCGCGTTCAGCTTCACCCGTTGCAACAAAGGCAGGATCTGGAATGATTTCACGATCTTGTAATTCATCCATCAAATAGTCGACGAGACCATTTTCAAACTGCCATTCAATTTTTTCGTCATTAATCTGGTCAATATAATTAATTTGTAGACCAGCAGCCAATACAGCTTTGGCTTTGAGATTATGTTTTAACGCTTTTAAAGCAAATTTAGGTGAGTCAAAATATTTCGCTTCTGGCCAAAAATGTACTGTTGTCCCCGTAGCACGTTTTGGCGCTTTGCCTTCTAAAACCTCTAAAGGTGCAACAGGTTCACCATGTTCAAACGCCATTTTATAAAGATTGCCGTGGCGTTGAACTTCAACCTCAACACGATCAGACAAGGCATTGACCACTGAAATCCCCACACCATGCAAACCGCCGGAAAACTGATAGTTATCGGTGCTAAATTTACCGCCTGCATGCAGTTTCGTCAGGATAATTTCAATCCCGCTTTGTCCGTATTCAGGGTGAATATCGACTGGCATACCACGGCCATTGTCTTCGACCGACAACGAACCATCTTTATATACCGTGACAGTAATTTTATTGGCATGTCCTGCAAGTGCCTCATCGACAGCATTATCAATTACTTCTTGCGCCAAATGGTTTGGACGAGTGGTATCGGTATACATACCTGGACGGCGACGTACAGGATCTAGACCAGATAATACTTCAAGTGATTGGGCCGTATATTGAGACACGTTGAGTTTTTTCCTTTTATTTTACGGAGTATGATAAAAATTCCAGAATCATGGGTATTTTATCTGCAAAATCTTCCATCGCATGATTACCATGCATTTCTGTCATGATCAATGATGTGTGTGGAGCTGCACTATAATACCGTTCAGCGTCACGATAATCTAAAACTTCATCACCTTGTTGCAATAAGACCAGTATTTTGTCTGCATCTTGTACAAACGGCACGGCAATCGCTTCCAAGTAGTTAAGTTGTAAACGATCTAAAGTCCATTGTTCATTGATCTTATAGGGAATTTGTTCAATCCCAAATAAGTTACTGAACAATTGCCATGGTCGCATAGCTGGATTAATTAAAACAGCAGGCACACCATATTTTGCGACCAATTGTGTCGCATAAAAGCCACCAAAGCTACTCCCCACCAGTGCAACATCAGGCAATTTTTCAATGAGCGCTGAAATTTGATCTAAAACCAGTTGCGGATGCTGGTTTAAATCAGGCAAATGCACACTATGCGATGAATAGCATCGACAATAATCATCTAGTTGTTGCCCTTTTATTGATAAAGGACTACTTTTAAAACCATGTAAATAAATAATATTCATTGAAAATAGTTTGCTTTTTTACCACCAATGTTTTAATTTTTAATGTGATTCAAATCACATTATTGTTTTAATTTGTATATGTCAGGATATTGTCCGACAAAAAACTAAAACTTAATCGCAATTATCGGTATTTTAAATAGCGTTCAGGATGAACAAGATAAGATGATTGCCTAGGGATTTATACATTGATCTACAGCAAAAATAAAGTCTTTGTTCCAGATCAATATGGATGAGGAAATAACAATGCCAAGCTTAACCCCTTTACACGAAACCTATTGTAAGTGGGATCGTTCGCCTCCAAGTCAGGCCGATGTATTAGAAGGTTTAGCGCAGTTAGTGAGTACACCACTCAGTGGCATGGTTCAAGACTTTATCCAGTCGATTCAACGTGAAATGTTGCTGAGTATTTTTGGCTTAAGTAAACAAAAAGCCAAACGATTCCAATCCCGTCCAATTGTCGATAAATTCTATCAATTTGGTTATCACGCATTGCAAAATTATGGTAGCCACCTGATTGCCCCAATTTTACGTAAAACCATTGAACGTTTTCCAAATTTACATGATAAGCCATTGACCTCTCATATGACTTTTCTGGTCAGTGTTTTAAATGGGGTGTTGGGCGATTATTTGTTGGCAACCCATAATCCGCTCGCACTGTCACCTGTGCTCTATGATCATTATGGTTCATTACAACAAGGCGACTTGGCTGGCCGTGTGGTGATTTTCTCTCACGGTTTATGTATGAATTATCAAGACTGGACCAATCGTAACAATGGCGGTATTGGTGAGAAACTCTTGGCGCAACGTGATCACAACACCATGTTGTATTTTCACTACAATACTGGACGTAGAATTTCAGCCAATGGACGTTCATTGGCAAATCTTTTAGAAGATTTAATCAAACGTAACCCTCGCATTACCAGCATTGATTTAATTGGGCACAGTATGGGCGGCTTGGTTTCTCGCAGTGCGCTGTTCTATGGCAAACAAAACATGCATCAGTGGTTCCACATGGTTGAGAATCTGGTTTGTATTGGTTCTCCGCATCATGGTGCGCTATTAGAACGTTTCGGATTTGCCATGCAAGAGAAAGTGGGTAATTTCCCGATTGTTAAAATGATCAGCCATATCGTCAATATCCGCAGTAATGGCATCTTAGACTTGCGTTATGGAAGTGTTCGAGATGATGACTGGGAGCATAACAATGCCCGTATTGGTTTGATGGATGACAACCGTAAACCAGCTCCGCTACCATCTCATATCAATACCTTTTTAATTGCAGGTACCTTGGAGTTTGAAAACCGCAAAAACCGCACCTTAAAAGTGATTGGCGACTATCTGGTCAGTGTTAAAAGTGCCTTGGGTGAACACCCGAACCCACGTTTCCAGTTGAAATTACCTGAATCGCATAAAGCTGTGTTTTATGGCTTAAACCATCTTGAGATTCAATATCATCCTTTGGTTTCGGAACAGATTGCCAAATGGTTTTATCCGCACCATGATGAATTGGCAGAAGAACAAATTCGCAAATATTTGATTAAATTAGAAAGTATGCAAGGGATTGTTGAAACTTAATTGCAAAAAAGCTGATCTTCAATCCACTTTTTTCTGCTATTTCACTTCAATTTGATAAGACTTGTTCTGCTGAGGATCAATCATGTCACCATATTCATCAAAGTTTGATTTTTCTGCACATTGGGTATCAATCAATAAGCGTTGATTTTTTACAATAAAGCCTTGTTTTAATTCACAAGTCCAAGCTTTATTATAAAATTTTTGGCTGAGCTTTTTGCCTGTTAAATCAAATTGCGTCACCTCAATCAGCGACTGGGCAAGCGTTCTAGCAGGATGGCTCTGCGACACAGACAATACGTAGTATCTGCCGCCATGTAACTGACAGTCTTCAATTCGACTTGAAAAATAATCTGGATTGACAATAAATTTTTTAAATGGCTGAGCACCCAATTTGATATAGGAAACATCGGCTGGAATGGTGTCATCAAATTCAGATTTAAACTGACAAGACAGATCTTTACTGACCACTTTGCTGGCTGGTTTTGCAGAGACTTGTGCTGTAGCCAAACAGACCAGTATGCTGATCCCGGCTAAATTTATTATATGCTTCATGATTTTGCTTGATTTATAAATAATTGAAGTTTATATAAAAAAAGAGCCAGTTTAGACTGGCTCTTAATGTTTTTAAATTAGTACTTTCTAAACAACTGCCACAGACTGATCAATGCCAATACACTGAAAAACAGTAATGACCAAACAGGTAAAGACTGTCCTAAGAAAGTCCAATCAACCATGGCACATTCGCCAGAACCCTTAAGCACATTTTCAAACACAGCCTTTAAAGGCAAAGTGTTGACCCAATAGTCCAGACCGGGACCACAACTTGGGACCTGATCTTTGGGTAGATTCTGTAGCCACACATGACGAGCGGCAACACCAACTGACCAAGAAATCGCAGCTAAACCCAAAAAGCTATAAATGCGTTTAAATACATTTGTTTTTGGGTTATGCAAAAAGGCAATCAGTGAAATTAGCCCTAGACCAATCAATCCAATACGTTGAAATACGCATAGTGGACATGGCTCAAGGCCTTGTACATGCTCTAAATAGAGCGCAAATGACATACCAATCACACTTGCCAAAAATAAAAGACCACTTACGAAGCGATAACTACGCCATTGCATGGAACTTCCTCATTATCTAATTAATGCTTTATCTAAATTTACTCAGATAATCCTCGAAACTTATACTTGTATTTTGTTCAAGTTGCTGTTGTTCTGCGAGAGATGTTCGAGTAAGCCCCTCAAAATACGCTAAAATTTCCGGACTTAATACATGTTGTTCGTAACTTTGGATATGTTGATTGGCCATATAGCCACCAAAATTCCATGTACCACCTTGCTCTACAGTATCGGCAATCACATGCGCTGATAGTGTTTCATCCACATCATCAATACGTGTTTGCATCACCGTCAATGCTTGACGATATAAATCTGTTGCATAGGATTGGTTGAGTAGATCTGCAAGTGGTTGCATGGCGGTGACATGCTGTTGAATCCACTCAAGTAATGGATATTCAACACCCGCTTCAATGATTTTCGCATTTGGCGCACGACCACGATTGACCACTTCAGCCTGATTTTGCTCAATAATATCTTGTTCTTCATCCCATAAATCTGGGCTTTCTTTAAGCAAGCAATACAACGCAACCACTTCCAAGAAGCCTGCTGTATCCTCATCGATGCCAATCGCACTGTATGGATTTACATCTACCGCGCGTAACTCAACATAGCCAATCCCACGATTTGACAAGGCCTGAGATGGCGTTTCCCCTGCTTGTGGCACTTGTTTTGGACGGACTAAGCTGTAGTATTCATTTTCAATTTGTAAGACGTGATCATTAATTTGAATCGGCTGACCATTGGCATCGTTTAAACCTAAATGACTAAACTGTGCATAAGGTGAATTGACTGCTTTTTGTAATTCAGCCACGTAACTTTCTAAATTGTTGTAATGAATACCCAATTGTTTTTGTGCAGAATTCTGATAACCAAAACGCCCCATACGCAATGCTGTGGCATAAGGTAGAAATAATGTGCCTTTGATTAAAGGCAACAATTGATGCTCACGCCCTGTCATAAAGCATTTACAGACTGAAGGGCTGGCACCTACCAAATACATCACGAGAGGAGTTAAACGAATAAAGTTACGGATTAATCCAAGATAACGATGACTGCGATAATCTTGCAGGCTTAATGCTTTAAGCGCTTCATTGCTTTCGTGTTGTTGTAATTGTTCAAATAACGCATCTGGGAAAGACACATTATAATGCACACCCGAAATCGTCTGCATACGGCGCCCATAACGAATGCCGAGACCATGACGATATAAGGTTTTGAATTGACCAATATTGGATGTGCCATATTGCGCCAAACGGATATTTTCTTCTTTGTCATCCAGCATACATGGCATGGACAAAGTCCATAGCTTTTCATCATTTTCTAAATGGCGATGCACAACAGCATGCACATCGGTTAAAAAGCTTAACGCTTCAGGAATGCTTTCTTTGGGAGGTGTAATAAACTCCATCAAAGCTTCTGAATAATCTGTGGTGATATGCGGATGTGTTAGGGCTGAGCCTAAAGACTGAGGATGATCAGCCTGTGATAAAAAGCCATTACTTTGCATACGCAGGCTTTCACGTTCGATGCCACGTAACATGCCTCTGAATAAGGTAGAATCCACCCAATTTGGTACTAAAGATTGGGAAATCGTTTCGGGTTGACTCATACTTACTCGCTTATCTTAAAGAATTTTTTAAAATAAAATGTTTTGATGCGCGCAGTATAACGTTATTTATCGATATACACGTATAAGCATCGTTGTTTTAAATGAATTATTCACTTTATTTCGGAAAAGTTTTTAACACAAACTACCTCTACAAGACATCTAAAATTTGTGATTTTATAGAAAAATTACCACTAAAGAATTGTAACTACTATGAATTATCAAGAAATTATCGATTTTTGGTTTAGTGAAGAAACTCAGCCATTTTGGTTCGCAAAAAGTGACGCATTCGATCAAACTTTGCACCAAAGATTTGCACATACCTTGGATCAAGCCAAACATTGTGAGCTATGGACTTGGCGTGCCACAGCAGAAGGTCGCTTGGCTGAAATTATTGTTTTAGATCAATTCTCGCGTAATTTGTATCGAGATCATGCTGAATCTTTTGCACAAGATGCCTTAGCACTTGCGCTAGCACAAGAAGCAATTCAGCTAAATTTAGATCAACAATTAAGCCCCGAACAGCGTTCATTCCTGTATATGCCATTTATGCATAGTGAATCAAAAATTATCCATATCCAAGCTTTACAGCTTTTTGAAGAGTTGGGCAATCCTCTCAATTTAGATTTTGAGAAAAAGCATAAAGTGATTATTGATCGTTTTGGGCGTTATCCTCACCGTAATCAAATTTTAGGGCGAAGCTCAACGGCAGAAGAAATTGAATTTTTAAAACAGCCGAATAGTCATTTTTAATCCTATTTATTTTTATCTAAACAGCTTATGCAGAAATATTTTGCATAAGCTGTTTGACCAGCGCATCAAAGCATGCTGATCCATCAGAAACAACAAGCGTTAGAAAACATAGCTGTGTTTAATAATGGTATTTTCAATCATTTCTGCATGTATGGACTTTAACTGCTGTTCATGCGAGTCAAAACTTGGAAAGAGCGGTATGCCCTTTCCAAGAAGAACAGGCATGATAAAAACCTCTAAGGTATTGAGCAGCTTCTGTTCAATAAAAGTATTCTGCAATTGTGTTCCACCGACAATCCAGACATTGCCGTTATAATTCTGTTTAAGGTGCTCAACAAGTTCATCCACACCTAAGTTCCACCGCGAAAGCGAGGCATGAGTTAAAGCTAAATCAGGATTAGAAGTGACGATAAATCCTTTCTGGTTTGGATAGGGCCACGCCTCAGCAAAAGAACAAATCACTTCATAGGTTTTACGCCCCATAATCACAATATCGATATCTTGGATAAAATCATCATATCCACAGTCAATACTTTGAAATGGCGCTAAAAACGCTACAGAACCATCTGGTGTTGCGATATAGCCATCTGCACTTGTTGCAATATAACCTTTAATTTGAATACTCATTTAACCCTCTCTCAACAGCCTTCACTCTCAACAGTCTTTATTTTTTATCATGGATCAAATACGCATAATACCGTGCTTATTTTTTAGATTTTACGTGAACAGTCATTTATCTTGTTGAGTATCATCCTGAATTAACAAAATTCTTCTTGAAATTCATTGTCAGTCCATCAATTTAGAACAATATACTGAGGATTATAAATTCATTAAATTCCATCCAAAAGAATGGAAAGGAGAGACACATGAACAAAGTACTCATTGGTCTAACTATTGCAGCGGCGCTCACCATCACAGGTTGTGCGACGACACCAAGCAAACCACGTACCTTTGACCAGCTTGGGCAATACACTACGGTTCCACTTAACGATCATAGCTATCGCATCAGCTTCCAAGGCAATAGCAATATGAGTTTTGGAACAGCTGAAGAAATTAACCTTGTTAAAGCCGCACAAACCACGCTTTTAAATGGGTTTACTTACTTCAAGGTTTTAGATGACCCAAGTAATCGCACTCAGCAACCGCCTCGTAAAGCGGTAGTTTACCCATCATCAAACTACTATCCATATGGCTGGGGCTATCGTCGTCATCCTGTGTTCTGGAATGACCCATTTTATGATATGCCACAAGTGGTGACCATTGACCCTGTGCAAATTTCCTATACGATAGAATGTTATAAAGATAAAAAATCATCACCGAATGATGCATTTGACGCTCGTCTGATTTTGCAATCTTTAGGACAAAAATATGGTGTTAGTCCGACAGGACAAGTACTGCAACCACAGCCTGATGCGGTAACATCAACGAAATAAAAATGCAGAAATCTATTTAGGAAAATGAATGAGCGGAATTGAACAAAGTGAAGTTCTCAATGAAATTCCAAACTTAGATCGAAGCAAACGCTTTGCGACCATCGCCTTGGTGGTGGCTGTTGTCGCATGGTTTGCTTTGATCATTTCCGCCAAACTGATGCCTGAGTATGCTTGGTTTATTCATATTCTCATGCTGGGTGCTGAAGCTGGCGTGGTCGGTGGCTTAGCCGATTGGTATGCGATTACCGTGTTGTTTCGTAATCCCTTTGGGAAAATTCCCATTCCTAAATTCCTCAAAGATCACACCGAAATCATTCCACGTAATAAAGCACGTATTGCGGAATCAATGGGTAAATTTGTCCAAGAGAATTTTCTCTCTCCACAAATTGTTGAACGTAGTTTAAAAAGTATTGATCTTAGTTTTGCTGTGGGTCAATGGCTGGCCAATCCTAAAAATAACGGTCAAGTGGTGGATGTGATTCAGCAAACGGTTCCGAAAATTTTCGAATTTGTCGGGCAGGATCAAATTGGACGCTTTATTCAAAACAACAGTGTGCAATGGGTTCGAAATACTCGAATGAACCAATTGGCAAGTGAAATGCTGCGTGCGGTTTTAGAAAATGATTTCCATCAAGATGTATTACAACGTGGACTGGATATTGCCCATGAATGGATGATGACCCATCCTGAAAAAACCCGTGAAATCACTCAAACCATGTTTAAAGAGCTTGGTGTTTCCCGCCTTGCCAAAGGTGCCAGCTGGATTGGGATTGATGTTGAGCAACGGACCATTGATTCAGTGATTGAAAAAGTGGAATCCATGCTTGCTGATCAGGAGCATCCTATTCGTCAAAAAATTGAAGAAGCTGCACATGAGCTTATGTTGCAATTGGCGGATAACAATAGTCATGCTAGCATAAGCTTAAATGAAACCAAGAATGCCCTTTTAGACAGCGAACCGGTACTCAACTTTATTACTGGTGCTGTGGTGATTTTATGTGATGCGGTTAAATCTGACTTGCTTAAAGCAGACTCGGGTATTGCCATGAATTTACGTATCGCCATTCAACAGCTTGGTGAAAACTTGATGCAAAATCGGTCTGTACGTGAATTGCTGAATGATCGAATCAGCGGAATTGCCATCAATTTAAGTGACCAATATAGTGAGAAAGTGATTAAGTTTATTAGTCAACGTATCCATGAATGGGACTCTACCGAAATGATCGCCAAGATTGAAAATGAGGTAGGCGGTGATTTACATATGATCCGTGTTAATGGTGTTGTGGTCGGTGCATTTATTGGTCTAAGTTTAGGTGTGATTCGTGCTGTGATTGATTTTGCGATTTAAGAATATAAAAAATGGGAGTCTAGCTCCCATTTTTTAACACTGCACTTTTATCAATTTAAATGCTGTATCAATCAATCGCATAATTGATGGTCACGACAACCCGCGCAATTTTATTAATGGTGGCTTTGTCATAAGCACCGCCATAATCGCTATCATCATCAGAACCACTTTCAGGTAAAATATAAAACGCACCCTGACTTGCAGAACGCATCGCACCGACTTTTACCCCACCGACTTTTGCAAACTCATTGGCACGGCTATGCGCATTTTTAGTTGCATTGGCGATCAATGACATTTTTATTTCTTCTAGATTCGACACCAAATACTGCGGTTTTTGCTCGATGGCGATGCCTTTTTCATCTAATAAATACGCATCTTTTGCGGCTTTCTCAATCTTTTGAATATCACGACTATTTATCACTAGTGATTGCATCGCAGTATAGCCTCTAAACTCGCGGGTAAATTTTCCCTCGCCTTGATTCACTTCTTCATAATAGGGTTGAGAGCTTTTATTACCCAGTTTCATTTCTGTTGCTTTAAATCCATGCTCAATAAAGAAATCTTGTAGTGCTTTTATTTCTTGATCTAACAATTGATAGGCGGCTGAAACACTGTCTGAAGCACGACTAGTTTGCAGATGAATCTCCCAGCGCGCTAGATCCGCTTGTATAGGTTTTTCAGCCAACCCTTTGACCACTATTGAATTTTTTTCACCATTAAACTGCTTAAGTGCATAGCCCATGACACTTGCCGAAATAATGAATCCTAAACTTAGAATGAGTGCAAAGACCCATAAAGTTTTATATGTGATTGATTTATTTTCCATTATTGTAGTATCGCTAAAATTATTATAAATAAGTTATAGTAAGGATCCTACAACAAGTCAACCCACTTTGCCCCTATAAACAATATTGCTTTATGGTTTGCATTGCTGATAAAGATTAATAACGCCTTATAAAAATCAAAATAATTAATCCAATCATTATATGAAATCTACATGATCTGATGCAGTACTTAAAATGCGCTGCTAAAAGTGTATTTAAGCCATCTAAAATTGCTCTGAAACGAATGAAATTTCAGTTTTGACCTTATGGCCTTAAACTTGTGGGCTTAAAAATGAGAAATTTAGCAATCATCTTATCGGCAATTTTATCTCTCACTATTTTATAGTTCTATCTAGTTAATCTTACGCATCATGCTTGGTGATATACCATAATGTTTTCTAAACTCACGTGAGAATTTTGACATATCATCAAATCCACATTGATAGGCGATCTGATTAATCTTATGCGTATGTTCATTGGTCTGTATCAACATCTTCTTGGCTAATTGCAGACGACTTTGCATCACATAACGGCCAAATGTGGTTTCATTCTGTTGAAAAAGTTTGCTGATATATCGCGAACTAATACGAAGATCTTGGGCAATATCATGAATACTCAGCCCACTATTGTCTAAGTGCTCCAGAATTAAATGCTTGACCTGTACGAGCATGCTGTGGCTACTTGATCGAGGCGTTTTGTCTTTGACCTGATCGAGAACCACATAACGCAGTAAATCAAAAAATTTATGCAGTACCACCTGCTGAAGTTCAGTTGAAGCCTGCTCAGGAAACCAAAATAAATCATGTGCGTAATTTAGTAATAAAATTTTCAGTGGATGCCCATCACCAAAAGCATGACTGCACAACTGGTCAGGTCGCCCAAAATACTGTTGAAATTGTTCACGAGGGAACATGAGAACCAGTTGATTGAATTGTCCATTCAAATACAAATCATACGGCTGCTGGGTATCATGAAAAATAAATTGCCCTTTGCTGAGGCATTGTTCACGACCATGATACTGAACACCCATTTGACCTTCTATCAGGAAGATAAATAAAATCTCATCATGATGACTATGTCTAATATTGGAAGCATGCCGTTCAACATGTTGACCATAGCCTTTGATTTCAACCAGTTGAATATTGCCTATATGTTTTGCAGACAAAGCACCAAAAAAGCCATCCTGTACTGAAACATTACAGGTCAATGGTACAAATACTTGACTAATCGCATCCTGCCAGTAGTCACGTTGCAGCTTATTTTTGACACGCCTTGTGTCATAGTTAAACATCATTGTCTCTCTTATTCTTAGACGCTTATACAATAAAGCTAATCCGTTTAGCATAATTTGTAAACCTTCAACTCAGCGCCTCCTAACTTTAAGATCAAGCAAAAATATCTCTTTTAAATTTGAAATCATTTTTTGAATTTTTAGTTCCGTATAGATCTATTTTTTGTTCCTGCTCAGCATACCCCCTGATCAATCTTTGGCTTTATAACCAAAAGTGCAATATTGCTTAGTTACTGAGAAAGGATCACTCATGAAAACTTCAATTAAAGTCGCTTGTGTACAAGCGATTCCTGCATTTCTCGACTTACAAGGAAGCGTAGACAAAACCATCAAAATTATTGCCGAAGCAGCAGAAAAAGGGGTTGAACTTATCGCCTTTCCAGAGACTTGGATTCCTGGCTACCCATGGTTTTTATGGTTAGATTCTCCCGCTGCAAATATGCCATGGGTATATCAATACCATCTCAACTCACTTGAGCTTAATAGTGACCAAGCCAAACAAATTGCGGATGCTGCAAAAAAATATAATATGCATGTGGTTTTAGGCTTGAGTGAGCGTGATCATGGCAGTCTGTATATTTCCCAATGGATTATTGATCATCATGGGGAAACCATCGCTGTTCGTCGAAAATTAAAAGCCACCCATGTAGAGCGGACTTTATTTGGTGAAGGTGATGGTAGTTCTCTGCAAGTCTATGACACTGCACTTGGTCGCATTGGGGCGCTGTGCTGCTGGGAACATTTACAGCCCTTAAACCGTTATGCAATGTATTCGCAGCACGAACAAATCCATATCGCAGCATGGCCTAGTTTTAGCTTATATACGGATATGACTGCCGCACTCGGTGCAGAAGTCAACAATGCGGCTTCACGTTTGTATGCAGCTGAAGGACAATGTTTTGTGCTTGCATCTTGTGCGATGGTTTCTCAGGAAATGATTGACGCTC
Organism: Acinetobacter sp. BIGb0196; assembly: GCF_011759595.1. Taxonomy (NCBI): domain Bacteria; kingdom Pseudomonadati; phylum Pseudomonadota; class Gammaproteobacteria; order Moraxellales; family Moraxellaceae; genus Acinetobacter; species Acinetobacter sp. BIGb0196. Next base: position 371,272 of record NZ_JAAOZA010000002.1, on the reverse strand, counting down.
TATGTACCGATGAAACAAAGAAACAGTTATTAAAAACTGGTGGTGGTGCATCACGAATTTATGGCCCTGATGGCGGTGATCTCGCCACTCCACTTGCCGAAGATGAAGAAGGTCTGTTAATCGCTGACATTGATCTTAATCATATTATTTTTGCCAAAAATGCTGCAGATCCTGTTGGGCATTATTCTCGTCCAGATGTTTTTCAGCTGGTCTTTAATACTCAACATAAACCCAACGTAATCTATTCAGCACCCACTGTACGTTCCACTGTCGAACCAACAAATATTGATGTGACAGCAGAATTGGAGGTTGAAGGAGAATAAGTGAGGATTTGCTATTTTTAGTTGTGAAGGCGAACTCAATCTTGATCAATTTTTAATTAAAGAAAGGTTCTATAAGGGCCTTCTTTTAATAGTGGCTCCTTGGATATAAAATAATTTATTGTTTAAAATAAATTCTAAACCATGTCTCAAATAATAATTTCCTAAATTTTGATAACATTTTTCTATCAAATTAAATTATTTCTAATTAGCATCCCACTGTTGCGATGTATGTAAGACTCTTAAAATACGGACTGTATCTACAATGTCATACACCACAACATAATGTGGATGAACAACCAATTCTCTTGTTTCTTTCTTTTGTCCAATTCGTCCCATGAGATTATTATGGGCAAGTAAACTTACTTTCTCTCGAATTAACTCATCTAATTCAATTGCAGCGAGTGGATTCCTTTCATCAAGATAATCATAAATTCTCTCACGATCTAATTGTGCATCTACGGTCCAAAGAATATTCATTACTTTTTAGTAGTCAATCGTGCCAATGTTGCAGCTCGTTTTGCAACAAATTTAGCTTCTACGTCCTCATGAGAAATCAGATTTCCCGCATTCGCCTGATCTAAGCCAATTTGTACTTGCTTTTGAAACCAGACATCATAAGATGCTGCTTCTTGTTGTTGCTTTACAAAATCGCGCATGAAATCACGTAATAATTGTGCTCCGCTACGATCCATATCTTTCGCAAAACTAGAAAACTCTTTCTTTAAAGACTCATCCACTCGGAATGTGAAAGTCGCTTCTGTCATAGTTTCAGCTCCAATGTGTTACATTTGAATTCAAATATAACACAAAGCAATATATGACGCACAAAAAACCTTTAGATGGATCTTGAAGTAAATGACTGCTTGATTCATAGATATTTAGCTATAAAAACGAACTAGTTGCCATTAAACCATTGGATATATCGGTTTGTGTAAATTACTACATCATTCGAATAGCACCGATTTATCAGAATCAAAGCCAGTATGATCCCTTAATGGGCCAAAGCTTTGATATATTCTTTCAAAGCAAAGAAAAATATATCTTTGGTCACGTTCCAAATACACAGAATGAACTATTAGAAAGTAGAGACTTTTAATCAAACCAGTAAAAAAGCGATTCAATCTAGTATGTTCAAAATATTTGATCAAAAAAGTCTATATGATTTTCAATTATGTAAAAATTTGATTTAAAAATCGTGGAACGTGAAAAATCAATCAAAAGCCGTTCTAGTGCGCTAAACTCTAGAACGGCTTCAACTAAGATATTGATGTGAAAAGGAAAAATTCGAGCATTTCGCATAAGCTGTATTATGTTAATTTTAGATAACCTTAATAAAAACAATAAATTTGACATATATGTGCATATTTACTATAGTAAACCTAACCACACCTGTCGGCGACTATTTGTTATCTTACGATTAACAAATAAGCATAAATGACAGGTTTTTTTATGCCTATTGAATTAAGTTATTAATTATGAATAAAGTCAGATATTCAAAAAAACCAAATAGCATTAATGACTTAATAACAAAAATGGCTAGTAGAGGATTAGACTGCTCAAATCATGCTTTGACCGAACAATCGTTAAAGTACATTGGATATACAGATTACGAGGATATTTTTATCCATTTTATAAAATGGATACCTCGCAGAGAAAAGCTATACCTATAGAACCTAAGAATTTTGTACCTAACGTAAAACTTGAAAATATTCTTGATCTTTATGAATTTGATAGAAAACTTAGACTGATAGTTTTAGAAGAAATACAAAAAGTTGAAGTAGCGCTTCGTACTTGTTTATCAGAATATATGTCTAATAAATATACCAATGCTCATTGGTTTATGGATATGAGTATTGTATCTAGTAACTTTAAGCATGAAGGTTTTTTTCAAAAAATACAGGATTCAAAAGAACAATTTATTAAACATTATCAAGATAAATATGACTCTCCAAAATACCCACCAACGTGGATGATCACTGAAACTTTATCATTTGGGACATGGTCAAAGGCTTATAAAGACTTGCTAACAGAAGATAAAAAAGAAATAGCTAGAGCTTTTAATATTCCTAGTGCCGATATAATGGAATCTTGGTTTCATACACTTTCACATCTAAGAAATCTATGTGCCCACCATAATAGAATCTGGAACAGAAATTTTGGAGTCTTTGCTCCAAGTACCTTAGACACTATCTCATCTCATTTAACTAAAAAATTTACTTTATACAGTCGCTTAGTCCCACTAAGATATATTTCTAACAATATTTCTATTTCGAATGGAATGACAGAAAGGCTACAACATCTTTTCAGTTCAGCTCCATCAATTGTGACTTTAGATAAAATGGGATTCACAACTGACTGGGATCAATCAGATTTATGGAAATGCCATTAACTGACTCACATTTAGTAGTGAGTAATTCTAATCTAAAAATAATTATATGGAATGCCCAAATAAGTTCAGCTAGGTCAGCGGTAGATCAGCGAAATTGGAGAATCAGCAAGCGTTTTATTTCTAGTATGATTTTTCAAGAAATTGATTTCATTGGAATAGTAGAAATAGATGAAAACTCAGTAGCATATTTAAATAGTATTTTCACTCGTTTTAATCTCTCATATAGAGTCGCAAATGGTACTCAAAAAAGAGGAAATACTCGATTTGATACCTGCATCATCTATCGTTCAGATAAATTTGCGCTAATTCCTACCCCTAATAACCAAGACTGTGAAAATACAGATTCAAGCTATAAAGGAGAGTTTTCTAAAAGTGGTCAAAAATATGACTTTTGGGATCTTAAGAATCAAGAAATGTTAAGCTTCGTATTAGTACATTGGCCAAGCATACTAACACCTGAAATTCATAAAGTAAGAGAGAAAGTTGCTCAAAACTTAAGGTTTCATCTAGATAACTGGCTATCCAAAAATAGTAATATCATTATTACTGGAGATTTTAATACTGAACCATATTGCACTAGCCTAACAGAAGATTTGTGCAGCTTTAGAGAACCGAAATCTCCAAGTCGAAGCAAAAATGGATTTGAACTTCTTTATAATCCATCTTGGAATTTATTGAATGTTCCCCCTCCTTTAAGCATTCAACTACCCCATCCAACACTTGGTACTTACTTTTACAAGAAAAAAAACCATCAGCATTGGTTTAACTTCGACCAAGTTATGTTTGCTAAAAATTTAATAGAAGGAGAATCAGGATGGAAGTATGCTGAGAATTCACTAAAAATATTAAATATTTTTGATCTTACAAACCAGAAAGAGCGTTGGTCGGATCACTTACCAATACAATTTAACCTTACTTGGAGATCATAACCAATGAGCCATTTTAATTTTGAAGAAAGTATCTCTGTAGGTATTGAACGGGCAGACGTTGCTGAAGTTAATAAAAACGAAATAGCAGAAATTTTTGAAGATTTTTCTCAATCCTTTCAAAGAGCATCAAACAGTAAAGTTTTTTCAAAAATAGTAAAACAAACACGTACCATTCGAAATAACACTTCAAATCCATTTGTGGTAGCTACTATCGCTATGATGAATAATCTGTCAGTCGAATCTTATATGGCTCTTCTTTTATCTAATGGATCTAAATCATATGAAATTGCTGAGATTATAGAAAATGAAGATGGGTATCCTATAAGAATAAAAATCAAAGATGATACATCAGCATATTCTGATAAAGAGAGTTTAATTGAAGGTCTATCTCGTTTAGTTTCTAGAACTGAAGTTGGCAAATTCTACAAATTACTTCTTGCTGAAGACTAAATAATGAATAAAAGGCACCTGAAAAGGTGTCTTTTATTTAACATAAAATTTCTTATGCGAAATTAAGGGTTTTAAGTCAACAAACTCAATTTTATGTCTTGCGCACATATTCTTATGTACTCAATATAAGGCGTATTATGTTAATTTTAGAAAATCTTAAATCATTCTAGAATCCTGTATCTTTTCCCACAAGGCTTTCAGAAAAAGTAGGCAAAACCATTTGTCAGTAGCAAACTCGACGAATACCGAAAACTATATAATGTATTGCAAAAACAGTACATTGCTTATAAAGTCCTGCACTCAAACAATACGACTGAAATTCCTGCGTATCTTAATATTTGTAATTCATCTTATTTCGAACTCACGTTAACTTTACTTTAAAATTGAAAAAATATTATCTGGAAACACTTTTATGAGACTAAATTTAAAATTAACAGCTCTATGTATGTTATCTACTATGCTGATTGCTTGTGGTGGTGGATCATCAGATCAGTCTTCAAATACAACGACTCCAAAGACTGATACCTCAACGACGCCTCCCCCTACTTCGAATACCGATGTAATTCGTTACGCATATAGTTATTTCACCAATACAAATTATAAAGCAGGTGAAGTAGCACAACCGACGCTATTACAAAGAATACCGTTGGATTCAAATGGCAGTCTAAATCTTGCCAACACACAAATCATTGATACATTACCTAGTGCAAAAGTAAATGCATTAAGTCTATTTGATGCTGAAAATGGGACGGTTTATGCTTATGTTAACCATGGTGATGGTTATCTTTATGGCTATAAGATCAATCAAAATAGTGTTATCAGTAAGTTACCATCTATACCAGTAAGCCTCAACAGTACGACTTCAACATTAAGTATCGATCAAACAAGCCAAACACTCACAACCTTCGCAAATAAAGAATTAACCATATATAAAATTTTAGCTGATGGTCAGCTCAAGTGGCAGTCTATCTATAAAACTTCAGATTTCCCTGAACTCAATAAAAATATTATTGAAATTAAAAATGATACTGTAAATAATTATTTATATGCGATAGATGATGCAGGCTACTTGTATCAATACGATTCTCGAAATTTGAAGGTGGGTATTATTCAGAAGATAAGTTCATACACATACCCACTTCCAGAATACTTAAAGCCGTATAGCCATAATTTACAGGTCAGTAAGCAAGGTCGCGTTTATTTTGCAATGAATGATCGAGTATTACTTTTGCAGCAAGATTCAACAGGTAAATTTGAGTTAGTACCAGCTAGTAAGAACTTTGGTCTCAATCTAAATGCTTTTGCGATTGATGAAACTCGTAATAAAATTTATGTTGCTGATGTAACCCAAATTATGCAATTCGATTTAAAAGATGATGGAACTTTCCGATCTTATTCGATAGCTACATCTTGGGACAATTTTAATGATACTAGCTCCCCAAGCACTCAAACTTACCCAACTCTTTCCATCAATCCTAATGGAAAATCAGCATTTATTACAGCTTTAGATAAAATCCAAGAATTTACAATTGATACACGTGGTACATTGATGCCAGTACCTCATTTGGATCAATCTCATGGATTACCTATACACTTATTGGCAGTACATTAATTGATTACATATAAGCGATATATTCGCAAAAAATATGTGATTACTGAGACAGAGTGTCATTGCTCGTAGAAAATTAGAATTAACATAGGAGCAGTTTGCCAATATTCTTGGGATTTCAAAGCGAACCTTATGAAGTTGGAAACAATCGATTCTAAGTTTTTTCTAAAAAATATAAACAATAAAAAAGCCCAACATCCTGTTGGGCTTTTTTACATATTTGATGCTTTGGTTTGACTCCTGTCATACCTTTACATTCCTTGTATCTTATCTTGTTATTCTTATCTGGAGCATCCTGCTCTCTATGTGTCCATGATAAGAAACTGAATGAGATCCGTATATGGGCAAAGTCCCTAAATTCATGTACGCCTAGGCGTACATGAAGCTGAATTTATCCCAAGAGTTGTCCGCAGAAAATGCGGATAGTTTCAGAAATATGACCGTTGAGAAATCAGGGGAAATTGAAATTTTGATCAACAAACAACCAAATTTATTGGCAAAAGATATCAAACTTGGTCAAAAAAGATCCGTTTTGTTTCCAAAGCGGATTTTTGCGGTATTTTTGAATTATGTAAAATGATTAGGTTATTGAAAAATAATGTATTTATACTTTTGATTTCGCATAACGCCCATTATGTTAAATAACACTTTACTGAGGGCTATTTTCTATAGATAAAGATCAATAAACCACTACGCAATTTCAGCGTAAGGGGTTTTGTTGAGGATATTGAAATTTGGTATGAGTTTAGATCTCTTTAAAAATTTACTGACATCAAAAAAGATTTCCTTTAGAGCATCTGAAACCCCTACAGTTAAAATCTCCGAGCTATATTCGTAGCCACAAGAGGTTGATGAGTTTTGGAAAAATCTCCCTAATGGGTCAATCATTAAGTATGAATGAGTCATCTCATCGTTATTTTCAGAGCTAATTATATGTTGTAGCTCATCGTGCTTTTTCAAAAAATTATAAAATTCATCGTCATTAATCGTATGTTGATTTGTAATCACTGGAAGCATCTTGAATACTTTCCATTTTGATGGCGAGACTTCTTTAATGAAATTCGTTAAGTCTTCATGTTTATTAATTTGATTAATAACACTGTTGATTTTTATATCAATATTTGGATTGATTGATCGTATTTTATTGATATTTTTTAGTATTTCTTCTTTTTGAACAGGCTGCCCTCTAAAAGATCTACCCATTTTAAGATTAGATTCATCATTAAGAGAATCTATGCTAAATCCAATTGTTGAAAATTGAGTAGCAATTACTCTGATCAGATCCTGATCAATAGAGCTACCATTAGTAATAGCCGATAATTCAAAATCGTAGTTACAAGCTTCTTGGATAATATTTAATACTTGTTGTTTATAAAGAAAGGTTTCCCCTCCAACTAAATTAAGACGAATTCCTGTAAAAATGGTGCCATTCTTTGCATTTAAAATATCAGGCAATAATGAAATTTCATGCATTAATTTACTAACTTTTTCTTTCGAATGTAAAAGCTCTTTTTGATTTTTATTTTTCCATTTAGCAAAGCAATAAAAGCATTTGTAGTTACAAGCTTCTGTTATATGCCAATTAATTACTAATTTCATGTATTAGGTATACCTATAATTTTTAAAATTATTTAATAACTAGCGGTTTGAAACCGCTAGGTTTTAAGTTTTAATCATCAAATAATGAAAATAATCCACCAATGACTGCGACACCAATGCCAGCAGTAATTACAAGCGGTGCAGCCGCCACTGAAGTTACACCAAGAGCTGTTGTACCAAGTACTCCTACTGTTGCACTAGTGGTTGCTCCTGTACCTAAAATTGCTGCAGTGCTAGCTCCAATCGCTCCGCCCGCAGCTGCATGCGTTAAAAGGGAAGTTCCTGTTGATGTCATCAAGGTAGTTGCTATGGGTGCTGAAGTCGTAGCGAGTAAACCATATCTTTGCATAATGTAATAAGACAGTGCTGCATTTGAGGTTTGATGCATTACAGCCCTAACTTGCTCACTACGCTTTTCCCCAGTAACGCACCAGCATGCAAAATGCTCACAGTTATTGAACAGAAAGTTGTAGTTATCTTCTCCCAAGCATTTGTATGCCCGCTCGACAATTTCTTCACTTGTATATATAGCAGCAGTACTAGGATAATTCACGACTGTAAATTGATCTCTTCCACCTAGAAAATTTTCTAAGGTTGTCTGCTCTATCGAACCTTTTTTAAAGGCTTCCGCAAAACCAGAATAATGAATAACTTGGTTATTGCCGATGTAAATACCGTGATGGGTATAGAGGCTTCTTGAAACACTGAGGTGAGATCCTGAATGTAAGTTTTGCATAAATAACTCTCTTTGATTGAAATTAACAGCGCTTAAAGCTGTTTGTATTGTATGCCGTGATTAAATAATCACCTTCATACACAATGGTGATTCCGCCCTTGTCTAATAACTTCATGGCAGTACGACGCTGCTCCTGAAGCTCTTCTAATTCCAGCTCGATTTGGTGTGCATCAGGTAGTTGAAAATTTTTCTGTTTCAGTGTGTTGAGTTTTTTAATTCTCCTATCTGTTGAATCAATAAACTTTTGAGTTTGCTTCTTGTTGGCTATGCATTTATCACCCGACAATTCACCACAAAGTAAAGCCAGTTCAATCATTGCTTTAGTGTGTCCACGTTGATTCATGCGTTGAGAAAAGTGATTTGTCGGTGTCATTTAAATACCTTCTATGCTAGATAATTTTACTTAATTTCAAACCATATTTATAATCACATAATGGTGATTAATTTAAATATAAATGCTTTATTTTTTCTTGTAAAATGCCAATAAAAGGTGGTTGTTTTGAATATTTTTTAAAAAATGAATCACTTTTATTTGTTTTTTTAAAAATTAGTATTTATAATTTACTGGTGTTTTGTATTTTTGGTGGTTTTTGTTTTTATTATTTTAATTTTGATCCAATCTGACACTGGTTAAAGGAAATTTCATAGAAATTTTTGAAATCAACCAAAATGTAACGGAATGTAAATTTATGAAAAAAAATATTTATAGTGCGTTTGGCTTAAATCAACGCGAAATTTTTGACCAGACTTTAAATGCCTGGAAAATGATGTGGGAGCAGTTATTGATGATTGCTATATATGCGAGACAGCAATATATGCAATCAAATCAATCTAATGCTGATAATTTTCATCAAAGAATGAAGATGATTCATTTAATCAAAAGAGAATATCTTTCTAGAAAGCAGAGTAACCTTTCATTCGATAAGGATATTCCTGAGATATTTCAGAAAGTTCTAGCTTTAATTGAAGAAGAATGTGGCAGTACTAAAATCATTGAATTTTTATTAGATGATGAAGTTAGCCAACTCCAAACGAGTAAAAAACGCATTTTGAGTAAAATGGAAGAAGCTAAAATTGCATTTTCTCCTAATCAACGTGATTACAAACGAGACTATTCTTATTACTCTTTATATGAAGTTTTGCATGATCCTATTTTTTATATATCGAAAATCATGTCTATACCTGTTCCAGATAAACAAGTAATACATGCAACAGTTGTAAAGACAACTTATGACTATCTTACTAAGAATAGAGGTTTTTTACTTTCTAGAAATGAAAATCCTATAGCAATATTGTCAAAATCAGTTGAAGATAAAGAACAGATTATTTTAGAAAATCTATCCATTCTTGAAGGTAAAGATGACATTAAGGAATTAATAAAAGGGCAAATTGCTGATTTTATTGGTAAAGATGTTGCTAATGTTTTTAGCCTTTTATCAGATCCTTTCTATGATGAAGAAAATCCACAGGACAAGCTTTTTACCTCTGTTTTTACAATCACGCCTGACTCAGATGCCTTCAATATTTCTTTGGATCGTAAGGCATTAACAAATTTAATGAACTTAAATCAATTAGATGAATTGGCTTCTGTTATGAAGTCTGAAATTAAAAAAGCTGTTCTGAATAAAAATCATAGAACTAGAAAAGTAGGTATAGAAACTAAAGTAGACCAAGCTTCAGCTTTAGAAAAAATTAGCGAATGGTATATCAGAGCACAGACGGGGTTGTTCAATAGGGTAGATCAAGTACCTAAACTTATTGCTTCAATTTTAGAATTTGATATTCGTTACTTTAAAGGAATGTTTGACCCAGAATTTGGTTTTGATCGATCACTTCTATCTAAAAATCATAAGAACTCTTATGGCCCCTTACAGGCCAAAGAAATTTACTTATTTGTATCAGCTTATATCCGTAATTATCTGTATTACGATGATCAAAGACCTGAAAGAAATAGTTTAAATGGATGGTTGATTGATCATTTAGTAAAACGAGATTTCTCAGATGTCTTATTTCATAGCAATCAAATGATGGAAGCATGGGCAACGTTTGAAGATGAAAAACAGCACCGAAAAATGTTAGATCGTTTTAAGAGAATGCCAGCTTACCTAGATCCACAACATAAGGACTATAAGGAAATAGGCTATTTTATAAATAAGCAAAAAGAGTTGGGGAATGATGAGAATGCACCGCCATATCCATTAAACTCATTTTTCCCTCTACCACTATGGGCGAGTAGGTTTTCTAAAAATGATGTAGTTGAGGAAGTTCCCGATAAATTAAGTTAAGTTTACCTAAAATTAACATAATACAGCTTATGCGAAAGGCTCATGAATTGGGCCTTTTGATCATTAATTTAACATAAAATTTCTTATACAAAGTCTATATTTACCTTTAACTATAATAGATAACATACGAACGATAAAGCTCAAATGCTAACTAAACTCCTTCAAATATACTTTGTAATAAAACATTACTCCCTATATTAAGTACAACTTCATCTATCTCCCATTTCCATCGCCCCTAACCAAGAGATTACTTAATCCTATTCAGCTCCTTAAAACGACCTGCTAAACTGCCACCAATGCATTTATAAAATCAGTCTGGTCATGATCGAAATCCACTCCAAACTCCCTGCTCAAGGCGTCACCATTTTTAGCATCATGACCACAATGGCACATCGTCTTAACGCTCTTAACTTGTCACAAGGTTTTCCGGACTTTGATGCACCACCAGCGTTGCTACAAGCACTGAGCCAAGCCACATTAGACGGTTTTAACCAATACGCTGCTGGTGATGGTTTATTAGCGCTGAGAGAACAACTGGCGCAACTTTTTTTAAAACGTGATCAATTACAACTTGATCCAGTCACAGAAATCACCATCACTCCTGGGGCAACGATTGGGATTTTTAGTGTAATTCAAGCCATCATTCATCATGGTGATGAAGTGATTATTTTTGATCCAAGCTATGACAGTTATGCTCCAAGCGTGCAATTGGTCGGTGGTAAAGCCATTCATATCCCACTCAATGCGCCTGAGTTTTCTGTAGATTGGAATCAAGTCAAATCTGCGATTACAGATAAAACCCGTATGGTGATTGTAAATACCCCACACAATCCAACTGGGGCGATTTGGTCTAAACAAGACTGGCTAAATTTAATTGAACTGATTCAAGATAAAAATATTGTTGTGCTTTCAGACGAAGTCTATGGGCATCTGATTTATGACGGTGAAAAACATTATTCAGCATTGTCATTTCCCGAACTCAGAGATCGTAGTTTTGTGGTGGGTTCTTTTGGTAAGACCTTTCATGTGACAGGTTGGAAAACAGGTTATTGCATTGCAACACCCGAGCTCATGAAAGTATTTCGTCAAATTTATCAATTTGCTAACTTCTGTGGGGTAACCCCCGTGCAAATGGCGCTGGCCAATTTTATGCAACAGCATCCTGAACATATTGACGGGCTATCAAGCTTTTATCAGCAAAAGCGTGACCTGTTTATTTCAGGTATTGCGGATTCAAAATTCAGTTTAATCCCCTCTCAAGGCACATTCTTTCAAAATGTTGACTACAGCCAAATTCGCCCAGATTTAAATGATGTAGAGATGTGTAAATTCTTAGCGGAAGAACATAAAATTGTGGCGATTCCAGTTTCTGTTTTTTATAAGCAAGCCCCTAAAAACTTACGTTTAGTGCGTTTTTGTTTTGCTAAAAAGGAACAAACTTTGATTCAGGCCTGTGAAATTTTAAATCAAATTTAATCCCGATCCATACAGATCATCTCTATAAAATTAAAGCCTGAGTTACTCAAATACTCAGGCTTTTTACTCAGCGTTTGTTATATTATCAATAAGATAAAGACACTCGAAATAGACAGTAGAATAAAAGATGCCAGCTCGTCCCGATATGCTTCACCAACCCAAATTCTGGAAGGTTTTTTTAATCTTCCTTGGCCCACTGATTCTAACCAATATTCTGCAAAATCTGTCTGGAACAATTAATACCATTTTTGTTGGGCAGATGCTCGGTGTAGAAGCGATTGCCGCAATTTCGGTATTTTTCCCGATTTTATTTTTATTGCTGGCTTTTGTGATTGGTCTATCTACAGGTGCAACTGTGCTGGTTGGGCAAGCGTGGGGCGCCAAAGATATCGAAAAAGTGCGTACCATTGTTGGCGCATTGTTATTTATGACCCTGATTGGTGGATCAATCATTGCCTTTTTAGGGGTGTTTTTTGCCAAAGAAATTCTATTGCTTTTGGGTATAGATCCCAAAATCATGCATCTTGCACTGCCCTATGTTCAATGGATGCTAATGAGTAGTCCTTTTCTATTCATCTACATCACCTACACCTCTATTTTACGTGGTGTGGGCGACAGTACTACACCCTTAATGGCATCAAGTCTGACGATCATTGTGGGTGTGATTGTAACGCCAGCCTTGATTGGCGGTTATTTTGGTCTACCTAAGCTTGGCATTATTGCTCCAGCGATTGCCAGTGGCTTAGGCTTTATTTCGACCTTAGCTTTTCTCTATATCTATTTGAATAAAAAAGATCATGCTTTAAGACCAGATTCAGCATTAATCCAACATATCCGCTATCACCCACAATTTAGTCGCAGTATTTTGCGCTTGGGTGTGCCGACAGGTATTCAAATGGTGACCAACTCGGTCGCAGGTCTGGTGGTGATTGGGTTGGTTAACCAACATGGTGCACATGCAACAGCGGCCTATGGTGCAGTCAACCAAGTGCTCAACTATATCCAATTCCCTGCATTGTCAATTGCCATTGCGGGTTCCATCTTTGCTGCTCAAGCGATTGGTGCTGGGAAATCTGAGCTGTTGGCAAAAGTGACGCGAACGGCGCTGCTGAGTAATATTGTGATTACAGGTTCATTGGTACTCTTGGCCTATATTTGTTCAAAATATTTGATGGCGTTGTTTATTACAGATCCATCAGTGATTGAATTGGGTCAACAATTACTATTTATCGTGCTGTGGTCGATTATATTTTTTGGTGCAAGTGCAATTTTTGCCTCGATCATGCGGGCCAGCGGAACCGTAACTGTTCCTATGATTTTTAACATTTTATCCATCCTGCTCATTGAAGTTCCATGCGCCTATTTATTTAGTCAGTGGTTTGGTTTACAAGGCATTTGGTATGCGCTTGCACTGACCTTTTTCAGTCTATGTCTCATGCAAGGTCTGTATTATCAATTTGTTTGGAAAAAGAAAACTATTGAGATCTTAATTTAAATGAATGGATATTGAGTTCTAATTCAACAGATTATTTCGCAATGTCTAATTCGCGATGTCTAAAATGAAAAAACCGCCAGCTTGGCGGTTTTTCATTTTATAAATCAATTATTTTGGTTCTAATTTCTTACTAAACTTGGTCGCAAAACCTGTAATTTTTTGATATCCAGTCGGTAAAATACGCTGAATTAAATCCAAAGTTTTTGCATCATTCCCAATAAGTAAACGACGTTTGTCTTTTAGTACAGCATCCAACATTTGTTGAGCAGCATCTTCTGGTGGCATACGTAATAGTTTATTGAATGCTTTTGCTGATTTGTCAGGGTTCATTCCTAAAGAACGTAAGCTGTCATTCATACGCGCATCATTTGCAATATTGGTACGAATGCCTCCTGGATGGACACATAGTGCCGATACACCACACTTTTCGATATCTAATTCTTGACGTAATGATTCAGTAAAACCACGTACCGCAAATTTAGATGCATTATATGCAGACTGGGTCGGTTGCGCGGTTAAACCAAACAAGCTCGAAATGTTGATGATATGCCCATCACCTGTTTTCTTGATATAAGGTAAAAATTCTTTTGTTCCGTATACAACGCCCCAGAAATTGATATCTATGATCCATTCTAGTTCGTCATAAGATGCGCCTTCTACGGTAGAACCTAAAGCCACACCAGCATTGTTAAAAATCATGTTTACAGAACCATGATTTTGCACTGTGTCCGCAGCCCAAGCTCGCATTTCTTCAACTTTGGCAACATTCACTTTCTTTGAGGTCACACGAACATTATACGGTTTGACCAGTTCAACGGTTTCAGCTAAACCTTTTTCATTCACATCACTAATGGATAAATGACAACCTGCTTTTGCCAATAAAATAGCAAGTTGTTGTCCCATACCAGAGCCAGCACCAGTAATTGCAGCGACTTTGTTTTTAAAATTTTTCATTGTCTATCCTTTTTTAAACCCGCACAAAGCATTCAGAGTGATGTGCAGCTCACTTGCTCAATATAATTTTGACAATCATTATTGTCAATATTATATTATGATTTAGCCGATGTTTTTTTATACAAAAATTCTAGAATAGGTTTCAATGGCTTTTATTGCTAAAATAAGCGCTTCTTTGTGACAATCAAATATGACACGAGTAATTTTTTACAATGAATGAACCACTTTCCACTGAAAAGAAAACTATAAATAAAGCTGCCAAAGAGCGTCAATTTAAAGGCATGTCCTTATCTGAGCGGAAACTTGCACGTCGAGAAAAGTTGATCGAAGCAGGGATTGAAGCTTATGGTACGCATGGCTTTTTTTCTGTCACCGTCAAAGATATTTGTAATGAAGCCAAGCTAACTGAACGTTATTTTTATGAGTCCTTCAAAAAAAGTGAAGAACTGTTCCAAGTCATCTTTCTACAACTGATTGAACAATTACAGCAAACCGTAATGCAAGGGGTCATGCAAGCAGCACCTGATCCTAAAAATATGATTCGTGGTGGCTTAACTGCAATCTTTACTATGTTAAAAAATGATCCACGTGTGGCGCGTATTATTTATATCGATGCCATGCTGGTTCAGGAACTGCATAATCATGCCACGATCCATGAAACGATGGGCCGTTTTGACCGATTAATTCACTCCTTTGTCACCCTGATGATGCCGCATATTGAACGCAGTGAACAAGAAATTTCCTTGGTTGCCACAGGTTTAAATGGCTATGTGACTCAAATTGCGGTTCGCTGGGTCATGGGTGGATTCAAACAATCCCTTGAAGAAATTGTCTCAGCATGTGAAATTGTATTTATATCGCTGATTGATTCATTTTCATCTAAATAAGCTTTTTAGCCTGAACAATCTTGTCATAAAATCGTCACAAAACTGTCAAATAGCAGATTTTTACGTTCAGTTTAAATAAATTTCTTTTCTCAAAATGGAACATTTATTTAAAAATGTCATGGATTATTCATCATATCGACGATTATTTGTCACATTTTTTGCAAAAATTCGTCAACATCTTCTTTTTGCAATGATACTGTCATAATTAATCTTTGTAATAAGCCTGTCATAAATAAAAGACGGTACACCGTTCATACATAGGATATTGCGTTGTGAAAGATGACTATATATTAATCGTCGATGACGAACTTCCGATTCGAGAAATGATTCATACCTCATTGGATATGGCAGGTTTTCAATGCCTGCAAGCTGAAGATGCAAAACAAGCCCATCAAATGATTGTTGACCAACGACCGTCTTTGATTTTACTCGATTGGATGATGCCTGGCGGTGTGAGCGGTGTAGACTTATGTCGTCGCTTAAAACGTGATGAAAACTTGGCAGAAATTCCAGTCATCATGTTGACAGCACGTGGCGAAGAAGACCATAAAGTTCAAGGTCTTGATGCTGGTGCAGACGACTATATGACCAAACCATTCTCTACCCGTGAATTGGTTTCGCGTATCAAAGCTGTCCTTCGTCGTGCCAATGCACTCAGTGGCGAAAAAACCATTGATGCCAATGGATTAATACTTGATCCAGTGAGCCAACGTGTCAGTTTTAGTGATAATATTTTAGAAATGGGTCCAACAGAATACCGCCTATTGGCATTCTTTATGACACATCCTGAACGTGCTTATACACGCGCCCAGTTACTTGATCAGGTCTGGGGTGGTAACGTGTATATTGAAGACCGTACCATAGACGTACACATCCGCCGCTTACGTAAAGTGCTTGAACCTTATGGTGCTGATCGCTACGTACAAACTGTACGTGGTACGGGTTATCGCTTCTCTACCCGTGCAGATGTTGCTTTAGGTTAAGCATTTTCAAGGTAAATAAATTTCTATGTATGAACCCTACCCCGTCCCAGATCTTGCACGAGAACATAAAAAATTCCGTTACAGTAGCTTGTGGGAATTTGCAAAACAAGATTTACGCCTACTTGGTTTTTTACTCATCATTGGCGGATTTATTGGTTTAGGGATAGGGTATTTTTGGATTTGTATTTCCATCGGTTTTGCTGTTTTTTTTCTGTTTCAATTACGCTCTTTATACTTGGTCAATGAGTGGATTTCGAATCGTCCTTACGACTCTCCACCCAATCTAGAAGGTATCTGGGGTGCGCTGCTTTTTAATGTTTATCGTGCACAACGCCAAGAACGGGTTGTTCAAGCTGAAATGGTCGGATTGATTGATCGGGCGCAATCCTCACTGATAGCTTTAGCAGAAGCTGTTGTTTTAACGGATGAATTACATCAAATTGAATGGTGGAATCCTGCTGCGGAAAGACTGTTAGGCATTCAACCGCTAGATCGTGGTCGTAATATCTTGACCATTATCCGCCAGCCGAGCTTTATTGAATATTTTAATAATATCGACCAATCTCCAGATGGCATTAAAATAAAATCTTCGGTTTATGAAGAGCATTATGTACAGATTAAACTGACACGTTTTGGCAGTGAAAGCCGTTTGCTCGTCGCTTACGATGTCACACGTGTACATAATCTGGAACAAATGCGCAAAGACTTTGTTGACAATATTTCACATGAACTTCGTACCCCGCTGACTGTACTCAGTGGTTATATCGAAACCTTTACCGACCAAGAAGATTTAAATCCGCGCTGGAAACGTGCATTTGAACAGATGCAATCGCAAACACGTCGAATGAATGCCTTGGTCAATGACTTACTCTTGCTTTCACGTTTGGAAGGCAATAAACAAGTCGCAAAAAATCAAATCATCGATATGCCGAATTTGATGAATCAGCTTTTCGATGATGCACAAGCCTACAATGTCGATTATGGCCATACTTTAAATTTAGATATCGACAGTCATTGTGACTTAATTGGTTCTGATGCAGAGCTTGCCAGTGCGTTTAGTAATTTAATCACCAATGCGATTAAATACACCCCTAAAGGTGGCACAGTTACAATCGGCTGGCATGATGACAGTGAACATGGTTATTTCACTGTTGAAGATACCGGGATCGGGATTGATCCAAAACATATTCCACGTTTAACCGAACGCTTTTATCGTGTAGACAGCGCACGAAGCCGCCAAACAGGTGGAACAGGTTTAGGGCTTGCCATTGTGAAGCATGTTTTAATGCAACATAATGCGTATTTAGAAATTGATTCTAAAGAAAATCGGGGGTCTATTTTTAGAGTGGTTTTCCCCAAAGAGCGCCTTGATTTTGCAGGTTAATATTTGATTTTTTGATTAATTCGAATGAAACTATTTCTAGATTGTGAATTTAATGGCTTTGGTGGTGAATTAATTTCGCTGGCATTGGTTGACGAGAATAATCAACATTTTTATGAAGTTTTAGAATGCGCAGACCCAATTACTTGGGTTAAAGACCATGTCATGCCTCGTCTAAATCAAAAACCGATTTCCTTAGCGCAATTTCAAAGTCGCTTACAGATTTATTTATCTCAATATACAAGTCTTGAAATTGTGGCAGATTGGCCAGAAGACTTTGCCTTGTTTACCCGTAGTCTGGTACTTTCTGCAGGAAAATGTATCCGAACACCTCCGCTGACCATGCAGTTATGGATGCAGGATCCAATCGAAACCCATGTCCCCTCTGAAAACCCACACAATGCCTTAGCAGATGCACAGGCTTTAAAGCTGTCTTATTTCAATGCATCGGGATTGAATTGATTTAGAATCTATTTCAGATTTAGCCACACATTTTTATCAGGTTGCTATTACATAGAAAGAACCACCAAATAGCTCACACTGCTTGTGTATTTACCATTGGAAAGATGCTTTGACTCGACAAAAGCATATTTGGAAATTAATACTAAAAAATCGATGTCCAACTTTTAAAATCGTTTTCCTTAAAAAGCACTTATGCCATAACGAGAATTCATACTTAGACGTGTGCTGTATATCTTCATAATAAAATTCGAGATCAAGTTGAATAAATGACTTTAGATTATAAAAATAAAGCTTAGTTATATTAATGTTGACCAAGTCACACTAGTGAAATATATTGAGAAATATATCTGATTTTAAGCATTATTTTATTATCAGCTATTTTTATAAAAATCTATTCATAAATATCAACACACTAAAAAATGGACATTACAATGAATAAATATAAATTTTCTATTGCAGCTGTTTTAGGATTATTACTGAGTGGGTGCTCTACGACCATGGCAAAACTCTCTTATAACGATCTAACAGGGAAAACCGCAAATGAGATGATGAATACCACTCGTGAAGGAAAATACGGACCAGTATGGGGAAAGCCTTATACGATTGGCGTTGACAAGGATGGAGGTCAATTATTTTTTTATTGGATACGTTCCGATATGGGAATAACAACCGAACAATGTGGACAAGACATGAATCCGGGTGTCGTAATTCAATATATGTGTAGCTATTCCAATGTCTGGTGGAAGGAATGGAAGATTAAATTTGGACAAGACGGACGAGTTTCTGAATGGAAAATAGTTTCTTTTAAGGCGGAAAAGAACCGCTTATAACAGGTTTACATCAAATCCCATTCGGCTTTGTGAGCTTGACTCTGTTACTCAAAGTGATACAGAGTCAAACTCAATCAGCCATTTGTAAAATATAATAATCTATTAATCTCTATTATATTTGATGCCCTAAAGCTTCACCCATCACCACAATAGAATTGGCTTTAAGCTGTTCATCCCAAGTGATTTTATTCTGTTCAAACAATACAACTGCGGTTGAACCTAAATAAAAACGTCCAAGCTCAGCACCCTTTTCTAAGGCTAAATCATGCTGGTTTAACTCTAAACGCCCTGTTGGTTTTACTTTGCCAGTCGCCACAGTTTCAATTCCTGCAACGATCATTGCACCCACGAGAACAACCGCCATACGTCCTAATTCGGTATCAAACAAACATACCATACGCTCATTACGTGCAAATAAACCTGGGATATTCTCTGCTGTCGTTTGGTTTACAGAAAATAACTCACCAGGGATATACAAGGTTTCGGTCAACGTTCCTGCAAATGGCATATGGACACGGTGATAATCACGTGGTGACAAATAAACCGTGGCAAATTCACCATTGATAAATGGTGCAGCCAATTGCGGATCGCCAATCAGTTTGTCTACAGAAAAACTTTGGCCTTTGGCCTGAAAGACATCACCATCTTTAATTTTACCCAACTGAGAAATTGCACCATCTGCTGGAGAAACAATACTGGTCTGATCTGCGTCAATTTCTCGAACACCGTCTTTTAAGGCACGGGTAAAAAATTCATTGAATGATTTATATTTTAAAGCATCACTTTGCTCAGCAATAGAAAGGTCTATCCCGTACTGTGCTTTAAATGCTTGAATCGCTAAATTTTTAACAATTGGATTTTCACTGGCTGCAACTTTACCAACAACACGGCTGAGTTGCTGTTGCGGAATGACTTTTTGTGCTTGGATAAAAATTTGTTTTTTTAACGCTGATGTAAGACTCACGCAGGTGATTCTCCAGTAATAATTGGACTATCGAGGCGATTGCCCCACTCGCTCCACGCACCATCATAGGCTTGAATATTCCAATCCAATAACCGACCCAAGATATAAGCCAGACCAGAACGATGATGTGACTGACAATACACCACCACAGGCTGGTCAAATTGAAAGCCTAATTGTTCTAGACGTTGTTGCGTGCGTTCTAGAGGATGCAATTTTAAATGATTTTGACGATTAATTGCAGTACTCCATTCAAAATGTTGTGCACTTGGAATGTGACCGCCGCGTCGCGCTGCTAAACGCTGTCCTGTATATTCTTCTGAAGTTCGACAATCCCAAACTTGAATCGCTTGCTGTTCAACCTTTTGCAACAGTTTGGCATATTCAATTCGGTGTTGATCAAGATATTGTAAATTGACGGTAACTAAGGGTTCAACTTTGCTAAAACTTTCCGCTTCAGCCGAAGTCGGATAGCCTGCTGCCAACCATGCATGAATTCCGCCATTGAGTAGGCTGGTATTATAAAAGCCAAGGCAATGTAAGTTCCAGATCAAACGTCCAGCCCAAGCACCACCTTCATCATCGTAGACCACAACATGATGTTCGGGAGAGATGTTTAAATACTCAATCAGCGCTTTTAAACCGTCCTCATCAGGCAATAACCCTGAAGCTTGTTCTTCCTGTCGAACCAACAGTTGTGGTTTAACATGTAAGGCATGTGGAATATGTAATTGATCATACACAGAGCTACGACTTAGATCGACAATACGAATTTTGTCATGCCCTAAAAATGGCACAAGTTGTTCCGCTTCTATGAGTAATTCGAAGTTAAAGGCTGATGTAGTCATACGTTTTTCTATTTTAAGACCTTGAGCACAAATGATCTTAGCACAGTGTTTTTTACCAATATGCTGATTTTTCACATTCTTTTAGCAAAAATTCAGATATCAATTTTCACTGCTTCGACAACTTCAGGTATTTCAAAGACCTGTCGTAAGTAAGCCAAGAAAGTATCGTTATCCGTCATGGTTTTTCCGGGACTATCTGAAATTTTCGCCACCGATTGACCATTACACTCCACCAGTTTTAACACAATATTGAGTGGTGTTTGCCCCATATCATTGGTCAAATTGGTACCAATACCAAAACTAACTTGAAAGCGATCTTTAAAGTATTGATACAACGCCCATGCACGTTCAATATCTAATCCATCACTAAAGGTTAGCATCTTGGTTTTAGTATCAATTTTTAGTTTTCGGTAGTGCTGATAAGCTTTATCGCCCCATTCAAATGGGTCACCACTGTCATGACGTAAGCCATCGAATAACTTGGCAAAATACAAATCAAAATCTTGTAAGAATGCATCCATACCGACCACATCGGTCAAGGCAATGCCCAAATCACCACGATATTCTTGTACCCAGGTTTCTAAAGCCGCTTTTTGAAAATCTCTTAAGCGGACATCTAGCGCTTGGAATGCTTGTAGAAACTCATGCGCCATGGTTCCAATTGGATGAATATTTAATTCCTTTGCCAAAAGGACATTACTGGTACCTCTAAACACATTGGGTACAGCTGCATGGAAGGTCTGGATCACATGTCTTTGCCAATCTAGGCTATAACGACGACGAGTACCAAAATCTGAGACTAAAAATGGAGGAGCTTGAGTGCCTTGTTGTTGTTCAAATTTCTTTAATAATTCAACTTTGGCTTGTAGACGACGTTCACCTTCAACATAAATGTCATCATTACGAATCCGGCTAAAATAGAGTTCATTGACAATCGCCAGAACAAAAATTTCAAACATCATCGCCTGAACCATTGGGCCTTCAACCCAAATGTCTAAACGACCTTGTTCATCAATACCCGCTTTAATAAAACGGCGTTTGAGTTGGAATAATTCTAAATAGTCAACAAAATCACTTTTGATAAAACGCATACTGCGTAAATATTGCAATTCATCTTCTTGGAATTTGAGTAAGCAGAGATGATCGAGCTGCTCGTTCAAATCATCCAGAATATCCGTCAGGGGATAAACCGTAGCATCTAGATTACGACAGCGAAAGTGATACACACTGTGCGTTTGAGGAAATTTATGTAGCACCACTTGTAACATGGTAAATTTATATAAATCTGTATCGAGCAAGGATTGGATGATTGGCGCCATATCTATTTTAATTTCGCTATGCTGTTTTTATTAAAGCATATTTTTCACTGAGATAACGTAATCATTTATAAGTGATGAACTATATTTTCAGTTAAGCTCAACATAAATCTCAGCAGAATTATTTTTTCAATTTATCTGCTCATATGATAATTTTATAAATTCTATTCTTATTCAAAAGCTTATTAACAGCTTCAACTTTTCAGCAATGGCCTACTCGCATCAACTTACAGGGTTTTCCCTGTTAGAATAGCGCTATCGTATTTTAGTCTTATTGTTTATATGCGCGCATTATTACAAAGAGTGTTAGAAGCCAAAGTCGTTGTTGATGGTGAAACCACGGGAGAAATTCAAAAAGGAATTTTGGTTTTTCTAGGCTTAGCGAAGGAAGATAATTTTGAAAAAGGTCAAAAATTAATTGATAAAATTTTGAAATATCGTTTCTTTGATGACGAACAAGGCAAAATGGGCTGGAACGTCAGCCAAGCCAATGGCGGGATTTTATTGGTCTCTCAATTCACCTTAATGGCACAAACGCAAAAAGGCTTGCGTCCAGACTTTGGGCTAGCCATGCCGCCCGCTGAAGCCCAGGCACTGTATCAACAATTGGTTGATTATGCTCGATCACAATTTAAAAATGTTGAGACGGGTATTTTCGCAGCGGATATGAAAGTGCATTTGGTCAATGATGGGCCTGTGACCTTTAACTTGGAAGTTGAATAATTAAAAGCTTGATCTTAATACCAATGTTTAAATCTTAAAAAGCCCGATCAGATCGGGCTTTTTAAGATTTTCGATTCGCTTAGCGTCCAATCTTCTCTTTTAAGAATTGACGTGCCAATTTAATTTTATCTTTTACTGGTTTTGGAACTTTTGGTGGAATCAGTTTAGCCACTTGGTTAAACCAGACCAACAAACTGAAATCGCCTTCCATTTTGATGCTGCCGTTTTGCATACCCGTCATAAAAGCTGTTGGATCGCCTTTTACCAAAGTTTTTACACCTTGCTCACTGTCAGCAAACTGTAAAACAAAATCAGCTTTTTGTTCAGCACCTGAAACTGTATCAATTTGACCATTGTTCACAATAATTTGGCGTGCCACGCCCAAGTCAGTACCAATCTGAATACGGAACTGACGGTCATGGGTCAATTCAATAAATTTTGGACTGGTACGAGCCAATTGTTTCATACGAAGTGCTAAACCCAATACAAGCAAATCCAGTGGATCTGTACTTGCATCAACGATTGGTAACTTCACAACTGGAATTGCAGAAAGTTTCATGACATTTAAGCCTGTTGTTTTTTAAATTAGATTCGAATTTGCTCATCCTAGCATAACTTGTCATTGCGTAGACATGGCTTTCAGAGCAAAGTATAAACTGAAAAAAAGGTATACCATTATGATATACCTTGGAATGTCTAAATTGATTTTTTTCGTGTAATTAAAGTCACTATTGTTATCTTAGCGTTCATATTGACTGAAGTTTTCACTCAAAACTTATTCATCTTCATAGACTGGGGTATGTTCAATATATTGGCGATTTGCCAATGCTTTTTGTGCACGACTGTCTTCACGCAATAAGAGAGCAATCAATGCAGACATCGCCAACATAATCGCAGTTAAATAGCTATATGCGACCGAAATATCAAAGATGTTCTGTACACTATAACGCATTGCTTCCAAGGTGCCCCAGAAGATCATGCCTGCAAACATAAACCCTAACCAATGACGATAAGGGGAAAAGAAAACGGTAGCCAACGCTGCAGCAATTAGACCGAATCCAATCAATGTTGCAAATGTTGTTGATACCATAACAACCTCCGTCAAAATGATGCCTTATAAAAAAACCGTTTAAATAGGTGTTTCACAACAATTTCAAGCTTTATAATTTTTCTTAAATCACCTTATAGAAGCTTATGCTTTGCATTATGTATAGTTTTTAAGAGAAGGAAAGCGCTGTTTTCTGCTTAAACGACACACTTTGTCGCAACATTCATTTGTCATTACATTTTTTAAGAATCCTGTTTTTCTCACAATCTAATTACCATCAATCATGCAGTGTCATTACAAAAAAATACACACAGCTTTTAATCCCTAAAAAACTTTTTTTAAGTTCTAAAACGAATATTTTTATCAAGCTGTTTTATTGCGCGCGAATGGCAGCAAAGTGATTCATTTTCAAATAAAAAATAGCGACTTAAAGTCGCTATTTGTCATGATTCTGCAATATAACCCATGTCATTTAAGCACGGGACAAATCTTTATCATGCACGCCTAAAAGATAAAGCACACCATCTAGACCTACACTTGAAATAGCTTGATTGGCATTTTGGCGAACCACAGGTTTCGCACGGAATGCGACTCCAAGCCCTGCAATTGAAAGCATCGGTAAATCGTTTGCGCCATCTCCAACCGCAATCGCTTGCTCAGGTGAAATCCCCATTTTTCCAGCCAATTCAGTCAAGAGATACGCCTTGCGCGCACCATCAACGATATGGCCTTTAACCTCACCTGTCACAACACCATTTTCAACATCGAGGATATTGGCATGCACTTCATCAATGCCCAATTTTTCTTGTAGATATTCAGCAAAGTACTGAAAACCACCAGATAAAATCGCAGTTTTATAACCCAGTGATTTTAGTGTCGAGATTAACCGCTCGGCACCTTCTGTCACGGTTAGTCGTTCAGCAATTTGAGGCAATACTGTGGCATCAAGGCCTTTAAGTAACGCAACGCGTGCACGGAAACTTTGTTGAAAATCTAACTCCCCTTGCATTGCACGTTCAGTGATTTCAGCGACTTTATCGCCCACCCCTGCTTCTTTAGCAAGTTCGTCAATCACTTCTTGCTCAATCAAAGTCGAGTCCATGTCGAAGCAGACTAAGCGACGATTACGGCGATAGGCATTGTCTTCCTGCACCGCGACATCAATATTTAATTCAGCAGAAAGCCGTAAACATGCGGCACGCATCGCCTGTGCATCCAGCATTTGCCCACTCAAACCGAATTGAACACATGAACGTTTCAGCCCATCTTGGTGTCCATTACGCTCGGGACGCCCCGACAAGCGCGTCACTGTTTCAATGTTAAAACCTTGACTTGAAACAATATTGGTCACCGCTTGCAGATGTTCGGCTGTGAGCTCTGGTGCTAAAGCGGTCACGATATAACGTGTGCGCCCACCTTCACTCACCCATTGGTCATATTCTGCGCCTGAAATCGGCTTAAAACGAACAGTTAAACCAATATCATGTGCTAAAATAAGGATGTCTTTCATGGCTAAAGCTGTTGCAGTTTGATCGTTTGACGACACTACAATACCTAAAGTCAATTGATTATGGATGACCGCCTGTCCTACATCTAATATTTGCAAAGAATGTACGGACAACACTTGCATTAATCGAGTAAACTGATTGGGTTGGTCAGGTCCTAAAAATGAAATAAGAATGATTTCTCGCATGAATTGACTCGGGTCTGAGCTACAACAATTGGAAGAATCATAATCGAAATCGAAATTTTTTGCTTTGGAAGTTTACGTTGAATGCGCCAAGACAAGGGCTATTTGCTAGCCTACTTATTGTAAGTTTTGCATTTCATACCTTTTTATTGGTAGTTGCAACAACACATCAGTTGAATGAAAACCGTGCCAGCCAAGGCCAACTCATGACCAGCCAATTGGTCACGGACAGCCTATCTGAACTCGAACCCGCAAATACGGTGTCATTGGCGCTGTTGGCAAATCGCTATGCGACCAATCCAAGTGTGGCTTCGATTCGAATACTTGATGCTAAAAAACAAGTACTGGCAACCAGTGGTATGGCAAAAACGCGTCAAGGTGAAGTTTTTGTTCGTGATGCATTACAGAACGAGAAAAAAGTCGGCACTATTGAAATTACCTTGATCAAGCCAAGTATTGGTGAAATTTTACGGACCCAATGGCTGGCTATTTTAGTGTCCTTATTGATTCATACCTTCTTATGGTTGGCCTACCGTGCCATCGCTCGTCCAACACGTAGTGAATATTTGGCTCGTATCAACAATGAAGCCCGTTTAAAACATGAGATTCAACAACTGACAGAAGCACTTGAAGCTGAGAAAGCCAACCGCACCATTGCGATTGCCCAAGCTCAACAACAAGCGCAAGCCAAAGCAAAACCTGAACCCAAAACTCCTGTAACCACGACACTGGAAAATGACCAAGAGATTTTGGCGCTGAATATTCAGTACTATGATCCAAAACAACTGATGAATACGGTCAACCAGTCGGTTTCACTGCCTTATTTTAATTTATGTCAGATTTTTCTGAATAAAAGTATTGAACTTTGCGCACAGCATTTCAAATTGAATGCAAAAGATTTCACCATTCATCAAGAATTTAATCAGAATGGTGCAATCCTGAGTATTGATGCTGAAAAACCCAATGCAGCACAATCTATATTAATGGTTGGTTCGGTATTTCAATTATTGTCAGAAGTTCTGTATAAACGTTACCGTGAAGACAAGCGCTTTGTGTTACAGACACGTTGTGCGGTCACCACCTCAGTAGAAGCGATGCAACTTGATGCGTCTCAAGCGGCTGAGCGCTTGGTGAATCATTTAATTGCCAAAGAAATGGCATTGTATTTAAGCAATGATCAACTCAAGCATATTGGTGATTGTTATCAATTGGTTGCCTTACCAAATCCAACCAATGTGTTGACCCGTCATTCATTTATGATCAATGGTATGAATAATGACTGCGCTGAAATTGCACAAAATATTCGTACTGAGATTTTAAAAGGTAAGAAAAATACACCAAATTCTGAAGCAATCTCAGAGAATTAAATATTTACCATCTATCAAGCCCTCCTCTTTTTTAAAGTGCGAGGGTTTTTCTTTTATTACGCTCAATTTCCGATAAGTTAATCTTATTTTTTTCGAAATGAGTGTCTGATCTTTATACTAAATCGCAATGTTTCAATTTTCTTCTCTTTTCATTGCCCTACAAGCTTGTGTATAACTATCTATCTCAAAGGAAGATGATAAGCATAGGCAAAATACGTAAAAACACGTTAGACTATGCTCCGAATGTACTCAATGAAAATGTCATACGACAGAACAAAAAGGTGAAGGTTGATGCCGCTCAATACTGTTGAAGAGCTTGTAGCAGATATCCGTGCAGGTAAAATGGTTATCCTCATGGATGACGAAGATCGTGAAAATGAAGGCGATTTAGTCATTGCTGCAACACACGTACGCCCTGAAGACATCAACTTTATGATCACCCATGCTCGTGGTCTTGTATGCCTAACACTGAGTCGTGACCGCTGTAAGCAACTCGATCTACCATTAATGGTCGACCATAATGGCGCACAACACAGTACAAACTTCACGCTTTCTATTGAAGCGGCAAATGGTATTACCACTGGTATTTCTGCCGCAGAACGTGCCCATACCATTCAAACTGCAGTTGCAGCACATGCCAAACCTGCTGATATTGTACAACCTGGGCATATCTTCCCATTGATGGCACAACCAGGTGGTGTATTACACCGTGCTGGACATACTGAAGCTGGCTGTGACTTATCTCGTTTAGCGGGTTTAGAGCCTGCGTCGGTGATTTGTGAAATTATCAATGAAGATGGCACGATGGCACGTCGTCCAGATCTTGAAGTATTTGCTGAGAAACATGGCTTAAAAATTGGTACAATTGCTGATCTGATTCATTATCGTATGACCAATGAACAAACCGTAGAACGTTTGGATCAACAAAGTATAGATACTGAATACGGTACCTTTGATTTATACCGTTACCGTGAAATTGGTAATCCAGACATTCATTTGGCTTTGGTCAAAGGTGAACCGAAACAAGGGGTGACAACTGTCCGTGTACATGGTTTCAACCCTGTACGTGATTTATTGAAACTCAATAAAAAAGATGGTGAGCCTGCTTGGAACCTTGATAAAGCACTCAAAACGATTGCCGACAGTGATCGAGGGGTTTTGGTCTGGATTGGTCAACGTCATTTATCTGACTTAGGCCCTGCTTTGGCAGAACTTGGTAAGCCAAAACCAACAAAATCAAATGCTGCACTTTCACAGCAATACCAAACGATTGGTGTTGGTGCACAAATTTTACGTGATCTCGGTGTTGAAAAGATGAAACTTCTTAGCTCACCATTACGTTTCAATGCATTATCAGGCTTTAATTTAGAAGTGGTGGAATACATCACTGCTGACCAAAAAACGGGTCAATAATTTTTAATCAGACTGCATTTATTACTCAATTAGGTTTTTAGTCGGGAAATAAAAGCAGTCGGTACAACCACTTATCTGTTAAATTATCGAGGTTGCCATGGCGATTCGCCGAATTGAAGGTTTATTACATCTCGCGAGCGAAGACCGTTACGCGATTTTAGTTGGTCGTTTTAACAGCTTTGTTGTTGAACATTTATTAGAAGGTGCAATTGATACATTGCATCGTCATGGTGTAAGCGACGATAATATCACTGTCGTTCATGCACCGGGCGCATGGGAACTTCCAGTTGTGGCTAAAAAATTAGCAGCTTCTGGTAAATTCGATGCAGTGATCGCACTTGGCGCAGTGATTCGTGGTAGTACGCCACATTTCGACTTCGTTGCAGGTGAATGTGCCAAAGGTTTAGGTGTAGTTGGTTTAGATACTGGCCTACCTGTAATCAATGGTGTATTGACTACGGATAGTATTGAACAGGCGATTGAACGCTCTGGTACAAAAGCAGGTAATAAAGGTGGTGAAGCTGCCCTTACTGCTATTGAAATGGTTAACCTGTTAAAGGCAATTTAAAGCATGTCGCAAACACTCCAAGCTACTTATGCAGCAAAACGTAAAGCACGTCGCTTTGCTGTACAAGGGATTTATGAATGGCAAATGAGCCACAACCCAGTGCATGAAATTGAAGCACGTACCCGTGTTGAAAACGCAATGCATAAAGTGGATCTCGGCTATTATCATGAGTTGCTCACAGCCGTGATCGCAAACCATGAAGCATTGGATGCTTTACTTGTTCCTGTTCTGGATCGTGAACTGAGTGCATTGGACGGTGTAGAACTTGCTACATTACGTTTAGGTGCATACGAACTCAAAGACCATCTTGAAGTCCCTTATCGAGTTGTACTCGATGAAGCCATTGAGCTGGCAAAACACTTTGGTGGTGCTGACAGTCATAAATACATCAATGGTGTATTAGATCGTTTAGCAACAAGCCTGCGTGAAGCAGAAAAGCAACAAAGTAAATAAGTTGTTTTTACATGGCTGAGTTTTCAATTATTGAGACCTATTTCAATCGTCAGCAGCAAACTGATGTTGATCTAGGCGTCGGTGACGACTCAGCTCTGCTCTCCCCGCCTTTGAATCATCAATTGGTGATTTGTACGGATACCCTTGTCGCTGGTCGACATTTTCCGTTAGAAACTTCTCCACATGCCATTGGCTGGAAATCTGTTGCTGTCAATCTGTCAGATATTGCTGCAATGGGTGCAAAACCCCACAGTATTTTACTCGCATTGAGCCTATCCCAAATTGATCATGACTGGCTAAAACAATTTAGTCAGGGTTTATATGATTGTTGCGATCAATTTGGCGTACGTTTAATTGGTGGTGATACCACACAAAGTCCACATCTCACCATTACCGTCACCGCACTGGGCTGGATTGAAACAGGCAAAGCCATTACCCGTTCTGGCGCACAAGTCGATGATTTAATTGTAGTCAGTGGCTCGATTGGTGATGCCGCTTTTGGGCTAAAACATTTAGGACATCCACTACAACAACGTCTAGATTACCCAACACCGCGCTGCGAATTAGGCGCTCTGTTAAAAGACTTGGCGTCCAGTATGATTGATGTTTCAGATGGACTTGCTCAAGATCTCGGGCATATCTTAGATGCCTCGGGTGTCGGTGCAAAAATAGATTTAAATCAACTCCCAATTCATCCAGCTTTAAGGCAGCTCAGCAACAATGAGCAATGGAAATATGCTTTAGCGGGCGGAGATGATTATGAGTTATGCTTTACAATAACTATGCAAAATTATGCTAAACTTTTGCAATTAAAACCAAATGTAACCACTACAATCATCGGCCAAGTTACACAAAAATCTGGGATTGTATTTGAGAAAGATGGCTTAGACCATCCACTTCAACTTCAAGGGTACCAACACTTTGCATAAACCTCCGATTGTCTTTAAAAGTATGACATGGGCTGAACGCTTTATTGTGTTCTGCGGTGTGGGCTTTGGTTCAGGCTTAGCGCCTAAAGCACCAGGTACATTTGGCTCAGCATTTGCGCTTTTGTTTATTCCGATTTGGCTTGCAATTGGTTTTTATGGCTCTATATTGGCCATCATAATCATGTCATTGGTCGGTATTTGGATTTGTGGGAAAACCGCAGAGATTATCCATGTGCATGATGATGGGCGCATTGTTTGGGATGAGTTTGCTGGGCAATCAATCACGTTCCTGCCTTTAATTTATTTAGGACAAATGAATTGGATTTGGGCACTGGTTGGATTTGCACTGTTCCGTTTATTTGATGTCTGGAAACCATGGCCTATTCGTGTCATTGACCAAAAAGTCGATGGTGGCTTTGGGATCATGCTTGACGATATTATTGCAGGCCTCTGGGCAGCAATATGTATCGTGATTTATTTATATTTTAAAATGGCTTAAGCCAGATCTGTTAGGTGTGATATGTCTACAACTGTGATCATTCTTGCTGCAGGTAAAGGAACACGTATGCGTTCTAGTTTACCCAAGGTACTCCAACCTTTAGCAGGACGCCCACTACTCGGTCATGTGATTGAAACAGCAAAACAATTACAAGCAAAAAATATCATTACAATCTTTGGTCACGGTGGTGATCTAGTTCAAAATGCATTTGCACATGAAAATATTCAATGGGTAGAGCAAACCGAACAACTCGGTACGGGTCATGCCGTTAAAGTGACTTTACCTGTTTTGCCCCAAGATGGCATTTCTTTGATCCTTTCTGGTGATGTGCCTTGCGTACAACAAAGTACCCTACAACGCTTGGTTGATGTATCCAGTCAAACAGGCATCGGTTTAGTCACATTAACGCTTGATGATTCTACTGGCTACGGTCGCATCGTACGTAAGGATGGAAAAATCCAAGCGATTGTTGAACATAAAGATGCTTCTGATGAACAACGTCAAATTAAAGAAATCAACACAGGTATTTACTGTGTGAGCAATGCCAAATTACATGAATGGTTACCTAAACTCAGCAATGACAATGCTCAAGGCGAGTACTACCTCACTGATATCGTGGCAATGGCTTTAGCGGATGGTATGGAAATCGCATCCATTCAACCAGAATTGGCTTTTGAGGTTGAAGGCGTAAATGATCGTATTCAACTTGCAGCATTAGAGCGTGAATTTCAAAATTATCAAGCCAAATTATTGATGCAACAAGGCGTGCATTTGATTGACCCTTCACGTTTTGATTTACGTGGTCAACTCACTGCGGGTACTGACGTTCGTATTGATATTAATGTGATTATTGAAGGTCAATGTACTTTCGGAAATGGCGTTGAAATTGGCGCAGGATGTATTATCAAAAATACTCAAATTGCGGCAGGAACCAAAGTTCAACCGTATAGTGTTTTTGAAGATGCAGTGATTGGTGCAGATGTACACATTGGTCCTTTTGCACGACTACGTCCAGGTGCGAAATTGGCAGATGAAGTTCATATCGGTAACTTTGTTGAAGTGAAAAACACTTCTGTTGGTCTCGGTTCAAAAGCCAATCATTTCACCTATTTAGGCGATGCAGAAATTGGTGCGGGTTCAAACATCGGTGCAGGTACAATTACCTGTAATTATGATGGCGCCAATAAACACAAAACCATCATTGGTGATAATGCCTTTATTGGAACCAACAACTCACTGGTTGCACCGATTAAAATTGGGCATGGCGCAACCACAGGTGCGGGTTCAGTGATTACCCATGATGTAGCAGACAACAGTCTTGCATTTGAACGTGCAAAACAAATTTCGAAAGAAAATTATCAACGTCCCCAAAAGGTCAAGAAATAAGAGGATATTATTATGTGCGGTATTGTTGGTGGCGTTGCTGAACGAAGCATTACAAATATTTTAATTGAAGGCCTAAAACGTCTTGAATATCGTGGTTATGACTCTGCGGGTGTTGCTCTAGTTGATCAGGGGCAAATCTTACGTGAACGTCGTGTTGGTAAAGTTGCAAATTTAGAAGGCGCGGTTGCAGAGTCGAATATTTTAGGTTCTGTGGGTATTGCACACACACGTTGGGCAACCCATGGTAAACCAACTGAAAACAATGCCCATCCGCATATTTCTGGGCATGTTGCAGTGGTACATAACGGTATTATTGAAAATTACCAAGAGCTTAAAGATGATCTTGAAGCTTTGGGTTATGTGTTTACATCTCAAACCGATACTGAAGTCGTTGCTCACTTAATTACTGAAGCACTAAAATCATCGCCAAATTTATTAAAAGCCGTTGAAGAAATCGTACCTCAACTGAAAGGCGCTTATGCACTGGGGATTGTGCATACCGATTACCCAGATGAATTAATTGCTGTTCGTGAAGGCTCACCTTTAGTCATTGGTGTCGGTATTGGTGAGAACTTTATTAGTTCAGACCAATTGGCACTATTACCTGTGACCAACCGTTTTATCTATCTTGAAGAAGGTGATATTGCGCGTTTAACTCGTGAAACGATTGAAGTTTTTGTTAATGATCAATTGGTTGATCGTCCGGTGAAAGAGCTGGATGCAACCGTGAGTAATGCCTCTAAAGGTGAATATAAACACTACATGCTCAAAGAAATTTTTGAGCAACCTGAAGCAATTCAACAAACGATCTCTCAAGCTTTAAATGGCAATACATTACGAGAAGACTTTTTACAAAATGCTGAAATAGATTTTAAAAATGTTCAGCAAGTTCAGGTGCTTGCTTGTGGTACCAGCTACCATGCGGGAATGATTGCAAAATATTGGTTTGAACAACTGATTGATCTGCCTTGCCAAGTTGAAATTGCCAGTGAGTTCCGTTATCGCTCGCCTGTGATTGTAGATAACACCTTGTATGTTTGTATTTCCCAATCAGGTGAAACTGCAGATACCTTGGCTGCATTACGTGATACCCAAAAGCGTGCTAAAGCAAAAGGGGTAAATATCTATACCATGACGATTTGTAATGTCGCTACCTCATCTATGGTTCGTGAAACAAATCATCATTTATTAACCCTAGCTGGTCCTGAAATTGGGGTCGCATCAACCAAAGCATTTACCACACAGCTTGCGGCTTTGATGTTATTGACCCTTAAACTTGGTCAAGTTAAGCAAACCATTTCAGCTGAACGTATTGATGAAATCACTTCTGCATTGTGGCATATCCCTAAAGTCATTTTAGATACCTTACAAAATGATGCAGAAATTTTACGTTTGTCTGTTCTGTTCAAAGAGAAACAGCATTGCTTGTTCTTGGGTCGCGGTACAGAATTCCCAATTGCGCTTGAAGGTGCATTAAAACTTAAAGAAATTTCATATATTCATGCCGAAGGTTATGCTGCGGGTGAATTGAAACATGGCCCACTGGCTTTGGTCGACAATGATATGCCTGTGGTGATTCTTGCACCGAATGATGACATGCTGGATAAACTTAAATCCAATATGGAAGAAGTCCAAGCACGTGGTGGTGAACTGTTTGTTTTTGCAGATGAAAATAGCGGTATCGTTGCTAAAGAACGCCAACATGTTGTCTATGTTCCAACGGTCAATACTTGGTTAGCGCCAATTGTTTATAGTGTACCTGTGCAGTTGTTGTCTTATCATGTTGCGGTATTACGTGGTACTGACGTAGACCAACCAAGAAACCTAGCAAAATCAGTTACGGTTGAATAATCAATTAGTTACTCATTGAGTGTATGAAATAAATTAAGTTTCATACACATATCAATAGCTCAAGTAATCCACACAAACCATGCATTAAAATTGCATGAATGTGTGGATTTTTTATGCCTAATTTTTATAGATCCATCAATTTAAAAATAACCTAAACAGAAACCATCTTCTTAAACTTGAACCAACAAAATCCCTGAGCGAAAAATAGCCTCCTTTTTACTTCTTATCAAAGTAAATAAGCTCGAAAGTGAATTAGTTCGTTTTAAAAACTTTATTTCTATTCTGTTTTATTAAACCTAAGTGCCTTATGGCATCAGTTTTTTGAATTTTTTGATTCACAATACAATAAAAAATTAACATGAAGTTATTTGACAAAACAAACATATGAACATATATTCATATGTAAATAATCCAATTCAGAGGTCCTTATGGGACACAATCATAATCACCCCCATAATAGCCATAGTGATCACAACCACGCACATGTACCTGAAGCAACTACAGGAAATGAAAGAAAAATTCTGATTTCTTTCTTCATTATTTTCAGTTTTATGCTTGTTGAAGCTGCTGGGGGAATCATATCTGGTTCACTGGCACTGTTAGCTGATGCAGGCCATATGATGACGGATGCACTTGCATTAGGATTAGCATATGCAGCGTTTCGCTTTGGGCGTCGTACTGCGGATAAATCACGTACTTTCGGCTATATGCGCTTTGAAGTAATTGCAGGTCTGATCAATTCTCTAACCCTGTTTGGGATTGTTGGATGGATCGTCTATGAAGCGATTGTACGCTTTCAATCACCTCAACCCGTACTTGCAGGACCGATGTTTATCGTCGCAATTGTTGGTATGTTGGTGAATATCTTTATTTTATGGTATCTCACACGAGATGATACGGATCATGTAAATATCAAAGGTGCAATTCTGCACGTGATGGGTGACTTATTGGGTTCTGTTGCTGCAATTATCGCTGCAATCGTCATCTGGTACTCTGGCTGGACACCGATTGATCCGATTTTGTCTGTGCTTGTGTCATTACTTGTATTGCGCAGTGCATGGTCTTTGTTTAAACAAACCATTCATATTTTATTAGAAGGTGCGCCAGCCAATGCGAATACAACAGATATCACCACTCACTTATTAAAATCCGTTCAAGGCATTCAGAAAATTAGCCATATTCATGTATGGATGATTACTTCAGGAAGAGCAATGGCAACATTACATGTCCAACCTGAAGCAGGTGTTGATATCAAGACACTCACCGAACAAATTGAACATGAATTAAAAACCAAATTTGATATTGAACATCCAACTGTCGCGATTGATTGGCAAGGTGATAGCAGCTGTAGCCTTGAAAAACCGACAAAAATTGATCCTCATGCTGGACATAGTCATTAAGATCAATATGGATCAAGCACAAAGCGCCACAAGGTCATTGATTGTTGCCTTGTGGCATCCACATTTTGAAATTCACTTTGCTTTTAATAATCGATTTAAAAAATAGAAAATTTAACCACACTGCTCTTCTGCAATATGTTTTGCCATATCAGACAAAACATGGCTGACATGCGTATCAGCGATTTCATATAAGACTTGTTTGGCCTGACGCTCACTTTTAACCAAACGTGCTGAGCGTAATAAACGTAAATGATGACTAACCAAAGATTGCGATAAATCGAGTGCTTCACAGATATCGCCAACTGGACTAGGTCCACGCATACAGAACATAAGAATTCTGAGACGTGAGGCATCTCCTAAAAGCCGAAAAGTTTCAGCCAGAATGATAATCTCGTCTTGCGATATTTCTGTTGAGCCGTCTTTAAAAGTCATATATTAATCACAATCGTTGTTCATAATTTTTCATCATAAAAGATTCTACTCTTGTGCTTCTCATAAGGACAAGACTTAATCGCGATAAAGTATTTTTCTGGAGGTGCGGTTTTATCAAGCTTGAATAAAAAAACCAATTCTTTATAAAGATTGGTTAAGTTGTAACTTCAGCTTCTTTCCACAAGCAATAATGGTTTTTCGATCGGCATCAATTGCGCCATAAGCAATCGCCATCACACGCATTTGCAGGGTAATATCATAATGCGGATAAGAAGCTGAGCGATGAAATAAACGGGCATCGATTTCCAGCATTTGCGCAAAGTGATGTAATTCCTCCAGTGTATCTGCCATCAAATGACACCATTCTTGGCCTTTAAACGGAACTTTAGCACGATCAACATACACACTCATAACAAGATTCATTTTCCCTATTTCGGATTGATTATCCCATGAAATTCATCCATGATTGAATACAAATTCAAGGTATAGCAAAGCGTCATTTGATGACAAAATATAATGAAAATTTATCCAGCCACACCAATCCATCTCAAGCAACTCAATCAGCTTGCTTGCACCACATATCGCCAACATTTTGCTGATCTTTGGTCAGAACAAGGCCTACAAAGCTTTCTCAATCAAAATTTTAGTTTAGAAAATTTGTCTGAATCTCTGCGAGATCCTGATCAAATTTGGTTATTGCTTGAAAATGAACAAGCGCAAATTATTGGATATGCCAAGCTAAATCTCAATCAATATGAGCCCCATCTAGATATTATTGGTGCAGAATTACAGAAAATTTACTTGCTTGAAAATGCTGTTGGAAAAAGTTTTGCATCTGCACTCATGCAAAATGCGATTGATATTGCACGTGAACATCAACAAGCTTCTGTATTTTTAGAAGTATTGAAAACTAATACGCGTGCAAAAAAATTCTATCAAAATTTTGCTTTTACAGAGAAATTAAACATCGACTTTAAAACCGATTTATATGATATTGGTATGGATTTAATGCAACTCGAATTAACCTCAAGATAATGAAAAAATATCTGATTAGTGCATGTCTTGTAGGTGAAAATGTTCGCTACGATGCCAAGAACTGCCTACAACACAAGCTTAAACAACTGCTAGACACTCAACAAGCCGTGGTGATTTGTCCTGAAGTTTCAGGCGGCTTAAGTACACCTCGGCAACCTGCTGAAATCGTAGGTGGTGATGGTTATGAGGTTTTAAGGGGACAAGCCAAAGTAAAAGACGCCAATGGTGATGATGTTTCAGCTGAATTTATTCTAGGTGCAGAAAAAACCCTAAAACTCGCCCAATACCATCAAGTTACACATATTATTTTAAAAGCCAACAGTCCTTCTTGTGGTTCACAGATGATTTATGATGGATCATTTTCAGGGCATAAAATATCAGGCAAAGGGGTTACAGCAGCCCTACTTGAACAACATGGCTTTAGCGTACTCACTGAAGATGAGTTTTTAAAACAGTTAGCGCATGAATAAGCACTATAAATAAAAAGAGAGCCAAGGCTCTCTAAATGAAAGGTAAATTTTAAAATAGTATTAGGGTCTGTTGACAATTCGTCTATGTTTGCGACTACGTGTGTTTTTTAGGCGATACTAGGCGCGAAATACGAAATTTAGTTATTCTAAATGAGTGGTTCGTAACGACGTAGCGGCAAAAAACACGCTAGTCCCGAAGGGTTGTGGCTAAAATTATCTCAGCATTCGTTATGAAACTCGAAAATAGTCTCGCTATTCTCTTCGTTTCATGCCTTGCCTGCTCAATTTTAACCTACAACGCAAGCCATTTATGAAATGTCTACAGACCCTATTGTTTATTTTCAGCCATTTTATCTGCTTTCGCTGCCCAATAGGTGGCTAAAACAGGCCCTGAAATATTATGCCATAAACTAAAAATAGCACTTGGCACTGCGGTTATTGGAGATGCTGCAAAATGTATTGCCGCTAAGGTCACACCTAAACCAGAATTTTGCATCCCCACTTCAATCGCAACAGCTTTAGAGTCAGGATAAGATAGGTTGAATACACGACTTGCCCAATAGCCTAATAAAAAGCCTAAACCATTATGTAAAATCACCACACCCAAAATCAGCAAGCCCGATTGCAAAATTGAAGCCTTACTGGCTGCAATAATTGCTGCCACGATCACCACAATGGCAATCACAGAGATCAAAGGCATCACTTGAATATATTGCTCAGTCTTTTGTTTAAATAAGCTTCTTAAAATCACGCCCAAAATAATTGGAAAAATTACCACTTTAAGAATGTCGATAAACATTGAACCCGCATCAATCGGAATCCACTGGCTGGCTAACACATAGAATATTGCAGGTGTCAAAATAGGCGCTAAAAACGTTGAAACAGATGTACATGTGACGGATAAAGCAGTATTTCCTTTGGCCATATAGGTGATGACATTGGATGCTGTCCCTCCGGGGCAACAGCCGACAAGGATTACCCCTACCGCAATTTCGGGTGGTAAATTAAAAACTTTACAGAGAAAGAATGCCACACTGGGCATCACCACAAAATGTGCAACGACACCGATCACAACTGCTTTGGGATTTGACAAGACATTTTTAAACTCATCTACGGTCATGGTCATGCCCATCCCCAGCATGATAATCCCTAAAACCCATGGAATATATGCTTTCATCCAGACAAATGCTGCTGGAAAACATAAGGCAATAAAGGCAAAGACCACAACCCATAGAGCAAAAGTTTTTTGTACAAACTGACTAAAACGTAAAATTGCTGACATTGTCCTTACCCAAGCAGATTGAGGATTTCGGCTTATCTTAAAACAAGATGTTCTAAAGCAGTAATATTTCTCAAATGATGCAAGTCTTGATGCTTATGCTGCGTTGAAAATCTCTTTTGAGATCATGCGTTTTACACCGACAGCCAGCATTTCCTGCCATGCATGTTGTAAAGAACCATGTAAATCAATCGCTTTGGTGGCGTCCGAAATCACAAAGACTTTAAAGCCTAACTTGGCGGCATCCATGGCCGTCCATGCGACACAGAAGTCTGTTGCAATCCCGACGATATACACCGTATCTATACCGCGTTCTTTAAGATAGCCCGCCAAGCCTGTAGTGGTTTTATGATCAGCTTCCATAAAGGCTGAATAGCTGTCAATTTGGGAACGAAAGCCTTTACGAATGATCAGTTGTGCGGTTGGTATGTTTAGATCAGGATGGAATTTAGCATCTTGCGTCCCTTGTACACAGTGTGATGGCCACAATACTTGCGGACCGTAATCTAATTGAATCAGCTCATAAGCTTTACGGTTGGGATGATTCTCAACAAATGAAATATGGTTTTCAGGATGCCAATCTTGGGTCAGTACAATATTGTCAAAATGTAGTGCCAATTGATTGATGGTTGGAATGATTTGCTCAGCATGGGCAACTTCCAAATTTCCCCCTGAAGTGAAACCATTTTGTACATCAACAACGATCAAGGCACTACGCTCAGATTGCAACATTTCACTACCCTTATATTGGCCAAATGACTATTATTTTAATCGTAAAAATTTAAATACTCGATGACTCAACATACAATAAAAAAGCCTACATTTGCGAGCATCTTATCAAAATCAATCGTGAAATCATCTAGAACGGTTCGCTAGATTCTAAACGGTGAGACTCAGCCGCCCAATAGAAAATTGTTTTCTAGCGAAGATAGATTTTACCCTGCATTTGGATTAAAACTGCATGCCGGTCATGTTTGATAAAAAACTGAAAATTAAAAAAATTGCTTGGAAATGTGAGTGATTTGTTGCTTTTGTTAAAGAATTTCCAAGCTTTGACTAAAGCATATTGTTCTGACACGCTGAATCAGTCATAATTTGCATAAGCATTAGGCAATCTTTAAGATGATTGTTTCTCGCTCAAATCAAAATACTGCAACCATCCCAATCCTTGTTTACTCAAACGCATGTGGATGGAAAAATAGGATATTTTTTTAAAATGACTCAGCAAGCACAGACCATTCAAGGCTCAATTGTCGCAATCGTCACCCCTATGTTTGAAGATGGCAGCGTAGATTGGAAGGGTCTCGAGAAGCTCGTTGAGTGGCACATAGAACAAGGCACTAATAGTATTGTTGCTGTCGGTACAACTGGCGAAGCATCTACTCTTAGCATGGCAGAACACACAGAAGTAATTAAAGAAATTATCCGTGTTGCCAATAAACGTATTCCAATTATTGCCGGTACTGGTGCAAACTCGACACACGAAGCGATTGAACTCACCAAAGAAGCCAAACAACTCGGCGCAGATGCCGCACTTTTAGTTACCCCTTATTATAACAAACCAACGCAAGAAGGTTTATTCCAACACTATAAGGCAATTGCTGAAGCTGTTGATTTACCTATCATTCTTTACAACGTACCTGGTCGTACTGGTGTAGATCTGCACAACGACACCGCGATTCGTTTAGCAGATATTCCTCAAATCGTAGGAATTAAAGATGCGACTGGCGATGTTCCCCGTGGTAAAGAGCTGATTGATGGCTTAAAAGGCAAAAACATGGTGGTGTATTCAGGTGATGATGCGACTGCGAGTGAATTGATTCAGTTAGGCGCCCACGGCAATATTTCAGTGACAGCAAATATTGCACCAAAAATCATGAGCGAACTTTGTGCCGCTGCAATTGCAGGTGATGCTGCAACAGCGAAAAGCAAAGATGACCAAGTTGCAAAATTAAACAATATTCTATTTTGCGAATCGAACCCAATTCCAGTGAAATGGGCACTTCATGAAATGGAATTAATTGGTACTGGCATTCGCTTACCATTAACTCCCCTAGCAGAACAATACCGTGCACCACTGCGTGAAGAACTCAAAGCAGTGGGTCTCATTTAATAAGAGCTTAGTATTATGCAATTACGTTTAGGTTTAACTCTTGCCATTTCAGCTTTAAGCTTGGCGGGTTGTAGTTCCCTTGGAATCAGTAATGGTTCTTTAGATTATAAAAACACGACCACTGTAGAGCCACTTAGCTACCCTGAAGGTTCAACAGTTAGACCTGCAACGCCAATGTATCCAGCTCCTATTGTTGACCCTCTTGCACTTCAGCATGCACCAAAATTTGAAAATAAACGAGGCAACCGTTACGAGGTTCCTCGTCCAGATGTTGCTCAAATCAGTGCACCTGCTGATGAAGTTTCTGCATCAACTGAAAGTGTTGGTCGTCCTCAAATTTTAACTGATGGAAATGGCAATCCACTGATCAAAATTGATGGAAATTCTGCTACAATTTGGCAGTACGCACTTGCGACCCTCAGTAGCTTAAATCATAAAGTTATCGGCCAAAGCAAAAATGCCAATGAGGCAACTGTAAAAATCGATAATTCAACTTATGTATTGAAACTTAATTCTGTAGGTTCAAGTAACACACTTGCTGTGTTTAACGCCGATAATAGCTTTGCAGACAAAGAAAAAGCTGCAGAACTATTAACCCAGATTTACCAAAACTGGCCAGCCTAGTCGTTCTAGGCAATTTTTTTTTGCAAAAGGTTCCCCCATGTTAAAACAAACCTTGCTCTATACTGGTAAAGCGAAATCTGTTTATGAAACAGATAGCGCGGATCATCTAATTCTAGTTTTCCGTGACGATGCTTCTGCATTTAATGGCGAAAAAATAGAGCAACTAGACCGTAAAGGTAAGGTGAACAACCGTTTTAATGCCTTTATCATGGAAAAACTGGCTGCAGCTGGTATTGAAACACACTTCGAAAAACTTCTTTCTCCAACTGAAGTTTTAGTGAAAAAATTGCAAATGATCCCTGTTGAATGTGTAATGCGTAATTATGCTGCAGGTTCATTATGCCGTCGTTTGGGTGTTGAAGAAGGTTTAGAGCTTGTTCCACCAACATTTGAATTGTTCTTCAAAGATGACGCTTTAGGCGATCCTATGGTGAACGAGTCTCAAGCAATTGCATTGGGTTGGGCAAATGCTGAACAATTGGCGCAAATGAAAGAATTGACTCAAAAAGTCAATGTTGTGCTGAAAGACTTATTCGCTCAAGGTAACATGCTTCTTGTTGATTTTAAACTTGAATTTGGCGTGTTCCATGACCATATCGTTTTGGGTGACGAATTCTCTCCAGACGGTTGCCGTCTATGGGATAAAGACACCAAGAAAAAACTCGACAAAGACCGTTTCCGTCAAGGTTTAGGTGGTGTTGTTGAGGCTTATGAAGAAGTTGCTACACGCATTGGTGTAGATCTTTCAGATATCTAATTTTAGATACTGATTCTTCAGAAACCGAGCTTTTTAGCTCGGTTTGTTATTTTAAGATGTTGATTTTTCTAATAGGTAATCATATAAATTTTCACCAGCTTTTTTCTGAAAGCGGTTTTCAAATA
Source organism: Acinetobacter sp. BIGb0196 (assembly GCF_011759595.1). Classification (NCBI taxonomy): domain Bacteria; kingdom Pseudomonadati; phylum Pseudomonadota; class Gammaproteobacteria; order Moraxellales; family Moraxellaceae; genus Acinetobacter; species Acinetobacter sp. BIGb0196. The sequence goes on along the minus strand of NZ_JAAOZA010000002.1, from coordinate 329,197 downwards.
AAGGCACTAAAAACTCAGGATTAATTTGTGGGAAACTAATGTCCTCAAAATCTTCATCGGATGAGTCTGCATATTGAATAATGACAATAATTTCTTCACCCTGTTGGTTTTTTAATTTTCCTTGTGTTCTTAAATCTTGTAATGCTTGAATAATGGTCTTTTGATAGTGCGCTTGCAATTCGCTATATTGCTCATCTGTATAATCCTCTCCCAAGTCCTGATACAAAGCCGTGATTGCATCGTGAACACGATTATTGGCAGTACTTGAACAACTCCATTCTGAAATCCACCATGCTTCATAGACGTCTTCAAAGGTTTTTAATTGTTCTAATGTGCATCCTACATAAAAGAAACCACAGAAATCTTCAACCATTCCCAAACCAATAGCACATAAATGCTGATCTTGTGTAAGCTGCTGAATCTCAGCGAAAGCATCTTGAATGTCTTGGTAAATCACTGAATATAAATGGTCTTTGTTCATCATCATGTTCTTATCATTCACAATTTCAATGCAGAGTTTACTATCAAAGCATAAGTTCTGTATATAAACCATTCGCCTATGTTGGCATTTAGCATTCGTAAAAAATTCAGCAATCGATGGCTTAAAAATACTGTAAATTATTTTTGAAAAAGCGTTGCGATGAAACTTTAAACATTAAAACTTGACCTTACAATTATGGTAAGGTTTATCTTAAGTTTAAGTCTTCTTAGAGCAGGGTGAGATATGGAATTTTATATTGAAAATATGACCTGTGGTGGTTGTGCACGTGGTGTAACCAAAGCAATTCAATCTGTAGATGAAAATGCTAAGGTGATTGCCGATCCACCAAGTCACAGTGTTAAAGTTGAAACAACAGCAACACAGCAACAAGTGGTTGATGCTTTATCAGAAGCGGGCTTTCCTCCACGCTAAACTGATTGGATAAGATGAAAAGGGCTATCAATTTAAGGTAGCCCTTTTGCATTAAAGCAAATATAAACTGATCAAACCCAGCTTTTGCTGATGTAAATTGTTGATCATCACTATATTTCATCAACTTGATTCAATATCATCACCTCATCACTGAGCCATTCAAAATCATACGCTTTATCAATAATTTCAAAAGATTGTGTATCAAACTTCCCATAAAACATCGCATGATAAAATCTAGATTTCTAAACTGAGAACACTTTAAATAACCATACACTTTGCAGATTTTATTCTATTTATATTTTTAAAAGTTGTTTTCTAAATAACCTCAAGCTCACTATGATCACAACAAACCGTTACAAAAAGAGCTACAAAATAGAGTTATGCGTACATTATCAAAACGATATTCATTAAGCCTGACCGCCAGCTTAGTTTTTACATTTCTGTATCCACATGCATACGCTGCGGAACAGATTCCAGCCACCCAAGAAGTTAAAACACTTGATACCATTGTTGTCACAGGTACACGTTCGCTAAAACGTTCTAAAACAGATTCCTTACAACCGATTGATGTGATTAGTGCAGCGGAATTGACAGAACGTACAGGTTCAAGTGAGTTAGGTACGGCGCTGGCTAAAATTATCCCCTCGATTAACTTTCCTCGTCCAACCGTTGTTGATGGAACAGAACTCGTTCGCCCAGTGCAACTAAAAGGGCTTTCTCCTGATCAAGTTTTGGTTTTAGTGAATGGCAAACGTCGCCATACAGGGGCATTTATTAACCTTGGGGGCACCATTGGACGCGGTTCGGCACCGACCGATTTAAATGCCATTCCGATTTCTGCTATCAGCCGTATTGAAGTACTTAGAGAAGGTGCGTCTGCTCGCTATGGTTCAGATGCAATTGCTGGTGTCGTCAACATTATCTTAAAGTCTGATCCTAAAACAGGTGATGCAGGTATTCGCTACGGTATTTATGACAAAGGTGATGGTGAACAAAAACAATCCTATGTTTCGGGCGGTACTCAACTGGGCAATTATGGTTATGCCATTTTTTCTGGTGAATGGCAGGACAATGAAGCAACCAATCGCGCAGGTTTAGACCTTCGTGATCCAAACGCCACTACATACGGACAAAGAACTTTTCGTTTTGGTGATCCAAAATCTGATGAGGTAAAAGCTTCTGTTAATGCTGGTTTTGACCTTAGTGATACTGTTGAATTATATGGTTTTTCAACCTATAGCCATCGTAATGCAGAAACTGCTGGGTTCTATCGTTTGAGTAATGCCTCGAACAATGTACCTGCATTATTTCCAAATGGTTATTTACCGCTGATTCGCGGTCAATTGGATGACTTTAGTGCCGTTGCAGGCTTACGTGGGGAAGTCGCAGATTGGCGCTATGATGTTTCAGCCAATTATGGCTTAAACCAATATGATGTAAATACAAAAACCATCAATGTCGATCTATACAAAGATACAGGTTCAACACCAAATTCATTCCATAATGGACAGTTAAAGAATACCCAAGCTGTTTATAATATTGATTTGTCAAAAGAATTTGAGATCTCTGCTTTTGCAAGTCCATTAAATGTCGCGTTTGGTGCCCAATATTTAAACCAACAATATCAAATCAAAGCAGGCAATCCTGCCTCTTATTATAAAAGTGGTTCTTCAGGTTTATCAGGCTTTCGCCAAGCAGATGCCGGGAAATGGACACGTGACAGTTATGCAGGATATCTCGATTTAGAAACAGATATTACCCAAAAACTTTCAGCATCTACAGCCTATCGTTATGAGAAATATGATGACTTTGGGGACACCAATAATGCATCTCTTTCGTTACGTTATAAGCTTTTACCTCAAGTTGCGGTACGTGGCTCAGTTTCTACAGGCTTTCGCGCACCGAGTCTAGCACAACAATATTTCACCCAAACCTCTTCGCAATTGGTCAATGGACAGTTTGTTGAGGCTGGAACATTTCCAAGTTCTTCACAAGTTGCACAATTGCTCGGCGCAGAAGACTTAAAAGCTGAAAAATCAAAGAATTATAGCCTTGGCTTGGTACTTACCCCAACTAAAAACCTATATGTAACTTTGGATGCCTACCAAATTGATATTGATGACCGCATTAGCTTATCTTCAAATATCAATGCCAGCAGCCCCGCTGTTCGCGCTTATTTGGTGTCTAAAGGGATTACCGATACCAATTTCAGCACGGTTCGTTTCTTTAATAATGCCAGTAATACCCGCACTCGTGGTGTAGATTTAGTTGCCAATTACCAATGGAAAAACCTGCCTTATGGCGAGTTAACCACATCTTTGGCATATAATTTTAATCGCAATAAAGTCACCGATGTCGATAAAAACCCTGAGATTTTAAATGCCTTGGGTGTCAACCTCACCCGTTTAGACCGTCGTGAACAATATGGTCTATTGGCAGGAAGCACGCCTGAACATAAGTTCAGTTTAGCCAATGATTATAAAATTGGAAATTTTGGTATCAATACCAATATCACGCGTTATGGTAGCTTCGAAACTTACAGTAACTCAGGTGCTGCCAGTGATCAGAAATTTTCTGCAAAATGGCTGTTGGATTTAGCACTGACATACCAATTAAACAATTGGAAATTTACTGTTGGGGGAGACAACATTACCAATGTTTATCCTGATAAAGATGTTTATGACATCAACAAACCTACTGGCGGAAGTTTGCAATACAGCCAGTTCTCACCGTTTGGTTTTAATGGTGCGTTCTATTACGGCAAAATTAATTATAAGTGGTAGGGGTTAAAGTTAACCAAGGGCTTAAAACCGAGTTGAATGGCTCGGTTTTTTATGTGTGTCGTTATTGGGTATATCCTCAACCGGTTTAGAAACGCATAGACTAGAATATAATTTTCTTCATTCATAATTTTAATTAAATCAATTCTATGGGCAAATAAGTTGTTTGATTTTAAAAACATTCATTGCACACTTTGCTTTGAAAGTTTAAATCAATTTGTGTAGGTGCTACCTAACTTTTCAGAGATGAACAGAGACACGTTACAAAATCTCCTGTTGGATCAGCGAGTATCGGTAAGCTTGGATTGCTGATGAACTTTTTTTAAGAAACTTATATACTCAAAACAAACGATATTCAGATTTAATCCAACATGATAAAAACAATTTATGCTGTCATTTTATTCTTGATCATTTTAAATCCTGCACAGGCGGAAGAGTTAAGCTGTCAGCAAGATTATCCTAAAATTATTGCGCCTGACTTAGATCAATTAGGACAAGATTTAAAGAAAAATGATTATTCATTTATGCAACAAAAAACCCATCCATCTCTGATCAATTATGTTGGTGGTGCAGAAGTTTATCAACAGCTGCTTCAATACGCTCAAAATCTGCTTACCAAATCACAGGTAGAAATTGTCAATGTACAATCAAAGCCGCCACTTTATAGCTATATCGTAGATCGTGAAGAAATTTGCTTTGTACCCAAAACCATCACCATGAAAGTTGCGGGTCAAATTCAAGCAGCATCGCCCTCATTTATGGTCGCCATTCGTTCACTACAATCACATCAATGGACCTATCTGGACGGTGCAGGACTAAAGAATAATCCTCAAATGTTGTTTACACTTTTTCCAAATTTCCCCAAAGATGTAAAACTCCCATTTCAAACAGATGCCATAAAATAAGCTACTGGATGATGACCTTTATAGGGGCTGAAAAGATTTGATAGTAGTTTTGTGCATCAATCTGATATTTATAACCTGCCAAAACATATGCAGTGCCCTTTTCAGAGAAACTCAACTGACCATTTTTAATCTCATGTTTTGCAGAACCAGATAAAACGACAAAATTACTGAGTTGTTGATTGAGTTTCACGCCATCTTGCTGAACCAATTGCGCATTGAGTAATACCGGCTGTTCAGCTTTTACTTTGACATTTTTGGGTGCTTGAATATCAACGATGTATTTTGCATAAAGTTGCGCAGAATTGGTGGTTATCCCGTAGGTCCCTGCAATATATAATTTTTTAAATGTTTCATCATTCAATGCCCAAGGCCAAAAACTGATTCCACGGTGCTTGGTCGTTTCTAAAAGATTGATCAAATCAGCACGATAAGCAGGGTTATACGTTGAATTATATTTCTGAACATCGGCATTGATTTGTTTGGCGGCAATTAAAGTATTGCGGCTATTGGGCATACTTCCAACCAATAACCCTCGTGGTATCTCAGACAATTGTGACTGCGCACGCGCAACTTGATCTGAATTAAATGAGGTCGTGACGACTTGATTTTCAACTTGGTACTTTTTAATTTCATCCTGCATTTTTGCAACCAATGCTGGATTGGCACTTTTCATTTCGATCATTAGTACAAAGTTTGGATTGTGCTTAAATGTAGTGAAATATTCTGCAAGGGTCGGTATTGGATAAGCTTTGTTTTTAGATTTTAATTGCTGAACCTGCGCAAGGCTCATTTCTTCAATTTTACCTGTTGAACGCGTAGTACGATCCACTGTTGCATCATGCATCACCACAAGATGCTGGTCTTTGGTTAAATAAATATCGTTTTCAACAATATCTGCACCCAAAGCAACTGCATGTTTTGCACTTTCTAAAGTATTTTCATCTTCTAAACTGGGTACACCACGATGCCCAATAATAAAGGGTTTACGCAATAAAGTATTTTTTGGAAATTGTTTTAAGACACTGGCAAATAGCGTACTTTGCGTTGTAATAATCCCATTCACACCTGAAGTCAAAATACTGGCGACATCCTGCGGATCATGTGCTGGGGTATCAACCCACACTGTCATTAAATGACGTTGAATAAAGCTGACACTCGATTTGTTGGCAAGACTATGCGGAAGAACCACGATGCGTGCATAGGCCTGATTAGTACGACGCATAATTTCAGAAAGACTTGCATGACTCTCCTTTAAATTTTCGCGACTTAAATCTAATGCTGTTCGAAGCGTAGGTACAATTTGATGCGCAGACTTGAGTAAATCATCACTTTTCGACAATACAGTAATATCGCTCATATCGTGAGATTTAGAGAGTAATTTTAAGGCTTCAATGCTTTTGGGATCTTTGATTTCTAAAACAGGAATGGTATTGCGCTGTGGATTCACCAAATATTGTTGTAATGTTTCAACCACCTGCCCTGTCTGATCAAGCAAGTTTAAATTGGCATCTAATTGATAATATAACTGATTAGTTGAATTTAATGGACTGCTGGTATTTTTAACTTTTTGAATTAGCGTCGGTGCCAAAGCGACATTAGTTTGAATTTCTTGTACTTGAGTGACTTTATTGGCTAAGTCTGGCAATGCACTGGTTTGTTCAGAGACTTGAATATTTTTAACTTTTAAGACTAGGCCTGTTGCTGAAAGCCCGATGCCGCCTTTGGCAGATCCTTGGTCAAGTTCTACATCTTGCATTAACTGGTGGTTTAAATAGTGTTGTACCCGTTGTCCAGAGACCACAATGCTGGCTTTATACCATTGATTTGCTTTGATGTTCTCCGAAAATGCTTTCGTTTCAGAGACCTCCCACTGCCCGTTACTTTTATGACGACCAAACTCCGTACCATTTTTTGCAGTGGTATCTGTTCTGAGGGTAAATTGATAATAACTGCTTGGAATCACCCCCTGAGTTTCTGTGACATCATAAATCACACTGCCCCAACGCGAGTTATTGACAGCTTGGTCTAAAGTAAATTCGAGATCAATGCGATAATTTTGCTGTTTTTCAAGATTTTGCGGTAATAAAATTGAGGTCGGACTGACTGAATTTGCTCGACCATCAATATGAAGCATCCCATTCTCAACATAGACATTGCCGGCATTGTTGCCAGGAATACGCCAGCCTTGAGGAATTGTTTTTTGCTGAACAAAACTTTGTTGATAAAGTGTTTTAAGCTGTTGCGAAGCAAGTTTAGGCTGATTTTGGGTCGAAATTTTACTTGCAAGCTCAGCATGGCTCAACATCGGCAAAGAAATTAAAACAGCAAAAGATAAAACGGATAATTTCATAAAATTTCTAAACCATTTAGAAGCACTTTGCTCAAGCGTATTTCTAAAATGGTGTCAGCCTAATTTAAATTTTGCCGATATTTTAAACCTTTATATAAAATAGAACATCTATTTAAAAGATGCCTAAGCAAATAAACTTCACAACTATTGTTGCTGCTGTTCTTGTTGCCAACGACGTTGCTGTAAACGCTCACCTTCAACTTCACGCTTATTACGAGCAGACTCATATAATTTTGTGCCTTTCAATTCAGGTGGTAAATATTCCTGTAGCACAAAATTTTCAGGGTAGTTATGAGGATAAAGATAATCCACACCATAGCCTTGTTGTTTCATAAGCTTGGTCGGTGCATTACGTAAATGGAGTGGCACAGGTAGGTTGGACGTTTTTTCTGCAAGTTCTAAGGCTTTATTGATCGCCAAATAAGTGCTGTTACTCTTTGCACTGGTTGCCAGATAAACTGCGCATTGGCCTAAAATAATTCGACACTCAGGCATGCCTATCGCTTGAACCGAGCGGAAACATTCGCCCGCTAAAAGCAAGGCATTTGGATTTGAGTTACCAATATCTTCTGAAGCAGCGATCAACATACGACGAGCGATAAAAACCGGATCTTCACCGCCTTTAAGCATACGTGCCATCCAATACAACGTTGCATCAGGATCACTACCTCGAATAGATTTAATAAACGCAGACACAAGATCATAATGCTGCTCACCTGATTTGTCATAGCGTGCAATGTTCTGTTGCGCAACTTTGACCACGATCGCATTGGTCACAATATTTTCAATATCGGACTCAAAGGTACTGGCAATTAAATCGATTAAATTAAGTGCCTTACGTGCATCACCCGCAGCAAATTGAACCAATGCATCAAATTCTTCAATCTGGATATGGCGGTCTTTTAAAAATTTATCTTGTTGAATCGCGCGTAAAATGAGTTCTTGAATCGCCTCATTACTTAATCCATTTAAGGTATACACCTGACAACGAGACAGCAAAGCACTGTTGACTTCAAATGAAGGGTTTTCAGTGGTCGCACCGATCAGGGTAATTTTGCCTTTTTCAACCGCATTCAATAAGGCATCTTGTTGCGACTTATTAAAACGATGAATTTCATCAATAAACACCACCGGTGTTAATAAATCACCGCTGTCAGCAATCACCTCACGGAGCTCTTTTACCCCTGTATTTAAGGCAGATAAGCTAATAAATGTACGATCGACTGCTTGAGCCAATAACAATGCGATGGTGGTTTTTCCAACACCAGGCGGCCCCCAAAAAATAATCGAGGGTAAATGCCCTTGATCAATCATTTGACGGAGTGGTGCTGCGACACCGAGTAAATGATCTTGCCCAATAATTTCAGACAAATCACGTGGACGTAAACGTTCTGGAAGCGGAATTTGAGTGTCTGACATACTGCTTTTTTAATTGATGAATGCTGTCCTTAGTCTACTATGGAAAATCATCAATATTGCACTTTCAGCTTTAAAATAATCGATTCTGCAAAACATCCATTAATGAGGCCTGAAATACTTGACCATGACTGAGGTGTGGATAAAGCATTAATTTTGCATCTACGCCTTTACTGGCCAAATCTAAAACCAATTGACGGTTATTTTGAATCATGTCCCGATCTGCATTTGGGCTGATTGGTCCAGTTGTAGACTGAATAATGTCACCTTCCATCACCCATAATTTTTTATTTTTTAATTGCTCAGGTGGGGCTTTTTCAACGGCTTTGAGTAATCGAGAATCTGCCCATGTGAGAGATGGACTGGCTGAAAAATAGTGTGAAAACTTATTATCTGTGCTTTGACTATTTAAAAGGGTATCTAAAACAAATAAACCAGCATAAGAATGTCCCCATAATGCGGTACGTTGCTTATCCAGTTTTACTTGCGTATTGACCCACGGCATAATTTTTTCAAACAGCACCTGTCTAAATTGTGCACTACCGCCTGCCATACGTTCAGGATTGCGTGGGTCAGCCGCCACTTTCCCAGATTCATCGGCAGGTGTGTAGTCTACAGACCGTGAAGCGGACTCAAACGGTAACTGGGTTTGATAGCCTATAGCCACCAACACGGGGCTGTCTTGTTCGGATAGTTTTTTTAACAGTGACTCATCTAAACGCGCCATAGCAGAGTTGCCATCTAACATATAAACAGCAGGTAAGATCTTATTTTTATTGATGTGTTTAGGGATACCGACCCAAACTTTATAATGCCGTTGTTGATCTGCGGATTGAAAATTTTTTACTTGAAATTGATAGTAACTGGAGCCTTGCTCCGCAATATTTGGCCCTAAAGCTTGCAAATCTGGTTTTGCATAAACATTGCAGTGAATACCGAAACTCAGGCTGATTGCACATAAACAGAATGCACTTTTTTTGAATAACCAAGATAAAGCAAACATTTTAAAACACATCAAACTGAAGAGTTTGCCTATCATATTACTATTTGATAATGATTATCAATTCATAATTGATTCAAATGATTTAACGCACCCATCTTACAATGTATTCATCAATGTCTTCTTCATTGACTTCTGTTTCGGAGATACAACGCCCAGCAGCAGATTTTCTGGCCTTAATCACATTGCTTCTTGAGCCTGTGATCAGATAGTGCCATGCCGGTAAATTTTTACCTTCATTCACCCGACGATAAGCACAACTTGAAGGCAACCAATGAATATTGGCTAATTTTTCAGGGCTTAATTGAATACAGTCAGGTACATAATCTAAACGATTAGGATAGTCAGAACATTGTGCTGTTTCACAATCGAGGAGTTTACAAGACACTTTGGTATAGGCTATTTCATGTGTGTCATCATCTTCTAATTTCACCAAACAGCACAGCCCACAACCATCGCACAACGCTTCCCACTCGGTCGGATTTAACTCAGACAGTGTATAATTCTTCCAAAACTGGGGGCGGATCTCAAAGGTCATGGCATAACATTAAAGTCATTTAAGGCGAAATAATTATATCAGTATATAAGCAGAAATTAGAAAATTTAAAACAGAACAAACCTTTACATATTGCTTTATTAATCACACTTTTTAAACACAACTTCACAAGTCCCTTAGATTTTTCTGCCTATACTGAAAATACATAACAAAAATATGGAGATGAATCTTATGTTTCGTTGGGCAATTATTTTCGCTGTGATCGCCTTAATCGCAAGTTTATTTGGTTTTGGTGGTGTTGCGGGAATGTCTAAAGACTTCGCAGTCATTCTTCTCGTTGTCGCGGTAATCCTCGCGATTGTTGGTTTTATTTCGAGAGGAAAAGTTTAGCTTTTCCTGATCAATTTTCATAAAAGAGAAGAACCTTGGTTCTTCTCTTTTTCATTTGAAAACGACCTTTTTCATTCATAAATTTTCACATTTCTATTGTAAATATTCGAAATTTAGTCATTTGAATCTTATATATTTATGCTTTAATCAATCTCATTCTCGCCGATACACAAGGATTAACAGATGGCTCTTGCAATCAAAACTCGTGAAATTCAATATCAAGCAAAAGATGGAACAACTTTAATCGGTTATTTTGCTGCACCTGAATCCGCACAACCAGTTGCAGGTGTGATTGTTGGTCCAGAATGGTGGGGTCGAAATGAGTATTCTGAACAACGTGCTCGAGAGTTGGCACAGCATGGTTTTGCTGCGCTGGCAATTGATATGTATGGTGATAAAAAAACCACCGCTGCTGCGACTCAAGCCCATGAGTGGATGATGCAAACCTTCCAACATGAGCAGACCATTGTTGAGCGTTCTGCTGCTGCTCTGGCAGCTTTAGCAGCACAACCAGAAGTCGATGCAACGCGTTTGGCTGCGATTGGATTCTGTTATGGCGGTAAAGTGATATTAGATTTGGCTCGTTCAGGTGCTGACTTAAAAGCTGCGATTACTTTCCATGCAAATTTATCTGCACAAAATCCAGCGGAAGCAGAAAAATTTAAAGCGCAAGTTTTAGTGCTACATGGTGAAAAAGACAGCATGGTGTCTTTGGCAGATGTCGAATCGTTTAAACAAGAAATGCAGCATGCTCAGGTAAAATCTGAAGTGATCATCCTGAAAGATGCTAAACATGGCTTTAGTAACCCACAAGCAGATGAAAAAGCAAAAGCCAATGGCGTAGATCTAGGTTATAACGCCGAAGCAGAAAAAGCTGGATTAGCAGCAATGTATGATTTATTAGATCGCACCTTGGCTTAACCTACTCTGGCTTAATTAAAATATGTTCTAAGTTGATTAAGACAACAAAACGAGGGATTAGAAATGACTGAAAAAGTATGTCCTTATTGTGACTTTGAAGAATTTGATATCATTGATAAAAATGAATTTGGTGCAATTTTGCCTGAACATAACCCTTTGTCTAAAGGTCATTCAGTGATTATTCCTTTGCGCCATATTGCTTCTTTTTTTGAGGTTTCAGAGAAAGAACGTAAAAGCCTTTCCTCTTTATTGGAACTGGCACGTAACGAGCTTAAGATTCGCCATCAACCTGAAGGATTCCATATCGCTTTTAATGATGGTCATGTGTTTGGTGAAGACCAAAGTGAACATTTCCATATTCACATTATCCCACGTTATAAAAACGAACCGCTTAAATTGGATAAGCGTTGGGGTATCATCAACGAAAACTAAGTTGTGACTATAAATTCTTTTGAAAAGACGCTTTGGCGTCTTTTTTTATGCAGATTACTGCTCAAGTTTAAGATAATTTTCCGCAATAAATTTATCTTGGTTATACTGAGCATCCAATTTTTACGCTAGATTGTTATGTCGCAATTTTCATTTTCAGATGCGCTATTGACTTGGTTTGATCAACACGGGCGCCATGATTTACCGTGGCAAGTGGCTGATGATCCATACAAAGTTTGGGTGTCTGAGATTATGTTGCAACAAACACAAGTCAAAACTGTACTGCAATATTTTGATAAATTTATCCAACGCTTTCCGACTGTCGATGATTTGGGTAAAGCCTCATGGGATGATGTTGCCCCCTATTGGGCAGGATTAGGCTACTACGCCCGTGCACGCAATTTGCATAAAGCAGCAGGCGTGGTCAGCCAGCAAGGGCATTTCCCACAAAGCTTAGAACAATGGGTGGAACTTTCAGGTATTGGTCGCTCTACTGGTGGCGCACTGATGTCGCTTGGCTTACGCCAATATGGCGTCATTATGGATGGCAATGTAAAACGTGTTTTGGCCCGTTTCTTTGCCATTGAAGATGACCTGAGTAAACCCATCCATGAACGAGCCATGTGGCAACTGGCGGAAAGTTTATGCCCAACTGAACGCAACCATGACTATACCCAAGCAATTATGGATTTGGGTGCAACCATTTGCACGCCCAAAAAGCCACTCTGCTTATACTGCCCTATGCAAAAACATTGCCAAGCCCATCAACAAGGGCTAGAAACTGAACTGCCTTATAAGAAAGCTAAAAAGCCTGTTCCCGTTAGAACAGCCACAGTGTTATTAATTGAGTCAGATCAACAATGGTTATGGGAGCAGCGTCCTAACAGTGGTTTATGGGGAGGCTTATGGAGTTTACCGATTTTTGAAAATGAGCTCGCGTTTCAACAGCTTTGTCAAAGTCTAAAACTTATTTCAACTGTTGAACCTGTCCAAATCTCGCATAGCTTTACCCATTTCACATGGATTTTAAATGCGCATATTGTTCGAGTTGAATCAGACCAAAAAGAATATCTTCAGGCTGAACTTGGGGGCGAATGGTTAACACCACAAAAAGCTACACAAATGGGCATCCCTACAGCCATGAAAAAATTGATCTCAGCAGTAAAAATATGACATAGTCAGACACGGGTATTCTAAGCATATTTCAATTTTAATTTGCCCTTTTGAAACTTGAAAAAAAGGATTTCTCGTGTCACGTAGCATCCAATATTGCTTGATGGCCTTGCTTGCCATTATTTTAACTGCATGTACTACTGCACCTAAAAAGCCAAGCTCATCTAAGCCACAGCTTCCACAAGCTCAAATTAACCGCCTAAAAGCAATGTCAATGCCAACCCGATTGGCAATTCCTGTAGATGGAGTAAAACCACAAAACCTCACAGATACTTGGGGTGCATCTCGCAGTGCTGGGCGAGCACATGAAGGAATTGACATCATGGCTTCACGTGGAACCAAAGTTTATAGTAGTACTGAAGGTGTGATTGCCAGCTTAAAGAGCAATAATCTGGGGGGTAAAGTGATTTGGCTCATCGGACCAGGTGGTGTTTATCACTATTATGCTCATCTAAACGATCACAAACGTGGTCTACAAGAAGGCGATTACGTTAAAAAAGGTCAGTTAATCGGCTATGTGGGCAATACTGGAAATGCACGACATACTGCACCGCATTTGCACTATGGACTATACTTAAGAGGTAAAGGCCAAGGTGCAGTCAACCCCTACCCTTATTTACGTTAATTTTAGATTGAATCAATTTAGGAATATTCCATGTCAGAAGCATTGCTTGAGCGTTTAGTTGAATTTGCAGAATCAGGCAATCAACAAAAAATTGCCCTCAATGGACAAAATCATCAAGGCTGGATTATGGAAATCACCGATGAAGCATTAATGATCAGTACTGGCTTTGCAGACAAAGCGGGTAAAGATATTTGGGTAAATTTTAAAGATTTACAACATGCGCAACTTTCCTATTGGGACAACAAACAAGATCAATGGGTCGAATTTAAACTTTAGACAATTAAAACTTAAATCAATCAGAACAATGGTAGATCTTTTATGACAAATAAACGCTGTGGTTGGTGTTCAGATGATCCTATTTATATTGAATATCATGATCAAGAGTGGGGTAAATCCAATCGAGATGAACAGCATTTATTTGAAATGCTTTGCCTAGAGGGGCAACAAGCAGGTTTATCTTGGATTACTGTTTTAAAAAAGCGTGAAAGCTACCGCGCCCAATTTTTTAACCACCCGATTCAAACCATCGCCAATTTTACTGAACAAGAGCTTGCACTAAAATGTCAGGATGCTGGGCTGATTCGCCATATCGGGAAATTAACGGCAATTCGTGACAATGCCATTGCATGGCAAAACATGAAAGCTCAAGACATCGATATGGTGAACTGGTTATGGGATTTCGTCGACCAGCAAGTACAACTCAATGATGTCCCTGATTATAAATTAGCACCGGCACAAACCGAAACCAGTCAAAAGCTTTCCAAAGCGTTAAAAAAGAATGGTTTTAAATTTGTTGGTCCAACCACTTGCTATGCCTTTATGCAAGCAGTGGGTATGGTCAATGACCATGAAAATGATTGTATATCCCGCTAAAAGTTTAACTGAGCAAACAGGAAGGATTCACATGTCAAATAATACGTTTCATGCTTATGCTGCCTTAGAGGCAGGTGCAGCACTTGTGCCCTATCAATTTGATGCAGGTGAATTACAGCCTCATCAGGTCGAAGTCAAAGTTGAATATTGCGGTTTATGCCATTCCGATGTTTCAGTGATTAACAATGAATGGGGAAATTCAGTTTTCCCAGTGGTTGGCGGTCATGAAATTATCGGTACCATCACTCAGCTGGGTTCAGAAGCGAAAGGATTAAAAGTCGGTCAACGTGTCGGTATCGGTTGGACTGCGGAAAGTTGTCAGCACTGTGATCCATGTGTTAGTGGTCAACAAGTGCTTTGCACAGGGGGTTCAGTTGCAACTATCGTTGGTCATGCAGGCGGGTTTGCAGATAAGGTCCGTGCAGGTTGGCAGTGGATTATTCCTTTTCCTGAAGATTTAAACCCTGAAAGTGCTGGCCCTTTATTGTGTGGTGGTATCACTGTTTTTGACCCAATCTTAAAACATCAAATTCAAGCAGTTCACCATGTTGGTGTGATTGGGATTGGTGGCTTAGGTCATATGGCCATTAAAATACTCAAAGCGTGGGGTTGTGAGATCACTGCCTTTACATCGAGTTTGGATAAAACAGATGAACTTAAAGCGATGGGTGCAGACCATGTGGTCAATAGTCGCGATGCCAATGCTTTAAAAGCACAACGTGGCAAATTTGATTTATTGCTCTGTACGGTAAATGTGAGTTTGGACTGGAAAGCATATCTCAATACACTGGCGCCAAATGGCACAATTCATATGCTAGGTTTAGTCCTCGAACCGATGCCGATTCCAGCGGGTGCACTGATTGGCGGTGCAAAATCAGTGACTGGTTCACCAACAGGCTCCCCTTTTGCATTGCGTCAATTATTACAATTTGCCGCACGCAAAAATATTGCACCACAAATTGAAGTTTATCCAATGTCAAAAATTAATGAGGCTTTGGAGCGACTTCACTCTGGAAAAGCTCGTTATCGTATCGTATTAAAAGCGGATTTCTAATTTAAGTCTGACCATCCATCACGGTTTATCAAGAACCGTGAATGGAATAAGGCTGTCGGGCTATGCATTTACTCACAAATCAGTTTAAGCCACACTCTTGGCTGACAATTCCCCCCTTACCCAATCTGCCAATAACATAATTGCATCCTGAATTTCCTGAGACAATTCATGGCCTGCATTTAAGCGAATACAATTGTTATAACGGTGATCCTCACCAAAAATAATCCCTGGCACAATATTGATACTGTATTGCTGTGCATAATAATACAACGCCAAGCTATCAATCTGTTCTGGGAACTGTAACCACAAGGCATAACTTCCCTGCGGTTGATTTAAACGGATCTCAACCCCATAAAAAGCATGTTGAATAAACTGTAAATATTGCGCAACTTGAGCCATCAACTTAGGGCGTAACTCACTCAAATGCTGACGATAGGCTCGGCTATAAATCAAATCAGCAAGACCCAATTGCAATGGTGTATTGACCGAAACATTTTGTAAAATCAACTTGGCATGTAAGTGCTGTAAACGTTGTGGCAAACAGAACCAACCGACTCGATAAGAGGTCGACAACGACTTGGAAACCGATCCGCAATAAACTACATAGCCCTGTTGATCCCAATATTTAATCGGTAAAGGGCGTTTGGCATTAAAGCTACATTCAGCATAAATATCATCTTCAATCACGTAACACTGATACTTCGCTGCCAGCTGTGCGATTTTTTCTTTCTCGGCATTAGTCAAACAGAAGCCTAAAGGGTTTTGAAAGTTGGCGGTTAATAAACAGACTTTTGCAGCTGAGTTTTGCATCTCTTGTTCTAAACGCTCCAGATCAAAACCTTCGGTATTGGCAGGGATTTCAATAATTTTTCGTTTGAGCAACGCCAATAATTGCAACTGACCATTATAGTTTGGCGTGGGTACAATCACACTGTCACCGATTTGGCTCAGGCTTTGAATCATCACAGACAATGCCGGCATACAACCATTGCTGATATAAATATCTTCTTTGGCAATATAAAAACCATCTTCAGCCCAATGTGCTGACAATGCCTCTCTTAACTGAAGGTGCCCTTGGCGGTCATTATATAAAAAGTCTTCTGGCTTACTGTGCTTTAAAGCACGTTGTATTGAACGGCGTAAGGCCTCTACAGGAACTAAATTAGGCGATAACTGAATCGAACCTAAATGGATCAGTTTATTATTGATTGCTGCTTCATGAATTTGAATTTGTAAGTCTAGATTTGAAACCTCACGCGCTCTCGACTTAAAATCAGGATGGTCAGGTACAGCAATCTGTGGGGCTTTTTGCTGCGATTGAACAAAATAGCCAGACTTTTCTTTGACGTAAATCAAGCCTTGCGCTTCAAGCAATTCATAACAACTCTTTGCTGTATTGAGACTAATATTTTGCAATGCTGCAAATTTTCGCAAAGAGCTCAGACGTTGCCCAACGGCCAACTCTCCACAATAAATTTTCTGTGCAATTTGTTGTGCTAATGTTTGATATTGAAAAGCCATATCTGTACTCAAATTTTAATATTTGTTGTATCTGTATCTATAAAGTTAACAGATTTATGCTTCATTCACAGCCAATTTTTACAAACAAATTGATTTGAAAGGAGAAAAAAATGAGAACGATCGCTTTAATCAGTATTGTCTTTGGATTAACTGCTTGCCAGCCTCAGCAGGTCAATCAAGCTGCTCAGAAACAACATTTTGTATGTAAATCTTTGATTGAAGGCTTTTTAAAAACACAAAATTTAGCTGAGTATCAGCTTGATCATCTAGAACCCACCTTACACCAGACTGCAGCTGTGCGAAACTACCGCTACCATGCCAGTAGTGATCAACGGATGAAGATTAATATCCCGGTGCAAAAAGACTTGGCGTTTAAATGTCTTCAGACAGCAACTGATCATTTTGAAATCCAATTGGTCAATCCACAAAAACCCAGTAGCCAAACTTTACTGAGTCTGGATTTACCACCACAAAAGACTATCGAAACTTTGACAGCTTTTGCGTTAAAAACTCAATAAATAAACGGACACGCTTTGGTAAATGTTCCTGTTGATAATACACTGCATGGATGTGTTGCTCATAAAGCTCTATTTGATCTTCAAATAGAGCAATCAAGCGTCCTTGCTTTATATCTTTTAAAATCTCAAACTCAGACAATCTCGCAATTCCATGCCCGCGTAAACACAGTTGACGGACAGTTTCACCACTGGATGCTTTGATTTTTGGTTTGACAGTAAGCCTTTCTCCATTGACTCGAATCGGCCAAGTATTTAAACGGCTGACTTTGCTAAAGCCAATTTGGGTATGATTTAAAATATCTTGCGGTGTTGCTGGATAACCATGTGTAGCTAAATACTCAGGACTGGCAACGATATATAATCGGCTTTTACACAACAAACGCGCATGTAAGCTCGAATCATTAAGATCACCAAAACGTATTGCAACATCTGTCTTATGTTCTAATAAATCGATGATCTGATCGTTACTGTTTAACTCTATTTCTATTTCAGGATACAACTGAGAAAACTCTTGCATCAACGGTGCAATCACATGTAATACAAAAGGTGTCGCGGAATCCACGCGAATCAGCCCAGATGTATCACTGTCAGATTTTAATAAAGCATCTTCTGCTTCATTGAGGTCATGCACAATTTTTCGGGCTTTTGCTAAAAATAATTGCCCCTCTTGGGTCAACTTAAGTTTACGTGTTGTCCGCTCTAATAAGGTGACATTCAGTTTAGATTCAAGTCGTTGCAAGGCTCGACTTACACCTGAAGTGGTTTGTTCAAGATGCGTTGCTGCTGCAACAATCGAACCACTATCAACAATATTAATAAAAGCCTGTAATTCTTCGAGTGTAGATTTCATTGCTGTCAGCGCTCTGCTTATTGTTGATTTCTAGTCAATAATATTTTGCATATTCCTGTATTTTTCCGCAACAATTAAAGTAGCAAAATACACTCAATCTCAGAAAATAAAGTGAAATCCAGCATGACAAACATCGTTCCTCAATTTGGTGTCGGTACTTTCCGTTTAACAGGACAAACTGTGATTGACTCGGTCAAAACAGCCTTAGACGTTGGTTATCGTGCTGTAGACACTGCTCAAATCTATGGCAACGAAGCAGAAGTCGGTCAGGCCATTGCTGAAAGCCATATCCATCGTGATGATTTATTTATCACAACAAAGATATGGACAGATCATTATCAAGCCGACAAACTTATTCCAAGTCTTAAAGACAGCTTACAGAAACTGGGTACTGATGCAGTCAACTTAACCTTGATTCACTGGCCAGCGCCAAGTCTCGGAATTTCTGTTGCAGAAATGATGCATAACCTATTAGAAGCGAAAAAGCTGGGTCTAACTGAACATATTGGAATTTCAAACTTCAATATCGACTTATCGCAACAAGCCATCGCTGCTGTAGGACTTGAAAATATTGCCACCAACCAAATTGAACTTAGCCCTTATTTGCAAAATGATAAGTTGGTGAATTTTTTACAGTCACAAAATATTGATGTGACCTCTTATATGACCTTGGCGTATGGCAAAGTTTTAAATGACCCAACATTAACTGAAATTGCCAAACAGCATCAGGCTTCTAGCGCTCAAATTGCATTGGCATGGGCATTGCAGAAAGGCTTTGCTGTCATTCCGTCATCGACTAAACGTGAAAACTTAATCGCCAACTTAAAAGCACAAGAGATTCAGTTATCTGCTGAAGAAATGCAATTAATCGCACAATTGGAACGTAATGGCCGTGAGGTTGATCCTGAAAACTTAGCACCTCAGTGGGATGTTTAATTCACTAATTGAGTAAAAGTGATTTAAAGCAGCGCAAATCTTGGCTCAGGCTTTGATGAGTAAAGTTTGGTTGCTAGGTTTTTGCTTACTAGGCTTCGAAACAGGCTTTACCGCCTTTTGATCATGACTTAGATTGCTTCGCAAGATTATTTTCTTGCGAAGCTTTATTTTGTCACTTCATCAAAATAGCGGCTGAAAAGTAAATGACCATCCCAGTGATTGACCAAACGCTGTTACACCCCATCATTTTCAATATGCTGTATATTTGAGATTCCTCATGAAATTAAATTTTCCCTTACTCGCATTAGCGATTGGTGCTTTTGCAATAGGAACAACAGAATTTTCTCCTATGGGCTTTCTTCCCCAAATTGCAGAAAATTTGAATATTTCAATCCCAACCGCAGGTATGCTGATCACCGCATATGCACTCGGTGTCATGATTGGTGCACCGTTTATGACCTTATGGTTTGGACGGTTTCCACGACGTAAAGCGCTTATTTTAGCCATGATTATTTTTACCATTGGTAATATTCTTGCTGCAATTGCCCCCAATTATTGGGGCTTAATGGCCGCTCGAATCCTGACCAGTCTCAATCACGGGGTATTTTTCGGGATTGGTTCCATTGTTGCAACAAGCGTCGTACCTAAAGACAAACAAGCCAGTGCAGTTGCCACCATGTTTATGGGCCTCACCATTGCCAACATCGGTGGTGTGCCTTTAGCCACATGGGTTGGGCAGAATATTGGCTGGCGTATGTCATTTGCAGCAATCGCCTTACTCGGCGTGATTACTATGCTGTCACTATGGAAAGCCTTGCCTGAAGATAAAGCAAGCCAACGTCCTGATGTCAAAGCAGAATTAAAAGTGCTGACTCGGCTGCCTGTGGTTCTTGCATTGCTCACCACGGTGATGAGTGCAGGTGCAATGTTTACCCTCTATACCTATATTGCGCCTAGCCTACAAAACATCACCCATGCCAGCCCGATGTTTATTACCTTGATGCTGGTACTGATTGGAATTGGTTTTTCAATTGGTAATCACTTAGGTGGGAAATTTGCAGACTTGTCACTGACCAAAACATTGACCAGTTTCTTGCTGTTACTGATGGTGAGCATGTTGCTGTTCCCTATACTGGCTCAAACTCAAATTGGTGCAGCATTGGCACTGATTGTCTGGGGAGCAGCAGCCTTTGCAGTGGTCCCACCTTTACAGATGCGTGTCATGTCTGTTGCTCATGAAGCACCTGGATTGGCATCCTCTGTGAATATTGGGGCATTTAATTTAGGCAATGCTTTAGGTGCAACAGCTGGTGGCGCAGTATTGAGTATGGGCATGAGTTATGCTGCGGTGTCTATTGCAGGTGCGGTACTCACAGCTTTAGGGCTAGTGCTGGTTTTTATTCAAATGAAAATGAATAAAGCACCTGTACAACAATATAGCCATTCAGCCTAGCGATTAACAATCGTGACAAAGACTGCAAGTAACCTTTCTTTCTACATCAATACCTTAAGAAAGGTTACTTTCAATAGTTAAATGGAAAGATCTGCTAAGCATTATTTTTTCGAATATAAAGTTGTTTCGTCAATAGGGTCTGCTTCAGGATTATTGATCAAACAATGCCTATTTTAAAATATCAGGCAAAGCTGCAAAGGGTTTATTCTTTGCCAATTCTGTTTTCATTTTCTGCAACATCTGATAAGGCTGCTGTTCGACCAAAATATTGGTTAAGCTGGCAGGAATAGAGCCTTCGGGATTGGCGTGTCCAGAGGTAATGACTTTGACTTTATTGGCACCCAGTTTTTGAAAGGTCCAATCACCTGAATAATCTTTTAAACGCACATAGTCAGGATTCAGTGCTTTACCTTGCTGAATCGCAGAATTTTTAATAAAAATACTGCCATTTGCATCTTTAGACATGGTTCCTTTGACCACCATATCGCGATCTTTTAACGGAAAGGGAAAATCTAAAACCATATAAATGCTGAATTCACCTTTTTTATCATCGCGAGATAACACTTCAGCTTTGGCAACATTGGGGACCCATTTCGGTGAGTTTTTAACATCCAATACCAAAGCAACAGCACGATCAATCGGCACGTCTAATGTTGTTTCAGCTTTATAAGACAACACAGAATTACTGGCATCCTTGTATGTCCATACCTGAATGTTATTTTTATTTAAACTCAATTTGGCATTGCTTGGTAAAGCAGCTTGTGTAGTCAGGCCAAAAGCACTGATTACACAAGCAAATAACATCACTGTTTTTTTCATTTTTGAATGTTCAAAATTTGACTAATTGTTTTAATTCTATCGCATCAGATTTTAAGCTTAAATATCATTTAAGCCTAAAACGTCTTTCATATCGTATTTTTTTGCATCTTTGCCGACAACCCAAGCAGCTGCACGTACAGCACCGGCAGCAAAATTCATACGATTCGTGGCTTTATGTGTCACTTCCACACGCTCACCTTCGCCAATAAACATCACTGTATGTTCGCCCACAATATCACCACCACGAATCGTTTCAAAGCCAATGGTTTCACGTTCACGTGGACCTGTATGCCCCTCACGACCATAGACAGCAACTTTCTTTAAATCACGACCCAGTGTGTCAGCAACAGCTTCACCCATCATCAGTGCAGTACCTGATGGTGCATCTACTTTATGACGGTGATGTGCTTCAATAATTTCAATATCCACAGTATCGCCAAATACTTTAGCTGCCAACTCAAGTAATTTAATCGAAACATTCACACCCACTGAATAATTTGCAGCATAAACAATCGGTGTCTGAGTGGCAGATTGATTTAATAGCTCTTTTTGTTGATCCGAAAAACCCGTTGTACCAATCACCATCGCAACACCAGCAGCACTGCATAGTTTTAAATTATGTTCAGTGGCAACAGGCGCAGTAAAATCAATCACCACATCCACATCTTTGAGGATCTCTTCCAAGTTGCCAACCACTTTGATTCCCACAGCACCAATTCCTGCAAGCTCTCCTGCATCTGCACCAATTAATGTGCTTTCTGGACGCTCTACTGCAGCAGCAAGCTGAAAGCCTGCTTGTTGTACAGCTTGAATCAATGTACGGCCCATACGGCCACCTGCACCTACAATACCAATGCGTGGAGCTGCTGACATACGATCTTCCTAAATCTGAATTTGAAAATTTGGCTCTACTATAACAAAACTCGGTTCCAAGACGACGTTTCAATATAAAAAAATACTGTGATCTTTTTACTTGCTTTGGGATCTGTTGCGCTCATTGGTACAGAATAGCCTGAACGAATAAATAGATTAATTTTATAAAATATATCGGTAAAACTTTGAAAAATTTACAACTTTTCAAATCCATTTCATCAAAATGCAAGAATCCCACAGCAGACTACATGCCACGAATGAAAATAATATGGCTTATAAGGAGATCAATATGCATTCGAATAAAGTGGCTTTCGCTCTGGTACTCGGCATGATGATGACAAATGTTTGGGCTGAATCAGCGCCTGCAACAACATCAACGACAACTGAAGAAAAAACGCTTGCTCAACCCAATAGCAACACAGCATCTGAACCTCAAACAGAAGTTCGTGTCGAAGATATTGATGCACCAATCATCGAATAATAAGTACCTATTTTTCAGCGGTTGAGGGTATCTCCAATACCTTCAACCTCTCATTTTAAAAATAACTCAATTCAATTGTAATTATCATCATAAAAATTAGGCACTACAGCCAAACATCAACACTTATATTATTTTTAAATTATCTAAAAACTGCTTGAAATGTGTATTAAATTACAGCTAAAAATAACTAAAAAACAAAATTTAAATTTTTCAGATCTGTAAGGTCTGTTAATAATTCGTCTATGTTTGCGATTTTGCGTTTTTTTAACTGATACTAGGCACAAAATACCAAATCTAGTCTTTCTAAATAATGACAAACATCGTTTTGCAAGATAACGATGTAGTAGCAAAAATACGCTACACTAAAAGCGCTTGGACGCAATCATAAAAAGCATATATCAAAGGAAATACCATGCAACTCAAAAAAATCATTTTAGGATTGATGATGACAACAACCGTTTCACTAGTTTGGGCCGAAGACACCACACCGCCTACCGCTCCATCATCAGAATCATCGACACCAGCAACACATCCCGCGGTGATACTCCCCCAAGATGATAATTCAATAGATGCTGCCCCGGATGACAACGAATTCGATTTATCACCATCGAATCAAGCATCAAAATAAAAAAACGGAGCAACAAGATCTGTTGCTCCGTTTTTACATATTCAATGTTTAGCTTGCTAAATGAAAAGATCTAAACTCAATTAGTCAAATAAACGATCGAAGAAAGATTTTTTCTTCGGTGACGATTTATTGTCATCACTTTCCATCGTGGCTTGAAGTTCTTTCAATAGCTCACGTTGACGGCTGGTCAAATGTACAGGTGTTTCCACCACAATACGGCAAAGTAAGTCACCTTGCATACTGCTACGTACAGGTTTTACCCCTTTACCACGTAGTCGGAACATTTTACCGGTTTGTGTACCTTCAGGCACTTTCAAACTGACTCGGCCATCCAATGTTGGAATTTCAAGTTCTTTACCTAAAGCAGCATCTGCGATACTAACAGGTACATCCATATATAAGTCTGCACCATCACGTTGGAAGATATCGTGCTCACGTACTACGACTTCAACGTATAAATCACCAGATTGACCATCACGAATCGCTTCACCTTTACCCGTTAAGCGAACGCGATCACCATTATCAACACCTGCAGGAATAGTAACTTCAAGAGTTTGCTGACGATCTGATACACCTGAACCATGACATTTGCTGCATGGATTTTTAATAATTTTACCTTGTCCACGACAGGTACTACATGTCTGCTGAACAGAGAAGAAGCCCTGTTGCATACGCACTTGACCTGCACCATGGCAAGTCTTACAGGTT
This sequence comes from Acinetobacter sp. BIGb0196, assembly GCF_011759595.1. Taxonomy (NCBI): domain Bacteria; kingdom Pseudomonadati; phylum Pseudomonadota; class Gammaproteobacteria; order Moraxellales; family Moraxellaceae; genus Acinetobacter; species Acinetobacter sp. BIGb0196. The sequence continues at coordinate 305,085 of NZ_JAAOZA010000002.1, read as the reverse complement.
TCTACATCATTTGGATTTTTTGAACCTTTACCATCACACACATCACAAGGTGCTGGTGCAGTAAAGGTAATGGTTTTCTTAACGCCTCTCACCGCTTCTTCGAGTGTTAATTCCATGACATAACGCAGGTCGGAACCACGACGCGCACGTTGCTGACCACGGCCACCTCCGCCAAAAGCGCCACCAAAGATGTCACCAAACTGACTGAAAATGTCTTCGGCGCTGAAACCACCACCAAAGCCACCGCCGCCCATACCACCTTCAAAGGCGTTATGACCCATACGGTCGTACATGCTACGTTTTTCACCGTCAGAAAGAATTTCATATGCTTCCGCACATTCTTTAAACTTTTCTTCAGCTTCTGAGTTGTCAGGATTACGATCTGGATGATACTTCATCGCCAACTTACGGTAGGCTTTTTTAATTTCATCATCACTAGCGGTTTTAGCAACACCTAAAACCTCATAATAATCACGTTTAGCCATGATTGGCGATGCTCCACAAAATTTGATAATACTTCTATGCAGAGTAAATTGGGGGCGATGTTATTTTTTACAAGCGTGAAATGTGGTTTTTTTTAAAAAACAGCTTTTTTCTGTAAATATTTAGTAAAACCTTTGAGCCATGTATTGAGTAAATATAACCACGCAATGGCACTAAATACCACACCAGCCACAGTGCACGCTTTTACCCAAATGAAACTGTCCCAATAGAAAAAGATTAACGGAATAAACCATAGCGCAGCAAAGGCTGCCAAAATCAAAAAAATGAGAGCATTGCGCATAATCCACAACGCTTGCGCATGTATCCATACCTCTGCATTATCTGCCACTGCTACTTTACGTGCTAACCAATACGCCAACACGGCTGTAATCACCGTAAACAATGCAAGAAACATAAACAAATAAGAGCTCGTAATAAATTTACGATGCTGTTCTGGATTTGTTTGCCCCATGGGTGTTTTTGACCTCAAATTTATTGCATACCGATTTACTTATTATGCAATAAAATTTCCTATGTTATTTTCTGTTAAAGATTAAGTGCTACTATATTGAAGTTTTCAATTTTTCGCACCTAATATTCTCAACAATTTATGTATTTTCTGTAGTTTTTTTAATCTTAAACCAAGTCGCATACAGCGCTGGTAAGAAAAATAACGTTAAAAGTGTCGCAATAATTAAGCCACCCATAATGGCCACTGCCATTGGTCCAAAGAAAATACTCCGAGAAAGCGGAATCATGGCCAATACTGCTGCCAACGCGGTGAGAATAATTGGACGGAATCGACGAACTGTAGCATCCAAAATCGCATCCCATTGATTCTGCCCTGATCGAATATCCTGTTCGATCTGATCAATCAGAATCAGTGAGTTACGCATAATCATTCCAGATAATGCAATGGTACCCAGCATCGCCACAAAACCAAAAGGCTTATTGAATAAGAGCAGGAATAAGACCACCCCAATTAAACCTAACGGCGCTGTCAAAAATACAATGAATGAGCGAGAAATACTCTTTAACTGCAGCATCAGCAAAGTAAATACCACCGCAAGGAATAATGGCATCCCTGCATTCACAGAGGTTTGCCCTTTTGCCGACTCCTCTACCGCGCCACCAACTTCTAACAAATAACCACTTGGTAAGGTTGTACGGAGCTGATCCATTTTTTCAGCCAGCTCATTGACCACCGTTGCAGGCTGTAACTTGGTCCGAATATCTGCACGTACAGTAATGGTCGGTAATCGATTGCGGTGCCAAATTAAACCATCTTCAAATTTATATTGAAGCGTAGCGATCTGCGCCAAAGGTACGGTGGTACCTTTACTTGTTGGAACAGCAAGACTGGATAATGCTTCAACATTGACACGCTCAGCCTGATCACCGCGGATACGAACATCAATCAGCTCACGTTTTTCACGATATTGATTGATAATTGCACCCGATATCGAACTGTTTAAAAAATTCGCCAAATCTTCTGAGGTTACACCCATTTGACGGGCACGATCTTGATCAATCACCAACGAAATGATTTTACTTTGCTCACCCCAGTCCAAATGAACATTTGCGGTATTTGGATTTTCACCCACCAGTTGAGCAACTTTTTGCGCTTCCTGACGAACAATTGCAATGTCTTCACCCGATACACGAAATTGCAATGGATAGCCAACAGGAGGACCATTTTCTAATAAAGAGACACGAATACGCACCTGTGGCAATAATTGGCGAATTTGCGTATCTAAGGATTTACGAATTTCATCACGATCATCCAGTGAGGATGCTAAAACCACAAATTGTGCAAAACTGGCTTGTGGCATCTGTTGATCTAAAGGCAGATAGAAACGTGGTGTACCTGTTCCTACATAAGCAACATAATTATCAATACCCTTTTGCTTGGATAAAAATGCCTCGACTTTCTTGACGGCATCTTCAGTTGCAGTCAGTGATGCGCCTTCTTCCAGTTTTAAATCAACCAAAATTTCGGCACGGTTTGAAGACGGGAAAAATTGTTGGGGTACAAACTTAAACATCACCACAGACAGGACAAAAACCCCAACCGTAATTGAAATGACGGTTTTTCTATAGGTCACGCACCAATTCACCAACTTTCTAAAGCTTTGATAAAATTTAGATTGATATGGATCAAAATGCTCACCAGTATGATGAATCACGGGCTGAGGTTCTGGTTGCTTACGTAATCTTGCAAGAAGACGCTGATACCACGGTGCTTTTTGTGGCACTTTGTTAAAATCTGGAAGTAACTTATCCCCTAGATAAGGAACAAAAACCACAGCGGCAATCCATGAGACAATTAAGGCAATGGTCACCACTTGGAAAATTGAACGGGTATATTCCCCTGTGCTTGATGCGGCTGTAGCAATAGGTAAAAAACCTGCTGCGGTAATTAATGTTCCGGTCAGCATCGGAAATGCGGTACTGGTCCATGCAAAACCAGCTGCCTTCATCCGGCTATAGCCCTGTTCCATTTTGATGGTCATCATTTCGACGGCAATGATGGCATCATCAACCAATAACCCTAAGGCCAGAATCAAGGCTCCTAGAGAAATCTTATGTAAGCCAACATCAAATAAATTCATGCCTGCAAAAGTCATCGCAAGCACCAGTGGAATCGAAAATGCCACCACCAAGCCTGTACGAAAACCAAGCGAAAAAAAGCTCACCAATAAAACAATAATGACCGCTTCTGCAAGAACTTTGACAAATTCATGAATACTGCGTTGAACAGCCACTGGTTGATCTGAAACTTTTTTCAGTTCCATACCTAAAGGCAGTGATTTTTGTAAGGTCTTAAATTCCGTTTCTAGGTTTTTACCCAGTGCGATGATGTCACCACCTTTACGCATAGAAACCGCTAAACCAATTCCATTTTCGCCCATAAAACGCATGCGAGGTTGTGCAGGCTCACTAAATCCACGATAAACGTCAGCAACATCGCCCAGTTGAATGGTTCTATTTCCCACCAACAAGGGCATTTTTTTCAAATCATCGACACTTTTTAAAGCACCACTGACTCGTACTTGAATACGGTCAGTGCCTGTTTCAAAAAAGCCAGCACTGGTCACACTGTTTTGCTTTGCCAAAGCCTCTTGGATTGCAGTAACTGGTACGCCCATTTGTACGGCTTTAGTGTTGGAAAGCTCAATCCAGATTTTTTGATCTTGTAAGCCCACCAGATTGACTTTACTGACATCTTTTACCCGTTGTAAGCGAAGCTGTAAACGGTCTGCATATTCTTTTAACGTTGCATAATCAAAATCTTTGCCTGTTAAGACATAGATATTCCCAAAGGTATCCCCAAACTCATCATTAAAGAACGGCCCCTGAACACCAGAAGGTAATTGTGTTTTGATATCGCCTACTTTTTTACGCACTTGATACCAAACATCTGGAATTTGGTTAGATTTTAATGAGTCTTTTGCCATAAACATGACCATAGACTCACCTGGACGCGAGTAAGCCATAATCTTGTCATAGAGCCCTGTGCTCATCAGTTCTTTTTCAATTTTATCGGTAACTTGTAAAGAAACCTCTTGAGCTGTTGCACCAGGCCAATAGGTTTGTACCACCATGACTTTAAAAGTAAAGGGTGGATCTTCACTCTGAGAGAGTTTTGAATAGGAAAATAGCCCAACAATACCCAATAGGATCATAAAATAAAGTACTAATCCTTTATTTTTGAGTGCCCATTCTGACAAGTTAAAGGAATTAAATGGACTCATGATCATGCTCCTTTTTGAACAGTTACAGCACGATTTTCACGGTCTACCGGTTTTATTTTTTGCTTTTCACGAAGTAAATGTACCCCTCCTACAACCACCCATTGTCCAGGATTTAAGCCTTTCACGACAGTAACGCTGTCACGACCATAGCTGCCCAAAGTCACTGAAACTTTACGAATCGTTTGGTCTGGATTCACCACCCAGATATAGGCTTGATTGTTATTTGCTGAGACGCTAGATAAAGGCACACTCAATACATTTTGAATATTTTGATTAAAGAATACCCGCGCACTTTGCCCAAGTTGAATTGCAGACTGCCCTTCTTTTAAAGCCACTTTAACCATAAATGTACGTGATTGATCGGCTGCTGGAGAAATTTCTCGAACATAGGCAGCAAATCGATCTTGAGGTTTAGACCATAAAGTCACCCATGCATTTTGACCGACTTTAATCTCTGCAATGGCTTGTTCAGGTACACCTATCACCACTTCACGATCACCATCAATCGCCAGTTGGTACGCCGCCTGCCCTGCTGAAATCACTTGCCCAGTTTCAATATTACGTTGGGTAATCACCCCATTTTTATTGGCAATCAATTGGTTATAACCGGTTTGATTGGCGCTCACATCATAATTAGATTGGGCTTGTTTTAAACTTGCCTGAGCAGCATCATATTGATTTTTGACTGAATCATATTGTGAGCGACTCACAGCATTGATCGGTAAGAGCTGCTGAAAGCGTTTAAATTCATCTGCTGCAGCCTTGGCCGCAGATTGCGCACTTTCAAGTTGTGCTTTGGCTGAGTTCAATTGTAATTGGGCATCTTTCACATCAAGTTTTGCTAAGACTTGCCCAACTTTGACACGAGCCCCAACATCGACATAGCGTTCTGTAATTTGTCCCCCGACACGGAATGCCAATGCTGTTTGCTGTCGAGCTTGAACATCCCCTGCATAACTTTTTTGGTCTTCATGTGATGTTGTAGGTTGGGTCACCATCACCAAGGGAATTTGTTCCGCTTCAGGTGCTGGTTTGCTACACCCCACTATTGTTACACTACACAATACCAATAGGCTCGTGATCATTAAATTTAAACTACGCATAGGCAAGGCTCTTAATCAAATGCATTTTTTCGGGCAAAATAGAATGAGTATATTTATTTGCTCATTTTTTAATTAATATACTGCATGGTACAGTAATTGTGAATCATGTATAGAGTAATTGACCTATTTTTCTTTTTTTGGAACTTATTGTGCAAATAACAGCTGGACGTCCAAAGGACTTAGAAAAACGGAAACACATTTTGGAAGCCGCCAAAAAGCTATTTCTAAAATTGGGTTATCACGGTTCAAGCATGAATCAAATCGCCAAAGAAGCAGGCGTCACAAAGCTGACGGTATATAACCATTTTCAAGATAAAGAAACTTTATTTAGTTGTGCCATTGAAGCAACCTGTGAAGCGTCTATCGATGCTCGACCATTACGACTCAATCTTCAAAGTGATTTTTATGCACATTTTTTTCAGGCGTGTGAGTTGGCACTCACTGTCATTAGCTTACCTGAAGCCATTAAACTTGAGCATCTATTGTTAGAACTTGCCGCAGAAAAAAATCCTTTGGCTTTACAGTTTTATAATTCTTCCCATCAAAGAATGTGTGCAGTTTGGCAAGATTTTTTCCAACAAGCGGTCACACTTAAATTTATTCAAACGGATGATATTGAAAAACAAATTAATTTAATTTTGTCATTATTATTGGGTGTTCGACACCACGAGGTCTTATTGGGGATTCGCCCGATTCCTACGGAAGATGAAAAACAGCAAATCATCACCGAAAGTATTGATTTATTTATGATGAAATATAAAGCCAACTGAAATTATTTAAAAACAAAATAATGTCCAATTGTTGTTTAAGGCATACTCAATGCATATCGCATAGGCTTGTTGATATCAAAAGGGCAAAAACTAAAGCTAAATATCCAAATTAAAATTAAGCCAAAGTCGACTTCTTGCACAGTCATTTACATACTTTTGTAGGGAGTCTCTTGGATTGTGGTGGAATCACGTTATATTCGAGATAACAAGAACTGGAGAGTAACAAATGGTTCAACAAATTGATGCTCCGCTGCGTGAAGATGTACGCTTACTCGGAAACCTTTTAGGCGAAACGCTAAAGGAACATGCAGGACAAGATTTGTTTAATCAAATTGAACAAATTCGGGCTTTAGGTAAAGGCGCTCGAGATGGTCAAATTGAAGCAGAAAAACAACTTGAAAAATTATTTTTAAATTTAAAAGATGATGAAATTCTGCCACTCACCCGCGCCTTTTCACACTTTCTAAATTTTGCCAATATTGCTGAACAATATCACGTTGTGCGTAGTCGTCGACAAAGTGAGTGCGATGAAAACTCACCATCACCCAATGTGCTGGATCATTTATTTAGCAAATTCAAAGATCAGCAAATTTCAGCAGAAACGCTCTATAAACAAATTTGTGAATTAAAAATTGAATTGGTTCTCACAGCGCATCCAACCGAAGTCAGTCGTCGTACTTTAATCCAAAAATATGATGGCATTAATCATTGCCTGTCTACTTTTGATCAGCAAAAACTGACACCTAAGCAACGTGCAGATGTGTTAACCGATTTAAAACAACTGATCTGTTCTGCATGGCAAACTGACGAAATCCGTCAGCATCGCCCAACCCCGATAGATGAAGCAAAATGGGGCTTTACCACGATTGAACAGACTTTGTGGAATGCGGTTCCAAAATTCATCCGTGAATTGGATGACCTCGTTCAGGACAATTGTGCAAAGGTTTTGCCTTTGGATATTTCTCCAATTCGTTTTGCATCTTGGATGGGGGGTGACCGTGATGGTAACCCGAACGTCACCCATAACATTACTCAAGAAGTTTTGTGGTTGTCACGCTGGAAAGCGGCTGACCTTTATGTGCGTGATATTGAAGATCTTCGTTGGGAACTCTCGATTGAAGCCTATTCCAATGAGCTACTTCAAGCTTTGGGTTATAGCCATCCTGAACCTTACCGCGAATATTTGCGTGCGACCCGTGAACGCCTCAAAGCAACCCGTCAATGGTTGGCAGATAAATTACGTGGTCAGCATTCAGATGTAGATCGCAGTTTAATCATTCGCCATAAAGATGAATTATTACAACCGTTATTACTTTGCTATCGTTCACTGATGGCATGTAATTTACCTGAGATTGCCAATGGTAAATTGCTCGACTTTATCTATCGAGTAAATTGTTTTGGTATTGAATTGCTTAAACTGGATATTCGCCAAGAGTCAGGTCGCCATCGCCAAGCAATCTCAGCAATTACCGAATATCTCGGTTTGGGTAATTTTGAGACATGGACAGAACAAGCGCGTCAAAATTTCTTATTGCAAGAATTACAAAGCAAACGCCCATTATTACCTAAACATTTAAATGAGCCTTCAGGTAGTCTGATTGAAAACCCTGATGTTCAAGAAGTCTTTGCAACCATGCGTACTTTGGCTGAACAACCCAAAGAAAGCTTAGGTGCTTATATCATTTCAATGGCGGAATATCCAAGTGATGTTTTGGCGGTATTGTTACTGCAAAAAGAAGCGGGAATTGAACATCCATTACGCGTTGTTCCTTTATTTGAAACCTTGAAAGACTTGGATGGTGCTGCAAGTACCATGAGTACCCTGTTCAATATGCACTGGTATAAACAGCATATCCAAGCTAAGCACGAAGTCATGATTGGCTATTCGGATTCTGCCAAAGATGCTGGCTTTATGTCCGCAAACTGGGCCCAGTATCGTGCGCAAGAAGAACTGACGGCAATTGCCAAACAACATGGTGTTCAACTGACCTTGTTTCATGGTCGTGGTGGTTCAATCAGTCGTGGTGGTGCACCAACCCAACAAGCATTATTTTCTCAACCTCCGGGCTCAATTTCAGGCGCAATTCGTGTAACTGAACAAGGTGAAATGATTCGCTTTAAATTTGGTCTAGAAGAAATTGCCTTACAAAATTTGGAAATTTATGCTGCTGCAACCTTAGAAGCGACATTATTACCACCACCTGTGCCAAAACAAGCATGGCGAGATTTGATGCACAGCATGACGGATTTATCTGTTCAGGTGTATCGTCAGACTGTGCGTGAAAACCCTCATTTTGTTAAATATTTACGCACCGTCACCCCTGAGCTTGAGTTACAAATGCTGCCGCTTGGTTCACGCCCTGCGAAGCGTAAAGTCAGTGGTGGGATCGAATCTTTACGTGCCATTCCTTGGGTTTTTGCCTGGACCCAAATTCGTTTAATGCTGCCTGCTTGGCTGGGTACTGGCGCAGCGATCAACCAAGTGATTGATCAAGGTCAAAAAGCTGTATTGGATGAAATGTTAAAGGAATGGCCTTATTTCCAAACATTAATTGATATGTTGGAAATGGTCCTTTCTAAAGCCGACTCAAATATTGCACTGTATTATGAATCTCATCTTACCGATGATGAAGACTTAAAAGTACTTGGTGCTGAATTACGTCAACGCTTGCATGATGCAGTACAAACCCTGTTGGCGATGAAAGGTGAATCGCAGCTGTTAAGTTCCAATGATGTGCTTGATCAAGCCATGAAAGTACGTAAGCCGTATTTATTACCCTTGCATTTATTACAAGCCGAATTGATGAAACGTCGTCGTGCATACTTGGCTGAATGTCAGGCGGAGCATACCCCTGTAGATCATGCGCTGATGGTCAGTATTGCTGGTATTGCAGCAGGTTTACGTAATACGGGTTAAGTTCAAGTTTCTTTGCAGGGGGTACATAGGTACCCCTTCAACTTAGTGACCCTCGATAAAGTCATTTCTTTGATTATGGATATAGGCAGAAAAGCATTGGTTTCTTGTTTGGAAGCAAATATTAAAACTGCTACTCATCCAAGTATCGACTTGACTTTGTTTATAGAAAATTTCTGCAATAGGATGAAGATAATAATTAAACCCATCTGCTTGTTGCTCTAGTATGGGGAGGTCGATTTAAAACAAAAAACGGGCCAGATTACCCACATTTTGAATTACATCCCAATGGAAAAACATGGCGTAACTTGAAACCACAGCTGTTAAAACTGGGTGTGAATAATTATAAGAAATTAATTTTTTAAAAGGAGACACTCTTGCATATATTTTTTAGACTTTTAACTATAGTTTTCTTTCTTATAAGCACAAATGTTGAGGCAAAACAAAAACTCTATACTGGTGAAGAAATAGCAAAAACTTATAAATTATTACAGTCAATCACAATACCCGCTATATATGAAAATGGAGTGGTACTTACTAAATATGCTAATTTTTATAAAGCAGATGGTGGAGAATGTATTATTGTTTCTAGATTAGATAATGAATCTAACTTTGGTGGGTACGAGGATGTAATATATTTTAAAAAAAGAATAATGTTGCGTAGTTCAAAACAAAGTTTTTTTTCCATTTTTTTAGATGATGATGCAAAGATAAAATCTAAAAAAATCGAATATAGCGATTATTTAAATGGTAAAGAGGTACAACAAGGCCTAAAAGAAGATTTCATTTTATATCGGAAAAAAATGAATAAAAACACATTAAATCAATGTTAAGGATGATTAAGATCAAACTATTAATAATATTATTTAATTATGCTGACACTGACTAATGTTAATTTAGAAGCAACTTCACACAAATAAAATGCCTAATTCATCGACAATTGCAAAAAAATCTCAATTTGAATGGAAAAAATTTAAGCAGTTACAAAATCCTGAATTATTCTTCTTTTTTATATCTATTTTTTTTAATACTTTGATTTTACGCACTAACATTATTTAATTATTTGACCAAATGGTACAAAACATCAATTTTCCCTAATAAATGCAAGTGCTTAGTTTGACTAAAATGATTAAAACTCTCGAAAAGAAAGCGTATGATGTGTCCAATTTGTTTTTTGAGTGCTCAATTTATGTCCAACTGGTTTCCCAAATGGCGTCCTTATTCTGGCAGCATTGATGCAAGACCTGTCGGTACCAATGAGTATTTACCTCCTGCGCAAAGTGTCGTTTTAGGGATTCAACACGCATTTGCCATGTTTGGTGCAACTGTACTCGCACCCTTTTTAATGGGCTTTGACCCAAACCTTGCCATTTTAATGTCAGGGATTTGTACCATATTATTCTTTATTGTTACGGGTGGTCGTGTTCCAAGTTACCTAGGTTCAAGCTTTGCCTTTATTGGGGTCGTAATTGCCGCTACTGGCTATGCTGCATCAGGTACAGGTACACCAAATGCAAATTTAGCTGTTGCAGCTGGCGGGATCATGGCATGTGGTGTGTTGTATGCAATGTTCGGCTTGCTCGTCATGGCAACGGGGACCAAATGGATTGAAAAACTCATGCCACCAGTGGTGACTGGTGCAGTGGTCATGATCATTGGTTTAAACCTTGCGCCTGTTACGGTGAAAGGTGTCGCTGGCAATGACTTTAATATGTGGATGGCCTTGGTCACTGTACTGTGTATGGGTTCAATTGCTGTATTCACAAAAGGGCTATTACAACGCTTATTGCTCTTGGTTGGGTTGTTATTGGCTTATTTGATCTATTTCATTGTTGCAAATGTAATGGGAAATGGAACACCGATTAATTTCACGCCTATTCAACAAGCCGCATGGTTTGGTACACCCACTTTCCATTCACCTGTTTTTGATCTCAATGCAATTTTAATTATTGCCCCGATTGCTTTAATTTTAGTGGCAGAAAACTTGGGTCATATCAAAGCAGTCAGTGCCATGACTGGCGAAAACCTAGATCCACAAATTGGTAAAGCTTTTGTTGCAGATGGTATTGCAACCACGCTTTCTGGTGGTGTCGGCGCACCTGGTATGACCACCTATGGTGAAAATATTGGTGTAATGGCCGTTACCCGTGTTTATTCTACGATTGTTTTTGTTATTGCGGGTATTTTTGCAATTTTCTTAGGGTTTTCACCTAAATTTGGCGCAGTTATTCATACCATTCCAACGGCGATTTTAACAGGTGCTTCAATCGTGGTCTTTGGTTTAATTACCATTGCAGGTGCGAAGATTTGGATTGAAAATAAAGTCGATTTTTCTCAAAATAAAAACTTGATGGTTGCCGCAGTAACAATCATTTTAGGAACAGGTGACTTTGCCCTTCAATTTGGTGATTTCAACTTGGGTGGTATTGGTACTGCAACGTTTGCAGCATTGATTCTCAACTGGTTCTTTAGCTTAAAAGATAAATCATAATTATAAATTGAACCTATTTTAAGCAGCCAAAAGGCTGCTTTTTTTTATTTTATATAATGTGAGCATCTACCCACAAATAAACGTTTTTTATTTCTTGGAGCGAGGTCTTACTCGCTACATTTGGATGATCAAGTTCTTTTAACAAGTATTGAAACGCTGCTTTTTGTTCAGGATATACATCTATCGCTTGTGCCACAGTATCGTTTAAATTGCCTGGCCATCCTTCTATATTGTTCAATGTCAAAGGGAGCAGTCGTATTATCCGTTTAATTAAAGATTTTTTAAGGTTGATTAATTCTTTTGCTGTTTGATCAGATGCCTCTAATATGCGTAAATACCCTTGTATATCTGCATCATAACCACTATTTATCGCCTTAATTACATCTCGATCAATCTGAACATCGTTAAAGAGCGCAGATAAATCTTCTCCATAAATATGCTGACAAAAGAATTTGATCCATGCTCCCCAACTTTGTAGGGAATGCTTATTTAAAACCTCGTCTAGAAAACCAATATCGACATCAACTTTAGGTAGAAATGGGTGTAAAACCTTAAGATTTGTGCTTATTTCAGCAATCTTTTCATTTAAATTTTTAGGTTTATTTTTAAAAATAACACAAAGGTCTAAATCTGACTGACCGATAATTGCAATGCCTTGAGCGACACTGCCATAAACATAGATACTATGTAAATCTTCGGCAAAGCTGCGACTAAAAGCGTTAATCACCTCTTCTAGCACGGGCTGAAATGCTTTTTGAATCCTCATTGATTGCAACATTCATCCATTTTTAAATTTTCTCAAACCAACATCATACTGCTTATATAGCATTTATTTTGTATTTCAATATTAAAAAAGCCCAACTGTAATCAATAGACAATTGGGCTTGGGCGATTTTATCATTGGTTCTTAATGATTATTTTATAGACTGACCAACAAGGTTTTCTGTTTATTCACGTTCTAAAAAAGTCTTTAAACAAGGAGAAAAAAACAGATTCCCTTGATACATTCCCCGCAAAGTTTTGCTCATCACCATCACCCATAACATCATTAAAATTGTAGCAAATGCTAAGCCTGTATCTACAATAAAACTGAGATGTAATTGGTGACCTAAACTCAATATTGCCAAGGTAAATACACCCAGTGGGAAAGTTAGCCCCCACCAACCGAGATTAAATGGTAGCTCGGTTGCCGCATGTTTGAGTGTGGTTAGAACTGCGATTGCAACCCACCACACACCAAAGCCAAGCAAAATAAAACTTGCCACAATCCCCGCATTTTGAAAGAACATACCCAAATTTTCTAACTGAATCAATGCCAAAACTTGAGGAGCCTGAGCACCTAGAACCAAGAGTGCCAATGCACCTGTACCAATTGGCCCTAAAGCTAACCAACTCGTAATTGCCAACTCTTTGCTCGGCAATTGATGTACAGCCAAACGTAACATCAGAATGGTGAGAATCCCAAAAGCAGGCAATACAGACATCCCCCACAGCATATAACTGGCGAATAAAATAGCCACTGCCTGTTGACTAGCATGCATATGCGCTAAAAGTAAGCCGCCTGATGTTGCTGCAACTTCACAGGCCACAATTGGCAATAACCACATTGCAGTCATTGTATGCAATTGATGATCTTGTTTATGGAACATACAAAACGGTACCAGCACCCCGATACCCACTGCTAAAACCACATCGACATACCACAACAACTGCGCAATTTGGAACGCAACATCACCATAAATGGCTATGCCATATTTTAAAAAGCCATTTAATACCGTTGCCAACCCCATTGGAATTGCACCTAAAAAGAGTGCCATTGCTGGATGGGAAAAAATCTGCTTCGCTTCTTGAGGATAGATGAGCCAGCGTAGAACATACAGTATGATAAATACAGTAAACAGTAGTGTGTTGAACTGCCATAAAATAGTTGCCAGCTGCCATAAAAAATCAGATGCAAACGGAAACTCAGACAAGATCAGTGCAACAACCCCTGTTCCCATGGTCATGGTGAACCAGTTTGGCGTAAACTGTCGAATCACATCACCTGTTTGTTCAAGTTGGTAAAATGGCTTTTTCATCGCTTCATCCTCATTTCAGCAGATAAATTGATTATAAAAGCATCTTTTAATAAATAAAATTGATTTAATTTCATAAAATGAATCAATTTTAATGATATAAAAGTATTCTCAGTCATTTTTTTCTGGATAAAAACACAACAACAAAGACGAAACTGTGAGATTATGGCAATATATAGTCCTTTCAAATTTTAAGCTTATTTTGAAACCATGCAGCTGTTACGTCTAAATGCCTTAGCACCAAATTTTCAATTGCCCCAAACCGCTGTGACGATTGGCAATTTTGATGGTGTCCATTTGGGACATCAGGCGATGGTTTCTCAACTCAAAGAAGTGGCTAAAGCCCAAAATTTAAAAACCTTGGTGATGATTTTTGAGCCGCAACCTTTAGAGTTTTTCAAAGGTTATGAAGCACCACCACGGATTTCATCACTCAGAGAAAAAGTAGAATATTTATCTGAATTGGGTGTCGATTATATTGCTATCGCTAAATTTGATAATCAATTCCGTAGCTTAAGTGCAGAAAACTTTGCAAGCCTGTTAAAAAACAAACTCAAAGCGCAAAGTTTGATCTTAGGTGATGATTTTCACTTCGGCAAAGACCGTCAAGGCAATAGTGAATTTTTAAAACAATATGGTTTTGATGTCACCAATCTCAATACCATTGAATTTAATGGCGAACGTGTCAGTTCAACCCGTATTCGCCAAGTTCTCCAAGCGGGTGACTTATCACTTGCAGCAAAATTATTGGGTCGTCCATACAGCATGATTGGTCGTGTGCAATATGGTGATCAAATTGGTCGTACTTTGAATTTTCCAACCATCAATGTTCGACTTGGCCGTCATAAACCCTGTTTAAGTGGTATTTATGCCGTCGATGTTATTTGCGAAAGCACCTCATTGACACAGAAAGTCAAAGCTGAGAACCCCGATAAAATCGGTGTTGCTGGTTATCAAACAGATGCGTTATTTGGTGCGGGCCATGTGGGAACACGCCCTGCAATCAAACAAGAACATCCAGAATGGCGATTAGAAGTACATTTTCCAAATGTTTCTGCTAATCTGTATGGTCTGTTAATGCGGGTCACTTTCCTCGACTATTTACATGGTGAATTAAATTACCCATCACTTGAAGCGCTTCAGGCGGGAATTGATGATGATGTCGAGCGTTTGCTTGAGTTTCGCAAAAACACCCCCAAATTTCCTTTTTAACTTAAACTTTTATTGTAAAACGCGTCAGCAATGGTGCTGATAATATTGGATGACAACTTGCATGAGCGATAAGCAAACTTCTGAAAATGCAGTGGATTATAAAGCCACGCTAAACCTACCAGGTACTGAATTTGCAATGAAAGCAAATCTCGCAGTACGTGAAGCAAAATGGTTAGAAGAGTGGTATGCCGACAACATTTATCAGCAGATTCGTGCTTCGCGTATTGGCAAGAAAAAATATATTCTGCATGACGGTCCTCCATATGCAAATGGTTCATTGCATTTAGGTCATGTCGTCAATAAAGTTTTAAAAGACATTATTGTTAAAAGTCGCACTTTAGATGATTTTGACGCACCTTATGTTCCTGGTTGGGACTGTCATGGTCTACCAATCGAGCTCAAAGTCGAAGAAAAAATCGGTAAAGTTGGCGTAAAAGTTGACGCATCGACTTTCCGTAAAGCCTGCCGTGAATATGCATATACCCAAGTCGAATTACAGAAAAAAGACTTTGTTCGTATGGGCGTGTTTGGAGATTGGGATAATCCATATCTCACCATGAACTTCAAACAAGAAGCAGATATTGTTCGCGCGCTCGGTGAAATTGCCAAAGCAGGCCATATCGAACCTGGTCTAAAACCAGTGAACTGGTGTATGGATTGTGGATCATCACTTGCTGAAGCAGAAGTGGAATATGAAGATAAAAAATCTGATGCAATTGATGTGGGTTTCGGTGTTGTAGATCTTGCTGATTTGTCTGCAAAAGTTGGTGTCAGCGTTAGTAATCCAACAGATATCGTGATTTGGACAACGACACCGTGGACATTACCCGCGAACCAAGCAGTTGCCTTACATGCAGATATTGCCTATCAATTGGTGGAAGTTCAGTCTGAGCGTGGCACACAAAACTTAATCTTAGCCAAAGATTTAGTTGAATCTGCATGTGAACGTTACAAACTTGAACAACCAAAAGTATTGGCTGACTTTGTTGGTGCGACGCTCGAAAACTTACAATTACAACATCCATTGATTGTAGATCGTCAAGTACCTGTAATTTTAGGTGAACATGTCATCGCAACCAGTGGTACAGGTGCTGTGCATACTGCACCTGGACATGGTGTGGACGATTATAAAGTTGGCTTAATCTATAACTTAAAAGTAGAAAACCCTGTAAGTGGTAATGGTGTATATTTACCGACTGCGCCTCTTTTTGCAGGCGAGCACATTTATAAAGCCAATCCAAAAATTATTGAAGCATTAACAGATGCTGGCAAACTCTGGGCGCATCTGCCAATTAAGCACAGTTACCCACATTGCTGGCGTCATAAAACACCAATCATCTTCCGCGCAACCCCACAGTGGTTTATCAGCATGGATGCGAATGGGTTACGCCAAGATGCTTTAAATGCGATTGAAAATGACATCGACTTTGTCCCTGATTGGGGTAAAAACCGTATCAAGTCAATGATTGAAGGCCGCCCAGACTGGTGTATCTCTCGTCAACGGACTTGGGGTGTGCCGATTCCATTCTTTGTACATAAAGACACCAATGAATTGCATCCTCGTACCGCAGAGCTCATTGAAGATGTGGCGAAGCTCATCGAAAAAGAAGGCATTGATGGTTGGTATAACCGTGAAGCCAAAGCATTTATCGGTGATGATGCTGAACAGTACAATGCTGTTCGTGACACACTCGATGTATGGTTTGACTCAGGTACAACGCACTATGCAGTATTGCGTGAACGTGCAGAACTGCAAGATCCTGCTGATTTATATCTTGAAGGTTCTGACCAACATCGTGGTTGGTTCCAGTCTTCATTGCTCACGTCGATTGCGATCCATAAACGCGCACCTTATAAAGCCCTGCTTACGCATGGTTTTACCGTGGATGAAAAAGGTCGTAAATTATCAAAATCATTGGGTAACTTTATCCCACTTGAAGACATCATCAAGCAGTTAGGTGCTGATGGTTTACGTTTATATGTTGCATCAAGCGATTATCGTTATGAAATTGCCGCAAGTAACGAAATCTTTAGCCGTGTAAGTGACAGCTATCGTCGTATTCGTAATACTTTACGTTTCTTATTGGCAAACTTGAACGGCTTTAAACCATCAACAGATGCGTTACCTGTAGACCAATTGATTGCATTGGATCAATACATCTTACAACGTGCAGCAGACGTACAGAAAACCATTCAACAAGCTTATGAAGATATGAACTTCCATGTCGTCACCAATGCTTTGACCAGTTTCTGTATCAATGATTTGGGTGGTTTCTATTTAGACATCATCAAAGACCGCCAATACACCACTAAAGCAGATTCAACAGCACGTCATTCTGCTCAAACTGCGTTGTATCATTTGGTTCAAGCCTTTGTTCGTTGGATGAGCCCTATCTTAAGCTTTACAGCACAAGAAGCGTGGCCATTGATTCCAGAACAAACTGAAAAATATGTATTTACTGCGCATTGGTACGATATTCCAGTGGCATCAAGCACCAACTTGATCTCTGAAGCAGATTGGCAAACCTTAATTGAAGTCAAATCTGCGGTTAATAAACAGATTGAGACAGCGCGTAATGCGAAATTGGTCGGTAGTAACCTGTCTGCTAAAGTTGAACTTTGGGCAAATACAGACCTACAAAACGTCTTGAAGCAATTGGGCGATGAGCTTCGTTTTGTCTTGATCACCTCTCAAGCAATTGTTTATGACTACGCTGAGCAAGGTGAAGCAACAGAGCTTGAAGGCCTACGTGTTAAAGTTTCTGCTGCTGAAGGCGAAAAATGTGCACGTTGCTGGCATGTCCTTCCAGATGTGAATACACATCATGCACATCCAGGGCTTTGTTCTCGTTGTATTATTAACCTTCCTACAGGTCAAGGTGAAGAGAGAAAATATGCCTAATCCGCAAAATAAAAAGGGCTTATTACAGTTTTATCCGCATAATTTGATGTGGCTTGGACTTTCTGTCCTTGCCATTATCATTGACCAATGGACAAAAAATATTGCAAGTGCAGAGCTGACTTATGCTCAACCTGTACCTGTACTGCCCTTCTTAAATTGGACATTACTGCATAATTACGGCGCAGCATTTAGCTTCTTGTCTGATGCGGGTGGTTGGCAGCATTATTTATTCACAGGCCTTGCAGGCGTTGTATCGATCATCTTTATTTTTTGGCTTATGCGTATGCCAAAAACCACGCTGATCTTACCTGCTGCAATCGCATTGATTCTTGGCGGCGCATTGGGGAATTTAATTGATCGTGTGACATTAGGTTATGTGGTCGATTTTATTCATTTGCATTACCAAGGCAGTAGTTTCCCTGCATTCAACATTGCCGATAGTGCGATCACTCTCGGTACGATTTTATTGTTAATTGATACCTTCTTTTTAGAAAAGCATCGTATTCAACGTGCGGAAGCGCAAAATGACTGAACAAATGATTAACCCCAATGACGAAACGCGTGTTGCGGATGGCTCAAAAGTAGAACTGCATTTTTCTGTTGCTATCGAAAGTGGTGTTGAAATTGATAACACACGTAGCCGTGAAGAGCCTGTAAGCTTAGTGATCGGGGATGGCAGTTTATTGCCAGGTTTTGAAAAAGCCTTATTTGGTCTTCGTGCAGGTGACCGTCGTACTGTTAGCCTTCCACCAGAAGATGCTTTCGGTCCGTGGAATTCTGAAAATGTGCAAAAATTCGATACAGTAAAATTCGAACAACGTCCTGTTGAAGGCCACATGATTGAGTTTGAAGACAAAGCCAAACAAAGTCTATTTGGCGTGGTTAAAACTGTAGGTGAAGACATCACTGAAGTGGATTTCAACCATCCTCTCGCAGGTAAAAATATCACTTTTGAAGTAGAAATCTTCAAAGTTACCCCTGCGGGTCAACAAGGTGTGAAAATTATGTAAGCCTTTGCTTATATAATATTTAAAGCTCCTTCGGGAGCTTTTTTTGTTGATACAAATACCCGCTTCAAAAAGGTCAAGACAAAGCAAAATCCACAGCAGCTTGCACATGGATCGACGTTGTATCAAACAGTGGAATAGAAAACTGAGTATCTCCAATGAGCATACAAATTTCTGTACATCCCAAAATAATGCCTTCAGCACCCTCTAATATTAGCTGCTCAACAATATGGATGTATTTCTGAAGAGACTCTTCCTTGATCACACCTAAACACAATTCATCATAAATAATATTGTGAACCATCTGTCGATGATCTTGGTTAGGCACCAGTACATTGATGCCTTGTTCTTCTAACCGATGCTTATAGAAGCCTTGTTCCATGGTAAATTGAGTACCTAACAAACCGACTTTGCCAATATTCTGATTTAAAACTTCTTTTGCTGTTGCATCAGCGATATGAATAAATGGAACTGAGACCGAGCTTTCAATAGCAGAAGCAACTTTATGCATGGTATTGGTACACAGTAAGATCCCTTCTGCCCCTGCTTTCTCCAACTGAATTGCCTTCTCTGTTAAATACAGTGCTGCATCGTCCCATAAGCCTTGACGCTGTAATATTTCTATCTCAGCGAAATCAACACTGATTAAAACAATTTTTGCAGAGTGTAATTTTCCTAATTTTTGTTGAACGCTTTTATTCAGCTGTTGATAGTACAAGTCTGTAGACTCCCAACTCATTCCACCTAATAAACCAATCGTTTTCACTTTTTTGCTCGCTTAGAATTTTCATCTTTTCTAGGGTATTTTGATATTTCATAAATGGTTTGCGTTGTAGACTCAAATTGAGCAAGTCAGGCATATGATCAATATCAATCAAGTTACTTTTGTTTCAAACCTATATATTTTCCAATACAAGCACTTTAAATATCCAGTGACTATCGTACGATATCGTCGTGATCAAGCCTTCATTGTTTCAATTTAAATCTCGTCTTACTCATCGTTGAAACAATCTACACGATATCGCATATTTGTATGATTATTCAGCTATACTTTGATCTCATTTCAGCTCTTTATGATTCGTATGCGCCTAGACTTCTTCGATTTGCAACTGTTTATCAATATCGTGGACACAGGAAGCCTCACCAAAGGCGCAGAACGCTCGTCGATTTCACTACAGGCAGCCAGTGAACGTATTAAAAAACTCGAACAACAATATGCCACAAGCCTTTTTACCCGGCATGCCTCTGGGGTCAAACTCACAATTGCAGGTCAAACTTTTGCAGAACAGGCTTTACGTCTAATACAACAAAGTAAACAGCTTGAACAAGCGATGTCACCCTTCGCTAAAGGTCTAAGCACACAGATGACTTTGTGGTGTAATTCATCTGCACAAAGTGAATATCTGCCCTTATTACTTCCTCAGTATTTAGTTGAAAACCCCCATATTCAGATTGATCTACAGGAAGCTGAAAGTAATGAAATTATTCAGACCCTTGAAAAAGGCAATGCAAAAATCGGCTTAATTTCGAGCTTTTTTAATGCACATCAATTACAAACTTTAGCCTTTTCAGATGATCCGTTAGTGCTGATTTGTCCATCAAATCATGAATTAAGCGAGCGAACAGAGCTCAGACTGGTCGATACTCTGAACTATGCCTTTGTGGGTTTAATGCAATATCACTCTCTACAGCAGTCGATTGAAAACCAAGCCAAATTGCTCAATTGTGCAATTCAGTATCGTTTAAGATTGCCAAATTTTGCTGCGATCGCTCAAGTGGTTGCAAGTGGTGTCGGCATTGCCATTATGCCCAAACGGGCAGCAATGCGACTCAATCAACTCTATGCATTTGATCAGATTGAGCTGGTTGGAGAATGGGCAAAACGCCAACTACAATTGGCTGCTCAAAATTTTGATGAACTTCCAACAGCGTATCAACACTTTGCCCAATTCTTAATTTCACAAAAATCGAAACTGATTTTAGCTTAAAGACTTAAGCACCACGCTGATATTCATTTTTAAAACTAACTAAATCGCTATTATCTGCTTTGATTTTTTCAGTTTACCCAATATGGTCATAGCTTCACATGTGCGGACAGAGCCATTACACGACCATTTGTCCTCAGACTAGATCACACCAAATTGATGCAATACCGAATATAAGCCAAAAATCACCAAGCCACAGAAGAAAACTTTACGAAATTTTTGCTCTGGAATACGGTAACGAATTTTTGTTCCCACCCACATTCCTATTAACGCAGGTACTAAGGCAATAAGAGATAACTGATAATCAATTGGCGTATCTTCAACAGGATTTTGATGTAAGAAAACAGCAAGACACAATGTTGAAACGGTAAAAGCTAAACCTAGAGATTGAACCAAATCATCACGCTTTAACTGCAAAGATTGTAAATAAGGGACCACAGGAATCACCACCACTCCCGTGGCAACAGTTAAAGCACCGCCTAAATATCCAATGATTGGGGAAAGCCATTTTTCATGCGGTGCAAGATTTGGCATACGTTTGGAAAATAAACCATAGAGTCCATACAATGCCAGCATTCCACCCAGTAATGCTTCACTATGAAAACCACCACTAGAGTGCCCTAAAGTTGGGAAAACACTCCAAATTGAACCGATCATAATCCCCAACAGTAAGGGATAAAAACGGCGAACTAACCGCCATACATGACCTTCAGCAAACAATTGCCAAAAGTTGGTCACCATAGATGGAATGATCAATAAAGTTGCGGCTTGGAATGGGCTAATCACAAGGCTTAAAAGTCCCATTGAAACGGCAGGTAAGCCGAGACCAATTGTGCCTTTAATCATGCCTGCAATTGCAAATACACCAATTACAAATCCCATCATGTCGTTTTACCTCAATATTCTGAGGCAATGCTACGCCAAAGCTTTGTTTTGAAATATCACTGTTTTTAGGATAGAGCCTCAAGCAATGATTGAGGCTTGATGTTGAGTGTTTTGGCTAAGTATCTAAGAAAAGAATTTACGATCATTTTACGTTACTAGAGCAAACAAGCTTTCTATAATTTTTTTACCCCATTTGGATTTATTCACAATGAATATGTCACTTGCCAATTCTACAAAAATATTCCCCACAGCACTGATCTTAGAAAATCAGGACATGCATGATTTCAACAAAGAAATTCAACAATATTTAGAAGATTATCCAGAGACCCAGTTTATTGATATCTGCTTACATGATCTCAATGGTCATCTTCGCGGTAAGCGTATTGAAGTAAATGCCCTCCATCAATTGCAGAAAGGCTGTTATTTTCCGTTGTCTATTTATGCGATGAGCTTGGATGGTCAAGTGGTTGAAGAAAGTGGGCTGGGAAAATATATTGGGGAACCCGATCGCTTATGTATGCCCGTCTTGGGCAGTCTAAAGCCTTGTGCAGATCAACCCCATCAGCATGCCCAGCTGCTATTAACCATGAAATCCGATGATGGTTCAGATTGTGTGATTGAGCCTCGCAATATATTAAAAAGAATTTTATTGACACTGCATCAGATGCATTATTTTCCAATGATGGCCAGTGAAATCGAGTTTTATTTGTCTAAAAATATCCAAGATGCCTCGTTTTCTCCCCAATCTGATCCGCTTTCAACCCAATGTTTCGATGTTGATACCCCACATAATTTTCAAACCGTTATTCAACAAATTGAATTAGAAGCAAAGCGACAAGATATTGATTTAACAGGTGTTGTAGCTGAAAGTGCTTCTGGACAATTTGAATTGAATATTCAGCACAGTGACAACATTTTAAAACTGTGTGATGACATCATGTGTATTAAACGAATGATTCGTCAAATTGCGATGCAACATGGTTTAAAAGCCAGTTTTATGGCGAAACCAAATATGGCGAAAGCAGGCAGTGGCATGCACTTTCATATGAGCATACGCAACCAATGGCAAGACAATCTTTTTAAAATAGATCAGTTAAAAAATCCAAACCCCATCATGCACAAAGTGATTGCAGGTTTACTTGACTTAATGCCCGCATCCATGGCTATTTTAGCACCCAATATTAACGCATTTCGCAGATTCCAACTTGGCAATCATGTTCCACTAGAAGCCAATTGGGGCTTCAATAATCGTAATGTTGCGATTCGCATCCCTTGTTCAGATCAGGACAATCAACGCTTGGAATATCGTGTTGCGGGTGCAGACGTCAACCCTTATTTGTGTGTTGCAACCATTCTGACAGGTGTACTGCATGGCTTACATGCAGCACTGGATTTACCTCAATCAATCCAACAAGTAAAAGTGATCAACTCACAGCATTTCTTACCCTCTCATCAGCTTGAAGCACTGCAATTATTTGAAAAACATACAGTCTTTAAACAATATTTTGGTTCAGATTTTATCCAATTATGGTGTGCATGTAAAAAATTTGAATATCAATCTGTCATCAATAAAATCACAAATGCAGAATTGGAATGGGGCATATAAAGGGCTGATTTAAAAATTCTAATGCCTTAAATCAAAATAGTATGATGGCCATAAATTAACAGTGATCAATAAAAAAATCCCTTTTATATAAAAGGGATTTTAAGCAGCTTAGACTGAATTGCCTTAAAGCTAATTATGCTTTAAGCATTGAAATAAATAACAATTTAGAAACTATTTACACACGACTTTAAAAAATGCCAGATTAATTTCATCATCATCAATATCACTTGGATCTGAATCTTGCGGATCGCTATTGATCAATTGACCATTTTTTTTATAATCTTCAACCAAAGTGATATTTGTCGTACGATCAGCACATTGGTCTAAATTATGAGAAAGTGTATAGTCACCTTTTTTCATATCCAGTTCTTCACTGTCTGCATCAGCAACAAACTTAGCCCAATAATTTACCGTTTTGTCTTTTTTCACAATACGATCGGTGTCTAGATAAAAACTACCATCCTCATCTTTGACAATAAATTTCCAATTTTCTGCAAGTGCATACTGACTCAACATTGTTGTAATGCAGATTAAAATAATTTTTTTCATACCGTTCTCTAAAATAAATATTTTTATGGGTGAAATTGAAATCACATCACCGTTATGGACGGATTTCTTTTAATTCTCTTTGGATAAAGTGCTGAATCATTTCCCGATAAAGCATTTCCACCAAATCAGGGTTGGTACCAACATCTATGGCTTTCTGACGTACTTTATTAATTACTTGTTGTACACGCTCTGGAGATTGTACGTCGTCTACATTACGTTTAAATCGGACAGCTTGATCAACATAAAATTGGCGGGTTGCAATCAGCTCAATCAGTTCCTGATCCAACTGATCGATTCGATCACGTACTTGTTCTAATGATTCACATTTCTCTTTTTTAATCATCTGTTTTTTCTGCATCCTGTGCTTCTATATGATGTTGAGCGCGTTCCAACTCATTCTCGGCTTTATACTTCTGTTCTAACACATTACTAAAAATACTTTCAATCATCCAAACCCGATATAGGCTATTAAAAACGTAACGCTTTCCTTCAATACGCAATTCTAAAACAGGAAAATCAGGCTGATGCTTCTCTGCACATTGCTGATCATTGGCTGCTAATAAAGCTTCAACATCAGTATCGGTTAGATTTTCAATCCCTAAATCATGTTGCATTTGCTGTAAATGCGGCTTGAATGATAAATCACGCCCTTTGGTCCAAACCGCTTGTAAAATGTCATACATCACATCTACACGTTGCTCTTCTGGTACGCTGTAATAAAGCTTTGCCATATTTAAGGTACTTTCAGCAGTCGGACGACAGAACGGGGTAAATTTCACTTCTGAACGCTTGGAAAGACGGGTCGCCAAACTCCAATCAAAAAAGTCCCGACCGTGATAACTCAGTGGGAATAGGTTCAATTGAATATTATAATAATTTGCGAGTTCTTCTTTGATATATGCCAATAATAACCAACTGATTGGGTCTTCTAAGGCAATATATAAATCAAGTTCAGGATGCATGGCCTGAATTTCCGCCAGCTCTTCCGCATCACTCATCAAATGCTCACGCCATTCAATGTGATTGATCAGAAAAATAGGGTTATCAATCAATAATTTTTGTTGTTTTAAACGACGAGTCAACCGTAATAAATCATCCACTGCATGATATTTACGTCCACCAAATTCAAAATAGCTTTCTAAAATTGGGCTTTGACCAAAAACACGTTCTGGAAAATTTTGTGGTTTTTGATGCTGACTAGCCATCACGAATAAAGTGCGCAATTTGCCATACTGCTGTTGCCACAGCATATGGAATACATCTTCGAGTAAATAAAGAAAATTTTGACCGGTCAGCGGTGTATTTCTAAGGATTGTTTCCGCTTGTTGTAATGCTTCTTGAGTTGGTTGTTCTGGTTTTTCATCATCATAACTAAAGCGATGTTGATTGGCTAAGATTTTGGCGTCTTCTAAACTATAATTGCGCCATTCCTCTATAGTCATGCCATTGGGGGGTTCTGCTGCGGTATTGGAAATAATCACCTTAAGTGGCTTTAAATCATCACTTAAAAGATCTTCCAATTGGGTCAGTTGCTGTACAGCAAGATAACTATAAACATCATCTAAACGCAGATAAATACTCAGTCCCTGTTCCGTAGATAACACCTCTTGACGAATCGGCTTTTGGTAAAACCAACTCGATCGGATTGGATCAAACCAACGGCGTAACAGTGACATGCGTAGAGCCTCGAAATAAGCACTGAAAAATAAAAGAAAATCTGATTGAAACTCGCTCAAGCATACCATTCATTCACGGGTGATGCTGAGAAAATTAATTCTAACCAGTCATAACAAAACTTATAACAATTTGAATCTGAATGATCAATATCCCAAAACTCGATAAAATTTAAATCGTTAGGTCAATGCAATAAAAAGCACCCAATTCATGAGTGCTTTTGTTTTGTTTGGGAATCTTATTTTAACGCTTATATTTCACGCACCGCACCTTTCGACGCACTGGTGGTATGCATAGCATAAGCTTTTAATGCTTTTGAAACCTTACGTGGACGTTCTTCAGCTGGCTGCCAACCTTTTTCGTCTTGAACTTTACGGCGTGCAGCCAAGGTTGCATCATCAACAGCGAGATGAATTGTACGATTTGGAATATCGATTTCAATCAAATCACCATCTTCAACCAATCCAATAACACCACCCTCTGCAGCTTCTGGCGATACGTGACCAATGGAAAGACCTGAAGAACCACCAGAGAAACGACCATCTGTAAGTAAAGCACATTCTTTACCTAAACCTTTCGATTTTAGATAGCTGGTTGGGTAAAGCATTTCTTGCATACCCGGACCACCACGTGGACCTTCATAACGGATGACAACCACATCACCAGCTTTGATTTCATGACCAAGAATTGAATCTACAGCAGCATCTTGGCTTTCAAAGACACGAGCCGTACCATTAAATTTCAGGATCGAATCATCTACACCCGCAGTTTTTACAATACAACCGTCCACAGCGATGTTTCCGTACAGTACAGCCAAACCACCGTCTTTAGAGAATGCGTGTTCAGCATTACGGATCACACCTTTTTCACGGTTACCATCTAAAGTTTGATAATAACGGTTTTGCGAAAATGCTGTTTGAGTTGGAACACCACCTGGTGCTGAACGGAAAAACTCGTAAACCTCTGGATCTTCGGTACGAATAATATCCCATTTATCTAAGGCATCTTTCAACGTATTTTCATGTACGGTATAGACTGTTGTATCCAATAGGCCAGCACGATCCAATTCACCTAGAATTGACATGATACCGCCTGCACGATGGACATCTTCCATATGGACATCTTGTTTTGCAGGCGCAACTTTACACAACACAGGCACTTTACGCGATAAACGATCAATATCGTCCATGGTAAAATCAACACCTGCTTCATGTGCCGCAGCCAATAAATGCAATACGGTATTGGTTGAACCACCCATTGCAATATCTAGCGTCATCGCATTTTCATAAGATGCTTTGGTCGCAATTGAACGCGGTAATATGGTGTAGTCATCTTGTTCATAATGGCGCTTTGCCAACTTAACAATCAATTGACCGGCTTTTTCAAATAATTTTTGACGATTTGCATGGGTTGCTAAAGTTGAACCATTACCTGGTAAAGATAAACCAAGGGCTTCTGTCAAACAGTTCATTGAGTTGGCTGTAAACATACCTGAACATGAACCACAAGTTGGACAAGCTGAACGCTCGTATTGTTTTACTTCTTCATCGGTAAAACTATCATCAGCAGCAACCACCATTGCATCAACGAGATCAATCGCATGTTCTGTACCACGGATTTTAACTTTACCCGCTTCCATTGGGCCGCCAGACACAAATACCACAGGAATGTTCAGACGCATTGCCGCCATTAACATTCCTGGTGTGATTTTGTCACAGTTAGAAATACACACCATGGCATCTGCACAATGCGCATTGACCATGTATTCAACAGAATCTGCAATCAAATCACGCGAAGGCAATGAATACAGCATGCCATCATGCCCCATTGCAATACCATCATCGACCGCAATCGTATTGAATTCTTTTGCCACGCCACCCGCTGCTTGAATTTGTTCAGCAACCAGCTGACCTAAGTCTTTCAGATGTACATGACCAGGTACAAATTGAGTAAATGAGTTGACTACCGCAATAATCGGTTTACCAAAATCTTCATCTTTCATTCCTGTTGCACGCCATAAGCCACGTGCGCCAGCCATATTTCTTCCATGTGTCGATGTTTTTGAACGATAGTCAGGCATTTGTATTTCCAACATTGTTTGAGCTTGAAATGAATATCAATTCACTCTGGCTAAATAAAACTGATGATATAGCAATAAATCAGTCGAAATATGAACACATCATACTATAACTTAGCATATAACCAATGATCTTGAGCATGATCTTTTTTTAAACAAGACGTGTCTATTGATATTCCAACAAGCTTTGTAGATAAATAAAACATTAGAATTTAATATAACGCTATCGTGTTGGATAAAATACAAAACTTCTATGAATAATTTTTTATTTTTTAATAAAAAATATTTATCATTTAACAAAATTCACTAAATTTTATTTTATAAAAGGCTTCAAAAAGAAGCCCGTTCATTCATTTTTGCACAGATTATTTCTGTTTAATCAAATATAAGCCTGTACATTGTTTGCCTTCACGGTCTGTACAAAGCTCCGCTGTTTTGGCAGATATCCATTTTAAACTTAACCGTATATCAGTATTACTATAATCCACAGGCGCACCACCACAACCGGCTTTTTTGTTGTCTAGCTTAACTTTCATGGCTAAAACATCTAAAGCCTGAGCATTCTCATTTCTTAATATTGCAAAATCACCTGTCATCCGTTTTTGCTTTGTGGTGTAAGTAAATTGGTCTGGTTGAGTAAATTGATAGCTTTCGGTACATTGGGCCTTCGCATTGTACACAGTCCAAGTTCCCCAAAAATCATTGACCAAATTCACCTGAGTTTTATCAAAGGCCTGTGTTTGCATAGCAAACCCAAAACTAAGCAACGCTAATACTATCTTCTTCATCATTTTTATACTCAATACATTCAAATTAGATTTTAGAGCCAAGTTAAGTGAATAGTTTAATTCTTTTTAAAGCATCTCATTAAAAAATTTGATTAAAGGCTTTCTTTAAAAAGTGTGTTATTGATGCTCCTGATTAGTCAACTTGGCAATCGATCTCACCTGATCGTTTATGATTTATTTCAAAACAAATCATCATTGTAGAAGCAATAACTATGAATAATTTAAAAGGCCCGATGAAGTTCATCGGGCCTTTGCCTGCAAATAAGGCTCAACCTATTTGAGGTATAAGCAGCTTCTTTTAAGCTGAATGTATTTAATTATGCATTCAGTTTTACCAAGTGATGTTTACTCGGCGATTAGGCGCTAAACACTCGACCAATTGAATTTTTTTGTTCATTCCATTGCATTTCTGATACACGTCAGTTTTATTTTCTGCTGAAAATTGAATTTGATCAGCAGGAATTCCCTGTTGTTTCAACAAATTTACAACGGTATTGGCTCTCGCTGCTGATAAACGTTGGTTATACGGAAATGAACCTAAACGGTCAGTATAACCTGCAACAAAAATTTTACTGTTCCCATCAGTTTGCTTAATCTGATCGGCAATTTTGCTAATC
This sequence comes from Acinetobacter sp. BIGb0196, assembly GCF_011759595.1. NCBI lineage: Bacteria > Pseudomonadati > Pseudomonadota > Gammaproteobacteria > Moraxellales > Moraxellaceae > Acinetobacter > Acinetobacter sp. BIGb0196. The sequence goes on along the minus strand of NZ_JAAOZA010000002.1, from coordinate 276,192 downwards.
ACTTCAGGATTTTTTACCCCACTTTTATCTGAATGATCAAAATAGAATAAAACACTGGCTGATTGACCTGTAGAGGATAGAGCCGTTTGTTCTGTCGCGGATTGGTTATTGATGCCCCAAGCCATCAGACCTTGGCACTGTTCACCTTTCCAATATAGATTTTCTGAACGGTAGTGCTTATCAAAGTCTATGCGCAACTGGCAACGTTTATATTGATTTGAGCTCGGCTCTCGAACATCCAATACGTAGTTCCAAGTTTTAACAGCAAAAAGGCCTTCAGAAAATTGTGGATTCCCCAAAACATGGCGAATCTGATCTTTGCTTAAACCTTTATCTAAACGTGCCACGTCATCATATTCATAACGATTCACTTGCTTTAAATAACTGTCTTTCACTTCAGGAAAATGAATTTCTTGGGTATTTGATGTTTCAACTTCAGCAGCATGACTCAATGACATCACAAGACCACTGAATACACTGAACATAATTTTTTTGTTAAATGCTTTCATTTTTTCTCTCTTAAAAATTTGCGAAGAAAAAGGAAGACCGTTCGATCTTCCTCGTCTCGTGATTTAGTCAATTACACCACTGATACCAATACGAACACTTGGGTCGCCTTGAGATGCTGCCGCAACACCACCTGTAATCGACCAACGTCCATTGTCTGCAGTTTTACGTAAGGTCACACCTACCGCATTCTCACCACCATGGTATGCCGCACCTGCAGCATAGGTATACTTACCTGGAATATATGGTGCTGATTCAAGTGCCATTGCTGCTGCAATACCCGCATTGGCTTTTTTCTCAACATCATCAATCCGGTTATTGGTAATACGGAAAGCGTTGTCTAACTTGTTGCTGACATTGTCAATTTTACTATTCAATGCTTGATCCGCTTGGTTCAATGCATCGATTGCACCACCGACATTGTTATACTTAGAGTCACCTACATTGTAAGTAGGTGCAGTGAAGCTACCCGTAATATTGTCATAGCCTGCACCGCCACCAAGATAATTCACAACTGCTTGGTTGGTGGTATTCAATTGGCTACCGTTGACTGCATCTTTTGATGTCGCATTCACTGCACCATCTTTAACACCTGTCACAACACGGTTACCATCTTTACCCGCCACACTCACACTGGTACCACCAGTATCTTTCGCAACTGTAACTGTTGCATCCTTACCTGCTTGTTGAACTAAGCCGACACTACCATTGTTAATATCATTTTTGATATTGCTGATATCCGTTGAGTTTTGATCAACTTGTTGCTGAACATTCCACAATTGACCGCCATTTACAGCATCTTTAGAACCTTGGCTAACTGCACCATCTTTTACATTGCTAATGGTTGTGCCATTTGCACCACCACCAAGTGTGATCTTATCTTTTGATGCATCGTCATATTTAACAGCATTATTGGCTAGCTCATTGACATTGTTATTCACAGTGCCAATTGCGCTATCTAACTGCCCTTTATTAACTGCATCTGTAGCATTTACAGCATTTGCCACGTTGGTAATTGTTTTATTACCCGCGTTAATACCTGCCACCGTTACACTTGGCCCACCTGCAATAATAAGCCCAGTATTGCCTAAAGCTACATTTGATCCGACTGCTACACCACTATTATTAATAACAGTATCACCAGTAGTAAGAGAATTGACATTCAAGTTATCAGCAAGTTTGATTGCAACTTTTCCATTTTTCACTTCAGTAGAAATATTTTTATCATCACCGACAACATCAATAGACTCTCCAAGTTTTTTCTGAACAGTTTGTCCATCTTGGGCAGTTAATGCAAAACCTTTGTTAGTCACACTTCCAGTTGCATTACCAATCAATTGCTCAACTTGCCCAAGATTTGTCGCGTCTGTCTTTGTAACTGCATTTCCGACGTTATTAATCGTATTACCGCCCACATCGACTTTATCTGATGTGACTGTTACTGTTTTACCATTTGAACCCGTAATTGCTGTGCCATTTGCGCCATAAATGCTCGTATCACCTGCTGCATTTTCAACTTTAGTTCCAGTAGATGTCATTAATGACGTATTACCTGCACCATCTGTAGTTTGGACTGAAGTTAAACCTTTAAGGTCTTTGTTTAAGCTAAAGTCAATGGTATTACCATTTTTCACAACTGCTAGATTCGCTTCTGTATTAGCAGTACCAATATCTACAGTATCACCTGCTTTAATTGCAGCACCAGCTGCACCATTACTATTTAAAATCCAACCCGCATCTAATGCACTTAAAGCTGTACCAACATTTGTATAGTCTTGGCCGTTTATATTATATAGAGGGCCTGTTACTGTTCCATTAGAATTAAAAGTTGAACCTCCACCTAGAGCACTCAACATTGCAGCATAAGTCCCATACAACTGACTTCCATTTACAGCGTCTTTCGATGTTGCATTGACTTCTCCACCTTTTAAATTAGTTAGAACTGTCCCATTTGTTCCAGCTAAAGTAACACGATCTTTAATCGATGAATCATCATATTTCACTGCAGCATTGTCTGTAGCACCTTGTGATGCATTGAGACTATTAATCGCTTTGTTAATGCTGGTTTCTGTGTTACCACTACCATCTTTAACGGTTAATGCTGTGTTATCTACACCTGCAATGGTATTGCCTGAACCATCTTTAACTGAGATGCCATCTTTACCGATCACAGTAGAACCATTTGTACCATTGATTCCATCGTTCACTGTAATACCAGTTAAGTTGTTGAGGTTTTTATTTAACTCAATCGCAACTTGACCATTTGCAACCTTCGTAGTGATGTTGCTATCTGCACCCACTACTTCAACTGCTTCGCCTAAGTTCTTCTGTACTTTACCGCCATCTGCTGCTTGTAATGCAAAGCCTTTGCTCGTCGCTGCATTGGTTGCATCAACAACTGCATTGTTCAGATCACCTGCGTTAACAGCTTTGCTCGCATTAGCCTCTTTAGTGTAATCACCAGCACTCGCAACATTGTTTAAGCTTGTACCACCTATTGTGGTGATCTTGCCTGTCGTTGCATCTTTAGTACTACTTGAAGCACTACCTGCAAGGGTCACGCTGTCATAGTTTGCACTACCATCAGCATTCTTGTCGTACTTCACTGCAAACTTGTCAGTTTCACCTTGCGATGCATTGAGACTATTGATCGCTTTGTTAATGCTGGTTTCTGTGTTGCCACTACCATCTTTAACGGTTAATGCTGTGTTATCTACACCTGCAATAGTATTGCCTGAACCATCTTTAACTGAGATGCCATCTTTACCGATCACTGTAGAACCATTTGTACCATCGGTTCCATCGTGCACTGTAATACCAGTTAAGTTGTTGAGGTTTTTATTTAACTCAATCGCAACTTGACCATTTGCAACCTTCGTAGTGATGTTGCTATCTGCACCCACTACTTCAACTGCTTCGCCTAACTTTTTGTTAATCGTATTGCCATCTGCTGCTTTTAAGCCAAAGCCAGTATTGGTAAGACCTGTACTTAAGCTATCCAACTGACCTTTGTTCACTGCATCTGTTGCTGTCGTTGCATCTGCTACGTTTTCAACTTTGTTACCATTGGCATCTAAACCATTCACAGTCACTTTGCCTGCAAATACTGGTGCATCTGCCAATTGGATATCTAGCGTATTGCCAGTGATCACTGTCTTGATGTTGCTGTTCGAACCCGCGCCTGTTAAGCCACCAGTAATGTTCAGCGTTTCACCCAGTTTACGATCAACTGTACCGCTGTTACCCGTAAACGTTACCGGTTTGATCACTTCAGTGTTGAGGTTAGTTAATGCATCACCCACATTGTTCGCTGTGGTGGTCGTACCATCTGTTTTTGTAGTCACATAGCTTGGCGCACTGATCGCACCTGTCGTGTTGTCATAAGTTGACCCACCACCCAGGTTCGTCGCTGTGCTCGTACCCAAAGTATCTGTCTTTGTGCTTGACGCTGTCGTCGCTGCATCTAACTGACCTTTGTTCACTGCATCTGTTGCTGTCGTTGCATCTGCTACGTTTTCAACTTTGTTGCCATTGGCATCTAGACCATTCGCAGTCACTTTGCCTGCAAATACTGGTGCATCTGCCAATTGGATATCTAGCGTATTGCCAGTGATCACTGTCTTGATGTTGCTGTTCGAACCCGCGCCTGTTAAGCCACCAGTAATATTCAGCGTTTCACCCAGTTTACGATCAACTGTACCGCTGTTACCCGTAAACGTTACCGGTTTGATCACTTCAGTATTGAGGTTAGTTAATGCATCACCCACATTGTTCGCTGTGGTGGTCGTACCATCTGTTTTTGTAGTCACATAGCTTGGCGCACTGATCGCACCTGTCGTGTTGTCATAAGTTGACCCACCACCCAAGTTCGTCGCTGTGCTCGTACCCAAAGTATCTGTCTTTGTGCTTGACGCTGTCGTCGCTGCATCTAACTGACCTTTGTTCACTGCATCTGTTGCTGTCGTTGCATCTGCTACGTTTTCAACTTTATTGCCATTGGCATCTAAACCATTCGCAGTCACTTTGCCTGCAAATACTGGTGCATCTGCCAATTGGATATCTAGCGTATTGCCAGTGATCACTGTCTTGATGTTGCTGTTCGAACCCGCGCCTGTTAAGCCACCAGTAATGTTCAGCGTTTCACCCAGTTTACGATCAACTGTACCGCTGTTACCCGTAAACGTTACCGGTTTGATCACTTCAGTATTGAGGTTAGTTAATGCATCACCCACATTGTTCGCTGTGGTGGTCGTACCATCTGTTTTTGTAGTCACATAGCTTGGCGCACTGATCGCACCTGTCGTGTTGTCATAAGTTGACCCACCACCCAAGTTCGTCGCTGTGCTCGTACCCAAAGTATCTGTCTTTGTGCTTGACGCTGTCGTCGCTGCATCTAACTGACCTTTGTTCACTGCATCTGTTGCTGTCGTTGCATCTGCTACGTTTTCAACTTTATTGCCATTGGCATCTAAACCATTCGCAGTCACTTTGCCTGCAAATACTGGTGCATCTGCCAATTGGATATCTAGCGTATTGCCAGTGATCACTGTCTTGATGTTGCTGTTCGAACCCGCGCCTGTTAAGCCACCAGTAATGTTCAGCGTTTCACCCAGTTTACGATCAACTGTACCGCTGTTACCCGTAAACGTTACCGGTTTGATCACTTCAGTATTGAGGTTAGTTAATGCATCACCCACATTGTTCGCTGTGGTGGTCGTACCATCTGTTTTTGTAGTCACATAGCTTGGCGCACTGATCGCACCTGTCGTGTTGTCATAAGTTGACCCACCACCCAAGTTCGTCGCTGTGCTCGTACCCAAAGTATCTGTCTTTGTGCTTGATGCTGTCGTCGCTGCATCTAACTGACCTTTGTTCACTGCATCTGTTGCTGTCGTTGCATCTGCTACGTTTTCAACTTTATTGCCATTGGCATCTAAACCATTCGCAGTCACTTTGCCTGCAAATACTGGTGCATCTGCCAATTGGATATCTAGCGTATTGCCAGTGATCACTGTCTTGATGTTGCTGTTCGAACCCGCGCCTGTTAAGCCACCAGTAATGTTCAGCGTTTCACCCAGTTTACGATCAACTGTACCGCTGTTACCCGTAAACGTTACCGGTTTGATCACTTCAGTATTGAGGTTAGTTAATGCATCACCCACATTGTTCGCTGTGGTGGTCGTACCATCTGTTTTTGTAGTCACATAGCTTGGCGCACTGATCGCACCTGTCGTGTTGTCATAAGTTGACCCACCACCCAGGTTCGTCGCTGTGCTCGTACCCAAAGTATCTGTCTTTGTGCTTGACGCTGTCGTCGCTGCATCTAACTGACCTTTGTTCACTGCATCTGTTGCTGTCGTTGCATCTGCTACGTTTTCAACTTTGTTGCCATTGGCATCTAAACCATTCGCAGTCACTTTGCCTGCAAATACTGGTGCATCTGCCAATTGGATATCTAGCGTATTGCCAGTGATCACTGTCTTGATGTTGCTGTTCGAACCCGCGCCTGTTAAGCCACCAGTAATGTTCAGCGTTTCACCCAGTTTACGATCAACTGTACCGCTGTTACCCGTAAACGTTACCGGTTTGATCACTTCAGTATTGAGGTTAGTTAATGCATCACCCACATTGTTCGCTGTGGTGGTCGTACCATCTGTTTTTGTAGTCACATAGCTTGGCGCACTGATCGCACCTGTCGTGTTGTCATAAGTTGACCCACCACCCAAGTTCGTCGCTGTGCTCGTACCCAAAGTATCTGTCTTTGTGCTTGACGCTGTCGTCGCTGCATCTAACTGACCTTTGTTCACTGCATCTGTTGCTGTCGTTGCATCTGCTACGTTTTCAACTTTGTTGCCATTGGCATCTAGACCATTCGCAGTCACTTTGCCTGCAAATACTGGTGCATCTGCCAATTGGATATCTAGCGTATTGCCAGTGATCACTGTCTTGATGTTGCTGTTCGAACCCGCGCCTGTTAAGCCACCAGTAATGTTCAGCGTTTCACCCAGTTTACGATCAACTGTACCGCTGTTACCCGTAAACGTTACCGGTTTGATCACTTCAGTATTGAGGTTAGTTAATGCATCACCCACATTGTTCGCTGTGGTGGTCGTACCATCTGTTTTTGTAGTCACATAGCTTGGCGCACTGATCGCACCTGTCGTGTTGTCATAAGTTGACCCACCACCCAAGTTCGTCGCTGTGCTCGTACCCAAAGTATCTGTCTTTGTGCTTGACGCTGTCGTCGCTGCATCTAACTGACCTTTGTTCACTGCATCTGTTGCTGTCGTTGCATCTGCTACGTTTTCAACTTTGTTGCCATTGGCATCTAGACCATTCGCAGTCACTTTGCCTGCAAATACTGGTGCATCTGCCAATTGGATATCTAGCGTATTGCCAGTGATCACTGTCTTGATGTTGCTGTTCGAACCCGCGCCTGTTAAGCCACCAGTAATGTTCAGCGTTTCACCCAGTTTACGATCAACTGTACCGCTGTTACCCGTAAACGTTACCGGTTTGATCACTTCAGTATTGAGGTTAGTTAATGCATCACCCACATTGTTCGCTGTGGTGGTCGTACCATCTGTTTTTGTAGTCACATAGCTTGGCGCACTGATCGCACCTGTTGTGTTGTCATAAGTTGACCCACCACCCAAGTTCGTCGCTGTGCTCGTACCCAAAGTATCTGTCTTTGTGCTTGACGCTGTCGTCGCTGCATCTAACTGACCTTTGTTCACTGCATCTGTTGCTGTCGTTGCATCTGCTACGTTTTCAACTTTATTGCCATTGGCATCTAAACCATTCGCAGTCACTTTGCCTGCAAATACTGGTGCATCTGCCAATTGGATATCTAGCGTATTGCCAGTGATCACTGTCTTGATGTTGCTGTTCGAACCCGCGCCTGTTAAGCCACCAGTAATATTCAGCGTTTCACCCAGTTTACGATCAACTGTACCGCTGTTACCCGTAAACGTTACCGGTTTGATCACTTCAGTATTGAGGTTAGTTAATGCATCACCCACATTGTTCGCTGTGGTGGTCGTACCATCTGTTTTTGTAGTCACATAGCTTGGCGCACTGATCGCACCTGTCGTGTTGTCATAAGTTGACCCACCACCCAAGTTCGTCGCTGTGCTCGTACCCAAAGTATCTGTCTTTGTGCTTGATGCTGTCGTCGCTGCATCTAACTGACCTTTGTTCACTGCATCTGTTGCTGTCGTTGCATCTGCTACGTTTTCAACTTTATTGCCATTGGCATCTAAACCATTCGCAGTCACTTTGCCTGCAAATACTGGTGCATCTGCCAATTGGATATCTAGCGTATTGCCAGTGATCACTGTCTTGATGTTGCTGTTCGAACCCGCGCCTGTTAAGCCACCAGTAATGTTCAGCGTTTCACCCAGTTTACGATCAACTGTACCGCTGTTACCCGTAAACGTTACCGGTTTGATCACTTCAGTGTTGAGGTTAGTTAATGCATCACCCACATTGTTCGCTGTGGTGGTCGTACCATCTGTTTTTGTAGTCACATAGCTTGGCGCACTGATCGCACCTGTCGTGTTGTCATAAGTTGACCCACCACCCAGGTTCGTCGCTGTGCTCGTACCCAAAGTATCTGTCTTTGTGCTTGACGCTGTCGTCGCTGCATCTAACTGACCTTTGTTCACTGCATCTGTTGCTGTCGTTGCATCTGCTACGTTTTCAACTTTGTTGCCATTGGCATCTAGACCATTCGCAGTCACTTTGCCTGCAAATACTGGTGCATCTGCCAATTGGATATCTAGCGTATTGCCAGTGATCACTGTCTTGATGTTGCTGTTCGAACCCGCGCCTGTTAAGCCACCAGTAATGTTCAGCGTTTCACCCAGTTTACGATCAACTGTACCGCTGTTACCCGTAAACGTTACCGGTTTGATCACTTCAGTATTGAGGTTAGTTAATGCATCACCCACATTGTTCGCTGTGGTGGTCGTACCATCTGTTTTTGTAGTCACATAGCTTGGCGCACTGATCGCACCTGTTGTGTTGTCATAAGTTGACCCACCACCCAAGTTCGTCGCTGTGCTCGTACCCAAAGTATCTGTCTTTGTGCTTGATGCTGTCGTCGCTGCATCTAACTGACCTTTGTTCACTGCTTGATCATCAGTAGTTGCATCAGCAACATTACTGATATTCGTGTTAGCTGCATTAATACCAGTGCTTGTAACGCTTGGACCACCTGTAATCGTCAATCCACTATTATCTAACTTTGTATTGCCTGTCGTGACACTACCAGCTGCACCTAAGTCTAGGTTTGGATTTAACTTAACCTGGACGCCATCTGTAGTCGCAACTGTACTAATATTGGTGTCGCCAGTGATAGAAACCGTATCACCTAATTTCTTCGTAGCGCTGGTCGCTGCAGTATCACCTTTAAAGGTTAAACCGGTATTATCAACCGCTGTCTTCGCATCTACACCTTTCTGAATATCTGTTTTGGTGCTTGCTGCAAGGTCAACTTTATAGTCAGTAACATTGTTCGCATCTTTAGTTCCAGCAGTTACTGTTACAGCTGATGAACCTGCTGATGCGGTGGTACCATTGGCATTAACAGTATAAACATCTTGACCATTTGCACCAGTAGTTTTTGCTACTCCCGCTATATTGGTTCCACCTGCAACTTCAGTTTTTGATGCCGCAGCTTTAGAATCAACATAGGTTTTATTGGTCGCATCTGTACCAGCTGTTGGTGCATTGTTGACTGTTACTTTATCTGCTGTGACTTGAGCTGCAGTAATTCCTGCATTGTTAATAACAGTTGCACCTGTAGTAACACTGCCTGTTGTACCTAAGTCCAATGCATTCGATAACGCAACTTCCACTTTACCTGCATTTACTTTAGTCGTGATATTGCTGTTTGAACCTACAACTTCAACCGCTTCACCTAACTTCTTGTTAACAGTAGTGCCGTCCTGCGCTTTTAAACCAAAGCCCAAGTTCGTCAATGTTGAACCAGCATCATCTACATACTTTTTATTGGCTGCATCTGTATTATTTGTTGGCGCAGCAACATTTGTAATCGCTAACCCACCTGCATTAATACCTGTTGTTTTATTGATAACAACGCCGCCAACCGTAACTTGGTCAGCTGTTACACCTGCATTATTAATAGTGGTATTACCCGTTTTAACGCTACCTGTTGTACCTAAGTCTAAGTTTGGATTTAACTTAACTTGTACGCCATTCGCTGTCGCGACTGTACTAATATTAGTGTCACCAGTGATGGAAACCGTATCACCTAATTTCTTTGTAGCACTTGTCGCTGCGGTATCACCTTTAAAGGTTAAGCCAGTATTATCAACGGCCGTTTTAGCATCTACACCTTTTTGAATATCGGTTTTGGTGCTTGCTGCAAGATCTACTTTATAGTCAGTAACATTATTTGCATCTTTAGTTCCCGCAGTTACTGTGACTGCCGATGAGCCTGCTGATGCGGTAGTACCATTAGCATTAACGGTATAAACATCTTGGCCATTTGCACCTGTAGTTTTTGCGACACCTGCTATATTGGTTCCACCAGCAACTTCAGTTTTTGATGCCGCAGCTTTAGAGTCAACATAGGTTTTATTGGTCGCATCTGTGCCAACTGTTGGTGCATTGTTAACTGTAACACTTGTAAACGTAGGTGTTGCACTTGTAGCAACTGAATAAGTTATTGAACCATCCGCTGCTGTTGTAGGAGTAACGACTATATTGCTACCACTTATTACTGTTCTTTTTGATGCTTTAATCGCATCATCAATAGTCGTTTTACCCGTTCCACCAATATTAGTAGGTGCTGTGTACGTATTCGTTACAGGATCATAAGCAGCATTTCCACCTAGAACATTTTTCAGATTTGTATGTGTATCATCATATGCTTTATCTAATTGTGCGACTGTAACTGCATCAGATGCAGCAGAACCATCAGCCACATTCTGAATACGACGGTTGCCTGTTACAGTTCCATTACCAACAGATACCGCTCCAACAGTAGGAGCAGCTTGTGATGTTAAAAATCCTGTTCCAGTAATAGCTGTCGTTGTAGAGCCATTACCCAAAGCAACACTATTATCAATACTAGCTATAGCAGAAGTACCGAGTGCAGTCGAGTTAGCTCCTGTGGCTTGAGCACCATTCCCCAATGCTGTACTATTTGTGTTATTTGCAGTTGCAGCATTACCAAGTGCGGTCGAATTAGCTCCTGTGGCTTGAGCACCTGGACCCACACCTACAGCAAAAGAACCTGCTTGGGTATTTCTTCCCATAGCCACACCACCAACTGCAACACCACTATTTGCAGTTACTGTTGCTCCTCCACCGATCGCAATTGCATAATTATTACCACCCGCATTAGAATTATCACCAATTGCGATTTGTGCGAATGTAGTTGTTTTTGCACCATTACCTAAAGCAATCTGCCCTCCAGTTCCTGCTGGATTGCTACTAGCAATATTACTATTACTCGCATTTGTACCAATCGCAATATTATTCAGAGATTCAGTACCAACAGCGCCTGTAAAAGCATTTTTACCAATCGCAATTGTCCCAGTATTAGTTGCCCTAGATTGGCCACCAATCGCAATACTATCCGTACCGGTCGACTGTGCGCCTCTAATCGTATTACCACCAATAGCAACCGAACCACTGCCAGAAGCCGTAACTGCATTTGCAATTGGTAAAACATTTCCAGAAGCAGACCCAGTAGCTGTTCCACCTAATGCTACAGCATTTTGTCCTGTTGACTGACTGCCTTCACCAAGTGCAGTACTACCAACACCAGTCGCTCGACTCTCAACCCCTAAAGCCGTACCAAAAGCATTGGCTTGACTATTATGACCCACAGCTGTACCAGCAACACCCGTAACTTCTGCAAACGCACCATATGCGGTTACAGCCATGAGATTATTACCTTTAGCATTACAACCCGCAACAGTTGAGTACGTACCAGAGCCATCCGTTGCCTGCCCACCGGTCGTTCCTGGATTTATAGTCCCGACCGTATTATTAGAACCCGTTACACAATTCCCATCCGTATTTATAAAATTCGCAGATGCGTCGGATGAAAAAGTGATCATCAAACTAACTGTTGCTGCACCAATAATCCCAGTTACTTTTGAAGACTTGGTTTTCCCTTTTGCCAATTCAGAAACTGCAACCCACGCAGACAATGTCGCATTCCAAATCACTTTGTAGATCTTATTCATATTACTTTTCCTTTTGGGGATGCATTACAGCAGCTGGTCCCGCCCCGACAATGCATATAAAATGTACAATTTTTTTTATTTAACAATTTACATACATTTAAATCAATAGAAAAAATGAGATATATTTCACTTTTTTTATTTTTTTAAACAACCAGTCTAAACTTTTACAAAAAAACAAAAAAATCTATACATTTATTTATTTTTAACTATACAAATCAATAGTTTATTTTATTACAAAAAAAAATTAAGATTTATTAAATACATATTGTTCTTAAATTGAGCATGTGACAAAATTTGTCACATTTATCAAAATAATGTGAGACTTGGTTTACATTTGACATATTGTTAAATTTCGATTAACTGCCTATGCTTATTCAGTTAACAATTTTTTATTGCGAAATAGGTCACAATAACTCCAATTTCAATTTCTAAACCATCTGTTTATTTAGATTAAGTTAAAAATAAGATCTATTTCTATCAATTTAAAGTGAAAAATTTTATTTTAAAAAGTGATATTTATTTTAAAAATGGATATTGGTTAATTTAGACTTACGCGAATTTTAAGGGTACTGTAAAAGGCATCTGCTGACTGTTTTCAAAGCAGATAGATGATCTGAACAAAATATACAATTGATCGTATTTTATTTTTTACATAGAAAAACCCGTATTTTCATTTGAAAACGCCACCGCATAATCAGGTTTGCTATAATTCAATTTAAAATTTAATCTGAGCATAACCTTTGAAGATCATTTTTGCAGGTACACCCGAATTTGCAGCTTCTGCTTTAGCAGCACTCATTGAAACTGATCACGAAATCGTCGCTGTGTATACTCAACCCGACCGCAAATCAGGTCGAGGACAAAAAATGACAGCTTCAGCCGTGAAACAACTTGCGCTCGCAAACAACTTACCCGTCTATCAACCCCTTCATTTCAAAGCATCGACAGACGAAGGCTTAGCGGCTCAACAAGAATTAGCAGCTTTGGGCGCAGATGTAATGGTGGTTGCGGCTTATGGTTTAATTTTGCCTCAAGCCGTATTAGATACACCGCGCTATGGTTGTTTAAATATTCATGGTTCTTTGCTACCACGTTGGCGTGGTGCCGCTCCGATTCAGCGTGCCATTGCAACAGGTGACACTGAAACCGGAGTAACAATCATGAAAATGGCGGCTGGACTAGATACAGGTGATATGATCTTTAAAACAGTGTGCCCAATCACAGTAGAAGAAACCTCAGCGACTTTATATGACAAACTTGCGATTCAAGGCGCTGAAGCAATTTGCGTGGTATTAGAATCAGAACAAAAATTACAACAATATTTAGATGCACGTGAAGTGCAAGATGAACAATTTACGGTATATGCACATAAACTCACAAAAGCTGAAGCACAAATTGATTGGACTAAATCAGCAGTTGAACTTGATCGCAATATTCGGGCATTCAATCCTTGGCCAGTCGCATTTACACCGATAGATGAAAGCAATAATTTACGTGTATGGAATTCTCAAATTTCAGACCTTACAGCCAATGGCGAAGCACCCGGAACCATTATCGAAATGAACAAACAAGGTGTACATGTGCTGTGTGGAGATGGTGTGATTTGTCTGACTAGCCTACAATGGCCAGGTGGTAAAGCCATTAACCCTGTACAAATTATACAAAGCCATAAACTTTCAGTAGGAAATATATTCGCATGAGCCAAATTCAATCATCTGCAAAAAATTTGAATTTGCGTGCACAAGTGGTTAAAACACTTTTAGCTGTTCAAAATGGACAGTCTTTGGCTTCCGTTTTAAACCAACATATCAATATTGTTTCTGAACGTGATCGTGGTTTATACCATGAGCTTACTTTGGGCTGTTTACGTCAGTGGTATTCTTTAAAAGCAATTACCTTACCCTTGCTCACAAAACCGTTAGACAATGAAGCATTAGAAAGTTGCTTATATTTGGGTTTATACCAGATTTTATGCACCCGTATTCCTGCACATGCGGCGATTTCAGAAACTGTCAATGCAGCGAAACAATTAGGTTTTGAACCGATGAGTGGTTTGGTCAATGCCATCCTTCGTCGTGTTTCACGTGAAACAACTGAGTTTCAAACGGCTTTGAATAATACCCATGGTTTACCAAGCTGGCTGTTCAAACGACTTAAAAAAGATTGGGCTGATCGACTCCCTGAAATCTGTCAAAACTTAAAACAAGTCGCTCCACTAACGCTGCGTGTCAATGAACGTCAAATTAGTCGTGATGAATATCTTGATATTTTAGATGAAGAACAGATTGATGCTCGTCCTTGTACACTTTCAGATGTTGGTATTGTTCTGGAACAAACAGGTAATATTACTCATTTACCAGGCTTTGAAGAAGGCGGGTTTTCTGTTCAAGATGAACATGCTCAATTGTGTGCAACACTGTTACCCAACTTAGATGACAAAGTCATTATCGATGCTTGTGCAGCACCGGGTGGTAAAGCAGCTCATATCTTAGAGCGCTTCAATCCTAAAAAATTAATTGCGCTTGATCATGATGCTAAACGATTATTGCGTGTTTCAGAAAACTTGGAACGCCTTGAATTAAATGTTGATGCAACAGTTGAAATCATCACAGCAGATGCTACAACATGGGTGCCTAAAGAGTTGGTCGATTGCATCGTATTAGATGCACCTTGTTCTGCTATTGGTGTTATGCGTCGTCATCCTGATATCCGCTTATTGCGTCAATCTACAGATATTCAACAAGTGGTCGATCTGCAAAAGCAAATTTTAAAGCATATGTGGCAGCAGCTTAAAGTCGGTGGAACACTACTTTATATTACCTGCTCAATTCTGAAAATTGAAAATGAACAGCAGATGGTCGAGTTTTTTGCTGAGCATGCAGATGCGGAAGAAATCAAGATTGATGCAAACTGGGGAATAGAACAAATTCACGGTCGTCAATTGTTGCCTGAAGCGCATCATGGTGATGGTTTCTATTATTGCCGAATTCAGAAAGCAGCTTAAAAAACGCATTAAAAAAGCAGGCTAATTCGCCTGCTTTTTTTTGACTCAAGTTTAAAGCGTATGGTGATCTTTGACCTCTTCCAGAACTTCATCCAGTTCTTCAGGATTTTTCATCAAATGTAGGATCGATAAAATCAACCCACCCCATAAAAAAACCATTGAAATAATCATCATCACGATTGCAGAAGTATTCATTTTGACGCTCCTATCGATCTTTCATTTTGCTAAGGACTAAAGCAATAACAGCACAGAAAATCACACTGCCCCAACCAAAGAACATCAACATACTTGAACTATAGGTATCGTATCCATTTTTAATCAAGCTAAAAACTGTCATAGTTAAAGTGACCAGCAAAATTAAAGATGTGATTACAGTTAAAGTGAAATCCCAACCTTTACCAAGTTGCACAGTTGAAATACGATTCACATGATCTCGTAACTCCATCAATGCCGAACGTTTAAACCATGCTATCGAAATAATTGACAATAACGCACCACCAATAATCCCAATGTTATTGATAAAGTGATCGACGATATCCACCAGTTTAATCGAGTTCACACTAGAGAATAAGAAAATTGAAACCAGTGCACTACCACCACCAATGATGCTTACGGCTTTTTTACGTCCCCATTTTAACTTGTCTTGCATCGCTGCAATCGGCACTTCAAGGATACTCACCATTGAAGAAATCCCTGCAACAAATAAAGAAGAGAAGAACAGTAAACCGAATAAATCCGCACCAGTCCCTAAACTTGAAATGATTTTAGGGAAAGCAATAAATGCCAAGCCGATACCACCACTGACCACTTGATCTACAGGCTTGCCTGCTGAAAATGCCATAAAGCCCAGTGCCGCGAAGATACCAATACCCGCAAGGATTTCAGTAGACGCATTGGCAAAACCAACAATGAGGCCCGAGCCTGTTAAATTGGTTTTTGGTTTAAGATACGAGGCATAAGTCACCATGATCCCAAAGCCAACAGAGAGTGAAAAGAACGTATGACCAAATGCTGCAAGCCATACTTTATAATCCCACATTGCTGCCCAGTTCGGTGTAAAGAAAGCATTTAAACCTTGGACCGCTCCTGGTAAACGCAAAGCTTGAATAACAAGAATAGTAAACAGAATAAACAGTAGAGGCATGAAAATTTTATTGGATAATTCAACCCCTTTTTTCACACCACCAAATAAGATGATCAGTGTTAATGCCCAAATTCCCACAATTGGCCAAAATAAATGACCAACAAACTGAAAATCAAAACTTGTTGATTTTGAAGTTTGTAAATAGGTATTGAAGAAGAAGTTTTCAGGATCACTTCCCCACAATTGACCTACAGAAAAATAAACATAACTGCCAGCCCATGTCAGTACGCTGGCATAATACAAACCAATAATGATACAGACACAGACTTGCCACCAACCTAAAGTTTCACCCCCTTTAAATAAAGCACGATAGGCTTTAGGAGGTGAAGAATTACTTTTATGCCCTGTCGCATAGTCTAAAAATAACAGTGGCAAACCTGCAGTGATAAGTGCAATTAAATATGGAATTAAAAAAGCGCCACCACCGTTTTCATAAGCAATGTAAGGGAAGCGCCAAATATTACCTAAACCGACAGCCGATCCAACAGCTGCGATAATAAAACCTGATCGTGATGTCCAGTTTTCACGAGATTCTGTCATAAAACACCTAATTCTGTAGATGTCCTCAAATGCTGCTTTTTTTCATTGTGATCTGCGAGCAAAAGAAGTACCAATTTTAAATTTTGTTGTTTGAATAAAACAGCACCTTTTGGGTCCTTTGTTATTATTCCAAACCAGTAACTTTGCAAACTTCTCGGTTAAAGTGCATCAACAAAATTACTGTTTAATGTTGTAACAATACTCGTTTTGCAGCGCTTTTTCTGTAATTTGTGTCCATTTTCCCATGTTTTTTTTACTTTTCGTCACACATGGTTAATTTTTAGCTATTTTGCTTGGAATTGCCTATTTCTAATTGACCCTCTTGGGTAGTCGATAATGCCCAATGATTTTATATTCATGCAAAATATCATTTTCACGTGTTCCAGAACCAATGTTATGAATAACCAAAGGTGTTTTTGATAACATTGTGGTTTTATTTGAAATGATACCAATGTGGGTTAAACCTTTACCTAAATCCCATGCCACGATATCACCTGCTTGATACTTTTGATCATTCACTTGATAACCTTGACGCTGAAAATAGGTCATGATATTTGGAACCCGTCGATGATCAATATTTCGATCGGTTGCTTTTAAACCCCATTTTTGTGGATATTTTTTAAAATTGGCTTTCATATCTTCATGAATACGTTGTTGCAGATCTATACCTTGATGGCGTAAGGCGCGAATAACCACGTCTGTGCATACGCCTTTGATCAATGGAACATCACCCATTGGATAGGACAATTGAGTATAAGCAGGATCATAATAAAGAGTTTTCCAGATCTGAGAACGTGCATCATTTACCAATTTTTCAGATTGAAATGCCCAAATTTGCACACTCTGTAAGCAAAGCAAAACTATTAAAAATAATGAATTGAAAAATTTTATTATCATTTTTTAACTCTATATATAAAATTCAAAGAAATAAGGAGCCGTAGCCCCTTAGAATATTAACTTATTGTTTGATCACAAGTAAGCGCTCTTCCTGCATATCACCAATTGCAGACTGGATCCCCTCACGACCTAAACCCGAATCTTTCACGCCACCATATGGCATATTATCAACTCTGAAGGTGGGTATATCATTGATAATTACCCCTCCCACATGTAGATGATCCCATGCATAAAGCATCTTATTGAGATTTTGAGTATATACACCAGCTTGTAAACCAAAGCGACCTTGGTTAATCAGTTCGATACCTTTCTCAAATGTTTTATATTTTTCTAAAATTGCCACAGGGCCAAATGCTTCATTTTGATAAATTTCAAGAGATTCATCGACATTTTCAAGCAAAGTTGGCTCGAATAAAACGCCTTTTAAAGTGCCACCAATTAAGATTTTCGCACCCTTTTTCTCCGCTTTATCTACCCATTTTTTTAAACGAATCGCTTCTGCCTCCTTAATCATTGGGCCCACAATCGTGGTTTCTACATGTGGATCTGCAGCAGATACTTTTTTCAATTTTGCTAAGATTTTTTTTCTAAATTCTATATAAATATCAGCATGGACTAAAATTCGTTGCACACTAATACACACCTGCCCCGCATGCCCATATGCACCACCAATCACTCGATCAATCAATGCATTACTTATTTCTGTATCAGGTTCAATTAAAACAGCTGCATTACCACCCAATTCGAGGGTTACTTTTTTACGACCAGCACGTGCTTTCATATCCCAACCCACTTGATCAGAACCGGTAAAGCTGAGCAGCTTAAAGCGATCATCCGTCACTAACACATCAGCATGTTCTCGTGGACAAGGCAAAATTGAAAATGCGCCTTTTGGTAAATCTGTTTCAGCCAAAATTTCTGCGATTTTTAATGCGGAAATTGGCGTCAAACTTGCCGGTTTCAATACAAATGGACAACCCGCTGCTATTGCTGGTGCAATTTTATGCGCTGTTAAATTCAAAGGAAAATTAAACGGACTGATCAGAGACACTGCACCAATCGGTACATGTTGTACCATTCCCCGATATGCAGCAGCCGCAGCGGTTACAGCCAAGGGTATTAAATGACCATCATTGATTGTGGAGACTGCATCTGCCGCTAGCTGGAAAGTATTAATCAGCCTTTCAACCTCAGCTGCTGCTGCAAGTTTAGGCTTTCCACCTTCGATAATTAAAATTTGGGTTAATTCTTCACGAAGCTCTTTAAAGCGCTGAACACAATGTAACAGTATTTTTTGCTTCTGAAATGGCTTTAAAGCAGCCATTTCTTTCTCAGCTTTCACGGCTGCGCTGATGGCTTTTTCTAAAATTTTTGCATCCGCTAAAGCCACTTTTGCATAAATTTTCCCCGAAAATTTATCATGAACTTCAAGCCATTGTACTGATTTAACCGCTTTATTGGCGACATAAAGTGGGAATTCAATCACTGCTTGATCAATAGAATCACTCATCCTACACCCTCGATTTAATCTTTTTAATAATGCAAAATTTGATAAACCCCTATATCATGCCTTCTGTTAATACAGTATTGAAATGTATTTAAGTAACAAAAATATAGGATGAAAAATTATTTCATCAAGAAGGACATATGAAATCTATTCAATTACCCTTATTTATCGCTGCATTAGGTCTAAGTTCATTTGCTCAAGCTGATTTTATTGGTTTAAAAGGTGATGTGAATTACTGGTCTTACAATGGAAAAATTGAAAATACTAAGCCACTAAATGGTAATAATGATATTGATCGTGATAATGGCATTCAAGCTTCGATTGCTTTTGAACATCCTGTTCCTCTTTTACCGAATGTAAAAATTAAATACACCAATTTAGATAGCTCAACTAACAATAATGATGGTGCATTTAGCTCAAATACAATTGACCTTACTAATACTGATTATATTTTATACTATGAAATACTCGATAATATTGTTAGTGCAGACATTGGTTTAGGCTTAGCAAATATTAATGGTGATTTTAAACAATATGATGCAATTCAATCTATGGATTATACGATGTCTGGTAATTTACCTATTGCTTATGCCTCTATCGGTGGGAAGCTCCCATTTACAGGTTTAAGTACCAAAGGAGAAATTATCGTTGGTAGTGATGGAGATGCAACACTGACAGATGTACAAGCAGAACTTCAATATAATTTTGTGCAAAGTTTACTTTTAGACCTTGGTGCTAAAGTAGGATATCGCTATATGAGTATTGATGCTGATAAAGATGACATCAAATATAAATTAGATTTTAAAGGGCCTTATATTGGTTTAAATGCCCATTTTTAATAGAAAATATCCGTTTATGATCATGTAAGCTTTTTCTTACATGGTCTGCCGATTTATGCGTATAGGCAGAACAGCTAAATTTTAATATTATAAACACATTAGGAAACAGGAAGTTTCCATTAAAAACAAGAATAAGATAGGACGATAACGCAGGATAGCGAAAGGTACGACAGGAGTTATACCTCAGAACCAATACAAAAAACCTCAGGCATGGATGTCTGAGGTTTTTTTATTTTGAATAGACTAAAACAATTAAAGTAAAAAACTTACCACTTCATAAAAGCCATTCCTTCAATAGCATCAATTTGAATCAGTTCAGTTTGTTTTTGAACTAGTTTAACCGCTTCATGCAAACTTATTGTTTTTGTATAAGAGCCTTTTTGATCAGGAACAGGAATATCTGCATCTAATGAATAATCATCATTGACGATAAACTGTAAAGTACGATCATTTTTATCAACGATCCCTAAAAAGTTTTCTGGTCTGATTAACACAGATTGCATTATTTCTATGATTTCATCGATAGATGCATACTGATTTTGAGTGGGTAAAACCTCTTCACCATCATAATCTGTAAAGAAAAATTGGAAAATCAACATATTATTAACTGTTTTTATCGTAATACTTTAATTTTTAGCATAAAGAAACGACTGGTTCAATAGCTCAACTCTTTCTATATCTTCACTTCAATGATGATCATGATGAGAAATAAAGAAAATAAGTTCAGTTTCATCAATGCATAAGCTTAATCAGTGATCAATTAACTTAATATAACTAGATCTGTTTCATTTCGCTAATAAACACCACGCATAAAAAAACACCCCGCTCTCGTTAGAGACCGGGGTGTTTTAGATTTAAAAGCTGGCGATGACTTACTCTCACATGGGTAACCCCACACTACCATCAGCGCTAAGAGGTTTCACTTCTGAGTTCGGGAAGGGATCAGGTGGTTCACTCTTGCTATTGTCGCCAGCAAACTGTTATGGACTTGTTCGGGTCTTATTTAAATGCCTTACTTCGTACCAAATGAGTTTAACAGAACATTTGAGTTGGGTATTGTAACTAGCTTTACAACTAAATCAAGTATGTTTGATCTTTTATGAATCAAATGATGCTTCGTATACAACTGCTTGGGTGTTGTATAGTCAAGCCTCACGAGCAATTAGTATTGGTCAGCTTCATGCGTCACCGCACTTCCACATCCAACCTATCAACGTCGTAGTCTTCAACGGCTCTTTAGAGGACATAAAGTCCTAGGGAAATCTTATCTTGAGGTAGGCTTCCCGCTTAGATGCTTTCAGCGGTTATCCCTTCCGAACATAGCTACCCGGCGATGCGACTGGCGTCACAACCGGTACACCAGAGGTTCGTCCACTCTGGTCCTCTCGTACTAGGAGCAGATCCTCTCAAATTTCCAACGCCCACGGTAGATAGGGACCGAACTGTCTCACGACGTTCTAAACCCAGCTCGCGTACCTCTTTAAATGGCGAACAGCCATACCCTTGGGACCTGCTTCAGCCCCAGGATGAGATGAGCCGACATCGAGGTGCCAAACACCGCCGTCGATATGAACTCTTGGGCGGTATCAGCCTGTTATCCCCAGAGTACCTTTTATCCGTTGAGCGATGGCCCTTCCATACAGAACCACCGGATCACTAAGACCTACTTTCGTACCTGCTCGACTTGTGGGTCTCGCAGTTAAGCGCGCTTTTGCCTTTATACTCTACGCGTGATTTCCGACCACGCTGAGCGCACCTTCGTACTCCTCCGTTACTCTTTAGGAGGAGACCGCCCCAGTCAAACTACCCACCAGACATGGTCCTCGTCCCGGATAACGGGACAGAGTTAGAACCTCAATATTACCAGGGTGGTATTTCAAGGATGGCTCCATAGCAACTGGCGTCACTACTTCAAAGCCTCCCACCTATCCTACACAAGTAAGATCAAAGTTCAATGTCAAGCTGCAGTAAAGGTTCACGGGGTCTTTCCGTCTAGCCGCGGGTACACCGCATCTTCACGGCGATTTCGATTTCACTGAGCCTCTGCTGGAGACAGCGCCCCCATCATTATGCCATTCGTGCAGGTCGGAACTTACCCGACAAGGAATTTCGCTACCTTAGGACCGTTATAGTTACGGCCGCCGTTTACTGGGGCTTCGATCAAGAGCTTCGCTTACGCTAACCCCATCAATTAACCTTCCAGCACCGGGCAGGCATCACACCCTATACGTCCACTTTCGTGTTTGCAGAGTGCTATGTTTTTAATAAACAGTTGCAGGGGCCTGGTTTCTGTGGCTGCCAATAGCTCAAGGAGCAAGTCCTATCACCGTCAGCAGCGTACCTTCTCCCGAAGTTACGGTACCATTTTGCCTAGTTCCTTCAGCAGAGTTCTCTCAAGCGCTTTGGTCTACTCGACCTGACCACCTGTGTCGGTTTAGGGTACGATTCCTGTGTAACTGAAGCTTAGAGACTTTTCCTGGAAGCATAGTATCAGCCACTTCGCTAGTAAACTAGCTTGCTATCAGCTCTCAGCATAGAGCACCCCGGATTTGCCTAAGATGCATGCCTACTGCCTTTCACCTGGACAACCAACGCCAGGCTGACTTAACTTTCTCCGTCCTCTCATCGCATTACACAGAAGTATTGGAATATTAACCAATTTCCCATCGACTACGCCTCTCGGCCTCGCCTTAGGGGTCGACTCACCCAGCCCCGATTAACGTTGGACTGGAACCCTTGGTCTTTCAGCGAACGGGTTTTTCACCCGTTTTGTCGTTACTCACGTCAGCATTCGCACTTCTGATACCTCCAGCATACTTCTCAATACACCTTCATCGGCTTACAGAACGCTCCCCTACCACGTATACATAGTATACATCCGCAGCTTCGGCATATAGTTTTAGCCCCGTTACATCTTCCGCGCAGGCCGACTCGACTAGTGAGCTATTACGCTTTCTTTAAAGGGTGGCTGCTTCTAAGCCAACCTCCTAGCTGTCTATGCCTTCCCACATCGTTTCCCACTTAACTATAATTTGGGGGCCTTAGCTGGCGGTCTGGATTGTTTTCCTCTTGACTACGGACGTTAGCACCCGCAGTCTGTCTCCCGGATAGTACTCATAGGTATTCGGAGTTTGCATCGGTTTGGTAAGTCGGGATGACCCCCTAGCCGAAACAGTGCTCTACCCCCTATGGTATTCGTCCGAGGCGCTACCTAAATAGCTTTCGGGGAGAACCAGCTATCACCGAGTTTGATTAGCCTTTCACCCCTATCCACAAGTCATCCCCTGGCTTTTCAACGACAGTGGGTTCGGTCCTCCAGTTAGTGTTACCCAACCTTCAACCTGCTCATGGATAGATCACCCGGTTTCGGGTCTATACCCAGCAACTAAACGCCCTATTAAGACTCGATTTCTCTACGGCTCCCCTATACGGTTAACCTTGCTACTGAATATAAGTCGCTGACCCATTATACAAAAGGTACGCAGTCACCAAACAAGTTGGCTCCCACTGCTTGTATGCATGCGGTTTCAGGATCTATTTCACTCCCCTCACAGGGGTTCTTTTCGCCTTTCCCTCACGGTACTGGTTCACTATCGGTCAGTCAGGAGTATTTAGCCTTGGAGGATGGTCCCCCCATATTCAGACAAGGTTTCACGTGCCTCGCCCTACTCGTCATCATTATATGTGCCCTTTCGTGTACGGGACTATCACCCTCTACGGTAGCACTTCCCAGAGCTTTCCGCTAAAACACATATAACTTAATGGGCTGATCCCCGTTCGCTCGCCGCTACTGAGGGAATCTCAATTGATTTCTTTTCCTAAGGGTACTGAGATGTTTCACTTCCCCTCGTTCGCCTCGCATGACTATGTATTCATCATGCGATACCTACCTTATGGTAAGTGGGTTTCCCCATTCAGAAATCTCCGGATCACAGGATATTTGCCGCCTCCCCGAAGCTTATCGCAGGCTATTACGTCTTTCATCGCCTCTGACTGCCAAGGCATCCACCACATGCACTTAATTACTTGACTATACAACCCCAAACAGTCGTTAATCCCTACAAGGAGGATCAACAATGTGAACTTAATCACTTCTATTTGTTGCCTGTGAATTTAATCACTATACAGCTTCAATTTAATTCATATACCAAAACGCTTGATTCAGTTTTATCGCTAGTGCTCATTTCATTCAACATTAACAATTGCTTGCTAACATCAACTAAAACGAGTTTAAACAATTATTTCAACTCAAATATATTCTGTTAATGATTCACTACCGCCTCGTCAGCGAGTAGTTAACTGTGATAAATCACAGAACTTAATAAGCTATCTGCTTACTAAGTTCTGTAATCACTTAGTCTTTAATTAGTGGTGGAGACTAACGGAGTCGAACCGTTGACCTCCTGCGTGCAAAGCAGGCGCTCTACCAACTAAGCTAAGTCCCCAGC
Source organism: Acinetobacter sp. BIGb0196 (assembly GCF_011759595.1). Taxonomy (NCBI): domain Bacteria; kingdom Pseudomonadati; phylum Pseudomonadota; class Gammaproteobacteria; order Moraxellales; family Moraxellaceae; genus Acinetobacter; species Acinetobacter sp. BIGb0196. Next base: position 252,081 of record NZ_JAAOZA010000002.1, on the reverse strand, counting down.
TTAAGATCTTAATATATCTGCTCTTCTGTGTTCAGTAGACTTGGTGGGTCTGACAAGACTTGAACTTGTGACCCCACGCTTATCAAGCGTGTGCTCTAACCAACTGAGCTACAGACCCTCAGATACATCAATGAAGAACAACTTGTTGTGGATTCTTACCAATCGTCAATCTTTCGTTAAGGAGGTGATCCAGCCGCAGGTTCCCCTACGGCTACCTTGTTACGACTTCACCCCAGTCATCGGCCACACCGTGGTAAGCGTCCTCCTTACGGTTAGACTACCTACTTCTGGTGCAACAAACTCCCATGGTGTGACGGGCGGTGTGTACAAGGCCCGGGAACGTATTCACCGCGGCATTCTGATCCGCGATTACTAGCGATTCCGACTTCATGGAGTCGAGTTGCAGACTCCAATCCGGACTACGATCGGCTTTTTGAGATTAGCATCCTATCGCTAGGTAGCAACCCTTTGTACCGACCATTGTAGCACGTGTGTAGCCCTGGTCGTAAGGGCCATGATGACTTGACGTCGTCCCCGCCTTCCTCCAGTTTGTCACTGGCAGTATCCTTAAAGTTCCCACCCGAAGTGCTGGCAAATAAGGAAAAGGGTTGCGCTCGTTGCGGGACTTAACCCAACATCTCACGACACGAGCTGACGACAGCCATGCAGCACCTGTATGTAAGTTCCCGAAGGCACCAATCCATCTCTGGAAAGTTCTTACTATGTCAAGACCAGGTAAGGTTCTTCGCGTTGCATCGAATTAAACCACATGCTCCACCGCTTGTGCGGGCCCCCGTCAATTCATTTGAGTTTTAGTCTTGCGACCGTACTCCCCAGGCGGTCTACTTATCGCGTTAGCTGCGCCACTAAAGCCTCAAAGGCCCCAACGGCTAGTAGACATCGTTTACGGCATGGACTACCAGGGTATCTAATCCTGTTTGCTCCCCATGCTTTCGTACCTCAGCGTCAGTATTAGGCCAGATGGCTGCCTTCGCCATCGGTATTCCTCCAGATCTCTACGCATTTCACCGCTACACCTGGAATTCTACCATCCTCTCCCATACTCTAGCTTCCCAGTATCGAATGCAATTCCCAAGTTAAGCTCGGGGATTTCACATCCGACTTAAAAAGCCGCCTACGCACGCTTTACGCCCAGTAAATCCGATTAACGCTCGCACCCTCTGTATTACCGCGGCTGCTGGCACAGAGTTAGCCGGTGCTTATTCTGCGAGTAACGTCCACTCATCTTGGGTATTAACCAAGAGAGCCTCCTCCTCGCTTAAAGTGCTTTACAACCATAAGGCCTTCTTCACACACGCGGCATGGCTGGATCAGGGTTCCCCCCATTGTCCAATATTCCCCACTGCTGCCTCCCGTAGGAGTCTGGGCCGTGTCTCAGTCCCAGTGTGGCGGATCATCCTCTCAGACCCGCTACAGATCGTCGCCTTGGTAGGCCTTTACCCCACCAACTAGCTAATCCGACTTAGGCTCATCTATTAACGCAAGGTCACAAGTGATCCCCTGCTTTCCCCCGTAGGGCGTATGCGGTATTAGCATCCCTTTCGAGATGTTGTCCCCCATTAATAGGCAGATTCCTAAGTATTACTCACCCGTCCGCCGCTAGGTCAGTTACCGAAGCAACCTCCCCCGCTCGACTTGCATGTGTTAAGCCTGCCGCCAGCGTTCAATCTGAGCCATGATCAAACTCTTCAGTTAAAAATCATTAGTGACTTAAGGTCACAATTCTGGCTCATCAATGTACTGACAAATTCTCTCAAATAAACTTCGAGTAATTTAAACCAATCAATCAATGATAATATTTCGATCAATCAATCAGTAAAAATCCACACAAGTTGTTCTTCATATTCTCTTAATGATCTTCTCAATGCTTCGTCAGCATCAAGCTAGGTCGGCTATACTACTCTCTATCTCTAAAAAGTCAATCAATAATGTTAATTATTTTTTCTAACAAACCCAACTCCAATCTCATCTTAAAATCTCAATTCGAAATCTTAACAACTTAATCAAGTGCCTGATTTATCAGAAGTTTTATTTAACATCACCGCCGATGGATGTGCATTCTACAGCATTCCCAATCCAACACAACCCCTTTTTTTAAACTTTCTTATCGGATGTGCGTTTTTTCCTCAAAATCAGTGTTTTTTTATGCTTTTTATCTATTTTTTAAGCATTTTTCATTATTTTTTTCATATTAAAGTTATTTTTATGCTTTGTTTTCCACTCTCGAATCACAAAATCTAAGCATTATTCAACTGAATCAGGATTCAAAAAGAAAAACCGCATCAATTTGATGCGGTAAATCCTATACTTTGTGCACTTTTATATTTTGCAGTCATTTCATCTGTTAAATGCTGCAGAATAGAATCCACATTTTCAAAAGGATGAAAACAGGACTGTCGTACAATCACCGCAAAGTCTCCAGCACTTAAACGATCTAAAGATTGCAGTTTTACTTTTATATCGGCTTCATGAACAACAAGTTTGAGTTGTGTGCAGACATTTTCCAGTAAAGCCAAACGCTGTGCATAATTTAGAAAATCAAAATGCATTTTAAAATCGAAACGGCGTAATGCAGCTTGATCAAGTTCATCAAAGCGATTGGTTGTCGCCACCACGATGCCATTAAAGCTTTCCATTTGAACCAAAAACTCATTTACCTGAGAAACTTCCCAAGAGCGGGTTGCTTGGCGGCGATCTTGTAATAAACCATCTACTTCATCCAGCAATAAAATTGCCTGTAAGTCTTCGGCTTCATGAAACGCTTTAGCAAGGTTCTGTTCTGTTTCACCGACCCAAGCAGAAATTAAGTCTGAACCACGCTTAATCAGTAAAGGTCGATTGATGGTTTCAGATAACCATCGTGCAAATGCAGTTTTACCTGTTCCTGATGCTCCGTATAGACATAACCGGCCAAAACCATGTTGCTGGATACCTGATGCGATCTCCGCAAGATTCACCTTACAGTTGATATAGTTCAAATCATAGAACTTGGGCAAAGCATTACTATCTTGCAATTTAATACCTTGGTGACCCTGTGCTTTTAATGTATTGGAAACCAATTTGGTCATGCTTTCCTGTATCACTAAATGCTCATTGTGCATTTGAGCCGCTTTGGCAACACGATAACTACGGCGTAAAATTGCTGGAGATAATTGTTCAACATTGGCCAAGGCTTCCTGATACAAAGGATTAAGTTCTTGACCACAATGTTGCTCGATAAAACTTCTGCGTTGCTTTTTAGGTGGCACTTTAATTTCAAGCACCATATCAAAACGGCGTATAAACGCAGGATCAAGCTGATCGGAATTAGACACCCAAATCGTTGGTGTACGATTTTGCTCTAAAATACGATTGACCCAAGCCTTACGACTTTGCGCAGTGCTTTTCATCCCCACGCCATTTTCGGTGTCATTAAACACATCCTCAACTTCATCAAACATCAATAAAGCAGATTGACTGTCGAAAATGCATTGTGCTGCACGATACGCACATAAACGCCCTGTGGCTGAAATTGCATCACCATCTTCATCTTCACAGGAGATTTCAAAAAGTTGCACCGCCATTTCATCTGCAAGGCTCTTACACAGTTGTGTCTTTCCTGTGCCTGAACTGCCATAAAGGAAGATATTTACACCCTGTTGCTTACTCATTTTGACTTGCTTTAAATAAGCTAGGAGTAAAGTCAATTCAGTGTGTAAATGAGGATAATCCTCTAAGGTTAATTCAGCAGGCTGACTTTTATTAATGGTTCCAACAAACAGATCCATCACATCATTGGTTTTCACCAATAACTTATCGGCCAATTGGTTTGACACCAGATTCAATTTCCCACGTAAATAATTACGATAGTGTTGTTGAACACTGATTAAACCACTGCGATGTAAACGCCCTTGTACAGACAAAGCCTGACGAATTGCTTCATAAGGCAAATCTAAAACTACAGCCAAAGCACGTATGGTTTTAGACGCAGTCAATTCACCGATGGTATCCGCAATATCATCTAAAAGTTGTTCACTGTTTAACATCACGATAAAGCCTAAAATCGTGCTTTCAACAGCATTTAAATCCAGTAATTGCTGTATTAACTTTAGGTTATATTGCAACTCAGCATTGAACTGAAAATTATCTAATAAATTTTGCTGTTGGCTATTTTTATGCAAATGGTTGAGTTCCTGATAAGCAGCTTGCTCATCGAACTTATCTGCAAGTAATGCTTCAGAAAAACCTAACTTTTTTGCAATCCATTGATGACTAAAGCAATGATCAGAAATAAATTCTTTTGCACCACCTAACTCGACCAAAAATCGAAAAGCCCAAAGTTTTACAATCGGAGAAATTTCAGCAAAATCCTCTACGTCAACCTGATGCATATTTTGTGCAAAAGGTTGATTAATATATTCGTTCATATATTCACTTTTTTCTTTTCATGCCGAAGGCTAAACTTTTTCCAATTTGCATTTTCTGCAAGCAAAGTCATCCCTCAGAACATCTATATTCTTTAAAATAAGGTTTATTTTCGTTTAATTTAAACGATTAAAAATGTATAGGGTCTATTTAAAGCCCAAAATGAGAAATACGTTAAACAACATGATTTTTCTCCCGAATATTGAATTTAACAGCTGATTCAAATCACATTTTAAGCACCCTGCTTAAAATGATGGGTTCAATCAAGATATTATGGTTATCCTGCAACCAGTCAGTGGTTGTAAACAATCTTGTCAAAAGGCAACGTTACAAGATCAAATTGAGGCAAGTGAAAAGAAAATTGGGTTTGTCATTGTGATTATTTAAGCCATCGTGGCTAAATTTTGGCTCATTTTAAAGTTAAGCAGGGATTTTTGCAATTATTTATTCACCACCAACATAGGATTTTGTCAGTTTTCATCAACGACCCAACGAAAAAAATCCCGCCGAAGCGGGATTTTGATTGTCTGTTTCAGTTTATTTTGCTTTATCGATAAATAGCTGGGTACTGTATTCAGCCGTTGCTAATTTATTAATTTTCTTTTGACCTGTCTGACCAGCCAAACCTTGGGCATATTTGAGGAAAGCCTCCGCATAGTCTAAGCCAACATTCACACGGCGCTCACCAGTAATGGTTTTCAGGGTAGTATAGTAGTCACCACCATTGGCAAGAAAATCAATCGTGATCGCTTTGTAAGTCTTATTGAGATCTAGATTTTCATATTGCCCAGATGCATTACGTACTTGTATTTGGTTAAGACGCTGGCCTTTGTCTTTGGTAAAGTCAACATTCCAACGCATACCACCAGTATATGGATAGCTACCCGTATTATTCTGGGCAATCACACCATCTATTGCATCCTCTAAGGTGGCTTTAACTTCAGCACCCGTCAGGTCTAAACGCAACAATGTATTCTTGAACGGTAAGACATTATAAATTTTACCAACCGTCACATCCCCTAAAGCAACATCTTCACGGACACCACCACCATTTTGGAATGAGATATCAGCGCCAAAGAAGGTCTTTCCTTGTTGTAAAAACGCTTCAGCAATAATTTGTTGAATATCTCCACCATGTTGATCGACATGGGTATTCTTATTACAGATATCGCCGAGTGTTGAACGATTTACATCCCGTTGTGTACCAGGGACTCGACGTGAACAGAGATTATCTGTGGCTTGACCTACGATTTCCTGAGCAAATTTTTTCTTTTGTTCCTGATACGGTTTTAAAACATCCAAAGTCTTTTGTAGTGGCATTACAACAGTAAATGGGGCCTGATCTGTTTTAAATTGCGTCAGAATTGCTTGTTTTTCAGTTTCGGTGACTGCTTTTGCGTCTTTGGCGGTACGGGTAAAGTTATTCCCAATGAGTACATGTGGTGTTCCACTACAGCTTTCGACATTCCCGTTTTTGTCAAACTTCACATTTAAATCGCCCACGATATAACTGTACTGCCAAGCTTGCGCGACGCAGACCAATTGACCATCTTTGTTTCTCAGCTGTGTTGGATAAGCACCTTCAGGTGTCATGCCATATTTTTTAAGACTGTCAGGGCCCAACAAGGTATGTGAATCACCCCCAATAATCACATCAACATCGGTAAGTGATTTTGCCAGCTGTTGGTCTAAGTCATATCCCACATGGGTTTGAAGAATAATATTTTTAATACCTTGTGCTTTATATTGATTTATTTCTTTTTGTGCTGTTTCAATTTCATCTGCAAACAATGTATCAGCATTTGGTTGAGAAGAGTTTTTGGTTTTCTTAGCAACCGTTAAACCAATGATTGCAAATTTAACCCCCTCTTTTTCAAACACTTGTGACTTCAAAATGCGATTGGTTTTATACAACGGTGAAGATGCACCAAAACTGACATTGGCCGTTAAAATTTGGGTTTTGTCTTTACAAGAACTTTGATCCAAGAAACCAATAAATTTCTTTAATCCATCATCTTTAGAATCAAACTCATGGTTACCAGGCGTAAATGTATCAAAACAAACGGTGTTCATTGCATCTGCGTCTGCTTTACCATCCGTTAAGTTATAGTACAAATCGCCAGTGATCGCATCACCAGCATGTATTTTTAAAGCATTTTTCTTTTCTACTGCAAGTTGGTTAATTAAGCTTGCAACACGTGCAAATCCACCACTTGCAACACTAAACTCTTCATCTCCTGTCCCCACATTGCTTTTAAATTTAATGCTTTCTTCATCTAAATGTGAATGATGGTCATTAATATGCAAGATATTAAGTTCTAAAGCTTTTGCCTCTACTGGTTTTTCAGTATTTGAATGATCATTATCATCATTACAAGCAACCAACAGCGTAGACAGTACACTCAGCAAAATGATTTGCTTTTTATTATTAATCAACATGATATTTCCAACAAGCAATAAATATTTATGGCCTAGTATGTTGATCATTTGTTTAATTTTGATGAATAATTAAACATTATTGCTCAGCAACAAGGTTTCATCAGAGCTTGAATATTCAAATTGTTTTGTGAACACCGACAAACACAGCATACCGATACTTTTACCAACAGCTCATTTTATGATTTTTTCTTTAATGTATTTTTTAAATATTGAAGTTTCAAAAAGTTGTATTCAAATTCAGTTGTTTAAAAAATAAAAAACCAATCAAATTTGATTGGTTTTTATAACAAGTTAAACCTTAATCTGCTTGATAAAAAGGTTTATCACCCATCAAAGTGGCTCGATTCATAACACGGTGCTGAGGACGGTAATCATCAACAGCATAGTGGAAGGTACAACGATTATCCCAAAATGCCACATCATTGGCCTGCCATGACCAACGCACTACAAACTCTGGTTTCTGAATATGTTCAAACAACATTTTCAAGACAGCATCGCTTTCTTTGGCTTCGAGTTCATTAATTCGTGTGGTAAAACCCTCACTCACAAATAAAGCTTTACGACCTGTGACAGGATGAGTACGAATCACAGGATGGCTAATCGGAGGATGTTTTTTCTTAGCCTGTTCTAGCTTTTCTAATTCAGCAGGATCACCACCAAAACGATCTACTGGAAATGAACGCGCAATATCATGTGTTGCAGTTAAACCAGACAACATCGCTTGCATCGGTTTGGATAATGCTTCAAACGCCGCTGTTCCACTTGACCAAAGCGTATCTCCACCCCATGCAGGGACTTTTTTTGCACTTAAAATTGCGCCCATTGCTGGTGTTTCAAGAAAAGTCACATCGGTATGCCACAGTGCATTATCCCGTAAATCATTTAATTCCGTATCTAAAACCATGATTTCTGGTTGTTCTGGAATATTGGGGTAAATTGGGTGGATGTGTAACTGACCAAATTGACGCGCCAAAGCTGCATGTTGCTGTGCAGTCATCGGCTGATTTCTGAAAAAGATCACCTGATGTTTCAATAAAGCTGCTTCAATCAAAGCCTTTTGTTCAGGTGTTAAAGGCTGATTGAAATTCACACCTTCAATCAGCGCACCAATCGTTGGATTTAATGGGGTAACTTTAAAAATATTTGAAACAACAGCGTTCATTTCTTCCTCGATCATCTCACGATGTATTAAAGGCAATGCATCATTAAAACGTTAAAACTAAATATGGCGATATGCTATCGAAAAATGTAGCGAAAAATAACTTACTGAGATTGCTTATCCCAAGGGACTAATTTCTTTTGCAAACGACGTAAACCAATTTCCAGAATAAAGGCAATCACAGCGATAATTAAAATCCCGACAATCACAACATCCGTAGCCAAAAGCTGTGAAGATGATTGCACCATAAAGCCTAAACCTTCTGAGGCGCCAACCAACTCTGCTGCCACCAAAGTCGACCATCCCACCCCAAGACCAATACGGATACCGGTTAAAATGCTCGGTAAAGAACTTGGTAAAACCACATGTTTAATAATTTGCATTGGGCTTGCACCCAAAGACTGTGCAGCACGAATTTTGGCTTGGTCGACTGAACGGACACCAGTTGCTGTTGCGATAACAATCGGTGCAAAAATTGCCAGATAAATCAGTAGCACCTTGGACAATTCACCAATACCACACCAAATTACAATCAAGGGTAAATACGCCAACGGCGGAATCGGACGATAAAACTCAATGATGGGATCTAAAATACCCCGCACAATTTTATTGCGACCAATCGCTATCCCCACTGGAATCGCAGTGATAACCGCAGCAATCAACGCTGTACCAATACGCCCCAAACTTGCACCAATATGACTCCACAAGCTAATACTCATATAGCCATTGCTGAACAAATCATTGAAACGCTGCAACACGGCGGTTGGTGATGGTAAGAATAAAGCATCAATCCAGCCTAAAGTGGTGACCAGCCACCAAATTGCAATCAAAGTAATGATCGTGATACTACTGATCAAAGTAATATTGACTTCACGTGGAACCTTCACCTCCACAGTCTGAGATTCAACTGTACGAGGGATCAATTTAGGGTCTAATTGTGCTGTCATTACTCCACCTTTTCCACTTGAGCTTGGTCGCTCTGAGCAACATGGTATTGATCCTGATTATTTTGAATGAATACACAACTCAACACATGCTCTCGCATTTCAATAAACTTGGGATCTGATTTAATACTTCGTGCTGGCTCGCCATTGGCATAGCGTTTAGCAAAATCCAACTCCAGCTTTTCCACAATTCGCCCAGGATTTGGTGCAAGAATAATCAGATCTGTTGCCAGAAAAACAGCTTCTTCAATGTCATGGGTAATTAAGAAAGTAGGTTTGGACGTACTCTTCCAAACATCTAATAATAAGCACTGCATTTGTTCACGAATAAACGCATCCAAAGCACCAAAAGGCTCATCCATCAATAATATTTTAGGGTCAGAAGCCAAAGCACGTGCTAAACCGACCCGTTGACGCTGCCCGCCTGAAAGTTCCCAGATATGGCGTTGACCAAAGCCTTCTAAATTCACCAATTTAAGTAATGCTTGTGCACGGGTTTGACGTGTTTTTTTATCAACCCCTGCAAGCTCTAAACCAAAAGCAATATTGTCTTCTACATTTTGCCAAGGCAATAAAACATCATCTTGGAACACCACACCACGGTCTCGGCTAGGTGCAACGATTGCTTCACCATCCAGTTTTAAAGTGCCAGCTTGTGGCTGAGTAAATCCAGCAATCAGATTTAATAAGGTTGTTTTACCACTGCCTGAAGCACCTAATGCAACCATCAGTTGCTCAGAGCCCAGCTGAAATGAAACATCTTTCAGTACCGGTTGTTCAGCACCCGGATACTGTGCTTGTACATGTTCTACAGTCAATACAGCCATGATGAATACTTCCGATCTCTATTTCGATGTTTGAATAAAACGCGTGTTAATAAACTGTTGATAATTTGGAGAAACCTTTCTCACCAGACCTTGTGCTTTTAAAAAGTTCACTGAGTTGACAATATTTTGTGTGGTCCGCCCACCAAGGTATTGAGTGCTTAATTGCGCCTGACGATCTGGATAGGCGGCGCCAGCAAGAAGCGCTGGCACATCTTGAGCATCTACGCCGGTAATTTTGGCAATTTTTTGCACTTCAGCCGAGTTGGCAGTCCAACGACTTTTATTCTGGTTATAAGATTGGTAATAGTTCAGTGTTACTGTTGAAAACTTTGCTAAGACATCAGGATGCTTCTGTACAAAATCTTTACGTGCTACCCAAACTTCAAATGTAGGCGAACCCCATTGCCCAACCTGCCCTGCATCTGTGATGACCTTGCCGGTTTTCTTAATATTGGCAAGTGCAGGTGACCAGACAAAAGCTGCATCTATATCGCCTCTGCGCCATGCTGCATTAATTTCAGCTGGTTTTAGGTTCAACAACCGTATTTGATTGGTTTTAATATTCCAATGCTGCAAAGCCCCCAATAAACTGTAATGGGAAGTCGAAGCAAATGGCGTGGCCACCTTTTTCCCAATCAAGTCCTGAGGACTATTAATTCCTGAGCCATTTCTCACCACTAAGGCTTCCGCACTTTTCAGATCGGTAGAAATTAAAAACACCTCTATGGGCAAATTATTGGCAACAGCTGCCCCTAACGGACTTGAGCCAATCAGTGCGATATCTACAGAACCAGAAGCCAATGCAGTTAAAACCTCTGCACCACTATTAAATAAGCGCCAATCCAGTTTTTCCCCAATCACTTTGTCATACACACCATCAGCCTGTGCAACTTTGGCAGGTTCTATGTTGGTTTGATAACCAATGACGATAGGGCGAGCATTTGCCAAACCACTATAGCTATATAAGCTTATAGCTGAGCAAAGCAAAATCAGTTGCTGAAATTTCATGATCAATGTATGGACTAGAATAAATAAAAAGAGATGGGAATCAGCCTCATGGTACGGTTTTTTTGTATATTATTAAAAATACGTTTTTTAGATTTACTTATATGTTTTATTGATTAACAAAACTTGAAATCTATTTTATTTTTCTAGATCGATCAAAATTAACAAGATTTTAATTAAGCCACTAAACCCACACCAACAACCATAACAACATCACAATAATATTTTATTAAGATAAATAAATCACATTAAGTAAGCTATTCAATGGTTTATTCATCGGAAATAGAGTAAAAACTCTATTTTTATTCAAATAAAATTACTATATTTAGTATAAATAAAACGCGTTTTAAGTATAAGGATATAACATGAAAAAGGAATTTCTTGCCCTTACTACAATCGTATTATTAGGAATATCAAGTACCTCTCAAGCAAAACAAGAAATCTGTGTTTTTGATTTATTAGGGAAAGCTGGTGAATCCTATAAAATGATGGAAGAGTGGGCACTCGCTGCAAAAACATGGAATACCGATGTCCAGCTCATTGCTTACCAAAATGAAGAGCTTGCTGATAAAGATTTTAAAAATGGCAAATGTGATGCTGCCTATATCACCACAATGCGTGCACGCCAATACAATAAATTCGCAGGATCTATTGATGCGTTGGGTGGTGTTCCAACCAATGCCATTGCGCTCAAAGCGATTACCTTTGTCTTGGATAAACGTAATGTAAAACGCTTAAAAACCAAGATAGACAATGAAGAAATAGAAATTGGTGGAATCGGTCAAATTGGCCCTGCCTATATCTTTGTGAATGATCGAGCCATCAATACCATTGAAAAAGGTAAAGGTAAAAAATTTGCGGTATTGGCGTATGACAAAGCACAGATTGCAATGGTTGAACGTGTTGGAGCAATTCCTGTTCCATCCGATATTTCCAATTTTATTAAGAAGTTTAATACAGGTGAAGTACCAATGGTGGGGGCACCAGCCTATGCATTTAAACCTTTAGAAATGGAAAAAGGGCTTGGCTCTAAAGGTGCATTGATCAATTTTCCAGTGCTTAATGTTACTGCTGATCTGGTGTTTAGATCTCAAAAATTCCCAGCTACTTTTGGCAATGATTCTAGAACCTGGTTTATCAAGCAACTTCCGCGTCAATTCAGTATGGTCAAACGTTTAGAAGAAGGCATTCCTGCTAAATATCGTTTGAATTTAAGTAAAGTAGATACTGAAAAATATCAAAAGCTGTTACGAGATGGACGTATGGATTTAACCCGACAAGGTATTTACGATCCGACCATGATGTCAGTGCTTAAACGGGCACGTTGTACTGTAGATCGAACCAATTTTGAATGTTCTTTGGCGGGTGAATAACATCTCTTCAAAAGTTATTGATAAAAAATCAGGCAATGGAGGCATCCATAAATTGCCTGATTTTTTATTTTAAAACTTATTGAGCTGAAGGTTGTTCAACTAAACTTGGGTCATTGGTTGCTTGAGCAGGTTGTGATTGCTGAATCGTCGCATCGCCCTCAACAGCAGTACCTTGTTGAGTCGGATCTACCGTCGAAGTTTGTGCCGATTGTTGTTGATCTGCAGAACTCATTGGTGCTGATTGGGTCGTTTCAGGTGCTTGTGTTGTTTCACTTGATGTACACGCCGTACTCATGACCGCAACACCAGCCAATAGCATAAAAATAAGACCTGATTTTTTCATCATAAATTCCTTTATCACTCTATCAAAAAACGGCAACACAGGACTGCGTTGTCGTGCTGACTATGATTGCTATTTTTTCTGCAAACTTCGTTGAAGCTTGGTTAGACTTTTAAGGTATTGCCGTATAAGTTATGCAAAGTTTATTAAATCAATGATTTAGATTGACCTATTTTATTTTTCATTATACTTGTTTCATTTCGCTGGATTTTTTGATGGGATTGAATGCGATTAGGCAAAAGTCTATCTAATAAAAGATATACTTTTACCATAAAAGTTTCGCATTACTTACATTGTTAATGGTTTTTACAAGACAAAAAAAAGCTTACCCAAGAAGATTGGATAAGCGATGAAAACATTGTTCAAACTAAAAAAAGAAACTACAGCCATAGAATCTATGAAGCATGATAATTAAATTATTGCTTTTTCGCAAAGCCTTATTTTCAATAAGTTTAATCGGTTTTACATGTGAGTTAAGTATTTTGATCTATTCATTCAATTTTAATTTTTGAATTTACTCATCATTTTTAACCAATAACCGCATCAATTCCTCATAAATTTAAATTTTTAATCTAAAAAAATAATCATTGATTTGATGATTATTCCAACAAAAATATCTTTAAATTTTAAGATTTCTCTCTTAGATCCGCTTTTTTCACTGAATTTCATTAAATAATGTCTAAAACTGCTTGAATTTTAGCGGCTCGCCCACATTTCTTATTCATTAATGAATTAAACGATCATGGCAGTTCAAAAATGAACACAGTGCAAAACTGCTGCCGATAAGGACTGTACATGTTTAAGAACCCATTTAAACGGAGTAAATCAATGGCAACTGAGCAGAATCAAGAAGCCCAAGATATTCAAAACGAGCAAGCCGAACAGCAAACTCAGGCTGAAAATGAACAGGTTGAAGTTACCGTTGAAGCTTTACAGGCTCAAATCAGTCATCTTGAAGAGAGCTTAAAACTCGAAAAAGCACGTACTGCAAATGCAGTTTATGAAGCACAAAAAAGTGTAGAACGTATTCAACGTGATGCTGAAAAGCATAAAGACATTGTGTTAGAAAAGTTTGCCAAAGAATTATTAAATTCTGTCGACAACCTTGAACGTGCAATTCTTGCAGGTGGTGATGAAGAAACACCTGTACTCGAAGGCGTAAAACTGACTTTGAAATCACTTCTCACCACTTTAGAAAAATTCGGTGTTGTTGAAGCAGACACAACCAATGGTTTTAACGCTGACTTACATCAAGCTGTAGGGATCGACCCAAATGCACAAGCCAACCAAATTGGCACAGTTTTGCAAAAAGGCTACACCTTAAATGGTCGACTACTTCGCCCTGCAATGGTGATGGTTGGTCAATAAGCGTAATAAATAGGAGCTTTTTAAAAATATTTTCATGAATTTTCACAAATCATGACTTGAAAATTTTTGAATGGCTCTCATATCGGATAACAAGAAAATCCCTTTTAACTCCCCTTTGCAAAAAGAGGAAACCAGGGATTCAAAAGAATTTAGAGGAATTTGATTTATGGCTAAAATTATTGGTATTGACTTAGGTACAACGAATTCATGTGTTGCTGTACTTGAAGGCGATAAAGTTAAAGTGATTGAAAATGCTGAAGGTACCCGTACAACACCTTCTATCGTTGCATATAAAGATGGCGAAATTCTTGTGGGTCAATCTGCTAAACGTCAAGCAGTGACCAACCCTAAGAATACATTATTCGCAATCAAGCGTTTAATTGGTCGTAAGTATCAAGACCAAGCAGTACAAAAAGATATCGGTATTGCACCATTCAAAATCATCAAAGCTGATAATGGTGATGCTTGGGTTGAAGTAAACGACAAAAAACTTGCGCCGCAACAGATCTCTGCAGAAATTTTGAAAAAAATGAAAAAAACTGCGGAAGATTATTTAGGTGAAACAGTAACAGAAGCTGTTATTACAGTTCCTGCTTACTTCAATGATGCACAACGTCAAGCAACAAAAGATGCTGGTCGAATTGCTGGTCTAGAAGTTAAACGTATCATTAACGAACCAACTGCTGCTGCACTTGCGTTCGGTATGGACAAAAAAGAAGGCGACCGTAAAGTTGCTGTATATGACTTAGGTGGTGGTACATTTGACGTATCAATCATTGAAATCGCTGACTTAGATGGCGACCAACAAATCGAAGTATTGTCAACCAATGGTGATACATTCCTTGGTGGTGAAGACTTTGATAATGCATTGATCGACTATTTGGTTGAAGAGTTCAAGAAAGAGCAAAACTTCAACTTGAAACAAGATCCACTTGCATTACAACGTTTAAAAGAAGCAGCTGAAAAAGCTAAAATTGAGCTTTCTTCATCTAATTCGACTGAAATTAACTTGCCATACATCACTGCGGATGCAACTGGTCCTAAACACTTAGTGATGAATGTAACACGTGCCAAACTAGAAGGTTTAGTTGCTGATTTAGTTGCGCGTACAATTGAGCCTTGCCGTATCGCACTTAAAGATGCAGGTCTTTCGACTTCTGACATCTCTGACGTGATCTTGGTTGGTGGTCAATCACGTATGCCAATGGTTCAACAGAAAGTACAAGAGTTCTTTGGTAAAGAACCTCGTAAAGATGTGAACCCGGATGAAGCTGTTGCAATTGGTGCTGCAATTCAAGGTGCGGTATTGTCTGGTGACAAAACTGACGTACTTTTACTTGACGTAACACCATTAACACTTGGTATCGAAACCATGGGTGGCGTATTAACTGCAATTATTGAGAAAAACACCACGATTCCTGCGAAGAAATCTCAAGTGTTTTCTACAGCAGCAGATAACCAACCAGCGGTAGATATTTCAGTTTACCAAGGTGAGCGTAAAATGGCTCAACAAAACAAATTGTTGGGTAACTTCCAATTAGGCGACATTCCACCTGCGCCACGTGGTGTGCCACAAATTGAAGTATCGTTCGACATCAATGCTGATGGTATTTTAAAAGTATCAGCAAAAGACAAGAGCACTGGTAAAGAACAATCGATCCAGATCAAAGCAAACTCTGGTTTGTCTGATGCTGAAATCGAAGCAATGATCAAAGATGCTGAAGCA
Source organism: Acinetobacter sp. BIGb0196 (assembly GCF_011759595.1). Taxonomy (NCBI): domain Bacteria; kingdom Pseudomonadati; phylum Pseudomonadota; class Gammaproteobacteria; order Moraxellales; family Moraxellaceae; genus Acinetobacter; species Acinetobacter sp. BIGb0196. The sequence goes on along the minus strand of NZ_JAAOZA010000002.1, from coordinate 236,475 downwards.
AATGCTGAAGAAGATCGTAAGTTTGAAGAGCTTGCAAAAGCACGTAACGAAGCTGATGCTTTAGTTGCTTCTGCAAACAAAGCTGTGAAAGATCTTGGCGAACAAGTCACTGCTGATGAAAAAACTGCAATTGAAGCAGCAGTTTCTGAGTTAGAAGTGACTGCAAAAGAAAATGATGTTGATGCAATTAAAGCTAAAACTGAAGCTTTACAAAACATCATTATGCCGATCACTCAACGTGCTTATGAAGCAGCTCAAGGCGGCGCTGAAGGCTTCGATCCTAACCAATTCGGTGGTGATGCAGGCCAACAACAGCAAAAAGCTGATGATGGCGTTGTAGATGCTGAATTCACTGAAGTTAAAGATGACAAAAAATAATTTGTCACTTTAATCTTAAAAAACCGCTCAAGAGATTGAGCGGTTTTTTTATATGATCTATTTTTATCCGTAAAGCTATGGAGTCACTTTTGTTTATCTCTGATATCTCTAAAAAAACTGGACTCTCTATCCATACCTTGCGTTATTATGAACAAATAGGCTTGCTGAAAAATATCCATCGTAATCAATCTGGGCGACGTGTATATACCAAACTTGATCTGGAATGGCTTGAATGGGTAAAACGCTTAAAATCAACAGGCATGCCTCTAGAAAAAATGCAAGATTTTGCCCAATTTCGACTACAAGGAGAGCAAACCTTAAAACAAAGACAAGCTCTTCTTATAGCCCATTCCGTTCAATTAAAACAAGAAATTCAAAGACTCAAGCAAGAACAAAGTATTGTGGACTATAAAATTGAAGTATATGCACAAAAAATGCTTGAGCTAGAGTGAACTCGAGCAGTTAATATTTTTGACTCACAATTTGAGTTAGGAGTAGGCAATGTTAAGTTCAGGTTTTTACATCACCGCAGAATTAAAAATTAAAGATAAAGACAGAATCTTAGAAACCCGTGAAGCCCTACAAGCATTATGTAAGCTCACTCTTCAACAAGAACCGGGATGTAGCTTATTTCAAATGCATCAATGCCAACAAGAGCCAACTCGTTTACTACTTTGGGAACGCTTCGACTCGGAACAGGCTTACCATGCCCATTTTAAACAGCCCTATACACAACACTACCTTTCCAAAGATTTAACCGAAGTGGTGCAACATTTCGTCAGTGATATTGTGCTATAAAAAAGCTCGAAAAATCACTCAAGTCATTGAGTGGTTTTTCTTATTGATCAATTGCCAATCTTCACTAAATCTTTTATCTTAATTATCACAATAATAATGAGTCAAATGATGAAAAACTCTCCTGCTGTATCCAATACTGTGTATTACAGCTTGATCATAGCGCAATTTATATTGCCTATCATTGCAGCAGTCATCGATATATACAGTACTGAACCCGAGTTAGAACTTCTGGATAAAACACTTTACCAAGACCCGCAAGCTTGGGAATTGGGAGTGATGTCGATTGCAGGTTTAATCATCCTCATCATCACTTTTGGTTTATGTTTAAAAAAAGAATGGGCAAGAAAAGCTTATCTCTATACATTTTTCCCAATATTTCTGATTTATTTTATGCCCTTTATGCACTGGATTTACATGACCAGTTATGCAGCTATTTTTAACGATCTGGCCTTTGTTTGTTCTGGAATTCTATTGATGATTTTAGTGACTCCATCACTATATCGACCTATTTTTGAACATGATTAATCATGTATAAAACGCTTGCCATCAGCATTGGCTTATATCTCTTTTTAGAGATTCTATGTCATGGTTTTGCATTTTTTGCAGGGAAAATCGTGAGTAAAGCGGATAAACAAAAGCTCAATCATCCTCTGCACCTTGAATTTACACGGCAAACTTTTTATCGCACCATGTTACTGGTCAGCATTGTATTGATGAGCCATTTCTATACTGAAATTGCCTATTTTGAACAGAATGTTTGGATTCGTTTGACATTGAGTATCAGCATTATTTTACTCATTCTGTTTATACTCTGGTGGCTAAATGCTTTTATTCTGCGCCAAGTGGTTTTAAAGCAACAACAACAATCTGTCACTCCGGTATTTAAACAGAAAATCAGCTATATCATGTTGCATCCTTTACAATTCAAAGCTTTATATATCAGCCCTGAATATTTAAAAAGATCTGTTTGGATGAATCGATTACTCAGTGTTTTTGCTTTTATTCTCTTATTTATTGATATCCAAGTCCTGTTTAACGTTTAAATCAACTGATTATGTGAATGAACCTTCCATCGCGATGCCCAAACTCAGCGTTATGATGGTAAATAATCCTTTCATCAACAAAAATAATCCTGCAAATATGCAAATGATCATGATGATTCTTTGCTTTTTGCTCAGGCTTTCACGTATCTGTAAATTGTATAGACTGTCAGGTTGTTTTTGAATGGATAAATGATCGGTGATCGCCTGAGAAATTTTATCTTCGATAGGATTTAATGACGAACCGTCGAGTACCTCTAAATAATAGTGTCCAACATCCAACTCACAATAAAACATTAGCATTGAAGCACGAGAAAAACCATTTTTACTTGCTCTTGCAATACTTGGTGATAGCTTCACAATCTGCTGAAGATCTGTGTTGGTGATTTGTGGATGAATCAATAGCATAGGTGCAAGTTTAAATAATGGACCCTCTTGCCAAATTGCATAGCCACCCTTTTTGCTGATTTTAAAATTTTTAATTTTTTGATTTAAGGCTAAGTCCAGCACTAAACGTGATCGAAATATAAGAAATAGACTGTAGAAAGCCCTTATCAAAAAAGCGATACCAAGGATTAGAGAAATCCAGCCTAAAATCAGCGTTCCATTCATATTACTGCTTTCCACCTAAAGCTGACTGCTAAAAACATCATCAATTGAAATCAATATTTGTATTGATCACGCAAGCTTTACTTGCTTAAGCATTTGCGATTCTTATATTTTCAGATAAATTATCCACTACAACAATTATTTTTAAATCAATCATGCGTTTTTGGATTCTACTCTGTGTAATTGCCTTTACTGCTTATTTTGCGATACAACGCATGATGTATCCGCAATTGAATCATAATTCTGCCATTGATCGTATCACGCATCCTTTAGATACCCGTTTACGTTATCGTATTGGCGAAATAGATCCGCGTTTTCATGTCAGTAAACAGCAAGTACAAAATTTGGCACAACAAGCTACCGATATTTGGCATTTAGGAACCATGAAAAGTCTCTTTGTTTATGATGATCATGCCAAACTGACGATTAACTTAATTTATGATGAACGCCAAGCGGAATCTAGCGCCAGAAACCAAGAGTTGCGTATTTTGCAAAATACTCAACAATATACACAAAGTGAAAAACAAAAAATTCAGCAACTTCACGCTGAATTAGATCGTACCAATGATGAATTGGATCTGCAAAAAACCAATTATCAAAGTAAAGTTGACCAGTATAATCAGTTGATCAACACCCTTAATCAATCCCATCAAAATTTAGATGCCTCAGCGAGATTGCAGTTAGATCAGCAGAAAAATCAACTGATCATCGAGCAGAACCAACTCAAACAACAGTTAGATATTTATAATCAAAAAGTCTATGAATTAAACCGTCAAGTTGGACAGCTCAACGCTGTCAATCAACAATACAATCAATCTGTGGATCACTTTAATAGCCGTTTCCAACCACGCCAATTTGATAAAGGCGTATTCGATGGTAAAACCATTAATATCTATGAATTTGCTTCGGATGCAGACTTGCGTGTCACGATTGCACATGAACTTGGGCATGCTTTGGGTTTAGCACACAATAATGATCCTAAAGCACTCATGTACCCAATGATGAAAGAACAAGATTTGAAAAATTTTAGATTAACCACAGCGGATTTAGCCATGCTAAACTCAAGACAACGATAAGCAAAATTTAGCGATGATTATCAATTTTAAATCCATAATTTATTTATGTATTTAAATCAGTTTTATGCAAAATCATGTTATTGTGAATCCCTGAAGCAATAAATTGAGGAGATGACTGTGAGCTATTATCATATTATTTTAGAAGTAAATGATCATATCAGCACGATTGAGCAAACTCGTGATATTGAAATTTTTGATATTACTGAACTTCAACCTTATCTCCATTCAATTCTGCTGCCTTATTTCAACGAACAAATCATTGAACTAGAAGACGACAATGTCGAGTTTAAAGATGTTCTACACCTTGAAATTAAACAGACCTTATTGCCGATTCAGCATTTAATTGAAGAAGAACAAAAACAGTTACCTAGCGATACCGATGTAACCATTACAGCCTATGAAATCTTTAATGATCGTGATCATACGCAGGATGTTACTGCAGTCATTTTAGATGTCCTAGAAGCGGTCAAAATTGATCCTTTCGCAATTGAATAATCCACATAAAAAAGGTCTGCTTATGCAGACCTTTTAAATGAGATCAAACGTTTATTGCATCATATTCTTTGCCGCTTCATTTCTAAAAGCTTTTAAAATCTGTTGCCCTGCTCGCCCTGTTGGACTCAATCCTAACTTCACTTGCTCTTGCTGAATAGCCTGACGCGTTTTATCGCCAATCAAACCATCTGCATCGCCAATCGCATAGCCTTTTTTCAATAAATAATTTTGAATTTCTCGGCGTTCTGTACGAGATGTTCCTGCATCGTCAGTTGGCCATGCGGTTTGAAAACCGCCCTTGCCTTGTAAACGATCAGACAAATGTGCAATTGCCAGTGCATAACTTTCCGCAGCATTGTACGAATAAATTGCATCAAAGTTTTTAAACACCAAGAATACTGGACCATTTGCACCCGCAGGCATCATTAAACCAGCCTGAGCGCCTTCCGATAAATTGCCTTGAATGATTGGAGTACCGTCAACACGAGTAAAACCACGATTTACCCAAGTGCTCAACGATTTTTTATTACGACGACTTTCACCACCTACAGAGGCACCAGTTGGGATTTTTACTTCAAAGCCCCACGGCATTCCCGTTTGCCAGCCACGTTTTTTCAAAAAGTTTGCTGTTGATGCCAAAGCATCCGAAGTACTTGAAACCAAGTCACGTCGACCATCACCATCAAAATCTACGGCCAACTCTTCATACGTTGAAGGCATAAATTGAGTATGACCAAATGCCCCTGCCCATGAACCTTTTAACTGTTCTTCGCGTAAATCACCTCGTTGTAAAATACGCATTGTGGCAAAGAATTCACCTCGAAAATAACCTTGTCGACGCCCTTCACAACTTAAAGTTCCCAACGCTTGTAATAAAGGATATTTTCCTGAAATGTCACCAAAATTACTTTCCACGCCCCAAACAGCAACAACCGTTTCTGCTGGAACGCCGTAAGCTGCTGAGACACGGTTTAAAACTTCACGATGCTGAGCCAGCATTTGACGGCCTTTCTCTACCCGCTCTTCATCGACCAAACCTGAAAGATAATCCCAAATCGGTGTTGAAAACTCAGGTTGATAATCCAGTTTGCTGATGACCGAATAATCAGGCGTTAGATTTTGCGTATAACGATCAAAGGTTGTGCCACTAACACCTGAACTGATCGCTTGCGAACGTAAATTTGCAATACAGCTTTGAAAATTAGAATTGGGTGTATAGCTTGTATTCGGTGTTGTTGTGATTGGTGAGCTAGATACAGCCTGACCGTTAATGATTAATTCAGCATTGGCATGCGATGCTGCCAACAAAACAGATCCACAAATCAAAGTTAAATGACGCATAATATCCACAAAATGGTTTTAAATTTAAATTATGTGAATACCATAGCAGTCTGTGAATAAAATGACAGATGTAAAAACGTAAATTTTGAATTCATTGTTTGATTTTAAATTCATAATTCCCAGTTCACTGTTTTGAATTTAAATATAGTTATCCACACCCCAGTAAACTTATCATTTTTTAAATTCAAAACTTTCACACAAATTTGAATTCAAAAACATCATTATTTTAGCAACCTTAGATTTAAATTTAAAATTCCACTCAATCCCATCAAAACTCGCTTAAGTGTTTATTTTTATCCACAATTTGGATTTTGGATTGGTGAGTCAAAACTTATCCACAGTCGTTATTTTCACTTCGAGCAATCAAAAGTTTAAATTTAAAGTTTTAAATTCAAAAAACACCCTCAAGTTAATTTAAATTCAAAGTGGATAACTTTTTGGGTTTTGCTGTTAATACTTTTGAATTCAAATGTTCTAAACCCTTTAAATTTGAACTTTGAATTTAAAAATAGATGCTTGTTTTTCTGTTTATTGAAGCTGTTTTTTCATCATTCTTGTTTTTATAGCCCCAGAAAATGATCCATTTTTGGGTCATTGCTTAGCGATAAAATAGGGGGAGCATCATGATACAGAACAGCAGAGTAGAAAAAAGCGGGCAATAGTTTGACCGCTTTTTTTACATACAAAATCGAGCTTAAATGTTCATATCTTCGCTTAATGACAATGGATTCGGTAAAATCTTCGCCAATTGACGACATAAAGTCGTTAATTCAGCAGCATCATTTGGCATCAGGGTGATATGACCAATTTTACGACCTTCACGTTCTGTTTTATTGTAAAGGTGTAAATGTGCACCTTTTAACGCTAAAACATCTTCGGATTTAGGGTGTTGCCCAATGATATTTACCATCACTGTTGGTCGAACCACTTCGGTTGAACCGAGTGGTAAACCTGCCACTGCGCGAATGTGATTTTCAAATTGCGAACATACTGCGCCTTCAATTGACCAATGCCCAGAGTTATGCACACGTGGTGCCATCTCATTGGCATATAAGCCTTTTTCAGTCACAAACAATTCAAGTGTTAACACACCAACATAGTTCAAATGGTTTAACAAACGTGTGATGTATTCCTGCGCAACGGGCTGTAAATCAGCACTGTTTGGAGCAGGAACTATTGAATGCGAGAGAATACCATTGTGATGATGATTTTCAGCCAAAGGCCAAGTTTTTACATCACCATCAATACCACGCACTGCAATAATTGACACTTCACGAGAAAAAATCACAAAACTTTCAGCGATTAATGATCCTGCTGGCCCCAACTCAGCCCATGCCTGATCAATTTGATCCACTGAACGTAGTACAAATTGACCTTTACCATCATAACCACCTGTCGCAGTTTTAAGTACGATTGGTAAGCCTAATTCGCTTACTGCAAGCTTAAGCGTCTCCAATGAATCGACTGCTTTATACGGCGCAACAGGAATTTCCAGCTCATCAAATAAAGCTTTTTCAGAAAGGCGATGTTGTGCGATTGCTAAAGCTTGGCGTGGCGGATACAGATCTTTTTGCTTGGTTAATACATCAACATCAATCAATGGCGTATTTTCAAATTCCAGACTAAAAACATCTGCACTGGCAATAAAATCTTGTAACCCATTTTCAGCTTTGGTGCTAAAAACTTGTCCCAATATTGCAGATGGACAATCAGCATCAGCTTCAAAAAATGTGCATTGGATATTTAATGGGAGCGCAGCTTGCGCCATCATACGGCCGAGTTGACCACCACCAAAGATACCGATGGTTTTATTCATAACCTGTGTCCCGTTTTTAAGCTTGACCCGGAATATTTTTACTTGCCACTTTATCGGTTTGAGCGGCACGGAAATCTGCAACATTTTTTGCAATTTCAGGGCGAGTTAAACCTAAAATTTGAGCAGCCATGATTGCAGCATTGGTTGCACCCGCAGGGCCAATTGCCAAAGTGCCAACTGCAATACCTGCAGGCATTTGTACAATAGACAACAAAGAATCAACGCCATTTAAAATTGAAGATTTCACAGGAACACCCAGCACAGGCAAATCTGTTTTTGCTGCGCACATTCCTGGTAAATGTGCTGCACCACCAGCACCAGCAATAATCACCTGAATACCACGTTCACGTGCTGTTTCAGCATATTCAAATAAGCGGTCTGGCGTACGATGCGCAGAAACTACTTCGGCTTCAAAAGGAACACCAAGCTGTTTCAGCATATTGGCAGTGTTTTCGAGAGTTGCCCAGTCTGATTGAGAACCCATAATAATTCCAACGAGAGGAGCGTCTTGTACAGCGGCCGCATTCATTGCATATATTCCATAAACGAATGTAAGGAAGTTTAAATACTGGTGATCAGTGTTTAAATGAATATCAAGAAGCTCGCTATTATAGACTGATTTTTCATCTCACGAAAATTTAACAGACGTAGGAAGTCAATTTTTTTTAAAGGAGCAGCCTAAAAGCCGTTTAACTTGAGAATAATTATGATCTCGAACTCATAAACAGCAGGAAAATTGCTGAAGATAGGGACATGAGATGAATATGCTGTCTGAGTAAAATCCTTGTTAATTCACACCATGGCAACTCATTTACTGGCTTCTAAACACAAAAAACACGCAGCCCATTAAACATAAACCCGCCCATAAATAATCTAATTTAAATGGTTGTTTAAACAAGAAAATCATAAATGGAACAAACACCAACAGTGTCACCACTTCTTGGGTGATTTTCATTTGCCCCAACGACCAACCATGTTGCGCCAATAAACGTGTTGCGGGAATCATAAAGCTATATTCAAGTAAGGCAATGATCCAACCAAACAAGATCGCTTGCCACAGTGGTGCATCATGTAAGAATTTTAAATGCCCATACCAAGCCAAGGTCATAAAACAGTTGGAGATAATTAGTAATAAAAGGGGGAGAGATAAAGCCATATTGATACCAATTAAATTATCAAGATATATTTTTGAACATTCAATGTCTGAACATTAAAGCGCTAAGGCAATTTTTTTACGTTTTTTGAAATAATAAATGAGCGAGCCTATTTCCAAAGTACCAAACAACAATACAGTATCGAATACTTGTTTCAATAGCGATTGATCATCATAAAATGAACTCAATATACCAATTAAAGCAACCCAAATGAGATGAAAAATTAATCCATTTTTTAATTTGTGATCTTTTGAGTCTTTTGTATTGAGGTATCCCATCCAAATGAACGCAAAATATTGGAAGAAGATTAAAATTACAGCTGCGACCATTAAAGGTATGGATATTATTTTTGCAATGCCTGCTATCAAAGCAGAAACAATAATCAAAAAAATAAAATAAGTGATATTTTTAATCAGCAGAAAGATAAAATCATGTATATCCATTTTTAATAGATAATTCAGAGTGTTCAATCGATATTAGCATTGATAGAAGAATAAAAATACCAAGTGAGAGTTCATTATTTTCAATAAAAACCCACCTTTAAAATCGTAACAAGAAAAACTATCTTTTCGCCTTAACCCTTGCTATCGTTGCTTTCAAATCAAATGAAACGGCTACACCACAACAACAAAGTGATGTGTCTATAAAAGCACTGGAGTTAACACGAATGCATCTGCATATTTTGGGTATTTGCGGCACCTTTATGGGTTCATTGGCGCTATTGGCGCGTGATTTAGGACATAAGGTCACCGGTTCAGATGCGAACGTTTATCCACCGATGTCGACCCAACTCGAAAATGCTGGCATTACCTTAATGCAAGGCTATGACCGTAGTCATTTACAGCCACATCCAGATCTTGTCATTGTAGGCAATGCAATGAAGCGAGGTATAGATGCAGTGGAATATATGCTCAATGAAGGTTTAGCATATATTTCAGGACCACAATTCCTTGCTGACCATGTATTACAAGGCAAACATGTGCTTGGTGTTGCAGGTACCCATGGTAAAACCACCACAACAACAATGCTGGCTTGGGTACTGGATCAAGCAGGTTTAAATCCTGGCTTTTTAATTGGTGGTGTACCTTTAGGCTTTAGTGAAAGCGCACGTTTAGGTGGTGGAAAATATTTCTGTGTAGAAGCAGATGAATATGACTCTGCTTTTTTTGATAAACGTTCTAAGTTCGTACATTATCATCCAAAAACTGCGATTTTAAATAATCTTGAATTTGACCATGCCGATATTTTTGATGATCTAGCAGCGATTCAAAAACAATTCCATCATTTGGTCCGTACTATTCCAAGTGAAGGTCGTATTATTGCCCCAATCACTGAAACCAATATCGATGAAGTGTTGCAAATGGGTTGTTGGACACCTGTCGTACGCACTTCACTTGACGCCAATAACAGCGCTGAAGTTTATGCTGAACAGCTTTCTACGGATGGTTCACATTTTAAAGTGCTTCAACACGGCATAATAAAAGGTGAAGTGAAGTGGAATATGACAGGGCAACACAGTGTTGCCAATGCTTTAGCAACCATTGCAGCTGCTGAACATGTCGGTGTTTCAATTGAAATAGCATGTGAAGCCTTATCGAATTTTGGTGGGGTGAAACGTCGAATGGAATTACTTGATACGGTAAATGGTATTGAAGTATATGATGACTTTGCCCACCACCCAACTGCGATTGATACAACACTTGAAGGTGCACGTAAACGTTTAGGTGAACGTAAGCTTTGGGCGATTATTGAACCTCGTTCAAACACCATGCGTATGGGCAGTCATAAAGATGGCTTGGCACATTCTGCACGTCTTGCAGATGAAGTGATGTGGTATCAACCTGAAGGTTTGGACTGGGATTTACAGCCTGTCATTGACGCTGCAACCAATAAAGCCGTTGTGGCTCGTACACTGGATGACATTATCAGTACCGTTGTTACACAAGCAGGTGAGGGAGATGCTGTGGTGATTATGTCAAATGGTGGTTTTGGTGGATTACATCAAAAATTGATTGCAGCATTAAAAGCAAAATAAGTCGAAATAAAGTGTAGAAAACCCACAAAATTTTGTGGGTTTTCTTTATTGATTTACTGAGGGTGTCTTTTCAATAAATTTAAAATCCTTAAGCTTGACCCAGCCTTCGACTAGATCATCTTCTATATTTTGATTTGGATCATTAAATATCACATAAACCCAGTCTTGTTTTTTTCTGTCTTTATAGATTGAATAAGCCGTGACATTATCATTTTGAAGCACAAAAGTATCATTCATCTTACAGATGTTTTTGGGTGCTGAATAAAAATAAATACGATGTTTAGATTTGCCTAACAACTCCCAACGTGGCTGTATTTCTTGCTCTTTTTTATAGCTTTGCAAATTTAATTCAAAACAACTCATTGCTAAACTGAACGATGAACTGCTCAATAACAATACAGTGATTATCATTTTTTTAAACATATTTAATCTTCTAACCGAATCTGAATGACCCAATGAGCATTGGGTACACAATAAAGCTAAGCTTTCACATCAACAAAACTTTTATCCCGTCTAAACATGACTTCGACATAGGAACAAGTTGGTACAATTTTAAGCTGTTTTTTACGTGCAAATTCAACCAAAGTATCTAACAACTGACGCGCAATTCCTTGACCACGCAAGGAGTCATCTACCCAAGTATGGTTCGCAATGATCTGATGCTCACCATGCCATAAATAACTGATCTCAGCAATTCGCTTACCTTGCTCATTATCGAAGTAAAATTCACCTTTTTGTTGATTATCTACATGTTGGAATTGCATATATTCTTTCTCATGGATGTTCTATAACACAATTCCACTGTAGCAAAGCAAACTTAAGATTTCAAAACATCATGAATCGATTGATCTTTATCAAACACTGATTTTGAAAAAGGGCAGAGTGGAATAATTTTCACATTCTTTGAGCGAGCCATCTCTACAACTTGATCTAATAATTTCCGACCTACACTTTGACCACGCAATTCATCTTCTACAACTGTATGGTCAATAATCAACATATTTTCACCCGCCCATGTGTATGCCATTTCAGCCAAATGGTGACCTTCTTCACCAATATAAAATTCACCTTTTTTACCATCATCTTTATGTCTGATTTCTAACATTTTATTTACTCTTATATACGTTTAAATTTATAGGCCTATTCAAAATGCCATAACTATATTTGAATTATTGTTAAATTTTGTCTGACAGTTCTATTTTTTATACAACAAACTTAGCTTAACTTTATCCACAATTCAGCCTAAAATTTAGCGCTAACCTCTTTTAATATTGACCATGTCTGCCTTATCTCCCCAAACTCCAGCACCACAATCTGCCCCCAGCGAATCCCAGCAATGGATCAGTGTGATTAGCCTTGCTTTCGCAGCATTTATTTTCAATACCACAGAATTCGTTCCTGTGGCTTTACTGAGTGACATTGGAAAAAGCTTTGCGATGCCTGCAACTGATGTTGGTATCATGATTACTCTATATGCATGGGTTGTTGCACCCATTTCATTGCCGATCATGTTACTAACCAAAAATATTGAACGGCGCTTTTTACTGATCATTCTATTTATGGTTTTTGTGGCCAGTCATGCATTATCTTATTTTGCATGGAGTTTCGATGTACTCCTGATCAGTCGAATTGGTATCGCATTTTCTCATGCTTTATTTTGGTCAATCACTGCATCACTGGCAGTACGAGTCGCACCCAAAGGTAAGGAGTTTCAAGCTTTGGGGCTATTGGCCACAGGTACAGCATTGGCGATGGTTTTAGGTATTCCATTTGGACGAATGATTGGTGAATCTTATGGTTGGCGTAATACTTTCGCTTTAATTGCAATTGGTGCGGCTATAGTTTGCGTCATCTTAGCCAATACATTGCCACGCTTACCGAGCGTCAATTCAGGCTCTCTGAGTAGTTTAAAGGTATTTTTAAAACGCCCAAGCCTGATGATTGTTTTTGCTCTAACCATTATTGTGATTACCGCGCAATTTACCGCATACAGTTATATCGAACCTTTTGCTTTGAATGTTGCGCATTTTAGCTCGACACAGACCACAACCTTATTATTAATCTATGGCGCAGCGGGTTTCTTTGGCTCTTATTTATTCGGTAAATTTGCCAAAAAATATCCAAAACTTCCGATACCGTTAAGTAGTGCGATATTGGCTGTTTCGATGTTATTGTTGACTTCACTGAGTACTGATTTTACCAGTTTTAGTCTACTGAGTTTATTTTGGGGCATGGCGATTATTTGCTTTAGCTTAGCTCAACAAGCCAAAACCTTAGCTTTAGCTTCTGATGCCACTGATGTCGCAATGGCGATTTATTCAGGGCTCTATAATGTGGGTATTGGTGGCGGCGCTTTGCTTGGTGGCCTAGTGACCACCAGTTATGGGCTCAATCATATCGGCATCGTTGGCGGTATAATCGCTGTTCTTGGGACCCTGTTAGCTTTAGTGCTTGTACAACGTAAAGATTTTATTCAAAAAAATAGGGTCTGTTGACAATTCGTCTACGTTTGCGACTACGTGTGTTTTTTAGGCGATACTAGGCGCGAAATACGAAATTTAGTCATTCTAAATAATGAGAAACATCGTTTCGCAAGGTAACACGTAGCGGCAAAAAACACACTAGTCCCCCGCTGCGCCTTGCGCTGCAAACAAAGCAGTGCTTTGTTCTTGCTCAGGGTTGTGGTTAAAATTATCTCAGCCTTCGTTATGAAACTCGAAAATAGACCCACTATTCTCTTCGTTTAATGCCTTGCCTGCTCAATTTTAACCTACAACGCAAGCCATTTATGAAATGCCAACAGACCCTAAATATCTTTTTACAAGTTTTAAAGTGACATGCTGAGTTAAAAACTTTAACTTAATTAAATTACTTTGATAAAACAATGATCATCAATGCAACCAATCATTTTATTTAAATTATTAACCACCACACTGCATCGGCAGTGTGGACGTATACATTAAAATAAAATGTAGAAACCAACCCTGCCAATGAGCGGGGTTATTTTTTGCTCCGCGATTTGGTCAATATTTACGGAGAAACTCATGTCTGAGTATCACAATAAACAAGCCTTACTCGTTATTGATCTACAAAATGGCCTATTTCATGCACAGCATCCTCCATTTCAAGCTAATCAATTGTTGAAAAACGTCAATCAGCTCATTGAATATGCGCGTGTTAAACACATTCCGATTTTTGCGATACGTCATGTTGGTTTAGCTGGCACAGGACTCGCACCAAATAGTCCAATGACTCAACTCATTGCTGAATTAAATATTGATCCCAATACAGATTACATCTTAGAAAAAACACGGCCAAATTGCTTTTTCCAAACAGATTTATCACAACAACTAGAATCTTTAAATGTTGAAGAAGTGATCATCTGTGGTTTAAAAACTGAATTTTGTATCGATAGCACAAGCCGTGCAGCAAAAGACTTAAATTATAAAGTGACATTAATTTCAGATGCGCACAGCACAATAGATTCAAAGGTTCTCAATGCTGACCGTATTATTCAGCATCATAATTCAACGCTCAATCAAGCTTTTGTTGCACTAAAAACCAGCGCTGAATTTTGTACATAAAATAAACTACATAAAAATACATTCAAAATTTGCACATTTTTAATAAATATGCGATTCTCACTAGATATTAAGAAATGAAAGATTTCTTACACAGTATATTGAACAAGGGGAGTAGCCTCCTTTATCAGAATATCGTCATTACGCTTTGAAAAAAGCCGGTATCTGAGCATTTGAGATTGATGTACATAACTCAAATGTAGGCAAGACCTTGATCATGTTGACACAGATGTTTAATCATCTGGCAACAGGTCAAGGTTTTTTTATGCCTGATTGCCAGATTCGGAGAGTTTTATGGAAACTATTGGCAATCCATGGCTGTATCTAGCGTTCTTCGCTATTGTTATTGTCATGCTACTGATCGACTTTTTAGGCTTTAAACAAAAAGAAGGGCAAGAAGTCAAAATTAAAACTGCTGCCTACTGGAGCATTGCATGGGTCAGTGTTGCAGCGTTATTTGGTGGTGGTTTATGGCTATATCTACAACAAACCGCGGGTGTTTCAATTGCCAATAGCAAAGTCATGGAATACTTTGCAGGTTATCTACTTGAAAAATCATTAGCGATCGACAATGTCTTTGTCTGGTTGATGATCTTTGCTGCATTTGCGATTCCACAAGGCTTACAACGTAAAATTCTGCTCTATGGTGTATTAGGTGCAATTATTTTACGTACCATCTTTATTTTTATTGGCGCATGGTTCGTTCAAGAATTCTCTTGGGTGCTTTATCTCTTTGGTGCTTTCTTGGTTTATACAGGCTATAAATTCCTTAAAGGACAGGATGAAGAAGAAACCAATATCGAAGATATGGCTATTCTAAAGTGGCTACGTAAACATATGCGAATCACCCCAAAATTAGAAGGTGCTCAATTCTTTGTTCGTCAAAATGGTGTGTTGTGGGCAACCCCGTTATTCCTAGTCTTAATTTTAGTCGAAGCTTCAGATGTAATTTTCGCGGTCGATTCTATTCCAGCGATTTTTGCGGTGACCAGTGATCCATTTATTGTATTAACTGCGAATTTAATGGCGATCTTAGGTCTACGTGCAATGTTTTTCTTATTGTCGGGTGCCGCGTCTAAAATGCATTACTTGCCTTATGGCCTAGGCATCATCTTAGTCTTCATTGGCTTTAAAATGTTAATGCTGGATGTCTTCCATATGCCGATTTGGATTTCGTTAGGTTTCATTGTGATTGTCTTGGCAATTACCGCTTGGCTCTCTATTCGCCATAGCAAAAAGCACCATGAAACAACCTTATAAACACTAGATCAAGCCTTCCAATTGGAAGGCTTTTTTATGCTCAATAATACTCAACGATTTAAATTATATGGACAGTATTGAAATGAAATCTTTATCCATCAGCCTAGTCATCTGTTGTAATAGCCATCTGTTGTCTTGGAGTATGATCTTCACTATGGTTTGATTTATTTAAATCTGATCCCCTAATCATCCACAACAACCAGCTTTTTCCATCTGGTCAAAAACTTTTTAGCCTGAATCCGTGCTAAAAAAACTGGATAACTGACCAAACGTTTATTCCATCTCAATTTTAATTCAAACAAATCATTTAGCCCAAACGGCGCAATAATTTCGATATCATCATTTTCAAGTAAACGTACTGCAATTGCGGTTGCCGTTTCAACCCATACGGATAAAGCATCGAATAAGGATTGGTATTGAGGGATAGAGTTTGCATCATCTGTTTTATACCACAAATGCACATAGGCTTGATTGACCACATCCCATTCATTATTAGGAAATTTTTGCTTTAACAATTCAGTCAAATGTTGTTCTTTAAGGCCTTGTTGATCATTTAAATCATAGAAAATGACATCGATTTCAATCTGATCAAATCCATAACTCTGATGATGTAAAATAGACCATACCAAGTTACGAATTACACCTGCACTCAAGTATGCATGTGCATGAATATCTCGCAAATACTGTAACCGAAGCATCAATTCAGGATATGAATAGATGATCTGTTTTAACTGTTTAGTATTGTCCATTGTTGTCTTATTTCACCATTTTCCAAGACTGTAGCGATTGTTGCTATAAAGATAAACTCACAATATAGAATATGCCTTTAGCCACTAATTTTAGTTATATTTCGATAAAAATTTCCCTGCGCTAAAACAATAAAAAATAACGTTATTCAATTTTTTAGAATGCTTTCGCGCAAAACTGCATACAGCACCTGATACAAATTTCAGGTACAATCAATCGAAAAAAGGATAAATTGCAGGTTCTACATGTCTTGTGTTGTACAGAAAACAGCGGTTCGTGGGCGTTTTCTTGATATTAAAAATACCGTTTCTCAAGCAACTCAAATATTAGATCAAGTTCGTTATATCGAAGATGGTTTACTGATCACAGAGCAAGGCAAAATCACATGGTTTGGCCCTTGGGAAGATGCACAGTCTCACCTGACAGATGATATTCAAATTGATCACTACCCAGAACAACTGATTGTGCCTGGTTTTATTGACACCCATATTCATTTTCCACAAACAGAAATGGTGGGTGCATATGGTGAACAACTTTTAGAATGGTTAAATACCTATACTTTTCCAACAGAAATTCAGTTTGCAGATAAAAACTATGCCGACAAAATCGCACAGTTTTTTGTCCAAGAATTACTTAAAAATGGCACCACAACAGCACTGGTTTTTTGTACGGTACATCCCCAATCAGTCGATGCCTTATTTGAAGTGGCAGAACAGCATCAGATGCGTTTAATTGCAGGTAAAGTCATGATGGATCGTCATGCACCTGAAGCACTGACAGACACTGCTGAAAGCGCATATCTTGACTCTAAAGCACTGATTGAAAAATGGCATGGTAAAGGTCGTAACCTATATGCCATTACTCCGCGTTTTGCTCCAACCTCTACACCTGAGCAATTGGCAAAAGCAGGGCAGTTAAAAGCAGAGTATCCAACGGTATATGTGCATACCCATCTCAGTGAAAATAAAAATGAAATTGCATGGGTCAAAGACTTATTCCCAGAGCAGAAAGGTTATCTGGATGTCTATCACCACTATGGTTTAACAGGAGAGCGTTCTGTTTTTGCACATTGTGTTCATTTAGAAGAGCATGAATGGGATTGCATGCATGCAACTGATTCAGCAATTGCATTTTGCCCGACATCAAACTTATTTTTGGGAAGTGGTTTATTCCCATTAAAAAAATCCTGGGAAAAACAGGTCAAAGTCGGCTTAGGAACAGATATTGGTGCAGGAACAGCCTTTTGCCAATTACAAACCCTCAATGAAGCCTACAAAGTGCAACAACTCCAAGGTGATAAACTTTCGGCGATGGAATCACTTTATCATGCAACGCTTGGTGGAGCGAAAGCGTTACATTTGGATGCGCAATTGGGCAATTTCAATATCGGTAAAGAAGCCGATTTTGTTGTTCTAGATTTAAAAGCAACGGCGCTACAACAACTGCGTCAGGAACGTGCTAAAAACATAGACGATGCATTATTTGCCTTATTTACCATGGGGGATGATCGCAATATTCAAGCCACCTATATTTATGGACAAAAAGCCTATGAGCAAAACCCAACAAAAACCGCGTAAATCAAAGAAAAAACTGATTTTGATTGGTACAGTTTTTGTAATCTGTGCATTCGTTTTAAAACGTGATGCACATTGATCATTTCGGTTTAAATTAGGACATTTACATTTTCAAATGTCAAAAAAGATGCATCTTGATCTGATATGTTTTAAAATTATGTCATCTTTTAGGGTGTTGCTAGTCAACACCTTTTTTAATTTTAGAATTTGATGTTTAGGTTTTTAGGTATTTCCCATGACTATTGAAATGAAAGTGATGATTTCTGCTGAAGAAATTCATGCAAAAGTTCAGGAACTTGGTAAAAAAATTGATGCGCATTATGCCAATAGCGATAAAGAGCTTGTCTTAATTGGTTTATTGCGTGGTTCAGTGATTTTTATGGCTGATTTATGTCGTGCAATCAGTAAGACTCATGAACTCGATTTTATGACCGTTTCAAGCTATGGTGGCAGTACAACATCTTCTCGTGATGTCAGAATCCTCAAAGATTTAGACGGCGAAATTCGCGGTAAGGATATCTTAGTCGTGGAAGATATTATTGACTCTGGCAATACCTTAAGCAAAGTATTGGAAATTTTAAGTACACGTCATCCCAACTCGATCGAGCTGTGTACTTTAGTCAGCAAACCGTCTCGCCGTGAAATCGATTTAGATGTGAAATTTCTTGGCTTTGAAGTTGAAGATAAATTCATTGTGGGCTATGGCTTAGACTATGATCAAAAATATCGTCATATTCCATTTATTGGAGAAATTGGTCTTTAATTGAGACCTCATCACATCATTTTAACTAAAATGAGTTAAGCGACTTCGGTCGCTTTTTTTATTTTTTTAGCTGTTGTAGTGAACAAAAATGCAACAACTTGTAGCAAATAAGCGCTTTTACTTCCCTAGAGAATATTTGATTATTAAACTAATTCGATGCAGTAACTCACGACAAAATAAAGAAAAAGGAGAAAGATTATGATGTCACTGATTAGTGCAATTGTGATTGGTTTTATTGCAGGTTTGATTGCACGTGCAATTCACCCAGGTGATGATAAAGCTGGCTTCATTGTAACAACAGCACTCGGTATTGTAGGTTCATTGGTTGCAACCTATGGTGGTCAATTACTCGGCCTATATCCAAAAGGTGCATCAGCTGGATTTATTGCCTCAGTCATTGGTGCAATAGTGGTACTCTTTATCTATAACATGATTGCCAAACGTACTTAAATTTTCTCCTCAATATAAAAAGCACCCTCGATGGGTGCTTTTTTACGCTATCAGCTTCTAAGCGCTGTTTATAATCCAAAATTTTTCCATATTTTCTCAATTTCTTCGGCAGGGTAGGCACCCATCACCTTATAACCATTTGAGAAAATAATTGCTGGTGTTCCATGCAAACCTAATTTTTTACCCAATTCCAAATTACGCTCGATTGGCGTTGCACAATTTGCTGGTGCTGTCGGTTTAATCCCATTTTGAATCAAATTTTTCCATGCATATTCTTTATTTGCAGAACACCATACTTGCTTAGATGGCAAAATTGATTGCGCTTTGATGGAATAGATAAATGTATAAATTGTCACATCATTGAGCTTGGCTAAATTCCCTTCAAGCGTCTTGCAATATGGGCAATTTGGGTCAGAAAAGATTGCAAGCTGACGCTTACCATTCCCCCTAACTGTTTTTACAGCATCATTCAAAGGTAATGCTTTAAAATCTATCGTATTTTCTTTAACTGCTAAATCTTTGGTTAAATTATGCTGATCTTTCAAACGAATCATTGAACCAATAAATAAATGCTGGGCATCCTCATTGACATAAACGATTTGACTATCCAAGGTCCCACTATATAAACCCTGCATTTCTGTTGTTTGCAGGTTATTAATTTTTACATTGGGATACTGCTGTGCTAATTTTGCTTTCACAGTCTCAACACTGGCAAAACCAGCTGTACAAAAAGCCAGACTTAAGCTCAATGCGATAAATTGCTTTAACATAAATCGATAAAATCAAAATAAATATTGAGATGCATTAAAGCATAATTCATCAGCTGACTTGTTTAAAAACTGTGATTGATCCTTATCTCTGTTCGCAATTGTTCTCTACCGATCACAGTACCTTGAACTGTTAAAAAAACTGTACTTTATTCTTGCTCAGGTTTCACGTGAAACCCAACTAAACATCGCGGTTTTGTTGATTTCAACAGAAATATGCACCAATTGTTTATGAATAGATAAAGCGTGGCGTACCTGATCAGCATTTAAATTTTTATCATTGGATTCAAGCGCTAAAATCACTGAAAATTTGGCTTTAGCGACTTTCCATACATGAATATCGGTTATTTTTGCTTCAGCATTTAGATGCTCAATCACTTCACGTACTTCATCGACTACAGGATGATCCATTTCCGCATCTAATAATGTTTGCGCCGTTTCTTTGATTAAACCATATGACCAACGTCCGACTAAAATTGCCCCAACAATACCCAATACAGCATCCAAAAAGTCCCAACCCAAATACTTTGCAGCAAAAAGAGCAATAATCGCCAAGACAGAGGTCAGTGCATCTGCAACCACATGTAAAAACGCAGCTTTTTGATTTAAATCATGTCCATGATGGTCATTATGTCTATGTGAATGATGGTGATGGTGATGGTGATGGTGATGGTCAGCATGATCGTGTAATAGCCATGCACAAACCAAATTGACCAATAAACCTAAAATAGCAATCAAAATCGCTTCATTATAATGAATCTGCACAGGATGGAATAAACGCACTAGCGACTGGAAGGCCATAAATAAGGCCACCACCATCAATAGAATTGCACTGCTATAGCCAGCAAGAATTTCAATTTTCCATGTACCAAAACTAAAACGAGAATCCTGCGCATAATAACGAGCAGCTCGATAAGCAGCATAAGCCAAACCTAATGCCAGCATATGCGAACTCATATGCCAACCATCTGCGAGTAAGGCCATGGAATTAAAAATCCAGCCTCCCGCAATCTCAAAAATCATCATCAATCCAGTCAAAATGGTCGCCCATAAGATTTTCTTTTGTGCTAAAGGATTACCTTGATCAAATTGATGGCTATGCTTTCGCTGAATGGTCTTGAATTGCATGAGGCGTGATCCTATATACTCCCCATGAGTATATAATTTCAATTTAAAATATACTATAAGGGAGTATGTTAAATAGCGGATTAATTTATGAGTCATTTACATCAAGATAAAAAAGTCCTCAATCGAGTGAAACGACTAAAAGGGCAAATTCATGCGATTGAAGAAGCTTTGGTTGATCAGAGCAGCTCATGTATCAGCGTTTTACAGCAAGTTGCAGCAATTAAAGGTGCCGTGAATGGCTTAATGAATGAATTGATTGAGCAGCATTTAACCGAGCATGTGATTAAAGACACTCAAGCCGTGGATGAAGCTGAATTACAAGAATTTTTAAAGCTGCTCAAACGCTATTCATAACTCAATTCACAGTCATCTGTGCTTGAATGTTTAAGTTTCCATTGACCCTTTACTGATTAAGTTTTAATCTTTCCATACTCAATTCCTTCCATGCCGAACTTTGTATTGAACAGGTTTGGCATTTTTATCTGCAAAACATTTGCATTTGAAGTCTTATATTTATGAATCAACAATCATGGCGTTCATTTTTAATGATCAGCCTAGCCTTATGTATTGGTACGATTGGTACGGCGCTCGCTAGTCCCTTATATCCAATTTATCAACAACTTTGGCAATTACTCCCAAGCCAGATCACCTATATTTTCGTGGCCTATATGTTTGGTTGTTTAACCACATTATTATTTTTAGGACGTAGCAGTAATAGTTTTGGTTTTATTCGTACCTTACAAATCGGGCTATTGTTTGCTGTGATTGGCCTAACACTGTCGGTGTTTGCATCAACCACCTATTTGCTTGGATTTGGCCGCTTTATCATTGGCATTGCCTCTGGGTTGATCAGCACCTCTGCAATGTTAGGTTTGATTTATACCATTCCTGACTCACATAAGCAGAATGCCGCACAGTTAAGTTCAATTATTACCGTGATTGGCTTTGGACTGGGCCCGTTTATTGGTGGCGCAATCGCACAATTTTCTGATCGCCCACTTGTCACACCTTATTTACCCGTAATTGTTGCAGCAATCATCAGTTTGATGAGTTTATTTACGATTAAAACCATGAGGTTTGAAAGGCAGCCATTTTCTATTGCACCCCACTTACAACTGCCAGAAGCTCAATTTAAAAAACTGTTTTATATCGCCAGTTTTACCGCATTCTGTGCTTTTGGCTCATTTAGTTTATTTGCTTCATTAGCACCTTCCTTTATTCGAGATGTGATTCCTTGGCATGGACCATTGGTCAGTGGTGCAACCATTGCCAGTATCTTAATGGTTTCTGCGATCGTCCAATTTATAGCAAAGTCTTTTGATATGCATAAAGCATTGAATACAGGCTTAGTCTTATTGATTTCCAGCTATATTATTTTATCGATCTGTATGACCATGCATTGGAGTTTCTTATTCTTTTTGAGTGTGGTTTTGGTCGGAATGGGGCATGGTTTAACGTTACTGAGTGCTTTTGCATTGATTCACCACATGACCAATGTTGAAAATCGGGCAGCTGTGGTTTCTACTTATTTGTTTATTGCCTATTTTGGCACCATTGTGCCGATCATTAGCGCAGGCTTTTTATCTGATCATTTTGGTTTAATGGTTGGTGTTTTAGGCTTTTGTGCAGGAATCGGTATCTTATGTATTTATTTATTGATCAGTCATTTAAAAATTAAAGCTTGATCAAATATCTAGGCGCACAGCGCCTAGATATTGGTTAAAAGCAATTATTGAATAATCTCAATTTTAACCACTTCTATATCAGTGGGTTTATAGCGGTGAGTATCGACTTCCCCCACAACTTTAACTTTGGTACCCGGTTTTAATTTTTTTAAATCGATAAGATCATCATCCACTTCGATCCCAATGGTGCCCGTGCTGTCTTTTAGCTCATAATGTTCATGTTTTATTTGACGAACAATTGTCCCCGTCAAGGTGACAGCTGTTTCATCATTGGCACGTATTGCTTGTCCAATGGTGATCTTGTTTTTGGCAGCTTCTTGAATAATCACATGATCATCTTTACCCGCCCAAACATTTGACGTCATCACTAAAACAGCAATCGCAAGCAATAAAGGAGTTTTTTTCATGAAAAGAAGCCTTTGTTGAATATGTAATTGATCTTACAGTAAACAATTCTAAGATTGATGTAAATTCAGCTTACAAAAGCACAACTTTTCATCAAAAAAAGCGGACTTATGTCCGCTTTTAAGCTTTTAGAGTAAAGGATTACTTTCCAATACAAATTACTTTCCAATACAGAACGAGCCAAAAATTACCCCTAATAGATCATCTGCACTAAAATCGCCTGTGATCTCAGCTAAGGCATTCTGTGCTAAACGTAACGATTCAGCGACCAGTTCACCCGCATGATAGACCTCAAGTTGCTCATGTGCTTCTGCAAGATAGTGCTGAGTACGCTTCATTGCGTCTAAATGGCGTGTCCGTGCAATAAAGGTATCTTCTTCAGGATGGAAGCCAGCATGTGCTGTAATCGCATCTATAAGCGCTTGTACGCCCATTTCCTGTTTGGCCGACACGCTAATATGGCGAAAACCTTGAAAATCACTTAATTCAGGTGATTGCGCAGTTAAATCACACTTATTACCAATCAACATCAAGCGTTTAGTTTCTAAATGATCTTCAAAATAGCGCTGAGCAAGTGCTAAAGGATTTTCACCTTGGCTCAGGTCATAAACCAAAAGTAATAAATCCGCTTGCTCAATTTCTTTGATTGCTCGGCGAATGCCTTCTTTTTCGACCACATCACCTGTTTCACGTAAGCCCGCAGTATCGGTCAGTGTGATAGGCAAGCCATTTAAAGTAATTTTCTCATGCAGTACATCACGCGTCGTTCCTGCAATATCCGTAACAATGGCACGGTCATTTCCCGCCAAGGCATTCAATAACGAAGATTTACCCGCATTGGGCTTACCTGCAATCACCACTTGCAGACCTTCACGTAATAACTGCCCCTGACGCGCAGAGTGTTGTACAGCAGAGACTGAAGCCTGCACATCTTCAAGTAGATGAAGAATTTTTCCATCTGCCAAAAAGTCGATTTCCTCTTCAGGAAAATCAATCGCCGCTTCAACATGCAAACGTAAATGAATCAGTTTTTCCAATACAGTATTCACTTTATTGGAAAATGCACCTTGCAAAGAACGTACTGCAGAACGCGCAGCGGCTTGTGAAGTTGCATCAATTAAATCTGCAATCGCTTCAGCTTGAACCAAGTCCATTTTGCCATTTTCAAAGGCTCGCATGGAAAACTCGCCTGCTTTGGCGGCAATAGCACCCAGCTCGAACAATCGTGCAAGAAGTGCATTTTGAATTACAGGACCACCATGTCCCTGCAATTCCACCACATCTTCACCCGTAAACGAGTTTGGATTTGGAAAGCAAATTGCTAGCCCCTCATCCATCACTTCACCTTTTTCATCAAAAAACTGACGAAAGCCAGCAAAGCGCGCTTGGGGAAGCGCTTTTTGAGTTAAAGCTTGTGCAATCGCATAAGCCTTAGGACCAGATAGACGAATCACACCTACACCACCACGTCCAGGTGGAGTCGCAATTGCTGCAATTGTGGTTTGGCTTACAGGGTTACTCATCTAAATTACTCAAACTTTGACAATAAAAAAATCCGCCTAAGATTACCATCTTAAGCGGATTTTTTCAGCTATTGCTTAATCTATGAAGATTAAACCACTTCGCTTGCGACTTTGGCTTTAGCAACATTTTTGTTGATAAACCATTGTTGCAGAATCGTGATCGAGTTGTTCACAATCCAGTATAAAACCAAGCCAGAAGGGAAGAACAGCATAAATACTGTAAACATGATCGGCATGATTTTGAAGACTTTAGCTTGCATTGGATCAGTAGGTTGTGGGTTCAACATTTGTTGAACAAACATCGTTACACCCATGATCAACGGCAGTATAAACCAAGGATCCATTGCAGATAAATCTTGAATCCAAAGCATCCATGGTGCATGACGAAGCTCTACAGATTCCATCAATACCCAATACAATGCTAAGAAGATTGGCATTTGCAACAACAATGGTAAACAACCCGCAAGTGGATTGACTTGCTCACGTTTGTAAAGCGCCATCATTTCTTGTGAGAAACGCATGCGGTCTTCACCAAACTCTTCTTTCATGCGTTGCATTTCAGGTGCAATCACACGCATTTTCGCCATAGAGCGATAGCTCTTAGACGACAAAGGCCAAAGAATAAGCTTAACCAATACAGTCAATAAGATAATTGACCAGCCCCAGTTACCTACAAGATTATGGAAGAACTGTAAACCAGCAAATAATAATTTTGCAATTGGCCATAACCAACCATAGTCTACAGTTTGGTTTAAACCAACAGCCAAGTCTTTTAATTCAGATTGAATTTTTGGACCTGAGTAGAACGTTGCATCAATGCTCATTGCTTTTCCAGCTGGAACATTGATGGTTGGAGAAGTAAATCCGATGATATTCATACCATCTGCAGATTTACGAGATTCCAATTTTGCTGTGTATTCTTGACCGCCAAAATGACCAGGCATCCAAGCACTTACAAAATAATGCTGAACAATCGCAACCCATCCGCCTTTTGCTTCAGTGTTGAGTTTTTCATCAGTAAAATTTGCAAATTTTAGCTTGTTATAATGCTCATCAGGTGTACCCCAAGCGCCACCCAAATATGTTCCAAGTGTAAAAATCCCTTGAGAGGTTTTTCCTGGATCATCTGAGTTATCACGCTTAATTTGACCAAACATTTGTCCTTGCCAATTTTGCGCACTACGGTTGACAACCTGATAGCTCACATCGATTGGATATTGACCTTGTTTAAAGGTAAATGTTTTGATGATTTCAACGCCATCTGCTGTTTTAAATACCATTGGTACAGCTAAAACTTGCGATGTTTTTCCATCTTTGTCTTTGGCTGCTTTGGCATCTGCAATGGTATAAGCAGTTTTTTCAAACGCATAGTTTGGACGATCTGGCTTACTGTCCGGACCATTCAATCCAATTAACCCAGATTGCGCAACATAGGTACGTTTTGCATCACTTTCAAGCATAACAAAAGGCTGATCACTGTCTTTGCTCTTGTCATGATTCAGTAATTCAATACGAACAATATCACCACCTTTAGGACTAATCCAAAGATGATAAAGGTCAGTTTGTACTGAAATCAATTGTTGATTTGCTGTGGCTGGTGCAGCTGTATTCTGTTGTGCAGCAGCTATATTTGCTTGTGGAACATCGCTAGTGGCCGCAGTTGCTTGACCTTTTGGCAGATCGGCAGACACATCATGCGCTACAACAGCCTGCGGTGTCGCAGCCTTCGATGTATTGTCATGACCATAGTCTTTTTGCCAAGCCAAAATGAGCAAATATGCGGTGACTAACATGGCCCCAAGGATTGCAAACCTGGCCCATTGTTGCATATCTATTACCCCAAGTGGTTAGAGTGATTTTGGTTCAATAAACGTTCACGCAAGGGTACAGGAACATGAAGCGTTTGAGAATCTATTTGCTGAAATGAAATAAAACGAATTGTTTTTTTTGGCACAGGATCATAACCATACCCACCCCAAGGATGACAACGACACACGCGTTTGGTCGCTAACCAGCTACCTTTTAATGCGCCGTGCGTATGGATCGCTTCTAACGAATATTGAGAACAAGTCGGAATATAACGACAACGAGGTCCAATGAGAGGACTAATCGCAATTTGATAGAAACGAATCAACCAATGCAATAAACGAATCATTGGTATCCTCTATTTTTGAGGGGAAGATTGAGCTATTTTATGGTGCTTTTTAACGATGCGCTGCAATTTCAACCAAGCAAATTGTAATTGCTGAAAAAGCTCAGCATTTGGAACTGCTTCTATACCAACTTTAGGCATCACCACAATATCCAATAAATCTATATTTTGCTGGTTTAAGCGAAAACTTTCACGCGTTAAACGTTTTATTCGATTTCTTTCATGCGCACGGCGCACTTTCTTCTTTGCAACAACAATACCCAAACGGCTTTTAGGCTGTTCGGTAACTTTTGCTAAGAATATAAAATGGGGTTGATGCACTTTAAAAAGCGCACCATCAAATACATCTTTGTAATCAGCAGCGCAGTGGATTCTCACCTCTGGACTGAAACTATAAAGAGACATAACACCCAAGTCGTCTATCAACTGTCTAAAAAATTAAACAGTTAAACTATGACGGCCTTTTGCACGACGGCGAGCTAATACTTGACGACCAGCCTTAGTAGCCATACGAGCACGGAAACCATGAACACGCTTGCGCTTTAATTCAGATGGTTGGAATGTACGTTTCATATCGAAACTCCAAAATTGATCTTTTCTAAAGGTTCGCGATTGTATTGTGCATTCTTTATTCTGTCAATAAATATACACATTTCTTTTATATAGACGCTTTATTTTTACCCAGACAACAACTTTATATAGATTAAATTGAATAAATTATCAAAAATATATATTCACAGCATAACTTATTCTTTTATAATGCAAATAAGAGTTACGCACAGATATATCCTCAAAGTTATCCATAGGCTGATTCACAATTTAAATTTAATTTCTCAATTTTAAATTTAAAAATCGTGTTGTTTTGAATTTAAATTCATAACTGAAGCTTTATCCACAGAAATCCTGATCCTTATAAATAAATTCAAATTTAAAATTTATATTTATTATTATTAGGGAGCATTTTTTCTGTGGAAAACCGCTTTTTTAAGATAAATAATAATAACTTACCCTGTGAGTATCCATGTTTCTATTAATTTGATGGATTGTGGATAACTTTCTGTGATAATTTATCCACAGCTTGTGGAAAACCTTATCCACAACTGCTTTGAATTTGAATTTATTTACAGAAGGTTGCTTTTTTGAGCGAATTAGATTGAATTAACCATGACAGATGTGGATAACTTGGTTAGAATGGCGACCCCTTCACCTACAGGGTAGGGGTAAATAGTCTTTTTTGAATTTAAAATTGAATGAAGGGGTTTCACATGCTTTGGACGGACTGCTTAACTCGCTTGCGACAAGAGCTCTCTGATAATGTCTTTGCCATGTGGATTCGTCCTTTGGTTGCAGAAGAAGTCGAAGATACTTTAAAACTGTATGCACCCAATCCATATTGGACTCGCTACATTCAAGAACATCATTTAGAACTGATTTCTATTTTGGCAGAACAATTATCTGAAGGTCGTATTCGTAAAGTCGAAATTTTAGTCGACTCGCGTCCTGGTGCAATTCTTTCTGCTGCTGAACAGCCAGCTACCACAACGGCAGCGCTTGAAAGTTCTCCAATGCCTACACAGCATGTCAAAGCCAAAAAAGACAAAGAATATGAAGTTGTTTCTGCAAAAAATGTGAAGAAACGACAACTTAACCCATTATTTAACTTTGCTTTATTTGTTGAAGGTCGTTCAAACCAAATGGCGGCTGAAACTTGCCGCAAAGTTTTAACACAACTGGGTGAATCTCAACATAATCCACTCTTTTTATACGGCCCTACAGGCTTAGGTAAAACGCATTTAATGCAAGCCGTTGGTAATGCATTATTACAAGCAAAGCCAAATGCGCGTGTGATGTATATGACTGCGGAAAGCTTTGTCCAAGACTTTGTCAGCTCTCTGCAAAAAGGCAAGGTTGAAGAATTTAAAAAGAATTGCCGTTCTTTAGATTTATTGTTGGTTGATGATATTCATTTGTTGGCGGGTAAAGAAGCCAGTCTTGTTGAATTTTTCTATACATTCAATGCTTTATTGGATGAATCTAAACAAATTATTTTAACCTCTGACCGTTATCCAAAAGAATTAACCGAATTGGATCCGCGTTTAGTCTCGCGCTTTTCATGGGGATTATCGGTTGGGGTTGAACCACCAGATATTGAAACACGTATCGAAATTTTGCTGAAAAAAGCCGAAAGCAGTGGCATCGATCTGCCTCGAAATTGCGCTTTATTTATTGCACAACAGGTTGTTGCCAATGTGCGAGAGCTTGAAGGCGCTTTAAACAAAGTTGTGGCAATCTCACGCTTTAAGGGGTCTGCAATTGATCTAGAAGTGGTTCGTGAATCATTGAAAGATGTTTTGGCGATTCGTGCCCGTACCATCAGTACTGAAAACATTCAACGCGTAGTGAGTGAATACTTCCGTATTCCATTGAAAGAATTGGTGGGACCAAAACGCACACGTATTTACGCACGACCACGTCAGTTGGCGATGGGTCTTGCGCGTGAGCTTACTGGAGACAGTTTCCCTGAAATTGGGATGGCTTTTGGCGGTCGTGACCACAGTACGGTCATGCATGCCTGTGAAAAAGTGCAAAGTTTACGCGATGAAGATCCAATTTTTAATGAGGATTATAAAAACCTCATGCGCCTGTTACAAAGTTAAAATTTGTACAAATTATGCGCTTGCAATGCGGCATAAACTGCCGCATAGTACGTCATTAAAAAAAATTTATTACCCACATTTTTGTCATATTTAGTTAGAGGAATTCCACCGTGCGTTTGAAAATCGCGAAAGAGAGCTTACTTAATGTTTTGTCCCATGTGGTTGGAGCAGTTGAACGTCGCCATACTTTAAACATTCTTTCAAACGTGAAAATTCAAGCTACAAATCAAGCCCTTACGATTACAGGATCAGATTTGGAAGTGGAGCTTGTGGCAAGTACAACTCTAGCTGAAGGTGCATGTTTACAAGCAGGGGAAACCACAGTTCCTGCACGTAAGTTGGTCGATATTTGTAAATCTTTACCAGCAGCAGCTTTGATTGATTTGCAGATCACTGAAGATCAACGCTGTATTTTAAAATCTGGAAACAGTCGCTTTGTTTTAGGAACCTTACCTGCTGAAGATTATCCATTGTTAACCAATGAAAATAGCCAAGGCACTCAAGTTCAAGTCACTGAGCGTGAATTAAAACGTTTATTTGAAAAAACTTCATTTGCCATGGCTGTGCAAGATGTACGTTTTTACCTGACAGGTACATTATTGGAAATTGATGAAAATCAATTACGCGCAGTCACTACCGATGGGCACCGTTTAGCATTGTGTGAAACATTAGCGTCTTCAACCGCTGCACAATTGGTTCAAGCCATTGTTCCACGTAAAGCAGTCGGTGAGTTACAACGTCTTTTAAGTATTGAAGATGAGCAACTGACCTTGTTAATTGGTCGTGAATTGTTAAATGTTACCATTCAAACCTCTAGCCGCGACAAAGAACAAGGCGATATTACGGTACGTTTCACAACAAAATTAATTGATGGGAAATTCCCTGATTATCGTCGTGTGATTCCACGTGGCGGTGATAAAGTTGTAAATATTCCACATGATGTATTTAAGCAATCCTTACAACGTGTTGCGATTTTAAGTAATGAAAAATTACGTGGTGTATTCTTAAACTTTAATGCTGATTCTTTGCAATTACGTGCCAATAACCCTGAGCAAGATGAAGCGATTGAAGATTTAGCTATTCAATATGCCAATGCGCCGATGGAAATGTCGTTTAATGCGCAATATATTTTAGATGTATTAAGCGTTTTAGATGGTGATGATGTCGCAATGACCATGTCTGAAGCGAATCAGTCGGTATTGGTACAAGATCCAACCCAATCTAATCAAACTTATGTTGTGATGCCGATGCGTGTTTAATTGATTTATTTTTAAATCATAGCCATGCATATTACGCGTTTAAATATACAACGTGTTCGAAACCTCAAGACGGTTGCTCTGCATGAGTTGCAACCGTTTAATGTTTTTTATGGACAAAATGGTTCAGGTAAAACATCGATTTTAGAAGCTATTCATTTATTGGCAACAGGTCGATCTTTTCGAACACATATCCCGAAAAATTACATTCAAAATAATCAATCAGACGCCATTGTTTTTGCCCAATCTTTGACTGAAAAGATTGGTATGCAAAAGCTGCAAAGTGGTGAGCAGTTAATTAAAGTCAATGGTGATACTGTTGCAACCCAAGGGCAGCTTGCCAAAATCTTGCCATTGCAACTGATTGACCCATTAAGTACCGATATTATCGATCATGGGGCAAAACCACGTCGCCAATTGTTGGATTGGCTCATGTTTCACGTGGAACCAGATTTCTATCATGCATGGCAATATTATTCACGCGCTTTAAAGCAAAGAAATAGCTTACTTAAAACCAAACGTAATCTGACTTTGCTCGATTTAGAGCCGTGGAACAAAATGCTCAGTGATTATGGTGAAATGTTACATTCTCAACGGGTCGAGATTGTTGAGCAATGGAAGTTATATTTGCAAGAAGATTTGGCGCAGTTGCTACCCGATTTAAAGATTGAAATGGAATACAGTGCAGGGTTCCATGTGGAACATGGTTTGGCCAATGACCTGATTCAATATCACCAAAAAGATGTTGATCGACGTTATACCGAGTATGGACCGCATCGTGCAGATATCCGATTAAAAACCCCTTTAGGCGAAGCGGATGTGGTACTGTCTAGAGGGCAGAAAAAGTTGTTGATAATGGCTTTAAAACTATCACAAATTGCCATGTTACATGCCTGTAATAAAGAAACTGTGGTATTATTAGATGATGTGACAGCAGAATTAGATTTAAGCGCACAACAACGTTTAATTGAGCGATTGAGCCAACTTGGTAGTCAAGTTTTTATTACCACACTAGACCATGAATCAGTAAAAAAACATTTACATGATTTGTCTATTTCCTACCAGTTATTCAATGTTGACCAAGGTCAGGTAAGTGTTGTTGCAACATGATTTTAGATTTTAGCCAATTTTGGAAAGACCTATTTTTCACTAGGGAGAAACCATGAGTTCAGAAGATCAAATAGCTTCTCAAACAGAACCAACCATTGAAAAGGCTTATGATTCCTCTAGTATCAAAGTATTACGTGGTCTAGATGCAGTTCGTAAACGCCCAGGTATGTATATTGGTGATACTGATGATGGTTCAGGCTTACACCATATGGTATTTGAGGTCGTGGATAACGCGATTGATGAAGCTTTAGCTGGTCATTGTGATGAAATTTTAGTGACTATTCATGAAGATGAGTCAGTCAGCGTTGCAGATAATGGACGTGGTATTCCAACTGATATTCACCCAGAAGAAGGTGTCTCTGCTGCAGAAGTAATTCTTACTATTCTGCACGCAGGTGGTAAGTTTGATGATAATAGCTATAAAGTTTCAGGCGGTTTGCACGGCGTAGGTGTATCTGTAGTTAATGCACTTTCAAGCAAACTTGAACTTACGATTCATCGTGCTGGTCATATTCATCAACAAGAATATAAACATGGTGATCCGGTTTATCCGTTAAAAATTGTGGGTGATGTCGAAACCACAGGGACCATTGTTCGTTTCTGGCCAAGTACTGAAACGTTTAGCCAAACGATTTTTAATGTCGATATTTTGGCACGTCGCTTACGTGAACTTTCATTCTTGAATGCGGGTGTTCGTATTGTCCTACGTGATGAACGTGTTGCCTTAGAACATGTCTTCGATTACGAAGGTGGTTTATCTGAGTTTGTAAAATATATTAACCAAGGTAAAACCCATCTCAATGAAATCTTCCATTTCACCACTCAAGCTGAAAATGGCATAGGTGTTGAAGTTGCTTTGCAATGGAATGATACCTATCAAGAGAATGTTCGTTGCTTTACCAACAATATTCCACAAAAAGATGGTGGAACGCATTTAGCTGGTTTCCGTGCAGCGTTGACACGTGGCTTAAACAGCTACATGGAAAATGAAAACTTACTCAAAAAAGAGAAAGTTGCAGTTACTGGTGATGATGCGCGTGAAGGCTTAACAGCAATTGTTTCAGTTAAAGTACCTGATCCTAAATTCTCATCTCAAACCAAAGAAAAATTGGTGTCGAGTGAAGTTAAACCTGCTGTCGAGCAGGCAATGAACAAAGCCTTTTCTGAGTATTTATTAGAAAATCCTCAGGCTGCAAAATCTATTGCAGGCAAAATCATTGATGCTGCACGTGCGCGTGATGCTGCGCGTAAAGCACGTGAAATGACAC
Organism: Acinetobacter sp. BIGb0196; assembly: GCF_011759595.1. Taxonomy (NCBI): domain Bacteria; kingdom Pseudomonadati; phylum Pseudomonadota; class Gammaproteobacteria; order Moraxellales; family Moraxellaceae; genus Acinetobacter; species Acinetobacter sp. BIGb0196. Next base: position 203,407 of record NZ_JAAOZA010000002.1, on the reverse strand, counting down.
GTCGTAAGAGTGCGCTTGATATTGCCGGTCTTCCAGGTAAGTTGGCAGACTGTCAGGAAAAAGATCCAGCACTTTCAGAATTATACTTGGTCGAGGGTGACTCTGCGGGCGGTTCTGCAAAACAAGGCCGTAACCGTAAAATGCAAGCCATTCTTCCGCTCAAAGGTAAAATCCTGAATGTGGAACGTGCACGTTTCGATAAAATGATTTCATCACAGGAAGTGGGTACGCTGATTACTGCATTAGGATGTGGTATTGGCCGTGAAGAATATAACCCAGACAAGTTGCGTTATCATAAAATCATTATCATGACCGATGCTGACGTGGATGGTTCACACATTCGTACCCTGCTTTTGACTTTCTTCTTCCGTCAAATGCCAGAACTTGTGGAACGTGGTTATATTTATATTGCACAACCACCACTGTATAAACTGAAAAAAGGTAAGCAAGAGCAGTACATTAAAGACAATGATGCTTTAGAAACTTATTTGATTTCAAATGCGATTGATGAACTTGAATTACGTGTCAATGCTGAAGCGCCTGCAATTCGTGGCGTAGCATTAGAGAAAGTGATTGCTGATTATCAAACCTCTCAAAAGAGTTTGCAGCGTTTAACTGTGCGTTATCCTGCGACCTTGCTGGATGGTTTATTGAGTCTTGAGCATTTTAAACTTGATCAAAATCATGACCAAGATTATGTACAACAATGGGGTGAAAAACTTCGTACTGCGATTGAAACAACGCAACCGAGTTTACGTCCAGTGTTGAGCTTGGAACCCTTTGATAAAGAAACTGCTGATGGGCTTAAAACGACGATTTATTTCCCGCGTATAACGATTTATGTGCACAATTTACCGCATAGCTATTTATTAGACGCGGGTTTATTGGCATCGGGCGAATATAAACGTTTATTGCAAAACTCGAAGAGCTGGTTCACCTTGTTAGAAGAAGGTGCTTATCTGCAAAAAGGCGAACGTAAAATCAACGTTTCGACTTTCCATCAGGTTTGGCAACACATTTTGACAGATTCACGTCGCGGCATGATGATCCAACGCTATAAAGGTTTGGGTGAGATGAATGCTGAACAGCTTTGGGAAACCACAATGGATCCTGAAAACCGTAATATGCTGCAAGTGACCATTGATGATGCGATTGAAGCCGATCGTATGTTTGCATGTTTAATGGGCGATGATGTAGAACCACGTCGTGCTTTCATTGAAGAAAATGCATTAAATGCAGATATTGATGCTTAATTAAACTTATTTTAATCAATAAAAGGGAATAAACCTCGGTTTATTCCCTTTTTTATAGCCCTTATTTTAATTTTGATAGTGCTACTGCTTCTATTTAAAACAAAAAAACCAGCTTCTCAAAGCTGGTTTTTTTGTAGACTTTAGCTTATTTCATCTAAAGTATTATTCACCACCTAGCGTACATTCAAAGTTGGCTTTATCTACTGAACAACGTGCTTTTTTCAACACAGACATCATGCCTGCATCATAAATACCTTGTTTAGTCAGTTCTAAACGGCCATCACGCATTAACTTTTGATATTTCAGCTTATCTTCAGCGGTTAAATTCATTTTGTATTTTGCTGGAATAGTCGCTTCTAGGCGATTAATCATAGCAAAGCTTTTTGGCAAGTTTTTCACAAAATAATCACGAGATTTTTGACCAAAACCTGCAGGGAATTTTTCAGGACGGATGACAAAGTCAGCAGTTACTTGTAATACAGGGAAGTTAAACATTGCCCCATTTGCACCTAAACCTTTTTGAATTTCAAGCGGTTTGTAGGCATAAGCAGGCGCACCGACCATATCAACTTGACCATTGTTGAATTTTGCAACAAAGTTGGTGATATCTGAAGGAACTGCTTGTGCACCAACACGTTGTACTAGAATTTTTTGAGCGCTGTCATAGCTTAATACAGCAAACTTTTTACCAGCGGCTTTTTCAATCGAGTTGATATTTTTATCACGTACAAAAATAAATGCTGAACCAAGTGGTGCAATACCAGCAACTTCGTATTTTTTACCACCCAAGGTTGTGGTCATTTTTGCAGCATTACGCGCATCTAAGGCAAAAGTAATGGCTTTTTGTGCAATCGCATTACTTGGCACACCACCAATAGAGTCGATTGAACCCACAAATTTATTGTATTGACGCGCGCGCATTGCAGTCATAAATACGCCATCGCATTTGCCTGCTTTAAAGTCGTTATCTGCTACAGCCTCATCTTGTTTTGGAATGAGATTGATATCAGCGCCCCAACTTTTTGCTGATAATGCCCATTCTTGCGCCATTTGAAATGACTCACCTGACTTACCTAATAAGTCAAATACGCAGACATCTGTCGCAGCTTGAGATGCTGAACTAAATCCAACGATTGAAGTTGCAGCAATAGCGAATGCAATTTTTTTCATATTTTCGTCCTTATCTATTTATCCATCTTTAGGAACTTTTCCATAAGCGCAATATTAATCAGCTTTGTTTGAAAAAAATAGAGCATTTACTCCATTTATTATTTTTTTTTTGACAATTATTGTGAATTAGCGACTTAACTCTCATTTCATCGGCAATCTTTTTATAAATAAATCAGTTTTTTAAGCCCGAGTTATGCTTTTTCATTACAAATTGTTCGAAATTCATGATCTATGTAATTTTAAATAATTTTGCTGAAATCAAAAAAAATTAGATGAATATTCATTATAAAAAGCGACGAACGGTTAAATTTTGCACTTGAATTTTGTTCTATTATTAACCAAAATAATGTTGATAAGTATGTGGGTAACTTTTCAATCAAGACTAAATTCGATCAATACAGACTGATTTATTTGCATATAAAACTTCAAAATCGTTAAAAAATGCTGTCAAAGAATGAGTCAAAAGAACTGTTTTAAAATTTTAACTTATCCACATGTAATTGATAAAAAACATTTTTAAATTCAAATGAATTGTCTTTTTAAAGCCTTTTTGGTTATTATTTAGTTGAGCTAATATGTTCCACGCTGGAAATTACCTATTATAAATAAAAGTTATGATTGTATTTTGTCGATTTGAAGATGCTTTTGGGGTTGGATGTGGTTTGGATGTTAAATAAAATAAGCTTATGATTTTTATTGGATTATTGTGCTAAAAAGCCTTCTTTTTGATCTGAGGGAATCTAGAGTAATGAGAAACAACACCTGAGTGTGTTTGCATAGCGTGGCTATGTATTGAATTACTGATGATTTATGAGAAGAGGTATAGAGCTTTAAATTTTGTTAAGGCAATGAAGTTGCGTTTAGAACTTTAAATAAAATAATTTTTATAAATTAACTTATTGATTTTTAATTATATTTTATTAAAAAACTAGAAAAGGCATTTGCCTATTTCTAGCTAATTTGAGGGGCTTACTGTATTTAAAAGCACTTTTTAATTAAAAGCGCCTTTTAATCGAAAGAGCTTTCTAATGTTTCTAGTTCCATCATCAGTTCAAGCATTTTTTCTTCAGCTTGTTCTAATTTTACTTTTAACTCTGTCTGTTCATTCATGAGTTTGAGTAAATCATCTTTACGGTTTGCCTCATAAAGGGCTGAGTCTGCAAGTAATGCTTCAATTTCTACGAGTCTAGGTTGAATTTTTCCAATTTGACTTTCAATTTTCTCGATATTTTTACGAATAGGGCGGCTCAGTTCACGTTGACGAGCCGCTTCTTTACGTTGTGCTTCTTTATCGAGTTTTGAAATACTCGGCTTTTCAACCACCTGAGATTGAACAGGTGCGCTAGGCTGTTGTCCATTCTTGATCATATCGATACGTGCTTGACGTAACCACGTTGCATAATCTTGTAAATCTCCGTCAAATTCCTTGCTTTGACCTGCATGAACCAAAATAAGTTCATCACAGACTGAAGCGATCAGCTGACGTTCATGGGAAACTAAAACCACAGCACCTTCAAAATCCTGTAAAGCCATCGTAAGTGCATGGCGCATATCTAAATCTAAATGGTTAGTCGGTTCGTCGAGAATTAAAACATTTGGACGCAGCCAGACGATTAAAGCCAAAGCCAAACGCGCACGTTCACCGCCAGAGAAGCTTTCGCTTGGAGTGTCCATACGTTCACCACTAAAGCCAAAACTTCCTAAAAAGGAGCGTAATGCTGCTTCACTGATCTTTGGGTCAGCAATGCGAGAAAGTTGTAACATCGGGCTGGCATTGCCATCTAAAGCATCCATTTGGTGCTGGGCAAAATAACCAATATTGAGTAACTCAGAATCTTTACGTAAACCTTGAATCAGCGGTAAATCACCGACTAAAGATTTAATTAGAGTCGATTTACCTGCACCATTCATTCCCAGTAAGCCGATACGACTGCTTGGCGTAATCTGTAAATTTACATTGGTGACAATTAATTTATCGCCATAGCCAATATCTGCATGTTCGAGTGTGAGCAGCGGTGAACTCATTTTGCTTGGTTCACGGAAACTAAAGGTAAATGGATTATCGACATGCGCAGGGGCAAGCTCTTGCATACGTTCAAGTTGTTTAATACGGCTTTGCGCTTGTCGTGCTTTAGTCGCTTTGGCTTTAAAACGGTCAATAAATTTTTGTAAGTGTGCTTTAGCTTCTTGTTGCTTTTCAAACGCTTGTTGTTGTTGTGCTAATCGCTCAGCACGTGTGGTTTCAAAAGTAGAGTAGTTGCCGGTATATAAAGTCAGTACTTGATTTTCGATATGTAAAATATGATCTGTGATTGCATCTAAGAAATCGCGGTCATGTGAAATTAAAATGAGCGTGCCTTCATATGCCTTGAGCCAATCTTCTAACCATAAAATTGCATCTAAATCTAAATGGTTGGTCGGTTCATCGAGTAATAGTAAGTCTGAGCGACTCATCAGGGTGCGAGCAAGATTTAAACGCATCCGCCACCCACCAGAGAAACTTGAAACCAAGAGTTCTGATTGATGCTCAAAAAAACCTAAACCGGCCATCAGTTGAGATGCTTTAGATGCAGCTGTATAGCCATGAATTTCTTCAAAACGGCTATATAAATGTGCTAACTCATCATTACTCAAATCTTCAGAATGGTTTAGTTTGTCTTGGATGAGCCAATATTCTTCATCACCAGATAACACAAAATCAATAGCTTTCATATCTAAGGCTTTGATTTCCTGAGCCATATGGGCAACGGTCCATATATTTGGACGGGTTAAGCTACCGCTGTCTGACTCCATTCCACCCAAAAGTGCTGAGAACAATGTGGATTTACCCGCACCATTTACACCTGTTAAACCAATTTTCCAACCAGGATGAAGTTGCATAGACGCTTTTTGGAATAAAATGCGTCCACCACGGCGAATTGAAAGTTGGTCTAACTGAATCATAGGAAACTGACTATTGAATATCGGATGCGGTATAGTAAAGGATAAATGGTAGAGTTCAAAAAATGTATTTGATAAAAGAAGTGACAAAATGTCTTTTCTTGAGTGAAATGCACAATAAATTGGGTAAATAGGATCAATTCAAAAAAACAAACAATGCTTTATTGTGAATGCTTCAATAAAAAAATGCGTATATCTCCCAAACCAACAGCAATCATTAGAATATTTTAATTTTAAAACCACTCAATAAAAAACCGCTCAATGAAATCAGCTCAGCCGCTTATTTTTATCAGAAATTTGTCCTGAATTTTTTATCTTATCTAAAAGTTGGTTAAAAAACTAACAAAAAATATCCAATTTATGTAGAATTAATCACAGTATCACCTAAAAATGTGTAGTTAAAGTAAAAGACTTGGATTGCTTTTACATCTACAAGGATAAATCTATTTATAAAAATATGGACGTCAGATGATGAATAAAATAGGATATTTACCGATTGTTTTTTCAGTTTTTTTTTCACCTCTGCTACAGGCAAAACAAAATGTGTGTGTGTTTGATTTACTGGGTAAAGCGGGTGAATCTTATAAACTCATGGAAGAATGGGCTTTAGCAGCCAAAGCATGGGGCGCTGATATTAATTTAACCGTGTATCAGTCAGAAGAAGCCGTGGATAAAAATTTTAAGACCAATAAATGTGATGCCGCTGCAATGACCACGATGCGTTCACGTGAATACAATAAATTTGGTGGATCTATTGATGCTTTGGGAGGAATTCCCAACAATGAAATTGCCAGAAGAGCGATCAATTATGCCTTGGATAAACGCAATGCAAAAAGATTGGTTTCTGAAAAAAATGGGGTCAAATATGAATTGGCAATGATTACCCCGATTGGTATTGCTTATATCTTTGTTAAAGATCGCGCAATGAATACTTTGGAAAAGGGCAAAGGTAAAAAGTTTGCCTATCTGCATTACGATCTTGCACAAAAGGTTGCCGTTGAGCGTGTAGGGGCAATCGGGGTTCCTTCTGATATTTTTAATTTTGTGAAAAAATTTAATGATGGTGAGGTGGATGCGATTGCTTCGCCAGCCTATGCCTATAAACCATTGGAAATTTATAAAGGTTTAGGTAGCAATGGTGCAATGTTTACTTATCCCGTAGTGAATGTGACTGCCGATTTAATTATTAAACCTGAGCAGTTTCCAGAAGGTTTTGGTATTAAGTCACGTGAGTGGGCTGTGAAGCAGTTACCAAGTTCATTTAAGAAAATAGAAAAAATGGAAGCTGAGATCCCAGCAAAATATAAATTAAATGTGTCCAAGGACGATGCACTCCGTTATCAAAAATTATTGCGAGAAGGGCGGATTGAGTTAACAAAAAGAGGGGTGTACGATCCTGTGATGATGTCGGTACTGAAAAAAGCACGCTGCACAGTAGATCGCACCAACTTTGAATGTTCACTTGCAGGTGAATAAATTTATTCAATAAAAAAGCCATCAATGTTGATGGCTTTTCTGGTTTTATTGGCTTAGACGGGATTAATCGGTAAAGGTCACTTTTGCAATGGCTTTTTTACTTGCCTGAATAACCAAAGTAACATTTTCTTTCACAGTGAAGTTTGCATCCACAACTTCCCAATCTACTTTTACGGCTCCACGTGAAACAGCATCTTTAGATTGTGCTGAATTCTTGGTTAAGCCTGCGGCACGTAAAATAGATACAATCGAGATTTCTCCATTGTATTCACCACGAGAAATAGTCACTTCAGGCGTACCTTCAGGTAGCTCGCCTTCTGTGATTAAGTTACCCGCACCTTTATGTGCATGTTCAGCAGCTTCTGCGCCATGGAAGCGTTCAACCAACTCAAGTGCAAGAATTTTCTTAATGTCTTGCGGATTACGACCTTCAGCCATTTCTTTGAGAAGAATGTCAATTTCGTCCATAGATTTAAAGCTGAGTAATTCAAAATAGCGCTCAATCAAGCTGTCAGGCATAGACAATACTTTTTGGTACATTGCGCCAGGGGCATCAAATACACCAATATAGTTGCCTAAAGACTTCGACATTTTATTAACGCCATCCAATCCTTCTAGGATCGGTACGGTAATACATACTTGAGCTTCTTGGTCATAACGACCTTGAAGAGTACGTCCCATGAGTAAGTTAAAGGTCTGGTCTGTACCGCCAAGCTCAACATCGGCTTCAAGCGCGATAGAGTCGTAACCTTGAACCAAAGGATATAAAAACTCATGGATTGCAATCGGTTGATGGCTATTATAACGTTTAGTGAAGTCATCACGTTCTAGCATACGCGCAACAGTTTGCTGCGAAGCCAATTGAATCAAATCCGCAGCGGTTTTTGTTGCAAACCACTCAGAGTTAAAACGAACTTTGGTTTTATTTGGATCAAGAATTTTAAACACTTGTTCTTGATATGTTTTGGCATTTTCTAAAACTTGTTCACGCGATAGTGGTGGACGAGTCGCACTCTTACCTGTTGGGTCACCAATCATGGCGGTATAATCACCAATCAAGAATGTGACATCATGACCAAGATCTTGAAACGCTTTTAATTTGTTAATTAAAACAGTATGACCCAAATGTAAATCTGGGGCAGTTGGATCAAATCCAGCTTTAATTTTTAAAGGACGATTTTCTTTTAGTTTCTTCAGAAGATCTTCTTCAGAAATAATTTCGTGAGTGCCTCGGCGAATGAGGGCAAGTTGTTCTTCAGCCGGCAGGAAATTTGACATTACAAAAACCCAAATACTTCAGTTAGACTATTTGTGCGATATACTAACATTTTTTCAGCATAATGCAGGCGAAGAATATCTCATGACAACAATCTATATTGGCGTAATGACTGGAACCAGCATGGATGGCGTCGATTTTGTTGCTGCTTCATTTGATCCTTTACATATCCATGCCACGCTTACAGTCGCTTTTGATCCTCATTTACGCGATGAATTGATGGCATTGACCTTACCTGATGATAATGAAATCGATCGAATGGGTAAGGCTGATGTCGCTCTTGCAACCATGATTGGCAATGGCATTAACCAACTCATACAAGAAAATAATTTAGATAAAAGCCAAATTAAAGCGATTGGTTGTCATGGACAAACTATTCGTCATCGCCCAGAACACGGGTTTACTTTACAAATTGGTGATCCAAATATTATTACGGAAATTACTCAAATTCCTGTGATTTCAGATTTTCGTCGTCGTGATATGGCGGCAGGTGGGCAGGGTGCTCCTCTAGTTCCAGCGTTTCATCAAGCTTTATTCCAACATTCAACCATTCATCGAGTGATTCTCAATTTAGGGGGGATTGCCAATGTCAGCATGCTGCCTGCTGGTGATGAGCAGAATGTTTATGGTTTTGATACAGGTCCTGCCAATATTCTTATGGATGCGTGGTGTCATCGTTATACTGGGCAACCTTATGACGAAAATGGCAATTGGGCAGCTTATGGTCAACCGATACGTTCATTGTTAGATCGCCTTCAAGCAAATGAATACTTCTCTAAAGAACCGCCAAAAAGTACAGGGCGTGAAGACTTTAACTTGGAATGGTTAGATGAGCAGATTTTAGATTGGCGCAATGATTTAGAATATGATGAATTAGAAGATACCCCTGAAAATATTCAGGCAACGTTGATGAAACTCACGACACGTGCCATCAAGAAAGCTATTTATCGTTCACCTCTAGATACGGGTGAGGTCTATGTTTGCGGTGGAGGTGCTTATAACTCACATCTACTTGAACAACTCCGTTGGCGTCTACGTAAGCACAATTGGTCTGTACAATCGACTTCCGCACTGGGCTTAGCACCGACATGGGTAGAGGCAACTGCATTTGCATGGCTCGCCATGCGCTTTGACCAACAGTTAAGTGGCAACCTACCTGCTGTTACGGGGGCAAAAGGCTATCGTATCTTAGGCACGATTACAGCAGTTTAAAAATAAAATGATTGCTAAGGTGAGTGATACACCTTAGTAATCAATATTTACACAAGAACAAGTGCGGTATAGCAGTGTGAGATATTTTGTAGAACAATGATCGACCTGTTTAGCGCTGAGATTGTCCTTTACTGCTGTTAAAAAATAGCGCATAAGCTTCCACTATCAATAAAAATTAAAACTGAGATCACAATGAACTTAGCGATACAGAAACAGCGCATAGAATCATTTCAAAGAGAGGGTTTTAGCTTTGATGTGATAGATTCGGGTCCTTTGGATGGGCAGCCTTTTGTCTTGTTACATGGTTTTCCTGAAACCAATAAAAGCTGGCAAGAAACTGCAGAGATTCTGAATCAAAACGGTTATCGTACTTTTGCTGTCAATCAACGTGGTTATAGTTTAGGTGCACAACCGCAAAACCGCCGTGATTATAGAAGTTCTGCTTTGGTTGAAGATGTAAATGCTTTAATCGATATGATCCAACAACAGGTTTATTTAGTTGGACATGATTGGGGGGCAGTGGTTGCTTGGGATGTTGCACAACGTTATCCTGAAAAAATAAAACATTTGATTACGATTTCTGTACCGCATAAAGCAGCATTTATGCGTTCGATGTTCAGCAGTAATCAATTGTTAAAATCTTACTATATTGGTTTATTCCAATTACCCAAAATTCCAGAATTATTATTTGAGAAATTACCAAAGTTGGGTCTGGGCTTATTAAAAGATTCAGGAATGACCGCAAAACAACTCGAAGATTTCCAACAAGACATCGTGGTGGAAAAGCGTCTAAGTTCTGCATTAAATTGGTATCGGGGACTTCCATTTAGTTCAAATAAAAATTTAACCCAACCAGTTTGTGTGCCGACTTTATTTATTTGGGGCAAACATGACTCAGCGATCGGTTCTAAAAGCGTCGCCTTAAATCATCATTATGTAAAAGCAGCTTATAAAGAAATTGTGATGGATGCGACGCATTGGATACCAGTGCAGAATGCAAAACAATTGAGCCAATATATTTTAGAAACGATTTAACCTTGATGTCCTAACCATAAAAATGCCCTCATAAGAAGAGGGCATGATTTGATTCAAAATATGCTTTGAATTAAATGGAGAATGATGAACCACAACCACAAGTTGTTGTTGCATTCGGGTTTTCTACAATAAAACGTGAACCTTCTAAGCCTTCAATATAGTCAACTTTAGAACCGACGAGATATTGATAACTCAACGAGTCAACCAACATTTTTACATCACCATTTATGAATTCAGCATCATCTTCATTCATACTTTCGGCAAAGTTAAAACCATAAGAAAATCCTGAACAGCCGCCACCCGTTACATAGACACGTAACATCAGATCTTGATTACCTTCGCTATCACGAAGTTGGCGAACTTTATTTGCAGCATTGTCAGTCAGCTCAAGTGCTTGGGCGGTCATGATATTGTTCCTCAGATTTCAAATGGCTTAAATGAAAAGACCATATATTCAGTATAACATACTCAATATATGGTCAGTGAGTGAACTTTAAAGTAAATTCAGACTAAATTTATCGGATTTAATCTAGAATTATTTGTAGTTCTCATCTTGTAGCGCACATTCAAAGTTTTTCGGATCGTTTTTACAACGGAATTGCCAAAGGATTTTCATCATTTGTTTGTTATAAACGCCTTGTTTGGTCAAGCTGATACGAGATTCACGCATGAGTTTTTGATAACCAGGTTTATCACCATCTGGAACTTGCATCCAGTATTTCGCTGGAATATCTGCTTTCATTTTTCCAATGATGGTGTTTGCACGAGGCAATTGCGTTTTAATCCAATCACGAGATTTTTGACCATAGCCAGCAGGGAATTTATCTGGACGAATGATGATATTACCTGTGACTTGTAGCAGTGGGTAATTCACAATAGCGCCTTTAGTCCCTAAACCCTTATGCAGCTCTAAAGGTTTAAATACCGCTGCAGGTGCACCAATAATATCAACCTGACCATTATTGAATTTACTGCCAAAATTTGTAACATCCGCGGCAACTGCTTGAGCACCAATTTGTTGAACCATAATTTTTTGTGCTTGATCATAGTCGAGTACCGCAATTTTTTTACCCGCTGCTTTTGCAACGGTATTGATATTGCGGTCATTGACCATCAGGAAAGCATCACCTACTGGAATAACACCAACAACTTCATATTTTCCGCTGGTCATGTATTTTGCAAAGTTTGGATTTGCTAAGCCTTGCATGACTTTTACCGCGAGATTGAGATCTGGAATCGCACCAATTGCATCTAAAGAACCGGTGAAACTATTAAATTGGCGACCACGCATACCTGTGATACTGACAGCATCACATTTACCCGCTTTAAAATCTTCTGCAATAACAGATTCATTTGAATTCACTTTTAATTCCAGATCCGCACCCCAGTTTTTCGCTGCAAGTTGATAATCTTTCATTAAGGTAAACACATCACCATTTTTGCCTACTAAATCAAATACACACATGACTTGTTTTGCTTGAGTGGCAGATGTTGCAAGCAAAAGACCCGCAGCAGCAATGAGAGCGTTAGACCATTTCATTATTTTTTTCCTTTCCATGATCAATATTATTCATGTTCAATTGAATCGAAGAGCCTCGACCAATAGAACTTTGTGACATCAAAAATGTATTTAGTTTAGAAAATCGTTTATTGCTAAACCCAACATGATCTATTCTGAACAATCGATTTTCCAAATCAATTGTTCGAGTTCAATGATGAATTGATGTTATTGAAATCATTACTTGAAATGAGTCAGTTCGCAATGACCCAAATGACAAAATTTCCTCAGCAAAGAAGAAATGTTAGAAGCTATTAATTACTGAGGAAAATCATTACGTTTGCTTTTATAAATGAATAAATTGTTTGCTAAAAAGACAAAAGAATCTGGGTTCGCCCCAAATTCTTGAAGATTAATCTTTGTTGTGATCTCTGTTTTTACGCTCATCACGTCTTTTATCACGTTGCTGTTGTTGATTTTGACGATCATGCTGTTGCCACTGTTTTTGATCAGGTCGGTTGTCCCAGCGGTGGTCACGATTTGATTTATTGTTCCAATCTTTTCTATGTTGTTCCCATTGCTGTTTTTTCATTTGATCACGTTTGGCTTGTTCATATTGCCAACGTTGTTTATCCCAGTTCTTTTGGCGCCGTTCTTGTTCAATGCGCATTTGTTGTAAACGATAAGCTCGTTCTCGTTCCCAACGTTGGCGATCATTGTTTCTGTCATATCTTGGATCATAACGTTGTCCATAGCCATAATCTCGATATACGGGTTGCCCATAGCCGCGAGAGTCATAACCATCTTCAGGAAATGCAACACAACCAACAGCAATAATAGATGTTATGAATGAAACAATTAATGCTTTTATAGCCATAAGTTGTCTCCATTTAACAAGCAAAATAGCAAAAAAAAATTCAGATATAGCAAAATAGTCAATGACAAGTCATTTAACTCAGATTAGCGTATTTAAAAATTATATTTGTATATCGATGATGAGACTTGTATAAGATTATAGTCAGTCGATGCCTGATCATGTAGACAATATGAAGAATTTGAACATTTAAGGAAGAATCGTAATGGTTGCTTTTCAACGTAGTATTCATGATTTAGTCGAAAAAGGGCAGGGTTCGGCAGGTAGGGCTTTAGATCGTTTGCCTACATTCGCTCAAGAGTCATTAACCAAGTTATTGGGTTACCCGTACCAGTTTCCTCAATTGGATAGTTTCACCAAATGTTTGATGGCAGCTCAACTTAAACAGGGCAAAGTGGGTTTTATTGGTGCAGATGTAGAGCGCTCTAGAAAGCAATTTGAATCACAAATGCAATCTATTATAAACAAACCGACCCATATCCAATTTGTTGAAGATATTCGTCTTCCGCTACAAAGTGGCAGCGTCTATGCACGCCATTACCATCCTGCACCAAATAAAAAATTGCCAATGATTGTATTTTATCATGGTGGTGGTTTTGTGGTGGGTAGTGTAGACACCCATGATGAAGTGTGTCGCTTAATTGCTGCTCATGCAAAAGTTCAGGTTTTAAGTATTGAATATCCACTCGCACCTGAAGTTGGCCCACGTGACCTAATTCAGTCTTGTGAAGATGCTTTGGCTTGGGTGTATCAAAATCGCCGTCAATTTAAAATTCTCAAAAACCGGATTGCGGTTGCAGGAGATAGTGCGGGCGGAAATATTAGCGCTGTTGTTGCACAACGCACAGTCAATACAGTGTTTGCGCCTCAAGCCCAGTTCTTGATTTATCCTGCCGTTGATTTTAAGAGTCGACATCCATCTTTCTTTGCTTATAAAGATGGCTTGGTGTTGACAGGCTCAGATATTGATTATGTGACCGACTATTATGCGACACGTTTTAATATGGCATTGGATGATCCAATCATTTCACCGACCAATGGCCAGCTAAAGAAACTTGCCCCTGCATTTGTAGTAACGGCTGGACATGATCTTTTGCACGATGAAGGTAAAATTTATGCTTATAAGTTACGTCAAAATGGCGTAAAGGTTCATTATCAGGATTATGAAGATCAAACCCACGGATTTATTAATTTAACCCCTGTTTCACGTAAAGCTAAAAAATACGTTATAGAGATGAGTAAAGAGTTCCGTAAATTCTGGGATAAGCAATAACACAATATCATCTTTTACAAGTCACTTTTGTTTCACGTGGAACAAAAGTGATTGATTAAAAAATAATCAAATAAGAATAATTGTTCTATAAGGGCTAAGCACACGGATTTATCCATACAGCTCTTTTGTTGATAAAGCATCATCAACATATTCAACAACCAGTAAGGCTTATGACAGCTATATAGATATAGTCGTGAATACTGTTGAGTATTGGTAAACGTGTTTAAATGTCATTTTTCAACAGAATAAAAGCAGACTACTATGAGAGGCTTATTAATTTAAAATGTTTAAGGAAAAGAGAATGATCAAAAAAATAGGCATCGGTCTTGCTTTAGTGGTTTTGGTGAATCAAGCGTTCGCCAATACAGATATGCAAATTAAAACCAATTTAGGCAACATCAATATAGAGCTTTATGATGATCAAGCACCGATATCAGTAAAAAATTTTAAGAGCTATGTAAATAGTCAATTTTACAACGGCACCATTTTCCATCGAGTTATCCCTGGTTTTATGATTCAAGGCGGTGGCTTTGATAGCAACATGAAAGAGAAGGCTACTCAACCAGCGATCCAGAATGAATCTAGCAATGGCTTAAAGAACGTTCGTGGGACTTTGGCTATGGCACGGACTAATGCGCCAAACTCTGCAACCAGTCAATTCTTTATTAATGTTGCAAATAACGACTTTTTAAATAAGTCTGCTGGAAACCCTGGGTACGCCGTATTTGGTAAGGTGACACAAGGACTGGATATCGTCGATAAAATCGTACAGACACCAACACAAACAGTGGGTATGCACCAAGATGTACCTAAACAAGCTGTAAAAATCATCAGTATTCAAACAATAAAAACAAATGTGAAAAAATAGTTAAAAAATAAAGCAGAAATATTTTGTTCATATTTCTGCTTTAATATTAAAAGCTTACGCGACAAAAAGCCTAAAAATGAACCAAAACAGTGCATAAAAATACAACACTCAATAAAACAATCAGTTAAAAGCACTTGCGTGTGTAAGAAATTGCCCTATAATGAGCTCATCCCGACGCGATACAGCAAACGAACTTAGCTTAGAGGGTTAAGTTGTTAAATGTTTATTGCGTCTTATTTATCACTGACGAAGTGATAAATTAATCATTAAGAGAATATGAAGAACAACTTGTGTGGATTTTTACTGATTGATTGATCGAAATATTATCATTGATTGATTGGTTTAAATTACTCGAAGTTTATTTGAGAGAATTTGTCAGTACATTGATGAGCCAGAATTGTGACCTTAAGTCACTAATGATTTTTAACTGAAGAGTTTGATCATGGCTCAGATTGAACGCTGGCGGCAGGCTTAACACATGCAAGTCGAGCGGGGGAGGTTGCTTCGGTAACTGACCTAGCGGCGGACGGGTGAGTAATACTTAGGAATCTGCCTATTAATGGGGGACAACATCTCGAAAGGGATGCTAATACCGCATACGCCCTACGGGGGAAAGCAGGGGATCACTTGTGACCTTGCGTTAATAGATGAGCCTAAGTCGGATTAGCTAGTTGGTGGGGTAAAGGCCTACCAAGGCGACGATCTGTAGCGGGTCTGAGAGGATGATCCGCCACACTGGGACTGAGACACGGCCCAGACTCCTACGGGAGGCAGCAGTGGGGAATATTGGACAATGGGGGGAACCCTGATCCAGCCATGCCGCGTGTGTGAAGAAGGCCTTATGGTTGTAAAGCACTTTAAGCGAGGAGGAGGCTCTCTTGGTTAATACCCAAGATGAGTGGACGTTACTCGCAGAATAAGCACCGGCTAACTCTGTGCCAGCAGCCGCGGTAATACAGAGGGTGCGAGCGTTAATCGGATTTACTGGGCGTAAAGCGTGCGTAGGCGGCTTTTTAAGTCGGATGTGAAATCCCCGAGCTTAACTTGGGAATTGCATTCGATACTGGGAAGCTAGAGTATGGGAGAGGATGGTAGAATTCCAGGTGTAGCGGTGAAATGCGTAGAGATCTGGAGGAATACCGATGGCGAAGGCAGCCATCTGGCCTAATACTGACGCTGAGGTACGAAAGCATGGGGAGCAAACAGGATTAGATACCCTGGTAGTCCATGCCGTAAACGATGTCTACTAGCCGTTGGGGCCTTTGAGGCTTTAGTGGCGCAGCTAACGCGATAAGTAGACCGCCTGGGGAGTACGGTCGCAAGACTAAAACTCAAATGAATTGACGGGGGCCCGCACAAGCGGTGGAGCATGTGGTTTAATTCGATGCAACGCGAAGAACCTTACCTGGTCTTGACATAGTAAGAACTTTCCAGAGATGGATTGGTGCCTTCGGGAACTTACATACAGGTGCTGCATGGCTGTCGTCAGCTCGTGTCGTGAGATGTTGGGTTAAGTCCCGCAACGAGCGCAACCCTTTTCCTTATTTGCCAGCACTTCGGGTGGGAACTTTAAGGATACTGCCAGTGACAAACTGGAGGAAGGCGGGGACGACGTCAAGTCATCATGGCCCTTACGACCAGGGCTACACACGTGCTACAATGGTCGGTACAAAGGGTTGCTACCTAGCGATAGGATGCTAATCTCAAAAAGCCGATCGTAGTCCGGATTGGAGTCTGCAACTCGACTCCATGAAGTCGGAATCGCTAGTAATCGCGGATCAGAATGCCGCGGTGAATACGTTCCCGGGCCTTGTACACACCGCCCGTCACACCATGGGAGTTTGTTGCACCAGAAGTAGGTAGTCTAACCGTAAGGAGGACGCTTACCACGGTGTGGCCGATGACTGGGGTGAAGTCGTAACAAGGTAGCCGTAGGGGAACCTGCGGCTGGATCACCTCCTTAACGAAAGATTGACGATTGGTAAGAATCCACAACAAGTTGTTCTTCATTGATGTATCTGAGGGTCTGTAGCTCAGTTGGTTAGAGCACACGCTTGATAAGCGTGGGGTCACAAGTTCAAGTCTTGTCAGACCCACCAAGTCTACTGAACACAGAAGAGCAGATATATTAAGATCTTAAGCTGGGGACTTAGCTTAGTTGGTAGAGCGCCTGCTTTGCACGCAGGAGGTCAACGGTTCGACTCCGTTAGTCTCCACCACTAATTAAAGACTAAGTGATTACAGAACTTAGTAAGCAGATAGCTTATTAAGTTCTGTGATTTATCACAGTTAACTACTCGCTGACGAGGCGGTAGTGAATCATTAACAGAATATATTTGAGTTGAAATAATTGTTTAAACTCGTTTTAGTTGATGTTAGCAAGCAATTGTTAATGTTGAATGAAATGAGCACTAGCGATAAAACTGAATCAAGCGTTTTGGTATATGAATTAAATTGAAGCTGTATAGTGATTAAATTCACAGGCAACAAATAGAAGTGATTAAGTTCACATTGTTGATCCTCCTTGTAGGGATTAACGACTGTTTGGGGTTGTATAGTCAAGTAATTAAGTGCATGTGGTGGATGCCTTGGCAGTCAGAGGCGATGAAAGACGTAATAGCCTGCGATAAGCTTCGGGGAGGCGGCAAATATCCTGTGATCCGGAGATTTCTGAATGGGGAAACCCACTTACCATAAGGTAGGTATCGCATGATGAATACATAGTCATGCGAGGCGAACGAGGGGAAGTGAAACATCTCAGTACCCTTAGGAAAAGAAATCAATTGAGATTCCCTCAGTAGCGGCGAGCGAACGGGGATCAGCCCATTAAGTTATATGTGTTTTAGCGGAAAGCTCTGGGAAGTGCTACCGTAGAGGGTGATAGTCCCGTACACGAAAGGGCACATATAATGATGACGAGTAGGGCGAGGCACGTGAAACCTTGTCTGAATATGGGGGGACCATCCTCCAAGGCTAAATACTCCTGACTGACCGATAGTGAACCAGTACCGTGAGGGAAAGGCGAAAAGAACCCCTGTGAGGGGAGTGAAATAGATCCTGAAACCGCATGCATACAAGCAGTGGGAGCCAACTTGTTTGGTGACTGCGTACCTTTTGTATAATGGGTCAGCGACTTATATTCAGTAGCAAGGTTAACCGTATAGGGGAGCCGTAGAGAAATCGAGTCTTAATAGGGCGTTTAGTTGCTGGGTATAGACCCGAAACCGGGTGATCTATCCATGAGCAGGTTGAAGGTTGGGTAACACTAACTGGAGGACCGAACCCACTGTCGTTGAAAAGCCAGGGGATGACTTGTGGATAGGGGTGAAAGGCTAATCAAACTCGGTGATAGCTGGTTCTCCCCGAAAGCTATTTAGGTAGCGCCTCGGACGAATACCATAGGGGGTAGAGCACTGTTTCGGCTAGGGGGTCATCCCGACTTACCAAACCGATGCAAACTCCGAATACCTATGAGTACTATCCGGGAGACAGACTGCGGGTGCTAACGTCCGTAGTCAAGAGGAAAACAATCCAGACCGCCAGCTAAGGCCCCCAAATTATAGTTAAGTGGGAAACGATGTGGGAAGGCATAGACAGCTAGGAGGTTGGCTTAGAAGCAGCCACCCTTTAAAGAAAGCGTAATAGCTCACTAGTCGAGTCGGCCTGCGCGGAAGATGTAACGGGGCTAAAACTATATGCCGAAGCTGCGGATGTATACTATGTATACGTGGTAGGGGAGCGTTCTGTAAGCCGATGAAGGTGTATTGAGAAGTATGCTGGAGGTATCAGAAGTGCGAATGCTGACGTGAGTAACGACAAAACGGGTGAAAAACCCGTTCGCTGAAAGACCAAGGGTTCCAGTCCAACGTTAATCGGGGCTGGGTGAGTCGACCCCTAAGGCGAGGCCGAGAGGCGTAGTCGATGGGAAATTGGTTAATATTCCAATACTTCTGTGTAATGCGATGAGAGGACGGAGAAAGTTAAGTCAGCCTGGCGTTGGTTGTCCAGGTGAAAGGCAGTAGGCATGCATCTTAGGCAAATCCGGGGTGCTCTATGCTGAGAGCTGATAGCAAGCTAGTTTACTAGCGAAGTGGCTGATACTATGCTTCCAGGAAAAGTCTCTAAGCTTCAGTTACACAGGAATCGTACCCTAAACCGACACAGGTGGTCAGGTCGAGTAGACCAAAGCGCTTGAGAGAACTCTGCTGAAGGAACTAGGCAAAATGGTACCGTAACTTCGGGAGAAGGTACGCTGCTGACGGTGATAGGACTTGCTCCTTGAGCTATTGGCAGCCACAGAAACCAGGCCCCTGCAACTGTTTATTAAAAACATAGCACTCTGCAAACACGAAAGTGGACGTATAGGGTGTGATGCCTGCCCGGTGCTGGAAGGTTAATTGATGGGGTTAGCGTAAGCGAAGCTCTTGATCGAAGCCCCAGTAAACGGCGGCCGTAACTATAACGGTCCTAAGGTAGCGAAATTCCTTGTCGGGTAAGTTCCGACCTGCACGAATGGCATAATGATGGGGGCGCTGTCTCCAGCAGAGGCTCAGTGAAATCGAAATCGCCGTGAAGATGCGGTGTACCCGCGGCTAGACGGAAAGACCCCGTGAACCTTTACTGCAGCTTGACATTGAACTTTGATCTTACTTGTGTAGGATAGGTGGGAGGCTTTGAAGTAGTGACGCCAGTTGCTATGGAGCCATCCTTGAAATACCACCCTGGTAATATTGAGGTTCTAACTCTGTCCCGTTATCCGGGACGAGGACCATGTCTGGTGGGTAGTTTGACTGGGGCGGTCTCCTCCTAAAGAGTAACGGAGGAGTACGAAGGTGCGCTCAGCGTGGTCGGAAATCACGCGTAGAGTATAAAGGCAAAAGCGCGCTTAACTGCGAGACCCACAAGTCGAGCAGGTACGAAAGTAGGTCTTAGTGATCCGGTGGTTCTGTATGGAAGGGCCATCGCTCAACGGATAAAAGGTACTCTGGGGATAACAGGCTGATACCGCCCAAGAGTTCATATCGACGGCGGTGTTTGGCACCTCGATGTCGGCTCATCTCATCCTGGGGCTGAAGCAGGTCCCAAGGGTATGGCTGTTCGCCATTTAAAGAGGTACGCGAGCTGGGTTTAGAACGTCGTGAGACAGTTCGGTCCCTATCTACCGTGGGCGTTGGAAATTTGAGAGGATCTGCTCCTAGTACGAGAGGACCAGAGTGGACGAACCTCTGGTGTACCGGTTGTGACGCCAGTCGCATCGCCGGGTAGCTATGTTCGGAAGGGATAACCGCTGAAAGCATCTAAGCGGGAAGCCTACCTCAAGATAAGATTTCCCTAGGACTTTATGTCCTCTAAAGAGCCGTTGAAGACTACGACGTTGATAGGTTGGATGTGGAAGTGCGGTGACGCATGAAGCTGACCAATACTAATTGCTCGTGAGGCTTGACTATACAACACCCAAGCAGTTGTATACGAAGCATCATTTGATTCATAAAAGATCAAACATACTTGATTTAGTTGTAAAGCTAGTTACAATACCCAACTCAAATGTTCTGTTAAACTCATTTGGTACGAAGTAAGGCATTTAAATAAGACCCGAACAAGTCCATAACAGTTTGCTGGCGACAATAGCAAGAGTGAACCACCTGATCCCTTCCCGAACTCAGAAGTGAAACCTCTTAGCGCTGATGGTAGTGTGGGGTTACCCATGTGAGAGTAAGTCATCGCCAGCTTTTAAATCTAAAACACCCCGGTCTCTAACGAGAGCGGGGTGTTTTTTTATGCGTGGTGTTTATTAGCGAAAGGAAACAGATCTCGTTATATTAAGCTAATTGATCACTGACTTCATTGAATAATGAACTGTTGACCTTTAAAATTTTTAGCTAAATAATAATTGAACAAAAATTGGGTATTTCTTATGAAACTTAACTCTTTCTCACCACTTCCTGATCATGATGAAGAACTACATCTTCCTGAACTGGTGTATGCTGCATCTTTAGGAGAGTTTGAACAGGTCGAACAACTGTTATCACAAGGTATTGACGTTAATCAAACTGATGATGAAGGCTATAGTGCGCTACAAGCTGCGGCGGAAAATGATCATTTAGATATCGTTAAATTATTGATTTCTAAAGGCGCAAACAAAGACTATAAAAGCCAATTTACCGCATTAGAGCTTGCAGAAATGGCTGAAAATCAACAGATTATTGCGTATTTAAATGGTTTATAGATTCTCAAACAATGTGATGTGAATCAGATATTCTATAGATATAAAAAGAAAACCCCATCATCCTGATGGGGTTTTCTTCGTATTGGTGTGTTAGATCTGACTCCTGTCGAATCTCACGTTCCTGATGCTCAGACGCTTTATAGTTGTTTTATGTCTGGGAAACTTCCTGTTCCCTATAACTATAGAATATAAGACTAGGCTTTGATCGTATAGATGACAATCGCTGTGATTGCTGTAAGCATTTTCCTACAAAGACAACATGGCAATTAATTTACATCAATATTATTTGCCATAAGTCCTTTACCTTGTGCTTCAGCAATCAACCGTTCAGCAGATTCACGGTTTTTACGCAGTCCTGGCATACGGAACTCAGTATGACCATAGTCGTGGATTCGTGTCCAACGTCCACCCCACGTTAAACCTACAGATTCAGCAACAACCCCATATAATTGATAGCCTTTCCATGCCCAAGGATCTCGTTCAGAAATGACAACTTTACCATCTCGTTTAAAGGCAACATCGGCAGCTAAACCAAACTGATGATAGCTTTGATAGGCTTTGGCTAAAGTCGTGGCTGTATTGCCAGATAAACGAGTTTGACGCTCTGGACTACGATAACCTTCTAAAAGCACCATTTCATAACCATGGCGCTCTTTCATGATTTTAAAGACCATCAGTAAACGCTGCTTATAACTTGGATGCATTTTGTCCCATTTACGGTCAACCATTGCTGTATCGAAGCTACTACGTTGATCTCCAACCCCTTCATTATCAATAGCTGATGGATTTACACTCGGGAATTGATGATTTGGAACAGGGTTGTCTCTTTCTAATATTTGTGCTTGAACAATCGCAGCATCAATTAAGCTTTCATCCACTGCAGGAGGAGGGGTTAAAACTTCACCATTTAATAGTGCATAAATTTGTGGGTCAGTTTTTCTTAAATATTCTGCTTCAACCTTTGTCGGATCAATTGGTCGTGTAAATGCAAAAACAAGAATGCTGGAAAGTAAAAAGAAACCAGCAATCAAAATCCACCATTGCTGTAAATGCCAATGGGTTTGGGTCTGATTGGCTGAGGCTGCTTGATTCATTTGTTCTGCAAAGTGCTTTGCAGAAGCCAACTTTCTCTTACCTTGCGGTAAAAGTGCTTTAAGGTAGTCTAAGGTTTTATGTCTAATTTCATAAGACATCAGAAAAGTTAGACCAAGCACCAAAAAGATAAAGCAAATGACAACAAACAAAATCATGGTTTGTTTTCTATGACTTTACGGTCTATCGTCATTTTCACTGTACCTTCAGGGGAAGCTTCTTGCGCTTCCTCTTTTTTAGGTGCGGCTTCTTTTTCAGTAGGTTTAGCAGCAGCTTCTGGCTTTGCTTCTACTTTCGCTTTTGGTATTGGTTTTGCGGTTATTGCAGCTTGTGGTCTGGTTGCAGCTGGCGGTGGCACTGCTGGTTTCGCCTCCGGTTTTAGCATTTGTTCAAACGGTGAGGCATTCGGATTTGGGTTTTTCTGAGCAGCAACCTTATTTTCATGTTTAAAAATCTGATTGAAATCTTTTTCATTGATATGCTGCTTATATGCACCAGCATTTTCATCATGATGATTGGTTGCCGCTTCTTCAGCATGCACGTCACGTAGCTCAGGTTCTTGTGTTGCAACCGAATCTGTATTGGTACTGGCACTTTCTGTTGGGTTCATATTGATAAAAACAAAAAAGAAAATAGCAGAAATAACCATCCCAGCAATTAAACCAAGTAGAAAAACAAATGATTTCCCCAATGTTTTTTTAGCGGGTTTACTTTGTAATATACGAATAGATGTTTGTTTTTCTTGTGTCATAATTCAACCTGTCAAGGCAATTGAATAGTGATATGTGCTTGTTCAGCAGGTGCAGAAATCACATTATTAAATTTCGCAATAGAAGCATTTTCCGTCTTATTCAACATGAATTTTAGGCCAGCGAAAGCCAGTACAGCAAATAACAACAGGAAAATTAAAATCCAAACAAAGGGTAATTCTTTATGAATAATATTTTTGATTTGATCTGGTAAAGCCGCAAAAGGAGAAAAGGCAGTCTTTTTGCCTTTCAAATAATCGATTTCATCACCGACTCGTGCCACAAGATGATTTAAACTTTCAATCGATTCAATACGATACTTACCTTGGAAACCAAGCAATAAGCAATAATGAAAAACTTCGAGTGAAGCCAATCTTTCTTTACCACGAGCGCGAATCAGTTCGAGAAATTCAAAGAATCGATAACCTGCAAGTTGTGAACCAAATAAAGTTAATTGAAGTGGACTGATTAACCAATGATTTTGCAGGTTAAAGAATGATGGATCTTGTTGAGTAACAATGGTTTCATCAATTAAGGCACAATATGCATATTTTGCATCATGAATATCTTCAGGAGAAAACTGCAGTTTTTTTGCTTGATGTTCAAAACGATTCAACAAGTCTAAAATTTTGTCTTTAAAGCCGTTTGCATTTTCTGGCACATACTGATTTTTCAATAAGAAAACAATATAAAATCCGTCATGTAGAAGGTCGACTAAATTGGTTGCTTGTGTGATTTTGGATTGTTGAGGTAAAGAACCTCCACCGATTTGTCCATCATCAAACAGTGAGGGGGCAATATTATTCTGGCTCATGACATACTCCTCGCTTAACCATTCATCACTGCAATTAATTCAATACTGATATCTTGGAAACCTGCAGGGACATAAATACAGATGGTCTCAGAATCAAGCATACGTTGATACATTTCATGATGTGGTTCAATTTCAAAATAATTCACACCAGAACGTACTGGGATAGCAGTTGGAATTTGGACTAAATGATGAATTGGGATTGCAGGAAGTGCTGCAACAACACGTTGTTCAACATCGACAGTATTCCCGACTTTGAAACGCAGTGGGACAATTTGAATCAGTTCATGGGTTTGCATCATGCTACTAGAAACAGCGATATAAAGTCTTGATTCTTTAGTGATTTTATCTGTTTCTAAGCTTCCGACCCAATAAGATGGGCGAATTTCTTTTAGCGCAATACTGATATAACGACTTGAAATAATCGTATCGAGCAATTCGCGTAAAATTTTATCAAGCTGACTAAAGCTATCTTGCAAGTTATGATGTTGATATTGTGGCAAATGTTCAACTTCATATGCGGTAGAGAATGTAAGCAATGAGCCCGTTAAACGCAGAAGTTCAAAAAATAGTTTTTCAGGGTGAATCTGCGGATTTTGTAACAGATGATTCAAGGTCGCATGAGCAGTATTTAGTGCATTGACCAACCAGAATGAAACAATATCACCTGATCTAAATTCAATGAGCTTTTGTTCATTTTCACGGTTATTGGTTTGAATCATTTTAATTTTGGCACGAACAACGTTCAATGTTCGCTTCAAATTTGCCAATAAGGTTTCATTTGACTGAATATGTAAAATTGGTGGAATATATTTTGAATCAATCTCAAAATTCCCTGAACTATGACGTCGAATTTTTCCGATGGCGAGATATAAAAAACCATCTAAATCTTGATTTGGATCTGCTTGAACATCAAAAAGTTTAAATTCAGTTCGGCGTCGAAGAAATGTAATTTCAGCAGGGGATGCGTCTGTAAAAAGATCGTGAGTTTCATTCAGATATGAATGGTAGCGAGCAGGTTGTTTATCCTGTTCATCAGAGATGTTCTTCTTATTCGGTTGTAAAATAGGCAATGCTAAGTAAATTAGCATTTCCCCACGCAAGTTCAGTTCATCCAATAAAATCGGTTGTGGTAACAGATCTTTGGCCGGCGCTTGGTAAATTTCACCATCCTGCCAAATCATATCAATTTGCTCTAAAGCAAGCACATGTGTGCCCAGCTGTGTTTCGTCAAATCGAAGATTTTTAATTCCATAAGGATAAGGAATCGTTGAACGAATGGTGTGGTTAAGTCGTTGTTCTTGATACGTATCTTGTAATTGGAAGTGTTGGGGTCTTAAAAATAAACCTTCACCCCAAAGAACTTTTTCTGCTTTAAACATAGATGATTACCATTCAGAAGATTCATTATTTTGGTTTACGCCCAATAATTCTTGAATAGAATCAAGGGGATTATCATTTTTAATGACTTGAGTTAACCATTCATGTAAAGGCATTTGGCTCCATTTAATTGTTTTTTGCAGCATATAACTCACAGGACTATGCGGCTCATTGGTTTGAAAGTAATCGGCAATCTCTTGTAAAACCCGCATTGCCTGTTCACGGTTTTGTAAATGGCTTTGTGGTTGAGGTTGAAATGTTTGCGCTTGTGGAATTGGAGCTGAATGCGTTGTTTCTGTTACTGGCATTGTCATTTGAGCTGGGGTATCTTCAATTGCAGCTGTATTGGTGTTGTTTCCAAATGAGTCTGCTTTATAGATTTTTTTCAGATTCATTTGAATATTTTCAAACTGTGAATCGATACTTGCAAAGCTTGGTGCTTCCAGCTCCATCAGTGCATCTAATGTTTGTTTGATAATATTCCAATGCTGCAAAATTTCTTGAAATTGCTGATAATTTTGATACTGAAAAGTCCGTGAGGTATTGAATAGCGCTTGATTGAATTGATCTAATTCTAAGGACGCTTCTACACTGTCAGAATCTTCGGCTTGCTTACGACGATTATTCTGTAAATGTAAGAATTTTTCGTATTGGGCAAGTGAATAAAATGGTTGAATGTTGATGAGCGGAACATTCTTTACCAAGCTCGGTAATTGGGTGGTAAAACCTTGCAGTAAGCCTAAGCGTTGATCTAAGTCGTCATCTTCAATTTCAGGATGAATCTTTAACCAGAACTGTTCTAAAACACGGTGACTCAGTTCCAGTCCTTTGATTAAGCCTTCAAAGCCATAGAGGTTTGTCCAAGCTTCTGTAAGCCAGGTTAATAAACGAATATCTTTGGTTTTTTGCGTGAGTAATTGGATTGATTTTTCTGCAACAAATGACCAGTCGGCTTGCTTTGGCTCAGAAATCCAATCACCTTGGTCTAATAAAGGATCATCATGGGTACGTGCTTTTTTGATTTCGTGAAACTCATTGGAAAAAGATAAATCTTCTCCACACGGATGAGCATCAGAAATAGGCTCTAATAAGACGTCTAAATTTATATCCATTTTCTATACTCGTATATATTTAAGCTTCCACAACTTTTGACTTTTTGCTCGATTTTTTCTTTGCTGGCTTCGCTTGTGGATCTAAGAGGTAAATGATTTCATCATCTTTAGTATCAATATGAATGACTTTTGGTATTTTTTGTTCAGCCAAAGCCACCAATATTTCAGTGGCCAAAGCAGGTAACACTGAGGCATTTAAAATGTTATCAACATTACGTGCGCCACTATCAACTTCAGTACAACGACTTAGAATTAATTCGATTAAATCATCGCTATATGTCACTTTGGTTTCATACTGCTTTTCGAGTCGTGCTGTAATTTTTCCTAGTTTATGCTCAATAATTCTGACTAATAGATCATCATGTAATGGGAAGTAAGGGACAATTCGCATACGGCCTAAGAATGCTGGCTTAAATTGTTTGTATAAGCTTGGTTTGAGTTGTTCAGTCAGCTCTTCAGCACTTGGCCATTCTTCGACAGGTTGATTTAAGCATGCCTGCATGATGGCATTTGAGCCCGTGTTTGACGTCAGTAATATCGTGGTGTTTTTAAAATCAATCACACGACCTTCACCATCTTCGAGCATACCTTTGTCAAAAACTTGGTAGAACAGTTCTTGGACATCGCTGTGTGCTTTTTCAATCTCGTCTAATAACACAACGCTATACGGATTACGTCGAACGGCTTCAGTCAAAACACCGCCTTGACCATACCCGACATATCCTGGAGGCGCGCCTTTAAGTGAAGAAACCGTATGCGCCTCTTGGTATTCAGACATATTGATGGTGATTAAATGTGACTCACCACCATAAAGTTCATTGGCAAGTGCTAAGGCAGTTTCTGTTTTACCCACACCACTTGGACCGACAAGCATGAAAACACCCTGTGGTTTATTTGGGTCTTCTAAACGTGCTTTTGATGTTTTAATACCTTGAACCAACTGATGTAGGGCATAATCTTGTCCCATCACACGTTTTTCAAGTTTTTCTTCCAGACTGAGAATTTGCTTAATTTCATCATTGACCATTTTGCCAACAGGAATACCCGTCCAGTCTGAAATAATTTCATTAATAATTTGGGCATTTACACGTTCAAAGACCAGTGGTTGCTGACCTTGTAGCTCAGATAGCTGCGTACGTGTACTGAGAATCTCATCTTTGTTCGAATCAGCCTGTTCAGCAGTTTCTAATGCTTGGATTTTTTGAATCAGTGCCAATTCAGCTTGCCATTGTTGTTCTGTTTGCTGAATTTCTTGATCAAGCAATTCCAATGATGATATTAACTGAGCTAAACGTTCTTCATGAATTGGCTGATGACGGTGTTCATTTTCAATAATATTGAATTCAAGATTTAAATTATGTTGTTGTGCTTTGAGTTGATCGAGTTTGACCGGTTGTGCATTTTGGGTTAGCGCAACACGAGCCGCAGCGGTGTCAAGCACACTAATGGCTTTATCCGGGAGTTGGCGGCCACTAATATAACGATGTGAAGAATGAACAGCGGTGATAATCGCTTCATCATCAATGCGTAAATTAAAGTGATTGGCCATCACTGGAATCATGGCGCGTAGCATATCGATCGCGACTTCTTCAGTCGGTTCTTCTACTTTGACCACTTGGAAACGACGACTTAAAGCAGCATCTTTTTCAAAATATTGTTTGTATTCAGCCCAAGTTGTTGCTGCAATTGTGCGTAATTCACCGCGAGCAAGTGCAGGTTTTAATAAGTTCGCGGCATCATTTTGCCCAGCTTGACCGCCCGCACCAATCATGGTGTGGGCTTCATCAATAAACAGAATAATCGGATGTGAAGATTGCTGTACTTCTTGAATCACTTGTTTTAAGCGGTTTTCAAACTCACCTTTAACACTTGCACCCGCTTGTAACAGACCCATATCCAAAGAATGTAATTGGACATTTTTTAACGCATCGGGCACTTGGTTCTGTGAAATTTTTAATGCTAGACCTTCTACAACTGCGGTTTTACCCACACCTGGTTCACCCGTTAAAATAGGGTTGTTTTGACGACGACGCATTAAGATATCAAGCATTAAACGGATTTCATATTCACGACCAATGACTGGATCAATCCCACCTTTTTGGGCTTTTTCAGTCAAATTAATGGTGAACTGATCTAATGCAGGTGTCTTTTTGCTTGAAGCAGAATTGTCTGTTGGCTGATTCTTAAGTTCAGCTTCTTGTTCTTGAGCGTTTGTTGGAATATTTTCGGCGCTGTTTACACAAATTTCCAAGAATTTATGCTTCATCGTATCAATTGGAAACAGATCAAATAAACTCGATGCTCGAATTGCAATTTGGTAAAGATCAGATGCTGTTAAAAGTGCAATCAATAAATGACCGCTCCGGATCACTGGGTCTGGTTCAGCCGAAGCAAGTAACCAGGCTTGTTCAAGAAGTCTAACAATTGATTTGGAAAAAATAGGTGTACGGGTATTGCCTTTAGGAAGTTGAGAAATACACTCTAATAAATCCGTTAAAAGTGCATCTTTTGAAATTTTGTATTTATTAAGTAGAAGTTCAAGATCATTGGATTGTTGTTCTAATAATTTGACAAAAAAATGTTCGATTTCGATTTCAAAATTTTGATGGTTTACACATAAGTTGGCGGATTGTTCTAAAGATGTACGTGAAGATGCTGATAACTTTTTAATCAAAACTTTTAGATCTGTCATTTTCTGTCTCTCTCAAAAAACTTTATTTCTAGGCAATTAAATTCTAAATTTTCTAGCCTATAAATTTGGCATTAAAATTAGTATATTGAAATCAAATATTTAATAATTTTTTAAAAATCACTGGAAATATTTTACATAAAAAAAAACTTTTGTGAAGACAGGATATTATGTATATTATGCAACCAATTAAAAAAGTCATTTTTATCAAACGGTTAAAATATTGATACGAAATTTAACTTGACGAGGGTACGTTTTTTTAGTCTTATTTTTAAGTCTTTAACGAAATTGCTTAATTATACATATTTATAAAACATCAAAAGTAAATCTATTGAATAACTGAATCAAGTAAATATTGAGGTTGGATTTTGAAGAATTTTATTCCATATATTTTAGTTCTTGGCGCATCATTGGCGACTACATTTGTCTACGCGGATGATGAAATCAAACTAAAAAGATCCTGTATAAAAGATTACCCAATGGTCGAGGGAGAAACCAATCCTGAGTTGTTGGCGGTCTATTCACAATTGTGTGATAAGAAAAATAAAGACAATAAAAACAAACTGTTGGTTTCAGCGGCAGAGAAGTTTCAGCAAATTGGAAAAAATGATAAAGCCATCCAAATTGTCAATTATTTAGAAATGCAAAACATCCAAAGCAATGAATTAACGGATGTTAAATTCCTTGCAGGAATTGGCTTAGCTTCTGATGCATTGAATAAAATGCGCACGCGTGAAATGAGATATTTGACTGAGGATAAAACCTATCCTGTTGCGAAAAGTTTTACTGACGCAGTTAGACAAGCAATGCCAGCAGCAGTTTTGGTTGAAAAAAATCAGGAAAGTGCCCCAGTTGTAGAGCGTACTCGCCCTCAGAAGGTAAGTCGCCCTCAAAAGAGTCGTACTACACCAACACGCTCAACGCCTGCTGCAAAACCAGCTACAAAGCCTACTGCGACGCCAGCGAAACCGAAGTCTACGTCATCAGCACCAAGACCGAACTTCCCAACATAATTTATTGCCCAAATTAATGGATAACAAAAATGTCAAAACGTGAAAGTGTACAGAAGAAATTACAGCGAATCCGACCACCACGTGTTCAACTGACTTATGATGTTGAAGTTGGTGATGGTAAAGAAATTAAAGAGTTACCTTTTGTTGTAGGTGTTTTAGGTGACTTTTCTGCTGCTTCTGAGTTAGAAAAAACCAAATTAAAAGATAAAAAATTTATTAATGTCGACTTAGAAAACATTGATGAAGTGATGGAGTCGTTGTCTCCACGTGCCGCATATCAAGTTGAAAATACGCTGACTGAAGAGGGTGGGCGTATGTCGGTCGACTTAACCTTTAAATCGATGGAAGATTTCAGACCAGAACAAGTGGTACAACAAGTAGAACCATTGAGAAAATTAGTTGAAGCTCGTGAACGCTTAACGGATTTGAGAAACAAGATTTCAAATAGTGAGCGTTTGGAAGATTTACTTGATGAAGTCTTACAAAATACTGATCAGATTCGTAAATTAAGCGCTGAGGCGGGTCCTGAAAATGAGTAATTTACAAACCAATACTGTGCAAGATGCAGCCGTAGAAGAAGTAAGTTTACTTGATTCTATCGTGGAGCGTAGCCGAATTGCACGTAATGACGAAGAGCATGACCGTGCGAAAAGCTTGATTGGTGAATTGGCCAAAGAAGTGATGGCAGGAACAATCACTGTTTCAGAAAATATGTCTTTATCGATTGATAAGCGTATTGCTGAAATAGATGCGTTGATTTCAAAGCAGCTCAGTAAAATCATGCACAATGAGCAGTTTCAGAAAATTGAATCGACTTGGCGTGGTTTGTATTACTTCTGTCAGGAGTCACCTTCAAATCCATTGATCAAAATTCGTATGTTAAACACAACGAAAAAAGAATTGGTCAAAGATTTCCAAGGTGCGACAGATTTCGATCAAAGTACTTTGTTTAAAAAAGTTTATGAAGAAGAATACGGTTCATTCGGTGGTGCACCTTATGCAACATTGATCGGTGACTTTGAGTTTGACCGTACTCCTTCAGACATGTATCTGTTAGAACAGATTTCACATGTTGCAGCAGCGGCACATGCTCCGTTTATTTCGGCAGCAAGCAGTAATATGTTAGGCCTTGAATCATTTACAGATATTGATCGTCCTCGTGACGTTTCAAAAGTATTTGAAACAGCAGAATATGTACAGTGGCGTTCTTTCCGGGAAAGCGATGACGCTCGTTATGTTGCGTTGACAATGCCACGCGTTTTAGGCCGTTTGCCTTATGATCCAAAAGAAGGTTGGGCGACTGAAGGCTTTAACTTTGTGGAAGAAGTTTCAGGGCAAAACCATGATGAATATTTGTGGATGAATGCAGCTTATGCGTTTGGTACTCGTTTGACCAATGCATTTGACCTCCATGGTTGGTGTGCTGCGATTCGCGGTGTTGAAGGTGGTGGTATGGTCGAAGGCTTACCAGTACATACTTTCAAAACCAATGATGGTGAAGTTGTATTTAAGTGCCCAACTGAAATTGCGATCACTGACCGTCGTGAGAAAGAGTTGAGTGACTTAGGTTTTATTCCACTTGTTCATTGTAAAAATACAGATTACGCAGCATTTTTTGGTGCACAGTCTACGCAAAAACCGAAGAAGTATGACAGTGATACCGCAAATGCGAACTCATCATTATCGAGCCAGATCCAATACATCATGGCAGTTTCTCGAATTGCACATTATTTAAAAGCGATGATGCGAGATAAAGTCGGAAGCTTTGCTTCAGCGGGTAATGTAGAAGCATTTTTAAATGAATGGCTATCACAATACGTATTGCTTGATGATGGTGCTTCACAAGAAGCTAAAGCGCAGTATCCATTGCGTGAAGCTTCTGTAAAAGTTGTAGAGAATCCTGCAGAGCCAGGGCACTACAAGTCTGTGGTCTTCTTAAGACCGCATTTCCAGCTAGATGAGTTGTCGGTTTCTTTGCGACTTGTCACTGAGTTACCTCAGTCCTCGAATTAAAATAGAGCGTGGCTAAATAATAACTTTAAAAAATAAGGGTAATCCAATGAAAGATATATACGTTCAATTCCAAGGTAAGTACAAGGTTGATGGCGAGTCACGTGATTCTGAGCACAAAAATTGGCTAGAAGTTAATTCTTGGTCTCATAATATTCGTCAGCCGAAATCTGCGACTTCTTCAAGCGTTGGTGGTCATACTGCTGAACGTGTAGAACACTCAGATATGCTTTTTGTTAAAGATTTGGATGCAACTAGTCCAAAACTTTGGGAAGCTTGTTCTGCGGGTTATACATTTGATGAAGTTCAAATTGACTTCTACCGTGCAAATGGTGACAAACGTATTAAGTACCTTCAAATCAAACTTAAGCATGTACTTGTTTCAAGTGTAACGCCTACGGTAAATGAAGAAGGTGTTCCAACTGAAGCATTTGGTCTTAAATATGCTGCGGTTGAGTGGACTTATAATCAACAAGATATTAACGGTTCTGCTAAAGGTGCCGTTACTAAGAAATGGTCTCTTTCTAACAATACAGCATCTTACGCTGCTTAATTGTTTGTTGGAACAGATAGGGACTCGGGTCCCTATCTGTTCCATATTATTAGAATATACATTATGAATTTAGATCAACTATACCCATATGGATTTCGATCTACACTATTTGATCGTTTAATTGTTGAAGATGATTATATCAAAGGGCTTTCGATTCATGAGTTAAGAGAGTCTGTTGCTCATGATTTAGAAGACTTATTAAATACACGAATTGCCAAGCTAGATTTGGAAATCGATGATTTCCCTTTAGTAAAAAAGTCTATCGTACAATTTGGCATTATTGATTTTGTTGGGCTTTCCACAGCGAATCCAACCGATCGAGATACCATCTGCCAGTCCATAGAACAATCGATTGCTGCACATGAACCACGCTTAAAACAAATTAAAGTAGAAATGCAGTTAGATGACCAAAATGTTGGTTCGTTATGCCTAAGCATTCAAGCTTATTTAAATATCCACCCACTTTATGAACCTGTAATTTTTGATGCCTTACTTAAGCCAACAACACAGCAATATGTGATTTCTGCCAGATCTTAAAATAAAGTAGGTATGTCGTGATAGAAGAACTTTTACCGTATTATGAAAAGCAATTACAAGAATTTGGACAGCAGTCGCGTGCCTTTGCAGATAAATACCCAAAAATTGCACAACGATTATCTTTAAATCAAGAACAAATTGATGATCCACATATTGAACGCCTGATACAGGCATTTTCTTTAATTGCCGCACGTATTGATAAAAAGTTAGCTGATAGTTACGACATCTTTACACGTTCTTTATTTGAGGTGATGTTTCCTCAATATTTACGCCATTTTCCGGCGTGTTCAGTTGTGAGTTTTGAAGACTTAAACAAGCAAAAACAATTGACAGATGTTCATATTATTCCCAAAGGGACCACTTTAAAATCGAGAAGTTTCAAAGGTGTCCAATGTGAGTTTAATACCAGTGCTGAAGTTAAATTACTGCCGATCCAACTGGAAAGCCTGAGTTTCCAAACCAATCCTAGCGCACATATTCATTTAAACCAAAATGCGACATTAAATTTAAAATTTGAGTTATTAAACCCTGCTAAAAATTGGTTGAAAAATGAAAAGCTCCCCATTTATTTGGATGCGATTTCAAACTTTCCTTTGCAAGTTCTAGATCATATCTTTCATAAAGAGACCAGTTTTAGTCTTCGTATCAATCATAAAGTTGTGGCGATAAAAAATCCGTTTGAAGTGATGGGTTTTGATGAAAATGAAAGTTTATTGCCGGTTGATCAACATACCCATCATGCTTACCGATTATTAATCGAATATTTCTGCTTTCCTGAAAAGTTTAGTTATTTAAATTTGAATTTAGATTTTTTAAAATTATTAAAAGAAGAAAATCTAAGTTTTGAAGTGCAGATCCATTTAAAACTGAATTTAAATGACCAAGCCATTATTCGCAATTATTCAGAATTGAATGTGGCAAATTTTAAGTTATTTACCAGCCCAGTCGTCAATTTGTTTGAGAAACAAGCTGAGCCACAAAAAATCAATCATAAAAACTTAGAATATCCTTTGATGACAGATGCACATCATCCTGAGTTCTATCAAGTGTATTCAATCGTTGAAATGAATTTGATCCGTGAAAAAAGCAACCAAGATCAAGTGGTTTATCCGATTTTACCTTTCTTTGCCATGAGTCATTATCACGGTGATGATATTCAGTTTTTTTATGCATTAAATCCAACCGTTTTACAAAATCAATATGTCGAAACGGGCTATTCGATTATTTCTAAACAATTAGAACCGCACAGTATTAAGTCTGATTTTGTCAGTTGTAAATTGTTATGTTCCAATCGTGAATTACCGCACGAAGCTTTAGGTCAGTCAAACAATGTCTTGAATTTGAATGACAGTACCGTTGCTCGTCGTGCATTGGTGTTAAAAAGACCTACTGCACCGTTCCAATTTGAAAAAAATAAGAATGAACAATGGCGTATTATTTCGCATCTTTCATTAAATACTTTAGCGTTAATGAAGGGTGATGCTGTCAGCCATATTAAAGAATTATTAGAGCTTTATAACCTACCAAAATCTAAAGAAAATCATTTAATTATTGATGCAATTAAAAAAATTGAGTTTGAAATCACCAATAAACTGGTTGAAGCCAAACCCTTTCCAATGTTTGTCCGTGGGGTCAAGGTTTTAATGGATGTGGATGTCCAAGTCTTTAGAGGGCATAGCTTATATATTTTCAGCGAATTGATCAGTCATATCTTTAACTTAAAAGTTCAGATGAACAGTTTTGTTGACGTTTTTGTTCGAGATTTAAATACAAAACAGGAGTTATACCAATGCGTACAGAACGTTGGTGGCAAGAAGCTTCTGTAATTGATGAGCTTTTTAAAACCCCTACAGCTTTTGAATTTATCCAAACCACACGATTATTTAGACATGCGCCCAATACTGCTGTTTTAAAGAATTGGTCTGACGATTTTCTTTTTGAAAGTTCATTAAATTTGAACTTCCCAAAACATGAAATTGAATTACTCGAACAACAAGATGAAAAAATTCATCTTACCAATTTGATTGTCGGTTTAACTGGTATGCAAGGCGCAATGCCGTATACCTATACCAATAAAGTGAAACAAGCACCGCGTAAACAGCGTGTTGAAGTTCAAAAGTTTTTAGGCTTATTTAATCATAAGCTTACAGCTCAATTTGTTGAAGCCAGTTTAAGTTATAACCTGCCTGTACGTTATGAAGTTGAAAAAGAAAATAATTACTTAGAAATCCTGCATGCTTTAAATGGTTATATTCGGACACAGCATCAACAGAGTGATTTAGACGATTATTTTGCTGAATTTTCTGGGCTGATGCAGGGGCAAAACAATACCGCCCATGCACTCAAGACAATGCTGACCTGTGTGTTCAATCAACACGTTGAAGTCAAAGAATATATTACCGAAAAGTTTAAACTCGGCGATGATCAGAAAACCACTTTGGGAGGCAAGCAGCCTTTTTTGTTAGGTGTAAATACTTTTTGTGGAGAAACGATCCGACAAATTGATGGAAAAATTGAGATTCAAATTGGACCATTGAGCCATGCACAGTATTTAGAATTTTTACCCAAGAAAAAATTGAGTAAGAAGTTAAAGAAAATTCTGCAAAGTTGGTGTAGTCCCACCTTACTTGTCGATCTACGTTTAGTCTTGGCAAAAGAGGAAGTCCAGCCTTTACAACTGAGTTCAACAACACAAATCGGTTTGGCACAAGGTGCTTTTGTGATGCCAAAAACTCAAAGTGACAATGATGAAACCTGTTATGCACTGATTGGAGTGTCATAAGTGATCAAAATAATTTTAGGAACTTTAGTCAGCACAATATTACTGGTTTCGGTAATCGTGGTGTTTTATTGGCGTGATATCAAATATGACCCAAATGGGCAAGATTTTCTGATTTTCTTTGGGGTGATTCCAGCGGCGATTACTTTGTTAATTCTAAGCCCAATGTTGATCAAAAAGATTTATCAAAGCCGCCAAGAGAAGAAAGAACAACAAAGAATTGAGGCAGAACAACGTTCAGAACAACAACAAACCACTGAAGCTAAAGTTGAAGAAAAAATTGAATGGGTAGACTTGAAAGTTTATTCAGCGACAAGTTTAAGTGCCTTAGGCGAAAATGAAGCACAGCTTGATCAGCTTCAAGATGTGGCAAGTCCTGAACTTGATTCGCAATTGGTCAATGGTTATGGCTTACCGATTCTTTCATTCCGTGTTCAAGAGATTGAAGAACCGTTAGAGGATGAGGCATCTAGTCTTTCCAGTCGTCAAAAGCGTATAAGTGCATTAATTCAGCAGCAATTAGAACAGAATACTGAAACTTTATATCAAATTGCAGAGCACCTAAAAAACTCAGCACTCTTTTATGATGCGAAACTTGCACATGAATATCGTATGCATCCTGCTTGGATTGACCCTCATCGTGACTATGAGGATGAGCCGATAGAACAACAGGTTGCAGAAGCAGTACCTCGACTTAATCGTTTGAATATTCATATTATTTTGCCAGAAAATTTATTCCATAGCTGGGATGAAAGTTCAGTTTCAGAATTGGTTCATCATTATCTTACTGAACTGGGCATTCTCGATCAGCAATTTGGCACTGAATATCATTATTGGGGTGAAACAACTGCGTATAAAGACTGGATTAAGTTGCTGAAAAGAACCCAACTTCTGGATTCTGAGGCATCACTGTTTATTGCAGTAGATTCAGAAATTGATCAAGAAACCATAGATGATCGGACGTGGATGACTGAAAAATATATTCCATCTGAGTATATCAGTACCTGTTGTATGACAAATACTCAGGTCGAATTGCAAAATTTACAAGCAATAAAGTATATTCGAATTGCTTTAAATTCTGATCAGGCATCTAAAACATTAAAAGAGTTGAATTTAGACCAAGCAGAACAGTTTGATCAAGAACAGCGCTTTGTCTTGGTCTTAGACGACCCAGCAGAGATCAAGCTGTTAAAGAAACTTGAACAAAACTTTGCCGAAACAGCGATTGAAGCGCATCATTATCTTTACAGTAAAAATAGCCTAGGCCATACCCAACCCTTAGCCAAAGTTTTTGGTTTTATGTTGAGTTTGCACTTTAAAGATGAGTTGTACGGTTATGTTTATAGTGCTGAACATCAGCAAACCCAAGTGCTTGTTGGGACTGAGTTTGCATAGAACTTACAGATAAATTTAGAAAGAAATAGAGAAAATGATACAAACAATTTTAAGCTATGCATGGCAGTACATCACAAATCCGAAACTGGTGATTGCGCTTTCGATTCTGGTTGCGCTCGTTTCTTCATATAGTGTAGTGCCGCGTCAGTACTTCTTTATGATGGTTGCAGCTTACATTCTTGGATTGGTGATTTACGGCATCTACTGGTTGATCCAGCGCCGTAAACATGCAGAACAAGGTGAAGCATTGGCTGAAGCGATTCAACAAGACACCACTGCTGAATATGGAAAACAAAAAGATAAAGAAGAATTAAATCTGATCAATCAGCAGATGAAAGATTCGATCCAATTGATTCGTAAGTCTAAATTGGGTGATAAAAGTGGTAACGCAGCACTCTATGAGTTGCCTTGGTATATGGTGATTGGTAACCCTGCTGCGGGAAAAAGCTCGGCAATTTACCATTCTGGACTAAAATTTCCCTTTGAAGAGACCCATCAAAAAGTGGTGTCTTCAGGACTCAGTGGTACCCGAAACTGCGATTGGTTTTTCTCAACAGAAGGGGTATTGCTGGATACAGCTGGTCGATACTCTGTGTATTCTGAAGACCATTCAGAATGGTTAGGCTTTTTAAATATTCTGAAAAAGAACCGCTCTAAAGCGCCGATCAATGGCTTAATTGTGATTGTTAGTGTGGCTGAGTTGGTCAGTCAAAGCCCTGAAAAATCGATCAAATTGGCGAAAAGTTTAAGAGCGCGTATTCAAGACTTAACTGAACGTTTAGAAATTTTTGCACCTGTTTATTTGGTCTTTTCTAAAATGGATTTGATTGCAGGATTCACTGAATTTTTTGAATGTTATGAATCCGCTGAGTTTGATCAAGTGTGGGGTGCGACTTTACCTTATGACTCTGAATCATCACAGAATGCTGTAGAACATTTCGAGAAGCACTACAATATTTTATATGATGGATTAAAAGGGGTCAGTACCACCCATTTAAGTCGCCGTCATGCGCAAAATATTTCACCAAGTGTGATGACTTTCCCACTTGAATTTAAGACTTTAAAACCTGTATTAAAAACGTTTATTGGTACTTTATTTGAAGAAAACCCGTATCAATTTAAACCAGTCTTCCGTGGCTTTTACTTTACCAGTGCTTTACAAGAGGGTGTGATAGAAAGCCCGATGACGGAACAAATTGTTGATGATTTTCAGCTGACTAAAATCCCCAATAGCGAACATGGTATTCCACAAAATTCAATTTCTCAGAATCATGGCTATTTCTTAAAAGGGCTATTCTCAGAAGTCATTCTCAAAGATAAAAACTTAGTTAAACAACATATTAACCCGACCACAAAACGTAAACGTTATTTGGCGTTTATTGCATCATTATTGGGTGTTTCCATCATTTTAGGTCTATGGGTATGGTCTTATCGTAATAACCAACAGTTGATTGCAGATGTTCAGGCCGATTTAAATAAAGTTGTGCAAATGGAGCAAACTTCGGGTCAAGAGCTCTCTACCCAAATCGATGCTTTACTGATTTTGCAACAACGTTTAGAGCAATTAGATGATTTTGATCAGCATCGCCCATTGAAGTTTTCGTTTGGTCTATATCAAGGCAATGACTTAAAAGAAAAATTAAAAGCTGAATATTTAAAAGGTGTGAAACAGATTGTTTTAGCGCCGAGTCAGCAAAACATTGCACAATATTTACAACGTGTAAAAGGCAATGAGCAGACGCTTAAGCAAAATCATGTCAATGTAGAAATTAAACAAGCGTCTTCGACACAGATTGCATCAGAACCTTCTGATACCAATCCACAAGATGCCTACAATGCGTTAAAAGCCTATTTGATGATGAGCAATCCACAATATATGGATGCGAGTCATTTAAGTGACCAAGTCACTCGCTTTTGGCGTTCATGGTTAGACACCAATCGTGGGCAAATGCCACGTGGCGAAATGATTCAAAAAGCTGAAAAAATATTGAGCTATTCAATGACTTTAGCCAATGATAAAAAGTTTCCAGTGTTAGAGTCTGATGCGCAATTGGTCGATCAAACCCGTCAAGTGTTGCTCTCTGTTGTACGTGGAATGCCAGCACGTGATCGCGTTTATAATGAAATTAAAATGCGCGCGGCTGTTCGATTCCCTGCGGTGACGGTGGCGCAAATTGTCGGTGAAACCAATCGTAATGTCATGCTCGGTGGTTATGCATTGCCTGGTATATTTACCCAAAAAGCATGGGATGAATATGTCGATAAAGCTATTGAAGAAGCTGCGAATAAGCCAACAGATACCAAAGATTGGGTGTTGAATAGTACCCAGTCAGATGATTTAACTTTTAGTGGTAGTCCTGACCAAATTCGTAAACAGTTAACCCAGTTGTATAAGCAAGAATATATTGCTGAATGGAAGAAGTTTATTAATGCTACCCATTATGCAAAAGGTGCTGATTTTGTTCAGCAAGCCAAGGTCATGGATGTGTTGGGTGAGCCACAAAACTCTCCAATCCGTACCTATATTGACCGTGTTGCAAAAGAAACCAGTTGGGATAATCCAGTCGTTCAAGCTGAACTGGCTGCACCACAAACTGGCTTTATTGCTTGGTTTAAGCGTAAAGTTTTAGGTCAAGGTAAAACGGATGATATCCAACGTGCATCGAATCAAGCACAAGGGCAGATTTCTCAACAATTCCAAGTATTCTACCAATTGGTCCGTAAACGTGATGATTTACAGAACAAATCACTGCTGGATGATTATTTACAGAATATGGCGCAAGTCAGAAGTAAGCTGAATGATCTACGCAGTGCAGGTGACTTTGGTCCAAGTGCTTTGGCCTTAGCGAAACTGACCATTAATGATCAAAGTTCAGTTTTCAACACCACTCAAAAAGTCGTCGATGAAAAATTGACGGTTGGTTTGGGTGAGTTGGATCAGCAAATGGTTCAAAAATTGTTGGTGAGTCCATTAACTCAATCTTTTGACAGTTTGTTGACCCCAGCACAGGACGAAATTAATAAACTTTGGACCTTGCAGGCTTTCCAACCATTTAGCCAAACACTTTCGCAAAAAGTTCCATTTAACTCTTCTGGAACCATTCAAGCGACCAGTAGTGAAATTAGCCAAATTTTTGGTGATAACGGCAGCATTTCTAAATTTGTAAAAGAAACCCTTGATCCATTCGTTATTCGTCGTGGTTATACGTTGTCATCGAAGACATGGAAAAACATGGGTATTGGTTTAAATCCTGAATTCGTCATGAATTTTGAGCAATATACTACCCCAATTAATGGTGCTTCTGCGGGAGCAGCAGGTGGTGCTCCAGTTGCAGCCAATCAGTCAAATTTCCAATTCTATCCAATCCCTAACAATAAATTATTGTCCTATACCATTGATATTGATGGGCAGCGCTTGGTTTATGAAAATGGCATCCAACAATGGGTTAACTTCATGTGGCCAAATCCTGGTGCAATACCGGGAGCACGTATTACTGCAATCGATTTAGATGGGCAAACCCATACCATATTTGATGAGCCGGGTGAATACGGGATCAATAAATTAATTGATAGCGCACAACGTAAGTCATTGAATGGAAGCTTTGAAATGACATGGGCAAGCAAACAAAACAGTGATTTGTTTGTGAAACTTCAATTCCGTTTAATTAGTGGTAATGCTTCAAATCCAATTGGTTCTAATCGTGGCTATGTTGGATTAAAACTGGTTGATCGAGTCACAAGTCCTAAAGCACCATTGGTTGTTGCAGCACAGGCAGCGCCTGTTACCGTAAGTGCAAACTCACCAGCAGCTTCACCATTTGGCGGTGCGACTGCACCGACAGCAGCTGCACCTAAGCCTCAGACAACCGCACCAGCAAGCCCAACTGCGGCACCTGCTGGCAATGCGGCAAATGCTGCCGGAAAAGGAGTGGCTCAATGATTCAAGGGAACGATTTGACGCGAGGGATTAAAGTATGCAAACGATAAAGTCTACACCGTTGTATTATGGAAAATGTCCCGCACGTGGTGATTTTCTGAAAACAAAAGGGCAATATTCATTGATTCAAGTGATTGATCAATGGATTACGGAAGCTTTAGAGCTTGCAATGCGAGAAGAAAATTTTAATCAAGCTTATGAATCATTAGCACCTTTAGACTTCTTTATCGCAAACCCTAAGGAAAGAATGTTTCTTGCGGCAAATATGGTGACCAGTGAAGACAGTTCTGGTCGTCAATTTCCAATGGTTTTAAGCCAGTTATTAGAAGTTGATCACCCCTTTCAAAACTTACTCTATGCGCCGTTTAAATATAAACCGGTATTGATTGATTTATTTCAAAAAAATCGAAGCATCCGAACCATTCGTGATCCTGAAGTATTGATCAATAAGCTGGGTGAAATTGATCGTGAAATACAGGTTCTACCTGAAT
This sequence comes from Acinetobacter sp. BIGb0196, assembly GCF_011759595.1. Classification (NCBI taxonomy): domain Bacteria; kingdom Pseudomonadati; phylum Pseudomonadota; class Gammaproteobacteria; order Moraxellales; family Moraxellaceae; genus Acinetobacter; species Acinetobacter sp. BIGb0196. Next base: position 161,758 of record NZ_JAAOZA010000002.1, on the reverse strand, counting down.
TAAAAACGCAGGACTTTTTTGAAAATCATACCATGCATTCATTTGCACAAATGATGAAGATCACGCCTTATGAATTGGCACAAAGTATGTTGGGTTTGGGCTTATTACTACAGCCGGTGCTTAAACACGGTACCAGTAAGTTATCTAAGGTGCTTATTTTACCGATTAATAATCATAATTATTGCTATGAAATTGCTGCCTTTTGGGTCAACTTAATCGGACGCTTTTTAGAAAAAAGTAATACAGAGATCTTGATTGGTATTCTTCACCAGGAGTCTCCAATTTTATTATTTGGATTCCAAGGGGCAGATATCACGGCTTTGAGTAATATTTTCACTCAAAATATGCAAAATGATCATTGGGTGTCTTTGGTCAAACCGTTATGGATTGATGCCTATTTGGAACAGAATGCAGGTCTAGCAGCACTAGAACAGTCTTTATGTGAACGTCAATTGAGTCTGGTTCAAGGCATGAAAATTTTTAGACAAACATTTATAGATGAATAATGATATGAAAAATAAACAAGTCAAAATATTGAAAAAATTTGCGCTTATTTCTAGCTTATTTTGTTCATTCAATGTGTTTGCTGCCCCGATTGTGGTTGAAGGTGCTGTGCCGAATGACATGACCAAACAAGCAATCTTGGCGAAGTTAAAAGCGGTTTATGGTGATGATCAAGTTGTTGATAAAATCCAAATTCGAGCCGTATCCGCACCGAATGGCTGGAGTGATTCGGTTACACGTGTGATTACCCCAGATTTAAAGAAGATTAGCCAAGGTAAGCTCTCTGTACGAGGCACGCAAGTTGAATTGGTTGGGAAAATGGGTGTGCAAACTGATATTCAGCCAACCACCAGTTTATTCCAATCCTTAGTTCAGTCACCTTATCGATTTAATTCTCAAATTTCAGTGAATGCTGCTGAGCAATCTGTGATTGATAATGCCCTAAAAAATCGAATTATTGAGTTTGAATCTGGCAAAGCTGTACTTACCACAACAGGTACACAAATCTTAGACGAGATGGTGGTTGCATTAAATAAAGTCCAAGGTAAAAATGTTAAAATTGTGGGGCATACTGACAGCCAAGGTAATCCACAGAAGAATCAGGATTTGAGTTTGCAACGTGCTGAAGCGGTGAAGCAATACTTAACTACGAAAGGCATTGCACCGACTCGTTTAAGCACAGCTGGTCTGGGTTCAACCAAACCTGTTGCTGATAATGCAACTGAAGATGGGCGTAAAAAGAACCGCCGTATTGAGTTCGATGTTTTATAAATTTTTATTCAATAACAAAACAATAAAAGGTAGGCACTATGGCACTTCCATATATCACGTTAGGGTCACCCACGACAGGTGGTGGAAAAATTATTTCTGCTCAGTCTTCTTTTCTGATTGATGGTAAAGCGATTGCGTGTGTAGGGGATAAGGCGACTTGTCCCAAGCATAAATGTGTCGCCAGCATTGTTGCAGGTGATAATCATATGTTGGTGATGGGAAAGCCCGCTGCTCAGCATAATTCACCTTTATCTTGCGGATGTAAATGTATTGGTGATCAGTCATTAACAGTTGGGCAAAATTAAAAAGTCCAAGTTATAAAAAAAAGCCCCATCATCCTGACGGGGCTTTTTCGTATTGGTTCGCTAGGTAAACTCCTGTTCTACCTCACTTCCTGATGTACAGACCGATTATTATTGTTTTATGTCTGGGAAACTTCCTGTTCCCTATGACGATAGAATAGGGGATTTGCTTCAACTTCCCTAGCCGTCAATGCATGCAAGTGATGTAAGCTAAAGCGTACAATGTGATTTTAGACATTGGAATATTGGATGAGTTTGTTTACCACAGACTTGACTGCTTTATTATCAAACTCATTTCCCTCAAAGGTTTCACTCTTACCACGTTGTCCAATATCTCGCAGTTCAATGACTGCATTAGAGTCAATCATGCCAATAAAAGCACAGACTTGTTTGATTTGATCAATTGAACGTGAACCGTTGGTACCGCCATAGCTGACAAAAGCCGAAGGTTTACTCTGCCATTCTTTATAAACGAAGTCGATGGCATTTTTCAGTACAGGACTATAGCCGTGATTGTATTCTGGTGTAATGAAAATAAACGCATCTCCAGAAGCAACTTTTTTCGCCCATTCTTGCTGTTTAGGCTGATCATAGATTCCTGAGGCGGGTGAGTTTTTTCCGGCAAAGAAAGGTAAATCCCATTCTTTTAAATCTACAATTTCAACATTGAGGGTACTGAAGTCGAGTTTTTGGATTTCTTTAAGTAACCATTCTGCGACTTTAATGGCAACACGACCTTCTCGAATACTGCCCACGATGATTTGGATATTCATTTATTTTCATCTCTATTTTTCTATTAAAACATTATGCGCAATCAAGGTCATAGGTACAGTAGTGATTTGTATATGATTTTAAAATTTTGAGTTAACAATAAGATTGATCAGGATTTGAATTTCCATTCTAATAAGGAAAATTTTAATTTTGAATAGATATGAAAGACGACATTGCACTGATTATGGCTTTACCCAATGAATCTAAAGGGTTATTTGAACAAGCAGGTATCACTGTCCACTATAGCGGGATTGGCAAGATTAATGCAGCCTATACGGCATTCGATGTTATTCAAAAAACCGGCTGTAAAACCATACTGAATTTAGGTAGTGCAGGAAGTTCTTTCTTTGATGCCCATGAGTTGATTGAGGTAAAAACCTTTGTGCAACGTGATATGGATGTTTCCCCACTCGGTTTTGATGTGGGCGTTACGCCAATGGATGAGCATTTTCCACGCGAAATTCATTTAGAATCGTATTTTCCACATTTAGCGCAGGGTGTTTGTGGTACAGGGGATAGTTTTGAAACAGGACAACCCAAAGTGAGCTGTAACTTGGTCGATATGGAAGGCTATGCACTGGCTAAAGTCTGTAAAAAATTAGATGTGCGTTTAGTTTCGATTAAATACATTACAGATGGTGCAAATGACACCGCACATTTAGATTGGGAAGATAATTTATTATTGGGTGCACAAAAGTTGTTAAAACTATATCAGTCTATTTATTAAAGACTTAGTTTGTTTGAGTATTATATAAAGTTTAAAATTGAGTCTTGGCGACCATAGAACTCTATGGCCGTTTGCCAAAATAACCAATAAGTATATTGGATGATTAATTGCGCGGTAACACACCATATAAAGTCATATGGATTGTATGTTCAATTGCGCGTTGACACATACTTTTATTACGCAAAGTTTTACCAGTCACCATTTCAATTTGAGTACTAAAGTCTGCATAATTTTGAGTCAATGCCCAAATATTAATAATCAGCAATTCAGCATCGATTTGATCTGATATTTTACCTTGCGCCTGCCAGTTTAAAATCACTTTAGCTTTGCGTTTAAAGAGCTTTTTAAGTGGGCCTTTGAGGATCGGTAAAATATGTGGTGCGCCTTGAATCACTTCTAACGCGAAAAGTTTTGAAGCTTTAGGCTGAGTTCTAGAGATTTCAATTTTGGTCATGATGTAATGTGACAAAGCTTCTGTCGGTTCCAATTCTGACTCAAGCGACTGCAACGGTGCTAACCATTTCTGCATAACTGTCGTTAGCACTTCAACATATAAGGCTTCTTTATTTTCATAGTAGTAGAAAATATTGGATTTATGCATATCTGCTAATTGAGCGATTTCATCTAGACTTGCGCCGTTGAAACCATAGACAGAAAATACGTCAAGTGCAGCATTGAGCAGCTGCTGGCGTTTTTGAGCACTCTTTTTTTGTTCCATCGCATCTTTAATCGAAAAACTGATTATTAAATTGTACGGTAAAATGTTTGATTTGTGCACAGAAAGCAGCATTATTTTGGTATATTTCTGATAAATAATGATGAAGTTTTATTATTAAGTCGATCGTAGATCCCTATTATCTAATTTTGCACTAAACTGGAGCAAATCTTATTTTAAAATTCTGTCAGTTATGACTTAATATTTAAATTTTGTGACATTTTTTAGTATAAGGTTAATTTTTGAGTTAATTTAAAAATTAGATAATCTTAAATAGCATGATTTAATTTTCATTTAAGAAAACTGACTTGCTTTAAAATATCCAGCTCATTTTTAATCAATAGAAACAGTTGAAAACTTAAACATATTTGTGACAGCGAACATTTTCTATCCGATCAAAACGACAAAATATTCGATTTAATTATTCAAGATCAGCAACATGGTTCCGCAAGGTAAATATACAAAGACAAAAATATTCTGCCCGACAATACCTTGCATTGCCAACAAAAGCGTATTTTGTTGCTGTTCATGTCGCAAGCACAGCGCTAAGTACCTGTTGTTCAAGTTCTGCAAATGCCACACCTTTTTGACGTGGACGTGGTAAATCGACTTGAAACTGTTGCGCAATATGTCCTTTATCCAAAAGAATAATACGATCGGCGAGTTGAACCGCTTCACTGACATCATGGGTAACAAGGATGGTGGTAAAGCCTTGTTCTAACCATAACTTTTCAATTAAATTCTGCATCTCTAGTCGCGTCAATGCATCTAAAGCACCTAAAGGTTCATCCAGTAATAAGACTCGTGGTGTATGTGATAAAGCACGAGCAAGCGCCGTTCGTTGGCGTTGTCCACCAGAAAGCTGTGATGGCCAAAGTCCAGATTTCTCCTTTAATCCAACCTTTTCTAATAATTGCTCAGCTTTAGAAAATTGGTTTTTGGCTAGACCCAATTGCACATTTTTTAGAATACTTTTCCATGGCAATAAGCGTGGATCTTGGAACATCACCCGAATATCATCTGCAATGATCCCTTCACGGAAATTTAATAAGGATTTAAATTTGATTTCACCATAACTGGGCTGTTCTAAATCGGCAATTAAACGCAGTAGGGTACTTTTACCACAACCGCTGCGTCCCACAATTGCAACGAATTCACCTGCTTCAATGTTTAAATCTAAGTCCTCAAGAACTTTAACTTCACCATAATATTTATGCAGTTGTTCGATCGAAATTTCTGCACCAATTTTTGCTTGTTGTTCTTCAACAATCTCAGTTGGTGCCACCAAGTCATTGGCATATTGGCTAATGCTTAAATCGGTCATATCAGACTCCTATTTTTGATAACCTGCGTGCCAACGCAATAGGTATTTTTCTAAAAATTGTGCAAATACATCGGCAAGTTTGCCTAAAAGGGCATACAGCAAGATACCTACTAGCACGATATCTGTTTGTAAAAATTCACGCGCATTCATGGTCATATAACCAATTCCAGATTGTGCGGAAATTGTTTCTGCCACAATCAGCAGTACCCAAACCAACCCCAGTGAAAAGCGTAAACCCACTAAAATTGAAGGCATTGCGCCCGGTAAAATAATGTCTTTATACAATTGCCATCTGCTTAACCCATAGCTTTTTCCCATTTCAATCAATTGAGGATCAACTGAACGAATCCCATGATAGGTATTGATGTAGATCGGGAAAAACACACCGACAGCCACTAAAAAGAGTTTTGCAGACTCATCAATTCCAAACCATAAAATAACCAATGGAATCAGCGCCAATGCTGGAATATTTCGGATCATTTGCAAGGTGGTATCCAATAAGTTGGATGCAACTTTTGATGAACCATTAAGCAGTCCCAAAAATAGACCGAGCCCACCACCAACTAAGAGGCCAAGTAGCGCGCGACCAGCACTGACTTTGACGTGCTGCCAAAGCTCACCGCTGACTAAAAGTGTCCAAAACGCAGAGACTACCGCTGTCGGTGCAGGTAAAACACGGCTTTCAAGCAATCCTGTTTTAGACGCAATTTGCCAAATGACAATCAGTAAAATCGGCACAATCCAAGGCAGCAAACGCTGCCCAATTTGTTTCGTTCCACGTGAAACGGCAGTACTTTTGGCTGGAGCAGCATTGTTAATTAAGGCATTCATGCAGGCTCCTGTAATGGTTTCTTATTTTCTTCAGGGGTGTAATTATTGGCAACGATTTCGCCAAATGGTCCAGTCAAATTAGGTTGCGTGAGTTTCTTGCGTGTTTCCAACGGCAGTAATGGGAATACTAGTTCAGCAAAGCGAATAGATTCTTCCAAATGTGGGTAGCCTGAGAAAATAAAGGTATTGATGCCTAAATCTGCATATTCTTGGATACGATCTGCAACAGTCTGTGGATCACCGACCAAAGCCGTACCTGCACCGCCACGAACGAGTCCAACTCCTGCCCAAAGATTTGGCGATACTTCAAGCTTACTACGATCACCATTATGTAGTTCAGCCATACGGCGCTGACCGACGGAATCCATTTGTTTAAATTTTTTCTGTGCAGCGGCGATCGTCGCATCATCTACATATTGGATCAGTTCATTGGCAGCTTGCCATGCTTGTTCATTGGTCTCACGAACAATGACATGTAAACGAATACCATAATTAAGTTGACGACCTTTGGCATTGGCTTTCGCTTTCACTACTGCAATTTTTTCTTTGACCGCAGCAGGTGGTTCGCCCCAAGTCAAATAGGTATCAACTTGCTCAGCAGCCAATTCAATCGCATCCTCAGAAGAGCCCCCAAACCAGAGTGGTGGGTAAGGTACTTGAATCGGTGGATAAAGCAACTTGGCTTCATCTACACTTAAACGTTCGCCATGGAAGGTAAATGATTCACCTGTATGTGAACGTTTTAAAATTTCACGCCAAATCGTGGTGTATTCAGCTGCTGTTTTATAACGTGAAGCGTGGTCTTCGTATACGCCATCACCTTTCAATTCTTGCTCATCACCACCTGTAACGAGGTTGAGTAAAACCCGTCCATTGGATAGACGATCAAAAGTTGCAGCCATACGTGCCGCGAGTGCAGGCGTTGTTACGCCTGGACGTAACGCAACCAAGAATTTTAAATTTTTAGTCGCATCAATCAGGCTCGCAGCAGTAATCCATGGATCTTCACATGAACGTCCCGTGGGAATGAGTACACCTTCATAGCCCAAATTATCCACAGCTACAGCAATTTGTTTCATATAAGCATGGTCTACTTGGCGAGCGCCTTTGCTTGTGCCTAAATAACGACTGTCACCGTGAGTAGGAATAAACCAGAAGATTTTCATTTCATTCATCCTTAGAAAATATTATTTCGCTGTCCAAACCGCTTGTTTAATATCAATGCTGTTTGGAATAATTTTGAGTTCGCTAAAACGATTGGCCAGTTGTTGCTGATCTGCAATTACTTTTGCTGAAAGCGGTGCTGCACCCGAAGGTCTTGGGCGTCGCTCAATAAAAGTTTGACTAACTTTCGGTTTTAAACCAGTGCTTTGCCCGATGGCTTGTGCTGTTGCGACACGATTGGCTTGTACCCATTTATCAGCAGTATTAATTTGCTGGATAATGCCTTTAACTGCTTGAGGATATTTCTTTACAAAATCTGGCGATGCTAAATAGAAGGTATAATTCGGACTTAAACCCTGCCCTGAGGCGAGGATACGCGCTTGATCTTCGACTTGAGCAGAAGCAAAGAATGGGTCCCAAATCGCCCAAGCGTCGACAGCACCTTTTTGAAATGCAGCACGGGCATCAGCAGGGGTTAACCAAATCGGTTGAATGTCTGACCATTGCAAACCAGCTTTACGGACAGCTTGTACCAATAAATAATGCGCACTTGAGCCTTTTTGCAACGCAATACGTTTACCTTTCAACTCATTCAGTTTGGTGATTTTTGAATCTTTAGGCACTAAAATTGCCGAAGCCAACGGCTTGGCTGCTTCATAGGCAATGTAGTACAGCGGTTTATTCGCGGCTTGGGCATATACTGGCGGGGTATCGCCAGTGACACCAACATCCAGAGAACCTACAGCAAGGGCTTCTAAAATTTGAGGGCCCGCAGGGAATTCATTCCAAGTAATTTTGGCATTTGGGAATTCTTTCTCATACAACTTTTGTTGTTTGGCGATTGCAAAATTAATAGAACTTTTTTGAAAGCCAATACGTAATTCTTTTACCGTTGGATCGATTGCCCACACAGAGGCTGACCCCAGCATTGCGCTACAGATCAACATCGTGGTCATGGCATGAGTCGTTGCATTGAACCATGAGGCTGTGTTTTGTTGTGCGATTTGCTGGGTCATATTAATGTCCTCTTTAACGGCGCTGTTGGCGAAATTAATTCGCTAAAACAGCTGCTTGAATGTTGATTTTATTGGGAATGAGTTTTTGTTGATAAAAAGCATCTGCGACAGCTTGCTGTTTCTTTACCACATCGTTAGAAATTGGAGTCACACCAAAACCCATACGAGAAATTGAGGTATTCAAAATATCAAGCGGTAAGCCCGTCGGTTTTTCTAAGAGTTTTGCCGCATCGGTTTGATGTTGAGACACCCACTGCGTTGTCGTATTCAGTTCATTGACCACAATTTTTAAAACATCGGGATGTTGTTCGGCAAACTTACGATCAGCCAAATAGAATTGGTGGTTGTTGACCAAGTTTTGACCTGTCGCAATGACTTTGGCATTGAGTTGTTTTTCAGCAGCAGCAAAGAACGGATCCCAAATGACCCAAGCATCTACAGCACCTTTTTCAAAGGCAGCACGTGCATCAGCTGGTGGTAGGTAGACCACTTGAATATCATCAAGTTTTAAATGATTTGCTTCTAAAACTTTGAGTAAAAGATAATGTACATTTGAACCTTTATTCAAAACTACACGCTTACCTTTTAAATCTTGGACTGATTGAATGGCTGAATCTTTCGGCACAATTAAGGCTTCAGCCAAAGGTGCAGCAGGTTGATTGGCAACATAGACCAGATTTGAGTTTGCAGCTTGGGCGAAAATAGGCGGTGCTTCCCCAGACTCACCAAAGGCCACACTACCGACATTTAAACCTTCTAGGAGTTGAGGACCAGCAGGGAATTCAACCCATTTCACATTTACCCCTTTTTCCTTTAGGGCTTTATCTAAGTCGCCACGTGCTTTGATAATGGGCAAGACCCCATATTTTTGAAAACCGATATTTAAGGTTGTGGTTTCTTGTGGTTTTGAGCATCCAGTAAGCATCATGATGGTGGCAAGGCTAGCACTAATAAGGGTGATTTTTTTCCACGAAGGTTGAAATAAGCTCGCCATGAGTCACGATGCTCCTATAAAGTCAGAAAAAGGCATGAGCATCAGCTTAAAAGGCTTTGTATTTTCAAAAAAATAAGTTTTTAGTGATTGCTAATGAAAAAAACAGATAAATAATTAACTGCTAAGCTTAGCTGTAAATGAGAAATATAAAGTGGATATTCTATAAAAATATAATGTTATAAGAATTTGAAAATTATGATGTTATTTGTATTATTCAATCACCATATATAGATTCCACTCTCAAGAATAAGAAAATATTCTGCTTGATGGAATCTATAGCGATAAGCTTAGCAGCAAATGTGATAATTGATTGAGAATAAAAAAATTCATCAATTTTAAGCAATTGATTTTTTAAAGACCATCGAATTACGTTGATAGTTATACAGCGCTTGTCGGGCTTCGGGTAAATCATCAACATTGGCCAGTTCAAATCCATGCTCTAAGAACCAGTGTGCGGTTCGCGTGGTTAATACAAACAGTTGTTGAATACCCAATTGACGTGCATTTTCTTCTAGGAAATGCAAAATTTGGCTACCACGATTAGATTTGCGATAGCTTGGGTGTACGGCTACACAAGCAATTTCGGCCGATTGCACTTCATTGTCTGTTGATGGAATCGGGTAGAGCGCAGCACAGGCGAGAATTGTTCCATCTCGTTCAATGACGGCAAACTTTTCGATTTCATTTTCTAAACGTTCGCGTGAGCGATAGACTAAAATACCTTCATCTTCCAAAGGGCGTAATAGATTAATCAAACCGCCAACATCACCAATATTTGCCATACGAACTTCTTCATAATGGGCATCGGTGATCATGGTGCCATGTCCATCACGGGTGAAGAGCTCTTTGATCAATGCACCATCATCGCTATAGGAAAGCAGATGAACGCGATTTACGCCTTTTAGTGAGGCTTCTTTTGCATTGTGCAAATGCAAAGCGATTTCAAAATTTGAATCTTGGTATTTTTCAATATGCTTATCGAGTTGTTGCGGGGTAATTTCACGTCTCAATTGCCCGTATTCATCCATTAAGCCCTGTTGATTGCCTAAAAAAATCAATTTATCGGCTTTGATATGAATGGCCGTTTTTGTCGCAACTTCTTCCGCAAGTAAGTTAAATACTTCACCTGTGGTGGAATACCCTGTAGGGCCAAGTAACACAATATTTTGATTGCCTAAATGGCCTTGAATGGCTTCAGTATCAATCGTGCGAACTTCGCCAGTGAGTTGGAAATCGACACCATCACGAATGCCATACGGCTTTGCTGTGACAAAATTACCTGAGACCACATCAATGCGTGCGCCAAACATAGGTGAATTGGCTAGTCCCATAGACAATAAAGCTTCGATTTGTAGACGAATCGAACCAACGGCACTCATAACACAAGGCAGTGATTCACGTGTGGTGACACGACGGTTGATATGGATCGGGCTTTGAATTTTATTGTGAAGCAAGTTGGCCGTAATTTGCGGGCGAGCGCCGTGGACTAAAATGAGTCGTATGCCCAATGAATGCAGTAGCGCAATATCATGAATAATATGCTGAAAATTTTCATGTTCAACAGCTTCACCACCAAACATCAATACAAAAGTTTTACCACGATGGGCATTGATATAGGGTGCAGAGTGACGAAACCAATGCACGTATTCTTGCGTTGTGCTTTGTATTGTTTCTAAACTGTCGGTTTGCATGCCTATCTCAGTATTGATGATTGCGATACAGCGATTCTAAACAAAAATAGTGCAAGAATAATAGTCAAAATAAAAAAAGCACTCGAACGTGGGAGGACGAGTGCAAAAGGGTCATATGAGTGTTGCGATTCAGATTTGATTATTGAGTTAAAAACCAAATATTTTAAGGATTACTGTTCATTGAAATTACACAAGTTAATCTTTTCATTTTGAACAATTTAATGAGGATATTTGTCTTTCCTAACTAACTCAATAATTAACCAGTTCAGATTCAATCTAATCGTAAAATATAGAGAAACTATGGAGATATAAATGAAAGTATGTAGTTTATTTATTTGCCCAATCAATTAGATTTTAATCATATTCTCAAAATGTGAAAAAACCCAAGCTGAGTTGGGTTTAAAAGTTAAAATATTGGCATTAACCAATCACACGAATAATACGATTATTTCGCTCATTTACCAGCACATAATCACCATTTACTTTATACCATTGCTGATATCTTCCAGGTTTAGGTAACTGGCGGTAGTTTTTATAATTGACATGATAACGCGAAGAATTGAATTGAGTCGGGAAGTATTGCCCTGAGCGCCAGCGCTGACTCGAATTTACTCGGTTGTCATAATGGTTGTTGTTATTCCAACGATTGTCATGTTTATGATCCCAATGGCTTTGTTGATAGCGATTGTGATCATTTCGATGATAATCATGCGGTGCAGCCATCGCAGACGTTGCAATCAGTGCACTCATCGATAAAGCCAGTGTCGTTAAGATATTTTTCATTTGATTCACCTGAATTGAACTTTTGTCCTTTGATGTAATTAAATTACTCAATAATTTGAGATAAACGGTGAGCAAGATTTAGGTGAATTGTGAAATGTATGAAGACTTGATGAAGAGACCCATTGAGGTTTTTCTTTTCATAAATAAAAAAGCCCAAAAAAGAATTTGGGCTGTAAATATCGTAGTTTGGATATTATCGAATCACACGGATAATATGGTGGTTGCGTTCATTAACCAGTACATAACGACCATCTACTTTATACCAGCGTTCAAATTTAGCCGGTTGATGCAGGTTTTTGTATGCACGATAATCATTCACATAATAGCGATTGTCATGATAACGATCAGGTAAAATTACACCTTCTCGCCATTCAAATTTTTCATGTGATGCAACAGGGCGATGATTTTGACCATGATCCCAGTCAGCCATTGCTGAAGTAGCAACTAAGGCACTGAGTGATAGTGTGATTGTGCTTAGAACTTTTCTCATTTGAATCGACCTTTTCAGACGGATGCTTTATCCGATCATTCAAATTACAATTTAAGTTAAGATAAAAAATGAAGAAATATCATTCAATTGTCAATTTTATGGAGGTTTCTAGAGTTTTTTAAAAACAGATTGTAAATGATGAAATTTAGACAAAAAAAAGCTCAAACAAAAAGGTGTTTGAGCCTATGAAACCAAAATATTTAAAAACTACATCCCTCGGATATTCACAATATTATTATTGTCTGAGTCGACCAAGATATAGTCATTGTTAATCTTATACCATTGTTGATTACGTGAAGGCTTTGGAAGATTTTCATCTTTATAATCAACTTTATAACTATTACCACGATAATGTTGTGGCATTACATAACCCATTTGCCATTTGTGCTGTTGCAAACGTTTTACACCACGTTCTTCACGTTCACGACGCTGTTCTTGAATGTTGTCATCATCACCACGATCACGATGATTGCGTCCACGATCTCCACGTTCGCTTTTGCCACGATCAAAACCATTGTCATTGTCAAAATGAGGACCTGCACTGCTGATCTGAGCCGTCAACAGCGTTGATAAAGAGATGGCGATGATCGCTAAAATCTTTTTCATAATCGTCCTCGCTTATTCAATATGTTTATTTTGACCTCACTACTGTACTGCTAAATTGCAGAGAAACTGTGAAGAAAGTTCAGTTTTTCATTTAAAATGACAGACATAATAAAAACATATTTCTGTAAAAGTGAAAAGGGTTATTGCAAAGCTTTGGCCTGTAATGCATCGCAGCAAATTTTTTTAAGCGGAATGTGTGACTAAAAAATGTAAATATTTATGAAAATAAACTTGTATGCAGGCTTAGAGAGATGACCCCACTATAAATTGAGCCTGAATGATTAATACCACTGCTGATTCATCTCCTTTAAATAATTGATTGCTTTGATAATCTCTTTAGCTTGATGGGCATCATCTAAGGCCTGAATAAACTGATTTGGAAGCTGTAGTTGTTCGATAGAACGAATCATCTCTACTTTATGTTTTAAATCTTTCATAAAAAAACGCCTCAAATGGATCTGCTTAACTTGAGTAACACTATAGAGGAAGCGTTATTATTTAAGAAACTGAATAAAGTTATAGTTTTTATTGGGTAAAGCGATTTTGATATGGGCTTTTATTAAATTTTTATTTTCACTCTGTGATCAATATTTTAAATGACAGGATCTCTTATGATTTTCTCCACGCTTCGAAAAGCGCGGAGAAACAGACCCTAATCTTGTGCGTCGATACTCTCACCATTCAACGCAAGGCTATCATCTCCCATGAGGTAGAGATAAGCAGGCATGATGGCTTCAGGTGATGGTAAAACTTTTGGATCTTCATCAGGATAAGCTTTGGCACGCATAGCGGTACGGGTCCCACCTGGGTTGATACAATTATATCGAATATTTGGATAAGTATTTTCTTTAGCAAATATTTTACTGACCGCTTCAATCGCAATCTTTGAAACCGAGTAAGCGCCCCATTGCGCACGTGCTTCACGTCCTACACCAGAGCTGGCGAAAACAACTGATGCATTTTCTGATTTTTCCAGTAAAGGCAGTAATTCTTGGGTGAGCACAAAGGGTGCACGTAAATTCACCGCCATCACATCATCCCAAACCTCTTCTGGATAATGTGCCAACTCAACACGCTCTCCTAAGATTCCGGCATTATGCAAAATACCATCTAAGCGGCCAAATTGTTGCTCTAGAGTATCGACAAGCAGTTCATAGTCACGTGAAGAGGCAGTAGAAAGCTGCAAAGGAAGAATGGCAGGTTGCGGGGCACCAAGTGATTCAATTTCATCATAAATGACTTCAAGTTTATTGAGCGTGCGACCATGTAACACGACTGTTGCGCCGTGTAAGGCGTAGCTGAGCGCAGCTGCACGTCCAATACCGTCTCCCGCACCCGTAATAAGGATAATTTTATCCTTCAATAAATCTGGGCGAGGTTGATATTCTGAATACTTCATGGGAGACCTCCTATAGTTGTTATGATGTCATTTAGGCTTTGGACGCAATGTCGTTACCCGATCAAACAATGTTTCTCATCATTTAGAATGATTAAATTTTATATGTCTTACTTTGCACTGTTGGAAAAGAACTGCTTCTCGTAAAGCGAGCCGAAGTGCCAACAGTGCTATCTTCTATATAAAAACATTGAAACATCATATTCAAGATGTTTCAGTGTTATTTATCATATTGTTGGGTAAATTGAATGATTTTCTTGGACTTTAACTATTCACAAGTTTTCGAATAACTTGATGTAATTCATCGACATTCTCTACGATACAGTCGGCTTGCCAAGCATTTAAATCATCTTTGTACTGTAATGGTAAATAACCATATGCTGCGAGGATTGTATACATTTGCGCATTACGTCCTGCATCAATATCGCGCGGATGATCACCCACATAAATACATTGTTCAGGTGCAATCTCAATTTGCTTTGCTGCCAGATACATTGGCTCAGGATCTGGTTTGGTCTGAGCGACATCTTCAGGACAGACCAGAACAGCGCAACGTTGTGTGAGGTTCAATGCGTTCAATAATGATTCACTTAACCAACGTGGTTTATTGGTCACAATACCCCAAGGGATCTGTTGGCTTTCTAACTCTGCCAAAAGTGGATACATACCAGCAAACAGGTCTGTGTCTACAGCAATGTCATCACCATACTGATCTAAAAAGCGTTGGCGATGTGCTAGAAAGACTGGATCATCTACTTCAAGCTCTGGATAAACCAGTTTTACCATTGCGCGTGCACCCTCAGAAACCTGAGTGCGGATCAAATCCGCATCAACCACTGCGCGTCCTTCTTCTCGACACATATTTTGAATAATACGGATAAAATCCGCAGCCGTATCAATCAGTGTTCCGTCTAAATCAAAAAGAACAGCTTGCATCAAACACCTTCATTCACAGTATAAACCATGTAATTCACATCAACATTGGGCGCAAGCCAGTAATGCTTTGTGAGTGGGTTGTAGTGTAAGCCAGTCATATCTTTAAGTTTTAAACCTGAGTTACGAATGTCATCTGCAAGTTCAGACGGTTTAATAAATTTATGATAATCATGGGTGCCTTTTTTCAATAAACGTAATACATATTCCGCACCAATAATTGCGAATAAATAAGACTTAGGATTACGGTTAATTGTTGAGAAAAACACATGACCATTTGGTTTAACTAACTTTTGACACGCTTGGATGATGGATGCTGGGTCAGGAACATGTTCTAGCATTTCCATACATGTAACAATATCGTATTGTCCTGCTTGTTCTTCTGCGAGTTGTTCCACAGGAACCTGGCGATATTCAATATTTTGAACATTTTCTTGTTCAGCGTGTAAGCGAGCCACATTCAATGGCGCTGCCCCCATATCGATACCTAAAACATCGGCACCACGACGCGCCATACTTTCAGCCAAAATCCCGCCGCCACAGCCCACATCAAGAATCTTTTTGCCTGTAAGACCATTGGCATGTTCATCAACCCAGTTTAAACGCAGTGGATTGATTTGATGTAAAGGTCTGAACTCAGAGTGTTGATCCCACCATAAAGCAGCAAGTGCTTCAAATTTAGCAATTTCCTGTGGATCAACATTAAGTTGCGACATGCCAGGCACCTCTAAGTAAATTGTTTTAATCAAAAATTAAGTTCAGTTATGCTAGTGTTTGTTAACACTTCGTCTATTTATGAAATATCAACAGACCCTAGTGTAACCATAAATCCAGAAAAAGCGATGAATCGTGTAAAAAACTTCACAGAAGGAAAACGATTTTCCCATATTTGTTTTATAGTGAATGCATAAGCTATACGAGATGACTACGAGGACAATAAAGTCAATGAAAAAATTTATTTTAGGTGGCATGACTGCCATGGTGATGGCGTTTTCTGTAAATGCCATGGCTGCCGATTTTGTTGCAGGTAAAGATTATACCGTGGTGCAAAACCCAGGAAAAGTTTCAGTTCCTGGTAAAATTGAAGTACGTGAGTTTTTTTGGTATGGATGCCCTCACTGCTTTACATTAGAACCGCATATGCAAGCGTGGTTAAAGAAGATCCCTAAAGATGTTAACTTTATCCGTACACCTGCAGCAATGAATCCATTATGGGAACAAGGTGCTCGTGCATATTATGTGAGTGAAGCATTGGGTGTACGTAAACGTACGCATTTGCCTTTATTCCATACCAATCATGCAGGTAATCAGCAAGTTCTACAAAAAGATGCTTTTGCTAAATTCTTTACTCAGTACGGTGTGCCTGAGGCGAAATTTAACAGTATGTATAGTTCTTTTGCGATCACTGCAAAAATTGCTGAATCAAACCAATTGGCACAACAGTACCAGCTTTCAGGGGTGCCTGCTGTTGTGGTAAATGGTAAATATGTGGTTCAAGGTGAAGATGGTAAAGTGACGCAAGTTGTTGACTATCTGATCAATAAAGAACGTAAAGCCAAATAAGCTTTGCTGTTTTTAAAACCCGCAATTGAATTGCGGGTTTTTTTATTGCTGGTGATATACAGACGAGTTTGGGAAATAAATTAAGCTCTATCTCGGTCCCAATTTTCGATGCCTTTAAAAATTAAGCGGATTTGCGTCACCGATTGTTTTTTAAGGACCATTTTTTGTAACTCAAGTTCGATGCCTGAGTATTGGCGAGATAAGTTAATCCATGACATTGCCCAAGTAAAAGATAAATTAATCAAAATATTGGTGATCACTTTTAAATCATTTTCATCATGAAAATTTGCGATAACTTCAAACTTCTTTAACGCGTTGGCAAGGTCATCGTTTAGGAAGTCAATTTCACGGGCGATGGCTTTACGTACTACCTCTGAACCACCCCAACGTTCCGCGATCATAAAAATCCATTGTTGCGGACTGCTGTCTACAGCCTCAAAAAACAGCGCCATGCTGGTTTTGGTTTTCGCTTCAGGATGCGCTAGGCCTTTGCCTAATTGATGTAGGACATTCTTTAAATAAAGCGCAACTTGATCCACCAGCTCTTTGCCCAACTCATCCATATCTTGGAAATGGCGATAAAACGCTGTCGGAACCAAACCAACTTCACGGGCAACTTCTCGCAAACTGATACTCGAAAATGAACGACCCGATGTGCTTAAGGTTAAAGCAGCATCAAGTAAAGCCTGACGGCTTTGCTGTTTTCGTTCATCGCGTATCGACATTCTGGTATCCAAAGATTTTTGTTGTGATGAGTCTATCAAAAATAAAAACAAATTAAACGACGAATGTCAGTGTACAGGTGTTGACTGAATTTAAAAAATGATTATAGTGTACACATGTTCACTAAAAGAACGTTTGTTCACTCAATAAATAGCAAGCACAAAGAGGAACGTCACATGAGTAGCTATATGCAGTATCAGCCAGAATGGGTTCGTGAGGATTTTGTCGATTTTATCGCTGAAAAAATCAATCCTGTTTGGGCTTGGAAAAAGGTAAAAGCCACGATTATTAAAACTCGTGCATTAAGCCCTGATTTTTATCAAATTCAATTACGTCCAAATCGTAATTTTAAGCATCAGCAGTTTAAAGCGGGACAATCTGTTCTTGTAACTGTTGAAATTGCGGGTGTGCGTCAACAACGTAGTTATTCTGTGGTTAAATTTTTGAATAATGGCGATATGATCATTGCTGTAAAACAGCAGGGTAAAGTCTCCAATGCACTGAGCCAGATGGCTTTTGGTCGCATTGTTGAACTGTCACAAGCTCAGGGTGATTTTGTTTTAGCTCAAGACGCGTCACCATTGTTATTGATTGCGTCAGGCAGTGGAGTTACCGCAATCCATTCTTTATTGCTTGAAGCACTTAAAGATTCAAATCGTCCAATTGATTTAATTTATTTTAGTCGTGATGAGGCTTTTCATACAGATCTAGAACAGCTTTATCAGCAACATGCGTTGTTGAATTATCACTATATTCACACAGCTCAGCAAAAGCAGCATTTAACTGTCGAGTTATTGGAAAGTTTGGTTCCTGATTTCCAACAGCGTCAAAGCTATGCGTGTGGTGCAAGTGCAATGATGCAAAGCATCAATCAAATTTTTCAAGATTTGAATATCGCAGATCGTTTGAAACAAGAGTATTTCCAGATTGCGGTAGATGAAAGCCTAGAAGCACAACCGATTGTTTTTTTACGCTCACAACAAGAGTTTGCTGCGAAATCAAACCTACTTGAAAGTGCTGAACAAGCGGGATTAAAGCCAACTCATGGTTGTCGTATGGGGATTTGTAATACCTGTACCTGTACCAAAGTGAGTGGTTCGACCAAAAATATGCTGACAGGTGAAATTGATCATGCTTCAAATACACAGATCAAATTGTGTATCAGCCAAGCGATAAGCCCTGTGGTCATTAATCTGTAAATTAAAGCAATCATTTCAATAAATTTAAACAACTTCTCGGTCTGTTGAACCTAGGCGTAGGAAGTTGTACCCAAAATTCAGCTAAGGCTTCTAAAAATGAAGTGCTGAGGAGCAAGACAATGAATATGTCAGTTACTTTTCCAAACAGTAAATCGAAACATTTGAACCCAGAACAAACCGCAGAGTTTGGTCGCCGTGTTGATGAAATCCGTCGTGAAATCATGGACAGTTTAGGTGAACAAGATGCCAAGTATATTTATAAAATCCGTAATTTTGTTCGTTATAGTGAAATTGCTTCACGTGGTATGTTGATGTTTGGCGGATGGATTCCACCTGTTTGGGTGGTGGGTACGGGATTGCTGGGAATTTCCAAAATCGTAGAAAATATGGAGCTGGGTCATAATGTTATGCATGGTCAATTCGATTGGTTAAATGACCCAAGTTTGAATGGTGCAAATTACGACTGGGATACCATGGCAACAGGTGATGATTGGAAATACACACATAATTATGTGCATCACACCTATACCAATATTGTCGGTAAAGATCATGATGTGGGTTATGGTTTACTCCGTGTTAGTGAATCACAAAAATGGGAACCGCGCTTTTTGTTTAACATCCCTTTAGCGATTCAATTGATGGTGTTTTTTGAATGGTATGTTGGCTTACAAAATCTACATTTGGAAGATGCACTGATTTATAAGACAAAAACCTGGAAGCAGGTCTGGACAGATGCGGCAAAATTTCGTAAAAAAGCCCGCCGTCAAATTCTAAAAGATTATGTGTTTTTTCCTGTGATTGCAGGCCCCAATGCTTTGCCAGTGTTAGCTGGGAATGCCATTGCCAATGTGATCCGCAGTTTGTGGTCTTCAGCGGTAATCTTTAATGGTCATTTCACTGAAGATGCAGAGACTTTTGAAGCAGATAATGTGGAAAATGAAACTCGTGCTGAATGGTATTTACGTCAGATTCGTGGTTCAAGTAACTTTACTGGAACAGACTGGTTGCATATTTTGAGTGGGAATTTAAGTCATCAGATTGAACATCATTTGTTCCCTGATATGCCAGCTAATCGTTATTCAGAAGCTGCCCCAAAAATTAGAGCTTTGTGTGCAGAATATGGCATCAACTATAATGAAGCAGATTTCCTGAAACAGTTTGGCAGTGTATGGGTACGTTTAGCCAAATGCTCTTTGCCAAATAGTTTAACAACCACCATTACTCAGTCTTTACAAAAGTTGAAGGGTATTTTTGCTTAAACAAAGTTTTTGCGATGTGTAAGCATTGGTGTTGCTGAGGTACTTATTTTGCTTCATTCAACTTGTGCAATAGCTGTTTAAAATAGATCATCAATTGTTGTTAGAAGAACCTTATTGAGTTAGATAAGGTTCTTCTATTGCTTTTAAAGTGATGTTTAAATTCAGTGATTTTTAATTTTTTGTATAAGCTGTGCTATGTTGATTTTAGAATCTTTTGAAAGTACTTAATCAATATATGCACTTCATTTCAGCCATCCCTTTAAGCGAACATCCGATTAGCGGATGCGTTCATGATGCAAATGGTCACTCAAAATCATTTCCTATTCTTGCAATTGACAATATTCCGCTAAATATATGGATACACGGAAATACTAATATCATTGAACGTGCAGATAATTTAGTCCCAGCACAAGGATGGCTATATGATTATGAAGATAATAAAGCCTTAAGTAATGCTTGGAAGCTTCTTAAACCTGAATTTTCTGAATATGGTGCTGTCTCAACGGTTGTTCCTCTTTTAGTTTGTCCCGATGATTTAGATCTTGGATGTAGTGTCATCATGGTAGAGCAAGTCGTTACTCAAACTGAAGTCAAGTGGATTCGGTTTGGACTAGCATGGGGATATATACATGATGTTATAACATCTGTTATTTGGGAAAACCCTTGTTCCGTCCCCACTCTGACATTCAGTTTTACTGAGTTTGAACAAGCGTATAATCACCTAAAAGACTTAGATAAAACTTGGAATCAAGATAGTCTTTAATATATGCATTTATACAGCCTTTAAGTATCAACAAGTTGTTGTCGCTTACGCTGATAAGCATCATTTAAATTTTTAGCTAAATTTCGAAAATTTTAAAACGTGGTTTGTATATCTGTTTGTATAGAAGTTTATTTAAGTCGCCACATATAGATTTAGCGAGCAATTTCAAAAACCACCATCTTGTAACAAAACCATCTCTCTTGGATCTGTTATAATAAGTCGCAATATTTTTTGAATCCCATAAGGACAAGCTATGCGTATCGACCAACGTGCATTAGATCAATTACGTGAAGTTAAAATTACCCGTAACTACACCCGTTATGCGGAAGGTTCAGTATTGGTTGAATTTGGTCATACAAAAGTGCTGTGTACTGCAAGTATTGACAATTCAGTGCCACGTTTCCTAAAAGGTCAGGGCCAAGGCTGGGTGACTGCGGAATACGGTATGTTGCCACGTTCTACCCATACACGTAGCGACCGTGAAGCTGCTCGCGGTAAGCAATCTGGTCGTACTCAAGAAATTCAACGTTTGATTGGTCGTAGCTTACGTGCAATGGTGGATTTGAAAAAATTGGGTGAAAACACCATTACCATCGACTGCGATGTGATTCAGGCAGATGGTGGTACACGTACTGCTGCAATTACGGGTGCTGCGGTTGCATTAATTGATGCTATGAATGTACTTCTTGAGAAAAAGAAAATTAAGCATGATCCATTAAAAGGGCTTGTTGCTGCGATTTCTGTCGGCATGTATCAAGATGAAGTATTGCTTGATCTTTGCTATGAAGAAGATTCTAACTGTCAAACTGACTTGAATGTGGTGATGACTCAAGCAGGTGAGTTTATTGAAATTCAAGGGACTGCAGAAGAAAAACCATTTACACGCGCTCAATCCAATGCAATGCTTGAAATGGCTGAAAAAGGTATTCAGGAATTGGTAAAAAAACAACAAGAAGCGCTTGGTTGGTAATTCGAAAATATTGATATATTTTTATAAACAAAACGCATCTTCGGATGCGTTATTTTTTTAAAAATATAACAATTTATTATTAATAATTAATTAAAAACAAATAGTTATAATTAAATTTTGTAATCAGTTTACATCAATTTAAAAATTTATTGCAACAAGAATGGCTACATTCCAAAAACGTAATGGCAGAGTTACTGCAACAGTTAGAATTAAGCCACATCCACCCAAAACTAAAACTTTTGATATTCTTCGTAATGCTAAGAATCTGGAGATGGGTCATTGAAGTTAAATTTAAAAATAAGAAACCACAAAATTTGGGGTATATCTTATTAAAAGATGCGCTTTTTAAGTAATCCAACAATCCTAAAATGGTTCAAAACATATGTTCTTGGTAAGTAAAAATGATACCCCATAGGGACTTTTGTGACTTGGCATCTAAAAACAGTAGATGCGGCTTATCCAAGGTACTGGTACTGTGCTCTAGATTATGTAAATTATGGTTCTAAGTTAGCAGAATCAGCTTATGGTTGCGTGGCCATAAAAACTCGGAGTAGCGGTGGTCATGTTTGTTCGTTATTGGGCGTGATAATAGTCTGTATCGGTGGTAATCAATCAAATAAGGTTTATTATGAATTCTATAATGAACCTTATTTTCAAGGATGCCGATAGTATGGGAAAATAAGCAAGTCAACGCATTTTCGTTATGATTTATCTATTTTAGATAGAATGGCTGCAACAAAATTTGTAGAAGCTTAGTGGAATAAAACCCGCATAATTGCGGGTTTTAAATCTTAAATGATACCTCTAAATAATGGTATGAGTAGTTTATTGCCATATTCACTTAGATGATCACCATCTTGATATATCGGTCTATTATTGTATTGAGCTATACATTTTGAATTTTTACAAAGTATTTCCGCTGGATCTAAAACGGTTACTCCACATTGTTTTGCTGCATTATTAATAATCCTTCTTATTTCAATATTATCTTCATAATATTTAGTGCTTGGAAGTGAAAGGTCAATTTCTTTTTGGTTAATTAATTGAAGTCTACTCATCGTTTTAGGAATATCTCTACCCATTTCAGGAATTGGTTGAGTTATATAAACTTTAGAATTATCGGATATTTCACACAATGTATTTATTAAGTTATTAGAAAAATAATTTAATAAATCAGACTTAGCCATGTATTTATTTTCATCAAAATACATTAATGGTCTATTATCATTGTTGGTTACACGTTTTGGGTCAGATTGCCCATTTATATATGCACTCCATCTACTAATAATAATTATTGGAGTATTTTTATGTTCTTTTAAAGTAATAACTCTTTTGAAATTTTCTTTATAACATGTATCATCCAATTTATTGTTTTTTGCATTTAGTATCAATGGGCAAGATGCTCTGGTCATAACTAGTATGCCTTCATTTTTTAAATTATATTTAGAAGTTAATGCTGTAACTACAGCATCAGCATGACTATCTCCAACAATTATTAACTTTAAGTTATTCTTATTACCAATATAACAATTAGGTATACCTGATATTTTTTCTTGTTCATTTGCTAGACAAGTATAAGGGTTTTTATTATATACTTCAGAACTTGATATTATAACTTGGTTTGGGTAGTGGGCCTGAAATCCTTTGGTTGAAAAAATAGAAAAACCTATTAAAGCAATAATAATTGAAAACCAAACAGGTTTAATTCTAAAAATATTTTTCCAAGTATCAAACATCACAAAATTTTTAGATTCTACGAGTTTATAACTAAAAAATCCTAAGAATACTGAAAGAGGAAGCCCATACATAAACCAATTTTCAATATTGTAGTAATATCCTATTACAACAAGTGGCCAGTGCCATAGGTAAATAGAATATGACCACAATCCTATTTTTTGAAAAATTGGGCTTCTTGCGATAAAGCTTTCTTGATTATTTGCAATTAATATAAAATATGCACCTAGCGTCGGTATTATAGCAAAATATCCAGGCCAAGAATTATTGCTTGAGATAAAAATACACGCAATAAGTATTAAAAAAGTACCAGTTATACTAAGTATTTGAGGTAGATTTTTTTTAAGAGGAATAGGGTATAAAAAAGCAACGCCACCTAATAGCATTTCCCAAACTCTTGATGGAAGTAAAAAATAAGCCGCTGTAGGATAATAGATGGATAGATATATATTTAATAAAAATAAAAATATGAAAGATAATGTAATTAATAATTTTATTTTTGAAATATTTATAAATTTATTTAAAATTAATAGAATAACTGGATAAATTATATAAAACTGCCACTCTACGGATAGAGACCATGTATGTAATAACCATTTTTCATGTGATGACGCATCAAAGTATCCACTTTCTTGCCAATAAAAGATATTTGATAAGAAAGTTATACTACCCACTATATGTTTCCCCAGACTTTTGTATTCAGTTGGAGGTAAAAAAAACCAGCCCAATATAACCAATATTAAACATAACATTCCTAAGGCAGGAATGATTCGATTAGCTCGGGATACATAAAACTTAAACAGATTAAACTTATTGTTAGCCAATCCATTAAAAATAATAGATGTCATCAAAAAACCTGAGATGACAAAAAATACATCTACACCAACGAATCCACCTGTTAGATAAGTTGGTAAAAAATGAAAAATGACAACAACTAATACCGCTATTGCTCTTAATCCGTTAATATCATATCGAAAGTTTACTTTTTTCACATTAATTTCGCCATTCACATAAAGCTAAACTGTTTATTCTGAAGTATTGAGACTTAGTATTGCGCAATATATTACCATATGAGTTACTAATCAGCATTCTAGGACTACTGCATTTTTATAAAAAGACTTTTTTCTAATTCTTAGTAAGAAGATCCTAAGCTTCTTACTTTATCAAAAATATTTAAAAAGTTACACACTTTCCAAAAAATATATTTAAAATATAATGGTATGCTATCAACCTGGAATAGTTTAACTCACTGATTTAAAACATCTGAATCTTATATGGCTTTATAGCTTATGGTGAAAGCGTGTTCAACTCCCGTCATCTTATTTATATACCCTTTCATTTCTAATCAATCCTTTTAAGAGCAACAAAAATTTCATACAAATATTATATTTATCATGCAATTACAATTAAATTGTGCATCTTCGGAAGCGTTTTTTATTGCATAAAATTGTTTTAACCTAAGTTGCTTATTTTTAAATTAAAATAAATATTTGATATTCATCATTTTTTAAAAAATATTCATCAAACTGCCATAAAAACTTCACTCTAGCGTCATAGCAGTTGTATTGACTATCCCTACCTTTATTTCATGGATAGGACAATGCGAAATTTTTTGCTGATTTTAGTGACCAGTCTGAGTGTCTTACTCAGTGCTTGTAATGATGATAATGAAAGCTCAAAGACGAATCCACAGCCACCCGCTGCTTGTAAAGTACATTGCGCACCATAATAAAAAATAAGGAAATAGAGATGAACCGTCGTGATTTTTTAGTCAATTCAACAAAAACAATATTTGGTACAGCCGCTTTAGCCAGCTTTCCAGCCAGCATCCAAAAAGCTTTAGCCATTGACGCCAAAGTCGAAACAGGCACGATTAAAGATGTAAAACATGTCATCATTTTGACGCAAGAAAATCGCTCGTTTGATAATTATTTTGGAACGTTAAAGGGTGTTCGTGGGTTTGGTGATCGTTTTACCATTCCGCTATCCGACAACCGTAAGATTTGGGAACAATACGATAAAGATAAGAATAAAATCTTTCCCTATCATTTAGACAGTACTCGCGGTAATGCACAACGTGTTAGTGGTACGCCACACTCATGGACAGATGGACAATTTGCTTGGAACCATGGCCGTATGGGCAATTGGGTACAGTATAAACAACCCCAATCTATGGGATATTACAAACAAAAAGAAGTTGAATTTCAGTTCTCACTTGCCAACGCCTTTACCCTGTGTGATGCATATCATTGTGCAATGCATACTGGAACCAATTCGAATCGTATGTTCTTATGGACAGGTTCAAATGGTCCGAAAGCTGCGGGTGTTGCCAGTGTCGTCAATGACTTGGACAGTATTGGTGCATCAAGCACAGGCTATGATTGGACAACCTATCCTGAGCGCCTACAACAAGCGGGTGTGACGTGGAAAGTTTATCAAAATATGCCCGATAACTTTACCGACAATCCTTTGGCTGGCTTTAAACAATATCGCCGTGCCAATGAATTATCCGGTAAACCTGTAAACAATGACAGCACGTGTCCTGCTTATGATCCTGCCATTGATGCAATACAACCGTTGTATAAAGGGATTGCCAATACGATGCCTGATGGCGGATTTCTCGCTTCATTTAAAGATGATATTGCCAAAGGTCAATTACCTCAAGTCAGCTGGATGGTTGCACCTGCAGCCTATAGTGAGCATCCAGGACCATCAAGCCCTGTACAAGGTGCTTGGTACATTCAGGAAGTTTTAAATGCTTTAACGGAAAACCCTGCGATTTGGAGTCAAACGGTTTTATTGGTCAACTTTGATGAAAATGATGGCTTTTTTGACCACGTTCCATCACCAAGCGCACCTTCAAAAGATGCTTCAGGTGTGATGCAAGGTAAAACCACCTTGAGTGATGAACAAATCTCATATGAATACGCCACGCACCCCAAAGCTTCAGCAGGACAACCTAACTTTACTGATCCTAAAGTCAGCAATGGTGTGGGGGTTTATGGTCCAGGAATACGCGTACCCATGTATGTGATTTCTCCCTGGAGCCGTGGTGGTTGGGTAAATTCACAGGTTTTTGATCATTCGTCTGTTATTCGTTTCTTAGAGCAACGTTTTGGCGTGCAAGAACCGAATATTAGTCCATATCGCCGTGCTGTATGTGGTGATTTAACCACAGCTTTTGACTTTAAAAATCCAAATACCACAGCTATTTCGGACTTGATGGGTAAAAAAACCAAGAATGATGCAGATGCGATTCGTAATGCGCAAGCGCTATTGCCGCCGGTTTCCCGTCCTTTAAGTCAGGTCTATCCTGTTCAAGAGTTAGGAACACGATTGTCTCGGGCATTGCCTTATATTTTACATAGTAGTGCGAAAGTTGATGTGGCAACAAAAACGGTGAAGTTAATGTTCTCTAATACCGGAACACACGCCGCAGTTTTCCATGTTTATGACAAATTGAATTTAGACGCGATTCCTCGTCGTTATATGGTTGAAGCAGGCAAGCAATTGGACGATGTATGGAACGCTTCAAATGGACTATATGATTTATGGGTGTTGGGTCCAAATGGCTTCCATCGTGGCTTTGCAGGAGATTTAGTCAAGTCTGCACAAATAGATGCATTGCCAGAAGTGCGTGTATGTGTTGAAGAGTGTGATCCTAAACTCTATTTAAAAGTTCGTAATGACGCTGCGAAAACAGCAAAATTGACCGTGAAAGCCAATGCTTATCTACCCAATAAAACATGGAATATCGAAACGGCTTCTACAGAAAAGGAGTTGAATTGGAATATGTCTGATTTCGGTGGTTGGTATGATTTTACTGTAACAATAGAGGGTGATAGCACCTTTAAACGCCGTTTTGCTGGGCGTATTGAAACGGGTAAAGATTCATTTTCTGACCCTTATATGGGATTTATAGAATCTTAATTTTAAATAGCTGAATTTTTATAATTTAAATAAGGTGCGCTTTGCACCTTATTTTTAGTTGATAGAAGGCCACATAATTTGCGCAAACTTACATGATTAAGATTCCAATCATCTATTTACGTCAATAGATACATAAATCAGCTGAAATCCCTTGTTTCGTATACAGACTCTACAAATCTTTTCATCAACCGATATTTAGAATATTTCAAACTTTAGCAAATGGCAGGCTTATGAAAATACTCATTGTTCTATTCGCAGTGATTACCTTTGTATTGATGGCTGGAGATCCACGCCGTGAAGATTTCGAAAGCAAAGAATTTGACGCAAAAAATAATGAACCGCAACAACATGCTGAACAGCAGCATGATCAAGAAGACTCTTGAGAACCTTCTTGATCATTTGGATAGGACTAGCTTTCAGCTTTTGATTTTAACATCTGATAAGTGAAATTCTTACCATTTAGCACATCCATATTCATGTCTTTATACTGTTGTAGAATCTCTGTTTGATCAAATTCACAAGATTTTTGCGTTTGCGTCCCTGTTTGATGAACAGTGCTATAACAAGAACCCACCTTATTTACAAAAGCATAGTAAGGTGAAAGGGGAATATGCGCAGCTTCTAATACTTTGGGTGCTAAGAAATGTGCCGCCACAAAAGGCCCTTTAAATTGCTTTTGATCAATCGGGAAATTTGCCCAAACTGCAAGTGGTGTTTCAAAGAAGCGAACATCTTTTTTCTCAGCTTTTTCTTGCGCTGATTTAAAGAAGCCATACTCATCGTAAACGCTTTGTAAGTTGGGTAAATGGTCACCAAAGAAAATCACAATTGTTGGGCGATCAAGCTGTTTGACATGCTCAATCAGGGTTTTAAATTTATCGTCAGCACGTTGCATACCCGTTAAATAAGTATTCAGCGCACGTTTACTGTTTTCACTCACACCATCTTTGGTGATTTTAAAATGATCTTTACCAAATCGATCATCACTGTACATTGGATGATTTTCAACACTGATCGCATAGATAAATTGAGGTTTATCCGTATTTTTAAGCTGATTTTCAATGCTGTTATAAATTAAATCATCAGTAGCCCAACCCGCAGCATTAATATATTTAGCACGGTCAGCCATGTTGATCATATTTTCAATTGAAGTAAAACGGTTAAAACCTAGATTTTGATAAACTGCGCTGCGGTTATAAAAGTATTTACCATTATTATGCATTGCTGTTGTTTCATAACCCAATGTATTTAAATACATCGGTAATGAATAAGTTGGACGTTTTAATTTTGAGACATAAGCCAGTTCATTATGATTTAAATAGGTATTTAGACTGGTTAATACTTCAAACTCAACGTTAGCAGTTCCTCCACCAAAGCTTGGAGACAATAAGCTAGAGACCTGATTTTTACTAATCGTTGGGGTGATGTTAGGTGGAATGCTTTTGTCTAATTTTCTGGCATCCCAATGCGACTCGCTCATCACAAAAACGATATTTGGCAATTGTTTTTGTTGTGACGGATCATCTGATGCTAGATTCGATGTAGGTTCTTCATCATGTTCAACCGCCATCGGTTGATAAAAAGCGGCAACTTTTTCTTCAGGGATGACTTGTGTTTGGAAAATTTTATTATTTAAGCCATCAACCGTTTTGGAAAAAAAGAAGGTCGAAAAACCTAAATATTTAATGGTTAAATGATCACCGATCCAATCACCACGGGTATTGGGTAGATATTTTGCATATTGGCAAATTGAATTTTTTGCTGCATTGGCACAAGCTTCACTAAAATTATTTTTAAAATTCGCAGTGATAAAGAAACCAAGGATGGCAAAAGATAAAATGCTGTTTGTCAGGAGAAGAGGCTTCGTCCCTAATTTCTCTTTTTTATAGAGAAATACAAATAGTCCAATAAACACCGCAATTGCTGCAAAGACTGCAATTTTGAGCATGACTGGAGAGGCGACAAAGGTTTCTTTAAATAATAAAAAATCACTAGGAACCAAACTTGCAGAAAGATATTGCTCTTTCTTGATATTGATAAAGCTCAGTAAAAAAATAATAAATTGACTGAGTAAAATGGTCGCAAAGGTTTTTCTTAAAATTAAATAAAATAAACTAATAAAGGCGTAGTTTAAGAGAATTGAAAAGCCATATTTATACAGACGTGGTTTTAGATAGATGTCACGTAATTGAAAGAAACGCGTGATATCTTCTTGGTATAAGAAAAAAGCAAATACAGATAAAAAAGCGACAAGTAAAAACAAAACTTGTTGTTTCAAAGTCTTCATTGGCCTAATTACAGGAATGTATTGGAAGCCAAAGATTATAGGCTTATTCAGACGGCTTTTCTATGTAAAAGCTGCTTGTTTTGTAAGCAAAATTAAAACATATCAATAAAAAATAGCAAACTAAAGCATCAAAGCTGCCCAAAGAATGTAGATATCCTTTGGGCAATTTTTTTACTGGCTTACACGTTGTATCGCTTCATCATAAGTCGCGCTTGGTTTGTATTGATTGGCCAATTGGTAATGTTGCTTAGCTTGGGCATAATCTTGATTATTTTCATAGATTTTACCCATATTATAGTGAGAATAAGCTTTGGTATTGTTATTGGTCGCCAAAGCAATGGCTTTTTGATTTGCCCATAAAGCTTCTGAGGAACGATTGAGCTTTTGATAAGCAACAGCAAGATTACTATAGGTCTGGCCAACATTTGGATTGTAGTCGATAGACTGTTGATAGAGCATTGCAGCTTGTTCAATCTGGTTGTTTTGATAGGCTTTATCTGCACTTAAATTAAGTGCCTTGGCTCGTTTTTGCGCATCAGCTGAGACAGGAACAATATTTACCCGAGTGGTTTGATTTTGATAATTTGATACTGTTGAACCCACTTGGCTTGCGTTAACCGTGGTTCCTGAAATACGATTGATATCTTGAATTTCACCTTCAGGGCTAATGCGGAATACCGTCCATAAATTACCCGCTTGACCAGTTGGAATATAATAAGAGCGGATCAGTGATTCACCTGCATAGACCATGACTTTGGCTTGGCTATTGGATAAATTGGTCGTAGTTGGTTGAGTCCGATCAGAAAAGTCATGTACTGAATACACATAATATTGACCTTCTAAACGTTTATCGATAGTGACGGTTTCAGGACCATAAGAGTCGGTGTCATCCACATCTAGATTTGCAGCCAAACCTTGTTTACTGTCCCAATACACATGCTGATTTTTATAACTTAAGTGTGAATCGAGATCTAAAGGGTTTTGCCCCCAATTCAGTACAATTCGCATACTGTTGAGATCTTTGAGTACAGGACTTAAGGCGTAGGTCATGCTATCACATGGACATTTTGCAACCAGTGTTGAATAACCTGATTTTTTGATAATCAGTAAATTATCTGAACTGTCTATAGTATTACTATTGACTGCGGCTCGGCCGCTTGTATTGGTAGAACTTGAGGCAGAGCGCTCACCATTTTTTTGCAAAATTACTTCAGCATTGGCAATATTTTGATCTTTGACTGTTGCACTTAACACATGCACATTGACGGTGTCTGCATGGCTCAGGATCGGAATAATGGATGCGAATAGTGATGAATATAAAATATGTTTTTTCATTGTTTATCTCTTTTGTTGGTGCACGTAATTTGATTGTTATTTAGAAGGTCTTTTGCATAAAATTAACTGATTATTTATTGACTCATCGTTATATTTTGTAATAAAAAAGCAGTATATAGATACTGCTTTATGACCGAATATGATTGAGTAATTAGGCATTAAAACGCATAGATAAATCAATCGCTTTAACATCTTTGGTTAATACACCCATCGAAATATAGTCAACACCTGTTTGTGCAACTTGACTTAAATTCTCAAGAGTAATATTTCCAGAAGCTTCTAATTTACAGCGCCCTGCAACATGTTTAACCGCATCAATCATTTGTTGTTGGCTAAAATTATCTAGCATGACGATATCGGCTTTGGCTTCAAGTGCTTGATTCAGTTCATCCCATGTTTCAACTTCGACTTCAATAGGCTTACCTGGTGCGATTTGATGCGCTTTGGCAATTGCTTGAGCAATACCACCTGCAGCCATGATGTGATTTTCTTTAATTAAGAACGCATCGAATAAACCTAGGCGATGGTTTTGCCCACCACCTACAGCAACTGCATACTTTTGTGCAATCCGTAAACCCGGCAAAGTTTTGCGTGTATCTAATAATTTGGTTGCTGTACCTTCTAGATATTTTACGTATTCAGCCGTTTTGGTTGCGACTGCAGACAGGGTTTGCACAAAGTTTAATGCAGGACGCTCAACAGTCAGCAAACTACGCGCAGAACCTGCCAATTTATAAATAGTTTCATTGGCTTTGACCCAGTCTCCATCATTTTTAAGCCAAGTAATCTGTACGCTTGGATCATAAGCCTTGATCAGAGCATCGACCCAAGGTTGTCCCGCCAAGACCATATCTTCACGCGAAATGATCGTGGCTGTCGCTTGCTCATCTTCTGGTGTGAGTAGGGCAGTAATATCAGCATCGCCAATATCTTCTTGGAGTGCTTGTTGAATATTAATTTGAATAGATTGTTCAAGCAAAGATTCAGGTATGCTCATGGATATCCCTATTTTAGTCACCCTTAAAAACTGAGCGATATATTAGCACTGTCGTTGCAAGTTTGAAGAAGTTTTTATTTTATACAGATAAGAGTACACTAAAATATTGAGAATCAGCTTTATTGAAAATAGAAAAATTCTGTAGGAATAAGATATGCAATTTGCACCACAGTTTCAGGTCGTGAATGGTCAATTGATTGGCGCAAGACAAGTCCCATCACCCAACTATAATCAACGTCCTGAAAATACAGAGATTCAGCTGATTGTGATTCACAATATTAGTTTGCCACCGTCACAATTTGGTGGTGGTTATATTGAACAGTTTTTTCAAAATCAACTGGATTGGTCAGTCCATCCTTATTTTCAAACCATTGAGGGTATGCAGGTTTCTGCACATTTGCTGATTTTAAGAACTGGTGAAATTATACAGTTTGTTAATTTTAATGATCGGGCTTGGCATGCTGGACGTTCAGCTTATCTGGGTAAAGTTGAGTGTAATGACTATTCAATTGGGATTGAACTTGAAGGAAGTGATGATCGCGATTTTGAAGCGATCCAATATCAACAACTGGTTGATGTGGTTGCCATTTTGCAACACGCTTATCCAAAAACTGATCATCATTTAACAGGACATTCTGATATTGCATCAGGACGAAAAACTGATCCTGGACCACATTTTCAATGGCAGCAGTTTAGAGAAAGTTTGAACCAGAAAAAAATTAAGACAAAACAAGCGAAGTAAATAAGCGTCTGTTTATGATTTAACAACGCAATTTTAAGAATATTTAATTACAATAGCGACTTTATTTTAACTAGGTGAATACGATGGCGCTGTGGCGATCCACCTTTATTGTCAGTGCAATGACCATGTTGTCACGAGTCTTGGGCTTAGTCAGAGATATGGTTTTGCTCAATGTGTTTGGGGCAGGTAAGGATTTTGACACCTTTGTGGTTGCTTTTCGTATTCCCAATTTTTTCAGGCGTTTATTTGCAGAAGGGGCTTTTTCGCAAGCATTTATTCCCGTACTCACCGAATATAAAACTACAAAACTTCATGCAGAAGTACAGATTCTGATTAGTCGTGTGTTTGGCTGCCTGTTAATGGTGATGTCACTGTTAACCTTAATCAGTATGATCATTGCGCCTGTGATCTTGTATGTCTATGCTCCCGGTTTTCATAACGATCCCGCAAAGTTTGATCTGGCTGTAGATATGTTTCGTTTAACGATTCCATATCTGATGTTTATGTCATTGACTGCATTTGCCAGCAGTATTTTGAATAGTTATGGATCTTTTGCTTCGCCAGCGTTTTCGCCTGTCTTACTCAACGTGGCAATGATTGCTGGTGCTTGGTGGTTAGCCCCACATATGGCTCAACCGATCATGGCTTTAGGATGGGCTGTGGTTGCAGCAGGAGTTTTACAACTTGCCATTCAAATCCCTGAATTATGGAATAAAAAATTACTGATTCCACCTAAAGTTGATTTTAAACATGAGGGTGTAGATCGAATTCTAAAACTGATGTTGCCCGCTTTATTTGGTGTATCAGTCACTCAGATTAACTTATTGTTAAATACAATCTGGGCATCATTCATGCAAGATGGTTCGGTGTCATGGTTATATAGTGCTGAACGCATGACCGAGTTGCCACTTGGATTGATTGGTGTTGCCATTGGTACTGTGATTCTTCCGTCTCTTTCCGTGAGTAAAGCAGAACAAGATCAAGCCAAGTTCCGTAGAATGTTGGATTGGGCTGCACGCGTGATTGTCTTGGTGGGTGTGCCTGCCAGTATCGCTTTGTTCATGTTATCTACGCCAATTATTCAAGCACTTTTCCAGCATGGTGCTTTTGATGCTCGTGATACGCAAATGACCGCTATGGCGCTGCAATGTATGAGTGGTGGTGTACTGGCATTTATGTTGATTAAAGTCTTTGCACCAGGTTTTTATGCAATTCAGGATACCAAAACACCTGTACGTGTCGGCTTAATGGCGGTTGCAGCCAATGCGATTTTAAACATTATCTTTATTGGTATTTTTAAATTGATTGATTGGCAAGCCGAGCATATGGCCTTAGCCATTGCTTCTTCAGGTTCAGCTTTGGTCAATGCAGGGATGTTATATTTTTATTTACATAAGAAAAATATTTTCCGTTTTGGTGCGCACTGGAAAAAATTATTCGTTCAATTTGCCATAGCCAATATCGTGATGATTGGCGCGCTATGGTTTTCTTTAAATTGGTATGATGGTACGGTTTCGCAATGGCTTCGAATTCTTGAAGTTGTCGGGTTATGTTTAGTAGGTATTGTGGCTTATGGTATTGCGCTGCTTGCTGCAGGATTTAGACCAAGACATTTAAAGCACTAAAAGCAATACTAACTAATAGAATGTAAATCAGACAATTTTTACTTTGAGTATCATTCAATCATAATTGTTGTATCTAGCGTGGTGACAAGGATGTCACCCATAGCGTGTGGGATAGAATTTAAATTCTAAATATAAAATACAGTACTGTAAGCTTTATAGATGTATGAATTTACTTCTATGAAATGCGATAAGATTTTTTATTAGAGTATAAAAAACATCGCAATTGAGCGATGCTTTTTATTTTTAAAACTATTTCGCATTGAAACTAAGGTAAAACTTTTAGAAGTTCTACATCAAAAATTAATGTGCTGTTTGGGCCAATCGCATCACCCGCACCAATCTCGCCGTAGGCAAGTTTTGCTGGAATAAAGAAACGATATTTCGCGCCTTCTTTCATCAGTTGCAAACCTTCAGTCCAACCTTGAATCACTTGGCTAACTTGAAATTCTACCGCTTCATTTCGTGCAAAAGAACTGTCGAATACAGTGCCATCCAATAAACGACCTTCATAGTTTACAGAGACTTTAGATTTTGCAGAGGGTGATTTTCCAGTACCTTGTTGTAAAACACTATACTGCAAACCGCTTGGGCGAGTAATTACACCTGTTTTCTTCGCATTTTCTACAAGAAAAGCTTCACCTTGTTTGGCATTTACATCTGCAGCTTGTTTAAACTCTAGCATTTGTTTTGCTTCAGTTTGCTGTTTATATTGTGCAAGTGCTTTTGCCATCTCTTCATCAGTTAAGCTTGCTTTCTGACCTGTAGAGCCTTCTTTGATGCCTTGGATAAAGGCATTTAAATTAATTTGTTTTAAGGTATCGGCATTGGTACGTCCCATGACATAACCATAGCTATACCCAAGTTGATCTTGTTGAGAGCTTTTATTGTTAATCGGTGCTGAGAAAGCTGCGCTACTCAGCAGACTAAGACTAAGCACAATAAGTGTTTTTTTCATAATTAAAATCCAAAAAAGGAGAGTAAATCTCTCCTTTTCTTAAATGTTATTTAACTTTAACAAGTTCAACATCAAAAATTAAAGTGCTGTTTGGAGGAATTGTTCCAGGAACACCTTGTTCACCATAAGCCAATTTTGCAGGGATATATAAGGTTGCTTTACCGCCTTCCTTCATGAGTTGTAAACCTTCAGTCCAACCTGGAATCACTTGATTTAAAGGAAACTCAACGGGTTGACCACGATCATATGAACTGTCGAATACTTTGCCATCTAACAACTGACCTTTGTAATGTACCGTGACTTGTGAAGTAGCAGCAGGCTGTTTACCCGTACCTTCTTTGGTGATTTTATATTGCAATCCTGAAGCTGTTGTTTTAACACCTTCTTTTTTCGCATTTTCAGCTAAGAATGAGTCATTTGATGAAGCTGTTTCTTTGCTTTGTTGTAATTGCTTTTGTTGCATTTCTTTTTGGAAGTCAACATACGCAGCTTGTAATTCTTCATCTGTATAGGCACGTTGTTTTTTAGCATGGCCGTCACGAATACCGCTGATAAATGTATTCACATCGACTTCAGGTGGCGTTTGGCTCGCAACTTCATAACCAAGTGCATAACTGATTTTTTCTACAGGTTTAGCATTTTTTGACATTGAATGACTGTTTACATCAGCAGGATGTTGAGATGCATAATAAACAGGTACAAGTGCAGCACCACCTAAGATTACAGCAATTGCGATGGGTAAGGCTTTACTCATAAAAATTTCCAAATTTTAATCTTTTAAGAGGCTAATTTGATCATTAGCATAATCTGCTCAAGCATATAACTTCTTCATCATAAACGATATAGTTATCTGATGAAGACAACTAAAAATATACAGTTGTTTTGATCAAAAAATTGGCACAAAAAAGCCAGATTCAATCTGGCTTTTTTGCTACTTATTGAATATCAATCATCTTTGGATGCGGTGTAGGCATAAGCATAATTATAGCCATAATTACCTCCAGCAGTTGCTTGAACATCATTCAAAATAACCCCATTCACTTTACTTCCTGCCTGTTCAAAGCGATTAATGGCTAATTCTAATTCTCTCATTTGTGTTTTTGCATAACGTGCAACCACAAGGTTTACACCCGCAAATTGAGAAATGATGATGCCATCAGTTACCGCTAAGATAGGCGGTGTATCGATAATAATATGATCATATTGCTCAGAAAGTTGTTCTAATAATTCGCTAAAACGATCTGAACTGAGCATTTCGGAAGCATGATTATGATTTTTACCACGTGGCAGAAAATCTAAATGGTTTACAGTATTTGAATGAACAATACATTGTTCAAGCGTGCTTTGTCCTGCTAAATATTCAGTTAAACCAGGTGAAGTGTCATGACTGAAATATTTATGTAAATAGCCTCGACGTATATCTGCATCAATCAATAAGACTTTCTTATTACCTTGTGCGAAAATTGCGGCAAGGTTGGTCGAAATAAATGATTTACCAATTTCTGGAGCTGGTCCTGAAATTGCAATAATATTATTTTTTGCATTATTTAAAGCAAAGTGAATCGTGGTACGAATACTACGTAAGCTTTCAATGGCAATGTCTTCACTATTTTTAGCAGCAAGAATAGGAATCGATTTTTTCTTTTTCAGTAACTGCACACGGCTTTCTTGAATCGGAGAGCGAGGTACAGTGGCATAGACCGGTAAATCAAGTTCATTTTCAATACGGCTAGAATCTTTAATCCCGGATGAAAGCATATTACGTAATAAAGCAATCAGAATACCAATAAATCCACCGACAAAAATTGATAAAATTAAAATAATCAATTTTCTTGGCTTAATTGGTTTCACAGGTTCGACAGCTGTATCAATGATACGCACATTGCCAATTTCACCCGCTTTTACAATTTTTAATTGTTGATAACTGTTTAATAGTGATGTATAGAGTTCTGTATTGACTTTAACATCGCGATAGAGTTGTAAATATAAACGTTGCGTTTCAGGCAAACGTTTAATGGCCTGATTAAGTTCCGTAGATTTTTTATCAATCGCAGCAAGCTGTGCATTGATCTCTGTCATTAGGGGATGATCAGATGTATATTTAGCAGAATATTCAGCTTGTTTTTGCTTTAACTCAATTCGCATTTTCTCCAATTCAATATTCTGTTTTAACATCAGCTCAGCTTCTTGAGTAACATCTACAGTATTATATTGTTCACGAAATTTATTAAATTTAATCTCTGAGGCTTCAAGCTGTTGTTTTAGTTCTGGTAACTGTTGATCGAGAAAACTTAAGGTTTGTTTAGATTCTAAGGTTTTACGCTCAATATTCTGTTCATGGTAAACACTTAAAATATTATTGAGAACCTGAGTAATATGCTGTTGATCATTTCCACTATAACTCAGACCAATCACACCTGTCATTTTACCTTTTTCAGCAACTGAATAATTTGTTTGAATTAACTTGACAGCTGAAGGAAGAGAAAGTTTAGTGATGGTAAAATCTTGTTGAAATGGGTTTAGGCTATTAATCTGAACAGACCATAATCCTTTATTGTCTTGAGCTTGGTTGAGCTGGTTGAGCGCACCTTTAAATACAACGCGATCTTGATACGTTAAGCTGAATTGCTTTTTATCTATAAATTGTAATTTGAGTTTTTTATCATAATAGTACTCAGGGATATCTAACTTTAAAATAGAAAAACTAGACTGATTTTTTTTAAAATCAACTGCTTTAGCACTATAACTAAGCTGATTTTTGTCTTTGGAAATTAACTTATGTAAAAAAGTAGCTTCATTATCTTGAATCTGAATATTCAAGTTCAAATTATTGATGACCTTTCCAAGTACAAGTCGTGAATTTAAGATTTCGATTTCAGCATCAGCCGGGGATTTTTGCCCCAAACCACCTGCAACATCTTTGAGTTCACCCATTAAAGCAGCTGAAGCAGCACTTTTACCATCTTCGACCTGAACCATTGCATCTGTCGAATAGACAGAGGAGGTCACACGTAAATAAAGTAGAGCACAGATTAAAGTTAAAATGACACAAAGCGCAATCACTTTCCATTGAGCAATTAAAGAGAAAAACAACTCTTTTAAGTCAATCGTATCATCATTAGTTTTTGAATTTTGGTTCATAGGTAAACAACTAATTAAAATTTATAGATGTGATTGCCAGTCATTGGCATAAAGTTGGATATTTTTACATGTTTCGTCAAAAAAAGCTTGATCATGTTGGTATGGGTCAGGCACATTTTGACCTTGCCAGTGCCCTATACGAAATACTTTCCCTTTAGAAAATGGCCATTTTTGCTCAATATGTTGTGACTGGTTTTTGCTCATCACTAGAACAAGATCGGCTTTTTTAATCAATTCAGCATTAATTTGTCGCGCAATATGGGAGCGCATATCAATATTTAAAGCATCCATACAGGCAATTGCTTTATCATCAGCTGAATGCCCAACCATCGCAGAAAGTCCCGCTGATTCTATATTTAATTTGGGATAACTTTGCTTTAAAAAGAACTCTGCCATTGGACTACGGCAAATATTACCCACACAAACCACAAGTATATTATTAATATCCATAATATTAGTTGTTTCCTAATAATTGGAAAGAATAAATTGCGCTGGCAAAAGGTACAATTTGCCCAATAACGCGTTGCCAGCGAGTTAGACCAGTTGCATCAATATAGACAATATCATTTTTTTGCATCGCAAATTGATTTGCTAAAGCAAGATTTCCTATACTATTTAAATTTAATTGATAAATGGTTGATTGCTTAGAGCTTAAATCTGTTCGCATCACATAAATACGTGCAGCACTAGCAGAATACGGACTAATACCTTCACTTTCACCAAGTACATCACTTAGGGTCATACCTTGGTCACGTAAAACAAGGGCTTGGCTTTTATTTGATTCACCCATGACATAGAGCTTTTGATCTTGTTTAGAATTGACGAAAATTGTGTCGTTGGGTTGAATCAATAATTGATGCAGGGACAATCCTTGTTTTTCTAACTGAATGGTATTCAGGTTATAGGTTTGTCCGTTTCTGATCAGCTGAATATTGGTGGTATCACCAGTTTTAGTGTCTACACCACCCGCCTGACCTAGTGCAGTATAAATACTAATAGGTTGGTCGTTTAATGTATATTGTCCACTACGTATGACTTGGCCATTGACAAAATAGCGGCGACCTTCATAAGACAATACACGGACAACAACATCAGGATGCTTTAGATATTTAGCAAATTGATTATGTAAAAAACGATTAGTTTCGGCTAAAGTTTTACCTGCAATATGCACTGAACCCACTAAAGGTAATTGAACATTACCATTTGGATCAATGGGGTAACCCACAGCTTTAATATTGGTTGCATCTTGGATTGGTGGGGTAATTTCAGGATACGCCCAAAGCTGAATTGAAAGAACATCCCCAGAACTTAAACGATAAATATTTTGTGAGCTATTGAATAACGATACAAGATTATTTGAACTTAATTGGCTAGTTGTATTTAGATTTGGAATATTATTTTGATTCAGTTGTACAACGGAAAGTTCAGCACCTTGATCAGTTCTATATTGACCTTGTTCAGGCAGATCATAGGTTTGAAGTCCTGAAGTGATCGCACAACCAGAAAACGAAATCGAAATCGCTAAAATTGTAAACAGTGATGTGTACGGATACTTCACATTCAAAACCCTTATTTTATATTGCGTTGTTGCTTAGAATCTAATCTTGAAAGCGAATTGTAAGCTAAAAAAGTCAGGTTGGGTATCTTATTGTTAAGGAGTAATTGTATTAAAACCGAAAAAGAAGTGTGTTGACTTGTATCTATTCAATGATTTTGTAATTTAAAAAGAATAAAGTAATTCATTAGAAATTTGAAAGGTGATGAAAGTCAAAATTATTTGGCTTTGTTTGATACCGTTTAATATATAATTTTAACTTGAGTTTGGATATAATCTTTTAGTATGAAAATGGATAGAAATCATCCTTATGTAAAAAGATTCTGATGTTTTGATGAGCTTATTATTGGAACATTTTAACTATTAGATTTATTAAAAAATGATTTGCAGGATTAGGGTATGAGAGTTTTGGTGACTGGTGGTGCAGGGTTTATTGGATCAGCAGTGGTACGATATATTATAAAAAATACAAAGGATGAAGTATTAAATATTGATAAGCTGACTTATGCTGGCAACCTAGAGTCTTTAAAAGAAGTTGATTCAGACTCACGTTACCAATTTAAGCAAATTGACATTTGTGATGTCGAAAAATTAACTCAAGCATTTGCTGAATTTAAGCCTGACGTAGTGATGCATTTAGCTGCTGAGTCACATGTAGATCGCTCAATTGATGGGCCTGCTGAATTTATCAGCACTAATATTGTGGGTACATATACTTTGTTGGAAGTTACCCGAAAATATTGGTTAGCGCTTAGTGAACAGCAAAAGCAACAGTTTAGATTTCACCATATTTCAACAGATGAAGTGTATGGCGATTTAGAAGGCACAACGGATTTGTTTACTGAAACAACAGCGTATGCACCGAGCTCTCCTTATTCTGCAAGTAAAGCAAGCTCAGATCATTTAGTCCGTGCATGGCAAAGAACCTATGGTTTACCTACTATTGTGACCAATTGTTCAAACAACTATGGTCCTTATCATTTCCCTGAAAAACTAATTCCATTGGTGATTTTAAATGCTTTGGATGGTAAGCCTTTGCCTATCTATGGCAAAGGAGATCAAATCCGTGATTGGTTGTTTGTTGAAGATCATGCTCGGGCACTCTATAAAGTTGTTACAGCAGGCGTAGTAGGTGAAACTTACAATATTGGTGGGCATAACGAAAAACAAAATATAGAAGTCGTTAAAACAATTTGTAAAATCTTGGATGAGTTAAAACCACAATTTAATGCGCAGCCTTACGAAACATTGATTACCTTTGTTAAAGATCGGCCTGGACATGATTTACGTTATGCAATTGATGCAAGTAAGATAGGTCAAGATTTAGCTTGGAAGCCTGAAGAAACATTTGATACAGGTATTCGTAAAACTGTAGAATGGTATTTAAATAATTTAGAATGGTGCCGTCGAGTACAAGATGGTAGCTACCAACGTGAACGATTAGGTGTAAGTGCATAATGACAACAACAAAAGGTATTATTTTAGCAGGTGGTTCAGGTACTCGTTTGTATCCGATTACTAAAGGCGTATCTAAGCAACTCCTCCCTATTTATGATAAACCGATGGTTTATTATCCATTATCTGTACTTATGCTTGCTGGAATTCGAGAAGTTTTAATCATAAGCACACCTGAAGATATTGATGGTTTTAAACGATTATTGGGTGATGGGGCGCAGTTTGGTGTAGAACTTAGCTATGCAGTTCAACCAAGTCCAGATGGTTTAGCACAAGCCTTTATTATTGGTGAAGATTTTATTGGTGATAGTAATGTTTGTTTAGTGCTCGGCGATAATATCTTCTATGGTCAAGGCTTTACACCTATGTTACGTCAAGCAGTAGCACGTCAAAAAGGTGCAACGGTTTTTGGTTATCAGGTTAAAGATCCAGAGCGCTTTGGTGTGGTTGAGTTTGATGATCAGAAACGTGCTGTTTCCTTAGAAGAAAAACCAAAACATCCCAAATCAAATTTTGCAGTCACTGGTTTGTACTTTTATGACAACGATGTTATTCAAATTGCCAAAAATGTAAAGCCTTCTGACCGTGGTGAGTTGGAAATTACCACAGTTAACCAGATGTATCTTGAGCGCGGTGATTTAAATGTAGAGTTATTAGGTCGTGGTTTTGCATGGTTAGATACAGGAACACATGCAAGTTTACTCGAAGCAGCTCAATTTGTAGAAACCATTGAAAAACGTCAAGGTTATAAAGTTGCTTGCTTAGAAGAAATTGCACTACATAATGGTTGGTTAACTAAAGAACAAATTATGGAAGCTGGTCAAAGTATGAGTAAGAATGACTATGGTCAATATTTGATTTCTTTGGTAAATGACTAAAATGAGCCTAGTTAAATTAATTGATTTGCCAAATTTTGGCGATGAAAGAGGTGGATTGGTTGCAATTGAATCAAATCACTCCATTCCTTTTGAAGTAAAGCGTTTATATTATATTTTTAATACCACTAATAAACCTCGTGGATTTCATGCCCATATAGATTTGAAACAGGTCGCAATTTGCCTTAAAGGAAGTTGTCGTTTCATTTTAGATAATGGTTATAAGAAAGAAGAAGTCATTTTGAGCTCAGCTACTCAGGGCTTGGTAATAGAAGATTTAATATGGCGTGAAATGCATGATTTTTCTGAAGATTGTGTTTTAATTGTTCTTGCAAGTGAGCATTTTTCAGAACAAGATTATATTCGAAACTATGATGAGTTTCTCAAGGCTGTGAACAAACCTTATATTCATCCCTTGTCTGACGTGAAGTCTAAAAATATTGGTCAAAAAACAAAAGTTTGGCAATATAGTGTGATTTTTTCACAAGCAGTCATTGGTGAAAATTGTAATATTTGCGCACATACCATGATTGAAAATGACGTACAGATTGGTAATAACGTCACAATTAAATCGGGTGTTTATGTATGGGATGGCATTACATTAGAAGATAACGTTTTCATAGGTCCATGCGTTGCGTTTACCAATGACAAGAAACCGCGTTCGAAGCAATATCCTGATGAGTTTCCAAAAACGATTGTAGAGAAAGGAGCAACTATTGGAGCAAACGCAACGATATTACCTGGTATAAGAATAGGTAAAAAGGCACTCATTGGAGCTGGCGCAGTTGTAACTAAAGATGTTCCTGCAAATGCGATCGTAGTTGGAAATCCAGCAATAATCAAAGGATATATAGAAGAATGATTCCTTTCTTAGATTTGAAAAATATTAATCAACAATATAGAACAGAGCTAGTAGAAGCTTGTACACGAGTAATTGACTCCGGTTGGTATATTGGTGGGAATGAGCTGGAAAAATTTGAACAAAATTTTGCTGAATATTGTGGAACAAAATTTGCAATTGGGGTTGCAAATGGTCTAGATGCACTTATCTTAACACTGCGTGCGTGGAAAGAGCTCGGTAGGTTAAAAGATGGTGATGAGGTTATTGTTCCTTCAAATACTTATATCGCAAGTATTTTAGCAATTACAGCAAATAATTTGACACCAGTTTTAGTTGAACCTGATATTGCGACTTATAATATTGATTCTGCAAAAATTGAAGCGGCAATTACTTCGCGAACAAAAGTCATTTTACCTGTTCATTTATATGGTCAATTAGCCGATATGCCTGCAATTATAGAAATTGCAAATAAGCATGATTTACTGGTCTTGGAAGATTCAGCTCAATCACATGGGGCTGAAATCGATGGGAAAAAGGCTGGTAATTGGGGAGATGCTTCAGGTTTTAGTTTTTATCCAGGCAAAAACTTAGGGGCTCTTGGTGATGCAGGTGCTGTAACGACCAATGATGAAGAACTAGCACAGATGCTACGCGCACTTCGTAATTATGGTTCACATGAAAAATATAAAAATTTAGTGCCAGGTGTAAATAGCCGTCTTGATGAAATACAAGCTGCTATGCTTGACGTAAAATTAAAGTTCTTAGATAAAGAGATTGAACATCGTCGTAAAATTGCCAGTTTGTATCTTGAGAAGATTAATAACCCCCTAATTGAATTGCCATTAAGTAATATAAATGCTGAAAAGTACCAACAGCACGTGTGGCATTTATTTGTGATCAGAACTGAATATCGTGAAACTTTACAAAATTACTTAGCTGAAAATGGTG
Source organism: Acinetobacter sp. BIGb0196 (assembly GCF_011759595.1). Classification (NCBI taxonomy): domain Bacteria; kingdom Pseudomonadati; phylum Pseudomonadota; class Gammaproteobacteria; order Moraxellales; family Moraxellaceae; genus Acinetobacter; species Acinetobacter sp. BIGb0196. Next base: position 117,843 of record NZ_JAAOZA010000002.1, on the reverse strand, counting down.
TACAAACTTTGATACATTACCCAATACCTCCTCATAAACAGGAGGCTTATAAAGAGTGGAATGATTTAAGTTATCCAATATCAGAGAAAATTCATGTAGAAGTAATGAGTTTACCGATTGGACCAACTTTGAGCTTAGAAGACGTTGAAAAAGTAATTCAACTTTGTAATTATTTTGCAATATAAATGAATTTACTAAAAATCAGTGTTCTAAATGGCGTAGCTGTTTTAATAAAAACCGCTACGATGTTTATATTGAATAAAATCTTGGCTGTGTATGTCGGACCAGCAGGCTATGCCGCAATTGGCCAATTCCAAAACTTTATTCAGATGGTTACAACTTTTGCAGGAAGTGCAATCAATACAGCAGTGATTAAGTACACTGCTGAATATTATGAGGATGAAACGCAGCAAAGAACTATTTGGAAAACAGCAGGCAGTATTGTTTTATTTTTTAGCTTATTATTTTCTTTTAGTATTTTTCTTTTGCAAAAACAGCTATCACTTTATATTTTTCATACGGAAAAATATCAGTCAATTTTTGTCTGGTTTGCAGTTTTTTTAACTTTTTTTACTTTCAACGCTTTATTTTTAGCAATTTTGAATGGCAAAAAAGAAGTTTTAAAACTGGTGATTGCGAATATATTCGGAAGCTTGTTTTCGTTAGCCATTACAAGTGTATTAGCAATCAAATACAATTTATATGGTGCATTAGTTGCGCTTTCAATTTACCAATCATTGGCTTTTTTTGTAACGCTTTTTTTATGTTATAAGTCTGACTGGTTTCAGTTTGGTTATTTATTTGGAAAAGTGGATAAGGAAATTGCTAAAAAGTTTCTAGCGTTTGCATTGATGGCCCTGGTGAGTGCAATTTGCGTTCCATTATCACAAATGGTTATTCGGAGCTACTTAACTAACGAATATAGTGCAATTTATGCCGGTTATTGGGAAGCGATGATTCGTTTAAGTGCCGCATATCTTATGCTAGTAACAACAACACTTGGTGTATATTATTTACCTCGGCTTTCAGAGTTAAAAAATCTAAAAGATATTAAAACAGAAGTTTACTTAGGATATAAGTATTTTTTCCCGCTGGCTATTATGGGGGGATTAATGGTTTATATTTTACGAGATTGGATAATTGCTGTATTGTTTTCAAATACATTTTTGCCAATGCGTGATCTATTCCTTTGGCAGATGATAGGGGATTCTTTAAAAATAGGAAGTTGGATTCTAGCTTATTTGATGTTAAGTAAAGCCATGACGCGACTTTTTATTACAACTGAGATAATTTTTGCTTTGACTTCGATTATTCTAACTTATATTTTTACTCAAATGATCGGATTTGAAGGTGTTTCAGTTGCCCATATGGTGAATTATGGAGTGTATTGGGTTGTGATGAGTTATCTTGTGTTTAAAGCTTTAAAAGAGAAGGTATCATAAATGAGCTTAGGTTCTCAGCCATTAGTTTCAGTTGTTATTCCTTGTTATAATCATGAAAACTTTGTGAAAGATTGTATTCAAAGTGTGATCGATCAAACATATGAAAATATTGAACTCATTATTATAGATGATGGTTCAAAAGATAATTCTGTTGAAAAAATACAAGAAATTGTTGTAGATTGTGAAAAAAGATTTGTACGTTTTGAATTTCGTCATAGAGCAAATAAAGGATTAAGTAGCACATTAAACGAGGCATTAGAATGGTGTTCAGGTGACTTTATCTCTCCTATTGCATCAGACGATCTTATGTTAGTGGGTAAAACAGCAAGACAAGTTGAACTTCTTCAAGAATATCAAGGTATGACTGCAATCTTTGGTGCAGTTCAGCTTATAAATAATGAAAATATAAAAATCGGTGAAATTAGACAGTCAAATAAAATATTTAAATTTGATGATTTAATTTATACAGATAACTTTCTTCCAGCGCCAACACAAATGATTCGATTAGATGCTTTAAAGGCTATAGGTGGTTTTGTCGACGGAATGATTGTTGAAGATTGGTATATCTATTTAAAGCTATTAGAAACGGGCGGAGAAATAATATATATGGATGAACTTTTTTGTTCATATCGGACACATGATGGGAATACATTTTCTAACCCTTATAAAATGTCATTGGGACGTCTTCAGGTTTTAAATGAATTTAGTCATCATAATGCCTATAAAAAGGCATTTATAAAAGCCTGCTGGGATAATGCTTTAGAAACTTTGAAGTTGGATTTTAAGTTATCAATTACAATTTTTGCATATCGCTTATTTTATAAATTTAAGTTAGTAGCAAAAAAAATATTTCGTATTCAGAAGTAAAGATGATGAAAAAAATTTGTTTTTTGATCGGTAGCATGGGACATTCAGGCGGAACTGAAAGGGTAACATCAATAATTGCAAATCAACTGATATCACAAAACTACGATATTTCGATATTGAGCTTATCAAATGGAAATTCATCATTTTTTGAATTAGATAGTCGAATAAAATTAGACTCAATGTTTGATAATAAAGTTTCAATGAAAAAAAATTTTATAAGTTGTTGTTATAAAATTAGAAAATATGTTCAGAAAAATAAAATTGATACTTTAATTGTAGTTGATAGTATTTCATGTGTATTTACTGTACCAGCATTATTTGGTTTAAAAATTAAGCATATTTGTTGGGAACACTTCAATTTTAATGTAAACCTTGGAGTTAAGTATCGCGATATTGGGCGTAGATGGGCTGCAAAATATTGTGATTATGTGATTACATTGACGAAACGTGACAAAGAGTTATGGGAGCAAGGTCTAACATGTATTAATGCAAATATACAACCAATAGCTAATCCTACACCGTATGAAAATATTATAAATAAACCAAGTCAAGAATACAGAACAGTTTTAGCTATGGGACGTCTCACGAATCAAAAGGGATTCGATATTCTTCTTAACGCATGGCATGATGTTTCAAAAGTACATTCAAATTGGATGTTACATGTTGTTGGGAGTGGAGAAGATGAATTTAAATTGAAGACTTTAGCTAAAGAGCTAAATTTAGAAGATAATGTTAAATTTTTTCCAACCACAAAAGATGTTGTTAGCTTTTATAATACTGCGTCAATATTTTGTTTGAGTTCAAGGTATGAGGGGTTTGGGATGGTTATTCTAGAAGCTATGTCTTTCTCTCTACCAATAGTGAGCTTTAATTGTGATTGTGGGCCAAGTGATTTAATTGTAGATGGTGGAAATGGTTTTTTGGTTGATAATGGAAATAAAGAATTATTGGCTAAAGCACTATCTAATTTAATAAAAATGGATACAGAGTCTTATCAAAATAAAGTGAAATCATCTTTGATTTTATCAGAAAAATACAAGGCTAATCAGTTAATTGTTAAATGGAAGGAAATAATTTAAATGAGTTTTCTTTTAAAGAAAGATATATTCTTTAATTTTATATCCACTTTTTTTCTCTTTTTGTTGATTTTTGACTTGAAAATAGTTGGAAGTTTGGGTAGCTCTTTTATCGTACTTTCAGTGTGTTGTTTTTTTTTAATTATAAACCATAAGAAATATACTCAAAATATACATGATATTTTAGTTTTTTTTAATAAGTTTTTAATAATATATTTTATTTTTTTTACATATATTTTAATAAGATTTTTGTTTTCGGACTTGGATGATATAAGTTATCTTTTGACAACTCTTAAGACAACTTCGATTTTATTAGCTAGTTTATTTTATTTATCAATTTTTGGAAGGTCTAATTTATCTAAAAATTTATTTTTTGTTTTCTTAATAGCTTCGTTGATTTGCTTGTTTTTTGGAACCTTCCCAAATTTGAAGTTTTTAATATATCCATTCAAATATGGTGATGATATTGAAAATGCATTAATTGGAGGAAATGAATACAGAGATGCTTTTTTAGCAGGATCTTCATATTTTGGGATTTCTTCTTTATATGGTTTAGCTTTTTCCTACCTGCTTATGTATTGTCTTGAAAAGAGAGAAAATCTATATTACTTATATTTAGGTGTTATAGCAATAGCTGGAATTTTTGCTGGTCGTGTAGCCTTAATATGTTATTTAATTGCAGTTTTGTACTTTTTAATATTTAAAAGAAAATTTAAAGTTCTTATTTTCTCAATTTTATTTTTTGTATTATTTTTGATTGTATTAAACTTTGTGCCTGCCTTTGAAGCAGTCAAAGTTTGGTTTAATGAAATGTTTGCTAATAAGAGTGTAGGAGAATCTGAGTCTGTTACTCAATTTAAAGATGTTTTAAGGTTGCCTGAAAATCAATTTACGCTACTTTTTGGAGATGCTAGGTATGGTAATTCAAGTAATTATTATGGTGGTTCAGATTCGGGTTTTATTCGCAATATTTTATTTGGAGGGTTGCTTTATTTATCAATTTTGTTAATTGCTTTATTATCAATTTTTGATAAGGTGTTAAAGAAAAGTTTTTCATTATTATTAATTTTAATTAGTTGTTTTTTACATTTTAAAGGTGTGTTTATTTTTAATAACCCTGGTTTTTTTGGTGTTTTGCTAATAGTGGTTTTTATTTTAAATCAAAAAAAGAGTGCGGTTAAATGAAGATATTATTTATAATAACTGGTTTGGGGGGGGGCGGTGCGGAAAAAATAGTAACCGACTTAGCCGATCAAATGTCACAACGTGGTCATTGTGTAAAAATAGCTTATTTAAAAGGTAGTGTAGTTGTTCGTCCAAAAAATACTGAAATTGAACTTATATATTTAGGTTTGGAAAATTTAACAAAGGCTAAATTCGCATATAAAAATTATAAAAAATTAATTTTAGATTTTAAGCCTGATGTCGTTCATGCACATATGGTTCATGCCAATATTTTTGCTCGAATTTCTAGGAAATTTTTATCAGTTCCACGTTTAATCTGCTCTGCTCATAGTAATAATGAGGGGGGGAGGTTTAGGATGTTAGCTTACAAATACACCCATAATCTCGCTGATATAACAACAAATGTAAGTAAAAATGCTTCTCATAGTTTTGAAAAATTAGGAGCAGTGCCTGAAAATGGAATCATGACGGTATATAATGGTATAGACCTCAGTAAATTTGAAAAAAATAATAAAGATAACTGGCTAAAAAACGAAATTGAAGTTTTGGAATCTACACCATTATTTCTGTCAGTTGGCCGTTTTCATGAAGCTAAAGATTATCCAAATTTATTAAGAGCATTTTCCATATTTAAAGAGACTGCCACTTTTAGAGAAAAACAACCTAAATTAGTCATTGCTGGAGATGGTGAGCTTAGGGGAGAAACTGAGGCGTTAATTAATACTTTGAATTTACAATCTAATGTTATATTGCTTGGTCGAAGAGATGATATCCCAGCATTGTTAAATATGTCTGATTTTTTTGTTCTTTCATCAAAATATGAAGGTTTACCTACTGTAATAATAGAAGCAATGGCATGTGAAACATATGTTATTGCAACAGATTGTGGCGGTAGTGCAGAAATAATGGGTGAAACAGGGATGTTAATTCCTATTCAAAATAGTTCTGCTCTTGCCGATGCTTTTAACGATGTTCTAATGTTAAATGAAAGTGAAGTGATAAATAATAATAAAATAGCACGTAAACGAATTGAAGATCAGTTTTCTTTAATAAATTCTGTAGAGAAATGGCTGAAATTGTATGAATTTTAAAAAAATTGCATTAATTGGAACGACTGGTTCAAGTTTTTATGGTTTTCGCGCAGATTTAATTCTTCAGTTGGTTCAACAAGGACATATCGTTTTTGCTTTAACTTCAGAATCTACAGAAGAATGCCTAGAAAAAATTAAAGCACTAGGTGCTATACCTTTAAGATATCAACTGAGTAGAGGTGGTTTAAATCCTTTTGCAGATATTCAGTCTTTCTTACAACTTAAAAAAATACTAAGAGATATTCAACCAGATGTTGTCTTATCTTATTTCGCAAAACCAGTTATTTATGGGAGCATGGCTGCAAGAGCAGCCAAAGTTCCGATAAACATAGGAATGCTTGAAGGTTTAGGTTATACCTTTACAGAGCAACCAGAAGGGCAGACAATAAAAACGAAATTGATTCGTAATATTCAAGTATTACTCTATAAAATGGCGTTTCCGTGTCTAGATAAAATGATTTTTTTAAATCCAGATGATCAATATGATTTAATGGAAAAGTATGATCTAAAAGTACCTGAAGTTTATATCTTAGGTGGAATTGGTTTGAATTTGATGGATTATCCATATTCAAAAGCAGAAATATCTCCTGTTAAATTTTTGTTTATTGGGCGATTATTAAAAGAGAAGGGTGTCTTTGAATTTATTCAAGCAATAAGAATTGTAAAATCTAAATATCCTGATGCTCATTTTACGGTTTTGGGTGAAATTGATCATCAAAATATGGGTGCATTAAAGCAGGAGCAACTTAATCAATTGGTTGAAGAAAAACTGTTTGAGTATCCAGGATATGTTACAAATATAAAAGATTGGATAACAGATACAAGTGTCTTTGTTCTGCCATCATATAGAGAAGGAGTACCACGTAGTACACAAGAAGCGATGGCGATAGGACGACCTGTGATTACGACAGATGTTCCTGGTTGTCGTGAAACTGTTATAGATGGTATAAATGGTTTTCTTGTCCCTAAGTGGAATCCAGAAGCTTTAGCAGAAAAAATGTGTTACTTTATAGAGAACCCTGAGCAAGTGAATATAATGGGGTTGAAGAGCTATCAAATAGCTCAAGAAAAATTTGATGCTGAAAAAGTGAATTCCAAACTTATAGAGATCATGGGTTTAAAAGATCTAAATGAAAAGACTTGTTGATATCATTATTGCGTCAATAGCACTTTTATTACTGTCGCCAATTTTTCTAATTGTGGCATATAAAGTACGTAAGAACTTAGGCTCTCCTATTTTTTTCTATCAAGAGCGCCCTGGAAAAGATTGTAAACACTTTAGAATGATGAAGTTTCGTTCTATGAAAAATGCTTTTGATAAAGATGGTCAACCCTTACCTGATGATCAGCGTATTACGCCTTTTGGGAAAAAGCTGCGTTCAACAAGTTTAGATGAAATGCCACAGTTACTTAATGTTCTTAAAGGCGATATGAGTATCGTTGGGCCACGGCCCCAGCTTTCTGAGTTTGTGGAACATTATACTTCCCATCAATTGCGTCGTCATAATGTTAAACCAGGGATGACCGGTCTTGCCCAAGTGAGCGGACGTAATAATCTTTCTTGGGAAGAAAAGTTTGATTTAGATGTACAGTATGTTGAAAAACAATCAACGCTTCTCGACTTTAAAATTATGTTTAAAACAGTTGAAGTTATGTTTAAAAAAGAAGGCATAGATTCGCCAGATCAAGCTGTTGGAGCAAGCCGTTTTTCAGGTTCAGATACAACTGATACCAAATCGACCAATCATTAATAGTGTTAAAGTAAATCATGATCAAAAAAGCCATTCTTCCTGTTGCTGGGTTAGGTACTCGCTTTCTACCTGCAAGTAAATCAATTCCTAAAGAAATGGTCACAGTTGTTGACCGTCCTGCAATTGAGTATGTTGTCAAAGAAGCTGTGGCTGCTGGAATTGAACAAATCATTTTAGTGACACATTCTTCAAAAGCATCCATAGAAAATTATTTTGATCGTAATTTTGAACTGGAAACAACCTTAGAAAATAAGAAAAAAATTGATTTACTTAAAGAAATTACTGAAATTTTACCTAAACATGTCAGTGTGGTTAGTGTCCGTCAACCTCAACCATTGGGTTTGGGCCATGCTGTTTTATGTGCGAAATCTGTGATTGGAAATGATGACTTTGCTGTGTTATTGCCAGATGTTTTGGTGAAAGAAGATAGTACAGAAAATGATTTAGCGCGAATGATTCATCGTTTTAATACGTCTAAAGCATCGCAAATTATGGTAGAGGCTGTTCCTGATGATCTTGTGGATCAATATGGTATTGTAGATGTTGCATCTTCACCTGTTGAGGGTGAAAGTATCGTGATGAAAGGGATTATCGAAAAGCCTGCAGTTGGTAGTGCACCTTCAAATTTATCAGTGGTGGGTCGTTATGTACTGCCTGCTAAGATTATGCAGTTATTAGAACAGACACCTAAAGGTGCGGGTAATGAAATCCAATTGACGGATGCAATCGCAGCTTTACAAAAATTGGAAAATGTCGAAGCGTATCGTATGAAAGGTCAAACTTTCGACTGTGGTAGTAAAATTGGTTATTTAAAAGCAGTATTACACTATGCTGTGGAGCATCCTAAGTTGGGTGAAGAATTTAAACAGCTTATTAAAGAATTGAATTTATAATAATTGGATCTGATATGAATATTTGTGTATTTGGCACAACACTCCAAGCTGGCGTACTCGCTGGCTTGTTTGCTGAATATGGGCACCATGTCTATTGGTGTCCCCAAGTAGGCACTGATCATCAATCCTCAGTACACTATCAAGATGAAGATCTAAATCAACTCATTCAAAAACAGATTAACAACAATTCAATTCAATTGGTTGGGTTAAAACAGCTTCAATTGCAAAGTGAAGTGTTTTTATTTAGTTTTAATCCTTCTGAATTTGATCAAGCCAAACACTTGGCTGAAGAATTAAAGCGTTCTCCTATTATTCATCCAAGACTGATGATCAATGGTTCTACATTCGGTTTACAAGGTACTGAAGAACTAAAACAAATTTTAGTGGCTGATCATTGGGCATATTTGCCAGACACCATTCAAGAAGGCAATGCGATTCAAAGTTTTATCGATCTAAAGCAGGTGATTGTTGGTGTAGATCAACCTGCGACACAACAGATTATCAAAGAATTATTAAGACCTTTTTTTCAGTTAAAACATCAATATTTGTTTATGCCATTTTTAGATGCTGAATTTACCAAGCTGAGTATTTCAGGTATGTTGGCAACACGCATCAGTTATATGAATGATATGGCGCAAGTCGCTGAAAAATTAAATATTGATATTCATAATGTTAAACAGGGATTAGCATCTGATAGTCGAATTGGCGCATCATATTTATCTGCAGGCGTCGGTTTTGGTGGGGAAAATTTCTCCCATGATATTTTAACCTTAACCGGTACAGTGGCAGGTTCAGGGATCAAAAGCCAATTGCTGGATCAGGTTTGGAATATCAATGAACAACAAAAAGAAATTTTATTTAGAAAACTCTGGAATTACTATCAAGGGCAGTTAACAGGTAAAGTTGTGGCGATTTGGGGTGCTTCTTTTAAAGAAAATACCTCGAGTATTGAGAATTCACCGATTCATGCCATGCTTGCAGCACTTTGGGCACAAGGCGCGATTGTTCAGTTGCATGATCCACAAGCTTTAGAGCGGGTAGCCAATTTCTATGGTGAACGCGCTGATTTGATTTTATGTCATGATCAATACCAAGCAGTAGAAAATGCACATGCATTGTGTTTATTGACGGCTTGGAAGCAATATTGGAGTCCTGATTATTCACAACTTTTACAGAAAATGGCCCATCCTTTGATTCTCGATGGTCGTAATATGTTAGATCCAGATTTCGTCAAAGCACAAGGTTTTGCTTATCAGGGTGTAGGGCGAGTATGACAAATTCTATATTAGACAATGACCAAAGAGAGCAGCATTTAGCACGATTGCAAAATCTTGCTACAGAACAACAGCAATGGCGTTTAACTGATTTATTTGAACAAGATCCACAGCGTTTTGACAAGTTCTCAGTGCATTTTAATCAACTGAGTTTTGATTATAGTAAACATCGCATTGACCAAAATGCATGTGATGCCTTGTTTAAATTTGCAGATTCAAAACAATTAACGCAATGGATCAAACGTTTATTTACCGAAGAATCGATCAATTATACGGAAGACCGAGCAGCAATGCATTGGGCACTGCGCTTACCGAAACATGATCAAGATTATCCTGAACTGGCTGAATTGGTACATCAACAATTAGATCGCATGTATCAGCTTGTCGATAAAGTCCATGCAGGACAATGCCGTGGTTCGACAGGTGAAGTGATTCAAGATGTGGTCAATATCGGTGTGGGTGGTTCTGACTTGGGACCATTGATGGTGAGTCATGCATTATCAGACTATAAAGTCAGTACTGCTAAACCATTAAAAGTACATTTCGTTTCCACTATGGATGGTAGTCAGCTTTCTGATTTACTACATCAATTACGCCCTGAAACCACCTTATTTATTATTTCGTCCAAGTCTTTTGGAACCATTGATACTTTATCCAATGCTCAAACAGTTCGTCAGTGGTTAGAAAAAGATTTGGGTACGCAAAACAGTGTGATCCAACATCATTTTATTGGGGTTTCAACCAAACCTGAGAAAATGACAGAATGGGGAATCGCACCAGAAAACCAGTTCTTACTTTGGGATTGGGTCGGTGGTCGTTACTCGTTGTGGTCATGTATTGGCTTACCGATTGCATTGCAGATTGGTGTTGATGGGTTTAAACAATTGCTCGCAGGCGCTTATGCGATTGATCAGCATTTCCAAAAAGCGTCATTTGAACAAAATATTCCTGTATTGATGGGGTTACTTGGAGTCTGGAATAATAATTTTTTAAATATTCAGACCCATGCGGTATTGCCTTATGATGGTCGCCTAAAATATTTTGCTTCTTATTTACAGCAACTTGAGATGGAATCGAATGGAAAGTCGATTCAAAGAAATAATGAAAAAGTTGATTTAAACACCTGTCCAATCGTCTGGGGCGAAGTGGGTCCAAATGCGCAACATGCTTTTTATCAGCTCTTGCATCAAGGAACCCATGCCGTCAGTTGTGATTTTATTGCGCCAGTGCAGCGTTATAATTCGAATCAATTTACTTATGCCGAAAGTGCAGAATCCTTAATTGAGCAACATCATTTGGCTTTATCCAATTGCTTGGCACAGTCGCGATTATTGGCTTTTGGTAACACAGCATTAAATGCCAATGAATTATCAGGCCTACCCGTATATAAACAGTATGAAGGTAACCAACCAAGTTCGACATTGTTGTTACAAGAACTAAGCCCTTATAGTTTAGGGATGCTGATTGCATTGTATGAACATAAAGTGTTTGTACAATCTGTCATTTGGAATATCAATCCATTTGATCAATGGGGCGTTGAAAAAGGCAAAGAAATTGCCAATCAATTGCTCCCTATCCTCAATGGTAAAGAAAAAGACGTGTCTCAACTGGATGCTTCAACACAAGGTTTAATTAAGATCTTGCTAGGTAAAGAGTAGATATACTGGAAAAATTTATGGCAAATATTTTAGTAACAGGTGGTGCAGGTTATATCGGATCGCATACTTGTGTGGAGCTACTTGAGGCTGGGCATGAAGTTGTTGTTCTAGATAATCTATCAAATAGCTCAGAAGAATCATTAAAGCGTGTCCAAGAGCTGACTGGGAAAACACTGAAATTTGTTCAAGGTGATATTCGTTATCAAAATGATTTAGATCAAGTTTTTTCAAACAATAAAATCGATGCTGTGATTCATTTTGCAGGTTTAAAAGCAGTGGGGGAAAGCCAACAAATTCCACTGACTTACTTTGATCATAATATTGCGGGATCTGTACAGTTGGCTCAAGCGATGCAAAGAGCAGGTGTTTTTAATTTAGTTTTTAGCTCGTCTGCAACTGTATATGATGAAGCGAATATTTCTCCTTTAGATGAAAATATGCCGACAGGTATACCGTCAAATAACTATGGTTATACCAAGTTAATCGTTGAGCAATTATTGGAAAAGCTATCAATTGCGGATGAGCGCTGGTCGATTGCACTCTTGCGTTATTTTAATCCTGTTGGTGCACATAAGAGTGGTCGTATTGGTGAAGACCCACAAGGTATTCCAAATAATTTAATGCCTTATGTCACTCAAGTTGCTGTTGGGCGTCGTGAAAAACTTTCGATTTATGGTGATGATTACGACACTGTAGATGGTACAGGGGTACGTGACTATATCCATGTGGTTGATTTAGCCAATGCGCATTTATGTGCTTTAAACAACCGTTTAGCTGCTCAAGGTTGCCGTGCTTGGAACATTGGTACAGGAAATGGTTCATCTGTACTTGAAGTGAAGAACACTTTCGAACAGGTAAATGGGGTTTCTGTTGCATATGAAGTTGCACCGCGTCGTTCGGGAGATGTAGCAACCTCATTTGCAAATAATGTACGTGCAATTAAAGAATTAGGTTGGACGCCAAAATATACTTTGGAAGATATGTTGGCAGACAGTTGGAATTGGCAAAAGCAAAATCCAACAGGCTATCAAGCATAAATTTAACTGTAAAAATAGGCGCATTAAGCGCCTATTTTTTATCGCCATTTAAAACTAACCCTGAATCAACTGAGTTAACTCATCTACATAGTCTTGCATTGGTTTTGGATTTTTATCTGTACGGCTTTCAATATTTAAGCGTAATAAGGGTTCCGTATTGGATGCACGAACATTTAAACGCCATGCACCAAAATCAAGACTAACACCGTCTGTTTGATCAATTGCAGGGTTTAAATCAGCAAAATGATCAAAGATTTTTTGAATGGTTTTCTGCGTATTTTCAACTTTAAAGTTGATTTCACCACTGCACGGGAAACGTTCAATCATCCCTTCGACTAGACTGGATAACGATTGTTGAGTTTCTGATACCACTAAAATCGCCAATAACCAAGGGATCATCCCGCTGTCACAGTAAGCAAAATCACGGAAATAGTGATGTGCACTCATCTCTCCGCCATAAGCTGCATTGTGTTCGCGCATCACATCTTTAATAAAAGCATGTCCAGATTTAGATTGAACAGCAATCCCTTGATACTGCTCAATGATATCCAGTGTATTCCAGACTAAGCGAGGATCATGTACGATTTTTTCACCGGCTTGTTTTAACAAGAAGGCTTGAGCTAATAATCCGACTATATAATAGCCTTCAATAAATTGACCTTTTTCGTCAAATAAGAAACAACGGTCAAAGTCACCATCCCACGCAATTCCCATATCCGCATGGTGTATTAAAACTGCATTGCGGGTGCTATCTCGATTTTCCACCAAGATTGGATTAGGAATACCATTTGGGAAAGTACCATCTGGATGATTATGGATTTTAATAAACTCTACTGGGATATTGAGCGCTTTGAATTTTTCTTCAATTGCATCAACAACATGACCTGCTGCGCCATTGCCCGCATTCATCACCAGTTTAAGCGGGCGGATTTTGCTCGGGTCAATATAGGTGAGTAGGTGTTCAATAAATTCAGGGAGGATATTATATTTTTGAGTTGTACCCTTTTTCTCAACTTCAATGAACTGTTCAGATTCAGCCAACGATTGGATATCTTTTAGTCCCGTATCTGCACTGATTGGTCGAGCATTTTCACGAACCAATTTCATACCATTGTAATCCATCGGGTTATGGCTTGCTGTGATTTCAATACCACCCTGAACATCGAGATGAAAAGCAGCAAAGTAAACTTCTTCTGTTCCCGTCATGCCAAGATCAAGAACATCTACCCCAGCATCATTTAAACCACGAATCGTTGCTTGTTTTAACGCTTCGCTGGTTAAACGGACATCACAACCAATGACAACAGTTTTGGGTTGATAGATTTGACCATAAGCACGGCCTACTTTATAAGCGATTTCTTCATTTAGCTCTGTGCCAAGTTTGCCTCGAATATCATAGGCTTTAAAACAAGTCAGTTTATTCATGTTCATCTTTATATTGTTGAAGGTTGGCTGGTAGTGAAACATCATTTTAACCTTAAAGTGTATAAGAAATTATATTGGAAGATGTAAATTTAATTTGAAGTACACAATTGAATACGTTTCTCTTGCATCAAGCTTATTTTTTAATAATGTACTGGATCATCAATGATAATTTGCACATTGTGGATTTACAGCTTTTGAGATGATCTATGTGGAATTTTATAATTCATGTGATAGTAGTCACATTTTTTCATTGTTAGTATTTGAATTTAAAATATTTTATTAAAGAAATTTAACTTTAAAAAGTAAAAATAAGCATTTGATTAGGTTTTATAATGTGTAGAATAGAAATGAGGTAGGGAAATAATTCAAAATAATTCAATACCGATAATTAAAAGCTTTTCTAGGTGCCATTCGCGAATGTTAATAGCAAAAAAGCCCACTATATTGTTAAAAAGTTTGAGTGCTGTGAGTTTATTGGTTCTATTGCAGAACAATGGTTATACACAAGAAACAAGCTACTTAAAAAATATCAAAGAAGGTGTGACCGGGTTTATAAAACCCAAGGATGATCAGTTATTTAGAACCGTCCAGCTCAAGGATTTGACCGATTTTAAATATCAACCTGATGCACATATAGACAATCAGAATCAACTCCCTGTTGTAAGGCCATATACTGGACAAAAGGCATCACTTAATAATTTATATTTAGAACAAGCGAAAACACAAACAACCCATGCGTATTCAAGCCAAGCAAAAATTTTAAGTCTTGAAGATGCGATTCAGATTGCAGTAAAAAGAAACCCCAATATTGCTCAAACGATTTCAACACTGGCAGGACAAAATGCCAATATTGATGTGGCAAAAGCGCAATATTACCCACAGTTAAAAGCGGGTATGAATACAGGTGATTTTACCTCCAATGATAAAGGTCGCCAGTTGTATTCAGTTGAAGCCAACCAACTGCTTTATGACTTTGGTAAAGTAAAATCCAGTGTCACCACGCAACAAAATAAATTGGCAGTTGAACAAGCCAATGTATTAATCAGTATTGATGATATATCGACCCAAACAGCGCGAGATATTTTATCCTTACTGCGCTATCGCAATATTATCAAAATAGCGCAAGATCAATTTAATGGGGTCAGTCGTTTACATGAGATTGCACGCTTAAGAGCAGACGCAGGAATCAGTAGCAATGCCGATCCAGTACAAGCACAAAGTTATGTTGAATACGCACGTTCCTACTTAATCACTCAGCAAAACTTTTTAAAACAACAAGAACAAAAATTACGCACATTATTGGGTTTTGATGTGAGTCAAATGGATTTTAATATTCCTGATGAGTTTGTAAAACAATCAGGTCTTTATGATGACCCTGAAATGAATACCATTCCTACAATGATCGCAGCAAAAGCAGAGATTGATGTTGCGCAGAGTCAGAAAAAACAAACCCAATTGAGTGCTTATCCAACGATTTCATTGGTGGGATCAGTCAGTAAAGCATTGAATGGTCAAAATCCAAATACTGGTTTAGAAAATGATACCGATGGTTCTGTTGGCGTGCAGATGTCCAGTAATTTTTATCAAGGTGGTGCACTGGGATCTCAAGTCAAGGCTGCAAATTTTGCTGAACAAGCTGCACGAGCAAAGTTAAATGCAACTTACCTAGACATTATGGATCAAACACAAATTGCACGAGAAAGTATTGAAAACACAGATAAGCAAATTTGGGTTCTATTGGATCGGGAGCGCTCAACAGCAAAAACCCGTGAGCTGTATGAAGAACAATATAAATTAGGCAAGCGTTCGATCTTAGATTTATTAAGTTCAGAACAATCCTATCAAAGTTCAAGAATAGAAAGGGAAGCGGCACGCTTTGATATCTATGACACGATCGCGGTGTATATCAAGGTAACCGGTAAAAGTAGAAATGCTTATCATTTAAATAACATTCAAATTCAGGGGTTTGAAGTTCAACCATGAATACAAAAACATTAAATTATCAACCCTGGTTACAAGCGATCATTACGGTTGCGCAGCATTATCGAATGCAACCTGCTGAAGAACAAATTCGTCTGCAACTGGATTGGAATAAATACACAAATATTGACGACATGTTGTCCATTATTACCCGTCAAGTGGGTTTGAATGTTCGCAAAGCAGACTTTAGCACGGATGTACTGAATCCATGGCGATTGCCCGTTGTTGTTGAATTTAACAATGGTCAAGTTGCGGTTATCGAGAAAGTCGACAATGAGGGCAATGCAAGCTTACAGTTAAGTGGTGATCAAGGTCTTTCACAAACTTTTAATTTGCATGAACTTCAAGCCAATGCCAGTCGCGTTTATATTTTTCGACCAGAGACATCGATTCCCGATGCTCGTGTCGATGAATATATTAAACCTTATGAAAAAAGCTGGTTCTGGGACATCGTTTTAAAAGATTGGAAACGTTATACCGACATCATGGTTGCTTCAATGATTGCCAATATTCTGGCATTGGCGACCATTATTTTCTCTATGCAAGTCTATGACCGAGTGGTGCCTTCTCAATCTATTCCAACCTTGTGGGTGCTCGCGGGTGGAGTGTTGATTGCAGCTGTTTTTGAGTTTGTGTTGCGCATCGCACGGGTTTATTTGTCAGACATTATTGGTAAACGCGCAGATCTCAAGATTTCAGACCGTGTCTTTGGTCATGCACTGCGTATCCGTAATAAAGATCGCGCACGTTCAACAGGCTCTTTTATCTCACAGATTCGTGAACTTGAAGGCGTTCGTGAATTGGTGACCTCAACAACGATCAGTGCAATTGCAGACTTACCGTTTTTCTTCCTGTTTTTAGCGATCTTCTGGATTATTGGGGGCAACATCTTTTGGGTGATGTTACTGGTTGTGCCATTGATGATTATTCCTGGCTTTTTGGTGCAGAAAAAGTTGGCTCAATTGGCCACTGAAGGGATGCGAGAGTCTGCGATTCGCAACGCGATTTTGGTCGAAGCAGTTCAAGGTATTGAGGATATTAAGTTATTACGTGCTGAAGCCAGATTTCAAAATCAATGGAATCACATGAATGAAGTGTCTGCTGATGTCAGTATGCGGCAACGTAAAATTGTGGGATGGTTAAATGCTTGGACACAAAAAATTCAAGGACTGACTTATGCAATTGTGGTTTTAGTGGGTTGTTTTGCAGTGATGAAAGGCGATATGACCACGGGGGCTTTAGTGGCATGTTCGATTTTATCTTCACGTATGCTTGCACCGATTTCACAAGTTACAGGTGTACTCGGTCGTTGGCAGCAAGCCAAAGTGGCTAAAAATGGTTTAGATGAGCTGATGCAAAAGCCGGTAGACCGTCCTGATCGGGCACAATTGATTCAGCGTAAAGTCCTCTCCGGTGATTATGATTTTAAAGGTGTGGTATTTAAATATACTGAAGATGATCCACGGCCAACTTTAGTCATTCCGCAGTTAAAAATCCATGCAGGTGAAAAAGTTGCAATTCTTGGACGTAATGGTGCAGGGAAATCTAGCTTATTACAGCTACTTTCAGGAATGCAATTGCCAGTACAAGGCAAGATCAGTTTGGATGGTGTCGATCAATCTTTGCTTGATCCCGATGATATTCGTCGTGATATGGCATTGCTGAATCAAAATGCACATTTGTTTTTTGGGACGATCCGTGAAAATTTAACTTTGGGTGCACCATTGGCAAGTAATGATGAAATTATCCGTGCATTACAAGTCACCAATGCTTTAGAAATTGTGGAACAAAAAAAGGAAGGTCTAGATCATCTTATTCTTGAAGGGGGTGTAGGATTTTCTGGTGGTCAGAAACAAGCATTGTTACTCACACGATTATTGCTCCGAAATCCAAATATTGTGTTGTTGGATGAACCGACTGCTTCGATTGATGATGTTTCTGAAAAAGTATTGATACAGCATTTAAAAGAATGGCTAGGTCATCGAACCTTAGTGGTGGCGACGCATCGTCCTGCTGTTTTGCAACTTGTTGATCGTATTATCGTTGTGCATGAAGGGAAGATTATCAAAGATGGGCCGCGTGATGCCATTCTAAATCCTGCACAGCAAGCAAATGCAGGAGGGGCTTCAACATGAGCCAAGAAAAGAATGATCAAAATATCACAGTACAAGAGACTGAACCTGCTCAAGTTGATCATGCATCCAATATTTTACAGTGGCCAACCAATCCCTCTGCGTTAAAGTTTTCAGAACCACCGTTACCCAAATCTACATTTATTATTTGGATTGTTGCCATCGGTCTGCTGGCTTTCTTGATTTGGGCCTGTGTATTCAAATTGGAAGAAGTTTCTACAGGGACAGGTAAAGTTGTTCCTTCATCCAAAGAACAGACGATTCAATCTTTAGATGGTGGTGTGTTGACCAGCTTGGATGTTAAAGAGGGAGATATTATCCAAAAGGGGCAGACGCTTGCGCAAATAGACCCTACTCGATTTGAGTCCCAAGTCGGTGAAAGCCAAATGAAATTACTTGCGACATTGGCTACAGCAGCACGTTTAGAGGCTGAGGTGAATGGTACCGCAATCAAGTTTCCAAAACAGGTTTTGGCCGTTCCTGCTTTGGTGAGAGAGGAAAGTGCATTATATACTTCGCGTCGCGCAAATTTGGATGAGTCGATTACTGGTTTAAAGCACGCATTGTCTTTGGTTCAAAATGAATTGCAAATGACACAACCTTTGGTGGCGAAAGGTGCTGCTTCTGAGGTTGAAGTCCTACGTTTAAAACGAGATATCAATAATTTTGAAAATCAAATTAACGACAAGCGGAATGACTATTATGTAAAGTCACGTGAAGAATTGGCACGAGCCAATGCCGATATTCAATCATTACAGCAAGTTGTTGCTGGTCGTAATGATTCGGTGAAACGCTCTACTTTTAAAGCACCTGTACGTGGTGTGGTAAAAGAAATTGCGGTGACAACCATTGGTGGGGTTATTCCACAAAATGGTAAATTGATGACGATTGTACCGATTGATGAGCAATTATTGATTGAAGCGCGTATTTCGCCGCGAGATATTGCCTTTATTCATCCGGGTCAACCTGCATTGGTAAAAATCACGGCATATGATTATTCAATTTATGGTGGCTTAGAAGGGAAAGTAACGGTGATTTCTCCTGATACCATCCGCGATGAAGTTAAACAAGATCAGTTTTACTATCGAGTCTATATTCGGACCGATAAAGATAAATTGACCAATAAGGCAGGGAAATCTTTCTCAATAACGCCAGGTATGGTGGCAACGGTAGATATTCGTACTGGTCAAAAAACAATTATTGAATACTTATTGAAACCGTTTAATAAAGCCAAAGAAGCGTTAAGAGAGCGATAATTGTATCGTGTGGTGATTATTTTAAAACCAATCTTCGGATTGGTTTTTTTGTGTTTTTATAGTTTTGTGATCAACATGCTGATTGAGTGAATATTGTCTCTAGTGTGTAAAAGTATATGCTGATGATTTATAAACCAATAATGCAAAAAAAGCCCCAATCTTTCGATCAGGGCTTTTTAAATTTGGAGCGGGAAAGGAGACTCGAACTCCCGACCCCAACCTTGGCAAGGTTATGCTCTACCAACTGAGCTATTCCCGCGGAGTCTGTCCAATTTTTTAAATAAAAAACTGAATAAAAAAATTTTGGAGCGGGAAAGGAGACTCGAACTCCCGACCCCAACCTTGGCAAGGTTATGCTCTACCAACTGAGCTATTCCCGCGGAGTCTGTCCAATTTTTTAAATAAAAAACTGAATAAAAAAATTTGAGCGGGAAAGGAGACTCGAACTCCCGACCCCAACCTTGGCAAGGTTATGCTCTACCAACTGAGCTATTCCCGCATGCGGTGTATAATACATCAACAGATGGTAGGGTCAAGATTTTTCTGCAAAGGAAAACACTAATTGCATAAAATAAAGACATTTTTATGAAAAAACTTCAAAATTTAATTTAAAAAAATCAAATCGAACAGCAAAAGCTTTGCTGAACACACAGCGATGCTCAAAGAATCCGCTATACTATGTCATTCACCCATTGATCGATCTCTAAGGAATCAGCATGAGTTTAGAACAACAATTGATTGAAAGTTTAAATCAACTTGAGCCATCACATTTAGAAGTGATCAATGAGTCTGCTGGTCATGGCGGGTATTTTCCTGGAAAAGAGTCGCATTTTAAAGTGATCATTGTCAGTGAACAATTTGCAGGGTTACGTTTGGTACAACGCCACCAAAAAGTGTACGCAGAAGCCAAAGCCTTACTCAGCCCTGGAAAAATTCATGCCTTAGCGATCCATGCTTATCTTCCAAGTGAGTGGCAAGGTCAAGCCCCAGCAAGTCCAGACTGCGCTCATGCACCTAAAGTATAAAGTGCAGAGTAATTAAAATGGATACACATTTACTGATTAAAATCATTCATATGACCAGTGTTGGGTTATTAATTCTGGTTTTTGTTTTACGCGCTTCAACATTATTTATTGGAACACACAACCAGCAACCGAATCCTAAAGGGCGGGTAGCTTTTGTTGCCTTGCAACATCTTTCCCTCACGGTGGTTATATTTACAGGGCTAACTTTATTGATTATGAATGAGTTTAAAGTGCAGCCTTGGTTCTATGCGAAAATTATTTTGTTTATGGTTTTCCTTTCCTCACAAATAAAAGCCTATAAAAAGGATGATACCGTTCTTTTAACACAACGCAGAGCAGGTTTAGTGATTGGCGGAATTGCTTTGCTTGCAACTTTAGTTTTGGTGGTGCTTAAACCAGTTTTTAGTTGATTGTTAGACATGAATTTCACACTTGTATAGCGTCTAGGTTAAACTAGATACAAGTTTAAAAATAATGATAGCTTAGGGAACTTGTATGCTAACTCGTGTGGTATTTAACCAAAAAGGCGGTGTAGGAAAATCAAGTATTACGGTGAATCTTGCTGCGATTAGTGCGTATCAAGGTTTTAAAACATTGGTGATTGATTTAGATCCTCAAGCAAACTCTAGCCAATATCTTTTGGGTGATGACGCCACCTATTCTGCTGAAAAAACTGCATTAGAGCCGAATATTGAAAACTTTTTTAATGACGTACTTGGAAATCATCAACAAAAAGGATTGATTGGCAATGCCATTGGTAGCCTTTTAAAAACAAAAAATAAAGGTTTTGAGCAATATATTCATCGTTCACCTTTTAAAGATTTGGATGTATTACCCGCCAGCCCGAGCTTAGGCGAGTTAGAACATGCGTTAGAATCAAAACATAAAATTTATAAGTTACGTGATGCGATTCAGACCTTAACCAGTCAATATGAGCGTATTTATATTGATACACCGCCAGCATTTAACTTTTTTACCTTATCGGCACTGATCTCAGCGGATCGTGTTCTGATTCCGTTTGATTGTGATGTGTTTTCAAAACGCGCATTACAGACGCTTATTCAAAATGTCATTGAAACTCAAGATGATCATAATGATCGACTTGAAATCGAAGGTATTGTGGTCAATCAATATCAAGCTCAGGCAAAATTACCGCGTGAAGTGGTACAACAGCTTAAAGATGAAGGTTTACCAGTTTTAGAAAATATGTTGCCACCTTCTGTATTAATGAAAGAATCGCATCATAAAAATCTGCCATTAATTCATTTGGCTACAGATCATAAATTGACTCAAGCCTATCAATCATTGTTCAATGAGATTGATAAAAAATAATTTCGAGATCGTGATGAAATCATTGAAAATGACTTCTGTTAAATTATCAGTCGTTGCCTTAATGGCGCTTGTCGTATCTGCTTGTACGACGACGGTTAAACCCACTTATGTATCGCCTACGCAGTATCAGGCGATGAACTGTTTGCAATTGACGACAGAATTTAATCGTATTCAGCAATACATTAATAATGGTGTACAACCTGCGAAACGTACAGGCGTAGGTGTTGGACTAGGTGTTGGTGGTGGTTGGGGCAGCGGTGGCTGGGGTTGGGGGATTGGTCCAAGTATTTCTGTAAACTTAGGGCAATCTTCAAATACCAAAAATACTGAGCTTTCCCGACTGTATGGTGAGCAAGATGCCCTGTCTCAGGCGGCTCAATTTAAGAACTGCCCTTACGTCCCTAAACGTCAGGAAGTTAAAAAATAACGGATTTTACCCCATAAAAAAGCCGATTTTAGAAATCGGCTTTTTTATCATTTTTAAATATGCTGTTTATTGACGGTTTGGCATTTTATTTTTATTAAAAAATTTATGACGTATATAACCAATCACACCAGGTAACACGCTGAGAATAATGATACCGAAAACCAAATGGGTGAAATTATCTTTCACAATGGGCATATTCCCGAATAAATAACCCAAGGTAATAAACGAGCCAACCCAGCAAATTGCACCGACTGCATTATAGGTTAAGAAATATTTATAATTCATGCTTCCTGCACCCGCGACAAAGGGTGCAAAAGTGCGGGCAAAAGGGATAAAACGGGCAAAAATAATGGTTTTTCCACCATGCTTTTCAAAAAACTGTGATGTTTTCAGCAAGTGTTGTTTGTTGATAAATTTAGAATCAATTTCAAAAACACGCGGTCCGACATATTTCCCAATATGATAATTGAGGGTATCACCGAGCACTGCCGCAATAAATAGCAGAGTGATTAAAACCACAGGATCCATTGCACCCGTCGAAGCAGCTAAAGCACCGGCAGCAAAAAGTAAGCTATCCCCAGGCAGGAATGGCATTACCACGAGACCTGTTTCAACAAAAATAATCAGGAATAAAATTCCATACACCCAGATACCATAATTTCTAATAAATTCAAACAGGTGTTCGTCTACGTGCAAAATAAAGTCAATCAGATCCATAAGGCAGAAACTATGCGAATTGGTGCACAAATCCTAGCAGTGTGAGTTATGAAAGTCAGTATTAAAAAGTAATTTTTTAAAACTTATTATTGTTCTTAATTTGCAACGATGAGTTTAGTTTTTAAGTATTTAACTTGAAATGTTTAGTGATTAATATGTATACATCTTCAGAACGAAATACAAATTAGGTCACACCATGTTTAATCCAAATGTTGTTGTTAAAAATATTGTGAATCAACCCACCGCCAATGCGAGCATAGCATTGATTGCGCGTATTCTTATGGCATATATCTTTCTTGTTGCTGGTTGGGGCAAAATCACGGCTTACAGCGCAACTGTCGGTTATATGGAATCAATGGGTGTACCAGGTGCCATGTTACCTTTAACCATTCTGGTTGAGTTCGGTGGTGGTCTGGCATTGCTATTTGGTTTTCAGGCACGCTTTGCAGCATTTGGTTTGGGCGTATTTAGTTTGATTACTGCATTCCTATTTCATGGTGGTGAAGCAGATGCAATTAACTTTATGAAAAACTTCGCAATGGCAGGTGGTTTGTTTTTCTTGATGTTGCATGGTGCTGGGAAATTGAGTCTTGATCATGTAATAGAAAAATAATTTAAAGATAAATAAAGTTTTGAAAAGCCAGATCTGTATCTGGCTTTTGTGTGTGTTCATTTAGCACTATTCAAATGGATCAATTGGTTTATGCTATCTAAAAATATTCAATTCAGTTTTAACAATGAAAAAAGAAATTCTAGACAGAATAAAAGCACTGGGCGGTAATATTGATCAAGTTAAAGGTGTGTCATGGGTTGATGACCTGTGCGCTATCTCCTTTAATACTGTTTTATATGAACGGCCTCAGGATACACCTTGGGCGGCAGCCGATGATCAAGAACCAATTTATGGTTTGGGTGACTATATTGATCAACATCAAGCCGAGCTAGATCTAAATCCAGATGGATTTTTTAATCAGTTGATTCAAGAGTATTATCAGTTAACAGAAGAAGGGCGCGGACAAACCTTTTGGCAAGCTGTGCGCTTTACTCCATATCAAGCAGGTACAACAGATTTTGATGAATGGAACCGTGATTTTTTAGAGGATGATATTGATCTCAAAGCAGTGATTCAGCTGACCCAAAATCCAAAACCTGATTTTCTACAGTTGTTTTATCGTTATAGCTTCCCTGATCGATACTATATCTGCTTGTCTGATCCAGACCCTGAAAATCCAACATTATTTGGCACAGATCATGAGGTATTTTTTACAGAAGTGACCGATGAAGGTTCTTTAGAAGATTTTTTTAATCGTTGTATGACCCCCAATGAACTGATTAGCATCATTAAAGCCAAAATGAACCTATAAGCTGATTATTTAAAATGATTTTTTACAAAGCTAAGGAACTTGATTGAATGGAGTGCGTACGGCTTATAAAAATGATAGAATATGGCGCTTATATTCGTTTGCCTGCATAGTTGTTGACTCATGACTACCAATACTCAAATTACTGAAGATCGTATCCTTATCTTGGATTTCGGTTCTCAATATAGCCAGCTTATTGCACGCCGTGTACGTGAAGCTGGTGTATATTCTGAAATGTATGCTTTTGATATGTCTGAAGAAGACATTCGCGCGTTTAATCCGAACGGTATCATCTTGTCTGGTGGTCCTGAAAGTGTGCATGAGGAAGGTAGTCCACGTGCGCCAGAAGTTGTGTTCAACTTGGGTGTACCTGTATTGGGGATCTGCTATGGTCTGCAAACCATGTCAGAACAACTTGGCGGTAAAGTAGAGCCAGGTACTGTACATGAATTTGGTTATGCAGCAGTTGACGTTTTAGTACGTGATCAATTGCTTGGTGATTTAAATGATGGTGATGACAAACTCAATGTTTGGATGAGCCACGGTGACAAAGTTTCTGCGATTCCAGCAGGCTTTAAAGTGACTGCAAGCACACCAAGCTGCCCATTTGCTGCAGTGAGTGATGAAACGCGTCGTTTCTACGGGGTGCAATTCCACCCAGAAGTGACACATACTGCCAAAGGCGCAGAGTTACTGTCTAACTTCGTTCACAGCATTTGTGGTTGTCGTAATCTTTGGAATTCTGAAAACATTATTGATTTACGTGTTGAACAATTACGTGAACAAATTGGTGATCAAAAAGTTCTTTTAGGTCTTTCAGGTGGTGTTGACTCATCTGTAGTTGCAGCATTGTTGCATAAAGCAATCGGTGACCAACTGACCTGTGTATTTGTAGACAATGGCTTACTTCGTTTAAACGAAGGTGAGCAAGTGATGGACATGTTTGCGAAAAACATGGGGATCCGTGTGATTCGTGCTGATGCAGAAGAACGTTTCTTATCTGCACTTGCAGGCGAAGTTGATCCTGAGAAAAAACGTAAAATCATTGGTCGTGAATTCATCGAAGTTTTTGCTGAAGAAGCGCGTAAGCTTGATGGCGTAAACTTCCTTGCGCAAGGTACGATTTACCCTGACGTGATTGAGTCTGCAGCAACTAAAAATGGTAAAGCGCATGTTATTAAATCACACCATAATGTGGGTGGTTTACCAGAAGATTTAGCATTTGAATTGGTTGAGCCAATTCGTGACCTATTTAAAGATGAAGTACGTCGTTTAGGTACAACTTTAGGTTTACCACATGAAATGCTTTATCGTCATCCATTCCCAGGTCCAGGTTTGGGCGTGCGTATCTTGGGTGAAGTGAAAAAAGAATATGCTGATATTCTTCGTCTTGCTGATGACATCTTTATGCAAGAGCTTCGTGCAAGTGGTTGGTATGACAAAACTGCACAAGCATTTGCAGTATTCCAACCGGTAAAATCAGTGGGTGTCGTGGGTGATGGTCGTCGCTACGCATGGGTCATTGCACTTCGTGCCGTGGAAACAGTTGACTTTATGACAGCTCGTTTTGCTCATCTTCCATATGAGTTGGTGGATAAAATCTCGACACGTATCATGAATGAAATTAAAGATGTTTCTCGTGTGGTGTATGACGTTTCTTCTAAACCACCAGCAACAATTGAATGGGAGTAATTCAGGGATTTCAAGAAGCGAAGCTTCTTGCCTGAATTACGCCAAGGGCTATGCCCGCGGCAGCAGGGTTTCAAAATGCAACGCATTTTGCTGATTTTACGCCAAGGGCCGTGCCCGCGGCAGTTAGGGATTTCTATCCAGATTTCCTTTTAAAAAGAGCGCTTAGGCGCTCTTTTTCTTTTATACTTGAATTATTTAAAGCAAAAAATATTAAGAGAAATAGAATGTCTTTGCCTAATCATCAGGAATTAATGCTACCACTATTGAAACTCCTCAATACGCAAGGGCAAGCGATCCAAATTAGTCAAGTTGGTAAATTGTTGGCAGAACAATCAAATTTGACTACAGATGAATTAAATCAAATGATTCCGAGTGGGAAAAGAACAGTTTTTTATGATCGTGTGGGATGGGCCAAAACATATTTGGTTAAAGCAGGCTTAGTTAATCAGCCTGATTGGGGGATGTGTGAATTATCTGAAGAAGCGAAAAAATTAGATTTAAATATATTAGATAAAATAGATAATAATTTTTTAATGCGTTATGAAAGTTTTCGTGAGTTCAAGGTTCCAACAAAAATAAGGCAGAATAAAGAAAAGATTATTTGTATTGAAGAAAATGATGATATTGAAACACCTGAGGAATCATTACAAAGAATTAATGAAATGCTACTTACCAATTTAAAAGATGATTTATTGAATTTGATTCAGACAAAAAATCCATATTTTTTTGAAAGATTAGTTGTCGATTTACTGGTTGCTATGGGCTATGGCGGCTCACATCAAGATGCGGCCCAAGCCATTGGTAAAACAAGTGACGGCGGGATTGATGGAATTATTAGTGAAGATCGTTTAGGTCTAGATAAAATTTATATTCAAGCCAAACGTTGGAAAAACACTGTTGGACGACCAGATATTCAACAATTTAAAGGCGCTTTAGCAGATCAAGTCGCTAAAAAAGGGGTGTTTATTACAACCTCAAATTTTAGTAAGGAGGCTGTTGAATCTGCAAAGAAATCGGGAATTGTTTTAATTGATGGAGATAAATTGACTTCTTTAATGATTGAATTTGGTTTAGGTGTTCAGGTTGAAAGAAGCTTTAATATTTATAAGATAGATCAAGATCGGTTTGATGAAGACAATTTTTAGAAGTGTTTAAAAGAATTTTAATATTCTGACATTTACTACAAATTTAATAAAACGTATTTACTTAATGATGTATACAGATATAAAAAAGCCAGTCAATTGACTGGCTTTTGTTGCTCCAAAAGAGCGATTGCTAATTGGATTTAAACTTAGAAACGGTATCCAGCACGAACACCGTAAGTGTTGTAGTCATCACCAAAACCTACACGACCTTCTAAGCTAACGTTTTGATTAAAGAATTTCTTCGCAGAAATACCCCATTCATCACGATCAGTTAAATCATTGTTGTAGTAGTCAGCACCTACACTTAAAGTCTTATCTAAATACAAGTCACCACGTACTTTGTACTCATCCAAGTCCCCGAATGCACCAAAAGCTTCAAAGTTAGCGTCATATTGACCTACTTTGGTTACATATTTAGCACGTACAGTTGGGTCTGCGCCATCATCACCATTTTTAACATCATAACCCGTTACACCAAGTGCAAGTAATAAACCAGGAGCTGGTAAATAACCGACTTCAGCGCCATAAGTCGTTACTTTATTGTCGATGTTGGTGTTATCAACTTCAAGTTCATCACGACCTACACGACCACTTACATAGAAGTCTGAGTTAGGTACATAGTATTCAAGACCCGCACCATATTGGCTGTCTTTTACACCATCATTTTTGGCATAATTTACATTGGCTTTTACATTACTTGCGCGATCTAAGAATGCAGCCTCATTAAGTGGTGAATTACGAGTTTGTACTGGTTTGAAATAATAAGTACCATCTACACCAAAGCTATGAGTTGCATCAAAATTATCTGGATCATTATATGTATATGAACCACCAACTTCGGCTTGGTAAGCATGTGCAGTGCCAGTTAAAGCGGCTACGGAAAAGATTGCAGATGCGATTGCTAATTTTTTCATGGAATTCGCCCCTATGAAGAATTGATTGATTTATACATGTTTAGTTACAATTTTGAGTCTAGGGCAAATATAAAAATCGTCAACCATGCTATGGTAACCGGAATGTAATATTAGTGAGTTTATGTAACAATTTTAATTTAAGTTATTGAAAATAAATGTATAAAACTTATGTGTTGTTTTATTAAAATTGTGTAGATAGTGTGGATATTGGTACGCTTTGAGTAAGGGTTGGACATAATTTGTAATAAAAAAGCTTTCAGAAATTAAAATACTCTTAAGCAAATGATCAAGTGTAGAATTTATAAACACAAGCTTTGACTACGATAAGACGATCTTTCTGATTGCAAAAAAGTAATTCATCTTACTTCTCTTGTTACAGCATTTTTGAGCTGTAGATTGATCTATAAAATGCCATATCTCAACTTTTTCCACTCTGTGGTAGAATGCGTGCGAATTAAAAGACGTCAAATGTGAGATTAAAACTCGTGGAAATTAATCCTTATCTAGTTCAGCTAAAAGACTTAAATGACCGTGGTCTAACACTACGGGGGTATCTTTGACTACGATCTAAAGAAAGAGCGTTTAGAAGAGGTTCTCCGCGAGTTAGAAGATCCAGCGATCTGGAATGATCAAAGCCGTGCTCAGGCGATGGCAAAAGAAAAAGGCGAGCTTGAAAACGTGATCAACGTTTTAGAAGGCTTGGCGACACAGCTTGATGATGCACAAGCCATGCTTGATCTTGCTGTTGAAGCAGATGATGAAAGCTTATTGGCAGATGTTCAGTCGGAATTGACTGCAGCGGAAGAAGAGTTAGCAAAACTTGAATTCCGTCGTATGTTTAGTAATCCAATGGACCCAAATCCATGTTATGTGGAAATTCAAGCTGGTTCAGGCGGTACTGAAGCACAAGATTGGGCTTCAATGCTGTTACGTATGTATATGCGTTGGATCGAACGTCATGGCTTTAAAGCAGAATTGATGGAAGAATCAGATGGTGATGTTGCAGGGATTAAATCTGCAACAATCCGTGTTGAAGGCGAGTATGCTTATGGTTGGTTACGTACCGAATCTGGCGTACACCGTTTAGTGCGTAAGTCACCATTTGACTCAGGTAATCGCCGTCATACCTCATTCTCGGCAGTATTTGTATCACCTGAAGTGGACGATAATATTGAAATTGATATTAATCCTGCTGACGTGCGTACAGATACATATCGTGCATCTGGTGCAGGCGGCCAGCATATTAACAAAACTGACTCAGCAGTACGTTTGACTCACGCACCAACTGGGATTGTGGTGGCATGTCAGAACCAGCGTTCACAACATGCAAACCGTGATCATGCTTGGAAACAATTACGTGCAAAATTGTACGAATTGGAAATGAGTAAACGTAATGAAGCTGCTCAAGCACTTGAAGATTCAAAATCGGATATTGGCTGGGGCAGTCAGATTCGTTCATATGTACTGGATGACTCTCGTATTAAAGATTTGCGTACTGGTGTTGAGAACTCGAACACGGGTGCAGTATTGGATGGCGATCTAGATAAATTTATTGAAGCCAGCTTAAAACAAGGTCTTTAATTTAAATTTTTAACAAAAGCAAAGCTTTATCTGTATTTTTGCAATATATCTAAAAAAATCGATATTAAAATCGAAAAAATGCGATATATTGGATGCAAAGATGCTGAATGGAGCTTTGCTCTGAATTGAATGTGTCTAAGATGGATATTGATTTAATTTCTAAAGCATTAGCGAATCCGACTCGCCGACAGATTTTGGAATGGCTTAAGAAGCCACAACAATATTTGTCGGAAGAGCAGTGCGGTGGCTTTGGTCGTGGTGTGTGTGCAGGGAATATCGAGAAGCTCGGTAAGGTCTCTCAATCTACGATGTCAAATCATTTGTCTGTTTTGCAACAGTCAGGATTAATTCAGGCCGAGAAATATGGTCAATGGTCATATTTCTCGCGTAATGAAGCTTTAATTCAGCAATATATTGATTATCTACAAAACTCGCTTTAACGCCTGATTTCAATCAGAAAGCGAGTGATGAGGCAAATATGGCTGAACTTAACTCTCCCCTTGTACTTGGCGATTTACATTTAAAAAATCGTGTCGTGATGGCGCCTTTAACCCGTAGCCGTGCTACCGCTGATCGGGTACCCACGGCAATCATGGCTGAGCACTATGCACAGCGTGCCAGTGCAGGTTTAATCATTTCTGAAGCAACAGTGATTTCAGAACAAGCCAATGGTTATTTAAATACACCAGGGCTATTTACCGATGCGCAAGTTGAGGGCTGGAAGTCTGTAACCCAAGCGGTTCATGACCAAGGTGGTTTGATTGTGGCGCAGTTATGGCATGTGGGACGTGTCTCACATCCAGATTTACTCGATGGGGAAACGCCTGTATCTGCAAGTGCAATACAACAAGCAGGACAAGTCAGCTTATTACGTCCAAAACGTGATTATGTCGTGCCACGACCTTTGGAAATCTCTGAAATTCATACCATCACCGAACAGTTTAAACAAGCTGCAATTAAAGCCAAGACGGCTGGTTTTGATGGCGTTGAATTACATGCTGCCAACGGCTACCTGATTGATCAGTTCTTACAAAGTTCAACCAATCACCGTGAAGATGAATATGGTGGTTCTGTTGAAAACCGCGCACGTCTTTTACTTGAAGTGATGGATGCTTTAATTGAAGTATGGGGTGCAGGCCGAGTGGGCATACATTTAGCGCCTCGCGGTGATGAGCATGATATGGGGGATGCTGATCCACGTGAAACCTTTGGTTATGTCTTGGAACAATTAGGTAAACGTAAAATTGCGTTCTTCTTTACACGTGAATATTTAGCCGATGACAGTATCAGCGAATATATGAAGCGACGTTCAAACGGTGTGCCATATATTGCTAATATGCGTTTAAGTCGTGAAGATGCCATCAAACTCTTGGCATCAGGTCAAGCAGATGCGGTGTCTTTCGGTAAAGCTTATATTGCCAATCCTGATTTGTATGAACGTTTGATTCAAGACGCACCTTTAAATGAATTGGTGTTTGAAAATATGATTGGTTCACAAACTGCGGAAGGCTATATTGATTATCCTGCTTTGGGATAAAACAAAGACTGTATTTTCTCTGGATGTGAATGGAATACCCATTCACATCCACAACTCAGATAAATTTAACCAGTTTTCTTTTTGTATCGTTGACTCTTACAAGGCATATCTATTGTACATGGCATGGATATCGCCATTGGTTAAGGCGTACAACACTACCTTTTACCAATAAGCGTTTTTTCATCCCTGTAAAGCCAAGTTTTGCTAGCGTTGTTGCTGGTTGATGGATCAGATTTGCTCTAGCATGCGGTCGACTACCTTGCTGACAACAAATCGTTAAATATTATTCATTAACAACTGAATATGGCTCTGTTATATTTGCCCATTCATCTATATTGAGACATTCTGTTTGGCTACTCCTTTTTGGTATAACACAGCACTTAAAATCGTTAAGCCTTTGTATCAATGGCGTATCAAAAAACGTGCGAAAGATAGCGCAGAATACCAACAAGAATGTCTTGAGCGCTTTGGCCCCTTTCAAGATGTAAAGAATCAGCATGCCATTTGGTTTCATTGTGTTTCAGTCGGAGAAACCAATGCTGCTCAGCCTTTAATCGAACATTATTTAAAAGCAGGTCATGCTGTTTTAGTCACCAATACGACAAAAACAGGCCAAGCACGTGCCAAATCGTTATTCTTAAAAGCACCTTATCAAGCATTATTTCAAGCGGTATATTTGCCTGCTGATCAGCGCTATTTAGTTGCTGATTTTTATCAGAAATACCAACCCAAATTACTGATTTTGGTTGAAACTGAACTATGGCCAAATCTTATTGACCAAGCTCAACAGTTTAAAGTGCCTTGTATTTTAGTGAATGCACGGCTTTCAGAAAAATCTGCCAAAGGCTATGCCAAAGTTCCAAGCCTAACCCGTCCAATGCTACAGAAATTAGATCAGTTATTGGCGCAAGATGTTGCAACGCAGCAACGCTTTATTGATCTAGGTATACCACAAAATAAAATACAAGTACTTGGAAGTATTAAATTTGATATTTCTGCACCTGAACAATTTATCCATAAAGCACAACAGTTGCAGCAGGACTGGAATTTAGCAAATCGAAAAATCATCACCATCGCCAGTACACACGCACCTGAAGAAGAAAAATTATTTCTCGCATTTAAAACCTATTTAGAACAATATCCAGATTGGTTGTTAATCGTTGTCCCGCGCCATCCTGAACGTTTTGATGAGGTTTTTGCTGCTGCACAAAGTTTAAATTTAACAACACAGCGTCGTAGCTTAGAGCAAGCAATCGAGTCGAATACCCAAGTCTATTTGGCAGACAGTATGGGTGAAATGTGGCTGTGGTATGCATTGAGTCAGGCATGTTTTGTTGGTGGGTCGTTAAATGAACCCGGTGGTGGACATAATATTTTAGAAGCTATGGTTTTAGATGTACCCACCGTGATTGGACCGCATTATTTTAATTTTCAAGCCATTGTGGATGAGTTCTTACAGGCAGATGCCTTAAAAGTGGGGCAAACTGTTGATGAGGTGGTTCAGTTATTGGTGCGCTGTTTGGAAGATCAAGCTTTTGCCCAGCAATTAAGCCAGCATGCGATTGATGTTTTAAAGCGTAATCAGGGTTCTTTATACAAACATATTGCAGTGATTGATCAGTATTTATAATTTATACATTGTTGATGAATAAACACCATCAGCTAAAAGTGAAACGAACCAGAATTTTTTATGAACATCGTCCTTCTTGATCCTCGTCAAACACAAGCTGAAACTTGGACAATCAGTTCAAAAAGGCAAGTTGAACATTTGCACACGCATCTTGCTGCCAAAGTTGGAGATACGCTTAAGGTTGGCGTTGAGGGTGCCAGTCGTTATTTAACTGAAATTGTTGATATTTCAGAACATACGATTTTACTTCGACCGATTCAAGAAGAGCCTGTTCCAGCAAAATTGCCCGTAACTTTAATTGTGGCATTACCACGCCCCAAAGTGTTACGCCGCTTAATTATGGATGCGGTGACACTGGGGGTAGAAAAATTAATTTTGATTCATAGTTATCGGGTTGATAAAAGTTATTGGCAAAGCCCCTTTTTACAGCAAATTGATCATTACATCACCTTGGGATTAGAGCAGGCGGGAGATACCATCGCGCCCCAAATTGAGCTATACAAACGCTTTAAGCCTTTTGTTGAAGATGTCTTACCTAGCTTCATTACGCCACAAAATCCTGCTTATGTGGCGCATCCGTATACTGAACAGAAAATGCCATTTGCTATCGATCATTCATGTACTGTGATCATTGGACCTGAAGGTGGTTTTATACCTTATGAGGTAGATTTACTGATAAAAAACGGCTGCCAAGCAGTGAGCTTAGGCAACCGTATTTTGCGTACTGAAACCGCGATCCCTTATGTATTGGGGCGCTTATTTAGCACGAGCTGATTCGATGTCATCCGCTGATGGATCACCGCGGTAGACTTTGACTTCCTGAACAGGATAAGGAATCGAAATATTATTATCCGCAAAGGCTTCAAGCACACGTTCTTGAATTTCACTGATCGAAGCCGCAGTAACCACTTGCGTGGTATCTACCCACCAACGAACGGTTAAATTGACAGAGAAATCCGCCAAAGCAGAAACATTCACAGTAAAGCCCGGCTGGCTTAAAATACGTTGATCTTTATCAAGCAATTTAAGAATAATGTCTTTGGCTTTCTGTACATCATCTTCATAACCAATCCCAACCACAAACTCACAACGACGGCGTTGGTAAGCGGTATTTACCGTCACGGCGCTGGTATACACGGTTGCGTTTGGAATCACGATACGTCGCCCGTCAGGGGAACGTAAAAAAGTTGCACGAATTTGAATATCTTCGACAGTACCTTCCATATTGTTGACAATGATGTCATCACCAATCTTGAATGGTTCACCCAAAAGAATCAAAATTCCAGAAAGTAGGTTTTGGAAAATATCTTTAAATGCAAAACCAATCGCGACCGAACCAATCCCCAAAGCACTCATCAGTTGAGCAGGAGTAAAGCCTGGAATTGCGATAACCATGGCAATTAAGAAACCAAAAAAAATAATTGCGGTACTGCCGACACGATTCAGTACCAGAACTAAATTTTGGCGCGTATAGGTACGGTTTTCGAGTGTTCTACGGACAAAGAATTTAAAAAGCTTAGACAACAACCAGAAAATAGTGATGACGATCAGCGCAATACATAAATATGGCATACGCTCCCAAAAACCATCAACAAACTTGTCGATGGTTGAGTATGCGTCTTTATATTTTTCAGTATGTTGAATCACTGTTTGTGCAGTTTTTTCGCCTGCAGAATGGATCAATTGAGTCGTGTCTTGCGCAACGGTACTCAATGCATTTGCTTCTTCAGCCACAATCATGTCCAATAAAATAATTGGCATATTTTGCCTGAAATTTCAAAGAAGTTAAGCTTTGATTACAGTTTTTCTTATGACGGACAAATAAAAATAATATTTGTGAATCAATATTTAACTCATGTTCGTGCATAATTAAGCATTAATTATCCTTAAAAATATTTAGTCCCTTTTTCAATGATTGTTGTTGGATTTTCAATTTCTCCAGTACCAATCATAAATGACACCACACTTATAGAGCTAACTAAGCTGATAATAAAACCTATTAGCATCAGCCAAGCCATTAATTTTTCAATAAAAGTCGATGGGCGTGGGTGACCAAAACGATTGGCACGATTACAACCACGCGCAAAGAGTAAATACAGCAGCATCAAAAATTGCACAATGGGAATCAGCAATAACAGAATAAACCAACCAGATTTATTACGATCATGCAGCCTGCGAATAATCACAACCATCATTCCATATAAATAAAGACAGCTGAGTGCGAGGTAAGTGAACTGTCCTAATCCTGAAATCGAATTTATCGCATGTTGACTGAATTGCAGCGAATTTAAATTCAAAATCCCAAAGACTAGACCGAGGGCAAGCAATGCAACGGTAAAAATGAGATGCAAAAATCCAAACCAAGCAATATAACTCAAACGATTAAAGCGGCCTTGAGTAGAAAGGGGATGATCTACTGGTGATACTTGATGCTTTGAAAAAAAAGTCGACGATTCTTGTATTTGCATGATGATCGCGTCCAGCTGAATGAGTTCGGTAAGGAAATGTTTTTTTCTGAAAAAAACCATATGCACTTCTGACTACAAATTATAAGATCAAAAAAACTCCATAGATATTGAAAATTCGAATATTTTGGCAAATGACTTAAGATTTTCCGATGGTTAAAGTGACCCCCGTGTCTACGACCAAAGCACAATTGTTAACCGAAATGCGCTATCGTAATACTGAACACATGCAGCAAATAAAATCAAGAACGTAGGCATACATCTCGTGATGAGGTGGCAAATCAAGGAAGCAGAATATGAATGAAGTCTATCCAGTTCCAGAACAATTTGTTAAAACAGCAAGGACCAATGAACAAGAATACTTTGATCGTTATCAACAGTCAGTAGACCATCCAGATGAGTTTTGGGCAGAAGCTGCAAAGAAATTGGACTGGATTAAGCCATTTACTCAAGTAAAAAATACCAGCTACGACAAAGATAATTTTAAAATTGAATGGTTTGCAGATGGGCAACTGAATGTTAGTGCCAACTGTTTAGATCGTCATTTAAAAGAACACCCACTGAAACCTGCAATTATTTGGGAGGGGGATCATCCATCTCGCCATAAAATCATTTCTTTTGAAGAACTGCATGATGAAGTGTGTCGTTTTGCCAATGTTTTAAAGAAAAATGGAATCGGGAAAGGTGATCGAGTTATTTTGTATATGCCGATGATCCCTGAAGCTGCGATTGCCATGTTGGCCTGTACCCGAATAGGGGCGGTGCATTGTGTGGTATTTGGTGGATTCTCTCCAGACTCATTGGCAAGTCGGATAGACGACAGTCAAGCTAAATTGGTGATTACCGCTGACCAAGGTATGCGTGGTGGTAAAACGATTCCTTTAAAAGAGAATGTAGATGCAGCATTGGCGCTGGATGGAACCACTTCCGTTGAAAAAATGATTGTGGTGCATAGAACAGGCCATCCAATAACAATGCAGGAGGGGCGTGACCTGTGGTATCACATGGAAATTATGACGGTCACAGATATCTGTCCGCCAGAACCGATGAATGCCGAAGATCCTTTATTTATTTTATATACGTCTGGATCAACAGGAAAGCCTAAAGGAGTGTTACATACTACGGGTGGTTATTTAACTTATGTCAATTCAACTTTCCGTGAAGTTTTTGATATTAAACAAGATGATGTGTTCTGGTGTACCGCAGATGTGGGTTGGATTACGGGGCATTCTTATGTGCTTTATGGACCATTATCCAATGGTACAACCACCGTCATGTCCGAAGGTATCCCACAATATCCAACATGGGCACGCACAGGGCATATTGTAGATAAGCATAACATTACCATTCTCTATACTGCACCAACAGCGATCCGCGCCATGATGCGTGAAGGTGATGCTTTTGTGCGTGAAAGTGACCGTAGCAGTTTACGTCTATTGGGTACCGTGGGTGAGCCGATTAATCCAGAAGCATGGAATTGGTACTATACCGTTGTGGGTGAAAGCCGTTGTCCAATTGTGGATACATGGTGGCAAACTGAAACAGGCGGTATTTTAATTTCTCCACTGCCGGGTGCAACCCCACTTAAACCGGGTTCGGCAACTCGTCCATTGTTTGGCGTACAACCTGCATTGGTTGATGCTGAGGGTCAAGAACTCGAAGGTGAAGCAGAAGGCAATTTGATTATTAAGAATTCTTGGCCGGGGCAAATGCGGACTATTTGGGGCGATCCTGAGCGATTTATTGAAGCATATTTCTCGACCTATCCAGGCAGTTATTTTACTGGTGATGGTGCGCGCCGTGATAAAGATGGTTATTACTGGATTACAGGCCGTGTAGATGATGTTCTGAATGTTTCGGGTCACCGTTTGGGCACTGCTGAAATTGAAAGTGCCTTAGTTGCGCATGCAAAAGTCGCTGAATCAGCTGTTGTTGGTATGCCACATGAGATTAAAGGGCAAGGCATAGCGGCTTATGTGACCTTGCAGGCCGGTGAAGCTGAAACTGAAGAATTACGTAAAGAATTGGTCAGTTGGGTACGTAAAGTGCTGGGACCTGTGGCAACACCTGATGCAATTTATTGGGCACCTGCTTTACCAAAAACCCGTTCTGGAAAAATCATGCGACGCATTTTGAGAAAAATTGCTGCCAATGAGTTAGATAGTTTAGGCGATACTTCTACTTTGGCTGATCCCGGTGTGGTAGATCAGTTGATTACAGAGGTTAAGGCCAATTCTTAGTGATTGAAGTCTCTTGATTTTGCTAGCCAAAAGTTGAATACCGTTAGAGAAATTCTAGCGGTATTTTTTGTTATTGATTTTCAAACCACAGAATAAGTAATGCAGGCATTGAGATAAGGAAATCTTACTTGATTTGATAAGCTCAAGGCACTGGGAATAAGAGTAAATATGATGAATGCACCTCAACAGGCGTTAAACCTTTCTGCTTTAGCAACGGCAAAGCAATTGGCAGAACAATTTGCGCAGACTGCTGCTGAGCGTGATAAAGCAGGTGGTAATCCGAAGCTGGAACGGGATTTGATTCGTCAAAGTGGCTTATTGGGACTGTCTATTCCACAACAATATGGCGGGCAAGGAGCAAACTGGAAAACAATTTTCCAGACCATTCAAAGTATTGCACAAGTCGATAGTTCCTTAGCACATGTATATGGCTTTCATCATTTACTAATCGCCACTGTGCAGTTATTTGCTCAGCCTGAACAATATTCGTCATGGTTTGAACACACCGCCCGCAATAACTTGTTTTGGGGCAATACTTTAAACCCTTTAGATCAGCGCACGAAGGTACAACAACTCACTGAGAACGACTTTATTTTTCATGGTGATAAAAGCTTTTGCTCAGGATCAATAGATTCAGACATACTGCTTTGTTCGGGCTTTAATGATGCTGGAAAATTACTGATAGCTGTGATCCCAACACGTCGAGAAGGGGTCAGTTTTTTAGGCGATTGGAATAATATGGGGCAGCGTCAAACGGACAGTGGAACCAGTCATTTTGAACAGGTCAAAATTCACAAAGATGAGTTATTGTTAAATCCAGGACCATTAAGTACACCTTACTCCAGTTTACGACCTTTGATCGCACAATTGATTTTTGTGCATCTGTTTTTAGGCGTTGCTGAAGGTGCCTTTGACCTTGCAAGACAAACCATACAAAGTCAGAAAGCATGGTCAACGTCTTTGGCTGAAAATGCGGTGAATGATCCATTTACCCAGAAGCATTTTGCTGAGTTTTATGTACAGCTTGAAAGTGTACGTTTACTTGCCGATAAAGCCATTGCAGCATTGCAAACGGCTTGGAATATTGGTGAGCAATTAACAGCAGAACAACGTGGTGAAGTCTCAATTGCCATTGCGACTGCAAAAATTGCTGCAACCAATAGCTCGCTGTTTATAACGCAAAATATTTTTCAAGTAATGGGTGCCAGAGCGACAACAGCCAAATTAAATTTAGATCGTTTTTGGCGAAATGTCCGTACTCAGACTTTGCATGATCCGATTGATTATAAGTATCAGGAAGTAGGGGAATGGGTATTGACTGGAAAAGTGCCCGATCCAAGTTTTTATTCTTGAACCTAAGCTGACCGTTGACATTTTATAGACGTTCATTCCTAGCGCTTTAGCAGTTGGTATTGCCTATCTTAGATTGAAAAAAATCTGTGTTGGATAAGGGGTAGGTCTTATACCCCCCTACCAACAGCGACAATTATGTTGCCTTGCAATAGATACAACATGAATGATCTAACAATGCACAAATCTAAAGCCTAGCCCGATCTGACGTGTTTCAGCATCAAGGATTGGATTTTTGCTTTAAGCTATTGAGCACTTCATACGCTGCCTTAATTCGCTCAGCATTGGGAATTTTTTTATTCATTAACATCACCAAGCCAAAGTTCTCTTGTGGAATATAAATCACATATGTCCCAAAACCATTGGTAGAGCCAGTTTTATGAAAGACTCTTGAACCAGTCTTCACGAGGGTTTTTTCAACAGGGTTAGATTGCATCACAACCCGATCAGAATTGCTTTCTAATAGTGTGTTTAATGTAGCTGGGTAGCTGAACGATTCCCAGCCAAGGGCTTGGGTCATACCACCCATTTTAAAGTAACCGGTATGTGTTGCTAGAATTGCAGGTTTAATCGCTGCTTTGGCTTGATCTGGATTTAAGTTTAAATTTAAAAAATGTAGCATGTCAGGTAGGCTAGATTTCACCCCATAGGCTTGCGCATCAAAAGCGCCAGCAGTGACCCGAAGCGGATGATTATTTTGATCATAACCAAAGGCATAGTTGCCTTGTTGTGCTTTAGGAACTTGGACATAAGTATGTTGGAGTTCTAGCTTGGGGAAAATCACTTGCTCTAATAAAGCGCTAAAAAGCATGTTCATGGCTTTAGCGGTCGCTTCACCGAATAGCCCTATGCTTGGATTAGAATATTGTCGAAATTGACCAATCGGGTTTTTGACTTTCCAATCTTGAAAATATTTAAGTGTTTGCGCATCTGTTTTTATTTGATCAGGAAATTGCAATGGAAGATTACCACTGGTGTAGGTGGCCAATTCTAAGAGTGTGACTTGATTAATGTCTGAGTTTTTTAATGCGGGTATATATTTCCCAGGATGGTCTTGAAGAGAAATTTTGCCTAAATTTTGTGCATAAGTACCTGCTGTTGCAGTAAATATCTTACTGACTGAGCCTAGTTCAAAAAGGGTATTTTTATTTACGGCTTTCGCATTCGCAAGTGATTGTACGCCGTAGTATTTTTCATAACTTTTCCCGTTATACAAAACACCTATTGCCATACCGGGCACTGCATAAGTTTTCATTAATGGCTGAAATGCAGTATTCATTGCAGTTTCAACCTTTATAGACGTTGCAGGTATCTCGTTGGCATTTACATAAGTCGTCAAGCTCATACTACCGATAAGGACGCAAAATATCGTTTTTGTTTTATTTAAAAATACCATGCCCACTTTTTCCATCTATGCTACAAAAAGGGCGTATTTTAAGGTTGAAAGAAATATTTTCCAAGATTGCGGTTGTTGAGTATATGTATAGAACAAATACACTCAATGATTCAATAAAACAAAAGTAGGCTAATTTATATAAGGATAATTGTACTGATTTATACGATTCTATTTTTTATAAATGCTTTTTATTTATTCTAAAAAAAAATCCCTCAAGCCGAGTCAAGAGGGAAAGCTGCAAAGCTGTTTTAGTTATTTATTGTTGTTTTCACAGCACCATCGATGAAGAGATAGGCCTTAAGCTGATTTTGCAGTAATTTGATCTTTTTGCGCTTCTTCAATTTGACGAACCAAAGGCAAGACCTTTTCACCGAAATATTCAACTTCTTCGATGAAATGTAAAAAGCCAGATAACACCAGATCTACGCCTACATTTTTGAGTGCAACAATACGTTCAGCAATTTGTTGCGGTGTACCAATCAGATTGGTTTTAAAGCCATCGTTATATTGCACCAAGTCTTCAAATGTTGATTTTGCCCAGTTACCTTCACCTTCTTTAGATGCCGCGCCCGCTTCACGGGTTGCATCGCCAAAGGCATTGACTGCTTCAACATTGGCTTGGTCAATAATCTCTTGCAACACCGCTTTTGCTTCTTCTTCAGTGTCACGAGCAATGATAAAAGCATTGACCCCGATTTTGACTGAGTGGTTATTTAGCTTGGCTTTTTCACGAATATCATCGATTTGTTTTTTGAGTTCCTCAGGTGTATTGCCATTGGTAAAGTACCAATCTGAAACACGTGAAGCCATGTCACGTGCAGCACGTGAACTTCCCCCTTGGAATACTTCAATATGGGGTTTTTGCAAAGGTTTTGGTTTTAAAGTGTAGTCTTTAAACTGATAATATTTACCATCAAAACTATAGTTATCTGTCGTCCAAATACCTTTTAAAGTACGAATAAATTCTTCAGAACGAACATAGCGTTCATCATGTTCAGGCCATGGCTCACCAATGGCATCAAACTCGCCACGGAACCAGCCACTTACGACATTAATCGCAATACGCCCATTGGTCAGATAATCAATGGTCGCCAACTGTTTTGCGGCTAAAACCGGTTTCCAAGGTCCTGGAAGAATTGCTGCAATTACTTTTAATTTTTCAGTTTTGGCTAAAAGTGCATGACTAAAACTCACAGATTCATGTTGATTTTCAGCGCCATACCCTGCGGTAAAACGAATTTGGGTGAGGGCATATTCAAAACCACTTTTTTCGGCAGCTTGTGCCAAACGGACATTGTAGTCATAGCTCCAGTCTGTACGTTGTTCAATATTACTGACCACTAAGCCGCCACTGACATTGGGAACCCAATAGGCAAATCGAATTGCTTGACCATTATTCGATGAAAACTGTGACATATCATAACCCTCAATTTTTTATGATTTATTCATAACAAGGTTGCGTTTAAGCAACCTGTGATTGTGGTGTTTTGGATTTTGCATGTAGACGAGACTCTGCCGCATCCAAGTCTGGTATCGCCGCGGAAGGAAGCACATCATCTTGCTCAATCTGTTTGTTGATGCCTAAATTTTGATTGGCTTGTTCCGTTTTGGCTTTCACCACTTCTGCTCGCTGACCTTTTGCAGGCGCCCATTCTAAAATTGGCAATGCACGTGCAACAGCTAAAGTGATACGGTCTTGGATGTGTTCACTTTTAATGGTGTACTCAGGCGTAAAATCACGATCTGTTGCATAGACACCAATAGGCAGCGTTTGCGCTTGAAAGAAGCTAAATAATGGACGTAACTGATGCTCTAGAACTAAAGCATGACGGTCACTACCACCCGATGCAGCAAGCAATACAGGAACATCGACTAGCGCTGTTTGTTCAACAAAATCAAAGAAATGTTTAAATAAACCAGTAAATGATGCACGATAAACAGGTGTTCCCACGATGAGCGCATCTGCTGCTTCTACGGCAGCTAAGTCATCTTGAACACGTTGTGGCAGTTGGTTGCGATAAATTGCGCCCCCTAACAAATGGCCTATTTCACTGAATTTAATAAAATGAACATGAATCGGTGTTGCCTGACCCAGCTCATCTAAAATCGCTTGAACTAAACTTTCGGTTTTTGAAGGGTTATTTAATCCCCCTGAAACAGCAACAATATTTAATGGTTTTTGTTGAGTATAAATAGACATGTTGGCAACCTAATAAATTGAATCTCGGAATGCCATTCATTAATCTATATTTGACGAAGCAGTGTAAAATAATGAAAAACAGATTGGTTATCTGTTTTTAAGATAAACCAGAAAGCCTTTGAATAATGCACGATTTCGTCTTTTAAGTATTTGAAGTTAAATAATATTCTTAAAATGAATAAGTAATTCATTTTTAACTGTTTATTTTATATTTAAAAGTGATATTTAAATCTTAATTTCGATAAATGACCTAAAGATTGTAGGGAATTTTAATTAAAGCCGACAAATTATTCAAAAATTCGTTAATATTTACGTATCCTAAATAGCAATAGTGCGGTTAGAATGAAATAACTGCGCTAGAGATCTCTCGCTTCGCTTATGAATATTTTAATCGTTGATGATCATCCACTGTTTCGCCATGCGTTAATTCAGGCGGTTCGTTATAGTTTGCCACAGGCTCAAATTAGTGAAACTGCGGCTGTTAATGAATTTTATGAGCGTTTGGAAAATGGTCCAGAACCAGATCTCGTCTTGTTGGATTTAAATCTGCCAGGCGCATCGGGTTTCTCTGCATTGGTACATGTTCGTGCACAGTATCCTGCACTTCCTATTATTGTGGTTTCTGCTCACGAAGATGCGTCCATTATTCAACGTGCAATTGCACATGGCGCAATGGGCTATATTCCTAAATCTGCGCATCCAAGCCATATTGGGGAAGCAATTCGCCAAGTGCTTGATGGTGATATTTGGTTACCACCAAACTTACCCGCAGCGAATATGAATTTTGACCCGCGTGCTGCAGATGAAACAGCTTTAGCTGAACGTATTCAATCGTTAACACCACAACAGTTCCGTGTATTGATGATGGTTGCAGAAGGTTTATTGAATAAGCAAATTGCTTATGAACTTGATGTTTCGGAAGCGACCATTAAAGCGCATGTGACGGCAATTTTCCGTAAATTAGGTGTACAGAACCGTACTCAAGCGGTACTCGCAATCAATGCACTAAATATTGAAGAACGAAAAGTTTAAGATTTTTGCTGGTTAAATTTAACCTCAATATATTGAAAAATTACGAGAAGAGTGTATTAAAAATATGCTCTTTTTTATTTTCTAATTTCTGCATTCTTTCATGTAATTTTATTTTTAAATCAAATATTTAGGATTTATATCTTATTTGAATCATCAAGACATAGTCTGTAATAAAACTTTAGCTTTTATCAAGAGTTAAAAATAGGCGTATACTGAACGGACATGAGGAATAATTATGTCTGAAGCACCTGAATCTACAGCTTATATTGAGTATGGCACTCGGCCTTTTATCGCAATTTTACTTTCATTGTTTTTAGCTGGCTTTGCTGTATTTTCATCGTTGTATTGTGTTCAGCCGATGATGCCGTTTTTGGCAAGTTTTTTTCATGTTACGCCAACCCATAGTAGTTTCCCGCTTTCATTTTCCACCATTGCCTTAGCCTTAGGGCTTCTTTTTGCAGGACTGATTTCAGATCGTTATGGTCGTAAGCAGATCATGGCCATTTCTTTATTTTCCACCGCAAGCTTATTATTGCTGAGTTCGTTTTTACCGTATTGGGAAATATTCCTTGCAACACGTATGATGATTGGCTTGGCTGTTAGTGGTGTTGCTTCT
The DNA here is from genome assembly GCF_011759595.1 of Acinetobacter sp. BIGb0196. NCBI lineage: Bacteria > Pseudomonadati > Pseudomonadota > Gammaproteobacteria > Moraxellales > Moraxellaceae > Acinetobacter > Acinetobacter sp. BIGb0196. Next base: position 74,116 of record NZ_JAAOZA010000002.1, on the reverse strand, counting down.
GTAGCAATGACCTATATCGGTGAAGAAATTGCACAAAAAGATGTTGGCTTTGCCATGGGGCTGTATATTTCAGGGACAGCAATAGGGGGAATGGGCGGGCGTTTGATTGCAGGGGTATTGCTGGATTATATCTCTTGGCAAACTGCGACGATGATTATTGGTCTACTTAATTTATTGATCGCGATTACATTTTACATAGCCTTACCTGCCTCTAAACACTTTAAATCTTATCCCATTCAATTCACACGTTTTATCGAATCCTTTAAGAAAAATCTTTCTGACCCAAAGCTGAGACTATTGTTTGTCGAAGGTTTTATTCTGATGGGATGCTTTGTGACCGTGTTTAATTACATGAGTTATCATCTGTTAGAAAAACCTTTTGAATTGTCACAAACATGGATTGGTTTAATCTCGATTGCCTATTTATCTGGCATTTATAGTTCACCTCGTGCAGCCAGTTGGAGTCGTCAATTTGGACGAGGTAAAGTGCTGATTGTGATGTTCTCAAGCATGATTCTGGGGTTATGGATGATGCTGATTCCATCATTATGGGGGATCTTGATTGGCCTATTGATTTTTACTTTCTCATTTTTTGCCGCACATTCCACATCAAGCAGTTGGGTATCAGTACAATCCTTACAATATCGTGCAGTCGGCTCTTCGCTTTATCTATTTTGTTATTATCTTGGTTCAAGTTTCTTGGGCAGCAGTAGTGGTTTAGTCTGGGAAAAATATGGATGGTTTGGCCTAACAGTTACGATGACTTGCGTACTTTGTATTGGGCTCTTGGTGGCTTTAAAACTAAATCAAACACTTCATAAAGATCAGGTAAAAGTATGAGCTGCTGCATCTAAATAGCGTTAAATAAGCTTTTCTATTCAATTTCGCTGCGCTTTTAAACGATCCATCATGATAGGTAAATTTTCCTTTTATAACGGATGACGAATATCTTTAACATCTTAAAAAGCTATCAATAACAGACTAAATAGAAGATAAGAAGAAATGTTTACTTTTTAATCAAACAACATGAGTAAAATTCATGGTAAAATGATCAACTTTCATTTTAGATCTCTCCCGATCGCCAACTGCCAATCGAGAAACTCACCATGTCGACCGCTTATACTGCTCAGACAGCGCCTACTGCGTTGTTTGATTATGACAAATATTGGGCATCGTGCTTTGAACCAGCACCATTTTTGCCAATGTCACGTGAGGAGATGGATCAACTCGGTTGGGATAGTTGTGACTTTATCCTAGTATGTGGTGACGCTTATATCGATCATCCATCGTTCTGTTCAGGAATTATTGGCCGAACGCTTGAAGCACAGGGTTTCCGTGTCGGGATTATTGCACAACCAGATTGGACTTCTGCTGAAGCATTTAAAGTGCTCGGTAAACCGAATATTGCATGGGGTGTGACCGCGGGTAATATGGATTCTATGATCAACCGCTATACGGCTGACCGTAAAATCCGTTCTGATGATGCATATTCACCAGATAATCTACCCAATAAACGTCCTGACCGTGCTGCAACTGTATATTGTCAGCGTTGTCGTGAAGCATTTCCTGATGTACCCGTATTATTGGGCGGTATCGAAGCATCATTACGCCGTATTGCACATTATGATTACTGGTCAGACAAAGTTCGTCGTTCAGTGCTGATGGATTCCAAAGCGGATTTATTGATGTATGGCAATGGTGAACGGTCTGTTGTTGAAGTTATGCATCGTCTTGCCAAAGGCGAAAAAATTCATGAAATCACCGATGTTCGTGGTACGGCATTCATCGTCAATAAAATTAATCGTGTTTCTAAAGCCAAGTTTGTTGAAATTGCATCGAATGATGTCGATGCGATTGGCCGTGTTGATCCAATCATCAATCCTTATGTGATGACTGAAGATTTAGATGGTTGCGAAATTGAACAAGGCAAAGGAAATTCTTTAACCCAATATCAAAATTTCCAAAAAGAATTGGTGGCAAATCCTGTTGTTCGTGAAGGTGATCAACTGGATGAGAATACCCAGATTGTACGTTTACTGCCGACATCTAAAGCAATTAAACATAAATTACCGCCGCGTGAATTGGCTGTGATTCGTTTGCCTGCTTTTGAAGAAGTGGCAACGGATCCTGTACTTTATGCACATACCAACCGCATCTTGCATCTTGAAACCAATCCGGGGAATGCTCGTGCATTGGTACAAAAGCATGGTGAACGTGATGTATGGTTAAATGCACCACCGATTCCATTGACCACCGAAGAAATGGATTATGTGTTTGACTTGCCTTATGCGCGTCTACCACATCCAGCTTATGGTGAAGCGCGTTTCCCTGCATTTGATATGATCAAATTCTCTGTAAATATCATGCGTGGTTGTTTTGGTGGTTGTACATTCTGTTCGATTACCGAACATGAAGGTCGTATTATTCAAAACCGTTCAGAAGAATCAATTTTACGTGAAGTTGAAAAAATTCGTGATACAGCCCCAGGTTTTACAGGCATCATCTCAGATTTAGGTGGTCCAACTGCAAACATGTATCGCTTGCAGTGTAAAGATCCTGAGATTGAAAAGAACTGTCGTAAACCTTCTTGTGTGTATCCAGGTGTATGTCAAAATTTACATACCGACCATGCACCACTTACTCAACTTTATCGCAAAGCACGTTCGCTTAAAGGCATCAAAAAGATTCTGATTGGTTCAGGCTTACGTTATGACCTTGCGGTATTGAACCCTGAATATGTCAAAGAACTGGTTCAACACCATGTTGGCGGTTATTTAAAAATTGCACCAGAACATACCGAGAAAGGTCCATTGTCGAAGATGATGAAACCGGGAATCGGGACCTATGATCGCTTTAAACAGATGTTTGATCGTTTTAGTAAGGAAGCAGGTAAAGAACAGTATTTAATCCCGTACTTTATTGCTGCACATCCGGGAACAACTGATTATGACATGATGAATCTTGCGATCTGGCTTAAGAAAAATGGTTTCCGTGCCGATCAGGTGCAAACCTTTTATCCATCACCAATGGCGACAGCGACCACGATGTATCACACGGGGAAAAACCCGTTGGCCAAAGTGGCTCGTTATACCGAAAGTGTGGATATTGTAAAAGGTGAAAAGCGTCGTCGTTTACACAAAGCCTTCTTGCGTTACCATGATCCAAACAACTGGCCATTACTACGTGATGCATTACGTGAAATGGGCCGGGTAGATTTGATTGGTAACTCTAAGCATCATCTGATTCCAACATATCAACCGCAAGGAACAGAAGGGCAATACCAATCTGCGCGTAAGAAAAACTCGACTGTAGACGGTGATTCGCAAAAGCGTACTGGGGATAGCCGTAATTCACAGGCGAAAACGCAATCGCGTCCTTCCAATACCAAAAAGCGTCCTGAACGTGGTCAAATATTGACACAACATACAGGTTTACCGCCGCGCGAAACAGGTGATAAAAAACCATTTGCTGGAAATAGCAAAGCAAAGTCTAAGTCAAAAAGTAGAGCTTAGGTGCTGTTTGAAATAGTAATAAGAGAGGATGCCTAAACATCCTTTCTTAAATCAGCAATTGAATAATAAAAATACGCAACTGTGGATAAGTCTTTGTAAACTGTTGAAAACTTTAGTGTACTAAAAACACACAATTCTCGAATATCCTTGTCCTACAATAGTACGCAAGATTCATTAAATTCAGTTGTATTCGCATTCAATACGCGATATATATGAGATGCAATTCAATTCATTTGGTTGAAATACCAAGTGAATAAAACAAATAATAGTTCAATAAATAAGTTAAAAATGTGATTTATTTGATTATTTTGAAAAAGCAAATATGAGAATGCGTCTGGCATATTACAAAATTGAACTGATTAAAAATAGTATCTTTGATACACAAGAACTGGTCGTAGACCAAATTATAATAAAGAATTAGGAAATGAAAAATGGACATGATAATCGTTGCGAGTTTGATATTACTTGCTGTCGTGATTGCCGCTGCTTATAGAGGATTGAAAAATAAGCAACAAGCAGATAGTGCTTTACGAAGAAGAGCAGTATTTAACTCACATGAACAAATTACGTTTACGCGTTTAAAAGAAATTTTACCTGAAGCCAATATCTTGGCTCATGTATCTTTTGATGCCTTATTAACGACAAAATATTTACATACACGTCGTAAGTATCAGCAAATGTTTGCAGACTTTGTGGTGCTGGACAAAGATTATAAAGTTTTAGCTGTGATTGCTTTAGATGATATCAATGCGATTAAGCGCTCGAATCAAAATACCTATGAAGATGCCTTGTTACAGTCGGCAGGTTATCGTGTGATTCGTTATATGGGGATTCCAGAGTATCAGGATTTGCGAGAAGATTTTTTAACAGAATTTTCAGAAATGAGCCATTCGCAAATGTTGGAGGAACATGTACTGGGGAAGTTTGATCTGTACTCAAATCGCGCATATAGCTAAGCAAAAAATGCATGTTTAAACATGCATTTTTTAGTTCATTCAAAATTTAGTATTGAGCTTATTCTGGTTTGACCGCAACAACCGTCATTTCAACTAAAACATCAGGTCGATAAAGCTTTGCTTCTACACAAGTTCTCGGCAGAGCTTGCATATCTGAACACCATGCATCCCAGATTTCGTTCATTCCTGCATAATCATTTTCGATGTCTTTTAAAAAAATCATCACAGACATAATGTGCTTTTTATCTGTGCCCGCATCTGCAAGAAAACGATCAATGATATCTAAGGTCTGTTGAGTTTGCCCTTTGATATCCAAACTTAAATCCGTAGCCAATTGACCCGCCAAGTGAACTAAATTTCCCGAAATTGCGATTTCAGAAAAGCGTTTTTCTACGTGCAAACGTTGTACAGTCATGATCATTCTCAAAGTTTGTTTATGTTTTAAATTTTACGTCATCATTTACAATCTGCAAATTAACTTTGTTGCTTGTTGGTGAATCTATCTATACGAATGAGGATTTTATACTTAAAAATAATCAAACAGTTATATTCTGGGCAAATAATGAAATTGCCTAAATTTAAAAATTGAATCTACGCGTCACGTAACTGATTTAAACAAAATGCAATCGAACATTGCAGAGGACAAAGTTGTTGCAACTGCTTAAAGTGTTGCTGCTCCTGTGGTATGGAAATATTCATTGAAATACCTATTATTTAGAATCTATTTTTAAGCCAGTGAATCGCTTTGAGCTATTCACTGTGCCGTTATCAAGCTTGCGGAGGCGTATAGGATTTGAGTTTTTGCTCAGGCTTATTGTTGATTTGATACCAGTCGATATGCCGTGTAATAAACATCACTACAGCAAGTAAAACAAATGAAATGATAGAGCCGATCAGGAAGGTTTTGCCTGAAGATTGCAATAGCATATACATCACGGCATAAAGTGAACTCAGGATGATGCTGAATAGGCCAGCGGCTTTAAAACCTTTCATCACATAGTATAAGTACCAGCTCATTAGCCCGACACAGGCAATTCCAGCAACGAAATAAGCCCATGCAAAGGCATAGTATTCACTGATCGAAAGCAGTAAAACAAAGAACACCACTTGAGCCATCGCCACCAAAGAATATTGAATGGGGTGAATCCGTAAGCTTTTAAGCACTTCGAAGAGAAAGAAACAAGCAAAGGTGATGATGATAATCACGATACCGTATTTAATCGCACGATCTGTTTGTGTATAGACATTGACTGATTCTAGGAATTCTGTTGATAAACCAATACTTTGACTAGGTTCACCCATATAAGCCGGCTCTTGTGCAAAATAGCCATTACTAAACTGGCGAATACACTCATTGTTGTCGCAATCAATCAATTTACTGATGTTTTGATGACCTAGAGCAATATTTTTCCATTGTGCGGTGAATTGTTGCGGTGTACTGGTTTTTGCAAAGGGTAAGTTTTGTCCTGAATATTTGGTATCCGCCCAATTGCCTTTGGCCTGATAAGTGACACTACGACTGGTTGGGATCAGGGTGAATTTTCCCAGACCCGTAATATTGGCGGTTAAATCAAAAGTGAAACCATTTTGAATGGCATTGATTAATTCAGGATACTTTTTTGCAGAAACATACATAAAGTCAAAACCAGAACTGTTACTGCCTTGGGCACTCATTTCAAAAGCATAACTTTTATTGAGCATGTTTAAGTTCGGTTGGGTATCTAAGCCGCGAGGATCATGTACAGGGAAGATAATTTCAGCTCGTTCCCATTGGTAATCTTTCTTTTCAAGTGTTGGTTTTTGGAATACGCCTTTGGCCATGAGATTTGCGGTGTAGCTAATTGCTCGATAGATGGTGCGTTTATAAGTGTTGTCAGAAACATTAAAGTTGGATGACCATTGCGTGCTGTCAGCACTGATATATAGCCATTGTTCCTCAGTACACAAATAGGCCACCTTCTTTTCATCGAGGCAGTTTTTTTGCTCATTGTAGGGCACACGGATATACGGTGAAATCACGGTTTGAGGGCTAATATTGTTTTGTGCAATTTCTTTCAGAAATGCCCGTTGATAATCTTGTCGTTCTGAGACCAGACTGGTAATAAAGAGTAAGCCTATCCCAAATAAGGCAACTAAAATTGCGATTGCAATAATTTTGAATGTAATAAAGTTGGATCGCATCACTGTTTTCCTTCGCCGTTGTTTGTTGTCAGTGTTGAGTGTGCGAAACAGCAATGTGCTTTGTTTGAGGCGTATAGGTTTTTTATATGAATTTTAAGTGAAGTTTGGTCGTGCTAAGGCAATTGAATTTTTACCAATACACCCTTTTGGTGGGGTTGTAAGATGGTGATTTCATTTCCTTGAATATTGCCAATGTGAATCTGTCCATGGTGTTGTTCAATGACTTGTTTAACAATGCTCAGTCCAATACCAGAACTGCGTTGTTGGCTAATCGGACGAGGCAAGGAAAAATAAGTATCAAACACTTGCGTGAGTGCATAATCTGGAATCCATTCGCCCTCATTAAAAACCTGTAATTCTATCTGCTGGTGTGTTTGACGATGAAGCCGAATCAGGATTTTTGCTGAATCTGTGGAAAAATCCAGCGCATTATCTAAAATATTGGCAAGGGTTTGTTGAATCCAAAATCGATCTGCACGAAGCATACAATTGGCTTCAATATCCAGTAAACACTGGATTTTTTTGGCTTGAATTTGACTGGCATGCTGGTCTAAAGTCTGTTGAATCAGTTCAGATAAATTGAAATCTTGCATTTCAATTTGATGTTTAGATTTTTCCAGACGGGTCAATAAGAGCATTCGATCAATCAGGCTACGTAAGCGCTGGCTTTGTTCATGAATATGCGTGGCAAATTGTTGTTGATCATTTAGTGGTAAATCTTCTTTGAGTAGTTCTGCACTGGCTTGAATTGCGGTAAGCGGACTTTTGAGTTCATGGGTCAGTGTATTGACATAGTGTTCTACATAAGCACGATCTTCGAGTTTTTCTCGCATATTTTCAACAGCTTGAGCAACTTGATTGAGTTCTTTTGCCGAGCGAAAATAGGGGGTTTGATTGACAGGGGCAAGTGCCTGTGCGTATTTACGGACACGGTCAATGCTGTGTTTTAGCCAATAGGCCACCAAACTAGCGAGAAACAGACTGAGTAATGTAATCCAAGCGGCTTGACGGATCAGCTGATTTTCAGCTCGCTGAATATAGGGCTGTACTGAAATATTGGGTTTTCCGATACTGACAACACCAATCAATTGCTGTTGTTGACCAACTTGATAATAGATTGGCGCTGCAATAAACATGGTGCTGCTATTGCTGTCCTTTTCATAGCTGCGTGTAGAGCGAACGCCGTATTTTCCCTTTAAGGTCAGGTAAACATCATTCCATCGTGAGTAATCTTGTCCTGTAGCGATACCTTGTGAGTCATAAATGACGATACCTTTGTTGTCGGTAATATAGATTTGTTGATTGATCTCATTTTTATTATGTTTCCAGATCGTGGCATTGAGTTTTCGATTCAGCGCTTTTTGAATTTTTTCATCAAACTGAACGGTACTGACTTTATTTTCATAGACATCTTCAGCTACTAACATCGCGATAATATTGGCATTTTCCGCAAGAGTATCTTCTACGACCTGTCGTACATTGGGCTTTACTTGTTGATTGAAGGTATAAGACATAAACCATAAACCCAACAAGATGATCAATCCAAAGAAGAACCAAATACGAATAAAAATGGACATGGTTTAGCCTTGCCTTTTTAAACTATAGCCAAAGCCTCGATGGGTTTCGATCGGGTCTTGCTCAGGAGAGATCTGCTTGAGTTTATTGCGAATACTTTTGATATGGGTATCGACTGTTCTTTCTAAACTATGCTCAGGGTGTTCCCATACATGATCCATCAATTGTTGACGGCTAAACACCTGTTCAGGGCGTTGAATCAATAATTTAAGTAAGCGATATTCATAGCGAGTCAGCTGCAGTATTGTGCCTAAGTAATGGATTTGCAAAGCTTCATCATTGCATTGCCAGACTTTAGCTGGTGTTGCAGAAAGCTGTGTGTTTGGCTGTGAGGTGTGCTGTAACTGATTTTGTATCTCCATTCTGCGCCAAATGGCTTTAATCCGAGACACAATTTCACGCGAACTAAATGGCTTGGTACAGTAGTCATCTGCGCCAATTTCTAAACCCACAATACGATCTATTTCATCATCTCGTGCGGTTAAAAATAGCAAGGGTGTGTGATTAAAGAGACGAATTTTTTTGCAGACATCAAAACCATTTAAATCAGGTAATCCAACATCTAAAATAATAAAATCAAAGGGTTTCTGTTGAACAAAATCAATGGCTTGCAGGCCTGAATTGGCCCAAGTGACTTGCCAGTCTTCTCGTTCAAGTGCGTAACGTAACGGCATAAGAATAGCAGCATCATCTTCTACACATAAAATCTGTTTTTTATTATTCATTGCATTTAAAAACTCATAATCTCAATAGGAGTGTACTCAAATTGAAATACTTAGGCGAATGAATTTTCAGTGAAGTTTAGATGAACTGTTTTATTGTTTGAAATTGGCTGAATGCCTATTGGTGTGGGCTTTTACCCATGTGAATTTCTGAGCGCCCTGTAATCTTCGGATTTGATCGTCACGCCAATCACAGGACAGCAAATCAAAAGTATTGGTGACTTTTGATATCTCGGCAACGACATGGGTAATGTATTGCGGAAAATAGATTACTCTAATTTTGATCAATTTGGGTAAAATTTTATCGAATTATATTTCTTTTGAGTAAAAAGTATTCAATTTGTCCGCATATCTAAATAAGGTTAAAAAACGATTTTGAAGAATAAAACAGGATGCCAAAGCATCCTGTTTTAACGATTGATTAATCAGGCCATGCCTGAAAATTGGATCAGCGTTTAACCACGATAGAGTCAATACCGCTATGTTGTAAGGTTTGTTGGGCAATCACTGCTGCATTTTGTGATTCATAAGGGCCTGAAATCACACGATACCAAGTTTTTCCAGCTTCTGTGCTTTGAACCACATCGGCAGATAAACCATTTAAGATAATTTCAGCACGACGTGCATCAGCAGCATCAGGATCATCATAACTACGAACTTGTAGAATATATTCGGGTTGAACAGGTGTTGTACGTTCAGCATTTACACCGACATCCACATTTTCAGATTGAGAAGGCGCTTCAACAATTACTGGTTGTTGTTGATTTCTGCTTTCAGGAACAGCTTGTTCAGGAATAGGGGTAACCTGTTGTTGAGGTAACAGATCATAAAAACGATAGTCTTTGTTGGTATCTTCTTGATAATGCTCAGACGTGATTTCGTTTTTGGGTTGGACGGGCGCCCACGGTTTCCAGAGCATCAGTGCGACACCAAAACTTAACACGATTAAAATGACGACAAGCATCCCTAACCATTTAGGAATCAATGGTTGCTTAGGTTTGGTTGGCCTTTCTGAAACACCGCGTTGCGTTTTTCCAAACACGTGGAACCCTCTTATTATGTATTGCTTAGATCGTGTTCAAGCATAGTTTTGCTTGAACACGATGTAAAGTAATGATTTATTACACACTTCAATGCTTACGTTGAGCCAGACCTTGGTCTTGGGAACATGTAAAGCAATTCTTGACTTACATACTTTCAGGTGCAGATACACCCAATAATTCAAGACCATTATGTAAGACTTGTTTGATATTTGCTGAAAGCAATAAACGGGCTTGAGTTAATTCCGCATCATCACCCAATACTTTATTCTCGTTGTACCAACCATGGAATAAAGCAGCAAGTTCTTTCAAATAATTACCAACTTGATGTGGTTCATAATTATTTGCAGCGCGAATAAGGACTTCAGGATAAGCCGCGAGTTTCGCTAAAATTTCAGTTTCAGCATCAAGTTCTAATTTTGCAGCAAATTGACGTGCATTTTCAGTATCAAATTGAATGTTTGTTGTTGCTGCTTTTTCTAACATACGGCAAATACGAGCATGTGCATATTGAATATAATACACAGCATTGTCTTTGCTTTGAGATACTGCTAAATCTAAATCGAAATCAATGTGCTGTTCAGATTTACGCATTACATAATAAAAACGTGCTGCATCATTGCCGACTTCTTTACGAAGATCGCGTAATGTCACGAATTGACCTGAACGAGATGACATTTGTACCATCTCACCACCACGCCATAAGCTGACGAACTGCACTAAAAGTACCGTCAATTTAGATGAGTCATAGCCCATCGCGTCAATTGCAGCTTTAACACGTGCAATATAGCCATGGTGGTCTGAACCCCAAATATCAACAAGGTCAGTAAAGCCACGTTGTAATTTATTTAAATGATAGGCAATGTCAGAGGCAAAGTACGTGGTTTGGCCATTACGACGTTTGACTACACGGTCTTTTTCATCACCAAATTCAGTTGATTTAAACCAAATGTTGCCATCTTTTTCATAAAGAAAACCACGTTGGTCTAATGTTTGTAAGGCTTCATCAATTTTTTCAGCCAAAGATGCTTCACTAAACCAGTGATTAAACGTTACGCCAAACTCACCAAGGTCATCTTTAATGTCATCTAAAATGGCATGTAAAGCTGCTTGATGGAATACACGATAACCTTCACCCACTAAAGCTTGTGAGTTGTGAATTAAGCCATCAATGTGCTTTTCTTTATCGCCTGAAATAACCACTTTATTGCCATCGGCATCAAGCTCTTCAGCATATTGCACATCTTCAGGAACATCTTTGTAAACATCAGCCACACTACGTACATAAGCATCAGCATGTTTGTCGATGATACCTTGGGCGATTTCTTTAACGTAATCCCCTTGATAAGCATTTTTAGGGAAAACTAAAGTTTGGCCGCTTAATTCTAAATAACGTAAATAAGTTGATGTGGCGAGGATGTCCATTTGACGGCCAGCATCATTGACATAATATTCACGTTCAACTTTGGCACCTGTTGCTTCAAGTAAGTTTGCAACAGTCATACCATATGCAGCACCACGACCATGACCTACATGCAGGCTAGAGGTTGGGTTGGCAGAAACGAATTCAACCTGAATTTTCTTGGCTGCATTTGCTTGGGTTTTACCAAATTGTTCTTTTTGGGCTTGGATTTGATCCAGCACAGTAAAGCGTTGATCGGCATTTAAAAAGAAGTTGATAAAACCCGGACCTGCAATTTCAGCTTTGGCAATATCGACTACTTCGGGTAAATTTGCCAAAATTTTCTCTGCAAGATCACGTGGTTTCATACCAGCAACTTTAGCGCCCATCATGGCAATGTTTGATGCGAAATCACCGTGGCTTCGGTCTTTAGTTCGCGTTAAAACACTCGTGTTTTTCCAGTCAGATGGAAGAGTCCCTTCAGCTTGTAGGGATTGCACTGCATGATCAAGAGCTGCTTGTATGGCCGTATTCATAATCTATAGAGAAATAAATGTCGCAGAAAAACGCTAAATATAGCAAATTTTGCGCCTTTTAGGTGAATGCATTTGTATAGAATAAAACTTATTCGATAAGAAAAATGTCGGTATGCTCAATTTCACTGTGTATTGGCGTTTAGATTTCAAATGGACTTGACGGATTACACTGCTTTAATCACAGGATAAAAAATATGTTTGTGAGTTTTCTAGATCAAATCGATCATGAGATTATAGAAAAAGAGCAAGTTATACACTTGTTTGCGAAGATTCAGGCCACAGACTTGGAATATTCAAATTCAGGTTATCTTGCGCTAGATATGCCAAAACAAGGTCAGATCATTTTATTGTTTTGGTGGATAGATACGACTCACTTGATTTTGCGTTACGATAAAAATATCCCTACTGCCCAACAAGGCGAGTCGTGGCTGTCTTGCAATGAAGATCTGAACTTAGCGTTATTTGATGTTGGTGATGACACCTGGCTCCCTTTAAATTCAATTATTTCACTCGATGATGCAATCAATGTGATATCTGAGCTCTATGATCAGCCTTTAAATTTGTCCAAGCAAATCAAATGGCAAAATGTGGCCGATGTTATGTGGAAGGATTAATTGTTTCAGGTCTATTAAAAGAATAAAATGTGTCCTGTTGGTAAATTTAGAGCGATATATGTCAAATACTCCTCCCACAATTATTGGCAATATCCCAAAACTCCCTGCAAAATTTGCAGCATGGATTATGCCGTTGTTCTTATCTTGTTTAATGAGTGGCATGGTGTCATTGATTAATATGTTGATCAATGTGGGTTTGATTAACGGATTTTGGGTCAAATGGCTTGCTGCATGGATGGTATCATGGGCTGTGGCATATCCTGTGGTTTTGATTGTTTTACCCTTAGTACGACGTTTAACCGCCGTATTTGTGGATATGCCTAAATAATGGATCTACTCTTTACATGTGACAGGCTTGCTGAGTAACTCAGCATGGCCATTTGTAAAGGTATAAAGTTTGGAATTGTTAAAGATTTTAATCACTTTGGCTTTACTCAGTGCCGTTTTAAATGTCGGCATTTTTTTCGCATTGACTAAGTCAAATGGATTGCCATAGTTTTTATTGTCGATTAAGAATTGAACCTGACCGGTTTGCGCATCATGTGCTTTAAGCAGCTCTTTACCATCTTTATCTTCAATCGCAAAACCAGACTTCTGCGAAGGAATCTTACAATTCAAACGCAAATATAGGACGTTTCCATCACTGGATTTGTTTTGTAAGGTGTAAATACCTTGAAGATCATTTTCAATATAGACCCATTGTCCAGTGGGCATATTGATCTTCATTTGTTCTAGTTTTTCGAGGGTGGCTTTACTGACATCAACCACACCTTGCTGATCAACTTCTGGAACTTTGGCTTCGCCTAAGCCCACCATGCTTTTGACTTTTTCAGTGGTTTTAGAAACACCAGAAGAGACTTTTTTTGCAGTTTGGCAGCCAGTACATGCAATGACTGTGCTAAGAAGGAGTAGAGAGATCTTTGTGTTCATTGTTATTGGTTTAGCTTCATCGTATTTTAAACAAAATAAATCTAAACAGAAAAAAAATCAATGATTGGTCAAAATTGCGTACAAATATGCAGTTTTAATGGCGTGATCATGGCTCATTATTTTAGGGCAAAATATGAAATTAGATAAAAACCAGAATTTGATCAGTAAAACTGAGAATAATTTATCATTCTGTAAAATACTTTGAATATCATTATCACGTATCTAAATACCCATTTAGTCAAAAATAGGCTTAAGCTTGTATCAGACCAAAGTCGTAGCTTAGCAAAAGATAGAAGCAGGCAGTCTGCTTCAATGAGAATGGAAATGCCAACGGAAACCCTGAAAAAATATCCTCTATATATTCATTATGCAGGTAATGCCTTATTAGAGCTGCCTTTATTAAATAAAGGTTCAGCCTTCACAGAAGAAGAACGAACTCAATTTAACTTACACGGTTTAATTCCTCATGTGATCGAAAGTATTGAGGAACAAAGTCAACGTTCATATCAACAGTTCTGTTCTTTCAGTGAAGCGATCAATAAGCATATTTATTTACGAAATATTCAAGACACCAATGAAACGCTTTTTTACCACCTGATTGAAAACCACTTAAGTGAGATGATGCCGATTATCTATACACCGACAGTGGGTGAAGCATGTCAGCGTTTCTCCGATATTTATCGCCGTCATCGTGGAGTATTTCTTTCCTATCCTGACCGTAAATACATTGATGAAATCATTCACAACGTAAACCGTAAAAATGTCAAAGTGATTGTGATCACAGATGGTGAGCGTATTCTTGGTTTAGGCGACCAAGGTATTGGCGGTATGGGCATTCCAATTGGAAAACTGTCTCTTTACACTGCATGTGGTGGTATTAGTCCAGCCTATACATTGCCGATTACCATAGATGTGGGAACCAATAATCAACAATTATTGAATGACCCGATTTATATGGGATGGTCGCAACCTCGTGTCAGTGGGGATGAATACTATGAATTTGTCGATGAAGTGATTGCAGCGGTTAAACGTCGTTGGCCAAAAGCATTGATTCAATTCGAAGATTTTGCGCAAAAAAATGCCATGCCTTTACTTGAAAAATACCGTGATAAGATTTGTTGTTTTAATGACGATATTCAAGGAACAGCGGCAGTTTGTGTCGGTACTTTAATTGCTGCGAGTAGAGCCGCAGGTAAACAGCTCAAAGACCAGAAAATTACCTTCTTAGGGGCTGGTTCAGCAGGTTGTGGTATTGCAGAACAAATTATTGCACAGATGGTTGCTGAAGGCCTGACGGATGCTGAAGCGCGTGCCAAAGTATTTATGGTGGATCGTTTTGGTTTAATCACTGAAAATCAGCCAAACTTATTAGATTTCCAACGTAAACTTGCGCAGAAACCTGAAGATGTTGCACATTGGGGCAATGCTGAGGAAATCATTTCACTGCTTGATGTTGTGAAAAATGCCAAACCAACCGTATTGATTGGGGTATCGGGTCAACCGGGTTTATTTACAGAAGAAATCATTAAAACGATGGCTGAAAACTGTGAATATCCGATTGTATTGCCTTTATCCAACCCGACTTCACGAGTTGAAGCCGTGCCTGCTGATATTATTCAATGGACAGATGGTAAAGCATTGATTGCGACAGGCAGCCCATTTACACCTGTGAATTATCATGGTGAAACTTATCAGATTTCACAGTGCAATAACTCTTATATCTTCCCTGGTATTGGTTTGGGTGTGGTAGCAGTTCAAGCAACCCGTGTTACAGACAATATGCTGATGGCTTCAAGTTCAGCTTTGGCTGATTGTTCACCGAAGTTGCAAGATATCCACGCAGACCTATTGCCTGATTTAAATGAATTGCAGCAAGTATCTAAAATTATCGCATTTAAAGTTGCCAAAGCTGCTATGCAAGATGGTGTAGCGCCGATGATCAGTGATGAGCAATTGCTAGAAAGTATTGAACAGAACTTCTGGAAACCAGAATATCGTGACTATAAACGCGTTCCGTTCTAGAGTTTTTTGGATGTTGTAAAGAAAGGGCTATACGCCCTTTTTTTATTTAAGATAAAATGGTACAAGCGAATTTAGTTTTGATGTAATTTTAAAAAATAACATTCAGAGCGATTTTACTATGCTCTTAATAAGGATTTGAAAATTATTGTTGATAGAAGGTTCTCACTATTTACTTTTAATAAAATCTTCAGTACTGAGATACTAAGTTGAATGTAATTTGGAATTAAGAAATTTAAAGTGATTAAACTATGTATTTAAGAAGAATATTTTTACTATTAATATTATTAGTACCCACTGTTTTATTAGCAAATAGTGTCGTTCTTTATGATGACTCTAGTCGTCACCTTTATCAAGATTATAAGAGTATTAGTATATTAGGGCAGTCAATAAAGATAGATAAGGACTATACGATCTTAACAGAAGAAAATACTTCAAGTGAGGGGGATAAAGGTCAGAAATCGTATAGTATTATTTTGAAAAAAGGTGATGAGTTATATCGTTTAGATGGAAATAACCTATCAGGGCTAAATCGATATATTATTTCACCTTATTTTTCTGATCGAAATTTTATAGGCTTTGTACAATATACAGAAAATATCTTAAGAGGTGATTTTTATGTCTTAAAGAAATTTTATATTTTTAATAAGGTAACAAAAGAAGTTGCAATAGTAAGGCTAAATTATACAAGCATCTCTAATAATACTAATGGTGAATATGATTATAAATTATTGGATCAAAACTATATAAAAAGAATTATTAGAGATGATTCTTTAAATTTGTATACGATTGAGTCTATATATGAACAGAATAATCCTGCTATTTGGGGTGTTTCATCAAAAGGATTTAAATCAGGGCATCAAGTGAGCAATAGTTTTAAATTTAAGTTATTAAAAAACAACAAGATAAAGTGTGAGAATTTGAAGAATTCTATTTTAGATTGCACTGAAGGTTTTATGCAAATGCAATACCTAAAATAAATGAAAAAATCACTGGTAGCTTTTAAAATTTAATTTTAACCTTATATTCTACATAATTAAGTAATATTTTTTATTGTACTTGTGGAATAAAATTTAACAATTTATCGGTGTCTTTTTCTAAGTTTTTAATTAAAATGACGATACTTGTAATTAAATATCAATAACTAAAATGCTGAAAAATATTACGACCTTACTTGAAAGCTTTGGCTTGGGACTACAAACACGAGCGATCCACGTTCAATTCTCAAATCAAGCCTTAAACAGCAGTGTATTCTTGCAATGCATTCAGGGGCAACAACAGATTAATCAGGGCTTAAAGGCAGAATTACTCTGCCTTTCAACCAATGCGCATATTGCTTTAAAACAATTTATCGGGTGTCAGGTTGCAGTTGATCAAGTCACCGATTTTGGTGAATTGTACCGAACCACTGGAATTGTGACAGGGGCAAGCCAAGGGCAGAGTGATGGGGCGTTAAGCGTTTATAAATTAACGCTTGAAGATGCAACTAGTCTTTGGCATAAGCGTCGTAATAGCCGTGTTTTTATGAACAAAAGTGTTCTGGAAATATCGGAAATCTTATTTAAAGAGTGGCAAGCGAAAAGTGCCTTATTTTCTGCCAGTTTAAGTCTGGACAGTAGTGGTTTAAAAAAACAATACGATATCCGTCCTTTTGTAATGCAAGCCAATGAAACGGATTATGAGTTTTTAACTCGCTTGTGGCGCAGTGAAGGTATTAACTGGTTAGTTGATGAATCTGTACGAATTGTGCCTATTTCGGCAACGCAGATTCAGGCACAGAAATTACGTCTCATTGATGACAATACGCAATATGAGGCAATGCCTAGACGAAGTATTCGTTTCCATCGCAGTCATGCAACAGAACGCTTTGACACGATCACCAGCCTCATTGCCCAGCGCTCAATTCAATCAACAGCAATACAAGTACAACGTTGGCAAGCGGATAACCTTTTACAAGATCAGGGCGATAGCCAGTTAAGTAATCACCAACATAGTGATCAACAAGACAATGAAACTTTAAGTTTAGAGCAGGCTTGGACAATTAGCCCAGCTTGGACCAGTGATCTCAATGGCGAAGACCAAACCACAGTTTCCAGTTCAGCCCAAGTTGATAAATTAAATACCCAACTAACACAATACCAAGAATTACAGTCCAAATATTTTACCGCAACCAGTTCAGTGCGTGATGCGCAAGTTGGCTATTGGTTTGAATTAAGAGAACACCCTGAAATTGATCAACATGATGGTTCGGATCGTGAGTTCTTAATCTTAGGTAAGACTTTTTACAATCAAAATAACTTACCCAAAGAGTTACAAGATCAGTTATCCAAGCTGCTTAATTTAAATTACTGGAATCATTTAATTAAAGACCAGCGTCAAGCCAATGAGTTGTCCTTGGTGCGCCGTAGAATTCCGATCGTTCCTGAGTATAACCCTTTAGCACATAGACCTTCTGCATTTCCACAACGTGCCAAAGTGGTTGGCCCGCAAGGCGAAACGATTTATGTCGATCAATGGGGGCGGATTAAAGTTCGTTTCCTCTTCACCCGTACCGATGACAATAGTCATGATGGTGGTGCAGGCTCCAATGACAATGATACAGACTCAGCTTGGGTTGATGTATTGACCTCTTGGGCCGGAGAAGGTTATGGCACAAGATTCCACCCACGAATTGGTGAAATCGTAGTTATTGATTTCTTTGATGGCAATGTCGACCGTCCATTTGTGATGGGACGTTTACATGAAGCAGAACGTCATCAAACCATGTTTGATATCAAAGGCCAGTTGCCTGATACCAAAAAATTAAGTGGTATTCGCTCATCGGAAGTGGGTGGATCAGGTTTTAACCAACTCCGCTTTGATGACACCACAGGTCAAATCAGTACGCAGCTACAAAGTAGTCATGCAGCAACACAACTTAATCTCGGGAACTTAAGTCACCCGAAAGATAAGGAAACCAGCAATGGGCGTGGTGAAGGTTTTGAGTTAAGAACCGATGCTTATGGTGCCATGCGTGCAGGCAAAGGCATGCTTATCACGACGTATGCCCAAGAAAATGCGATTGCAGACCACTTAGAAGCAGCACAAGCGCAGTCCTTGTTAAATCAAGGTGCAGAAAGTATGAAAGTGCTGAGTGAAATAGCAGTCAAACAACAAACGGATGCATTGAATGTTGTCAATCGTTTGCCGAAACTGATTAATTCTTTAGAACTAAAAGGTGCAAATCAGGCTTTACAGGCAACTGTGGGTTTATTTAAAAATGCTGTGGGGAGTGATCCAATTTCAGCACTGAAAAACAGTGGTGATTTTATTGAGGACATCCAGAAATTTGGTAAAGATACCAAGAATATTGTAGACGAATTTAAAGACTTTTTTAATGATTCCAAAGAGTCGATTGAGAACTTAAAGAGTTTTATTGAAAATATTGAAGAACATGGTTCGGATGTTTTAAAAGGAAAATTAACCAGTTTAAAAGACAAATTTGATACAGAACCGTTAAGTGCTTTAAAAGACGTGGGTAAGGTAATTGCCAATGTTGAAATTAAGGATTTTGATTTAACCAGTGTTTGTGGAACTTTTAATAAAGGCAGTAAATTGGATGTGAATCCGATGCAGGCTTTAGGCTCCTTACAGGGCTTTATGGAGAGTTATACAAAAGACTTAGAAAATAGTGGTGATAGTGCCAAACAAGAGCAAGGTAAGATCTTTCGTCAGGCATTGATGTTACTGGCTTCACCCAATGGGATTGCACTGACAACCCCAGAAGATATTGTCTTACAAGCTTCACAAGATATTGCTGAAAGTGCGCAAGGCTCAATTAATTTGAGTGCACAGAAGAATATTGTCGGTCATGCACAAGATAAGATCAGCTTGTTTGCAGCTCAGAAAGGTTTAAGTGCTTTTGCTGCAAAGGGTCCGATCAAAGTTCAGGCGCAAGATGATTTGATTGAAATCATTGCCAAGAAAGTGATTAAACTGATCGCGACTGAAGATAAGATTGAGCTGACCAGTTCTAAAGAAATTGACTTAAAAGCAGGTGGTACTCAGTTGGTTATCAATGGTAGTGGTGTCTTTATTAAAACTGGTGGAAAGTTTGAAGTGAAGTCGGGGCAACAGTTGTTTACCAGTGGGGCAACAGTGAATGCTGAATTGCCGAAACTGCCTGAGAGTGGGATGTATAGTATGAGATTTGATTTGAGTCAAATATTTGATACTAATATATTGAAGAATATGAAATATAAATTAATCAACCATTCAAAGAAAATTGAAGCAGAATATGAGTTTGAGCAAGAAAGTAGTGCACGTGTTTACAGTGATTCTGCTGATAATGTAGAGCTTGCTTTAGTACCAGGAGCTTATTTGACAGAAATTAAAGAATTAATTTCTGAACAAGAAATAGAGTCTTTGGATGAAGAAGAAATTACTGGATGTGGTTGTGGAGAAGAGCATGAACATGATTGAAATTTTGCAAATGAAGATAATACATTTTTTTCTATTTCATATTAAAAATTTAATCATTCTAGTTCTTACATTTTGTGGAGCTATTATTGGTTCAAATATCTATGCAAAAGATATATTTAATGTTGAATTGAAATGTAAAGGTCATGATCAAGAGTATTGTGATATTGTAAAAAACTCTGATAATAAAACCAATTTTATCTTAAAAAATATGAGATACCCTCAGGTTGATAAAGTAAATGAAAATATTTTTCATGCTTATGGTAGTTGTGGTTCACCATGTCAATATCACTTTTTCATAAGTAAAATGCAAGAAGACCAAACTAAAGAGTTTATTGCTTTAGATAAAAAAAATAACTGTTTAATTGAAAGTGATTCTAAAAATAATGTTATATATGCTAGAAAACTATTTAGTAAAAATAAAAAAACAATAGTTAATTTGAAAAATAAAGAATTTAATAATGTTCCAGTAGATGTTGCTGTATATAACTCTTTTCAAGAAAAATCGTATTTTGATGATAAAGGACAATTACATTTGGTAGCAATGTTGGCGGATGTAGATAAAAATGGTGATAGTTTATATTTTAACAAAATAATTAAGAAAACTTGTGAGTAATAAAATGAATTATAGCGAAGACTTTAAAATATTTGTTGCAACTATTAATGGTGAAGCTGAAAATTGCGGTGAAACTTCATGGAAAGTTATTGCACATACAATCAGAAATAGAATTGGTTTTGCAAACTGGAAATCATGGAGTAATATCATACAAATCGTTACGAAAACAGGATACGATGCGTACACTCAAAAAAATCCACCCTATAAAAGAGCAAAAAAAGCTTTGGATTCTGGTGATATTTCACCTAAATTAATGAGTTTAATTAGAGCAGTAGAACCAATATTTAATGGAACAGAGCCTGATTTTACAGGTGGAGTTGTATATTATTATAGCCCTAAGGCTCAAGCAGAATTGCATAAATCTGATCCATCTAATTATCCTTCTTTAGTCCCTCCTTTTGTGGTGAGTAAATCTAATCCTACTCAACAAGTTCAAATACCAGGGACCGAAAAAGATGATATGCGTTGGTATAAGGTAATAACCTCAATATTTGATGTTTCATTTGTTGATAATGCTGGAAATCCATTAGCTGGCGCAACAGTTGATGTAGTATATAATGATAAAAAACCAGTGCCATTATTCAAGGATTTGATTACAGACCAAAAGGGCAGGATAAAAAAGCTTAAGGTTTGTAACTATATGGGTGCTAGATTTAAGGTTAATGGTGTTTTGGTAAAAGATAAGAATAATAAAGAAATATCTTTGTTGGGAGATGGTAGAAATTATGCTTCAGTTATTGTGGTAAATAACGGAAAAGGAGGAGTTAAATCAAAAACAGATATACATAATCAAACACCATCTCCAATAGTTCAACAACCATCAAGTACGACAAATACTCAAAATAATGAAAAAAAAGTAGATCAAGAGCAAATGAATGGTAATACATCAGATGTTAAGTTTGATATTAAAATAGTAGATAGTGAAAATAAAGCACTACCCAATTTTTCATATTTTTTAAAATATAAAGGAAGTGATAAAAAGCATTCAGTTGGAACAGATGGCATTGAAAAAAATATAATTGCTACTTCAGGGGAAAAAATTTCTGTTGAAATAAGTGGGAAGGACACTCGTCAAGTTCTTAAATCTTTTACTGTTTCACAAGGAGTGAAAGAGCAAGTAGTAAAAATAGATTTACATTCGTTTGATATTATTTTTTATCATAATAACAGTTCAAAGAAGCCTATAAGTAGTTTAAATTTGGTACAGACTTATAGAGGGCAAACTAAAACTAAAGTTACCAATAGTAATGGTAAAATTACAGTTAAGGCGATGCCTGGGTTTGAATTAAATTATAAATTAAGAGATGGTACTAATATTGGTGCTGTAAAAGTAGATAAGAATAAAACACAAAGGGAAATTTATATTGAACAAGGTGTTATTGAATCAGCATCTAAAAAGTTAAAAACAGATGTGAGTGAAAATACTCCACAAAAAAGTAATACAACTCAATCTATACCAGTCCCTAAACAACAGTCAGGTATAGATCAAACACCTAAAAGAGATCAAAAACAATCAACGAGTGGTGATGGTCATCCAAAAACTTTAGTTAATGATAATGGTGAAGCTGAATTTACAGTGTATACATATGATCAAAAAACTAATCAATTATTTAGTGGTGGTAATTATTCGATTGAATATAAAGGTAAGAAAAAGGGGCATTCAAGTGGCATGAATGGTCTAGGGAAAAAAATACATAAAGGGGAAATTGGTCAAAAGATAAAAATTACAGCTACTAGTGCTGGAAAGGAGTTTGTTGTTTTTGATGGGGAAATTAGCAGAGGAATGAAAGCTTTTGAGCTGAAATTAGATAGACCTGCTATCCCGAGTGTATCCGATGTAACAATAAGTTTTAACGGTGTTAAGGAGCAAGCAAGACAAGTTATCGTAAGCCAGAAAACGAAAAATGTGTTAGCTTATCTAGCTAAAGAAGCAAATATGAATAGACTTTTTATTACAAGTACAATAAGGAGCCCAAGAGCTCAAGCAGAAGCAATGTATATTAAAGCAACGAGATATGCTGGACCTGGAGAGGCTGTAAAACAAGTTAAAGCAGACTGTATTGCTAAGGGGCTTGGAAAAGAGGCGACTATCCAAAAAATGGTTGAAAAAATTGTTGAGTTCCAAAATAAAGGGCAGAGAGTTTCGAAACATTGTGTTTCGGAAGAGCAATATAGAAAAAATAATATTATTGATTTAGGCATGAACAGTAATGGTTTTGGAACAGGAAATACTTTGAATAGTGTAGGGAAAAGGTTTAAAGCTGCTTGTGAGAAAGCTTTAAGTGATGGAATTATTTCCGGTTTTATTTCAGCAGATGTGCCAGGAGAAGGTGCTATGCATATAGAGATTACTCAATGATGAATAGATTGTTTTTTTTATTTGTAATAATTTTGATGTTTGCATGTACAACTGAAGCTAATCCGCCTAAGCCAAGTAATACTGAACTATACTATTCATATCGAATCTGTGAAAAATCTGGAAAATGTCAGAATTTAACACCGACAAAAAAGATAAATAATTATCTATTTAAAAAACTTGAACCAGCTCATGATGAGTTTTATATAAAAGAGAGTAATGGGGACTTTTATTTATACTATAAGAATATTTATAGTGAAGATGTTCAAGTTGGATGGGCTAAAGCTAAAGTTGATAGAAATGATAACAGTGAGCTAAGTTTAAATTTTGATAAAATTAACCTGACTCTGGGTGGGATTGATTTTATAAAGAATGGCTATGCGAGCAAGCAAGCTGAATCCAGAAATTCTAAACTAGGATTGTATTATTTAAATGATAATTATGAAGGTGCTCCATATTATCAAAAGCAAAAAATAGTTTTTAAGAAGACAGCAGGGAATTTATTTTTGGAATGTGACAGCTATATGGCTAATCCTTCAGTAAAAGAAGGTTTCTATGGGATTTTCTATGGAGTATGTTCTGAAGGTAAAAAGGTATATTTTAAGAAGATAAGTTAATTACTTTTAATTTTTTATTAAAGCTCATTTAAAAGCGAGAATCTTTAAAGTACTTTCTATCTAATTAAAAATACGATAAACGTAAAAAATTTTATTTTCATGAACAAGTAGCTTCATAAAGCTGCTTGTTCATGAGTATTTATCAATCTTCCAAAATCTCTTCCAACACTTCTTCATTCGGTGCAAAGAAATAAGCACCATCGATAGGTGTTACAAAGTGCAGCAAACGGTCATGAATCCCATCGCCTTGAGTACCAAACATATTGACTAACATACGATCAATACGGGTTAAGTCTTTGGTATAGGCAATAAAAAATAGACCTTGCTCACCTTGACCATCGCCATAAGGAAGAGAGTGGCGTAGGATTTCTAATTCTTCACCTTCATTATCTTCAATGACAACACGAGCAATATGGGCATTTTCAGGTTTGTGTTCATCGTCCATCTCTATACTTTCTAATTTAGAACGACCAATCACATTTTCCTGTGCATCAACTTTTAAACGTTTCCACTTTTCAAGTTCATGTACATAACGTTGTGCAAAAATAAAAGAACCATCTTCAAAAATACCTGAATCTTCACCTAATAACGCAGTCTCCGCACGATCATCAGGGAATTGAGGATTTTCAGTACCATCAATAAAACCAGTCAGGTCACGACCATCAAGATAACGGAAGCATACCCGTTCATCCAGAACCTCAACTTGATTTTGGATGCCATCAAAAAAGGATTGGCTAAGCGCAAAGCAAATATCTGTACGTGCAGACGCAATATGAATCAGAACATCAGCAGGAACCACTGGCATCTCAAATGCGCCTTGAATCGGTTCTAACTGCTTAAACCCTTCAGGAGTTGTGTGATAAAGTTTTGCCCAAAGTTCAGGACCAAAAGCAATAGATGTTTTAATTTCAGCATCAGGGTGTTGGGTAATTAAACGATCACGTGTATTTAACAACGCATTGAGTTGTTCTTTTAAACCATCAATAGACAGATTTTTTAAATTTAAAACAATGAAACGAGCATGATTAGAAGGTAAAGGTAGAATTACAGATTGGGCTGTCATATGGTGATGGCTCCTCAATTTTTATTTATCAATCCTCTTATTGTGCATGATCAAGCAACAGCTGAATAGTAAAGTCTTATACTTTTTACCAATTAAATTAATCGAAATGTATCGTTTTAAAACCGCTATAATAGCGTGTTAAAAGTTTTCTATCCTTTTGTTATGTCGTATCAAGTCTGGTTTGCTTATATGTTGGCGTGCTGGGTGATCAGTATTTCACCTGGTGCGGGTGCGATCGCATCTATGTCGAGCGGTCTAAATTATGGTTTTCGCCGTGGTTATTGGAATGCAATCGGTTTACAACTGGCGTTGTTGGTTCAAATTGCGATTGTCGCAGCAGGGGTTGGGGTATTGTTTGCAACCACACCGCTGGCGTTTTTCGTAGTGAAATGGTTTGGGGTTTTATATTTATTATATTTAGCCTACATACAATGGACAACGAAAACACAGTCGATAGATATCCCAACTGAGCAACCGACAAAATCTATTCCCAAGCTGATCTTATATGGCTTTATTGTCAATATCAGTAATCCAAAAGCCATCGTCTTTTTACTTGCTGTTTTGCCACAGTTTCTAGACTTGTCTAAACCACAATGGATTCAGTATGTGATTATGGCAGCGACCATGATCACGATTGATTTGATAGTCATGGCTGGTTATACGGGATTGGCAGCCAAAGTGTTAAGACTATTAAAATCACCAAAACAACAAAAATATATGAACCGTACCTTTGCTGTCTTGTTTAGTTGTGCTGCTGGCTTATTAAGCCTGGTTCACCAATAACAACATAGGCGATTAACTGAGTCATATATTAGAGATTTGACCCTATAAATAAGCCATTGTTTCGAGGTTACTTTGAATTATTTAGAATTTTATCTGTATGCCATTAGTGTGATTATCATGATTGCAACGCCTGGTCCAGTCATGATCTTGGTTGCAAGTGCAGGTTTAAAAGGTGGCTACCGACAGTCTTTACTGACCATTATTGGGACAAATTTGGCTTCTTTGGTACTTATCACAGCCTCTATTTTAATTTTAAAAGGCATGTTTAGTGTCAATGAAACTCTCTTCTTGATCATTAAAGTTTTAGGATGTCTTTATATTGCCTATCTAGGTTATGGAATTCTAAAAGAAGTATTATCCCAGCAGGAGCATCAACTCAATACGATGTTGTCGCCTGTGGATGGTGGGCTAAGCAAAGGCTTTTTAGTGGGTATCTCAAATCCTAAAGATATCATTTTCTTTTCATCATTTTTTCCGCAGTTTATTCATATTCATGCTGATATAAATACCAGTCTAGTCATCTTAGTCGTGACATGGATTATTTTAGATTTTCTCACGTTATCTTTGGTTTATCTGTCGTTTAATAAGCTTTCTAAAAGTCAAATTTATCCAAAAATATTAGGGCTTTGCGGATTAATTCTGATTGTCATTGCTGTATATGGTTTATATGTTTTGTTAAAAAGCATAGTTTAAATATTGAGTGCGGCTAAAGATGGAAATGATTGATTCATCAAGCCATCTTTCTTACTTTCATTACACAGAAAATCACAGCAAACAGCAAAGACATGGTTAATACGATGCTCAGACCTGTAGAGATGTTCAGAGCTGCACTTGACCATAACCCCACAGTCACACCAATTTGAGCAATCACAAATGCCCCAATCACCATTTGTTTCGGTGAGTGCGAAATAAGACGTGAAGCCAGTGCTGGAATAACCAATAACGCACCCATCAATAACGAACCAACGGCACGTAAAGCGAGTACGGTGAATAAAGCCAATAACAACATAAAAATTAAGCGCTGCCATTTGGCGTTTACGCCTTCACTTACCGCAATATCTGGATCAATCGCAATTTGAATTTGTGCTTGCCAGTAACGGTAGAGGACAGCTAAAGCAACAATAATCACAGTTGCAAAAATCGGTAGGTCTGACCACTCAATTGTTAATAAATCGCCAAATAAATAACTTAATAACTCAGGACGTAATGCGGGTAAATGTTGAATTAACAATAGACCTGAACAGAGTAAGGTCGCAGCACATAATGCAAGTAAGGCGTCATTGGGTAAACGAGGGTCATGTAAAACCCAAAGTACAGCCACCAAGAGTATCGCAGTAAAGGTAACACCGACCCAAAGCGGTAAAGTTAAAACAGCAGCTAACGCAACACCCAGCAAGGTACCATGCGCCATCGTGTCAGCAAAAAAAGACATTCTGCGCCATAGCATCAAACAACCTAGTGGCGCTGTTAGAAACACTAAAAGTGTTCCCATAATCCATGCAGGTAACAGTAATTCTAACCATTCCATCATGGTTTAAGCTTCCGGTTCTGGGTGAATGTGTGGATGTGGGCCATGTTCACAAGTTTTGGCGGAGTCACCATGTGCACAATGGTCATGATGGTGTTGATAAAAAGCGTGGTATTTTCCAAATGTGTCGCCAAACAAAGCCTGATACTCTGGATGCTGCTGAATACTGTCAGGTAAACCACTACAGCAAATGTGCTTATTTAAACAGACAACTCGCTGAGTGCCTTGCATTACCCATTGTAAATCATGAGACACAATTAAAATGGCGCAACCATAACGTTGTGGCAGGCTACGCACATATTCATACAGTTCAGCTTCAGATTGGATATCTAAACCTTGCATAGGTTCATCTAAAACCAAAATATCGGGTTGGCGTAATAAAGCACGCGCCAATAAAACCCGCTGACGTTCACCACCTGAAAGTTGTTGTACTTTGGCGTACTCTAATTTGGCAATACCTGTATCTCGAATGATTTCAGCTTTAATGGCCTTATCACATTTCTCAAGATTCAGTAGATCTTTAACTCTTAAAGGCAGACTATGAGAGGGATTAAATTTTTGTGGTACATATGCCAGTTTAATTTTTTTTGAGCTGATAATTTTGCCCGCATTGGGTTTTAAAATACCCAATAATACTTTGATCAGGGTTGATTTGCCTGCGCCATTGGGACCAATAAGCGTGACAATTTCTTTTTCTTGTAATGAAAAATCTATATTTTTTAGAATGTCACGATCATCAATTCGGACATTAATTTGTTGCAGTTGAACGAGAGGGGAGTTTACGCTTTGTTCGAGCACTGCTGACATATTCCTGAAATCTCAATAATACTGTGATGTGCATTGAAGTGATCTGACGCGGCTAAGTGGTTTAATTCTTGAATCAAACCTTTTGCTGAAGCTTCTTTCACTGTATGACATTCAGTGCAAATTAAAAATGCGGCTTGATGTCCTTCACGTGGGTGACAACAAGGGATATAAGCATTAATAGAGGTTAAACGATGAATAAAACCTTTTTCTAAGAGAAAATCTAAGGTTCTATACACGGTAGGCGGTGCAGCTGGACGTTCTGCAGCACCTTTCATCTTGGCTAAAAGATCATAAGCACCTACAGGACCTGAGGCATTCAAAATTAATTCAAGTACTTCTTTACGCAAAGGGGTAAGGCGGGCACCTGAGGTTGCACAAAGGCTTTCTGCTTCTGATAAACGAGCTTCTACATTGAGATGATCGTGTACACCATGCAAAGTATCATGCTGCTCGTGTGAACATAAGCTCATATCAGACCTCAAAACTTGTTATTTGAATGGAAGAGAATCGCAAATATTAACATGAAGCTCTATCAACTTACGAATGGCGTAGGTATTTTTTAACTTCTGTTATACTATAACATAAATTTTTTTTGGTAATACACTCCCATGAATCGCATTATCGCCTTTTGCTTATGTGCATTATTTATTAGTGTCACTTGGGCTCAAGCGCCTTTAGTGGTATCAACTCATCCTATTTATTTGATTGCAAAAGAAATAACTGAAGGCATAGAAGAGCCTGTTTTGCTTTTGGGAAATCAAACGGGGCATGATGTGCAACTTACACCAGATAATCGCAAAACGATTATGGACGCTTCATTGGTGATTTGGCTGGGAAAAGAACATGAAGCGCCTTTGGAAAAGGTTTTAGGTGACAATCCAAAGGCGATTTCAATACTCAATTCAGGCATTATCCAAGCACTTCCTTTAAGAAGTCCAAAAGGTGTTGCACTGAAAGATACGATTGATACACATGTGTGGTTAGATCCAAATAATGCTGTACGTATCGGTTTCTTTATTGCAGCCTTACGTTCACAACAACATCCAGAAAATAAAGCAGCATATTGGAATAATGCGAAGAAGTTTGCCAGTGAAATGCTGCGCGTTTCACAGAAAAGTATCAGTGCAGGTAGCGCACGTCCATACTGGGCTTATCATGATGCTTACCAATATTTAGAGCGTTCATTAAACTTAAAATTTGCAGGTGCGATGACAGATGATCCGCATGTTGCGCCGACTGTGACTCAAATCAAGTTTTTAAATGACACGAGACCTTACAAAAAAATGTGCTTGCTGGCAGAAGGTAGCGCAAGTCCAAGTCAGTACCGAAAATTGGGTGAAATTTCATTTCAAGCGGTAGACGAAACTTTGGCTAAACAACAAGATTTTGTGGTTGCATGGCAGACTTTGGCTCAACAAACACAAGCTTGCGTACTTAATGCACGGAAATGATGCAAAAATTAATCAACAATTGTTCATATGCAAAGCAACCTGTATATCGAAAAAAACACGACTAAGGTCGGGAAAAGATTGCATGTTCAGGGGTGTAACTCTATAATGCCTGCGATTAAAAACGATCATCAGCTAAACTTGTCAAGCATTTATGCTGTGAGTGGATAAAAAATGAGCCAAACTAGTCGCTTGATTGACCGACGATTAGCAAAAGCTTTGGTCTATTTGCAAGCGTTTATGATTCCTGTTTCAGCCTTGGTAGCGTGGGTCTTGAAAGACTCGACTGCGGCTCTGAGTGCAGCGTTAGGTGCACTGATATGTTGGCTTGCCAGTTGTTATTTTTCTTGGCAGTCGTTTCGAGCAGCAGGGGCGCGTGCTTCAAAACAGGTTCTTTCGAACATGTATAGAGGCTTAATGGGCAAATTTGCAATTGTGATCGTTGGTTTCATTTTAATTTTATGCAATGTCAAACCGTTATCTCCGGTGGCATTGTTTTGTGGTTTTATTCTCGTTCAAGCGATGTCGTGGATTGCACCTTTTTGGGTAGCACGACAACAAAAACGAGTATAAGCGCAGCAGAAATTGAAAATTTTTTTGGGGATTAACGAGATATCATGCAGCACGCGATATTCGTTAACTCTATTTATTATTTGACATTGACCAGGTGTGATTTATGGCTGCTGAAGAACATGCCCTGACTTCGACCGAGTATATCAAGCATCACTTGACCAATATGACCTATGGCAAAATGCCAGATGGTACTTGGAAATTGGCTGAAAGTGGTGCAGAAGCTCAACAGATGGGGTTCACTGCTATCCACTTGGATTCAATGGGTTGGTCAATTGGCCTTGGTGTGATTTTCTGTTTGATATTCTGGTGCGTAGCGAAAGCTGCAAACTCTGGTGTTCCTACCAAGTTCCAGTCTGCAATCGAAATGATTATCGAGTTTGTTGACTCAAGTGTTCGTGATACGTTTCATGGTAAATCACGTTTAATTGCGCCTTTAGCCTTGACCATTTTCGTGTGGATTTTCCTCATGAATGCGATGGACTTAATTCCTGTTGACTGGATTCCGTATACAGCTCAATTGATTGGTGCAAACGTATTTGGTATGGACCCTCACCACGTTTACTTCAAGGTTGTTCCATCTACAGACCCTAACATTACCCTTGGTATGTCTTTGTCTGTATTTGCGTTGATCTTGTTCTATAGTATTCGTGAAAAAGGCATCGGCGGTTTCGTTGGTGAATTGGCACTTAACCCATTTAATCCAAGTAACCCAGTTGCAAAAGCGTTATTGATTCCAGTGAACTTAATTCTAGAATTAGTAACATTCCTTGCACGTCCAATTTCATTGGCACTCCGATTATTCGGTAACATGTATGCGGGTGAGTTAATCTTCATTCTTATCGCGTTGTTACCTTTCTGGATCCAGTGGGCGTTGTCTGTGCCTTGGGCTATCTTCCACATTCTTGTTATTACATTGCAAGCCTTCATTTTCATGATGCTAACAATCGTATACTTGAGCATGGCAAGCGAAAAACATTAATGGTATTGCCTAACTGTCATCCGGTGGTTAGGTATAATTTTTTTACTTTAATTTGGTATAAACCTAACCTCTGAGGAATTATCATGGAACTCACTTTAGGTCTAGTTGCAATTGCATCTGCTATCTTGATCGCTTTTGGTGCTTTAGGTACTGCGATTGGTTTTGGTCTTTTAGGCGGCCGTTTCCTTGAAGCTGTTGCTCGTCAACCAGAATTGGCTCCACAACTTCAAACTCGTATGTTCTTAATCGCAGGTCTTCTTGATGCTGTGCCTATGATCGGTGTTGGTATTGGCTTGTTCTTCATCTTCGCTAATCCATTTGTAGGTTAATCAGCTTAATTCCGAAATTCACTATTTGAGGAATTTGCAATGAATATCAACCTCACATTGTTTGGCCAAGCGATTGCATTTGCGATATTTGTCGCATTCTGCATGAAGTTTGTATGGCCACCACTAATCAATGCGATTAGTGAGCGTCAGCGTAAAATCGCTGATGGCTTAAATGCTGCAGAGAAAGCGAAAGCTGATCTTGCTGATGCACAAGCACAAGTTAAGCAAGAAATTGATGCGGCGAAAGCACAAGCGGCTCAATTGATCGAACAAGCGAACCGTCGTGCGGCACAATTGGTCGAAGAAGCGCGTACTCAAGCATCTGCTGAAGGTGAGCGTATTCGTCAACAAGCGAAAGATGCTGTTGACCAAGACATCAATTCTGCTCGTGAAGAATTACGTCAACAAGTTGCTGCTCTTGCAGTTGCTGGTGCAGAGAAAATTCTGAACCAACAAGTTGACGCAGAAGCTCATAATGCCATGCTGAATCAGCTGGCTGCTAAACTTTAAGAGAGGCGAATATGGCTGAATTCTTGACGTTGGCACGCCCATACGCTAAAGCAGCATTTGCTTATGCATCTGAGCAAAATGCAACTGACGCTTGGTCAAATGCATTACAACTGCTCAGTGCTGCGGTGCAAGATGAAGCATTCTCCGCTTATTTAAATCGCCCTGAGTTGACACCTGCAGAGCAGGTTGATCTTTTTGCGAAAGTTTTAGGTAATGAACAAACTGCGGCTGTGTCAAACTTTTTGACACTTCTTGCAGACAATGGCCGTTTAGCATTGTTACCTGAAATTGACACAGAATTTGAGCAACTCAAATCGCAAAATAACAACACTGTAGACGTTGTGATTGAATCCGCTTTTCCATTGGATTCAGTACAAGAACAGAAGTTGGCTCATGCGTTAGAAAAACGCTTGAACAGCGCTGTGAAAGTTACAGTTGAAGTAAATCCAGCATTGATTGCTGGTGTTGTTATTCGTGCAGGCGACCAAGTGATAGATGATTCTGCGCTTAGCAAGCTTGAAAAAATGCGGACTCGTCTTCTAGCGTAATTGTTAAAAATAACTACGTCTAAAGAAGACTGAACTTTAAAAAGATTGAGGTATAGCGCAATGCAACAACTGAATCCATCCGAGATCAGTGCGCTCATTAAACAGCGTATCGGCGATCTGGACACCAGCGCGACCGCTAAGAACGAAGGGACCATTGTTATGGTTTCCGACGGTATTGTGCGTATTCACGGCCTTGCTGATGCAATGTACGGTGAAATGATCGAATTCGACGGCGGCTTATTTGGTATGGCACTGAACCTAGAACAGGATTCAGTGGGTGCCGTTGTCTTAGGTAACTACTTAAGCCTTCAAGAAGGTCAAAAAGCTCGTTGCACAGGTCGTGTATTAGAAGTTCCGGTTGGTCCAGAACTTTTAGGCCGTGTAGTAGATGCTTTGGGTAACCCGATTGATGGTAAAGGCCCTATTGATGCAAAACTTACTGATGCTGTTGAAAAAGTAGCACCAGGTGTAATTTGGCGTCAATCAGTGGATCAACCTGTACAAACTGGTTATAAATCAGTAGATACAATGATCCCTGTTGGTCGTGGTCAGCGTGAGTTGATCATCGGTGACCGTCAAACTGGTAAAACAGCGATGGCGATCGATGCGATCATTGCTCAAAAACAATCAGGCATTAAGTGTGTATACGTTGCGATTGGTCAAAAACAATCAACAATTGCAAACGTAGTACGTAAGCTTGAAGAAACTGGCGCTATGGCGTACACAACTGTTGTAGCAGCTGCTGCAGCTGATCCTGCAGCAATGCAGTATCTTGCTCCATATGCTGGTTGTACAATGGGCGAGTACTTCCGTGACCGCGGTGAAGACGCACTTATCATTTATGATGACTTGTCTAAACAAGCTGTTGCTTACCGTCAAATTTCATTGCTTCTTCGTCGTCCACCAGGTCGTGAAGCTTACCCAGGTGACGTGTTCTATCTTCATTCACGTCTACTTGAACGTGCTTCTCGTGTATCTGCTGACTATGTTGAGAAATTCACTAATGGTGAAGTTAAAGGCCAAACTGGTTCATTAACTGCATTGCCAATTATTGAAACTCAAGCGGGTGACGTATCTGCATTCGTACCGACAAACGTAATTTCGATTACTGATGGTCAGATCTTCTTAGAAACATCATTATTCAACGCAGGTATTCGTCCTGCTGTGAACGCGGGTATCTCTGTATCGCGTGTTGGTGGTTCTGCTCAAACGAAGATCATCAAAAAATTGTCTGGTGGTATCCGTACTGCTTTGGCGCAATACCGTGAATTGGCAGCATTTGCTCAGTTCGCTTCTGACCTTGATGAAGCAACTCGTAAGCAACTTGAACATGGTCAACGTGTAACTGAATTAATGAAGCAAAAACAATATGCTCCATATTCAATTGCTGACCAAGCTGTTTCAATTTATGCATCTAACGAAGGCTATATGGCTGACGTTGAAGTGAAGAAAATCGTAGACTTTGATACTGCGTTAATTTCTTACTTCCGTTCAGAACATGCTGCGTTAATGCAAAACATCGATGAGACTGGTAACTACGACAAAGACATCGAAGCTGCAATCAAAGCAGGTATTGAAAGCTTTAAAGCGACTCAAACTTACTAATTTCAATGTATGTTGTTGTTAGTTATGGTTTGGTTCACGGATCAACCTTCGGAAGCTCGAAAGGGCTTTCGAATACTAGGTTAAGCGTATGGCAAATTTAAAAGAAATTCGCGCCAAAGTAGCTAGTATCAAGAGCACGCAAAAGATTACTCGCGCGATGCAAATGGTAGCAGCTTCTAAGATGCGTCGTGCGCAAGAGCGCATGGCTCAGGGCCGTCCGTATGCCGAAAATATGCACCGTGTAATTGCTCATTTGGTCCAAGCGAATCCTGAATACAAACATCGCTATATGGTTGAACGCCCTGTAAAACGCGTTGGCTATATCATTGTTTCTTCAGATCGTGGTCTTGCTGGTGGTTTGAACATTAACTTGTTCAAAAAAGTGGTAAAACACGTACAACAGCAACAAGAGCAGTCAATTGAAGTTCAATTTGCTTTAATTGGTCAAAAAGCGGTTTCGTTTTTTAAAAACTACGGCGGTAAAGTACTTGGCGCAACTACGCAAGTAGGTGATGCTCCAAGTCTTGAACAGTTAACTGGTTCTGTACAGGTGATGTTAGATGCATTTGATAAAGGCGAGTTAGATCGTATTTATCTTGTGTCAAACGGCTTTGTCAATGCCATGACTCAAAACCAAAAAATCGAACAACTTGTTCCATTAGCTGCGGCTGATACGGACGAGGATCTTAACCGCCAATATGGTTGGGATTATCTATATGAACCAGAAGCTGAAGAGCTTTTAAATGGTTTATTGGTTCGTTACATTGAGTCTATGGTTTATCAAGGTGTGATTGAAAACATCGCATGTGAGCAGTCTGCTCGTATGGTTGCAATGAAAGCTGCAACTGACAACGCAGGTGATCTTATCAAGAGCCTACAACTCATTTATAACAAGCTGCGTCAAGCCGCGATTACTCAGGAAATTTCTGAGATCGTTGGTGGTGCCGCTGCCGTTTAACATTATTTTGAATTGAGGAGACAGCAATGAGTAGCGGTCGTATCATTCAGATCATCGGCGCGGTTATCGACGTCGAGTTTGAACGCAATAGCGTTCCTAAGATCTATGACGCTCTCCAAGTTGACGGTACTGAAACTACTTTAGAAGTTCAGCAACAACTTGGTGATGGTGTAGTTCGTACCATCGCAATGGGATCTACAGAAGGTCTTAAACGTGGTCTAAACGTATCTAATACTGGTGCACCTATTTCTGTACCTGTAGGTACTGCATGTTTAGGTCGTATCATGGACGTTCTTGGTCGCCCAATCGACGAAGCTGGTCCAGTTGCGACTGAAGCGCGTTTGCCGATTCACCGTCAAGCACCTTCTTATGCTGAACAAGCTGCTTCTACTGACCTTTTAGAAACTGGTATTAAAGTCATTGACTTACTTTGCCCGTTTGCTAAAGGTGGTAAAGTTGGTTTATTCGGTGGTGCCGGTGTTGGTAAAACTGTAAACATGATGGAATTGATCAACAACATCGCGAAAGCTCACTCAGGTTTATCTGTGTTTGCTGGTGTTGGTGAGCGTACTCGTGAAGGTAATGACTTCTACCACGAGATGAAAGATTCTAACGTTCTTGACAAAGTAGCAATGGTCTACGGTCAGATGAATGAGCCACCGGGTAACCGTTTACGCGTAGCGTTAACTGGTTTGACCATGGCTGAATACTTCCGTGATGAGAAAGATGAAAACGGTAAAGGCCGTGACGTATTGTTGTTCGTTGACAACATTTACCGTTACACATTGGCTGGTACTGAAGTATCTGCTCTTTTAGGTCGTATGCCATCTGCAGTAGGTTACCAACCGACGCTTGCAGAAGAGATGGGTGTTCTTCAAGAACGTATTACATCGACTAAGTCTGGTTCGATTACATCTATCCAAGCGGTATATGTACCTGCCGATGACTTAACAGATCCATCGCCTGCAACTACATTTGCTCACTTAGATGCAACTGTAGTATTGAGCCGTGACATCGCATCTTCTGGTATTTACCCAGCGATCGATCCACTTGACTCTACTTCACGTCAGTTAGATCCACTTGTAGTTGGTGCTGAGCATTATGAAATTGCACGTTCTGTACAGAACGTATTGCAACGTTATAAAGAGCTTAAAGACATCATCGCAATCTTGGGTATGGACGAGTTAGCAGAAGAAGATAAGTTGATTGTTTACCGTGCGCGTAAAATCCAACGTTTCTTCTCTCAACCGTTCCACGTAGCTGAAGTGTTTACTGGTGCTCCTGGTAAACTTGTACCACTTAAAGAAACAATTCGTGGCTTTAAAGGTCTTCTAGCTGGTGAATACGATCACATCCCAGAACAAGCGTTCTATATGGTTGGTGGTATTGACGAAGTGATCGCTAAAGCCGAGAAGCTTTAATTAGCAACTCTAATTTAGGAGATTCACATGTCGACTATGCAATGTGATGTTGTAAGTGTTAATGAGTCTTTGTACTCAGGCACTGTGACAATGCTTATCGCAAAAGGTGCTGGCGGTGAATTGGGTATCATGCCTGGTCACGCTCCGTTAGTCACCTTACTCAAGCCGGGCGCAATTCGCGTTCTGCTTGAAAACGGTACAGAAGAGTTAATCTATGTATCTGGTGGTGTTCTAGAAGTTCAACCGCATGTTGTTACTGTGCTTGCAGATACTGCAGTTCGTGCTGACAACTTAGATGAAGCTGCAATTCTTGAAGCACGTAAAAATGCTGAACAATTGCTTGCAAATCAAAAAAGCGATTTGGACTCTGCTGCTGCTTTGGCTGCTCTTGCAGAAACTGCTGCTCAGTTGGAAACCATCCGCAAAATCAAAAACCGCGCGCTATAACACGCAGTTTGAGATTGAAAAACCACCCGCGAGGGTGGTTTTTTTATGCGATTAATTTATAGATGGTTCAAATTTATAACAACTCATCATGCTACAAACTTATCCTTGAGGAGTGTCCAATAAAAATTGTGTTTGTATAAAATGACTATAATCATCCCCCAAAGGTAATTCATAGTCTTTAAAAATGTGTCGACGAGTTGATACTGTCGACTGTTTAGTTTTTGGATTAAAACCAATTTTTTCAATATCTTTCCAATATAAACCTGTACCACGCTTCTGCCATGCAGGTAATTCATTAAAGTTAATGTCACGGCTAAAGAGTAAATCATGCTTCTCTTGGCGAGATAATCCTTTTACTTGGTCGGTTGCATTTTTTACATTTTCTCCTTCCTTGCGCAACATCCAATAGCAATGTGCATTGAGTGCGTTGCGATGAGCATCTTCATGACGCCAACGAAAATAATCTTCAACAGTTTTTGCATTGGGCAGTATACAAATTCGAGCATCAAAAGTTGCCATCTCACCATGTAACACACTGAATTTTGCACTGGCTTCTGCGGCTAAAATAGAAATAATTTTTCGTGTTTTACGATTAAAGCTGTCATCTTTTAAATGAAACAGTAAGGAGATTTCATCGCTTTGTGTATAGCCATAAATAATATTAAAGCCACATTGCATTAAGTGAGCTGTTGTTTCGACCATCAAGTCCCTAAAACGAAGATCAAAGGGCGCTTCAAATTTCCAAATATCTTTGGTGAGTTTGGTAAAGCCACGTCCATCCAAACGTACAACGATATATTGTTCTGGTGGTACACAGAAATCATAAGCTGTTTCATAAACACGTAATCGTGTATCTAGATCATCAAATCTCATGGTTAAACTTCTTCGTTATTCTCATGCTAAAGTTATATTTCATCACTGACTAGTTTTAGCATAATCTAAACAATAAAAAAGGAGATATATAAGACAATGCACCTCATCGAACAGCAAGCGCACTTTTGGGAACTTTATCAAACGCAAGATGACTACTATCTCAGCATTGCCGTAGATATGAGTTCTGTTGTTTCATGTTGGGATATTTATTTAACCGGAGTAGAAATTCAGGCGTATCACAACAAAGGGCGAATTGCGATTGAGGAACTCACCAATTTAATTGTGGCTGAAACCTATCGTGGAGATTTTTCCAATTTAGCAGCTCGGAAAGTACCTAGAGAAATACAACAACAGATGCAAACCGCATTTAAAACATGGCGGTTGGCCCAACATTAAATTTTTATTCAGTTATGAGTAATTGAAAAGCCATTATTTTCTATCATGTTTACTTTAAACAGCGCATCAAAACCTTCTGAACGATTCGGGACTTCTAATTTATAAAAGGTGGCTTTAACGCCTTTTTCAGCAATATTGGCTTTACCCTCACGTTGTGCATTACGCTGTAAAGTGCTGTCTAGATCCGTTTCAAAATAATATGAAATGACCTCGAAGCCAGCAGTTTTGGCAAGTTGAATATAACGGGCTCGATCGGCTTTGCTCATGTTGGTGTTATCTATCACGATTTTGGTTTTAGAGGCTATAGCTGCTTCAAACAGTATCTTTTCACGATGGCGTGTTTTTAGCATATCGAGATTGATACGTAGATGTGTATGGTAAAAATACTGTTGATAAAAAGTAGATTTACCCGAAGCTTGTACGCCTGTGAATAAAATCAGTTGCATGAAACACTACAAAAATACA
Source organism: Acinetobacter sp. BIGb0196 (assembly GCF_011759595.1). Taxonomy (NCBI): domain Bacteria; kingdom Pseudomonadati; phylum Pseudomonadota; class Gammaproteobacteria; order Moraxellales; family Moraxellaceae; genus Acinetobacter; species Acinetobacter sp. BIGb0196. Next base: position 35,849 of record NZ_JAAOZA010000002.1, on the reverse strand, counting down.
GTTAATCTGCTATTAAATCATGTTCATGAACTTTGCTACAATCCATTCATTGTTGTAGAAAACCAATAAACTTAAAATGAAAAAATTAGTTCAATGTCGGTATTTATTTTCAATACTTCTACTGAGTGCTGTTTCAGCATGTCAAAGTCAATTTGTCACTACACCCAATTCACCCACTGAAGCAAGTTTGGTGGCAAATTCAGTGGGAAATGGTTTAGAAACAGAGTTAGATATCGATTATGTTGTCGCATTTAAAAATTTGAAAATGGCCTATGGGCAATGTGTTGCGTTTACTGGCGAAAAAGATTTTGTCTTTACCGACAATCGACTAGAACGAGATTTAGAAATGGGAACCTTGTTTACCCGTACAGAGGGTGGGGCGTATTTATCAAAAACCTTGGTGGAATCCATTGGAAAGAATAAAACCCGTTTAACGCTATTTTTACCCGCAAGTTATAAGTCTGCTCAAGCTCGTTTTAAGTTAGATGCTAAACGCGCGCTAGGACAAGATCGATCATGTAATGTCGCAAAGCCAAGCCAAGGCTGATCTGTTCAAATCTAATTAACTCTGTTCAGTGGCTTGCTCTGTATTTGATCCAGGAATCATCATGCCTGCCAGTTTAAGCATATCTAGTTGGATGGTATTCATTTGTTGTTCGATTTTCTTAAAATCAACTTTTGAAATGTCTAAATCACCGTTTAACAGTGCTGAGTTAAGCACTTGCTTATTGGCTTGTAGCACTTGTTGGCGGATACCATCAATCTCTTGGCTTTTTAAATCTAATGAAATCAATGCTGTATTAAAGCCTTGTAGTTCACGAGTCAATGTTTTGACAGATTGTTGCAGCTCAGCTTGATTTTGTGATTGTATCGCTTGTTGTAAATTAGATTGGCTTTGTTGTAATTTTTCAACATAGTCACCAGTTTTCAGCTGTACGTTGGCAACATCACGTGCGATATAAAACATATTGCCTTGTTTTAAATCTTCAGTACTTTTTGCTGTTGATTGATTATTATTATTTGAGTCGGATGTATTCTCACTCATTTGCGCAGTTTCAATCGCTTGAGCGTCATCTTGTTGACGTGATTGTTCAGCTGCTTGATTACAGCCTAGTAGTAACATGCCAGAAATAAAAATAACAAAAGGCAAAACCGCACCTTGTAAAAGCTTTTTCATCGTTGTCCAAAAGTAATTTAATCGGTTATGAATTCACTATAATTTGCAAAAGTGTAGAGATTGAGGATTGTTGCAAAGGGCATACAGTCTGTAACTTTAGAGATTCATTTCTACTCAAACAAAAGCAAAAAAGAATGCATTTTTAGCACGCTATTGAAGGGGGTTGAAATTTTAAATTGTGAATAAAGCTAGAGGGAGTTTTGATCGAAAATATAAAATTTTCGATCAAAACTGCAAAATATAAAAATTTATTTAAAGCATAGAGCTTTTAATGCTCGATTTATTTTGCTAATTCAGCTTCAATCGCAGATGTAATTCGTGGATCATCAGCAGTGATATCTGGTGCAAAACGTGCCACGATTTCGCCATTTTTACCGATTAAGAATTTTTCAAAGTTCCAAAGGACTTCAGGTTTTGGGTTTGGTGTTAGGCCATAATCGACTAAGTCTTTCCACCAAGGACCTTCACCAATACGTTCAGGGATTGCATGAATTAAGCTGTCATAAAGTGGATGTTTATCATCACCAGCAACTGAAATTTTAGCAAAAAGCGGGAAGTCGACATTGTAAGTTAAAGAGCAAAATTGCTCGATTTCATCATTTGTTCCAGGCTCTTGCGCAAGAAAGTTATTTGCAGGAAAGCCGAGGATTTCTAAACCTTGATCTTTCTTTTCAGTATATAGTTTTTCTAAACCTTCATATTGTGGAGTAAGGCCACATTTAGATGCAACGTTAACGATTAAAAGAACTTTACCTTGATATTGATTCAAGGTCGTCGCTTCACCTTTGATGGTATTGACTGGGATGTCATAAACGGAATTGCTCATAGGGGTATCCTTAAAAATCAAAAGACAGTGATTAGAAATATGTCTAATGTTTTAGCGATATTCCAAGATTTCAGCAAGTTACATTTGTATATAAGTGTAATAAAAAAAGCAGATCATAGGATCTGCTTTTAAAAACTGCATCAAATTTAATCGATTATGGTGCAGCGTTTGCTTTGGCTTGAAGTGCTTGCATTTCAGTTAACAGGCTTTGTTGTAACTCAGTACCTTTCTTTTGTAGTTCCATGATTTTTTGTGGATCTGGTGAAGTCGCTAAACCAGCTTCAGACATTTCAACGCCTAGGTTATTTGACTCTTTCATTTTGTCACGTACAGACGCAACTTCAGTACTTTTAAGTGCTAAACCATCAAGATCTTTGTTGAAACCATCCACATAAGTTTTCATTTTATCGACAACACCTTTCAGTGCATCTTTATCACCCTTTTGTGCAGCTTGCATCACTTCTGTTTGGAAGTTCAATGCTTCTTTAGCTTTCGCTGTAGACATTGTTTGAAGTGCAGTTAAATCGCTTTTGATATCAGCAGTATTGTTGGTACTTAAAGAAACCGCAGCTGCAGCAGGTTTGTTCTCAGTTCCTGAAGCTGAATCAGCTGGTTTTTTATCACATGCAGTTAAAGCAAACGCTGAAGCACATAGTGTAGCTAGTAGTAATTTTTTCATTTATTCGAACCCTTCATTATTTAAAATTCTTATGAATTTGACGGTAATATATACAAATTCAAAAAGTTATATGCTTAATCTAGAGCATAAGATGCAAAATGCACAATTTTAAGGCAATTTTCTATAGTATTTTTGTATATAAACTTATCAATAAAGCGGAATTAGGCTGCTTGAAAAATACCCCAATCTTAAAGATTTCGCATTTGTGCTGGGGTTTGATGAGTGTAACGCTTAAAAAACTCAATGAAGCTGGATGTGTGTTGATAGCCGAGGTCTAAGCTAATTTTTTTAATTGAGACGCCTTGTTGGATCAATGAGATTGCATAAATAATCTTGGCGCGATTACGCCATTCAGACAGCGAAAGTTTAAGGTGCTCTTGGCTAAGTCTAAGTGCATGCCGTTCAGTAATCTGAAAAGTATCGAGAATTTCTTGAAGGCTTTGGGGGAAGCGTGTTGTATCCGACAAATGCTCAAGAATAGGCTTGAGTGTGGGATGGTTGGTTTGCGGTAAATAATGCTCATAACACACACTATTTTGGATTTGATCGACCAACAGTTCTAATAAGTGTTGATAATAGGGAGATGATGGAATCCCTTGTTTCTGCTGCTCTAAAACTTCTTCAATGGTATGACGTAAAAAGGGGCGAATACTTAAAGTCTTTATGCTTTGGGATAAGCTTTGACAAAGCTGAGGATGAATACGGATACAGATGTAATGCGTCAGTTGATCATCCACAGCTGTACAACAATGTTCGGTTTGCGGTGGAATCCACAAACCATAACTTGGTGGAGACAGATAGGTTTGTTCTGCGACATTGAGTTCTAAAGTCCCATTTAAACTCAAATTAAAATCACCCCATAAATTTGAATGGGGTGTCACTACATCATGCTTTTGGTAGAAAAATTCTTCTACAGAAATCAGCGCTGAATACATAGTTGAAAAGACTTAACTCTCACATTGAATGGCAGTGTTTTCAGCTTTGGGGTTATTTAATCCACGACTCAGCGTGAAGATTGAAATAAAGGCCAAAAGAATAAAACTCAGTACACTATACAATAAAATGTTGGCATTAAAATGGTCAACAACATAGCCACCGATTAATGCACCTGTTGCAATCATGACTTGGAAGAAACCAACAAATAACGGCATGCCTTTTTCTACAGCTTGAGGGGCATGTAAAAACATCCAAATATTGGCAGTGGTTGGAAATGCACCAAATGCAAAGCCCCAAAGCGCTGTAAGAATAAAGGCGCCTGATGGATGAATGGCAAATAGAGGAAAGCCAAAGAATACAACCGCAAAACAGATGGCAACGAATGCAAAGGTATAACGCACATTCAAATTACCGCTATAACCAGCAAAAGCATTACCAAAGATACCGGCGATACCAAATAGTAGCAGTAGCGAACTGATGGTAGCACTGTCAAAGCCTGCTGAATTTTTAAAGAACGGGGTCAGATAGCTATATGATGAAAAATGAGCTAAACCAATCAACAAAATAATAATCAAACCTTGTCTGGCTTTACTGATTCTTAGCAATGCAGGTAAGTCTTTAAAATGAATGGCGGATTCAGGTTTTAAGCTCGGGATAAATTTAATTCCCAACAGTAAAACAACGAAGCCGATGGCGGAGGTAATTCCAAATGAGGTTCGCCAGCCGTATGCATCACTTAACCATGTCCCAATCGGTACACCAAGAACAGTGGCTAAAGTCACACCAGCCATGACAGTTGCTGTTGCTTTCGCAATAGGTAAATGGCTTGGTGCTAAACGACCACTTAAGGCAATTGCAGTTGCCCAGAATCCACCAATCGCAAATCCAAGAATGAAACGGCTCAGCAATAAAATTTCAAAAGTTGATGCAATTGCAGTGATGGCATTGGCAAACACCATCGTTGCAGACAGGGCTAGGAGTAAGTAACGTCGATCTAAATTTTTGACTAGAACGGGAAGGAGTGGTGCTGCTATGGCGGCCATGATCCCTGGGAGAGTGATCATCAAACCCGCTGTACCAACAGATATATGCAAATCACTGGAAATGTCGTTGAGGACACCAATTGGGAGAAACTCACTGGTGACCAAAGCAAAAGCAGTAATTGCAACGGTTAATAGCGCCAACCAGCTCCCTTGGCTACTGGGGGGAATCTCAGAGGACTGTGGTTCTGAAACTTCTGATTGCATCATATTCATGAAGATATATTCCTGCTGTAAAGCGAAAGCATATGGAGGTATTTTTTAATTCATTAACGATCGTTATAAAAATAAAATATTTGATTAATTTTGTGTTGTCAATTAATTTAATAATGTTCGTTATAAAAATATATGTGAAAGTTATGGCTGATTCTGAAAAACATGCTTTAGTCGCTGAAAAACAAGCACCTAAGCGTGGGCGTGGTCGTCCTAAATGTTTTGATGAACAACAAGCGCTACAAAAAGCCATGTTGTTGTTCTGGGAATATGGCTATGAATCCACATCGATGAGCGATTTAACCAAAGCCTTAAATCTTACTGCACCCAGTATATATAGTAGTTTTGGGGACAAATCACAGCTGTTTCATGCCTGTTTGGAGTACTACTTAAAGCATGAGGCATGTCCTTTGGAAGTTATTTTTCAACAAGCCAAAACAGCAAAAATCGCTATTGAAATTTATTTGTATGAAAACCTTAAAAAACTGGTTCAACAGAATAAACCGACGGGCTGTATGTTGGTTACCGCAACCATGAATTGTTCACAAGAACATGCACCGATTCAGCATGATCTCTTGTTGAAAAGACAACAAGTCAAAGAAAATATCTACCAACGTTTGCAACAGGGTGTCAAAGAAGGTGACTTAAACCCACACGCCAATATTCAAGCGATGACAGATTATTATTCAACGGTGATTCAAGGTTTAACCATGCAAGCCCGTGATGGGGTTAGTGCTGAACAATTACAAAGTGTGGTGACTTTGGCAATTAAAACTTGGGAATTATTCTAGGTTTAAAAACGCATAAAATAGCATTTGTCTGAAAAGCCCTATAGATGTCTGAAATGCCATATTTAAATTTATTCCGACTTCATCGATAATCATTTCCAGATCCTATTCGACAGTCAAAATTATGTATAGCAATTCAAAACCCATGTGGTGGGCAATCAGTTTACCGATCATTGCAGTATTGATTTGGTCAATGAATATTGCAGTTACACGTTATGTTTCGGATTATATTTCACCTGTCAGTATTAGCTTTTATCGCTGGTTAGTGGCATTTATTATTTTGACCCCATTTATGTTGCCCCAAGTGTGGAAGCAACGTCATTTGGTTAAACAACATTTTATGCAATTTGTGGTGCTGAGTGCTTTTGGTATGTTCTTGTATCAAGGCTTGGCATATAGCGCAGCGCATTACACCACAGCAACCAATATGGGCATTATCAACGCCTTTATTCCAGTATTTACCATTTTTGTTTCGATTCTTATTTTACGTGAAATTCCCAATCGCTTCGCTGTTGTCGGCAGTATCTTGTCTTTTCTTGGTTTACTGTATGTGATTGGCCGAGGGGATTTTAGCAACTTGACTCAATTGGCAGGGCACTCTGGTGATTTGATCATGGTCTTGGCTGTGTTCTTTTATGCTTTTTATGGGGTTTTTCTGAAAAAATGGCAATTGAAAGTTCCATTACTGTTGAGTCTCTATGTGCAAATTGCGTTGACCTTGGTCTACCATTTACCCTTTGTGCTTTATTATGGCATTGATGCGATTAACCAAGGTAATGTCGCTAGCGTTTTATATGCGGGTATATTACCTTCTCTTGTTGCACCTTTATTGTGGATGATGGCTGTGCAATATCTAGGTCCAAATCGAACCAGCATTTTTATGAATTTAATGCCAGTATTTACTGCAATCATTGCCTACTTCTGGTTGCATGAGGCTTGGACGATGTCGCATACAATTGGTGGTATTGTCATTTTAGTAGGAATTGCATTGGCACAAAAAAAGTCACTTAGTGTCAAAAAAAGTACATTATTGAGTTAAAATTTAAAGTGTTTTGAGTGAAAATTGTTCATTTAAATCTTTATTTTTAACGCTTTTTAAGTGTTAAATCTGAGCAAAATTTGTTTTTTAATTAGTGATTTAACTGTTGAAAATTCAAATAGTAAAACAAATTTAAACACTTAGTTTTATTATTGAAATCCAAGTTATTTGCAATTCACTCAAATGAACAGATATTGCTCAGAAGAATATATTTGTATTCAAAAAAAATTTATAGGATAATATTTTCATCGTAGCGAATTAAGAATTTCTTAATTAAATTTTTCTACACTGAATTTTTCATACCCTCTGGATGTGTTTAACGCATCCTTTTTTATACTCAGCCAACCCTATATGTGGCTGAGTTTTTTTTTGCCTTTTTATTGGTAATATGAGGGTCTGTTGACAATTCGCCTACGCCTTGCGCTGCAAACAAAGCAGTGCTTTGTTCTTGCTCGGGGTTGTGGCTAAAATTATCTCAGCCTACGTTATGAAACTCGAAAATAGTCTCGCTATTCTCTTCATTTCATGCCTTGCCTGATCAATTTTAACCTACAACGCAAGCCATTTATGAAATTCCAACAGGCCCTGAACCCATGTTTGAATGAATATTTTAACGTGTTTAAGCGCGAATCACTTGTGCTGTAGATGCGTCAATGATTTTGCTTGGTTCGCGACTTAAACCAAGATCGCCGTTTAAATAATCCAATTCCGAACCAAAATATTGACTGGCTTGTTGTAAAGATCTTGCTGGTTCTAAACCTGCCGAATTTGCACTGGTCGACACAATAAAGCCATTAAAGGCATTACATAAGGCAATGCACAAAGGGTGATTGGTTACACGAACCGCAACCTGAGCATGCTGGCCTTTAATCCATTGTGGAATTTTATCATCAGCTGGAAGTAGCCAAGTTGTTGCACGTTCTGTTCTAGAGCGTTGCGTCCATGATTGAATGATTTGTTCACGAATAATAGGGTCAATTTCTGTTAATAGATGCTCAACTTGTGAGAGCTGTCCTGCCAATAAAATTACGCCTTTCTCTATAGGGCGTTGTTTAAGCCTTAAAATTTCTAAAAAAGCCTGTTCATTGAACGGATCACAGCCTAAACCCCATACTGCCTCTGTTGGATAAGCCAAGACTTTACCTTGTTGAAGAATTTGTGCAGCTTCAGCAACTGAGGTTGTAATCATCTATGTTTACCTTGCCATTTCGTGGAATAAGCCACTATTGTGAACCTTAATAACTGACTCGGCAACGTAAGTACAGCCCAGATTGTTGAATACAGTGACCCAAAAGTTCTAATTCCATAAGATCGCTTGTGAGTTGTGCAATGTCTAAATTTGCGTTTTGAGCAAGCGTATCTAAGTCTTGCCCAATCCAATCCAGCAATTGATACAGCTTAAATAAATGCTCGGGAATTTCTGGCATTGGGGAGAGTGATTCAGACTGTTGTGCACAATGCCATTGGGTGGGAAGTGCTAAATCTTCAACAATCTGTTCTGGATGATCAACCAGAATGGCCCCTTCACGAATGAGCTGATGACATCCTTGATGATGCTCTCCATAAATATGTCCTGGAATTGCAAAAATCACTTTACCTTGTTCTGCGGCAGCTTGCGCCGTAATCAGTGAACCACTACCCAGTTGTGCTTCTGCGACAACAACACCTAAGCTCAAACCACTCACGATCCGATTTCGATAGGGAAAATTGCGCTGAATAGGCTGAGTTTCTGGCAGGTATTCAGTCAAAATCGTTCCTGAATGCTGCAAAATTTGTTCTTGTAACTGTCTATTTTGACTAGGATAAACCAGATCTAAGCCTGTACCGATCACCGCAATGGTTCGATGGTGTTTTAGTCCACCCATATGTGCAGCGGCATCAATTCCCAGTGCTAGGCCACTGGTAATAAAGAAGCCCTTTTCACTCAAATAGTAAGCAAAATCATAAGCCACTTGTTTGCCATGCGGACTTGGCTTTCGGCTACCCACGATGGCGATTTGCGGTTGACTTAGATTCTGAAATGCACCTTTACCAAATAGAATTGGTGGATGATCAGGATAAGGTAGCAGTTGTTGAGGATAATGAGGGTCGGTATCTAAAAGAATAAAATCTGTATGTTGTTGAATTTTATCGAAGCAAACTTGAAATTTGGATTGCCCAAGCGCAGTGAAAAATTCACTGGCTCTTTCAAGATGGTTTTTATGAATTTTGGCTTCAGACCAGCGGTTTAAATTTTCAGCTTGCAGCGCTTTTGCGATAGAACCAAAATGTGTTTCTAATTTACGAAAAGCGCTGAGCGAATGTTGAACCAAATACCAAAGTCTGATGGCATCATATTGGTCATTGGATATTTGCTTCAACATATTTAAATCACATCATGAAAAACTTAGTTATCTGCAATTGCAGGCGGTTTAATTTCAGCACCCATTTTAATTGGTAAATTACTTTCCAAAATATAGGCATAGCTGAGGTGATCAAAACTCTTAAAGATCATCAGCGTACCAATTTTTTGACTTGGTAATTTCACAGACTCTTTGGTTTTTGGGTCACGGACTTTTTCACCTTGTTGGTAAATACTAAAGACCTGTCCAGGTTTAGCACCTTGTAAGCTCCCACGGTCAATGGTGACTACACTATATTGCGCTGCTGTACCAATTGAACCTTGTACACGAACCACTTTACCGCCATTGCTGACTTCATTGGTGGTGGTTGGATAGAACAAACTTGGCAATTCGGCATCATAGCTTGGCAGGACATAGTCGCCCTTACGCACTTCAGCATTATAACTTTTGGTTAGCTCTAGAGTGGTGACATCATTTTCACCAGCCGCCGCTGTTGCAGAAGCAACCTCAGTTAACTCCATGCCCGCATTAAACTTTTTGCCTTCAGCATTGAGGAATGTATAGGGTTTGCCTTCACGGTAGATCCCATAACGTTGACCCACGACTAAGCCATTTCCACGCGCATAAACGGTTTGTCCTGCACCCGTAATCACACGATTATCAGCAGCGCCGATGGTATAAGGGATGTTCTGTAAAGATTCAGGATTGACCACAATACTGTGTTCTAACCATGGTTGAATATCTGATAATGGAATTACTGAAATCGCATTATTTAAGGATTCAACGCGTATTTGAGGGCGTAAAGATGTTCCACCTTGATGACGACGGATAATTCCATCACAACCATCACCTTCATCTACACCAATCAATGGGCGACCATCTAAAGTACACAACAATAATTTATCGCCTGGATAAATCCAATGTGGATTTTTAACATGCTTATTGCTTGCCCAGATTTCAGGCCAGCGCCAAGGCTTGCTTAAAAATTTCCCCGCAATATCCCATAAAGTATCACCACGTTTCACCACATAGACATTGGGTGCACTGGATTTAAGTGCAGGTGGATTGGTATTTGGACTTGCGTGTGTGATTTCCATGTAAGTGAATCCTGCACTTAAACATAGTGTCACAGCAAGTAATTGTTTCTTGAACCCCTTGGCATGAAAGTTCGTTATGCCAGTTAAAACCTTTTTCATTATCATAATTCCTAAAATTATGTCTCTATATGCGTTATAATACGCATATTACACACATTTTTTTAATGAAGCATATTCTTCATTTAGTTTTAAGATCAATGGCATAGCAACAGAGGGTACAGTATGGCCTTATTACCTATTTTAAGTTTTCCTGATCCCCGTTTACGCACCATTGCAAAACCTGTCGATGTGGTAACTGATGAAATTCGCCAGTTAGCAGCAGACATGTTTGAAACCATGTATGAAGCGCCAGGTATTGGTCTGGCTGCTACACAGGTCGATCAGCATATTCAGCTTATCGTAATGGATCTGTCTGAAGACAAAGACCAACCTATGGTGTTCATTAACCCCAAAATAACACCGCTTACAGAAGAAACCTTATCTTATGAGGAAGGCTGTCTTTCTGTTCCTCAAATATACGATAAAGTTGAGCGTCCGTCACGAGTTAAAATTGAAGCAATTAACCTTGAAGGTCAAGCTTTTGAAGTCGAAGCGGATGATCTATTGGCGGTATGTATTCAACATGAAATGGATCACTTAAACGGTAAATTATTTGTGGATTACTTATCCCCTTTAAAGCGTCAACGCGCGCGTGAAAAAGTGGAAAAAGTGGTTCGTCAGCGTGAAAAGCAAAAAGTTCCAGCAAAACGTTGATCTGAGTCAGTTGAATTTTAAAAACTTTTAAAATTTTCCTGTAATACAAAGCCCAATTTTGTTTGGGCTTTGTTATACTCTGGCTCGAAAAATGTTGAGACGAACGTTTTGTTGAGAATAGGTTTACTGCTCGGTTTTACCGCAGTTTTTTTACAGATTGCTGTATTTTTACAGCCTTTGCTACCGAAGCAATATCAAATTGCGCCGGTCTGTGAAACTATTACTCAAGCTTTAGTACAAAGTCATTTCTACGAAAAGCATCAGCATAGCACCCATCATCAACATCAATCTGCATCTTCTGCACATGAAGCTGCCAGTCATGACCATCTATTGGCCCATGCTGAACATGCAGCGCCAGAGCAACCAAGTTCACATCACCATGATGCGGGTCACCAGTGCCAATACTGTACAGTCTATGGCAATTTGGTTTTACCTCCTGAACTTGAAATCAAAGAAATATTAGATCGTATCCAAGTGCGACTGGTTGCATTTCAAAAAGCATTTCGACATGTCTATTTTGTATTGCAACGTTTGTTTCTACTTCCCCAAGGGCGAGCCCCGCCACTTTTCGCATAAATCAAAAACTTAATTTTTAGGGTCTTCATTGACTCCAGCCTTGTTTAATTTATGATTTAAGAGAAAGAAAATGGCTCAACCTCAATTCTTTTTACAGCCTTTAGCGGCTGCGGTTTGTGTTGCTTGTTATTCTACAGCGGCATTTGCACACGATCAGGAACATGCATCTCAACTTGCTCCAATCGTGGTTACAGCACAGTTAAATAATGATGCCAATGGTTTGATTATTCATGCTGATCCAAAACAGCCGATTCAACCTGTACCTGCCACAGATGGTGCTGATTATTTGCAAAGTATTGCAGGCTTTAATTCGATTAAAAGCGGTGGAACCAATGGAGATGTCACATTCCGCGGCATGTTTGGTTCACGGATTAAAATTTTAACAGATGGTACGGAAAATTTAGGTGCATGCCCTGCACGCATGGATGCACCTACGTCATATATTCAACCTGAAAGTTTTGACCGTATTTCCGTGGTGAAAGGACCTCAGACGGTTCAATATGCCAATACAGGTTCAGCAGCCACGGTGATTTTTGAACGTCAAAAACCAACCTTAACAGATGATAAAAATTATCAAGGTCAAGCCAGTGTTTTAGTCGGTTCTTTTGGACGTTTGGATCACAACATTGAAGCTGCTGTAGGTGACAGTAAAAAATATATGCGTATCAATGCCAATCGTTCTGAGTCAAATAGCTATGAGGATGGTGATGGTAATAAAGTGCCTTCTTCTTGGGAGCGCTGGAATACCGATTTAGCCTTAGGCTGGACACCCGATGAAGATACATGGGTTGAACTGACGGGTGGTAAAGCCGATGGTGAGGCTGAATACGCAGGCCGAACCATGGATGGTTCTCAATTTGCACGTGAAAGCCTAGGCTTACGTGTTGAAAAGAAGAATTTAAGCCCTGTGATTAAAAAGCTCGAAGGGCAAGTGAACTATAGTTATAACGACCATATTATGGATAATTATAGTTTACGTACTCCACCATTGGCAGAAATGACACATGGTAGCATGAAGATGTTGATGCCAAACCCAATGGCAATGCAGGTGACACGCCGTACTTTAAATAGTCGTTTAGCCATGACCAGTGAATGGGATAAGTTGAGTTTAATTACTGGGGTGGATTCTCAGCTGAACAAACATGGCGGCAGTATGTCATCACCTACCATGCCATCCATGAATGTTGCATTTAGAGAGGATATGCGCTTCCAATCTTATGGTGCTTTCGGAGAAATGACCTATCAATTCAGTGATGCTTATAAATTGGTGACAGGTGCACGAATTGATCAAGTTAAAATTGATGCCTTAAAACTGAATGATCAACGTAAAGAAACTTTGCCAAGTGCATTTATTCGTTTAGAAAATCAATCTCCTGAACATAATGCCAAATCTTATATTGGTTTAGGTTATGTGGAACGTGTTCCAGATTATTGGGAGCTATTCAGTACTGCACATGGTAATACTGGTATGTCTAAACCGACGTTTAATGATCTAAACACTGAAAAAACTTTACAGTTGGATCTCGGTTATCAATACCAACATGATGCATTGAGTGTATGGACATCAGCATATGCAGGGTTGATTAATGACTTTATTTTATTGAGTTATCATAATCATCCAAAAGCTGGAATGGGTGGGCATGATCACGGTTCTTCATTTAGTGCGGGTGCAAAAAATGTCGATGCAACTATCGCGGGTGCTGAAGCAGGGATTGGTTATCAATTTACTGATGCGATCCAAGCGGATTTAAGTGCAATGTATGCATGGGGCGAAAATACTGATACGCATAAACCATTACCGCAAATTGCACCTTTAGAAGGTCGTTTGAATTTACGTTATGTTCAAGATAAATATTCTTTAGGTTTATTATGGCGTGCTGTGGCGAAACAAGATCGTATTAGCTTAAATCAAGGTAATATTGTCGGTTATGACACTGGTGAAAGTAAAAGCTTTACCACCTTGGCATTGAATGCGTCATATAACATTCAAAAAGATCTAAATCTTGCTGTTGGTGTCGACAATGTCTTAGATAAAACCTATACCGAGCATTTAAACAAATTGGGTGTAGGTGCGGATGGTCAAGTCGGTACTCAACAATTTAATAATACAGGGCGTAATTATTGGGCTCGTATTAGCATGAAATTTTAATTGATTTAAAACTGATTTTTTACAGAAATATGAGGATGTTCTATGAGTAATGACAGTAATAAGTTGTCACCTGAAAAATCGTTTTGGGGATGGAAGTTGCTGATTATCGCAATTATTTTAAGCTGTATTTTTATGGGAATCTTCTATTTGGCGATTACCAACGAGCCTGACTATATGCCAAGCCAAAAACAGAATGCAGCTCAGCAACATGATATGTCTAAGATGAGTCATGAAAGTATGCCAAACATGGATCAGCCAGCTTCTGAGGCAACGCATTCTCATTGATCAATGAGTAATGTGACGTGAAGTCATGTAATGTGAAACAAGGGGAGGGCAATTGGCTTCCCCTTGTCTTTTCGAGTGTTTTTATTTAACGATGAGGTGCGTATGGAGAGTAGATCTTACTGATGCATACTCGCTAATTGTTTCCCGGCATTTTGATAAAGTTCGAGTGCATATTCTTGTTCTGCACGACCATTCTGTTGTAAATATTGATCCAATTTGTCGATATGCTTAGCACTACGGTAGAGCAGGGTATTTTTTGCAATTAAATAAAGCGGATACCAAGCCAAAGTACGTGGTTTGAGTCCTAGGTTTTTCATTTTACGTTGCCCAATAAAAAACTGAGTAATATCCAAATGATTTTGATAGGCCTTTTTTTGCAAAAAGGAATTGAAGTGTTTGTAGTGTCGTTCAAAAGGCTCTTTGGATAAGCTGATGGCTAAAGCTTTGCTACTTTCATCGGCCTTGGGGTGGGCATAATTCATCCATTGCAGTAGTTTCCATGCGTCAGACTCTTTATTGACTAGCCATTTTTCATCTACTCCCATTAACCAGCCCGTATATTTCCAAAAATGCATGATGGCTTCTGATTCGGTTTTGCTTGGAAAAATACCAATGGCTCTGACACCGAGAAGTAACACCGCACTAAATGCGATATTGGTCATGGCTTGATCATATTGATTGATCGGCGCTCCCCAGATATCGTTATCCCAGTCTTTGGATTTATTGAGTTGATGTCGTACCAACGAATGAATAAAACGCACATAAATGGTTGAAGTAAAACCATTGTTAAAACGAGAGAAACTATCTTGTTGATTGACATCAAGCCACCATTTGTGGGTTTCAGCTAAGCGTTTTCCAGCGTATTTATGTAAAGCACCTGTCATAATTAACGGTTGATTAAAACCAGGGTATTGATAACCCGTCATTAAAGCCACATCGCGTAAAATAAAAGTACCATTTGTCCCTAAACGATGGGTAAATTTGATCGCAGTTTCAATTTTAGCTGGATCAAGCCAAGTAGGCGCTTGTTCAACCATTTTAAAAAAATCAGTTAATTCAGGGATTTCATTGGGAAGTTTATCCAAACCTTGATACAAGGCTGTTTCAAAAAGCTTTCTATTTTGTCTAGGATTGGTCATCACCCAATCCATAACTTTATCCATCGCGATATCACCAGTCTGTAAGGCTCGATTGAGTGAAAGATATTCGTCATAACTCGGTTGTAACTGCTGGTCTGTAAAATAATAAAAAAGCTTAGACTTCATATTTGTTCGTGCCATGGTCTCAAATGAGGCAAGGCGTTTTGGCTTAATTAATGTTTGCATTTTGAGCGCGACCTGATTATTGTTTAGTCAAACTCTAATATGAATAATTATTCGCATTCAATTCGCATTTTGGAGTGAACCGCAAGATGAGAAAACAACCACAACAACAACGTGCTCGGAATGTCGTAGATAGTATCTTGGAAGCAACTCAATTATGTGTTGCTGAATATGGCTTAATCAACGTCACCACACCCAAAATTTCAGAAAAATCAGGTGTCAGTGTTGGTTCTATCTATCAGTATTTTGGAAATAAAGAAGAAATTATTCAGGAGCTTTTAAGTCGTAAAAGTGAGCAGCTGGGGCTTGCGTTGAAACAGATTGCGATTAGCCAAGAAGAATTGAGCTTAGAAGAAATCATTCCACTTAGTCTTCAATTCGGTTTTGACATGATGAAAGCCGATGGTGGCTTTTTTATTGAAGTGCTTAAACATTGGCATGGCTATAACAATTCAGAAGCAGCAAAAGTGTTAGAAAAGCATTTCTATGAAGTGGGATTGTATGTATTTAGCCGTTTTTTTAATCATTGGAGTTTTGAAGTACTTAAAAATAAATCCTTTGTGATTATCAATAGTACGCTTTTTACTATGATGCGTTATGTCAGTCATAATAATTTTCTAATTTCAGAACAGCAGCTAAAAAAAGAATTAACTTTGATGATTTTGGCTTATCTAGAGCAAGGTGCCAACCCTAATTCACTTTAGGAAAATTATTTAATGGGGAGAGGGGGATTCATAGATTGTACTCGACTTATATAGACATACATCCAAATATAACTAAGGCTTGGTTTTATAGAACCCGATTTTATAGAGTTGGTTTTATAGAGTGAGTTTTATAGCGTTGGTTTTAGCGGGTGTAAGTATTGTTTGAGTTGGGACAAGATATTGATCTCTTTCTCAGGAATAGTTTGATGCTTCTATTCAATGATAAAAGTGATCTATCTCCTTATATAGATTTTAATAGCCGTATCTCTATTAAATTGCATTTATAACAATGCTAAGGGTATACAAGAGGCCGTTTTAGTTGTTTTAGTGAATATATGATGGGGTATTGGTTTTTTATTGCTGTGTTTTTATGCAAAAAAGCAGATTTTTAAAGAAAAAGTGCTGTTTTAGAAGAATAAATAAACAAGTGATAGATAAAATGAAAAATAATTAAAAAAAGGGGTTGTGTTGGATTGGGAATGCTGTAGAATGCACATCCATCGGCGGTGATGTTAAATAAAACTTCTGATAAATCAGGCACTTGATTAAGTTGTTAAGATTTCGAATTGAGATTTTAAGATGAGATTGGAGTTGGGTTTGTTAGAAAAAATAATTAACATTATTGATTGACTTTTTAGAGATAGAGAGTAGTATAGCCGACCTAGCTTGATGCTGACGAAGCATTGAGAAGATCATTAAGAGAATATGAAGAACAACTTGTGTGGATTTTTACTGATTGATTGATCGAAATATTATCATTGATTGATTGGTTTAAATTACTCGAAGTTTATTTGAGAGAATTTGTCAGTACATTGATGAGCCAGAATTGTGACCTTAAGTCACTAATGATTTTTAACTGAAGAGTTTGATCATGGCTCAGATTGAACGCTGGCGGCAGGCTTAACACATGCAAGTCGAGCGGGGGAGGTTGCTTCGGTAACTGACCTAGCGGCGGACGGGTGAGTAATACTTAGGAATCTGCCTATTAATGGGGGACAACATCTCGAAAGGGATGCTAATACCGCATACGCCCTACGGGGGAAAGCAGGGGATCACTTGTGACCTTGCGTTAATAGATGAGCCTAAGTCGGATTAGCTAGTTGGTGGGGTAAAGGCCTACCAAGGCGACGATCTGTAGCGGGTCTGAGAGGATGATCCGCCACACTGGGACTGAGACACGGCCCAGACTCCTACGGGAGGCAGCAGTGGGGAATATTGGACAATGGGGGGAACCCTGATCCAGCCATGCCGCGTGTGTGAAGAAGGCCTTATGGTTGTAAAGCACTTTAAGCGAGGAGGAGGCTCTCTTGGTTAATACCCAAGATGAGTGGACGTTACTCGCAGAATAAGCACCGGCTAACTCTGTGCCAGCAGCCGCGGTAATACAGAGGGTGCGAGCGTTAATCGGATTTACTGGGCGTAAAGCGTGCGTAGGCGGCTTTTTAAGTCGGATGTGAAATCCCCGAGCTTAACTTGGGAATTGCATTCGATACTGGGAAGCTAGAGTATGGGAGAGGATGGTAGAATTCCAGGTGTAGCGGTGAAATGCGTAGAGATCTGGAGGAATACCGATGGCGAAGGCAGCCATCTGGCCTAATACTGACGCTGAGGTACGAAAGCATGGGGAGCAAACAGGATTAGATACCCTGGTAGTCCATGCCGTAAACGATGTCTACTAGCCGTTGGGGCCTTTGAGGCTTTAGTGGCGCAGCTAACGCGATAAGTAGACCGCCTGGGGAGTACGGTCGCAAGACTAAAACTCAAATGAATTGACGGGGGCCCGCACAAGCGGTGGAGCATGTGGTTTAATTCGATGCAACGCGAAGAACCTTACCTGGTCTTGACATAGTAAGAACTTTCCAGAGATGGATTGGTGCCTTCGGGAACTTACATACAGGTGCTGCATGGCTGTCGTCAGCTCGTGTCGTGAGATGTTGGGTTAAGTCCCGCAACGAGCGCAACCCTTTTCCTTATTTGCCAGCACTTCGGGTGGGAACTTTAAGGATACTGCCAGTGACAAACTGGAGGAAGGCGGGGACGACGTCAAGTCATCATGGCCCTTACGACCAGGGCTACACACGTGCTACAATGGTCGGTACAAAGGGTTGCTACCTAGCGATAGGATGCTAATCTCAAAAAGCCGATCGTAGTCCGGATTGGAGTCTGCAACTCGACTCCATGAAGTCGGAATCGCTAGTAATCGCGGATCAGAATGCCGCGGTGAATACGTTCCCGGGCCTTGTACACACCGCCCGTCACACCATGGGAGTTTGTTGCACCAGAAGTAGGTAGTCTAACCGTAAGGAGGACGCTTACCACGGTGTGGCCGATGACTGGGGTGAAGTCGTAACAAGGTAGCCGTAGGGGAACCTGCGGCTGGATCACCTCCTTAACGAAAGATTGACGATTGGTAAGAATCCACAACAAGTTGTTCTTCATTGATGTATCTGAGGGTCTGTAGCTCAGTTGGTTAGAGCACACGCTTGATAAGCGTGGGGTCACAAGTTCAAGTCTTGTCAGACCCACCAAGTCTACTGAACACAGAAGAGCAGATATATTAAGATCTTAAGCTGGGGACTTAGCTTAGTTGGTAGAGCGCCTGCTTTGCACGCAGGAGGTCAACGGTTCGACTCCGTTAGTCTCCACCACTAATTAAAGACTAAGTGATTACAGAACTTAGTAAGCAGATAGCTTATTAAGTTCTGTGATTTATCACAGTTAACTACTCGCTGACGAGGCGGTAGTGAATCATTAACAGAATATATTTGAGTTGAAATAATTGTTTAAACTCGTTTTAGTTGATGTTAGCAAGCAATTGTTAATGTTGAATGAAATGAGCACTAGCGATAAAACTGAATCAAGCGTTTTGGTATATGAATTAAATTGAAGCTGTATAGTGATTAAATTCACAGGCAACAAATAGAAGTGATTAAGTTCACATTGTTGATCCTCCTTGTAGGGATTAACGACTGTTTGGGGTTGTATAGTCAAGTAATTAAGTGCATGTGGTGGATGCCTTGGCAGTCAGAGGCGATGAAAGACGTAATAGCCTGCGATAAGCTTCGGGGAGGCGGCAAATATCCTGTGATCCGGAGATTTCTGAATGGGGAAACCCACTTACCATAAGGTAGGTATCGCATGATGAATACATAGTCATGCGAGGCGAACGAGGGGAAGTGAAACATCTCAGTACCCTTAGGAAAAGAAATCAATTGAGATTCCCTCAGTAGCGGCGAGCGAACGGGGATCAGCCCATTAAGTTATATGTGTTTTAGCGGAAAGCTCTGGGAAGTGCTACCGTAGAGGGTGATAGTCCCGTACACGAAAGGGCACATATAATGATGACGAGTAGGGCGAGGCACGTGAAACCTTGTCTGAATATGGGGGGACCATCCTCCAAGGCTAAATACTCCTGACTGACCGATAGTGAACCAGTACCGTGAGGGAAAGGCGAAAAGAACCCCTGTGAGGGGAGTGAAATAGATCCTGAAACCGCATGCATACAAGCAGTGGGAGCCAACTTGTTTGGTGACTGCGTACCTTTTGTATAATGGGTCAGCGACTTATATTCAGTAGCAAGGTTAACCGTATAGGGGAGCCGTAGAGAAATCGAGTCTTAATAGGGCGTTTAGTTGCTGGGTATAGACCCGAAACCGGGTGATCTATCCATGAGCAGGTTGAAGGTTGGGTAACACTAACTGGAGGACCGAACCCACTGTCGTTGAAAAGCCAGGGGATGACTTGTGGATAGGGGTGAAAGGCTAATCAAACTCGGTGATAGCTGGTTCTCCCCGAAAGCTATTTAGGTAGCGCCTCGGACGAATACCATAGGGGGTAGAGCACTGTTTCGGCTAGGGGGTCATCCCGACTTACCAAACCGATGCAAACTCCGAATACCTATGAGTACTATCCGGGAGACAGACTGCGGGTGCTAACGTCCGTAGTCAAGAGGAAAACAATCCAGACCGCCAGCTAAGGCCCCCAAATTATAGTTAAGTGGGAAACGATGTGGGAAGGCATAGACAGCTAGGAGGTTGGCTTAGAAGCAGCCACCCTTTAAAGAAAGCGTAATAGCTCACTAGTCGAGTCGGCCTGCGCGGAAGATGTAACGGGGCTAAAACTATATGCCGAAGCTGCGGATGTATACTATGTATACGTGGTAGGGGAGCGTTCTGTAAGCCGATGAAGGTGTATTGAGAAGTATGCTGGAGGTATCAGAAGTGCGAATGCTGACGTGAGTAACGACAAAACGGGTGAAAAACCCGTTCGCTGAAAGACCAAGGGTTCCAGTCCAACGTTAATCGGGGCTGGGTGAGTCGACCCCTAAGGCGAGGCCGAGAGGCGTAGTCGATGGGAAATTGGTTAATATTCCAATACTTCTGTGTAATGCGATGAGAGGACGGAGAAAGTTAAGTCAGCCTGGCGTTGGTTGTCCAGGTGAAAGGCAGTAGGCATGCATCTTAGGCAAATCCGGGGTGCTCTATGCTGAGAGCTGATAGCAAGCTAGTTTACTAGCGAAGTGGCTGATACTATGCTTCCAGGAAAAGTCTCTAAGCTTCAGTTACACAGGAATCGTACCCTAAACCGACACAGGTGGTCAGGTCGAGTAGACCAAAGCGCTTGAGAGAACTCTGCTGAAGGAACTAGGCAAAATGGTACCGTAACTTCGGGAGAAGGTACGCTGCTGACGGTGATAGGACTTGCTCCTTGAGCTATTGGCAGCCACAGAAACCAGGCCCCTGCAACTGTTTATTAAAAACATAGCACTCTGCAAACACGAAAGTGGACGTATAGGGTGTGATGCCTGCCCGGTGCTGGAAGGTTAATTGATGGGGTTAGCGTAAGCGAAGCTCTTGATCGAAGCCCCAGTAAACGGCGGCCGTAACTATAACGGTCCTAAGGTAGCGAAATTCCTTGTCGGGTAAGTTCCGACCTGCACGAATGGCATAATGATGGGGGCGCTGTCTCCAGCAGAGGCTCAGTGAAATCGAAATCGCCGTGAAGATGCGGTGTACCCGCGGCTAGACGGAAAGACCCCGTGAACCTTTACTGCAGCTTGACATTGAACTTTGATCTTACTTGTGTAGGATAGGTGGGAGGCTTTGAAGTAGTGACGCCAGTTGCTATGGAGCCATCCTTGAAATACCACCCTGGTAATATTGAGGTTCTAACTCTGTCCCGTTATCCGGGACGAGGACCATGTCTGGTGGGTAGTTTGACTGGGGCGGTCTCCTCCTAAAGAGTAACGGAGGAGTACGAAGGTGCGCTCAGCGTGGTCGGAAATCACGCGTAGAGTATAAAGGCAAAAGCGCGCTTAACTGCGAGACCCACAAGTCGAGCAGGTACGAAAGTAGGTCTTAGTGATCCGGTGGTTCTGTATGGAAGGGCCATCGCTCAACGGATAAAAGGTACTCTGGGGATAACAGGCTGATACCGCCCAAGAGTTCATATCGACGGCGGTGTTTGGCACCTCGATGTCGGCTCATCTCATCCTGGGGCTGAAGCAGGTCCCAAGGGTATGGCTGTTCGCCATTTAAAGAGGTACGCGAGCTGGGTTTAGAACGTCGTGAGACAGTTCGGTCCCTATCTACCGTGGGCGTTGGAAATTTGAGAGGATCTGCTCCTAGTACGAGAGGACCAGAGTGGACGAACCTCTGGTGTACCGGTTGTGACGCCAGTCGCATCGCCGGGTAGCTATGTTCGGAAGGGATAACCGCTGAAAGCATCTAAGCGGGAAGCCTACCTCAAGATAAGATTTCCCTAGGACTTTATGTCCTCTAAAGAGCCGTTGAAGACTACGACGTTGATAGGTTGGATGTGGAAGTGCGGTGACGCATGAAGCTGACCAATACTAATTGCTCGTGAGGCTTGACTATACAACACCCAAGCAGTTGTATACGAAGCATCATTTGATTCATAAAAGATCAAACATACTTGATTTAGTTGTAAAGCTAGTTACAATACCCAACTCAAATGTTCTGTTAAACTCATTTGGTACGAAGTAAGGCATTTAAATAAGACCCGAACAAGTCCATAACAGTTTGCTGGCGACAATAGCAAGAGTGAACCACCTGATCCCTTCCCGAACTCAGAAGTGAAACCTCTTAGCGCTGATGGTAGTGTGGGGTTACCCATGTGAGAGTAAGTCATCGCCAGCTTTTAAATCTAAAACACCCCGATCTTTAACGAGATTGGGGTGTTTTTTTATGCGCGGTGTTTATTAGCGAAATGAAAAGAAACCTGTAGAAGAATTGAAGTGCATAAGCAACTGAAAATAAATATATTTTTGTAGATGCAAAAAGAAAACCCCATCATCCTGATGGGGTTTTCTTCGTATTGGTGTGTTAGATTTGACTCCTGTCGAATCTCACGTCCTGTGTGTTTTCTTATTCTCAATGAGACTTCCTGTCTCTTTATGTTTGCTATGATAAGTGCAATGTCTAGGTCCGTATATTCGCTAATCACTGCGATTGTTGTAGGTTAAAGCTTACAAGATGATCCAATTAAAAATTAAGGCCCAATTCGCTCAGTTACCAATATGAAATGGTGAGATGGATACTTTTGTTTAAAATAAATCGATAAGTCATAACAATATTGAGGGAATCTAAAATGAAGGCTTTTCGACAGTGCTTAATCTATTTACCTCTATTGCTCAGCAGTAGCTTGTTGAGTGCATGTAATGCTCAAAATAATCAAACCACTACAGCAAATTCGCTGATCAACCAGACCTATCAGATCCAAAAAGTAGCGACATTTGATGAACCTTGGGCAATGGCTGAGTTGGCTGATGGTCGTTTACTGATTACCGAAAGGAGAGGAAAGCTAAAACTGTTTGATCCTTCCACATTGAAAAGTATAGAAATTTTAGAGGTTCCCCAAGTGGCTTATGGTGGACAAGGTGGCTTAGGTGATATTGTTTTACATCCTGATTTTGCAAACAATCATCAAATTTATTTAAGTTATGCCGAAACAGGAAAAGGGGGATATGGTGCGGTTGTGATTCGTGGTGAATTAAATCTACAAGAGAAAAATCCTCGAATAATCAATATTAAAAGAATCTGGGAGCAAGTTCCTAAGGTTTCAGGACAAGGGCATTATGCACATCGAATGATTTTTGCAAAGGATGGTAAGCTCTGGATTAGTTCTGGTGA
This sequence comes from Acinetobacter sp. BIGb0196, assembly GCF_011759595.1. Lineage (NCBI taxonomy): Bacteria > Pseudomonadati > Pseudomonadota > Gammaproteobacteria > Moraxellales > Moraxellaceae > Acinetobacter > Acinetobacter sp. BIGb0196. The sequence goes on along the minus strand of NZ_JAAOZA010000002.1, from coordinate 12,772 downwards.
ACGCCAGAAATTTGATCCTGCTCAAGATATGAATTCAAACTTAGGAAAAGTTTTAAGACTGAATGATGATGGTACTGTTGTTGCAGATAATCCATTTACTCAACAAGGTGAGATTGCAAAACAAGTATGGTCGTTGGGTCATCGTAACCCATTAGGTATGGCTTTTGATACGAAGGATCAATTGTGGGTGGTTGAAATGGGGCCTAAAGGAGGAGATGAGTTAAATCTGATTAAGAAGGGCGAAAATTATGGTTATCCGATTGTTTCCAATGGTGATCATTATTCAGGAAAACCCATTCCCGATCATGCGACGCGTCCTGAATTTAAGGCGCCAGAAATCAGTTGGACACCAGTAATATCACCCTCCAGTTTGGTCTTTTATCAAGATGAATTATTCCCGAAATGGAATCATAAAGCCTTGATTGGTGGGTTATCTTCAGAAGCGATTATTGTGGTTGATACTGAATCGAAGCCTGTCCGTGAGGTACAGCGTTTAAACATGCAGCAACGCATTCGAGATATCCATCCCGCCCATAATGGTTCGATTTGGGTTTTGGAAGATGGGAAAAATGCGGGGCTATTAAGATTGTTACCTAAGTAAAAAATTAATTTAATTCAATGGATTATTATATTATTGAAAAGATGTGGAAGCAGCTGAATTGATATCAGTTGAATTGTTAGGGTTGTCTATAAATTATGCTATTCTTTCGATTTAAAATAATATAAATCGAGAACAATAATGCCAGCAACTACAATTGAAGTTCGTTATCAATATTCTGTAGCACAAGAAGTGGGCTTAATCGATGCTGTTCATCATGCATTGGTGAGCACTTTTAAAATTCCTGAATATGATCGTGATATTCGTTTATTGGTACATGAACCACATCGCTTTCAATGTCCACCGAATAAGCTTTATCCTGAAAAATTTACCCTGATTCGTATTGATTGTTTTGCTGGGCGTACACTGGATACCAAGCGAAATTTGTATCGCAGTATTGTAGAGAATCTATCTGTATTAGGGATTCCCAAAGATCATATCAAAATTTTATTAAGAGAAATTCCCGCTGAAAATTGGGGAATCCGTGGTGGTCAAGCTGCCTGTGATGTGGATTTGGGTTTCGATATTCAAGTCTAGCTCAACCTAATATGAATCAAAGTAGATGGAATAGATTACTCCGTTGTTAATATTATTTAAATTCAATATGTTAATTCAGCTGACGCGCGCTTATACGGTGGAGTATATGCTGAGTGAAGCATATCTACGTATATCATCAAACTGACGCAGTATTGTCATTGAAATGACCTCAAAATGTCATGCTATTGGTTTCTAATAAAGCTCATTTAAATCAATAAAAAGACCTTTATGAAAAAAATTGCTTATTCTGTTTTAGCGTTAGGCGTATTGGCTTTAACCGCATGCAATGATGATGACAAGGATTTCTCATTTGAACCATCTGTCACCGTACCGACCTTGGTTTCATTTGCCAAACTTGATGTCGAAACTTATGCAACTGGTCCAAACTCAGGTGCCTTTGTAAAGGGCGCCAATGGCATATTTCCACCTTTTAAAGGTCAGCCAGTTCAAGGCTTTTCGGGTGCTGTAAAGAACGGTGATGGCACTTATATGGTCATGGCAGACAATGGCTTTGGTACACAAGACAATTCATCTGACTTTTTACTCCGTGTTTATCAAGTAAAACCTGTTTTTCGGACGAAATCAGCAGGATCTGCAAAAGTTCAAGTGATGAGCTTTATTCAGCTTCGTGATCCCAATAAATTAATACCATTTTCAATCATCAATCAAAACAGCACTGATCGTTTACTCACTGGGGCGGATTTTGATCCTGAATCGATACAACGTACTGCGGATGGTACCTATTGGATTGGTGATGAATTTGGACCATATTTACTGCATTTTGATAGAGATGGAATACTGCTTGATGCGCCGATTGCATTACCTCATCCATTGAAAGCTGGTGTGGAATTGCGTTCTCCGCAAAATCAATTCAATAAAGCCAACATAAATTATGTAGAGCCTTTGGTTCAGCAAAGCGGTGGCTTTGAAGGAATGGCATTGTCTAAGGATGGTCAATATTTATATCCTTTGTTAGAAAAACCGTTAAAAGGCGAGACCACACAACAGTTACTTATCTCACAATTTGATGTGAAGAAGAAAGCGTATACTGGCCGATATTATTATTTTACCTTGAATACCAAGGCGACCAATATTGGTGACTTCCAAATGTTTGATGATAAGTCTGGCATTATCATTGAGCGTGATGCGAGTCAAAACAAGTTAGATGGTTATAAGAAGCTGATTCAAATTGAATTAGGGGATTCTGGGAAAGCGGTAAAACGTTCTGACTTAGTTGATCTTATGAATATCGCCAACCCGAATAATCTCTATGGTACAGCGCGTGATGGAGATATTGGTACAGCAACAACTTTTGCTTTTCCATTTGAAACCATTGAAGATGTGATTATTGAAAATAAAAATACTTTAACTGTTTTAAATGACAATAACTTTCCAGGTTCATCAGGACGAAATGCAAAGCGTGCGGATGATAATGAAATTATTCAGATTAAATTGCCTAAAGCATTGTATTAATAAACGATAAAATGCTTAGTCCCCATGACCTGGAACTAGATTAATCTTAGCAATGGAAAACTCCCTCCTTTGAAAAGAAGGGCTGGGGAGGATTAAAACTTAAACTGATCAATATTAAGTGAAATGCCTAGCTTTTATTGAGGGTAAAGCATCAGTACATGCTTGAAACTAGCTGAGCAGATATTATTATTTTAAAGTGCGAAGTAATCTTTAAGCTAAATCGCAGAAAGCCAGTCAATTGACTGGCTTTCTTTATACATCATTCAAGCATGAGGATTAAGCTAAACAGTCTTGTTTCGAAACTTGATCAGGGCAGCCCAATGGATTTAAAGCACATTTTAGATCTTCAATTTGTTCATGGGTGACATAGCCTTTAGATTTTAGGTAATCTGCAACTCGGTCATCACGTAGACTTAAGAATGCTGCATCATAAACACCTAAATCTACAAATAAAGCAGCCGCTTCTAAGCTATTAAAACGGTCTAGAAACACATCATTGCCATACATCAGGAAAACATGGTCGTAATCTGCATGTGCATCGATTTTTAAACGAGCTGCCAATGTTGTCGGTGAGGTTTTGATAAAAAGCAAATCTGATAATTCATCAAATTGGGTCATATCTAAGATATTTTCGCCGGTTTTTACTTTACCTAACCATGCTTTAAAGACCAGTACCGCACCGCCACGTAGTAACATGCTCCACACTTGATGGCGAACTTCATCATTTAAGCATTCGCATTCATCTTCGAGACGTTGAACCAGTTTTTCTTCTTGTTGCGCTAATTTATCAAACAGACCTAAGCCTTGAGGATGGTAAGCAACAGGGGTAAATACATCAAATTTTAATTCCTCAAACACTTGAAGTGCTAAAGGCACAGCTGCTTGATAAATCGTGTTGAGTGCTTGGATTTGTGTGTCGTGGAGTTTGCTGTGTTTAAAAAGATCTTGCCAATCAATTTCAGGCAAGATTGCATTTGCACCATATTGACGATGAAATTGTTGAGCTTGGTGTAGCCCATGTGGAACAGTTTCTGAAATATTCATGGTTAAAAATCCTATTTAAAATTGAATTCAAGCGCTGTTTTTGTTTTCCTAAACATGAGCGTGATTTTGTCTTGAAGTAATTTTTGATTTATCTGAGATGCAATAGGAATAAGACTAAAGTTGTAGATAGGGTAAAAAGTGTTTTTTTATTTTTTAAAATCATATAAATAGAAAATTGTAACTAACTATACAAGTGTATATTTACTATTTTGATGTTATTTGCCATAGAAAAGAGGGCTTTGAAGTTTTTAGTCAATAAATGGGTTCAAGTTTTGCTATTTTTTGAATGCTTTTGCACAAAGCTTAAAAAAAATTGCTATTCCACTTAAAAAATTGCGTTACAAAACCTCTAGAATGCAACGATCTAGAGGTTGTAAATGTTTCAAAACATTAAAGAAGAACGTGATCAATAAACTGAAAAGGGTTGAACGTAGTGGAAGATTATTTAGAAATCTTCAAGCCAGATAACCATGCTCGAAGAGAAGCAGGTTTCAATGGTTTCTTCAACAACACCACGTTGAGGTCTTTAACACGTTCTGGTAATTCAGGATCAGAATCTGCAGTAATCAGTGCTGAAGGAACATTTTCCTGACGGTTTTCGACAATAAAATCTAAGCCAATTTTGCCGTGATTTAAATGCTGATCAACCAGCCAGACTTGAATATTTTCTTTTTGAATAATTTCCAAAGCTTGTTCAGGTTCAGTGGCTTTAAAGACTTGATAACCCCATTTGGTCAGTAGCGTTGCCATACCCTCTAAAATCGTATCATCATTGTCCAAACATAAGATTTTATAAGCTTTGGCTTTTAATGGTACCGCTTGTACAGGTGATGAAACCACTTTAGGTGCTGCTACCATTGGCACATCAATCATAAAGCATGAACCTTTACCCAATTCAGAGTAAACATGCACAGGATAATCAAGCAAACTGGTCATACGTTGTACGATTGCTAGACCAAGCCCTAGGCCTTGCTCACCCCATGGCGAGGTATGTCCACAACGCTCAAACTCTTGAAACAGCTTAATGCGTTGTTCTTCTGCAATCCCCGGACCGGTATCCCAGACACCGATACGGATATGATTTGGGCGATTGGACGCGCGTAACACACCAACAATCACACGTCCACGAGCAGTATAACGTAAGGCATTACTAACAAAGTTTTGGATGATACGGCGAATCCATTGTGGGTCGGTATCAATCCAGAATTGGGCATCATGGACATGCAATTGGATATTGCGTTGTGCAGCGATTGATTTAAATTGCAGTTCTAAATCACTCAATAAATCATGCAGCGGATAAGCTTGGCGTTTCGGTTGGATTGAACCACCTTCCAGTCGTGCAATATCCAAAAGGGCAGACAACATACTCTCAGCACCATGTAAGGCACGATCAAGCTGTTGTAAGGTTTTACGATCTTCATCCGATTGTACGCTTTGTTCTAAAGCAGTACTGAATAAGCGTGCTGCGTGCATCGGTTGAAGCAAATCGTGACTGGCTGCTGCAATAAAGCGGCTTTTTGACATATTGGCTTTGTCGGCTTGCTCACGTGCCAGTTGTTGTTCAGATAAGGCATTTGCAAGCTGTTGAGTACGGTCCGACACACGTGCTTCAAGTACCGCTTCATTTTCACGGAATGCAGTAATATCCGCAAAGGTTGTAACAAAACCACCACCTTCAATGGGATTACCACGCATTTGAATCACACGGCCATCTTTACGAATCCGTTCAAACTCATGTGCGCTACCGACTTTCATCCAATGAATTCGCTTACGTACATGTTCTTCTACCGAGCCTGGACCACATTCGCCACGCTCTGCGTTATAACGAATCAAATCGGCAATTGGGCAGCCGACATAGACTAAATCTTTTGGATAATCAAACAGCTTTAAATATTGATTGTTCCACGCGACCAAACACATGTTTTCATCAACCACACTCACGCCTTGGGTCATGTGGTCAATCATGGTCATGATAAGATTTTGGTTAAAGCGTTGCCATTGTGACGCTTGGTCGAGAATGTTTGCCACTTGGCCCAATGCCAAGCCATTATTGACCATAGCCGTGGTGAGTAATGTCCGTGCAGAGGCTGCCCCGATTGTGCCTGCGAGGTATTGTTCAGTGAACCGCCACCACATCCCATTGGCACTGCTATTTTCATTGAGCACCACATTGTTCATGGTACAAAATTGCTGAAAGGCATGGGTTGCTGGCCCTTCACCAGTAATCCGTTTGGCTAGTGCAATCAGATCACCAACTTTAAGTTTAGCGACATCATGGTGTAAATAATTAATATCGGTAGAGGTATTTTGTGCAGGTAAGGGCTTGGTTTCATAATAGAAAAAGCTTTCTGCCTGTATTTGTTCAGCAATACTAGGACGATAAATACGAGAGACCCAAATATATAAGGTAATATTTAAACCAAGTGCCCAGATTACACCATGAGTAAGCGGGGCAAAAGATTCAAAACCAAATAAGGCTTCTGGTCTTAACCATTCAATATTCAAAGGTCCAAACATCAAAAATTGATGTGCAAACTGGCTATATTCAACAGGTAAGCTACGTAAAATCGTTGGCAATAATAAGGTATATGACCAAAGGATAAAGCCTACAACCAAGCCTGCATAAACCCCTTGGCGACTTCCGCCACGCCAGTATAAACCACCAATTAAAGCCGGCGAAAATTGTGCAACCGCACTAAAAGCCAATAACCCAAAGGTAGATAATTGGTCAATATCATTAAAGAAGTGGAAGAATAAAAATCCGAGTAACATTACCGCTAAAATACACACACGACGGGTAAATTTAAGTACCTGTGGTAAGCGTTTGTCATGACGAGAAAGAATGCCAAACTTCCATAGAGAAGGCATAATCAAGTCATTACTCAGCATAATGGACAGTGCCACAGAAGAGACTAGTAGCATCCCTGTTGATGCTGAAAAACCGCCTAAAAATGCCAGTAAAGATAACCAGTCTTGGTTATAACTAATCGGTAATGAGAGTACTGCAACATCAGGAATGGTCAGATATTTAGGTGCTGCATGAAGAGCCCAACTGGCGATTGGAATAATGGCAATAATGGTCAGAATCAAATATGCCGCAAACCACCGTCTTGCGCCACGAATATGTTTTTCATCGCGTAATTCAACCACGGCCACATGGAACTGACGCGGTAAACAGATAATCGCCAATGAAGCGAGTAATGTTTGAACCCAGAAGGTATCTGGCACACCAAACAGTTGTACTTCATGAAAAGTTTTTTGCACATCCTGTGAGATTTGTACAATATTTTGTGGATGATCAAAAATAAAGAAAAATGCCACGCAGAGCAGGGCAAATAGTTTTACAAATGATTCAAAAGCAACGGCAAGCATTAAACCGCCATGTTGTTCGGTATTGGCAATTTGTCTTGTTCCAAACATCATGGCCAAGATCGCCAATACAGCGGTAAGACCAAGCACACCATTGGTGGTGGTGGAGACCACTTGGGTATTGTGATCGAGCATGACGGAAGCGCTAAGCGCAATGGCGCGTAATTGTAGTGCTAAGTAAGGAATGATGGCGATAACAGCCAAGATGGTCACTAAGGACGCTAATGTTCCACTTTTACCATAACGTGCTGCCACAAAGTCGGCAATTGAAGAAATCGCATGATGTTGTCGAACGCGACCTAAACGACGCCAAATGTCATAACCCAACCAGACAAATAATAAAGGTCCTAAATAAATCGGAAGGAAAATAATTCCCTCACGTACTGCAGCACCTGTTGCTCCATAAAATGTCCAAGATGAGCAATATACCCCCAATGTTAGACTAAAGAGAAGCATCCTGCCGCGCGTACTTAATCGACTCGCATGCTTCTCACCAAAGAAAGCACAAACGAATAGAATGAGGATGTAAAGGGCCAGAACCCCTATAATTAACCAACTGTTCATAAGGACTACAGTATAAAAAGCTGCGCCTATAATAACGCATACATGAACTGTCTCGTTTATTTTGCTCAAAATTTAACGACCAAAGTCTAAGTTACGAGAACCCCACAATATTGTTAATTTTGACCATGTAAAAAAATATTAAAAAAAGCAACCAGCGTTCTGGTCGCTTATCAAGGAGCATGGTTATGGATGAGAGACAGGTAGAGGCGATTCTACAAAATCCAAAATTCAAGGAAATGGTTGCTAAAAAAAGTAAATTAAGCTGGACATTAACTGCAATTATGTTGTTCGTTTATGTTGGATTTATGCTTTTAGTTGGCTATAACAAAGAATTTTTAATGAGTTCATTTAGTGGTGGCATCACCACTTGGGGGATTCCTTTAGGTTTAGGAATTATTGTTTTATCTTTCGTATTGTGTGGTGTGTACTCATATATTGCCAACAATAAATTGGATCAATTGAATGCAGATGCAATGAAAGAAGTCGAAGCAATCGCCCACGAAAAAGGACTGCACTAAGATGAAATGGAACTCTTTAAAGACTAAAGCAGCTCTTGCATCTACTGCACTGCTTTCTACTGTTGCACAAGCAGGCCCAGATTTAGGTGAAGCTCAGCAGCAAGCGACTAACTGGCATGCAATCATTATGTTTGCAATTTTTGTTGGTTTAACCTTATTTATTACCAAATGGGCTGCAAAACAAACCACCAATACCGCGGATTTCTACACCGCTGGTGGTGGTATCTCTGGTTTCCAAAATGGTTTAGCGATTGCAGGTGACTATATGTCTGCTGCATCGTTCTTGGGTATTTCTGCATTGGTGTTTAGCTCAGGCTTTGATGGCTTGCTTTATTCACTGGGTTTCATGGTTGGCTGGCCAATCGTATTGTTCTTGGTTGCTGAGCGTTTACGTAACTTAGGTAAATATAACCTGTCTGACGTAGTTTCTTTCCGTTTAGAAGAAAAACCAGTACGTACACTTGCAGCAATCAGTTCACTTGTTGTTGTGGCTTTCTATTTGATTGCTCAAATGGTGGGTGCAGGTCAGTTGATCAAACTGTTATTTGGTTTGAACTATAACATCGCAGTTGTGATTGTTGGCCTTCTGATGATGGCTTACGTGATCTTTGGTGGGATGTTGGCGACAACTTGGGTACAGATCATTAAAGCAGTGATGTTACTTTCAGGTGCAACATTCATGGCGTTCATGGTGATGCATTCTGTCGGTTATAGCTTCTCTGAAATGTTCAAGCAATCTATTGATGTATTTGCAAAAGTACATGACGTTAGTCTTGATGATGCAACCAAAATTATGGGACCAGGCAGTTTGGCGAAAAACCCACTCGATGCTTTGTCACTTGGTTTAGCACTCATGTTTGGTACAGCAGGTTTACCACATATTCTTATGCGTTTCTTTACAGTTAAAGATGCTAAAGAAGCACGTAAATCTGTGGTTGTTGCAACAGGTTTCATTGGTTACTTCTATTTATTAACCTTCATTATTGGTTTCGGTGCGATCCTTTTCGTATCAAACAACCCACAATTTATTGATGTTGCAAAAATGGCTGTGACTGGCAAACTAGAATTAGTTGGCGGTAATAACATGGCAGCGGTACACCTTGCAGATGCAGTGGGTGGCGATCTGTTCATGGGCTTTATTTCAGCAGTTGCATTCGCAACGATTCTTGCGGTAGTTGCGGGTTTGACACTGTCAGGTGCTTCAGCAATTTCACATGACTTGTACGCAAACGTATTGAAAAAAGGTCAAACAACCCCTGAATCTGAATTACGTATGTCGAAGATTGCAACACTTGGTCTTGCGATCTTTGCGATGATCTTAGGTATTTTGTTCGAGAAACAAAACGTTGCCTTCATGGTTGGTTTAGCATTCTCTGTCGCGGCGTGTGCAAACTTCCCAGTATTGGTTCTTTCAATGTTCTGGAAAGGCTTAACTACACGTGGTGCTGTTGTAGGTGGTGTTGTCGGTCTAGTGACAGCAGTGACTTTAATTATCTTGTCTAAAGCAGTTTGGGTAGACACATTAAAAATCTCTGATACTCCAATCAACTCATTCAATGGTCCTGCAATCTTTGCAATGCCATTAGCATTCATCTGCTGTTGGTTATTCTCTGTGACAGATAAATCTGCACGTGCAGAAGCAGAGCGCAAAGCATTTGATGCACAGTTTGTACGTTCACAAACAGGTATTGGTATCTCTGGTGCTTCAGATCACTAAGTGATTTGAGATCAGCCTAAAAAACACCTTTTCGAAGGTGTTTTTTTATGGCTTATGCAAAGCCAAAACTCAATCATCTCAGCTTGAGTGTTTGAGCGATATAAAGCTTATTTTATACAGATTGATCAGTTGAATGATCACGAAAAATTGAAAGGATTTAAGAAACCCAATGAATATGTTAATTTGAATGTTTAAAAGAACAATCAGAATCAGAAAATATGCGTTCAATGATCGAATTTTGGAAAGGTTTTAAACAATTACCATCAGCATGGTTATTGTTGGTCCAACTGCTTATTTTAGTTTTATCTGTCTATACCAATGCCAGCAGAAGTTATCAAATTTTAACTTGGTTACTCGGTGTATCCGCGTTACTGATTATTGCCAAAGTGATTCGACAAACACCGACATTTACACTGTTGGGCTTAACCTTTGTCACAGGGGCATTTGTACTGTCCTTTCTAATGTTGATCGGTTTTCATTCTGTTACTTTGCAAATCTTTGCACATTCATTTGAAGCAGCCGCTTATTTTTGTGCAGCATATGGTTTAATCCGTTATATGTTTGCAGATCGTTATTTAACCAAAGATGAGCTGTTTGCTGCAGGTGCAGTATTTACCCTGATCGCATGGGGATTTGCCTTCTTATACAGTATTTGTCAATTGCTGGTTCCGCAGAGTTTTCAAAACCCAAATCATGTTGCGGACTACCAATCTTGGCTGGATTTATTGTTCATTAGTTTTAGTTTGCAATCGGCAACGGGATTGTCCGATTTGATTCCTGTTGCACCTGCTGCGCGGGTGATTTCAATGTTGCAAATGTTCTGTGGTGTGATGTATTTTGCCCTGATCGTCTCACGGATGATTGCCCTGCAATATATTGAAAATAAACCAAAATCATGAGCTAATGATCTTGTTACATTTAGTAAATTGTTGAAAATGTTAATTTAAATTATAATGTGGCCTGAATCCAATCGCTGTTCTACAGGATTCGTCTTTTTTCACACCTGTGAATGCCTTTTTTTGACTTTAAAAAGTCTGTCCATTGAGTATAAAAACCTGGGGGAAATATGCCTTCCAAAAAAATCACTTGGTTTGACAATGTCAATCCAAATGTTTTCTTGAGCACTGTTGGAATTATTGCACTTTTTTTAGCCGTTGTTGTCTTTGCACCAAATGCCTTTGAACTGATTACTCAAAGGATGAACCGCTGGATCACCGATTCATTTAGTTGGTTCTATGTTTTATCTGTCGCAATATTTTTAATTGTGCTGATTTTTATTGCCTTTTCTGACATGGGTAAAATCAAGCTTGGACCTGATCATAGCCAGCCTGAGTATAGTAATGGGTCATGGTTTGCCATGCTATTTACTGCGGGTATGGGCATCGGGTTAATGTTCTTCAGTGTTGCAGAACCTGTCATGCATTATGTCAATCCACCTGCTGGTGATCCACAAACTATTGAATCTGCCCAAGAAGCAATGAGAATTACCTTTTTCCATTGGGGCTTACATGCTTGGGCTATCTATGCAGTTGTTGGCTTAACGCTGGCTTATTTTGCTTTTCGCTATAACTTGCCACTCAAAGTTCGTTCGGGTTTATTTCCGATTATTGGTCAACGAATTCATGGTCCAATCGGAGATGCGGTCGATACTTTTGCCACCATTGGTACAGTATTTGGTGTGGCTACCACGTTAGGATTTGGGGTAACGCAAATTAATTCTGGCTTAAATTATTTATTTGGCTGGGAAAGTAATATTAGCACCCAAATCTTTTTGATTATTGTGGTGAGTACGCTGGCTTCATTGTCGGTTTTCCTCGGATTAGACAAAGGAATTAAACGACTCTCTGAACTGAATCTGATTTTAGCTTTGGTATTGCTAGGCTTTGTATTCCTCGCCAGTTCCAGTATTTATATCCTACAAGCAACCATTCAAAACGCTGGACAATATATTTCGAATTTGTTTAGCATGACCTTTAATTTATATGCTTATCAATCAAATGGCTGGATTGGTGGTTGGACCATCATGTATTGGGCATGGTGGATTTCTTGGTCACCATTTGTTGGTATGTTTATTGCGCGTGTTTCAAAAGGTCGAACCATTCGAGAGTTTATTGTTGGGGTACTGCTTATTCCGACAGGCTTTACCTTGATCTGGATGGGTTTTATTGGCAATGCTGCCTTGTTCAGTATCATGGAACAAGGGCAGGTTGGGCTAATTTCTGCGGTACAAAAAGATTCATCAGTTGCATTGTTTGAATTTTTAACCCATCTGCCTTTTTCAGGTGTGTTTAGTCTTATTGCGACACTGCTGGTGGTGTTGTTCTTTGTTACCTCCGCGGATTCTGGTGCATTGGTGACCGATTATCTCACTGCGAAAACAGAAAATTCGCCGATATGGCAACGCTTGTTCTGGACTGTTTTAATGGCGGTCTTGTCGATCATTCTTTTAATGGTTGGTGGGCTAGGCGCACTACAATCGGCCACCATGATGAGTGCACTACCATTCACCTTTATTATGCTGCTGTTGTGTTGGGGCTTAGTCAAAGCATTGCGCTTAGATGTTACCAAAATGCAGGCTTTACAAGTGGCAAGAATCACGCCGAGAGCTGTGCAAAATCCACGTAGTTGGCAGCAACGTTTAGGCTTAATCATGCACTATCCGCATACGTTGGCCGAAGTACAACATTATATTCAGGTTGATGTGATTAAGGCTTTTGAAAGTATTCGTTTTGAGTTTAAACGCCGTGATTTAAATGTGGTGATTAAAGAAACTGAAGACGGTGTTCAACTGAGTGTGGATCATCATGATGAGTTCAATTTTATCTATAAAGTCATTGCACGCAAAATGGTTGCGCCAAGCTTTATGATGAATGAAGAACATCAAGAAACCGATGATTTTTATCAAGCAGAAATATTTTTAAGAGAAGGTGGTCAAAATTATGATGTGATGGA